>JBCCRO010000022.1:0-91580 GCA_039201605.1 Actinomycetota bacterium
TAGAACCCGAGGAACGTTTCACTGGCGATGATCAGATCCGGCGCCCTCGCCGCGATCGCTTCCAGATTGATCTCGAAGCCGCCGGCCGTACCCAGGTCGGGCGTCTCCACGATGGCCGCCGCCACGCCCGGGTCGACACCGTCGAGCTGAGCGAGCTGTGGGGCGATCAGGTCCGTGCCGTAGATGTTGCCGACCGGGGCGACGCCCAGCAGGGCCAGGTCGTAGATGCTGTCGGTGAGGTCGACAACGATCGGGCCGCCCGAATTCTCTGCGCTCGTGTCCGATGAGGCTTCGGGTGTCGACTCGCCGGTCGCCGACACCTCGCTCCCGGACCCGTCGACGACGTCCTCGACGGCGACGCCGTCGTCACCGCAGGCGGCCACGGTCAGGGCCCCCGCCATGAGAGCAGCGGCCACCCGTCTCCGGTTGCACATCGCCATGTCGTCTCCCGACGTCGTCGCCATCCGGACCTGGGGCCGTCCCGAGCCCGGTGCCCGACGGTGGCCCGTGGCCCCGACCCGGCCGGCCCGGTCGGCGTTCGATCGAGTATGACGACACGGAGTGTAGACCCACCCGACGACGTGCGTTCAAGGCTCCCTGCCAACTGGTGGAAGGGGTTGCTATCGCCGGTTTGACTACAGTACGCGCCATGCTCAGGGCTGCAGATCCATCCATGCCGACGACGAGCTCCGTGGGCCTCGCCCCCGTCGACACTCGAATGGTGGTCTGATCGATGCTGCGATCCCGACGAACCCCCGTCGCCCTCGCCTTCGCCCTCGCGCTGACGGCGGCGGCCTGCGGCGGTGACGCCGATGACTCCGCTTCGGGCTCGGACGACGAATCGGTAGGCGCCGCCTCGGCGGCCGAGTCCGAGCCGGGTGCCGACGAGGCGGCGCCGAACTCCGAGCCGGCGGCCGAAGCCGGAGACGCCGACGACGATCCCGCCGACCGGCCGTTGATCGGGCCCGACTCGGTCGTGGTCGATCTCGGCGACAACCTCTTCGACCTCGCCCTGTACGACGTGGTGGTGGCCGGCAACATCTACGGCGAGCAGTACCTGGCGCCCGAGGTGGACGATGTCAACGGCCTGTCACCCGAGGTCGCCCAGCGGCTGGCCGCCGCCCCCCTGATCGGCGGTGCCGACTTCAACGCCGAGTTCATCGCCGCCCTCGAACCCGACCTGATCATCCTGTCGCCGTTCGCCGAGGAGTTCTTCGGCACCGACGGCACCCTGGAGCAGATCGCCGAGGTCGTCGTGGTCGACGACGACCAGCCATGGCAGGACCGCAGCCGGACGATCGCCGCACTCGTCGGGCGCGAGGAAGAAGCCGAGCTGCGGATCGCCGCCGCCGAGCAGAGCATTCAGGATCTCAAGCAACGGGTGGCCGACGCCGAGCTCGAAGGCTCCTCGGTCGTGTTCATGCGCTACGTGATCGGCCAGTTCGCCGTCTTCTCCCAGCCTTCGCTGTTCTGGGAGATCGTCGATGAGATCGGGTGGACGTTCCCGGAGACGGCCGACGTCCAGCAGCCCGACAACTCACCCTTTCCCGGCTACTCGGCCCAGCTACTGCTCACCGAGGAGTTCGTCGTCGGCCTCGATGCCGACTTTGTCTTCGTCGGCAACGTCGCCCCCGGTGCCGACCCGTTCTCCGAGTTCCCCGAGACCTACCCGGTCGAGACGCTCTCGGCCTTCGGCACGGACCGGGTCGACACGCCGAGCTACTTCCTCTGGGCCCTCAACTCGATGATCGCCGTCGAGGAGATCGTCGAAGGGCTCAACCACGCCGTCGACATCCTCGAGGCGCAAGGCTGACCTCGGCCGGGGTCAGCTGCCCTTCGGGGCGAGGCTGGCATGCACCCCATCGAGAACGACCTCGAGCTTGTGCTCGAACCACGCGGTCGGCTCACTGGTCGTGGCGTCGATCATGAGACCGCGGAGTTCATCGTCGTAGCCGTCGGACCACGCCTCACCGAGCTCGGCCCGTGACCGATCGCTGCGGCGGAGGAGTCGGACGCTGCGACGGGCCGAGTCGCCGGCCACGCTGGCCACGAGTTCCAGGGCGAGGAACGCCGACGGTGCCTCGAAGCCGAGCTCCACCAGTTGACCGTGGACCTCGGCCAGGCGGTCCCGTAGGGCCACCGAGACACCGTCCGACTCCTCGAGAGCGGCGTGCAGCCCCGGGTGGGTCAGCTCCATCCGGTAGAGGGCGTTGGCGATCGCCCGGAGGTACGGGCGCCAATCGCGAACCGGGGCGGGCAGGTCCATCGCCTCGATCGCACGATCGGTGGCGGCGACGACGAGGTCGTCGCGGTCGGCGACGTGGGAGTAGAGCGCGGCGTGGGAGACACCCAGCCGATCGGCGACCTTGGTCATCGTCAGCGAGTCGAACCCGACGGCGAGCACGGCCTCGGCGATCATCTCGCGGGTGATCACGGCCTTGCGGCCTCGGCGGGGCGACTGGTCGGACAAGGCGTCCATCCTCCCACGGATCATCGATGGTTCATCGGTTGACAACGTCTCTCATTATCTACAAACTGTAGGTAATGGGAGACGGGCCTGACGCATCAGATGAACGTCGTCGGGTCGACCGGATCGGGTCCGGGGCCGAGAGGGCCGAGGGGCGGTGACCGCCACCGAGTCCGCATCCACCACCGACAGCGTCGAGGTGGCGTCCCCGTCCACCCCCGGCGATGCGGACGAGTCGTCCCCCACAGGGTCCGACGTCAGCGTCGCTTCGGGCATGAAGGCGCTGATCGCCTTCGCCCGCCCCGATGCCGGGCGGTTCGTCCTCGCCGGGCTCCTGGCGGCGGCCGCCGCCCTGCTGTCCCTCGTGCCCTTCTGGGCCATCTACCGCACCATCGATGCCGTCGTCGCCGGGGATCCGATTCGCAACGAGCTGTTCCGGCTGGCTCTGATCACGTTGATCGCCCTCGTCGGTCGCTACGTCCTGTTCGGACTCTCGACCGCCGTGTCCCACGTGGCGGCCTACCAGATGCTGTACGAGATCCGGGTTGCCATGGCCGAACGCCTGGGTCGGGTCCCCCTCGGCTACGTCAACCGCCGACGATCGGGCGAGATCAAGAAGGTCATGGGCGACGACGTCGAACGGCTCGAACTCTGGCTGGCGCATGGCATCCCCGACATCGTGGCCTCACTCGTCGTCGCCGTTGCCGTGCCTGTCTGGCTCTTCACCGTCGACTGGCGGATGGCCATCGCCACCCTGATCGTGATCCTCCCCGCCTTCGCCGCGATGGCCATCGGCATGCGGCGGACGATGCCCAGCATGCCGCGCTACCACGAGTCGCTGACCGAGATGAACGCCTCGGTGGTGGAGCTGATCCGGGGCATGCCGGTGGTCAAGGTCTTCAACCGAGCCGACGATCGGGTGCGCGACACCGAGAACGCCATCGAGCGCCACGTCACCATCGTCGAACGCCTCAGCCGCGATTCGCTGCCCCTGATGACCGCCTTCTTCGTGTTGCTGGCGGCCAACGTGGCCCTGCTGGTGCCGCTCGGCATCTGGCTCAACGACCGCGGCTCGCTGAGCGACACCGACATGCTGTTCTTCTTCGTCGTCGGCCTGGGTGCGCTGGGGCCGATCTCGGCCCTCCTGTCGCTGTTTGCCCACCTGGCTCAGCTCACCACCGGCGGCAACCTGGTCGAGGAGATCATGACGGCGCCGACGTTGACCGACGGCGACGCTGACCTGATACCGGGCGACGCCTCGGTCGAGCTCCACGAGGTCGACTTCGCCTACGACGAGCGCCGAGTGCTGCACGGCGTCTCGCTCCGGGCCGAGCCGGGCACCATCACCGCTCTCGTCGGGCCGTCCGGATCGGGCAAGTCGACCATCGCCGCCCTCATCGCACGGTTCTGGGACATCGACGGTGGGGAGATCCGGGTCGGCGGCGTCGACATCCGCTCGCTCGACCCCGATGTCCTGGCGGCCAACGTGTCCGTCGTGCTCCAGGACACGTTCCTGTTCGACGACACGATCGCCGCCAACCTGCGCGTCGCCCGACCGAACGCCACCGACGCCGAGATCGAGGCGGCGGCGAGAGCGGCCCGGGCCCACGACTTCGTCACGGCCTTCCCCGCCGGCTACGAAACCGTGGTCGGCGAGCGAGGGGCCCGGCTGTCCGGCGGCGAGCGCCAGCGTCTCACGCTGGCCCGCGCCATCCTCGCCGACGCCCCCGTGATCCTGCTCGACGAGGCGACGTCGTTCGCCGACCCCGAGAACGAGGCGCTCATCCAGGACGCCATCGGCGAGCTGATTGCGGGAAAGACCGTGATCATGATCGCCCACCGCCTCTCCACGATCGCCGGTGCCGATCAGATCCTGGTGATCGAGGACGGTCGGGTGGTGGAACGCGGCAGGCACGACGAGCTCGTCGCCGCAACCGGCACCTACGCCCGCCTGTGGGACGACTTCATCTCGGCCGAGGATCTCGCCCTCGGCGATGCCGTGCGGAGGGACCCATGACCGCCTCCACCGACCGCCCCACCCACCTCGACAACGACGACCCCGAGGGCGTCGGCGACGGACAGGGCCTCCGTCGGGGCGGCCTCATGCGCACCGTGTGGCATCTCGCCGGCGACCGCCGGCGGGTGCTGGCCCGCTCGATCGGGTGGAAGGCGGCCCAGGCCACCGCCCAGGCCATTCCGGTCGGGGTGATCGTGCTGATCATCGACCGAGTGCGGACCGACGAGCTCTCGTCGTCGGACATCGGATGGTCGACGGCGGTCATCGGGGTGTGCGTGGTGGCCCAGTGGATCTTCGGCTATCTCGCCAACCGGTCGTCGTGGGTGGCCACCTTCCGGATGTTCGGCGACGTGCGGGTGCGTGGCCTCGACCACCTCCGGCGGGTACCGATGGGTTTCCACGACCAGCACCGCTCGGGCGACACCCTCACCGCCCTCACCCAGGACGTGGGCACCGTCGAGAGCTTCACCCACGAGCCGTTCCAGCAGATGATCGGCGCCTTCACCGCCCCGATCGTGGTGTTCGTGATCCTCGTGGTCCAGGACGTGCCGATGGCGCTCGCCACCCTGGCCAGCGTCGTCGTCGCCTACCCCGTCTTCATCTGGACCAACCGCCTCTTCGCCCGGCTGGGGAAGCGACGACAGGAACTGCAGGCCGAAGCCTCCTCCCGCATGGTCGAGTACGTGCAGGGGCTGCCCGTGATTCGGGCCTTTCGACTCACCGGCGAGCGCCTCGACCGCTTCCGCATCGCCCTCGACGACTTCCGGGCCGCCAACCTCGAACTCGTCCTGAAGATCACACCGCTCGGCATGGCCTTCGCCGCCGTGGTCATGCTCGGGGTGCCATGCGTGTTGTTCTTCGGCACGCTCTGGCTCTTCGACGGCACGATCGACGCCGGCACCCTCATCGTGTTCGCCGTGCTCGTGCTACGGGTGTACGAGCCGCTGCTCGTCGCCGCCACCCACTTCGAAGGCATGCGCATCACCGACGCCTCGCTCAGCCGGGTGGCCCGGGTGTTCGACGAGCCGGTGCAGCCGGTACCGACCGAGCCGGCGCACGTCGAGGGCGCCGATGTCACCTTCGAGGCCGTGACCTTCGGGTACGACGCCGACCAGCCGGTGCTGTCCGACGTCTCGTTCACGGCCGAGCAGGGCACGATGACGGCGATCGTCGGCCCCTCCGGCGCCGGCAAGTCGACGGTGCTCAATCTCATCGCCCGGTTCTGGGACCCGCAGTCGGGTGTCGTACGCATCGGCGGCGCCGACGTGCGGGAGCTCACCGCCGAGCAGTTGTTCGACGCCGTCACCGTGGTGTTCCAGGACGTCTACCTCTTCCCCGGCACCATCGGCGACAACATCGCCTTCGGCAGCCCTCATGCCGAACAGGCCGACATCGAGCGGGCGGCCAGGGCCGCCCGGGCCCACGACTTCGTCACCGCCCTCCCCGACGGCTACGCCACGACGGTCGAGGAGGCCGGGGGCAACCTCTCCGGCGGCGAGCGCCAGCGCATCGCCATCGCCCGGGCCATCCTCAAGGACACGCCGATCGTCCTGCTCGACGAGGCGACGTCCGCCATCGATCCCACCAACGAGCGCCTGGTGCAGGCCGCCCTCGGCGAGCTGGTCACCGGCAAGACCCTGATCGTCGTCGCCCACCGGCTGTCCACCATCCGCTCCGCCGACCACATCCTCGTGCTCGACGGAGGCCATGCCGTCGCCGGCGGCACCCACGAGAATCTCCTGGCCGAAGAGGGCCTCTACGCCCGCCTGTGGTCGGAGCGGCGACGGGCCGCCAACTGGCGCCTCCCCACCCGGTCGACCGCCGACCCGTCGAGGAGCTGACCCCATGCCGTCGATCCCGATCGACCCCGACGCCCACACCCTGCGCACCGGAGGGCGGCGGAGGCGACGGCGCCTGCTGGCGGCGCTCGGCGCCGTGGCTCTTCTGGCCGGCGCCTGCGGCGGCGACTCGGACAGCGCCGACCCCCCGGCGACAGCGTCCGCCCCGAGCGGCTCGGACCTGGGCGGTGAGGCGTCGGCCGGGGCGATCGGCGAGTCGGGCTCGGAGACCGCCGACGCCGCCGAGCCGACACCGGCGGCCTCGGACGTCCTCACCGTCGAGCACGCCGGGGGAACGACGGAGGTTCCGAGCGAGGCCGAGACAATCCTGGCCCTCGACGAGAATGCGGCGTTCATCCTCTGGGAGCTCGGGCTCGATCCGGAGGTCGTCTACGGCTCGTACCTGACCACCTATACCTCGCTGGTCGCCGACGATCGCGGCGTGGAGATCGTGCCCCATTCGCTCGAGGAGCCGTCCATCGAGGCGTCGGCGGCCCTGGCGCCGGATGTGATCATCGGCACGGATCATCCGGCGACGGTCGCCTCCTACGATCTGTGGGGCGAGGTCGGGCCGACGGTGCTGTTCCCCTACCGGGAGCCGTGGGAGGTCCACCTCGACACGGTCGCCGCCGCCTTCGGCCTCGAGGACGTTGCCGATCAGCGCGCCGACCGACTCCAGGCCGACATCGACCGCATCGCAGCGGAGATCGACGTCTCGTTCGACTCCCCGCCCACCGTCTCGATCGTCTTCGCCCTCGGCGGGTCGCCGTTCGCCCTCCCCGACACCTTCACCGCCACGGCCGACCTGCTCGACGAGCTCGGTATCGAACGGCCCGAGGCCCAGCGGGTCGAGGTGAACGAGAGCTTCCCCTTCGTCCCCTTCTCGCCGGAGACGCTCACCGACCACGACGCCGACTTCGTCATCGTCGCCGGCGGCGGGATCTACGAGGACATGAGCACGTTCCCGCTGTTCCCCTCCCTCACCGGTACGACGACCGTGGTCGAGGGCGAGTATTGGCTGGCGGCAAGCCACCCCTTCGCCATCTCGTGGATCCTGGCCGACATCGAGGCCGTGGTGCTGAACGGCGGCGAGCCGCGGGCCGGGGCCGACACGCTCAGCCACTGGACCACCTACACCGGCTGACCACGGCGCGCCACCCAGTGCGAGCGAGAGCCGCTAGCGCTGCAGGGGCGCGTCGGGTCGGGCCGCCACCTGGCGAAGAGAGGCGATCAGGTTGGCCACGCTGGGCGGTGGGCTGGACCCGGCCCTGGTGATGATGCCGACCGGGGCCGCGGTGTTGTCGATGGCGATCGGCAGAGGCACCAGATCACCCCGGTCGAGGTCGTCGGCGAAGATCCCGACCGGGACCACACCGATCCGGGCACCATGAAGCAGCAATCGACGCACCGGCATCGGAGCCACGCACTCGACCACGTCGGCCGGAGACCGTCCGACCTCCTCGGCGAAGGCGGCCTCGATCTGCTGGCGCAGGGAGGTCTCGATCGGGGGCAGCACCCACGGCTCGTCCACAAGCTCGGCCAACGTGGCCCCCAAGGCGGCGGGATGGCCGGCGGCGGCGACCACGGTCGCTTCCCCGTGCCCCAACACCTCCACCTGGACGCCCGCCATCGACGACAACGGCAGGGTGCGTCCGACGACGACGTCGAGCTCGCCTCGCAGCAGCTGGTCGTGAAGGGCGATCGGTGTGGCCTCCACGATCCGCACGTTGGTCTCGTGGTTGGTCTCCTTCATGTGGAGTACGGCGTCGGGCAGGAGCAGGGCCGAACCGGCGAGCACGATACCGACTCGCACCTCGCCCCGTTCCCCCGACCGCAGCTCCTCGACGTGGCGCAGCATCGCCCCCACCTCGCTCACCAACAGTCGCAGCTGGGGCACCAACCGCTCGCCCTCCTCGGTGAGCGCCATCCCCCGGGCCCGACGCTCGAACAGTTCGAGGCCGAGCACCTCCTCCAGCTCGCGCAGGCTCCGACTGGTCGCCGGCTGGGTGAGGTGCAACAGCTCGCTGGCGGCGCGCACCGACCCGGTGTCGGCGATGGCGGCGGCCACATACAGCTGCCGTAACCGCAAGGGGATCGTCAGTAGCTCGGCAAGCTGCACGTCTTACCCGTCTTGGTAGGACACCCGGTCACGCAGGACCATAGTTGGTATGGGCCGACGAGGGTCGGAGGACCGTCCCCGAGGGCGCTCTCAGACGGTGAGCCCGCAGGCCTCGAACGCCTGACGGGTGGCGTCCTTCTCGGCCTCGGTCAGCTCCAGCATCGGCGACCGCACCCGCCCGCCGACCTGACCCAGCAACTCCTGCCAGTACTTCTGGTGGGCGTGAGGCTTCTCCGGCGGCCGGGTGTCGGCCAGGGCGGCCCGCACCGGATCGAGGCTGGCGCTGATGGCTCGTGCCTCGTCCACCCGTCCGTCGAAGGCGGCCATCGTGTAGTCGTGCATCCGCCGGTCGTTCGCCGTCTGCAACAGGAACGGCGGCGACGAGCAGAGGTAGAGCCGCCAGTCGAGCTCGATCACGTTGTCGAGCCACTCCCGCTCCGACGCCGTGCTCACCTGGATCCGATCGCCGGCGAGCCGGTGCAGCTCGGTGTACATCTCCCGGGGCACGCTGTATTTGATGGCGACGACGTTGTCGATGTCGGCCAGGCGAGCGCACAGCTCCGGCGACATCAGGTAGCCGCTGTCGGGGTGGCTCCACAGAGCGATGCCGATGTTCACGCTGTCGGCCACCGTCCGGTAATAGGCCAGCAACGTCTCATCCTGAGCGGCGGTGAAGTGGAGAAGCGGGGCGTGGACGACGATGTAGTCGGCGCCGACATCCTCGGCGTGCCGGGCCAGCTCGATCACGACGTCGAGACTCTGGTCGGAGCACGACATGATCGTCTGGGCGTGCTCGCCGGTGGCCTCCACCGCCAGCTCGAAGCTGCGCTTCCGCTCCTCTATCGACATGGCGTAGAACTCGCCCTGCTTGCCGGAGACGAACAGCCCCTCGATGCCGAGCTCACGGGTCCAGTGATCGATGTTGTGGCGGAAGCCGTCCTCGTCGAGGCGGAGGTCCTCGGTGAAGGGCATGAGGGCGGCGGCCCAGATACCGGTGAGGTGCTTGCGGGCGTGATCCTTGGCCTCGGCTCGGCTGTAGCGCATCCCCGTCCTCACACGATCGTCATGCTGTGCGACACGTTCTTGACCACCATGTAGTGGTGCAGGCCCTCGGCCCCGCCCTCTCGGCCGTAGCCGCTCGACTTCACCCCGCCGAACGGCGTCTCGGGCAGTGACGCCTCGAGGGTGTTGATCGACAGGTTGCCCGCCTCCACCTGGTCGGTCATGAGATCGACGTAGTCGGCCCGGTTGGTGAAGCCGTAGGCGGCGAGACCGTAGGGCACGGCGTTGGCCCGCTCGATGGCGGTGTCGATCGAGTCGACCGGGTTGACGACGGCGATCGGCCCGAAGGGCTCCTCGCCCATGACCCGGGCGTCCTCGGGCACGTTGGCCAGGACGGTCGGCTCGAAGAAGTAGCCGGTCGACCCGATCCGCTTGCCGCCGGTGATCAGCTCGGCCCCGGCGTCGACGGCGTCGGCCACCAGCTCCCCCATCGCCGCCAGCCGCCGATCGTTGGCCACCGGGCCCATCTCCACCCCGGGCTCCATGCCGTCGCCCACCACCGTGGCCGCCGCCCGTTGGCCGAAGCGCTCGAGGAACGGCTCGAAGATCGAGTCGTGCACGAAGAAGCGGGTCGGTGAGGTGCAGACCTGACCGGCGTTGCGGTACTTGCGGACGGCGGAGGAGGTGGCCGCCGCCTCGACGTCGGTGTCCTCGCAGACGATCACCGGGGCGTGACCGCCCAGCTCCATCAGCACCGGCGTCATGTGGTCCGACGCCATGCCGGTGAGGTGACGGCCGACCGAGGTCGACCCGGTGAAGGCCACCAGCCGGGTGACGTCGCTCGGGATCAGGTGGCGGGAGATCGTGTCGGGCACCCCGAACACCAGGTTGAGCACGCCCGGGGGTAGCCCGGCGTCGTGGAAGGCCCGGGCGATGTGGACCGCGCCCGCCGGCGTCTCCTCCGCCGCCTTGAGGATCACCGAGCAGCCCGAGGCCAGGGCGCCGGCCACCTTCCGGGCCGGCTGGCTCATCGGGAAGTTCCACGGGGCGAAGGCGGCGACGGGCCCGATCGGCTGATGGTGGACGGCGTAGCGGACGCCGGGGGCGCTGGGGATCACCCGCCCGTAGGTGCGGACGGCCTCGCCGGCGTCCCACTCGAAGAACTCGGCCCCCCGGATCACCTCGGCCCGGCCCTGGCCGAACGGCTTGCCGTGCTCAAGGCTGACGGCGTGGGCGATCTCGTCCTGCCGGTCCCGCATGAGCTGGGCGGCGCGGCGGATCAAGTCGGCCCGCTGGCGGGGGGCGGTCCGGCTCCACTGGGCGAACCCCTTGGCCGCCGCCGCCAGAGCGTCGTCGAGGTCGTCGGCCGTGGCCACCGGCAGCTCGCCGATCACGGCCTCGGTCGAGGGGTTGACGACCGGCAGGCGCTCGGACGTCGTCCGCCACGAGCCGTCGATGAACAGGCCGAGCTCGGGGTACTCGATCGTTGGCGGAGCGGTCATGTCGGTGGTTCCTTTCGATCGGCGATCCGGCTCGGAGCCCACGGGACCCGCCGGTGGGAACGGCTCAGAAAGCGGCTCGGATGGCCCAGAGGTCGGGGAAGGCGGGACGGAAGAGGGTTCTGGTCAGGTAGTCGGCGCCGTCGGAGCCCCCGGTGCCGGGTTTGGTACCGATGGTGCGCTTCACCATCATCACGTGGCGGTAGCGCCACTCCTGGAGGCCCTCGTCGAGGTCGGTCAGGGTCTCGCACAGCCCGGCGAAGCCCTCGTCGTGATAGTTGGCCACGATGGTGGCCTGCAGCTCGGGGTGCTCGGTGACCGGCCGGCGCACGTCGCGTTCGAGTACCTCGGCCGGGACGGCCATGCCGGCGTCGGCCATGGTGGCGACGAAGGCGTCCCACAGCGTCGCCGCCTCGTAGCGCCGTTCCAGGCGGACCCGGTCGTCGTCGTGGAACCAGTCGAGCTGGATACGGTCCTTGATCCCGACGACGAACTCCAGCTCCCGGAACTGGGCCGACTGGAAGCCGCTGGCGGTGGCCAGGAACGAACGGAAGCTGGCGAACTCCGCCGGGGTCATCGTCTCGAGGATGTCGATCTGCCCGACCAGCGTCTTCATGATCTTCAGCACCCGCTTGAGGTGCTGGTTGGCGCCGCCGGTCGAGCCCTCGTGGAGCTGGGCCATGACGTAGTCCAACTCGTGCAGAAGCTGCTTGAACCACAGCTCGTAGACCTGGTGGATGATGATGAACAGGGTCTCGTCGTGCTCGGGGAGGCCGGTCTCGGGATCGATCGAGGCGCAGCGCTGCAGGGACAGCAGCTCGGGCACCTGGAGGTAGG
This sequence comes from Actinomycetota bacterium, assembly GCA_039201605.1. Taxonomy (GTDB): domain Bacteria; phylum Actinomycetota; class Acidimicrobiia; order Acidimicrobiales; family SZUA-35; genus CADEDH01. Next base: position 11,780 of record JBCCRO010000022.1, read on the forward strand.
TGCCGTAGGTGAGGGCGTCGGGGGCGTGGGCGGTCGACGACATCAGCGGACCGAGAGGGCGTCGGGGAGAGCGAGCGGGTCCATGGCGGGAAGCAGTGGCAGCCCGTCGACGAGGGCGTCGAGGTCGAGACCTGGATCGGCCACGGCGGCGGCCAGGATCTCGGCCTGGGCCACCGCCCGCCGCTGGGCCTCGGCGTAAGGCATGGTCGAGAACATCACCATGTTGTAGCGAGGGCTGATGCGGTCGGGATGGCGCTGCTCGAGCTCGAGGGCGAGCGCCCGCTTGGCCAGATAGTCGGGGTCGACGACCCCGGCCCTCATCTCGACGTAGTTGTCGAGGGCCATGGCGGCGATCGCCTCGGCGCTGGGGCGACGGGCCGTGTCGTAGCGGGCGAACGCCCCGGCCAGATCGTGGGGCGACCGTCGGAGTTCCTCGTCGAGTCGCCGCACCGACTCCAGTGCGGCGTTCATCCCCTGGCCGTGGAACGGGACGATGGCGTGTGCGGCGTCACCGACGATCACCGCCTGGGCTCCCAGGTGCCAGCTCGTGGTGCGGAGCGTGCCAAGCGGTCCGGTCGGGTTGGCGAAGAACTGCGCCACCAGGTCGGGCACGAGTCGGGCGAAGGCGTCGAAGTGCTGCTCGAAGAAGGCGGCGATGTCGGCCTCGGTCACCAACGACTCGAAGGTGACGTGGGGGGCGAACAGGGTGACGGTGAAATCGCCCGCCGGATTGGCCAGGGCGATCAGCATGAACTCGCCCCGGGGCCAGATGTGGAGGGCGTTCGGGTCGAGCTGGTGCCCACCGTCGGCGGCGGGGGGCAGGGTGAGCTCCTTGTAGCCGTGGTCGAGCCACTCGGTGGTGAAGGACCCGCCTCCGGCCTCGGCCATCGACTGACGCACCGGCGACCCGGCGCCGTCGGACCCGAACACGACGCCGAAGGGCTCGGGCGGGCCGTCGTCGAAACGGAGCTCGGAGCGGGCGAAGTCGACCGAGGCCAGGGGCCTGTCGAACTCGATCGTCACCCGACCGGTGGCCTCGGCGGCGTCGAGCAGGATGGCGTTGAGGTCCTGACGGGAGACCGAGTGGATCACCTCGTGGGGACGCGAACCGTACGGCTGCAGGGCGGGCTCGGCGCCGTCGTCGGTGTGCACCATCCGACCCCGCAGGGGGATGGTGATGTCGTTGACCCGGTCGATCAGGCCGACGTCGACCAGGGGCACGATCCCCCGGGTGGCCAGGGCCAGGTTGATCGACCGACCGGCGCCGACGTCGGTGGTGCGGAGGTCGGGGCGGCGCTCGATCACCCGCACCTCGTGGCCCTGGCGGGCCAGATAGATCGCCAGCAGACAGCCGGCGGGGCCGGCGCAGGCCACCACCACGGGCCCCTCGGGCCAACCCGCCGCCGTCATGACACCTCCTCATCGAGGATGGCGATGAACTCGTCGATCTCGGCGAAGGAGTTGTACAGCGGGACCGGGGCCACCCGGATCACGTCCGGCTCTCGCCAATCGCACAGCACGCGGGCTGACACCAGCGCCTCGTAGACCCGGGTCCCATCGCCGCCCAGCACCCGGAGCGCGTGCTGGCAGCCCCGTTCGGCCAGCGGGGCCGGGGTGATGCTCGCCACCCGGCCCTCCAACGACTCGGTCAGCCGGCGGTCGAAGAACTCGATCTGGCGCACGGCCTTGGCCCGCAGTGCGGCCATGCCCCCCGCCCGATCGATCACGTCGAGCGAGGCCCGCAGCGTCGCCGTCGGCAACACCGGAGCGTTGGACAGCTGCCACGACTCGACGGTGGGGATCGGCTCGAAGGTGGTGGCCATCTCGAACCGGGTCGACGGATCGGTACCCCACCAACCGAGGAGCTTGGGGCGGGTCTGGTCGTCGACGTGACGCTGATGGACGAAGGCGCAGCCGACGCCGCCCGGCCCGCTGTTCAGATACTTGTAGGTGCACCAGGCCGCGAAGTCGACGCCCCAGTCGTGGAGGTCGAGCTCGATGTTGCCTGCAGCGTGGGCCAGGTCGAAGCCGACGACGGCGCCCACCTCGTGGCCGGCGGCGACGAGGTCGGCCATGGGCAGCACCTGACCGGTGTAGTACTGCACCCCCGGCAGGAGGACGACGGCGAGCTCATCCCCGGCATCGGCGATTGCGGTGAGCAGATCCTCGGGTCGCAGGATCTCCTCCCCCGGGCGGGGCCCGACGACGACCAGCGAGGTGGCCGGATCGAAGCCCCGCTGGCGGATCTGGGACTCGACGGCGAAGTGGTCGGAGGGGAAGGCGTGCTCCTCGATGATGATCTTGTGCCGCGTCGCCGTCGGTCGGTAAAAGCTGACCAGCAGCAGGTGGAGGTTGACGGTGAGCGCGTTCATCGCCACCACCTCGTCGGACCGGGCGCCGACCAGGCGGGCCAGTTGCTCGGTGACGAGTTCGTGGTAGGCCTTCCAGCCGAGCTCGCCGGTGAAATGCCCTTCGACCCCGAGCGTGCTCCACCGGTCGAACTCGGTGGTGACGTAGCCGCGGGCGGCCCGGGGCAACGCCCCCAACGAGTTGCCGGCGAAGTAGATGCCCTCGGGCAGCTCGAACTCGTCCCGCAGAGGGGCCAACGGGTCGGCGGCGTCGAGCTCCGCCGCCGTCGCCGTCGCCGTCACGGTCGTGACCACCGGCCCGCCTTGCCCGGGTGCAGCGCGCCGCAGCTGGCGCAGGTCCGGGCCTCCTCGTTCCGATCGAAGGCCTCGAACAGCGGGGGCAGGTCCTTGTCGATCGCCTGGACCTGAAGCTCGACCCGGTGCAGGAGGTCGTAGCACTGGAAACAGGCCCACTCGAACCCGTCGAGTTCGCCGATATTCCGCTGATACTCGACGACCAGACCGATCGAGTCGGGATCGGGCCGCTGCGGCGAGTGCCGAAGGTTGGGCGGCAGCAGGTACACCTCGCCCTCCTTGATCGGCATGTGGTACGGCTCTGCGCCCTCGTCGGGCCAGATGACGAGATCCATGTCGCCCTTGATCTGGTAGAAGAACTCCTCGCGAGGGTCGTCGTGGAAGTCGCATCGCTCGTTGCCGCCGCCCACGATCATCACGATCATGTCGGCCTCTCGCCAGATCTGTTTGTTGGCGACCGGGGGCACGAGTTCGTGGCGATGGTCCTCGATCCAGCCCATGAGGTTGAACGGTCGTCGTCGGTCGATCGGTGGGTCGTACTCGGTCATGGCAATTTCCCGTGTTGATCCGATGGTGGGAGCGATGCTGAAGGTCAACCGGCGGGCGGCTGCCCGGGCCGGCTCAGGCGATCACCGGGACGGTCTTCATCGCCTCGGCGATGGCCTCGTCCGGCAGGTCGTAGTCGACCATCTCACCGCTGAAGTAGTGATCGTAGGCCGCCAGGTCGAGGTGGCCGTGACCGCACAGGGCGGTGAGGATCACGGTCTCCTCGCCCGCCTCCTTGGCCCGCAGCGCCTCGCGCACGGCGGCGGCGATGGCATGGGTGGGCTCGGGGGCGGGGATGATGCCCTCGGTCTTGGCGAACTCGACGGCGGCGTCGAAGCACTCCCGCTGGGGAATCGAGATCGCCTCGACCAGGCCGAGCTCGTAGACGTGGGAGACCAGCGGGGCCATGCCGTGGTAGCGGAGGCCGCCGGCGTGGAGCGGCGCCGGGATGAAGCTGTGACCGAGCGTGTGCATCTTCATCAGCGGGGTCATCTGCGCGGTGTCGCCGAAGTCGTAGCGATACTCGCCCTTGGTCAGGGTGGGGCAGGCCGCGGGCTCGACACAGCGGATCGTCGGATCCATGTTGCCGGCGAGCTTCTCCCGCATGAAGGGGAAGGCCAGCCCGCCGAAGTTGGAGCCGCCACCGGTGCAACCGACGAGCACGTCGGGCGTCTCGCCCACCTTGGCCAGCTGCTTCAGCGCCTCCTCACCGATGATCGTCTGGTGCAGGAGCACGTGGTTGAGCACGCTGCCCAGGGCGTAGCGGGTGTCGGGATCGGCCACCGCCATGGCCACCGCCTCGGAGATGGCGATACCGAGGCTGCCGGGGTGGTCCGGATCCTCGGCCAGGAGCGAGCGGCCGTACTCGGTCACCTCGGACGGACTGGGGTGCACGGTGGCGCCCCAGGTCTGCATCATCGACCGCCGGTAGGGCTTCTGGCGGTAGCTGGCGGCGACCTGCCACACCTCGCACTCCAACCCGAACTGGGCCGAGGCGAAGGCCAGCGAGCTACCCCACTGGCCGGCACCGGTCTCGGTGGTGAGCTTGGTGATGCCGGCCTTGGCGTTGTAGTAGGCCTGGGGCACGGCGGTGTTGGGCTTGTGGGAGCCGGCGGGGCTCACGCCCTCGTACTTGTAGAAGATCTTGGCCGGGGTATCGAGCATCTTCTCCAGGCGTCGGGCCCGGAACAGCGGGCTGGGACGCCACAGCCGGAACACGTCGAGCACCTCGCCCGGGATGTCGACGTAGCGCTCGGTCGTCACCTCCTGCTCGATGAGGTCCATGGGGAAGAGCGGGGCGAAGTCCTCGGGACCGGCCGGCTCCAGCGTGCCCGGGTGGAGGGCCGGCGGCGGCGGCTCGGGGAGATCGGCGACGATGTTGTACCACTGCGTCGGGATCTCGTTCTCGTCCAGAAGAACCTTCGTGTAGTCGCTCATGCGTTCACCTCATGCCTGTCTCGGATGCCGGGAACGCCATGGTCCATTGCCGAGCTATCACTTATCCAATAACGATTTGGCCTGTGACATACCAGAATCGCTATGGGAGAGCGCTCAGGTGTCAGGAGTGTCGGGGGTGGCCCGGACCTGGTAGCCGACGCCCCGGACGTTGCGGATCTCAATGGTGGCCGGCAGCGGCGGACCCAGCTTCTGGCGGATCCGGTAGACGGTGCTCTTCACGATCGGGTCGTGGCCGCCGTAGTCGGGGACGTTCCAAACCTCCTCGACCAGCTCACCCACCGGCACCACCCGATGCCGATTGACGGCCAGGTAGCGCAGGAACCGGAACTCGAGTGGGGTGAGCTCGATCGGGGTCTGGTCGACCGCGGCCTCGTGCGAGTCGAGGTTGACGGTGAGTGCCCCGATCCGCAGCTCCTCGTCGACCGGAGCGGCCCGGCGAAGGATGGCGCTGATGCGCAACAGCAGCTCCTCGATGCTGAACGGCTTGGCCAGGTAGTCGTCGCCCCCCGCCTCCAGGCCCTTGATGACGTCGGCCTGGTCGGATCGGACGGTGAGGAAGATCACCGGCGCCTGGGTGTGGCGTCGCAGCTGACGGCACAGGTCGAAGCCATCGGCGTCGGGCAGCAGCACGTCGAGCACGATCAGGTCGATCGGGAGCTCGGCCGCCGCCCCGATCGCCTCGCGCCCGGTGCCGACCGAGGTCACCTCCATCCCGGCGCTGGTGAGGGCGTAGGACACCAACGATCGCAGCTGCTCCTCGTCGTCCACCACCAGGATCTGGGGCGCGCCGGCGCTCATCGCCCCGGCCTCGGCAGCGTCAGCAGGAACGCCGCACCCTTGCCCAGCGAGGTGTCGACCCGGACCATGCCCCCGTGCAGGCTGGCGATCGTCTCGACGATGGTGAGCCCGAGCCCGGTGCCGCCGGTGTGGGACACGAACTGTTTGAACGCCCGCTTGCGCTCCTCGGGATCCATGCCCGAGCCGTCGTCCCACACCGAGATCACCACCTCCCGCTCGTTCTGGAAGACCCGCAGGTTCACCACGCCGCCGATCGAGGTGTGGCGGATGGCGTTCTGCAGGAGGTTGGTGATCGCCTGGCGCAGGAGGGCGGCGTCGATGAGCACCGGGTCCATGACCGACGGGTAGTCGAGGGCGATCTGCTGGCCCCGGGCCTCGGCCAGTCGACGCATCGACCGCCACACCTCGCGGACTACGGGGCCGAGGTCGGTCGGGGCGAACGACGGCGAGAAGACGCCGGCCTGCAGCTTGCTCTCGGTCAGGATGTTGTCGCTGAGAAGCAGCATCCTCGCCGTCGACTGATCGATCTCGGCCAGGAAGGCCCGCTGGTCGCCGTTCAACGGCCCGGGGGCCTCGCCGAGCATGATCTCCATCGTCGCCGTGATGGAGGCGAGCGGCGTCTTGATCTCATGGGCCAGCACGGAGAACTGCTCCTGACGGGTGGCCAGGCGGCGGGCGCTGTCGCGGGCCTGGGCCCGGGTGCGGACGAGCGCCACCACACAACCGCACAGCAGGACGCTGAGAACGACGATGGCGATGCCGGCTATTGGCCCATCTCCCTGTTGCCCATCACCCCCGATTGTGGCACCCGTCCGCCGCATCGGTCGTGCTCGATGGTGGCCGTACTAGCGACGTCGTTCGACCGATCGCAGGGCCGCCGTGGGGAACGAGGCCAGGACACCCGCCCCTTCGGTCGGCAGCGCCGCCGGGCCGGCCGCCGCCGTGTGGTACTCGATCGACTCCAGCAGCGTTCCGTCGAGCAGCTCGAAGGTCAGGTGCGTGGCACCGCCCACGTACTCCGAGGCCCGCAGCCAGCCGGCGGCCTCGATCCGGCCGTCGACCAGCACCGGGCTGTGGTCGTTCGGCGAGTCGAAGGGCGTGATCAGCACGTCCTCCGGGCGTAGTACCAGGGTCGCGGTGTCGCCGACGTCGTCGCTCAGCTCCAGAGGGAGGGTGACCCCGAAGAGCTCGACCTCGCCCGTCGGCCCCCTGCCCTCGGTGACACGATCGGCGGCCCGGTCGGTGACGCCGCCGGGGAGGACGGGGGCGGGGAGTACGTTGGCCTTCCCGATGAAGTCGGCCACGAAGAGGGAGTCGGGCCGGCGGTAGATCTGCTCCGGCGTGCCTACCTGCTCGATGTGGCCCTCGCTCATCACCACGATGCGGTCGGACATGGCCATGGCCTCGGTCTGATCGTGGGTGACGTACACGCTGGTCACGCCGAGTTGGCGTTGGATGCGACGCAGTTCGGAGCGCATCTGGTCGCGCAGGCGGGCGTCCAGGTTGGACAACGGCTCGTCGAACAGCAGCACCCGGGGTCGCACCACCACCGATCGGGCCAGCGCCACCCGCTGTTGCTGCCCGCCCGACAACTGCGTCGGCAGCCGGTCGCCGAGGCCGACCAGGTCCATGATCGACAGCACGACCTCTATCCGCTCGGCGATCTCGGCCTTGGGCACCTTGGCGATCTTGAGCCCGTAGGCGATGTTGTCGTGGACGGTGAGATGGGGGAACAGCGCATAGCTCTGGAACACCATCGCCATCGGGCGGTGGTTCGGCGGCACCTCGGTGATCACGGCGCCGTCGAGCAGCACGTCGCCCCGGGTCGGCTGCTCGAATCCGGCGAGGACCCGCAGGAGGGTGGTCTTGCCGCAGCCCGATGGGCCGAGGATGGTGAGGAACTCGCCGTCGAAGATGTCGAGGTCGATCGACTTGAGCGCCTCGTGACGGCCGCGGCTCGAGTCGAAGATCTTCTGCACACCGGCCACCCGGACGACGACCTCGGAAGCCGGGCCCGAATCGACGGTCCTCCGCTGGTTCTCCGTGGTGGTGGTCATCGCATGCTCCGATCGGGAAGGGTGGGTTCGTCGTTCACTCTGAAGCCGGTGGTGAGGGCGAGGAGGCTGATGGCGGCCAGCACGACCGACACGAGTACCACGCTGTAGGCGGCGGCGTTGCTGAACCGGCCCTGGTCGGCCTCGTTGAGGATCCGGGCGGTCATGATCCGCCACTGCGGGGTGCCGAGGAAGATGATCGGCGAGAGCGAGGTCATCGACCGGGCGAAACTCCAGACCAGGCTGGAGAACATCGCCGGCCGGATGAGCGGGAGGATCACCTTCCGGAACGTCTGGGCCGGTGTCGCCCCGAGACTGATCGACGCCTCCTCGAGGCTGCCGCTCAGCTGGTTGAGGGCACCGACGGCGACCCGGACCACCCCCGGCAGGCTGCGGACGGTGAAGGCGAGCACGAGGATCGCCGCCGTCCCCGACAGCTTCGGGATCAGGCCGCCGAGCAGCGGGGCGTTGTAGGCGAGGAGCAGGCCGACGCCGATGATGGTGCCCGGGATGGCGACGCCGAGCACGGAGGCGAAGTCGAGCAGGCCCTTGCCCCGGAAGTCCCGCTGGGTGATGACGAAGGCGATGACCAGCCCGGCCAGCGACGAGATCGGTGTGGCCAGCAGCGCCAGCAGCACCGTGTCGTACACCGCTTCCCGCCCGGCTCCCCGCAGCACGAACCGCATGTTGTCCAACGTCGGGCTGAAGTTGATGTTCCACACCTCGGTGAAGGCGCCCACCAGGATGTAGCCGTAGATCAGGACGACGAAAGCCGCCATGAGCACGGCCAGCAGCTGGAGGGGCCACGTCACCCGCCGCTGCTCGAACGGTTTCGGGTCGCCGACGGGCTTGCCGGTGACCGTGATGTACTCCCGTTTCCGGAGCCAGAAGTACTGGGCGGAGAACACGAGCAGGGAGGGCACGAGCAGCATCACGGCGAGCACGGCGGCCTTGTCGTTGTTGAACTCGCCGATGACGGCCAGGTAGATGCGGGACGAGAGCACGTCGTAGCCCCCGCCGAGCAGCACCGGGTTGCCGAGATCGGCGATGGCCGACACGAAGATCAGCAGGAAGGAGCTGGCGATGCCGGGGGCGAGCAGAGGCAGGACGACGGTGCGGAGCCGGTGGATGAGCCCGGCGCCGAGATCGGTGGCGGCCTCCTCCAGCGAACCGTCGAAGGCCCGCAGCATGCCGACGAAGTTGAGGTAGGCGATCGGCATGAACGACACGCCGAGCGAGATCAGCAGGCCGTCGAGGCCGAAGATGTCGTAGCGGACGTCGAACAGGCCCTTGGTGATGAGGCCGCTGCGGCCGAACAGGGTGATCACCGACATCCCGACGGCGAAGGGCGGCGAGATCACCGGGATCAGGGCGATCAGGTGCAGGGTCCGCTTGAAGCGGAACCTGGTCCTCACCTGGACCAGGGCCATGATCAGGCCGGCAATGGTGCCGACGATGCCGACCAGGACCCCGAGCCAGATCGTGTTGCGGATGGTGCCGATCGTCCGGCTGGCACCGAAGAGCCGCTCCCACTCGGCCCGGCCGTCGGCGCCGAGCGAGCGGGCGACGATCTCGGCCGCCGGGAAGAGGACGAAGCCGACGATGATGAGCACCGAGGCCACCACCGAGGCGCCGAAGGCACCCTGGCCCCGTACCCGACCCCAGACCCGCCGCAGGCCTCGTCCCATCGGGCTCGGTCGGCCGATCGTGGGTTGTGTCGTCGTCACGTCGCTTGTCCTCGCACCCGTCGTTCCTCTTCTCGAACCGATCTCCGGGCGGCCAGCGGGACAGGCGGACGGGAGGGCCCACCTGTCGCGCCGACCGCCTGTTGTCTCCGCCGTGGCGACAGGCCGACCGCCCGGTCGTCGTCGGACCGGCCGGTCGGCGTCATCCGCTACTCCGCCGGCGCCTCGGCGCCGCCCCGTACCTCGTTGGCGAACCGCTCCGGGAAGTCACCGGCTCGCAGGTCCTCGGCCAGCTGTGGGGTGTAGCCGGGGGCGAGGACGACGTCGTCGAACGCCACCGCCTGGGGCGGGACCGGCACGCCCGGCCGGGACGGGATCTGGTACTGCCGGGCCGAGGCCCCGATGACCTGCGCATCCTCGGTCAGCGCCCAGTCGATGAAGGCCTTGGCCGCGTTCGGGTTGGCGGCGTTGGCGATCAGCGAGACCTGACCGACCTCGTAGCCCGTGCCCTCCGCCGGGAACGTCACGTGGAGGTCGACCCCGGTCTCCTCCTCGAAGGCCACGCAGTCGTGGGAGAAGACGATGGCCGCCGCCACATCGCCCTGAGCCGCCATGCGACCGGGGGCCGAGCCGCTCCGGGTGTACTGGAAGATGTTGGCGTCCAACTCGCCGAGGTAGCCGAGCGCCGCCTCCTCGGAACCGAGGAGGGCCACCAGGTTGGCGGCGGCGGTGGCCGCCGTCCCGGAGGTGCGCTGGTCGGCCATGGCGATGTTGTCGACCAGGGCCGGGTTGAGCAGGTCGTCGTAGGACATGGGCGGCTCGACGCCCAGCTCGTCGAGGAACTCGGCGTTCGAGCAGAAGCCGAGGGCGCCGATGTAGATACCGGTCCACACCCCGTCGCCGGACTGCAGGTCGTCGGGGATGTCGGCGGCGTTCGGCGACAGGTAGGGCTCGATGAATCCGTCCTGGGCCGCGGTCGCCGGTCCGAGGCTCGGGCCGCCGAACCACACGTCGAACGACGGATCGTCGCCCTCGGCTTCGAGGCGGGCGATCGCCTCGCCGGTCGACAGGCGCTGGTACTCGGCCTTGACCCCGGTGGTATCGGCGAAGGCGGCGGTCTGCGCCTCGCACCAGTCCTCGGCCACCGTGCACAGGATGACGAGCGAGTCCTCGAGCTCGGCCGCCGCCTCAGCGTCGGCTTCGCCACGGGGCTCGTCGACCGACCCGGCCTCATCCTCGCCGCCGGCTCCCGCCGCCGATGCCGATGCGCTCGCCTCCTCGGTGCCGGTCGCCTCGTCGTCGTCAGAGCCACAGGCGGCGACGACGAGACTCAGCGCCACCGCGATTGCCACTATCCGAAAGCGTCCCATTGGACATCCTCCCCCTGGTAGGACGGCTCCGAGAACCGGGGCCGTCGTCGTAGACGCAGAATGCACGGTGCGCCTGCGGCCGCCCATAGCTCCCGAGTCACCGTTGGGTAACGGCAGAGTCGCGAGCTCACAGGAGACGAGACCCGACCCCGACCGAAGCCGGATCACGCCACGAGTGTGCCAGAAGGCCGACCGACGGCGATCTCCCGACGGTGCGCCGACGAGGCGGGCTGGGCCGGACGGCGACGGGCTGCCAAGATCGGCCCATGGAACTCGGCATCTGCGTCGCCTCGAAGATCGACGACATCGACTATGTCGTCGAGGCCGAACGCCTCGGCTTCACCCACGCCTGGTTCGCCGACTCCCAGATGATCTGGAGCGACGTCTACGCCACCATGGCCCTCGCCGCCGACCGGACATCGACCATCCGGATCGGTACCGGGGTGGCGGTGGCCGCCACCCGCCCGGCTCCGGTGACGGCGGCGTCGATGGCGACGATCAACCGCCTGGCGCCCGGTCGCACCTTCTGCGGGATCGGCACCGGCAACACCGCCATGCGGATCATGGGCCACAAACCGATGACGATCACGGAGTTCGACCGCTATCTCGGCGAGCTGGCCCCGCTGCTGCGGGGTGAGGAGGCCGAGGTGACCTGGCGGGGGCGGACCTCCCGGGTGCGCCACATCATGGCCGACGACGGCTTCGTCGACTTCGACGCCCCGATCCCGCTCCACGTGTCCGGCTTCGGGCCCAAGTCGCTGGCCCTGGCGGGCAAGCACGGCGACGGCCTGGTGCTGTCGCTGCCGCCAGACCCGGCGATGGCCGAGCGGGCCTGGACCCCGGTCGAGCGGGGGGCGACCGAGGCCGGGCGGACGATCGACCGCGCCCGGTTCCCGGCCACCACCCTCAACACGATCGTGGTGCTGGAGCCGGGGGAGGCGGTCGCCTCGGAGCGGGTCAAGGCCCTCTGTGGCGCCTTCGCCATCGCCGGGCTGCACTACGCCTACGACCAGTGGCGCAACTACGGCCGGCTCTCCGGCAACCCGGCGATCCTCGAGGTGTGGGACGACTACACCGCCCTCCTCGATCGGGTACCCGAGGAGGTGCGGCACCAGCGGGTGCACGCCGGGCACAACTGCTGGGTCGTCCCGGAGGAGGAACGGTTCGTCACCGAGGCCCTCATCCGCTCGTCGTGCCTGGTCGGCACCGAGGACGAGATCGTCGAACGCCTCCTCGTTCTGGAGGCCGCCGGCATCGACCAGATGATGCTGTTGCCGCCCTTCGACCCCCGCTACGAGGTGATCCGCACCGTGGGCGAGCGGATCATTCCGGCCCTACGCCGCGCCGCCTGAACCCGCCACGGCGACCTCGACCCGCCCGGGTCCCACCGGGTCCCGCCACCTGGGAGGGCGCCGGACGCCCGAGCCCACCTGTGCAAGCACGAAGGCGGCGACCCGTCGGACCATCGGGTGGGTCCGTCGGATCGCCGCCGCCTGCCTGGCCGTGGCTCAGGCGATGACCTTGCCGGCGGTGGCGTAGCCGCCCTCGGCCACCTCGTTGATGTGGACGTGGACGACTTCGGCCGGGACGCCCATGGTCGAGGTGACGGTGTCGGTCACATTCTCGATGAGCTCGGCCTTCTTGGCGGCGTCGGTGCCCCCGGTCGGCACGTTGACCTGGATGAATGGCATGTCTGTCTTCCTTTCGTTGTGGTGTTCGTCGGTGGATTGCTTGGCGGGCCGCGTCGGGCCCGTCTCCCCGCCGGTGGCGGGTGAGAGCGCAGGGCGAAGCGGGACGGCGGACGCTCAGGCGGCGCCGGGGAGCTGTACCGGCTTGCCCTTGCGGGCGAGCTTGGCGTTGGCCTTCTGTTTGGCCGGCGAGACCCGCCCGGTCTCGAGCCAGACCTTGAGGTCGTCGAGGGTGGTGTCGACCTGACGTCGCAGCTGGAACCCGAGCATCGGTGTGAGGATCCGCCCGGCGCCCCCGGTCTCCATGTTGATGTCCATGGTGATGCGGCTCCGCTCGGGTCCGAGCGGGGTGACGGTCCAGGTGTTGATCACCTTTTTGACGAAGGTGGGCAGCCCTTCGGCCTCGTAGAGGAGCGTCCGGGCCTCCCGGTCGACGTCGAGGAAGGTCTCGCGCACCTGCCCGAAGCCGGGCACGTCGCAGACCCGACCGCCGACCGTAGCCCCGGGCGGGATCGGGACCTCGGTGTTGGCGCGGGAGGTGTCGAGCACGGAGGCCCAGACGGCGACCTGGTCGAACTCATCGACCGCCTCCTGCCAGAGCCGGTCGGCACTGACGTCGATCTCGATGGACTTCTGGATGCGGGGCATGGTGACTCCTCGGTGGTGATGCGCTGCTGCGTGTCCACCACGGTGAAGGACGCCGTGCGATCGGTCACCGCCCGCGGGCGGACTTCACCCGCCCGGGTGACCGTCCTGTAGGAGACCCAGCTCCCTGGCCTTGGCCACGATCTGGGCGCTGGTCCCGGTCACCCCGAGCTTGTTGCGGAGCATCGTGAGGTAGCTCTTGATCGTGTTCTCGCTCACGTAGAGCTGCTGGCCGAGTTGGCGGCGGGTCAGGCCCTGGGGCAGGAGCCGCAGCACCGCCAGCTCGCGATCGGTCAGGTCGTCGACGGTCACCCCGCCCACCGGGCGGGCGAAGCGGATCACGTTGCCGGTGCGCCGCAACTCGTGGCGCAGGAACTCGCTCTCGCAGCCGTCCAACGCCGCCTCGGCCGAGCGTAGAAGGGCTCGGGCCCGGTCCTGATGGCCGGCGGCGTGGGCGATGCGGGCCCGGTGGGCGGCGATCCAGGCGTCGATCAGGGGCTCGGCGCTCTCGGCCGAGATGCGGGCCGCCTCCCGGGCCGCCTCCTCGGCATCGGCCGGTCGCCCCCGGGCCAGGGCGACCATGCTGCGAGCCAGGTGGGCCAACGACGGTTGGTGGAAGCGTTCCAGCGTCGGCGAGTCGACCTTGGCCAGGGCCGCCGCGGCCCCGACCTCGGCCTCGTCGAGCCGGTCGTGCCTGGCGGCCTCGACGGCGAGGGCGGCATGGCCCGTGATCTCGGTGGCGGTGTCGCCGGTGGCCCGGCCGATGTCGACCGCCCGATGCGCCACCTCGGGGTCGAGTCGACCGTCGAGCAGCTGGCCCATGGCCAGCGCCGCCCACGCCACCCCCGGGTAGTCGACCGACGTTGACCGGTCGGCCACCACCGTCGCCGCCTCGGCCGCCGCTATCGCCTCGACCACCCGACCCTGATGCCGATGCAGATGCGACTGCTGGGCCAACCGCTGGACCTGGAAGTAGGGATCGGGCGCCGTGGCGGGATCGGCCACCCACCGCCAGGCCTCGTCGAACCGCTTGGCGTTGAGGGCCGCCCACGCCGCCGCCATCACCAGCTCGGGATCGTCACGGCAACGGTCGAGGCCGTACCGTTCCAGCCACTCGTTGACCGTGGCCAGGTAGCCGTCGCGGGCGGTGTCGATGAAGTGGGCCTTGATCGTGGCCAACGCCTGGGCGTCGTCGCCGGCGGCGAGCGCGTGATCGATCGCCGCCGTCGGCTCCCCGGCCTCGGTGTACCAGTCGGCCGCCCGCTGGTGCAGCGAGCGGAGACGCTCGGTCGGCAGCTCGTCGGCCCGAGCCCGCAGGAAGTCGCGGAAGACGCTGTGGTAGCGGAACTGGGTGGCCTCGGGGTCGACGGTGACGGTGAACAGCTGCCGCCGCACCAGATCGCGCAGCACCGCCAGGCTCCGGTCGGTCCCGGTTAGGGCGTTGCACAACTCGGGGACCAGGGGATCGACGATGCTGGTCGCCACCAGGAACGCCCGCAACGACTCGTCGAGCCCACCCATCACCTCGTGGGCCAACACCTCGCCCAGGGCGTCGCGCCGCTGGCGCATCCGGCTCATCAACTCGTCGGACCCGTCGTCACCGGCGGGGGCGAGGGCCAGCATCCGGAGCGCCGTGGGCCAGCCGTCGGTGGTGGACACCACTTCCTCCAGATCGGCGATCGTCGCCTCGCCGCCGAAGAGGGCTCCGGTCTCGGCGGCGGTGAAGGCCAGATCGTCGGCCCGCACCTCGGCCAGCCGGGCCTGGCTCCGCAGGCGAGCCACCGGCAACCCCGGTTCGTCGCGACCGATCAGCACCAGGGTCAGGTTCGACGGCGGCCGCTGCACCAGTCGACCGAGCGGCTCGAGGACGGCGTCGGCCGTGACGGCGTCGACGTCGTCGAGCACGAGCACCACCCGCCCGGGTTGGACCTCGACGAAGGAGGCGACCTCGTCGGCCGCGGTGGCGGTGGCGTCGGGGGAGACGGCGGCCAGCACCTCGTCGACGGCATCCCCGGGTCCGCAGACGGCGGCGACGACGTGGGTCCAGAACCGGACGGGGTCGTTGTCGCCATCATCGAGGCTGACCCAGGCCACCGTGGCCTCCACGCTGTCGGTCACCTGGCGGGCCAGCGTGGTCTTGCCGTAGCCGGCGGGCCCCACGATCAGCCAGACCGGCGCCGCGCTCGCCGCCAGACGGCCGGCGACCCGGGGCCGCTCGATCACATCGGGCAGGAGATCGGGTGGGTGGATTTTCGCCAGCAGCACACGCCGAGCCACCTCCCCACCCTAGGAGGCCGGGCGGCGCCGCCCTGCGGTGGTGTCAGCGGGGGCGCTGTTCGAGGTGCTCGAAGGCGAGATCGATCGCCCGGCGATGGCTGAGGAGCGGCTGTTCGCCGAGGGCCAGGGCCCGGGCGAAGCGAATCATCAACGAGCAGGCGTCGTCGAAGCGCTCGGCCAGTCGAGCGGCGGCGTCCCAGTCGAGCCAGGCCAGGTTGCGATCGGTGTCGTTGACGATGCAGGCGTCGAGACGCCCCAACATCTGCGACTCGGCCAGGAGAACGATGGCCGCCTCCTGGGCCCGATCGCCCTGAACGGCGCGGAGCAACCGGGATGGCTGCAGTTCGTCGATCATCGTTTCCATCCGTCGCACCCTTCGACACCAGCGGATCGCTGTGACATCCGTTACGTTCCCTATCGGCAGCAAACGCAAACCCCTTATGGATGTCGAAGAGGTGACGGGGGCCTCGACCCGGCCGGTCCCCGACCGGCGGCGTCGGGTACGATCGGTACTCGCAACGTGATGAGGGACGGGGTGCGCGCACCCTGACGGGACGGCGATGGCTGGCAGCCTTGATCTCGACATCGAGGAACTGAGGGACTACGAGACGATCGGCCAGGGCGGCTTCAGCACCGTGCTCTCGGCCTGGGACGTCGGCTTCCAACGTCGGGTGGCGGTGAAGGTCATCCCCAGCCTCGACGACGCGGGCCTCCGACGCTTCGAACGGGAGCGGGCGATCATGGGCCGCCTCTCGTATCACCCGAACGTGATCATGCCCTTCCGGGCCGGCTTCACCAAGAACGGGGCCGCCTACCTGGTGATGGAGCTCGGCGACGGCGGCTCGTTGGAGGAGTTGTTCCTGCAGCGGGGCCCGATCCCGTGGCGGGAGGCCGTCGGCTACGTGCTCGCCGCCACGGCCGCCCTCGACCACGCCCACAGCCGCGGCATCATCCACCGCGACGTGAAGCCGGCCAACATCCTCCTCGCCGGTGACGTGCCCAAGCTGACCGACTTCGGCATCGCCGCGCTGAAGGAGACGACGGCGTCGGTGATGGCCTACACCCTCAACCACTGTCCGCCCGAGGCCTTCGCCCACGGCACCGACACCCGCGACGAACGCTCCGACCTGTACTCGATGGCCTCGTCGCTGTTCACCATGCTCACCGGGGGTGACGCCCCCTATGACGTGGAGGGGTCGGACTCCCAACAGGCCTACATGTTCCGCATCATCAGCGACGAGGTGCCACAGCTGCCGGCCGACCTCGACGTGCCCGACGCCCTGCGGACGTTCGTCCACAACGCCCTGGCCAAGGACCCCGACGAGCGGCCGCGGACGGCCGAGACGTTCATGGCCGACCTGCGGGCCATCCTCGACGACCCCACCGCCGCCCAGGCCCGGCTCGCCGACCGGTCGAGCCCCCACGGAGGCTCGGGACCGACCAAGGTCTCGACGACGGCTCCGACGGTGGTTGCGCCGAGCTCCGACTCCGCCTCGACGTCCCCGGTCTCCGGTGGGTCGACGCCCTCCCCCACCGACGGCGGAAGCGGGACCCACTCGAAGCCGACCGTGGTCAGCGGCGAAGGCCCCGCCATCGTCGACCCGGCCGCCGTCGACGGCTCCGGAGCGGGCGGTGCCCAGGGCTCGACCGGGCCCGGGCTCGACTTCCCACCGCCGTCGACCGACCCGGTGGAGGTGGTCGAACCGACCTCGACCGGGGAGGCGGTCGCCCCGTCGGTGGCACCACCCTCGTCGGGGCGCCGAGGCCGTTGGCTCCTGGCCGTCGCCGCGCTGGTCGTGGCCCTGGCCGGCGCCGCCGGAGCGGCCGTCGTGCTCGCCGGCGACGGGGGGACCGAGGGCGACGGCGACGAGGTCGCCGTCGACACCGGGGACGAGGTGACGACCGACGAGGTGGAGCCCGAGCCGGAGGTCGAACCCGAGGTGGAGGAGGAGGTCGAGGACGGGGCGCCAACCCCGGTGTGGGAGTTCGAGACCGAGAGCTCGCTCGCCTCCAAGCCGGCGGTGGCCGACGGCACGCTGGTGATCGGGGCCCAGGTGACCAACACCGTCCACGCCATCGACACCGAGACCGGCGAGGAGCGCTGGGCCTTCGCCACCGGCGACGGGGTCGAGGCCAACCCCGTCATCGTCGACGGCGTCGTCTACGTCGGTGCCAACGACGGCATGTTCCACGCCATCGACCTGACCGACGGGACCGAGGTGTGGTCGGCCGACCTGGGCGGCGCCATCAAGGGCACCGCCTTCGTCCGCGACGACACCGTGTACGTCGGCACCAGCGAACCGGCCTTCCAGGCCCTCGATCTGGCCACCGGCCAGTTGCGATGGACCAGCCCCATCCCACCCAACGAGGCCTTCACCGTCGAGTTCAACAGCCGGCCGGTGGCGGTGACCTACGACGGCGCCGAGGTGGTCGCCGCCGGGGCCAACGACGGCGGCCTCTACCTCTACGACCCCGCCACCGGCGACGAGGTCGACCGGATCCAGCTCGACGGCGGGGTGTGGTTCTCCGGGCCGCTCGTCCTCGACACCGACGACGGGGGCGAGGAGCTGTGGGTCGGCACCAGCGTGGAGCAGGGCGGCAGCCTCAGCCGGGTCACCTTCCCCGAGGGCGAGGTCCGGGCGTTCTCCTCCAGCCGCGGCGTCGGCACCGACCCGGCCCTCACCTCCGAGGGCTACATCGTGTTCGGCAACGACGACGGTGAGGTGTTCGCCGTCGATCGGACCACGCTGGGCGAGATCTGGCGGCAGGGTTACGCCGTCGACACCCAGATCAAGGGCAGCCCGGTGGTGGTCGGCGACCGGATCATCTTCGGCACCCACGACAAGGAACTGATCGCCGTGTCGAGCGAGGACGGCACCGAGATCTGGCGCTTCGAGGGCGAGCGGATCTTCGGGCTGTCGGCTCCGGTCGTGGTCGACGATCAGCTGTTCGTCGGCAACGACTCGGGCACCGTCTACCGCTTCGACCTGTAGACCGGCGGCCCGTCAGTCGGGCCCCCGGGTGCCCGGGCCACCGGGTCGAGGGGGACCGGCCCCCGCTCGGGGCCCGCCGGGGCGCGGCCGCCACTCGGCCGCCGCCGATCCGTCGGCCCCGGCGCCGGTCGGTCCGTCCTCGACGCCCTCGTCCTCGTCCTCGTCCTCACCCTCGCCCTCGTCCCGGGGCACGGCCACCGCCGCCCCCTCCTCCTCTGCCGGGGCGGCATCGCCGACATCGGGCACGTCGACCGGGGCGCCGGCGGCGGCGTCGACCCGGGGGGCGGTGACGTGCCGCTCGTAGGCGAGCGGTGGCGCCAGCTCGTCGTGGCGGTCGACGGCATCGGCCAAGGCCACCTGCTGCTCGGGAAGGAGGCGGAAGTCGATGCGGCCGTCGTAGGTCCGATCGAACCAGACGATGGCGCCCACCTCCGGCAGGGTGGCGAACCAGGCGGCGGCCTCGGCCACCCAGGCCTCGCCGTCGCCGCCGTTGGTGCCGGATCCGATCTCGGCGAACATCACCGGCTTGCCGAAGCCGGCCAGCACGTCGTAGGTGTTGCCGAACACCCACTCGGCCGAGACCCACGACGACCACTCGGGGTCGTAGTCGTCCCAGTTGAACCCGGAGGTGGCTACCCAGTCCACGTAGGCGTCACCGGGGTAGTAGGCCTCCACCCCCTGGCCTTCCTCGAACGAGGCCAGCGTGTTGATCGACCACACGAAGCCGACGTTGTCGGCCCCGGCGGCGTCGAAGCGGTCGACCACGTGGCGCCACCCGGCGACGTAGTCGTCGGCCGAATTGCCGTTGACCCCCACCGACCACGGGTACCAAAACCCGTTCATCTCGTGGAAGGGCCGGAGCAGGATCGGGCGGCCGTAGTCGGCGGCGGCCTCGGCCCAGGAATCGATGTACTCGTCGTGGACGCCGGCGGCGATGTCGTCCATCCGGCCCAGAGCCTGGGTGGCCGAGGTGTAGGAGCCCTCGGGCTTGGCCCACGCCTCCCACGAGATCATCGGGATCCGTCCGTCGTCGGCCACTTCGGCCAGCCAATCCCCCCGAAACCGGGAGTCGCCGGAGCCCCACTGCTGGTACCAGTGCACGATCTGCGGCTCGGTGACCTCGTCGGCCCAGCGATCGACGTCGGCGAGGTCATAGGGCAGGGGGTCGGAGGCGAAGCCGACGTAGGCCCCGTCGCCCCGGGCCAGCGACACGTGCGTCACCGCCGAGGTCACCCCGGCCGCCACCTCGGACAGGTCGGTGTCGCCATCGCCGCCGGTCGGGGGCGGCGTCGGCTCGGGGGCCGGGATGGCGGGGCCGAGGACGAGGTTGGAGCCGAAGTCGTTGACCACGATGGTGGCGTCGCGCAGCGACGGGTCGACCGGCTCGAACGAGCGGTACAGGGCCTGGGGCGGCTCCCACCCGAAACGCGACACCGCGATCGAGCCGGCGGCCAGCGACACGGCGACCACCACCACCGTGGCCTGCAGGGCCCCGGCCGCCACCTGGCGTCCGCCGAAGCGGAGCATCGGGCCGACCCCGATCGAGGCCAGCACCGCGGCCCACACCATGGCCAGATCCGACCCGCCGGGGCGGGGGTCGAACACCGCCCACACCATGGCCGCCACCAGACCGACCGGCAGGAGCTGGGCCGAGAGCACGATCCCGTTGAAGCGGGGCTGGTGGACCTTGCGGGTGACCCCGCCCCGCCCCACCGTGCGCGACACGATCCCCATAAGCGCCGCCCAGAAGATCAGCGGCTGGAAGGCGGTGGCGAGCCGGAGGGAGCGGACGGCGCCCCGCCACCCGGCCCACCGGATCAGGGTGAGGGCGACGACGGCCAGCCACGGCCCGATATGGCGCACCTGGTCCTGCCAGTCGGCCCCGTGCAGCATCGACAGCCGGCCCAGGATCCAGGCCGGTGGACCGAGCAGGAACCCGACCTGCACCATCACCACCAGGTACGACACCAGGGTGTGGGTGTAGAAGAGGCGAGCGGTGGCGCTCAAACCCCGGCGGCGCCACGGCGGGTCGAGGAACAGGATCCGGAGCGAATCGACCGACCACCGCACCCGCTGGCGGGCGTACTCGGCCGAGGTGCGGGGGGCGAGGCCGACCGACACCGCCCAGGGATGGAACACCGAACGCCACCCGGCGGCGTGCAGGCGGATCGAGGTGTGGAGATCCTCCACCACGCTCCACTCGGAGAAGCCACCGATGCCCACCACGGCCGACCGTCGGTAGACCACCCCGTTGCCGGTGGAGAAGGCCAGGCCGTGGCGGTCACGGGCGGGCTGGGTGGCGCGGTAGAACACCGGTTCGGTGGGGTTCAGGGTGTCACGGTCGCTGTCCAGGAACTCCTGCGGGGTGGTGACGAAGGCGATCTCGGGGTGGCGGAAATAGCCGAGGAGTTGGCGGGCCACGTCGGTGCGGACCCGGTGATCGGCGTCGAGGACGAGGAGAAACTCACCCCGCAGGTAGGGCAGGGCGTGGTTGAGGTTGCCCGCCTTCCCCCGCTCGCCGCCGGATCGGGTGAGACAGGTCACGCCGAGGCCCCGGCACAGCGCGATCACGGCCTCGGCGTCGGGGCTGTCGGCCATGCGGCCGTCGTTGCACACCACCACGTTGGCCGGCCAGTCGATGGCGAGGGCCGCCCGGATGGTCTGCTCGACCATGGCGATGGGCTCGCCCGCCACCGGGATCACCACGTCGAGGGTCATGCCCGATGCGGGGGCGGGGGGATCGGGCCGGGCCGACACCCGGCCGCTGAAGAGCACGGCGGTGAGAACCAGCCACGCCACGGTCACCGCCTCGACGGCGAACAGCGCCCGCCCCGTGGTGCCGACCGACGGAAGCATGGCGGCACGCCAGATCAGCAGGCTGGTACCGGTCGCCGCCAGCAGGGCCACGACGACCACGTCGACGACGAGCGAGCGCGTCGGCACGGCAGGTCGCCGTGTCCCCAAGGTCGGTTCGCCGGTGTCGTGCCGTCCCTCTCCCACCATTGAGTAGAAGGCATGGTATTGCAGGTTGATACATGTGGATTCGGCGTGACGCCGGATCGACATCTTCCCAACGGCGAGGAGCCGGGACCGGCGGTCGATGGGCCCCGATCGAGCCCGTCGGGCCCGGTTGGTGCGGACTGGAGACCCTCCAGCTGAACACCGTAAAGTAGGGGTTCGTCCGACCGGCGAGCCCGACGCGGGTTCGCTGAGCCGAACCGCACAAGGGGGACCCATGACCGCTACCGACGACACCGGCACACTGCCCTGGCACCTGACCGGCAACCGGGCACCGACGTTCGAGGAACGGACGGTGACCGAGCTCGAGGTGAAGGGCGCCATCCCCACCGAGCTGACGGGCCGCTACTTCCGCAACGGCGCCAACCCGAAGGTCGGCCGCTCGGAGCACTGGTTCCTCGGCGACGGCATGGTGCACGGCATCGAGCTGGCCGGGGGCAAGGCCAACTGGTACCGCAACCGGTACGTGAGGACCCCGATGCTCGGTCGCCCCGACTCCGACCGCATGGAGCTCTACCTCGACCCGGAGACGTTCACCTTCAACTACGACGTGTCCACCGCCAACACCCACGTGCTCGGCCATAACGGCCGGATCTTCGCCCTGGAGGAGGGGGCGTTCCCCTACGAGCTGAGCAAGGAGCTCGACACCATCGGGCCGTGCGACTTCGACGGCAGGCTCACCACCGCCTTTACCGCCCACCCCAAGATCTGCCCCGAGACCGGCGAGATGCTGGCCTTCGCCTACAGCTCGCTGCCGCCGTTCCTCACCTACCACCGGGTCGACGCCGCCGGGCGGCTGGTGCAGAGCACCGAGATCACGGTGACGGGGTCGACGATGATGCACGACTTCGCCGTGTCGAGGCACCACAGCGTGTTCATGGACCTTCCGATGATCTTCGACATGGAGCTGGCCATGCAGGGAGGCATGCCGATCCGATGGAGCGACGAGTACCCGGCCCGCTTCGGCGTGATGCCCCGGGAGGGGCTCGATGCCGACGTGCGGT
Organism: Actinomycetota bacterium; assembly: GCA_039201605.1. GTDB lineage: Bacteria > Actinomycetota > Acidimicrobiia > Acidimicrobiales > SZUA-35 > CADEDH01. Next base: position 33,979 of record JBCCRO010000022.1, read on the forward strand.
GGTTCGACGTCGACCCGTGCTACGTGTTCCACACCCTGAACGCCCACGACGAAGGCGACGAGGTGGTGGTCCGGGGCTGTCGGATCAAGGAGCTGTGGCGCTCGACCAGCGACATAGGCGGTGGCGACGATGCGGCGGCGATGCCGATGATGTGGGAGTGGCGGTTCAACCTGAAGACGGGCGCCGTCCGAGAGCATCAGCTCGACGACCGCAACAGCGAGTTCCCCCGAGTGCCCGACGCCAAGGCCGGGCTCGACGGCCGCTACGGCTACGCCATGTCGGACACCCCGTCGGGCGGCGGCCACATCTTCAAGTACGACTTCGCAAACGGGGCCGAGCGCTCGGTGTTCGACTACCCCAGGGGGCACCGCCCGGGAGAACCGGTGTTCATCCCGGCCGAGGACGGCACCGCCGAGGACGACGGCTACCTGATGACCTACGTCCACGCCGAGGACACCGACACCTCCTACCTCAGCATCGTCGACGCCTCGGACCTGACGGCCGAACCGGTGGCGGAGGTGCACCTGCCGTTCCGGATCCCGGTCGGCTTCCACGGCAGTTGGATCGCCGACTGACCGCTCGGCCCGAACCCCCGCTCCGTTCACCGTGACCCCCCGCTCCGGCCGACGACGGCTGACCCGTGACCGCATCGTGGCCGTGGCCCTCGACCTCATCGAGCGCCACGGTCACGACGCGCTGTCGCTGCGCAGCCTGGCCGCCGAGCTCGAGGTGACGGCCCCCGCCCTCTACGACCACGTCGACGGCAAGGACGACCTGCTCCGGGCGGTGGCCGTCGTCGGCTACGACGACCTGGCCGAGCGGTCGGCCGACGCCGCCCGACTGGTGTCGAGCACGGCGACGGGCCCGTCGGCCGGAGCCGCCCTGGCCCGGTGCCGCTCCGGGGCTCGGGCCTATGTCGATTACGCCACCGAGCGGCCGGAGCTCTTCCGCACGATGCTGCGGTACCGGCCGGCCGCCGTCCCGGCCGACGACGACAACGAACTGGCGGCGGCCACCGTCTTCTTCGAGCGCGGCCTCGACGACCTGCGCCAGGCCATCGCCGACGGGGATCTCGTCGACCGCGATCCGGTCGATCTCAGCCTCACCATCTGGGCCGCCACCCACGGCGTTGCCACCATCGCCCTCGTCGCCCCCGAGGTGGCCAAGCAGGTGGCCGACGACGTGATCGAGGCGGTGTTCACCGGTCTCCGGCCGGGCTGAGCCACCGGGGCGCCGGCGCCGTCTCCCACCCGGCGGCGAGCGGAAACGGCTCCGGCCGACCGGGAGCGGCTACCAGCGGTCCCAGTGCAGGACGTCCTCCACCGGCCGACGACGCACCGGGCCGAACCTGCCCTCGGGCCAGCCGACGGGGATGAGGGCGTAGATGCCGTGGCCCTTGGGCACACCGAGGGCCTTGCGCCAGTCGGCGTCGCGGAACAGGTGCCAGATGGTGAGCGTGGCCCCGAGCCCGTTGGCCCGCGCCGCCAGCAACAGGTTCTGGCAGGCGGGGTACACGCTCGACGCCTCGCCGAGCGTGCCGGTGCCGGCGGCGAAGCCCCTGGCCAGGCGAGCCATCCGTCGGGGCCCGAGGCGGCGGGCCAGGTCGACCTGGGCCCGGGGATCGAACCCGTCGGCCGTGCTGCGCCGGTACACGGCGGCCACCAGGGCCGGCGTCTCGTGGAAGTGGTCGGCCTGGTAGCGGAGGGCGTCGTACATCCGCCGGTGGCGGTCGCTGTCGGGGCCGGGGACGATCGTGCCGGCCAGGGCCTCGTAGGTCTCGAAGCAGTCGCGCCACAGCTCGGCCAGCTCGGCCATTCGCTCCCGACCATCGACGACCACGAAGTGGTAGTGCTGGGCGTCGCTGCCGGAGGGGGCCCAGGTCGCCGCCCGAACCAGCTCGGTCAGCAACTCGCGGGGTACGGGATCGGGCTTGAGCCGCCGCATCGCCCGCATGCTGGCCATGACATGGGTGATCGGGGTGTCGGGCCCCACCAGGGCTTCGGTCCCCGGTTCCAGCGACAGTTCGGTGGCTTCGGCCCGCCACGGGCCCTCGTGTTCGCTCACCTCCACGACGCTAGCCGAGGACCCATCGCCCGTTCCGGCCCCGCTGATCGCCTTTGGGTGGTTATCCACAGATGCGTGTCATTACAGATTGCTTACGGCTTCGACCCGTCTATCATCGGCGTGTTCTCCGAGGCGGAGAGGTGACATGACGGTGGACAAGCGGCGGGCGAGTTGGTTGGTGGTCAGCACTGCGCTGACCCTGGCTCTCCTCGCTTCGGTCATCGCCGGGCTCCAGGGCGACCCCGGCTCGATAGACGCCTCGGCCCCGCTCTCCGACGACGGCGGATCGCTGACGATCGCCGAGTCGACCGCCACCGCCCAGCTCCTCAACCCACGGTCGGCGTCGGCCGCGCTGCTCCCCCCGCTGGAGAACGCCGGCGAAGTCAACCAGGTCGCCGACGAGGACGAGGGACCGGCCACCGAGGCCACCACCGGCGACGGCACGTCGACCACCGACGGCGACACGACGACGACCGCCGACGAGACGACGACCACCGACGATGACGACGACGAGTCGACCACGTCCACCACCACGAACGACGACGACGAGACGACCACGTCGGCCACAGGCGGCACCACCAGCACCTCCGACGACGACGAGTCGACCTCGACCACCAAGGCCCCGGCCGGCCCGTCGACCACCGAGGTCGACGACGCCACCACGACCACGACCCAGCCGACCACCACCGAGGCCCCGACGCCGCCCACCACCCCCAAGCCCGGCACCGGCGGCACCTACTACGTCGACTGCAACAGCGGAAGCGACGGCAACAACGGCACCAGCACCACCCAGGCCGTCCGCACCCTGACCAGGGCCGGCAACCTGTCCCTCGGCCCCGGCGACAGCCTCCTGCTCAAGCGGGGGTGCACCTGGTCCGGCGGCCAGCGCCTCGACGTCGGCTGGCGGGGGACGGCGAGCAACAAGATCACGGTCGGCGCCTACGGCTCGGGCGCCCGTCCCCGGATCCTCGACGGCAAGAACCAGGGCGTGAAGGTGACCGGGTCGCATCTCATCATCCGCGATCTCCACGTGACCTTCGGCGTCAGCGAGACCCGGACCCTCAACGGTTGCAGCGTGCCGTTCGGCGACTACTACGGGGTCAACTTCACCGACGGCGCCAGCAACGTGCTGCTCACCGACTCGCTGATGGAGAAGGCCAACGCCGGCGTCCACCTGTCGGCCAACAGCAGCTCGATCACGGTGCAGGGCAACACCCTGCAGAACAACAACGTGATGAACAAGTGGAACCCGAGCAGCGCAGCCGGCGATCTCGGCGCCTGGGGCGTGCTCATCCGCAGCGACAACAACGACATCTCCTACAACACGTTCTCCAACAACAAGGCCCCGTGTGCCAACGGCATCGGCCGCATCCACTCCAACTCGGCCGAGATCTACGAGGGCTCCAACAACTACATCCACCACAACACCTCGAACGACCGGGTGTTCTCCGAGCTGGGCAGCTCGGCGGCGAAGAAGGCCTCCGACAACCGTTTCGCCTACAACACCCACCGCAGCTCGATCCCGCTGGCCCGCTTCGTCACCACCCGGGGGTCGGGCGAAGCCTTCGGCCCCGTGTTCCGCACCATCGTCGAGCACAACACCGTGTGGCTGACCAGTGGCAATTCGGTGGCCGTGGTCTGCGGCGGTGGCTGCGGGACGAACGTGCTCACCCTGCGGAACAACATCCTCGCCGCCGGTGAGAAGGCCCTGTTCACCGATCAGGCCATCACCGAAGGCAACAACACCTACTGGGACCCGGTCGGCGGCCCGGTCACGATCCAGTACGCCGGTCAGAACAAGACCTACGACGCCGGCACCGCCGTGCTCAACGGCTCGATCGTGGCCGACCCGGGGATCGGCTAGCGGCCTCTCCCGACGGCGCAGCGCGCCCGATCGCGGGCCGAAGCCGAGATACTGAAGACACCGGATGTCGGCGGCCGGCCCGGCCCCGAAGCCCGGGCAGGGCGATCGCCTCAGACGATCGGGAACACCCTGCGGATAGGTTCCGACCAACAGGCCCACGACCGCCGTCGTGTGGCGAGATCAGGAGAAGATCCGAACATGACGGATGCGCTCGAGACCGAAGCCGACGTCGAGACCAGCGGCGGGAGCGAGCCCTCGTCCGGCGGCGACCGCCAGCTCCTCGACCTGCTTCGACGCATCGAGGAACGCACGGCCAAGGTGGCCGTGCTCGGTCAGGGCTACGTCGGCCTCCCGGTCGCCATGCGCACCGCCGAGCTCGACTTCCCCACCGTCGGCCTGGAGATCGACCCGGTCCGCTGCGGCGCGCTGGCCGCCGGTGACTCCTACGTCGAGGACATCCCCTCCGACATGCTCCGCAAGGCGCTGGAGGGTCCGTACGAGCCCACCGCCGAGATCGGCGACCTCGCCGGGTTCGACATCGCCGTCATCACCGTTCCCACCCCGCTGCGCGACGGCGCGCCCGATCTGTCCTACGTCGCCTCGGCCGGGGAGGACCTCGCCCGGGTCCTGCGGGCGGGATGCCTGGTCATCCTCGAATCGACCACCTACCCCGGCACCACCGACGAGTTCCTCCGGCCGATCCTGGAGCGGTCCGGCCTGCGGGCGGGCGTCGACTTCTACCTCGGCTACTCACCGGAGCGGATCGATCCCGGCAACAAGACCTGGGGCTTCGTCAACACCCCCAAGGTGGCGGCCGGGATCGACCCCGACTCCACCCGGGCCACCTCCGCCTTCTACGGCGCCATCATCGACAAGGTCGTCGAGGTGGAGGGTGCGGCCACCGCCGAGCTGGTGAAGATCCTGGAGAACACCTACCGCCACGTCAACATCGCCCTGGTCAACGAGCTGGCGATGTTCGCCGGTGAGCTCGGTGTCGACGTGTGGGCCGCCATCGACGCCGCCTCGTCCAAGCCCTTCGGCTTCACCCCGTTCCGTCCCGGCCCGGGCGTCGGCGGTCACTGTCTTCCCATCGACCCGTCGTACCTGTCGTGGCGGGTCCGTCAGGACCTCGGCCAGACGTTCCGCTTCGTCGAGCTGGCCAACGACGTCAACGACCACATGCCCGACTACGTCTCCACCCGGATCGGGCGTCTGCTCAACACCCACAAGCGGGCGGTGAACGGCACCCGCATCCTGCTGCTGGGCATGACCTACAAGGCCGGCACCAGCGACTGGCGCGAGTCGCCCTCGACCGACGTCGCCCAGGCCCTGCTGGCGTTGGGAGCCGACCTTCGACTGTGTGATCCGCATCTGTCGGAGCCGAGCAAGCTCGGCGTCGATGCCCCCATGGTTGCCTTCACCCCGGAGGAACTGGCGGCATCCGACCTGGTGGTCGTCCTCGTCGATCATCCGGAGTTCGAACCGGCCGTCATCGCCGAACACGCACCACTCGTGTTCGATGCCAAGGCGGTTCTGCGGGGCTACGAGTTCACCGGCGAGCTGCTGTAGCCACGCCGCTCGTGTCCCCACCGACCGCGACTCCGGCGCTGGCAGCTGATCCGAAGTCGCGGCCGACCATGTCGAGTGGGCCCTTCCTTTCCCGACGCCAAAGCCGTAGTCGCCCTGGAATCGCTCAGCTCCAACCTGATCCGGATGACGGAGAGCACCTCTCCCCGCCGGGGCTTCCGAGGCCACGAAACCCGGTTGCCTTGGCAACTTTTCTAGCCAACCGTCACAGCCTCGTCGAACGAGATCGAGACCTCGTTCCCCTGTGCGATTGGAGCGCTTTACTGGCGAGCAGGGGTGTGCAGATTGCTAAGCTGAACAACAGATCGAGGCGTGGCTCGGCCACCGACCGATCCGGATGACCAACACGAGTGATGGGGCCGATTCGATCGAGTCGGCCCCGTTGCTGTCAGTCCGCCGGACGCAGCCCCCCTACCAGGAAAGACGTCCGATCGCTGGGTACCGCCGTACTGGTGCAGCTGCTCCACCAACCACTAACGTCGAACGCGTTCGATGCCGACGACGGTGTCGCCACCTTCGCCGCCGTGAACAACAACGGAACCCGCACCCCACACCGCTCCGAACAGCTGGCCGCTCTGCACGCCGCCGAGCGCCGCATCTGTGCCCGCCTGTCGCTCGCCGTTCGCCTCACCAGTGAGCAACTCGATCTGAGCCAGTCGGCCATCGCCGAGGCGGCCGGATTCACCGGGGACCAGGGTCGCATCCGGGTCAACCGACTGCTCAGTCAGATCCCGTCCCTACCCACGGTCGAATCGAGGACGGCGGCCAAGATGGCCGGCCGCTCCCTTCGCGGCAAGCAGGCCACCTACCGGATCATCGCCACCATCGCCGAGCTGGCCGAGCGGGAGGGGGTGCGGATCGAGGATCTGACGATGGCCTCGCAGCCCGATCTCCTCGCCCTGCTCGACGAGGCCATCGCCGTCAGCCAACTCGTGCGCTCTATGGCGGACCGCAGCGCACCGTCGTGGTGGCTGCAGCCGTGCCCCCACGGCGATCTGGAGGCGGCGGTGGTGCTGGCCGAGCGGCTGCTGTGGGGTTTCGCCCTCCAGGGCGACATGGTGAGCGGGCTGGAGCACCGGCTGGCCTCGACGTGGTCCGGCAGCTGGGAGACGATCCTGGCCGACGACCTGGCCCTCGCCGATCTGGCCAACCAGCTGCTGTTGGAGACGGTGGACCGCCTCGACACCGAAGCCGAGGGTTCCGGCGTCGAGGCCGACGGCGCCGGCCGCCCTCGACGGGCAGCCATCCTGTCCCGCCAGGTGATGCGGGGCTATCGCAGCGATCCGACGCTGCGGGTGGCGTTCGAGACGCTGGCCAACCGGCTGCTGGCCGAGCGGTGGACGATCGGCCTCGCCTTCTCCCGCCAGGGCGACCCACCGCCGGGACCCGAGGCCCGGGCCGACTACGTCGACCTGCTGCTGTCGGATCTCAACCACCCCGGCATCCTCGTGCCCCTGGTCGACCTGCCGCTGGAGACCCCGGACGGCGTCTACATCGACCGGGTCGGCCATGCCACCGTGGTCGCCGCCGGTCGTCAGGAGGAGTTGGCCGTCAGCTCGACCGTACTCCCCCGCCGCTCGCCCCGCCGGGAACAGCCCGGCGATCAGGTCACCATCGACCTGGCCCTGTCCGCCCTCGACGACAAGCTGGCCGACCAGCGCCGGGCCGAGGACGCCCTACGCCGCTCGGGCTCCGAACCCGGGGTGGAGCCCGGCATCGAGACCGTCGACGCCGCCCTGATGGGCGAGCCCGACCAACGCCATCAGACCCTCGACCGCTTCGACGAGGTGAGCCTGGTGGCGCCTTCGGAACAGCTGGCCCGCTATTCGATCCTGGAGACCGTCGGCAAGCTCGACGCCGGCCCGCTGTACGCCGTCAGCCCCGGGCCGTCGCTGTCTCTCTTTCCTCCCGAGGTCACCGAGCGGCAGTTCGTGGCCTGGTCGGCCCACTTCCCAAACGCCGTCGACCAGGCCCTGCTCCATGAGCTCAAGCTGACCCGGCTGATGAAGAACCAGGCCCTACGCCGCAACCACCGCCGCTTCATACACCGGCACCTGATCCCGGTGGAGGGCCTGCGCGACTTCTTCCTCGGTCGGCCCGGCACCAACGCCGTGTTCGACAACCCGCTCTACGGCCACCGCTATCTGACCACCGAGGATCGCAAGGCCATCAAGGACAAGATCGTCCGGATGTTGGGCGAGACGGTGGCGGCCCAGCGGGCCGACCGGGGTCTTCTGCTTGCGCTGCCGACCGCGGACGAGATCACCAGCCTGGCCGGCCTGTGGGCCACGATCACCGTCGGCGACCCCAGCGGGGCCGGCCAGGTTCACCTGGTCCACCGATCGGCCGACGACGTGGCCGCCAACACCGCGGTGCTGGCCAACCTGCGTGGCCTGTCCGTCGACCACTTCCGGGCCCCCAACGTGCTCATCGGGTTCCTCGACATGTTGTGGCGCCGCCTCCCGGCGGAACGGACCGAACCCACCAAGGTCCTGGCTCGGGTCAGGCGGATGAAGGTGACCTGACGGGGGCGGCCGGCAGCCGCACCCCGACCGTCAGGCCGACGCCCTCAGGCCTTCCAGCGCTGGCTGCCCTTCATCCCGTACTGCTCGAGCACGAGGGCCCGGGTGGGGGTGATGGCGAGGAAGCCGGTCTCGGGCGAATTGTCGGGGCCGCCGGGAGCGAAGGCGTTGAGGTCGTAATCGAACACCCCGTCCCACAGCCGCCGCTTGGTTTCGACGTCATCGAACAGCTCGGCCGTGCCCCACAGCTCGACACCGTCGCCCACCTCGGTCACCTGCCAGTGCAGGGCCACGTGGTTGTTGTGGGCGACGTTCTTGGCCTTGACCGAACCGGTGCCGAGCATGGTCCACAGCACATCGCCCTCCCAGCACGGATGGACGGGCACGACGTCGGGGGCGCCGTCGGGCCCCACGGTGGCCAGGTGGGCCCACGGGCTGAGTCCGGCGGCGAAGGCCTTCACCCCGTCGAGATCGATGGCGTCGCTCATGGTGTTGCTCCTGTCGTTGTGGTCGTCGACGCTACGGCGCGCCGTCGGTTCGTCGCAGACGTCGCCAGGTGGCGAGCGTCCGATCGAGATCGATTGCCGGGGCCGGGCCGAGCGGGTGGCGGCGGTTGTGGTGGGCGATGCGACGGTTGAGCTCGACCACCCGGGCCGTCACCTCGGCCTCGGTGCCGAGGCGCCACAGGGCGGCCCGCTCGGGGCGCAGTTCGTCGTGGAGATCCTCCGCCGCCACCTTGGACCGCTCCGTCTCGACCTGACGCATGCCCCACCAGCCGGGCGGGCGTTGCCTGTGGAGGTCGGCGATCGGCTTGCCCCGACCCGGCAGGTCGTCGAACAGACCGTCCTCCCGGGCCTGGCGGATCCGTCGCTCGGCGATGGTTTCGACGATCCGCATGGCCCTGATCGTATCCGGGGCGGGGCCGGCGATTCCGGTCGGCGAGGACCGTTCCACGTGGAGTCCCCCGCCCCCACCTGCGAGACTGGCACCCATGTACGCCGGTCGACCGTTCGTTGGGCGCACCGACGACGCAACCCGCGTCGCCGACCTCCTCGACCAGGGCCGGATGGTCACCGTGGTCGGGCCCGGCGGTGTCGGCAAGACCACGTTGGCGCTGGCCGTCGGGGAGACGGTCGCCGACGGCTACCCCGGCGGGGTGTTGGTGGCGGAGCTGGCCGGCCTCGGGGTGGACGACGACCTCGAGGTGGCGGTGGCCCGCCTGCTCGGGGTCGACTCGATCGACGCCCTCACCCTGCGGGCCGCCGGCCGCCGGACGCTGCTGATCCTCGACAACTGCGAGTCCACCCCCAAGCAGGCGGCGGCGCTGGCCGAGGATCTGCTCACCCGCAGCGACTGCATCTCCGTGCTGGCCACCGGCCGATCCCCCCTCTACGCCGCCACCGAGACGATCGTGACCCTGGAGCCGCTGTCGATGCCGTCCGCGCCGGCGGAGGAGGTGTTGGCCGCCGACGCCGTCGACCTGTTCCTCCAACTGGCCACCGCCGCAGGCGTGCCGTGGACCGCCACCTCGATCGATCCGGTCGTGCTCACCCGGCTGGTCCACCAACTCGACGGGCTGCCGCTCGCCATCGAGCTGGCCGCCGCCCGCTGCCGGGTGGTCACCCCGTCGGATCTGGTGAAGCTCCTCGACCAACAGGTGGACGTGCTGAGCCGCCCCGGCCCGGCCGAGGGCCGCCACGACAACCTGCGGCGAGCGATCCGCACCAGCTACGAGCCCCTGGGGGACAACAGCCGACGCTTCTTCCGGCAGCTGTCGGTCATCGGCGAACCCTTCCCCCTCGATCTGGCCCACCGGGTGGCCGGGGACGGGGTGGCCGAGCTCGGCACCCTGGAGATGCTGACCGAGCTGATCGACTCGTCGCTGATCTCGGTACGGACCGACGACGAGGGTCGGGCCCGCTACCGCCTGCTGGAGACGATCCGGGCGTTCGGCCGAGAGCAGCTGGAGGCGCACGGTGAGCTGCTCGCCGCAGGCGACCGCTATGCCGAGGCCATGGCCGGGGTGGCCGACGATCTGGTTGCGGCGGCGTTGGCCTCGTTCACCCCCGAGGTGCTCGGCCAGATCCGGCACCAGTTCGCCCATCTGGCCGACGCCGTGCGCTGGTGCTTGGAGCACGACGATGGACCCGACCGGGCCTACCGGCTCTTCCTCCCCTTCTACGGCCCGACCGGGGCCCGGGCCGAAGTGGCCGAGCTGGCCGGTCGGGTGCAGGAGCGCTGGGAGGAGGAGGCCCCGCTCCAGGCCGAGGCGTGGGCCGTGATGGGCACGGCCACCTTCCTCAACGGCGAGTACGAACTGGGGGCGGCACTGTCGGCCAAGGCCGTGGCCCACCCCGAGTCGACGTCGATGGCGCAGCTGATGGCCAACCGCACCCTCGGCTACCTGGCCTCGCTCCAGGGCGACGCCGCCAAGGCGGGTGCACACCTGGAGGCCGCCATCGAGGCGGCAGCCACCTTCAGCGCCTCCTTCACCCGGGAACTCCACATCTCCCGCGCCGTGGTCATCGACGACCCGGCCCAGAGCCCGGAGGCCCTGGCCGGGCTGCGCGACGTCAGCCGTCAGGCGGCCACCCACAACGAGATCGTCAACCTCGTGTGGTCGGAGGTGGCCGCCGCCTACCACCACAACCTGCTCGGCGATCACGGCGAGGCCGAGCGGGCCGCCCGCACGGCGGTGACGGTGGCCGACCGCAGCGGGCTCTACTGGACGGTGAGCACCGCTCATCGCACCCTGGGGGCCGTCCTGGCCCATCAGGAGGGGTGGGAGGCGGCCCGGCCCCATTTCCTGACCGCCTTCTCCACCACGCTGGAGGTGGGCGACATCGAGGGCATCGCCATGGCCCTGCGAGCGGCGAGCGGCGCCGCCCGTCACTGCGGCGAGCACGATGTCGCCCGGGAGCTGTGGTCGTCGATCCCCCCGGTTCGCGGCCTGCCCGTCGTCCGGTCGCTGTTCCACGACCAGGAGGAGGAACTGCTGGCCGAGTTCGGCACGCCGCCGCCCCTCGACCGGGCCTCCTCGGCCGATCGGGCCCGACGGCTGCTGTCGGGGGTGGGCGGGCACCCGACGCCCGACGGCGGCACGGCCCGGGCGGCGCCTCTCGACGCAGGGCCGGCCCATGGGGAGTCGGTCGTCGGGGCGCCGACGGCGGCGGCCGGTGGCGGCGTCGTCCGCTTCGGGCCCTTCGAGCTGGATCACGCCATGCACGAGCTGCGCAAGGAGGGCGAGCGGGTGCACATCGAGCCACAGGTGTTCGACGTTCTGGCGCTGCTGATCGCCCGCCGCGGTGCGGTGGTGAGCCGGGAGGAGGTGCTCGACGAGGTGTGGGGTGATCGGTTCGTGTCGGTGGCGGCGCTGTCGTCCCGGATAGCCGCCGCTCGCAAGGCCACCGACGACGACGGCAAGCGGCAGACCGTGATCCGCACCGTGCACGGCAAGGGCTTCACCTTCGTCGCCCCGGTCGAGGGCGACTGACCCGCCCGCTCAGCCGCCCGCCGCCCCGCTCTCGACCGCCTCGACCTCGATCGTCGTGGCGCCTTCGGCGCTCGGCGGGTCGAAGCGGGGGTGGAAGGTGAAGGCGTAGGCGGTCGGGCCGTGCTCGGCCAGGTGGTCGATCCGTTCCTTGGCCTCCTCCATCGTCGGCAGGTGACCGGCCGGCACCCACCACATGGTCAGCACCGGGAGGTCGTCCATCGGGGCGAACCACTCGCGCCGCCGTCGCAGGAATCGGGCGTGGTCGGAGCGGAACACATAGTCCTTGAGGGCCTCGAGCGAGGTCCAGACCGACAGGTTCGGCAGGATCGTCTCGTCGTCGAACGCTCGGATCGAGGTGGCGTTGCCCTGCTCGTCCTGGAGCCGCCACACGAACCCCGGCGACCGATCGGCCAGGGCGTTGATCGGGTCGAGGTTGTCCATGAACTCGGCCACCCGGGGATCGTCGACCGGATGATGGAGGCGGCCGATGTTGCACTGGGCCAGATGCCAGCCCGGGTGGACCTCACCGGCCGAGAGGGCGGCCGAGTGGGCGGTGGGGTCGGCGGTAGGGTCGCCGGCGGTTCGGCTGTCGGGGCCGGCGGAACGGGAGACGTGGTCGGACACGGTGAGCTCCGGGATCGGGGATTGGTCGGACGGTTCGGACGGCTCCGACGCCGCGGACGCCTTCCGGCCACCGGCGGAGGAGCGGGCGGACGAAGCGGCGCGCTCGCCGGGTGCGACGGGCGGAGCAGGCACCGCCGGGTCCTCGGCGGTGCGCACGCCGGACGCAACGGGCGGAACGGGCACCGCCGGGTCCTCGGCGGTGTCGACGTCGGGGCCGAGGTCGGGGCCGACGTCGGGGCCGAGGTCGGCGGAGGTGTCGCCCAGGAGGTAGCGGGGACCGGGGCCGAGATCGGCGGCGGCATCGTCGGGGTTGTAGAGCATGCACACCTCGAGCGAGATGCACCCGCAGCCGATGCAGCCGTCGAGGTGATCGCGCAGGGTGAGCAGGGCCTCGATGCGGTCGTCGATCTCTGAGCGGAACTCCGCCGACAGCGTGGCCCAGTCGTCGTCGGCGGGGACGCGGTCCTCGGGGAGGATGCCGAGCCGGTCGTTGATCTCGCTCAGCGAATACCCGAGCCGCTGGCAGACGATGATCACCGACAGTCGCCGAATGGTGCTCCGGTGGAAGCGGCGGTGTCCCGACTCGGTCCGGATCGAGGTGATCAGCCCCTTTTTCTCATAGAACCGGACGGCGCTGACGGCCACACCCGTCCGGGCGGCGAGGGTGCCGATGGTGAGCAGGTCGTCGCGATCCACAAACCTGAACCATAGGTGAGGTTTTCGGACGGTGCCAGAAAAACCTCAACCAAGGTTCAGATATTGGCCGACCGCTCCCCCTACGAGCCGGGACGGCTCAGGACCCGTCGAGGGTCTGGATGGCGGGCACCAGATGGTCGACGGCGACCAGGTTGTTGCCCAGGGCGGTGAAATGGACGCCGTCGGACTGCCGGAGCTCGATGTCGAAGGGATCGGCCAGGCGATCCTCGGCGGCCAGATCGATCACGGCGTCGGCCCCGGCGGCGTTGGCCCGGATCAGGTCGTTGAGTTCGGTCCGGCCCTGGATCGTGGCGTCGTCCATCGGCGGGATGGTGACGACGAAGGTGTAGTCCCAGCCGGCGGCCCGCCGCTCGTCGAGGTAGAGCGTGATCTGGTCGTAGATGGCGGCGGCGTTTGCCACCGGGTCGGTGCTGTGGAAGTCCTGCCACAGGTCGTTGGTGCCGCCCCAGAGGATGAGCACGTCGTTGCCGTCGGCGCCGACCTGATCGTCGATGTCGGCCGGAGCCGAGAGCACCATCTCGTCGACCCGGGCGCCGGAGCGGCCGGAGTTGATGCAGTTGCCGGTGGCAACGGTGAGGCACAGCCGCTCGCCCAGGCCCTCGGTGAGGGAGTCGCCCTCCATGGCGATGTTGCAGTCCTCGGCGCAGTCGATGCCGCTGCCACCGGCGGACAGCTCCGGCTCACCCACGTCTCCGGTCGAGGCATCCTGACCGCCGGCCGCCGGGTCGCCGACGGCGGGATCCCCCTCCTCGGCACCGGCCGAGGGATCGACGGCATCGGCCCCGACCGCGGCGGTGCCGTCGTCGGTCTCGGCCACCGTGGGCGCCGCCACCTGGTCCTCGGCGCCGTCCGAGCCGCCACAGGCCGCGACCACCAGTGCCATCGCCAGCAGCACCGAGCTCCACACAGAAGAACGTCCACCCATCACGTTCATCAACGGTACCGGCCGATCTCGGCGTCGGCCGGGCGGCGGCATAGGGTGTCTTCCCATGGAACAGAGCCTGATGGTCCGCATGCTGCGGCTCGTCTCGGTCACCGAGGCCACCTCCTATCTGGCCCTCCTGGTGGCGACCGCGGTCAAGGAGACCGGAGGCAGCGAGATCGGCGTGACCGTGCTCGGCCCCATCCACGGCGTGCTCTATCTGGTCTTCGTCGGCCTGGTGCTCGGGGCCCGCAACGAGCTGGAGTGGTCGCTGGTCCGCACCGTGCTGGCCCTGATCATCGGCTCGCTCCCCTTCGGCGGTTTCTGGATCGATCGCAACTGGCTGGCCCCCCACGGCCGGACCGGGCCCGTCGGACCCGAGCCCGCCCCGGTCGGCTGAGACGCCCCACCGGGCCGACGCCCTCCTCGATGCCGGCACACCGGCGTTGGCGACTAGCGTCCGGGCCATGACGCCGCACTCGCCGCTGGTCGAGATCGCCGACGTGGCCCGCCCCATCATCGAACGGGTGGTGTGGGCCACGGTGGCCACCGTCGGACCCGACGGTCATCCCCGCACCCGCCTCATGCACCCGGTGTGGTTCTGGGACGACGACGCTCCGATCGCGCTGGTGTCGGCCCGACCCACACCCCTCAAGCTGGCCCACCTCGCCGCTCAGCCCGCCGTGAGCTGCCTCTACTGGGACCCGGCCCACGACACGGTGGCGGTCGAGGCCACGGCCACCTGGCTACCGGCCGATCAACGGCAGGACGCCTGGGACAGGATCAAGGCCGTGCCCGAGCCGGTGGGCTTCGACCCCGCCATCATCTGGCCCGAGGGTAGTGGCGCCGACGACTGCGCCTTCCTCCGCTTCGCCGCCCACCGCATCGTGGCGCGCCCGGCCGGCACCCCCGGCCTGCGTTGGGACCGGGCGGCCCCATAGACCGGCCCGGCGCCACAGCACAGCCCCCACGCCACGACCCCACGCCACGACTCCACAGCACGGCCCCACGGCACGACGACCCACCGGGCGCCGCACCCCGGGTCGCTACGCTCGGGCTCATGCTCGTGCCCTTCCTCCGCAAGTACGTGCGACCGACCTGGCAGAAGGCGCAGAAGGCCTACGCCGTTCGGCCCGGGGTCACGCTGGGCTCCGACGTCCACCTCGGCGCCGGCACCAAGCTCGAATCGGTGGCCGGGCACGGCCTCACCGTGGGGAGCAACGTCTACATCGGCAAGTACTGCACGATCGAGGTCGACGGCAGCATCGGCGACCACGTCCTGATCGCCAACAACGTCGGCATCGTGGGGCGCCACGACCACGACTACTCGGCCGTCGGCGTCGGCATGCGCAGCGCCCCCCACGTCGCCGACCCCGACTACAGCGGGCCCGGCGACGGCGACCGGGTCGAGATCGGGGCCGACGTGTGGATCGGCTACGGCGCCGTGATCCTCGGCCCCGTCACCGTCGGTCGGGGCGCCGTCGTCGCCGCCGGGGCCGTGGTGGTGAAGGACGTCGAGCCCTACGACATCGTCGGCGGCTCCCCGGCCAAGCCCCTCGGTCGCCGCTTCACCGACGACGAGATCGCCGAACACGAAGCCAAGCTCTACGGCACCGGCTGAACGGGGCGACGACGGCGGCTGACCGGCGCCGATCCGCGATCGGCTTGCACCCACGGCAGACTCGTACCCGTGGGATTCACGGGTAGACGAGCACTGGATCGCGTTCTGATGGGGTTCGGGGGCCTCGTGGTGGGCGTCGCCGCCCTCATCGGCGCCCTGGCCGGCGACGGCGAGCGGATCACGGCCCACTGGGCCTCGGCCCGGGTCGGGGCCGACGGCACGGCCCAGGTCACCGAGGTGCTCGACTACGACTTCGGCCCCAACGACCGGCGCGGCATCTTCCGCGACGTCCCTGCGTTGAACCCGGCGGCCCCGATCACCGTCGAGTCGGCCACCGCCCCCGACGACATCAGCATCGAGCCCTTCTCAGCGGAGACCCGCATCCGCATCGGCGACCCCGCCATCACCATCAGCGGCCGCCACCGCTACACCATCGCCTACCCGATCGGCGTGCTGTTCGGCGATCGGATCTCGTGGAACGCCGTCGGTGGCGAATGGCCCGTCGGTATCGCCAACGCCGAGCTCCACCTCCTGGCCGACACCGACCTGGTCGACCCCGAATGCTCCGCCGGCTCGCTCGGCACCGTCGGCGGCTGCGAGGCGATCCAGGTCGAGCCGGGCCACCTGCTGGTCCGGATCGATTCGCTCGACTCCTTCGAGGGCGTCACCATCAGCGCCACCCGGGGCGACCCGCTCACCGCCGCCCCGACGGTCGACCCTCCGGCGCCGGGCGTCGTCGACGACCCGGGCACCGGTGTGCTCCTACCCGCCGGCCTGGCCGCCGGTTTCGCCGCAGTGGCCGCCGGGTTGGTCTCCCCCTTCGTGCGCCGAGCCGGACGGGAGCAGGTGTGGGCCGGGGGCGTGGCCGACGCCGCCTTCGGATCGCAGTTCGGGGAGGACGAGTACGCCATCCGTCTGGCCGACCAGTCAGAGCTCAAGGAGATGGCAAGCATCGAGTTCGCCCCACCGCGAGGGCTGACGGCGTGGCAGGGCGGCATCATCCACGACGAGGCGGTCACCAAGGACCACCAGGTGGCGTGGCTGCTCGACCGGGCCATCGCCGGCGAGGTGGGCGTGGCCGGCCAAGGCAAGGACCTGACGCTGAGCCGGGCCCCCGTCGACTCCCCCGAGGCGGCGATGCTCGACCAGCTGTTCGACGGACGCCGCACCGTCGAGCTCGGCGAGTACGACAAGCGGTTCGCCGCCGGGTGGAAGGCCCTGGGCGAGCACCTGGAGGAGTGGCACCAGGCGTCGGGGTTCTGGGACCCCGACGGCGACCGCCGCAAGACGATCGCCCGCGTGGTCGGCGCCCTCTTCCTCATCATCGGCATCGGCACCGCCCTGGCCGGAGCCGTCGTGGCCAACCGCACCGGGATCACCGCACTGGCGTTGGTCATCGTCGGCGCCGTGGCCGCCGGTGGCGGCCTCGGTCTGCTCATCCGGAGCTGGGAGCTGCGGGTACGGACGGCCCGGGGCAGCGGTCTGTGGATCCTGATCGAGTCGTTCCGCACCTTCATCGATCAGTCCGACTCCCGCCATGTCGAGGCGGCGGCCCAGCAGGGCCGACTGCTGGAGTACACCGCCTGGGCCGCCGCCCTGGGCGAGGTCGACCACTGGGCCTCGCGCATCAGCGAGGCGAATCTCCCGTCGGGGACCATCCACCCCGGCCACCTCTACCTGGCGGCCGCCGCCCCGAGCATCAGCTCGGCCGTCAGCAAGGCGTCGACCGCACCGTCCTCCAGCGGCGGCGGCGGGGGCGGCGTCGGCGGAGGCGGCGGGGGCGGAGGCGGCGGCTCCTGGTAGCCACCGGGTGGTCGGGCCCGCCGGGGCGGCCGGCTCGGTAACGGGCGGATGAAGCCGCGCCGTCGGCATGGCCCTCGGCGATCGGGGGTTGTAGGTTCGGCCGATGGCAGTCGATCCCTCCCTCCTGAGCAGCGTCCGCTACCGATGCATCGGCCCGACCCGAGGTGGTCGGGTGGTGGCCGTGGCCGCCCACCCCACCGAGCAGTCCGTCTTCTACTTCGGCGGGTGCGCCGGCGGTGTCTGGCGCTCCGACGACGCCGGTCAGTACTGGGAGAACATCTCCGATGGACAGTTCAACACCGCTTCCGTCGGCGCCCTGGCCGTCGCCCCCTCCGACGGCAATGTGATCTACGCCGGTATGGGCGAAGCCACGATCCGCATCGACGTCACCCACGGCGACGGGGTCTACGGCTCCACCGACGGTGGCAGGAACTGGCGCCACCTCGGCCTGGCCGAGACCCGCCACATCGGCCGCATCGCCGTCGATCCCACCGATGCCGACACCGTCTACGTCGCCGCCCTGGGCCACGCCTTCAAGGACAACCCCGAGCGGGGCCTCTACCGCACCCGCGACGGCGGCGAGACCTGGGACCTGGTGCTCCACGTGAGCGAGGGGGCGGGCGCCGTCGACGTGTCGGTCGATCCCCTCAACCCCCGCATCGTGTTCGCCACGATCTGGCAGACCCGCCGCACCTTCTGGTCGATCGACTCCGGCGGCCCGGACTGCGGGCTGTGGCGCTCCCTCGACGGCGGCGACACCTGGGAGGACCTGTCCCGCAACGACGGGATGCCGGAGGGCACGCTGGGCAAGATGGGCGTGGCGGTCTCCCCCGCCCGCTCCGGCCGGGTGTGGACCATCGTCGAAGCCGAGGGTCGCAAGCGCGGCCTCTACCGCAGCGAGGATC
Source organism: Actinomycetota bacterium (assembly GCA_039201605.1). GTDB lineage: Bacteria > Actinomycetota > Acidimicrobiia > Acidimicrobiales > SZUA-35 > CADEDH01. The sequence goes on from JBCCRO010000022.1 coordinate 52,101, forward strand.
ACGGCGACACGTGGAGCAAGGTGTCGTCGAACACCGAGCTGTGCTGGCGCCCCTGGTACTACATGCACCTCACCGCCCACCCGACCGATCCCGAGACGGTCTACGTGATGAACCAGAAGGCGTGGGTGTCGGTCGACGGCGGCGCCACCTTCGATCAGTTCCACACCCCGCACGGCGACAATCACCAGCTCTGGATCGACCCGGACAACCCGCAGCGGATGATCGGCTGCGACGACGGCGGGGCCTGGGTGTCGCTCAACGGCGGCGGCTCCTGGTCGAGCATCTACAACCAGCTGACGGCGCAGTTCTACCACCTCGACGTCGACGACCAGTACCCCTATCTCGTCTACGGCTCCCAGCAGGACAACTCGTCGATCGCCGTGCCCAGCAGAAACGGTCGGGGCGCCATCAACTGGGGTGACTGCTACCCGCCGGGCACGGCCGAGAGCGGGTACGTCAAGGTGAAGCCGGGCGACCCCGACGTGGTCTACGTCGGCGCCATCGGCTCGTCCCCCGGCGGCGGGGACGCCCTCCAGCGCTACGACCACAAGGCCAAGCAGGTGCAGCTGGTCAGCGTGTGGCCCGAGCTGAGCCACGACGGCAACACCGCGGAGGTCCGCTTCCAGTGGACCTACCCGATCGTGTTCTCCCCCCAGGACGCCAACACCCTCTACGCCTGCGGCAACAAGGTGTTCCGCTCGACCGACGAGGGCATGAGCTGGGAGGCGATCTCCGACGACCTGACCCGGGCCGATCCCGACACCATGGGCGTGTCCGGGCCGCTCACGATGGACACCGCCGGGGCGGAGATGTACGCCACGATCTTCTCCTTCGTCGCCTCGGCCCACCGCCCCGGCACGCTGCTGGCCGGTTCCGACGACGGTCTCGTGCACCGCAGCCACGACGACGGCGGCTCGTGGGAGGCGATCACCCCGCCCGACCTGCCCGAGTTCTCCCAGGTGACGATGCTGGCCGAGTCGCCTCACACCGAGGGCACCGTCTACCTCACGGCGGCCCGGCACAAGATGGGCGACTACGCCCCCTACGTCTACGTAACCACCGACTGGGGCGACACCTGGGCCTCGATCACGGATGGCATCCCCGAGGGCGAGTTCTGCCGGGTGATCCGCGAGGATCCCAACCGCCCCGGCCTGCTCTACGTCGGTACCGAGCTCGGCCTCCACGTCTCCTTCGACGGGGGCGGCTCGTGGCAGTCGCTCCAGGCCAACCTGCCGGTCACGCCGGTCTACGACCTGCTGGTGAAGGACACCGACCTGGTGGTCGCCACCCACGGCCGCTCGTTCTGGATCCTCGACGACCTCACCGCCATCCACCAGATGGCCGACTGGGACGGGCCGCCGAGCGAGCCCGCCCTGCTGACACCGCGGGACACGGTGCGGACCCCGCCCGACCTGTTCGCCGGCTTCTGGGGAGCCAAGGGGGGCAAGAACTACCACGTCACCATCGGCCAGAACGCCACCTTCTACCTCGATGAGGACGAGACCGGCCACCAGACCAAGCGGGTGATCGACGCCGGCACCGATCTCGAGCGGGGCGTCCGCCTCACCTACTGGCTGCCGGCGGCCCCGACACCCGCCGACGGAGACGAAGGGGCGGACGGGGACGAGGCCCGAGAGGTCACGCTCACGATCACCGCCCCCGACGGCACCGTGATCGGCGAGTTCACCTCCACCATCCCCGCCGACGAGGCCGATCGGGTCGGCCCGTACCTGACCGCAAACGAGGGGCTCAACACGTTCCAGTGGCCGATGCGTCTCCCCCCGGGGCCGAAGATGGACGACTCCGACTTCCACGGCCGTTCCGCCGGGCCGCTCGCCGTGCCCGGCACCTACACCGCCACCCTGGCCGTTGGCGACGTCACCAGCTCGGCACCGGTCACCCTGGTCGCCGACCCCCGGATCGCCACCAGCGACGCCGACTTCGCAGCCCAGTTCGAACTGCTGGCGACGATCCAGGCCAAGATCGACGAGACGGTGGTCGGGGTCAACCGCATCCGGGCCCTGCGTCGCCGCCTCACCGACTGGCAGGACCGGCTCGGCGGCGCCGGCGGTGAGCCCCCGGCCGACCATCGGGCGGCGAGCGAGGCGGCCCAGGCCGTGCTCGATCGCATCAAGCCGATCGAGGACGCCCTGGTGCAGACCGAACTGACCTGCGCCGGCGACACCCTCAACTACCGGGAGATGCTGGTGGAGAAGCTCGGGGCGCTGGTACCCGTCGTCGGCTCGGCCGACGCGGCGCCGACCAAGCAGTCGTACCAGGTGTACGAAAAGCTGGCGGCCCTGATCGACGAGCAGTTGGGCGCTCTCGACGAGGTGCTCACCGATGATCTCGACGGTCTCAACACCAGCCTCTCCGCCCTCGATCTCGGCATTGTGGGAGCCTGAGGGCGATGGCCAACAACTCCATCGGGCTCGACGACGCCGTCGGCGACTACGTCCGCTCCCACACCTCCCCGCCCACACCGACCCAGTCGGCCCTGATCGAGCGCACCGCCGATCTCGGCCGGGCGGCGGCCATGCAGATCGCCCCCGAACAGGGTGAGCTGTTGACGACCCTCACCGAGCTCGTCGACCCTGCTCTGGCCATCGAGATCGGCACCTTCACCGGCTACTCGTCGTTGGCCATCGCCCGGGGCCTCAGCCCCGGGGCCCGGCTCCTGTGCTTCGACGTGAGCGAGCAGTGGACGTCGATCGCCCGCACCCACTGGGCCGAGGCCGGTCTCGACGATCGGATCGAGTTGCGCATCGGCCCCGCCATCGACACGGTGCGGGCCCTGCCCGCCGACACCGTCGTCGACCTGGCCTTCATCGACGCCGACAAGACCGGCTACCTCCACTACTACGAGGAGCTGGTGCCCCGGCTGTCGCCCGGCGGTCTCATCTGCGTCGACAACACCCTGTGGAGCGGGGCGGTGGCCGATCCGGCGGCCGACGACGAGAGCACCGAGGCTCTCCGGGAGTTCAATCGGCACGTGGCCGACGACGACCGGACGCGGCAGGTGATGGTGCCGATCGGCGACGGTCTGACCCTCATCCGACGCAACCGCCCGTGACCCGGGAACCGATCGCCGACGGCACCGCCGTCACCTGAGTTCGACCGGGTGGAATTCCTGGCCCCGTTGGGGGTGCTCTTCCTGGTGTGGGCGGCCTTCGCCGTCTCCGCTTCGGCCGGCCTCGGCGGGTCGCTGCTCATGGTGCCCACGCTGGCCCTGTTCCTCGGCTCGAAGGAGGGGGTGGCCTTGGCCGCCCTACTGCTGGCGACCAACAACGTGCTCAAGATCGTGGCCTACCGCCAGACCCTCCCCTTCCGGGCGGCGGCCGTGGTGATCGTGCTGCTGATGGTGGGCGCAGCGCTCGGGTCGAGCCTGCTGGTCCGGGCCCCCGAGGCCTGGGTGACCGGGGCGATCCTGGTGATGTTCGTGGCGTCCCTGGCGGCCGAGCGACTCGATCTCAGTCGGGTGCGGACCGGCTTCGCCCCCGCCCTCGCCTTCTTCTCCGGCGCCACCAGTGGGTTCTCGGGGACGTCGGGCCCGCTGAAGGGGGTGGCCATCCGCAACCTCGACCTCGACCGGCGGCACTTCGTGGGCGCCGCCTCGCTGGCCTCGTTCGCCGGCGACGCCACCAAGACCGCCGTCTTCGCCGAGGCCCAGCTCCTGGGGCGGACCTCGGTGCTGGTGGCGCTGGCGGCGGTCCCCCTGATGGTGGCCGGCACCTGGACCGGCTCACGGTTCAACCAGCAGGCCGGGGAGCGGGCCTTCGCCGTGTTGTTCTGGACGGTGATGGCCGGCTACTCGATCCGGTTGATGGTGTTCCTCGTCGACTGAGCGGCGGCGGGGCCCCGTCCGGGGAGGCGATGGGTCAGCTGGTGCCGCTCGTGCTCTGACAGCCGGGGGCCGAGGCCCACACCGCCTGGCCGGTCTGGTCGAGCTGCAGGTACTGGATCGAGACGATGTCGTCGAGGGGGTAGGACCCGAACTCGGCTGTCCAGCCGAGTGAGGCCTGGCCGGTGAAGTCGTCGTCGGGGGTGCCGAGGCTGCCGGCCGGGAGCCAACCGGTGGCGGTGGCCCGCCACTGCTCGCCGATGCTGCCGGTCGACACGTCGAGCACCTTCGTCGATCCGTCGGAGGCGACGAAGCGGACCATGACCGGCGGCCGGTAGGCCTCGGCCGCGGTCGGGTCGCCGCCGGGGTTGAACAGTTGGATCCGCAACGAGCCCGTGGCGACGAACCAGTACGAGCAGGTGTTGGCGGTGGTGGCCGGTTGGGCCAACGCCGCATGGTCGGCGTTGACGGCGGCGCCGGAGTCGACGGCGTCGGCTCCGATCGCGCCCGACGGCGATTGGGCCGTGGCCGGTGCGGCGGGGTCGGTGGTGGTGGTGCTCGCCGGCTTGCTGGCGCCGGCGACGCCGAGCACGGCCTCCGAGGCGGCGGCCTCGGTCGGGGTCGAGGTGTTGGCCGCCGACAGGGCGGCGGGATCGGCGGTGGCAGCTCCGGCGTCGGCCGTTGCCTCGGTGGCGAGGGTGGGCGGGGTGACGGTGACCGAGGAGGCCTCGGCCTCGTCGGCGACGAGGGAGGTCGCCACCGAGGTCTCGGTGATCGTGGGCGCCGGGCCGGTGGTCACCACCGGGGGCGGAACGGTGGGCGACGGCGAGTCGATGGGGCCGGTATCGATCTGGGAGCCGCCGGTCGACGAGGCGCGCCACACCGCGACTGCGGCCAACGCCGCCACCAGGACGACGGCGACCCCGGCCAGGACCAGCCGCCGCAGCCGGCCGACGGCCCGATGCTGGAGCTGATGGACGGCGCCGTCGCTGCGACCGAGGCGGTCGGCGGCCTCGGTGACGGTGAGGTCGGCGTAGAACCGGTCCTGGATAACCGACCGCTGGGCCGAGGGCAGCTCGTCGACCAGCTCGGCCAGCCACTCCCGGATGACGACGTCGTGGGTGGGATCGTCGGCGACGAGGACGTGATCCGACAGCTGGTCGACCTCGGGCCGGGCTCGACGGTGTTCGCTGATGACCCGACTGGCAACGGCCCGGTAGAGGTACTGGCGGAAGGCGGGCTCGTCCCGGATCGGTTGGCGGCCGAAGGCCCGGTAGGCGTCGAACAGGGCCAGGTCGGCCACGCCCTCGGGGTCGACCGCCCCTCGGGACTCGGCGAAGCGGCAGAGCTGCTCGACGTAGTGGTGGTAGACCGACTCGAACTGACGCTCGTCGAGTTCGTCGACGGTCTGCAGCAGCGCGGCGACGCGCTTGCGCCCCGAACCGGTCACCGCAGTCGCCATCGTCGCCTCCTCGCCAGGGCCGATACTTCAACCATCGACGCTCCTCGTCAAGGCACAGGGGCCCACAATCCGGGAATTTCTGCCCAGTCCGTAAGAGGGGGCCCGTTCTGTGCGCTTTCACCTATGGCGGGGCAGCCACTCCGAGGCCCCTCGCCGTGCCTAAGGAGACCGCTTTGTCCTCATCCCCCGCCTCGGATGCCGACCGTCTGATCGCCACCGCCGCCAGGCTGCGCCTGGCCGCCGCCGTCACCGAATCGCCGGCCATGCGCGTGGCCCGGGAGCTCGCCGACCTGGGCACCGAAGGCGGCCTGGGCCTGTCCACCATCGAGCACTACTACCGACTCCACGGCGACGACGACGCACCCGAGGCCGACGAGCATCCCCTGCACGGTTCGGGTCGGATCCGCCACAAGGTGGTGACCGCCTCGATCGCCACCACGGCTGCGGCGGTGGCCCTCACCGCAACCCCCGCCGCCGCCGACTACCACGCCGAGGCCTTCGGTACCCCGTCGTCCTCGTCGTCCTCGTCGTCGTCCTCGTCGTCTTCCTCTTCGTCGTCTTCCTCGTCGTCGTCGCCGTCGTCCGGGCCGGACTACGGTCCGCCGAGCGTGTCCTCGTCGGGTTCGTCGTCACCCTCGTCGAGCAGCTCCTCCAGCTCCTCCCCGTCCAGCAGCTCGTCTTCGAGTTCGTCGTCGTCCTCCAGCTCGCCGTCGAGCAGCTCCTCCAGCCCGAGCTCGTCCTCCTCCAGCTCCTCCCCCTCCAGCTCCTCATCGAGCAGCTCGTCCAGCTCGCCCTCCTCATCCAGCAGCTCCTCCAGCCCGAGCTCGTCCTCCTCCAGCTCCTCCCCCTCCAGCTCCTCGTCGAGCAGCTCGTCCAGCTCGCCCTCCTCATCCAGCAGCTCCTCCAGCCCGAGCTCGTCATCCAGCTCCTCATCGAGCAGCTCCTCGTCGTCCAGCTCGAGTTCGTCGAGCAGTCGCGACGATCGAGACGACCGTGATGATCGGGACGACCGAGACGACCGAGACGACAACGACGATTCGAGTTCGCTGGCCCCGGCCAGCTCGCCCACCCCCGAGGCCCGGCCGACCGCCGCACCCGAAACCTCACCCACCCCCGAGGCCCGGCCGACCGCCGCACCCGAAACCTCACCCACCCCTGAGTCGCGCCCCTCGGCCCCCGAGGTGATGGACGAGGCGCCCGCAGCACCCTCGGCCCCGTCGGCCGACGACACCCCGTCGACCCCCACCAGCGACGACAGCGACGACAACGACGACCGCAACGACGATCGGTCGGCCCCGACCCCGCCGGAGCCCTCCCAGCCCGATGCCGCCCCGACCGGCGGCTACGACGAAGTCGGCATCGACGTCCCCACCACACCCGACAACGACCCCGCACCCAGCCCCACCGGCGGCTACGACGAAGTCGGCATCGACGTCCCCACCACACCCGACAACGACCCCGCACCCAGCCCCACCGGGGGCTACGACGAAGTCGGCATCGACGTCCCCGCCACACCGGACGACGATCCGGCGCCGAGCGGGCTGGGGAGCACGGTCACCACCGAGTCGCCCACGACCTCGGCCGGCTACGAGGCCGACCCGGACACCTCGATCATCACCGGCGGCGGCTCCGTCTCCGAGCAGGAGTCGTCGAGCCAGGTGATCGACGCCGACGGCAACGTCGTCAGCAACACCGACACCCGGGTCACGGGCACCGAGTACGACTACGGGCTCGACATCCCCGGCGGCTACGACGAGTCGTACCAACCGAACGGCACCGGGGTCGAGATCGGGGTCACCAACAGCAGCGAGACCACGGTCGACACCATCACCGACGGCGAAGGCAACCCGCTCGGCACCTCGACCGAGACGGTCGACACGCAGGGGGCCGGCATGGGCGTCGACCTCGGGATCGTCGCCGCCGAAGGCTCGATCACCCAGGTCGAGATCGACGGGGAGACCACCGACGCCAACGGCGACGTGGCGACGACGACCACCGGTTCGGGCACGGTGCTCGCCGGCGGTGCCGAGGTGGACCTCGGCCGCGTCTCGGTCGGCGTCGACGGCGAGACCAGCTCGACCCAGACCGAGACCAGAGACGCCGACGGCAACGTCATCGAGACCACCGACGAGCAGGAACAGTCGGTGACCGGGACCGTGGGCGTGGACGCGGTCGTCGGCGAGGCCGAACTCTCCTTCGGCCGCACCAACACCCAGACCCAGACGGTGACCCCCGAGGGCACCACGGTCACCGACGCCTCCTCGACCGAGCTCGAACTGGGGGCCGAGATCGGCAACGACATGCTGGGAGCCGAGGCCTCCCTCGGCTTCCAGATGGGTGAGTCGGTCTCACAGCTGACCGACCCCGACGGCAATCCGGTCTCCACCACCACCTCCGACTCGCGCGGCCTCGAACTCGGCGCCCAGGTGAACGTGCTCGGCGGCAACATCGCCGGGAGCGTCGGCAACCAGACCACCTACACCAACGTGGTGGACAACGCGACCGGTTACCAGGTCGGCACCCTGACCGACGGCGAGCAGACGGTGACCATGGCGGGCGGCCCGCCCCCCTCGATGAGCGGCAACCCGACACCGGCCAACACCTTCGCCCCCGAGCCGGAGCGGGTCCCGACCACGATCGAGATCGTGGCGCCGGCCGGTACCGCCGACCACATCGACGGTTGTGACGACGGGTGCACCGTCACCGTCACCCTCGACGAGGAGACCTTGGAGCAGATCGATGACGCCCTGCCCAGTCCCGATCGACCGGTCACCGGCATGTCGCCGCTGCTCGGCTTGGCCGGCGACATCCTCGCCAGCCCCAACCCCAACGAGAACCTCGGTGCGACGGAGCCGGACTTCGTCCTCGGCTTCCTCGACGAGGCCGGCATCATCGACGGGCCCAATGCCGAGGTGACGAGCCACGGCACCCCCTCGACCGCGGCCGCCGACCCGTCCGGGCCGCAACCCGCCGATGCCGCTCCGGTCGTCGGTTACGACGAGATCCCGTCCCTGGTCGCTCCCGCCCCGGGTGGCGAGTCGCCCCCGAGCGTGCCCGACGGCGACGACACGCCGACCTTCGACCGAACGGCGCCAGGTGCACCGACCCCCGCCGACGACGACCGCCCACCCGTGATCGACACCACGCCACCGACCCCACCTGCGGTCGACTCGACCGGCCCGGCCCAACCCCCGACACCCGACATCCCCACCGCACCCGGCCTCGAACTCGACCCCACCGACGAAGCCGACGACGGCCCCGACAGCGACGGCGCCGCACCAGCCCCGATCGCACCTCGACTCGACACTCCACCGATCATCGACACCACCCCACCCGAAGTCGACACCACCGGCGCGGCCCAACCCCCGACACCCGACATCCCCACCTTCGACATCACACTCCCCACCATCGAGGATCCGGTCCAACCCGCAACACCCCCGACCCCACCGGACACACCGGTCACCCCACCCCCGGTACCCGCCGTCGACACCACCCCTCCCGCCGCACCCGAGATCGTCTGGCCGGAGACCGGGCCGCCGGCGCTCCCGGAGCCGCCGCCCCCGGGCGACTCGCCCACCGTGCCCGCCGCCTTCCCCGACACGCCCCCGCCCGGCGGCGTCCCCGCCCAACCCGTGGCCCCGGCCCCCGGCACTTCGGTGGGCAACCCCCGACTCGGCCTGCCGGGCACCGCGGCCGACAACGCCGACACCGCGGCCGGCGTGGCCCTGGCCGAGGGCGCCATCGACTACCTCGCCTCGGGCGCCTACCTCGACGGCACGATCGCCGTCGACCTGCCGCTGGCCGACGGGCTGACCGTCTCCGCCGAGGTCACCGTCAGCACCGCCCGCAACGGCGACGTGACGATGACGATCAACACCAACGCCGTCGTCGACGGCGAGATCGGCTGGGCCCCGGTCACCTTCGGGGGAGGGATGATCGACGGCGTCACCAGCGAGGTCACCCTCACCCCCGAGAGCCTGGCCGGCCTGCAGGACGGCACCCTCTCCCCGGAGCAGGTGTTCACCGCCCCAGGAACCACGGTGAAGGTCGGGGCCATCGACGGCTTCCAGGTTGGGGCGTCGGGCACGCTGCCGACGTCGCCCGTGCCCGGCACCCGGGCTCAGGTGGGCGCCTCCACCACCCAGACCGGTGGCGATGTCGTCGTCTACAAGACCACCGATGACGGCACCACGCTGGTCTTCACCGGCACCGAGGCCCAGGCACTGCTCGCCGTCGAGGCCGGCCTGGCGGTCGGTCCCTTCGAGGCCGGTCTCCGGGGCGGCTACGGCACCAACGGACTGGTGATCACCGGCACCGACGCCGACGGCGAGCAGGTGACCGTCACCTACGCCGGTTGGGACCTCAACGTCCAGGCCTATGCCGGCTACGACGGCCCGGTGGGCGGCGGAGCCGAGGTGGCCTCGCCCCCGATCGGCTGGGACATCGACTACCCGACCCACTACGACTACACCGACGGCACCCGCATCAGCGAGGTGACCCTGTCGACGGGTCAGGCGGCGACACTCACCCAGCACCCCGACGGCACGATCACCGCCAGCGGCGTGATCACCACGGGATCGAACGGCGTCCCCCGCATGACCCGCCCGGGCGAGCAGGGCCGGGAGGTGGAGTTCGTCATCGATACGGCGTTCCTGGAGTCGCTGTTCACCAACAACGACTACTTCGGTGACGACCTCGCCATCGGCACCCGCCTCCAGGCCAGGGGTCTGTCGGTGTCGCCGGAGGACGAGCGGGCCGAGTTCATCCTCGACAACCCGTCGTTCCTGGAGGACGTGATCAGCACCGACGACGCCGTCATCGCATCGTCGCCGACCGAGGTCGGCCCCTAGGTCACCCCTCGGCCCGGTGGGCGGCGGCCCAGCGGGCCGTGGTGCCCCGGGCCCGGGCGGCGAACCGTTTGGGATCGTCGATCACCATGGCCAGCTGTTCCACGCCCATCAACAGGGCGATGGCCTCGGTGGCGAGCTCGCTCGGTGAGCTGGCGGGCGTCAGCGTGCCCGCCCGCTGAGCGGCCGCCATCGCCTTCTCCAACAGCCGCATCTTCTCCCGCCAGAACCGGCGGGACGCGTCCCGTAGGGCGTCGGGTGCTCCGGCGTCTCGGAGCAACTGTGTGCACATACAGGTGGCGTCGGTACCGAGAAGGCGCACCCGGTCGATGATGGCCTCCTCGACGGCGTCGAGCAGACCGGCGATATCACCGTCGTGCGCCTCGACGAGCTCCACCATCGAGCTGAGCGCACCGTCGACGTAGGCCTCGACCGCTGCAGTGGCGAGGGATTCCTTATTGCCGAAGTGGTAGTGGAGGTTGGCCCTGCTGACCTCCAGCTCGGTGGCGATCGTCCCGAAGTTCAGCCCGCTCCACCCGCCGGACCGCAGCTGGCGATCGGCCACCTCGACGATCTGTTCCCGCATCGATCTCCTCCCCGGGTCGCGTCCGGCTTGCACGATACTGACACACCTGTCAGGATGCCTCCTGACTTACATGTAAGTCAGTATCCAAATCCGATCGGAGACGAACCATGAGCACCATCCGCACCATCACCGCCGAGTCGACCACCGTCGTCGACGCCCCGGTCGCCGCCGTCTGGCGGCTGATCGTCGAGCAGTTCGCCGACATCGACCAGTGGTCGTCCGGGGTCAACCGATCGCAGGGCACCGCTCCCGGTGCCAACGGCCAGGCCGGCGAACGGGCCTGCGAGATCGCCGCCGCCGGCTTCCAGGACACATCCGAACGGGTGGTGGAGACCGTTCCCCGAACCCGGTTCCGCTACGAGCTCTACGACGGTCTACCCGGCTTCGTCGTGGGCGCCGAGAACACCTGGACCTTCGCCCCCGAGGGGTCCGGCACCCGGCTCACCGGCCGGACCGAGATGCGGATCGAGGGCATCATGGGCCTGCTCGGCGGTCGCCCGATGCGTCGCAGCTCCCGCAAGGCCCTCGATTCGATGACGAGGGAGGCGAAGTACATGATCGAGCACGGCCGACCGCACCCCGACAAGGTCAAGGCGGCGGCCCGGTACCGGCGCAAGCACCCGGAGACGGTGGCCGCCGGTTGAGGAGCACGATCACCCTCGGCCCGGTGGGGCGGGGCGCGACGTCGGGCCGACGACGGCGTCGGCTCAGCTGCCGAGGTTGAGCACCATCTTGGTCTCGGGGGTCTCGCCGCTGAGGGCGGCCTCGGAGTCGGCGGTGGCCGAGCGGAAGATGCCCTTGGCCATCAGCGACGACTCCGCAGCCCGGCGGGCGGTGTAGATGGTGGCCCGGGCCTCGTGCACGGCGTGACTCTCCGGCTCGGCGGCCAGGGCGTACTCGATCAGTTGGCAGGCCAACCGGTGATCGCCCTCGGCCGAGCGGGCGGTGGCCCGATCGATCACGGCGTCGACCCCGCCCGCCAGGTCGACCACCTCGGCCCCGATGGCGTCGTCGGCCGGCGGCTTGAGTCGGGCCGGGTTGCCGTCCCACCACCCGCCGTAAAGCCGCCAAATGTTGCGGATGACGAACTCGGGCTCGTCGTACATCGGTCGTAGGTAGGGCAGGGCCAGCGTCTCCTCGGGCACCGACACCCCGTGGACGATGTCGTCGAGCGACGCGCCGGCGTTCATGGCGTCGAGCACCTGGGCCACCAGCTCCTCCAGGGCCGTGGCCACGGTGTCGAGACAATGGGCGATGCGGTCCCGGCCGGTGATCGGGAGCCCGTGGGCGGGGACGAACAGCTCCGGCTCACACGCCGCCATCTCCCGCAGCGACGCCGCCCACTCCGACGGGTACCGCTGCACCTTCTGGGGGTTGCCGCAGTTGGGGAACATCCAGATGAACTGGTCGCCTGCGCAGATCATCTTCCGCTCCGGGATCCAGGTCCACGTGTGGTCGTCGGTCTCCCCCCGGCAGTGGCGGAAAACGAACTCCTCGGCCCCGATCCGCTCGGACAGCGACCGCTCGTAGGTGAGGTCGGGCCGCAGGGTGCCGGGCGGGAGGAAGGGTCGTTCGGCGGCGGCGGTTGCGGCATCGGTGGCCGCGCCCCCGAACTGACGGGCGTTGATCACCTGGTTGTAGCCCGAGGTGAGCTCGTAGCGATCGAAGCGGGCGTCGATCAGGCTGTGCCCGATCACCCGGGGCCGTCGATGGCCGCGAGCCTCGGCGTCGGCTGCCACGTGGCCGGATCCACCGACGTGGTCGAGGTGCCCGTGGGTGTACACCACCGAGTGGACGGGCTGGTTCGACCAGCTTCGCAGCGCCTCCATCACCCGAGCCCCGGTCACCGCGCTCGACGTGTCGAACAGGACCAGACCGTCGCCGGTGTCGACCACCACCACGTGGGAGAACGACTCGACCAGGGCGACGCCGTCGGCCAGCTCGCTCAGCTCCTGGGTGGTGCGGTTGGGGGCGGTGTCGGCCACGCCGCTGTCGATCAGCCGGGTCGAGAGGTCGAGAGGATGCACGCTCACCCCGCCACCGTGGCACGCCGGGGCCGTCGGGACCAAAGACCGACGACGGTTCCCGCTCGACGCCCGGCGCCGCCGTGCGCCGCCGTCCAGGCTCGACGCTCAGCCCCCGCTGGGCCCGAAGCGGGCCAATGACCCCCGGGCCAGGGAGCGGATGAACACACCCGAGAGCGGCTTGGGGGCGAAGTACGACGACTTGGGCGGCATCAGGTCGCCGTCGTCGGCCACGGCGAACAGCTCGTCGATCCCGGTGCGGTACAGCAGCACGCCCACCCCGCCCGGCGTGCGGTCGCAGCGGGCGGTGAACTCGGCCAGGTCGACGGTGCCCGGCACGTAGGACAGGTTGGGGTCGGCCCCCGGCTCGGCCACGCCGAAGACCGGTGCCAGCACCTGGGTCTGCAGGCGCTGCACGTCGAGCCGGTCGAGGGCGCGATCGCCGGCGGCCGGGCCGAGGGTGGCGGTGAACCAGCGCCCGCCGAGGTAGAACGCAATGCGGCCCGGCTCGGCCGGGACGGCATCGGTGCCACTGACCACCTCGATCGGGTTCATCCCCGAGTCGGTCAACGCCGTCAGCAGCTCGTCGACGGACCGATCGGCCCGGTCGACGACGATCCGGTTGAAGGCCGACACCCGGAGATCGTCGTCGGGGAAGATCACGACCATGGCCCAGTCGAGTTCACCGTGGGGGTCGTCGTCGGCCGCGTCGGCACCGAGGCGTCGGGCCAGCAGGGCGGCCGCCGCCCGGTGGTGGCCGTCGGTCAGGTACAGGCGCTTGTCGCCGAGGGCGGCGATCAGACCGGCCGCCTCGGCTTCGGGCACGGCCCACACCCGCTGCCCCACCCGGCCGCCGATGCCGTCGGCCCGATGGTCGAGCAGCGGCGGTCGATCGGTCAGGGTGGTGAGTCCGGCGGAGATCTCGTCGGTGGTGCGGAAGCTCAGGGCGATCGGGCTCGACGTGCCGCCGGTGTGGCGGAGGTGGTTGGCCAACAGGCGGGCCCGGTCGGGGCGGACGTCCTCGTGCTTGCGGATGCGACCGTCGGTGAAGGCGTCGACCGGGACCAGGGCCACCACCCCGGTCTGGGCATGACCCCGGAAGGTCAGCTCGTAGAGGAACACCGACTGCTCGTCGACGAAGCGGTAGGCGCCGGTGTTGACCAGTCGACCCATGGCGGTGGCCGCCGCCGTCGCCAGATCCTCGATCGTCTCCCCGGGTTGCAGGTCCTCCGGGGTGCGGGTGACGTGGAGGTAGCTCAGGGGCTCGGCCGCCCTGATGGCCAGTCGCTCGGACGAGGAATAGGCGTCGTAGGGTCCGCTGACCACACGATCGGCGGCTTCCGGCCTCACCACGAGGGCCCGAAGGGTGCGAAGCAGGGGCGCTGACATGCGAGGAGGCTAGGTGTGGACACAACGGCAACCAACTCGGCGATGGCGCGGGGCTAGACTCCGAGCGTCCACATCTGCGTTCGTCGGCATCGGCGCCGGCGCTCGTCGAAGCGGATTTCCACGACACAGGTCGCTGCGGGGCAGCCGGCGGCGGTGGAGGCGAACCATGCGAACGACAATCGGGCGACCCTCGGCGGACTCATGACCGAGTTCGATCCGACCGGTACCCCGGGCAACGCCGCCGACGGACCGGCGAACAAGCCGGCCGGCTCAGGCAACAAGCCGCCAGTCCCCCCGACCGGGGGCAATGAGCCGACCCTTCCCCTCCCCAAGATCCAGGTCGACGACAAGTCGGGCTCCCACCTCGGGCGCCAGATCGCCGTCGGCGCCGCCGTGGCCGCCGTCGCCCTCCTGGCCGTGGTCAGCGCCGTGCTCGGCACCGGAGGCCGGGGCGCCTCGGCCGAGGAGGCGCTCACCAACGCCTGTCAGACCCACGTCGTACCCCTGGCCGAGGCCATCGAGGAGTGGGACGGGGTCGGCACCTGGGCCGACGATGGCGGAGGCGAGCCCGACCTGGCCACGATGACGCTCGCCGCCCTGGAAGATCTGGCCACGATCGACGCCACCGCCGATCTGGCCGAGACGGCGCTCTCGCTCCAGCGGGGTCTCGACGATGCGGGCGACGACATGTCGGCCCGTGGCTCGGCTGTGCTCGGCGCCCTCGACGCCACGGCCGACTCCCTGGCCGCAGTGCCCGCCCCGGGCGCCTGTCAGACGTCGCGTCTGCAGGCCGCCGTGGCCATGGGCTGACCGACCGCGGGCCACCCCATCGGCTCCATCGCTCCACGTCCGGTGGTCCGGCCGGGCCCGCCGACGGGGCGCCGCCGTCAGTCGGTCTGCTCCAGCAGGTCGAGGAGGTAGGCGCCGTAGCCGCTCTTGAGCAGGGGCTCGGCCACCGCCCGCAGCTGGGCGTCGTCGATGTGGCCCAGGCGCCAGGCGATCTCCTCCGGTGAGGCGATCTTGAGCCGCTGACGCTGCTCGATCACCCGGACGAACTCGCCCGCCTCGACCAGCGAGTTGAACGTGCCGGTGTCGAGCCAGGCGAAGCCCCGGTCGAGGCGGGCCACCGTCAGGGCCCCCCGCTCCCGGTAGGCGTCGTTGACGTCGGTGATCTCCAGCTCACCTCGGGCCGACGGGGTGATCGACCGGGCCACGTCGACCACGTCCCGATCGTAGAAGTAGAGGCCGGTCACCGCCCACGACGAGCGGGGCTTCTCCGGCTTCTCCTCAATGCTGAGCACCGTGCCCTCGTCGTCGAAGTCGACGACGCCGTAGCGCTCGGGGTCGGCCACCTGCTGGGCGAACACGCACGCCCCGTCGGTCCGGGCCGACACCGCCTGCAGCTGGCGGCTGAAGCCGCTGCCGTAGAACAGGTTGTCGCCCAGGATCAGACAGCACGGGCGACCGTCGAGGAAGTCGGCCCCGATGAGGAAGGCCTCGGCGATGCCGTTGGGGGCGGCCTGGGTGGAGTAGTGGAGGTCGAGTCCCCAGCGGGAGCCGTCGCCCAGGAGCCGCTCGAACTGCCACTGGTCCTCGGGGGTGGTGATGATCAGGATCTCGGTGATGCCGGCCAGCATCAGGGTGGAGATCGGGTAGTAGATCATCGGCTTGTCGTAGACCGGCAGCAGCTGCTTCGACACCGCCTGGGTGACCGGGTGGAGCCGGCTGCCGGTACCACCGGCGAGGACGATGCCCCGTCGGCCGTGTGGATTGATCGAAGCCGCCGTCATCGGCGGCGCTCAGTCGGGTTCGAATTCACGATGCTGCTCCTCGAGCTCGGCCACCACGGTCGGCAGCGACCGCCGCCATGATGGCAACACGACGCCGAGATCGCGGGCGATGGCCGAGCAGTCGAGCCGCGAGTTCCTGGGGCGGCGGGCCCGGGTGGGGTACTCGGCCGTCGTCAGGGGGCGGCAGACGCCGCCGAACCCGAGGGCCGAGGCGTCGAAGGCGGCGACGGCCAGCTCGTACCAGGAGGCCTCGTCGGGGGCGGCCAGGTGATAGAGTGGCGCCAGGGTGGGGCCGTCCGCAGCCGAGCCGGATCCCGACCCGAGCGCCCGGTCGATCACGGTGCCGATGGCGACGGCCAGGTCGGCGGCCGCCGTCGGGCAGCCGTGCTGGTCGTCGACCACGCCGATCTCGTCACGCTCACCGGCCAGGCGCAGCCTGGTGGCCACGAAGTTGGCGCCGAGGGCCCCGTAGAGCCACGACGTCCGCAGCGTCACCGATCGCCGGGCGGTGGCGGCCGCCTCCTCCCCCGCCACCTTCGACCGGCCGTAGACCCCCAGCGGGTTGACGGGGTCGGTCTCGACGTAGGGCTCGGGCTTGGCGCCGTCGAACACGTAGTCGGTCGACAGGTGGACGAGGAGGGCGTCGACGGCGTCGGCCGCCTCGGCCAGGGCGGCGACGGCGGAGGCGTTGAGGGCCATGGCGGCGTCGGGCTCGTCCTCGGCGTCGTCGACCCGGGTGTAGGCGGCGCAGTTGACGATGACGTCGGGCTCGGCCTCGGCCACGGCGGCGTGGACGGCGGCGGCGTCGGTCAGATCGACCTCCGACCGCGAGGGTGCCACCAGGCGCACCCCGGCGGCCCACGGCGCCCGCTGGATCTCCTTGCCGACCTGACCGGCGCCCCCCGTCAGCAGAACCGTGGTCACGACGTGCCGCCCAGGCGACCGCCGTCGTAACGCTCGCTCAGGAGCGGCCGCCACCAGTCGCCGTTGTCGAGGTACCAGGCCACGGTGCGGGCCAGCCCCTCGGTGAAGGTGAGCGACGGCTCCCAGCCGAGCGTTCGGTGGGCCTTCTCCGGGTTGATGGCGTAGCGGTGGTCGTGGCCGGGTCGATCGGTGACGAAAGCGATCAGGCGGCGCCGAGGGCCCTCGGGCCCGACGCCGACGGCATCGTCGACCAGGTCGCAGATCGTTTCGACCACCTCGAGATTGGTGCGCTCGGCGTCACCCCCGATGGCGTAGGTCTGGCCCGGATCGCCCTGGGTGGCGGCGGTGACGATGGCCCGGGCGTGATCCTCGACGAACAGCCAGTCCCGCACGTTGTCGCCGGTGCCGTATACCGGGAGCGGCTCGCCGGCCAGGGCCTTGATGATCATCAGCGGGATCAGCTTCTCGGGGAACTGGTAGGGCCCGTAGTTGTTTGAGCAGTTGGTGATGATCGTGGCCAGGTCGTAGGTGTGATGCCAGGCCCGCACCAGGTGATCCGACGCCGCCTTCGACGCCGAGTACGGCGAGCGGGGGTCGTACGGGGTGGTCTCGTCGAACGGGGCGTCGTCGGCCCCGAGCGAACCGAACACCTCGTCGGTCGACACGTGGAGCACCCGCACGTCGTCGGTGCCGGTGGCCCGGGCCGCCTGCAACACCTCGTAGGTGCCGACGACGTTGGTGGCGACGAAGGCGCCGGGTCCGTCGATCGATCGGTCGACGTGGGACTCGGCCGCCAGGTGGATCACCACCTCCGGCCGGAACCCGTCCAACGCCTTGCGCAGGGCGTCGCCGTCGGTAATGTCGACAGCGACATGGCGGTAGCGGGCCGGGGCGTGGGCGGTTGCCACGGCGACGGCGTCGGCCACCGACGTGCGGGTCGCGGCATAGGTCTCGGCGTCGACGTTGAGGATCTCGTGGTCGCTGTCGGCCAGGAGATGACGGACGACGGCCGAGCCGATGAAGCCCAGACCGCCGGTGACGACCACCCTCATCGGCCCACCCCCGCCTCGGTGGCGGTCGCGGCGCCGTCGGTCGAGGCTGCGGTTGCGGCATCGATCTCGGCCAGGATCGTGGCCAGATCGGAGCCGGCGGCGTCCTTGGCCGACAGCACGGGCTGGGTCATCCCCGCCGGCCAGGCGATGCCGAGCGTCGGGTCGTCCCAGGCCAGCGAGCGCTCGTGCTCGGGGGCGTAGGCGGCGTCGACCTTGTAGAACACCTCGGTGTCGGGCTCGAGGGTGCAGAAGGCATGGCCGAACCCGGCCGGCACCCAGAGCTGCTCACCGGTCCCGGCGGCGAGCTCGACGGCGGCGTGCTCGCCCCGGGTGGGCGAACCGGGGCGCAGATCGACGACCACATCGAGAATCCGACCCCGCAGCACCCGGACGAGCTTGCCCTGGGCGTAGGGCGGCAGCTGCAGGTGGATGCCCCGCAGGGTGTGGACAGGGGCCGAGATGGAGTGGTTGTCCTGGACGAACGGCTTGGCCAGCCCGAGGGCCTCGGCCTGCGACCGTTCGTAGGTCACGCTGAAGGAGCCCCGATCATCGCCGAACGAGGGCGTGGTCAGCACGAAGGCGCCGTTCAGCACCGGCGTCGTCTCCTTCACAGGACGTCCCCTCTACGGTTCGGCGGAAGGCCTCATCCTAGGTCTCACGCCGGCCCGAACGGACCAGGCAGTCCTGCTCGCCCGGGGACGACCGCTGGTGCCCCGGGCGACGACCAAGACGGCGGCTATGAACGCGGCCCGATCTCGAAGGTGCACACCAGATCGTTCTGCCATCCGAGCTCGATCGTCCGTTCGTCCGAGCCGTCGAAGGTGATCGTCCCGGAGGTGAAGGTGTCGCCGTTGACGACGTTGACCGAGTCGAACTGGTAGTCGGTGATCCGGGATGAACCGATGAACTCCTCGAAGTCGGAGCTCGCCACCCCGCAACCGGGCTCGACCAGGGTCTGCAGCTCGGCGTAGTCACGCTCGGCCCAGGCGGCGGCGAAGTCGTTGGACCGGTTGATCTCCCCCACGGCCTGGAACACGAAATAGCCGACGCACGCACCGAGGACGAGCACGAGGCCACCACCCATCAGGAGGAAGAGGAGCCAGGTGGGGACGCGCTTCTTCTTCGGGGGTTCGGTGCCGTAGGGGGCGGATTGGCCCGGCGGCTGGAACCCTGGCTGTTGGTAACCGGGTTGTTGGTAGCCGGGTTGTTGGTAACCGGGCTGCTGGTAGCCGGGCTGTGGGTACTGCGGTGGCGGCTGGCCCGGCTGTTGGTACTGCGGTGGCTGGGAGTGCGGGGGTGGCGACTGTGGCGGCTGATACCGCGGCCCGTCGCCCGGTTGGGGTGGTATGCCGTCCTGCATGGTCGGCAACCTAGGAGGCGCCGGCGGCCGTGGTCAACCGTCGCCGAGCAGCGCGTCGGCAACCGCTTCGAGCCCGGCGGCCCGCGAGCCCTTGACCAGCACGGCCGTGTCACCGCCGATCTCGCCGATGACGGCCAGGGGATCGTCGACCGGCTCGATGCCGTACAGGTCGGTGCCGACGGCGACCAGCTCGGCCCCGACCGAGCGAACGTAGTCGGCGATGGCGAGGTGGTCGGCGCCCTCGTCGGCGCCCAGCTCGGCCATGTAGCCCACCACCGCCACCTTGCGGGGCCGGGCGAGCGAGGCGAGCGAATCGAGGGCGCCCTTCATCGAGGTGGGGTTGGCGTTGTAGGCGTCGTTGATGAGGAGGCCGCCCCCAGGAGTGCGGTGCACCTCCATCCGCCACGGCGAGGGCGTGGAGGCGGCGATCCCCTCCTCCACCTGGGCCACCGAGGCCCCGAGCCACAGGGCGGTGCCGACGGCGGCGGCCACGTTGGTGGCCATGTGGGCGCCCCGGGTGGTGGGGCGGGCCGACACCGGGCCCCACGGGGTCTCCAGGGTGAACGTGCCTCGCAGCTCGTCGTCGAGCTCGACGGCGACGACCCGGACCGCGGCCCCCGGGTCGGTCCCGAAGGTGAGCACCTCGGCCTCGGTGCGGTCGGCCATCGCCGCCGTCCACGGGTTGTCGGCGTTGAGCACGGCCAGGCCGTCGGTGGGGAGGGCCTCCGCCAGCTCGCCCTTGGCCACGGCGATGTTGTCGATCGAGCCGAACTCCCCGGTGTGGGCCCCGGCCACGATGGTGACGATCCCGACCGTGGGGGCGGCGATCTCGCACAGCATGGCGATGTGGCCGATGCCCCGGGCGCCCATCTCGATCACCGAGACGTCGGTGTCGTCCGGGGTGTCGAGCAGGGTGAGCGGTACCCCGATCTCGTTGTTGAACGAGCCGACGGCGGCGTGGGAGGCGAAAGCGGCCCCCAGCGCCCCGGAGAGGAGATCCTTGGTCGACGTCTTGCCCACCGATCCGGTGATGGCGGCCACCGGGCCGCTCAGGCGGGCCCGAGCGGCCCGGCCCAGGGCGACGAGGGCGTCCATCGTGTCGTCGACGACCCCGGCGGTGATGCCGGGCGCCGGCGCCTCCCCGGCCCGATGCGACAGGTACACGGTGGCGCCGTTGGCCACGGCGCCGTCGATGAAGTCGTGACCGTCGCGTTCGGCCACGAGGGGGACGAACAGCTGCCCGCGGGTGACCGTCCGGCTGTCCTGGTTGGCGCCGTCGACGGTGGCGTCGGGGCCGACCACCCGGCCTCCGGTGGCGGCGGCGATCTCCGATGCGGTGAGCTTCACCAGCGTCACGCTACCCAACCGGCCCCGTCGACCTACGGGGAGCTGCGCGGACAAGGTTGATCTCCCAAGCGACGGACCGGGGGTGAGGGGCGCGAGCTAGCGTTGTCCGCCATGGCCGACAACGCACCCACCCGCCTCCTCGTCCTCTTCGGGGGCCAGTCGGCCGAGCACGACGTGTCGTGTGTGACGGCCAAGCACGTGCTCGATGCCGCCCGATCCGACCGCTACGAGATCGTCCCCATCGGCATCGGTCGCGACGGTCGGTGGGCCAAGGCCGACGTGTCGTCCGACGCCGAGGCCCTCGACCCGAGCGGCGAGCCGGTCGACCCCTTCACCCTCCTGTCGGAGGCGGCGGCCGACGGCGGGGCCGTCCTGCCGCTGCTGCACGGCCCGATGGGCGAGGACGGCACCGTACAGGGCCTGTGCGAGCTGGCCGGGGTGCCCTACGCCGGGGCCGGCGTGCTGGGCAGCGCGCTGGCCATGGACAAGATCGCGGCCAAGACCACCTTCGACGCCAGCGGGGTGGCCCAGGGCCGGTGGTTCGGCTGCCACATCGACGAGATCACCGACACCACGGCGGCCGAGATGCTGGGGCGCTTCGGCACCCCGATCTTCGTCAAACCGGCCAACATGGGCTCGTCGGTCGGCGTCAGCCGGGCCGACACCCTGGAGGAGGCCCAGGCCGCCATCGAGCTGGCCGCCTCCTACGACCAGTGGCTGGTGATCGAGGAGGCCATCAACGGCCGCGAGATCGAGATCAGCGTGCTCGGCAACCGGGAACCACGGACCTCGCTGCCGGGCGAGATCGTGGCCGGAGCCGAGTTCTACACCTACGAGGACAAGTACCACGACGGGGTGGCGAAGCTGCTGATCCCGGCCCCCCTGACCGACGACGAGATCGCCACGATGCAGGCCCTGGCCATCAAGGCCTATCGGGCACTGCGGGGCGAGGGTCTGGCCCGGGTCGACTTCTTCTACGAGAAGGAGGGCCGGGGCTGGTTGGTCAACGAGATCAACACCATGCCCGGCTTCACGCCGATCTCGATGTACCCCAAGATGTGGCAGGCCTCGGGCTTGGAGTACCCCGACCTGATCGACGAGCTCGTGACACTGGCCTATGACCGCCACCGGCGACGGGTCCGCAACACCGCCCGCTGAGGATGCCGCCCCGGCCGGGCGGCATCCGGTCGACTGGGCCGGGCTGGTGGTGCTCCTCGGGGCCGCCGCTCTCCTCGGCGTGTGGTTGTTGGCGAGCGTCGTGTCCTACCTCGCCGATCGAAACCTCCGCACCGTGACCGAGGCCGGGTGCGCCCGAGCGTGGGATGCACAGCCACCCAACGGAGCCCCGGCCGACGCCTCCGACGTCACGATGCTCGTCGTGGTGCCCGACACCCTCTGGGAGGACGTACGGCCCTCCTGCCTGGCGACGTGGTCCGATCCCGACGGGGGCGACCGCGCCGCCGAGCGACCTCACCCTGCGCTCGACGGGGTGTGGGTGGTCGCCGACGGCGACGGTCGACCGCCGAGAGCGTCCGGGTGACAAGAACCCAGCGGTTCGGGTAGCGAGTCGGGGTCGACGCCCTCCAGACTCGTGGGCTGTGTCTCGCGCCGGCGCCTCCTCCCTCAACCCCGTCGGGGCCTCCCCCGGGGCCCGCAACGGGCCGCCCTCGCGCCGGTCTCGTCAAACGCTGCGGCTCCGGCGCTGGCAGCGTCGGGCCCTCGACGCCTTCAACGAATCCGAGCGGTCGGACTTCCTGGCCGTGGCCACCCCCGGGGCAGGCAAGACCACCTTCGCCCTCACCGCCGCCCGCCTGACCCTTCCCAAGATCGGGGGTCGGCTGATCGTGGTGGCCCCAACCCGCCACCTGAAGCTGCAGTGGGCCTCGGCGGCGGAGAACTTCGGCCTCCACCTCGACACCGACTGGTCGCCCACCGAAGCCCTGGCCCCCGACGTGCACGGTCTGGTCACCACCTATCAGCAGGTGGCGACCTCGTCCCTGGAGCTGTCCGGCGTGGCCAACGGCGGGATGGTCATTCTCGACGAGGTCCACCACGCCGGCGACGAGCTGGCCTGGGGCGACGGTGTGGTCACCGCCTTCGGGCCCGCCGCCCGCCGCCTGGCCCTGTCGGGCACCCCGTTCCGGTCCGACACCGCCGCCATCCCCTTCCTCCGCTACGTGGGCGAGCAGGTCGAGCCCGACATCGAATACGGCTACGGCGAGGCCCTCGGCGACGGCGGCGTGGTGCGCCCCGTCTACTTCCCCCGGTTCGGCGGCCACATGGAGTGGACGGCCCCCGACGGCTCCGAGGTGTCGGCCACCTTCGACGACGCCCTCCCCCGGTCGCTGGCCAACCAGCGACTCCGAGCCGCCCTCAGCCTCGACGGCGAGTGGCTGCCCCAGGTGTTGAGCCACGCCCACCGGCAGCTGCTGGAGATCCGCAACCACCAACCCGACGCCGGCGGGCTCGTCATCGCCACCGACCAGGAGCACGCCCACGCCATCGCCCGCCTCCTGCGGGACCGGTTCCGGGTGCTGGCCACCGTGGCCCTCAGCGAGGACAGCGACGCCTCGGCCAAGATCGGCCGCTTCGCCACCAACAACGACCCCTGGATCGTGGCCGTCCGCATGGTGTCGGAGGGGGTCGATATCCCCCGGCTGCGGGTCGGCGTGCACGCCACCACCACCACGACCGAGCTGTTCTTCCGCCAGGCCGTGGGTCGCATCGTGCGCCACACCGGCGGCCGATCACGGGCCTACATGTTCGTGCCCGACGACCCCCGCCTCCGCCACTACGCCAACTCGATCGCCGAGTCCCGCCGTCACCGGCTCAAGCATCACGCCGAGGAGGAGCGCAAGCGGGAGGCGGCGGAGCGACCCGACGAGGGTGATCAGATGTCGCTGTTCGCCGTCCACTCCGCCACGTTGACCGAGGCGGCCGACGCCGAGATCGACGACATCCTGGCCGAGGTCGACGAGCCCGACCTCCCGACCGACCCCGCCGAGGCGGGGGCCGGCGGCGTCAACCTCGAACCCAATCTCCTCATCGACCTCGACCAGCTCCCGCCGGTGGCCACCGCCGCCGGAGTCCGCGTGAGCGGGGGCCGGGCCGAGCGGGAGCGGCAGCGCAGTATCAACACCCGCTGGGTGCGCGACATCGCCTCGCTCACCGGCCAGAGTCACGCCCAGATCAACGCCGAGCTCAACCGACTGTCTGGCGTGGCCAAGGTGTCCCAGGCCACCGTGCAGCAGCTGGAGCGGCGGGCCGAGGCGGCCGCCCAGTGGTACGACCGGGAACGGCGCCGCCGCCGGATCTGAACCGGCGCCACCACGCCGTCAGAGGGTGCACCAGCGGTCGGGGCACCCGTCGGACGGTCAGGGTGTCCGCCCACCGGGCGGGTTTGCGAAGCGGACGAGGCGGTCGCGGTCGAGGAGGGTGATCTGCCGACGGCCGGTCTCGACCAGTTCCAGCTGGCGGAGCTGACGGAAGGCCAGCACCACGGCATCGCGCGACACCCCGATCCACTCGGCCAAGTCCTGCTGGGTGAGGGTGAGGTCCAACGACACCGACCCGTCGGCTCCGACCTCGGCCCCGGCCGACAGTTCGACCAGCCGCCCGGCCAGTCGGGTGACGGCGTCGCTGGTCCCGGATTCCAGCCGCCTGACCGAGGACTCCCGCAGCCGCTCGACCAGCGTGCCGATCACCTGGAGTGCCACCGTGCCCCGATCGGCCAGCAGCCGCACGAAGGCGTCGGCCGGGATCACGAGGGCCTCGACGGCGGTGAGCGCCGTGGCCGAGGCACCCCGGGGCTGATCGTCGATGGGGCCCGACTCGCCGACGATCGCCCCGGCCCGGCGGATCTCGATGAGCACGCTGCGGCCGTCCACCGTGCTGCGGGTGAGCTTCACCTGGCCCCGGAGGACGACCAGGACGTGCGTCGGCCGATCGCCCTCGAGGAACAGCGTCTCGCCCCCGCCGTAGGCCCGACGGGCCGCGATCACCTCGACCGCCTGGCGATCGTCAGGGCTGAGGGAGTCCCAGAACACGGCGCCCAGCATGCCATGTCGAAGCTTGATCGTCGCCGGTGCACCTCGTCGAACTGCACCTTGAGTCGGCCCCCGAACGTGCCGAGAACTCAACCATGACGTCGGTCGACACACCCAGCGTGCCCGCCACGGACGAAGAGGACCTCCCGCCCCTGGAACCGGGCGCCGTGCTCCGCGGCGTCGATCTGTCGGGCCGCGACCTCAGCGGCCTCGACTTGACCGGTGCCGACCTGTCACTGGCCGACCTCACCGGGGTCAAGGCGATCGGCACCACCCTGGTCGGTGTCGCCCTCCACGGGGCCAAGCTCGACGACGCCAACCTCCTCAACGTCGATCTCACCGACGCCGACCTGTCGCAGAGCTCCGCCCACGACAGCAACTTCGGCGGCGCCAACCTGCACGGCGCCTCGTTCTTCGGGGCCGATCTGGGCAACACCTCGCTCAGCCACGCCGACCTGACCGGCGCCGATCTGCGCACCGCCAATCTGGCCGGGGCCCGCCTCCGCTCGGTGACCCTCATCGAGGCCGACCTGACCAATTGCGTCCTGACCGACGCCGACCTGACCGATGCCGAGGTCGACAACGCCTCGTTCCGCAACGCCCACCTGAGTGGGGCCAAGGTGAAGGGGATGCTGCACTACCGCACCGCCGACTGGGTGGGGGCCGACACCACGGGCACCGACTTCACCGGCGCCTTCCTCGCCCGCCGCTTCGTCATCGACCAGAACTACCTCCACGAGTTCCGGACCCAGAGCCCGACCCACGAGTGGATCTACCGGCTGTGGTGGCTCACCTCCGACTGCGGCCGCTCGATGGTGCGGTGGGGCATGTGCACCTTCACCTTCGCCCTGATCTTCGCCGGTATCTACGAGGTGGTCGACATCGACTACGGCGACGACAAGACGGCGCTGTCGTCGCTCTACTTCTCGATCGTGACCCTGACCACGCTCGGCTACGGCGACATCCTCCCCAACTCACAGACGGCCCAGGCCGTGGTGATCGGTCAGGTCATCGTCGGCTACGGCATGTTGGGCGGCCTGCTCAGCATCTTCTCCACCATGATGTCCAGGAGGGGCGAATGAAGCTGTTCAAGCGCAAGGCCAAGGACCGCATCGACGAGGTGGCGGGCGTCCTCGACGGCTACGAGCTGCCCACGTTCCCCAACGTGGTCAATGAGGCCCTCTCGATGCTGAGCGACCCCACGTCGAACATGTGCCAGGTGGCCGACACCCTCGCCATCGACCCCGGGATCACGGCCAAGATGCTCAGCATGGCCAATTCGGCCGCCGTCGGGCTCCGCAACCCGGTCAACGACCTCCAGCAGGTCGCCGCCCTCCTCGGCCGCAACCAGATCGAGTCGCTCCTGATCGGCTCGGCCGTCAGCGCCTCCCTGCCCGAGGTCCGCTCCCCCGTGTTCGACTCGGCCCGCTTCTGGCGTACGGCGGCCGAGCGGGCGGTGGTGGCCGCCGCCATCAGCGGCCGGATCCAGCCCGCCAACCGATCGGAGGCCTTCACCACCGCGCTGTTGCAGGACATGGCCCTCCCCGTGCTGCTCGACCAGGTTCCGGGCTACGAGGATCTGATCAGGCGGTGGCACAACGGCGAGATCCCGGATCTGGCCCAGGCCGAGACCGAGACCTTCGGCTTCGACCACGCCGCCCTGGCCGGCCACATGGGTGCCCGCTGGGGCTTCCCCGAGCCGATGCTGGCGTCGCTCACCGAGCACCACGACGGCCTCAACACCGACACGATGATCTGGGCCCGCCTGGTCGCCTGCTGGACCGAGGGCGACGACGAGGGCAGCGTGCAGCAGCTCCTCGACGATGCCGCCACCGTGCCCCAGCTGGCCGGGGTCGACGCCCCCGAGCTGGTCGAGGCGGCGCTGGACGACGTCGGCGCCGTCGCCGCCCTCTTCCGCTGACCGGCGCCCGCCCCACCGGGCCGCTCGGAGAACATCGCCCGATTCGTCGCCCGATTCGTCGGTCGGCGGGTGCTAGCGAACGGCGGTGACCATGGCCACGGCCAGCCCGGCGACGGGCAGGGCGACCACGAGCGACACCCAGAAGCTCTGCAGGTGGAACTGGAAGTCGACGTCGTCGACCCCCCCGATCCACATCCACGACGGCCGCAGCACCAGGTGGATGAGCGAGTCGACGACGAGCAGATCGACCAGACCGACGAAGGCCACCACGGCCCAGGCCCCGACGAAGCTGGTGAACAGGCTCTCGCCGACGGCGGCGCCGCCGAGCGCTCCCCCGAACAGGATCAGGGTGATGAGCGATCCGGTGACGAGCGGGCCGACCTGATCGTCGGTGTCGACGCCGAGATCCTGGGCCCAGGAAGTCGGCCGGACCCGCCACGACGTGACGACGACGATCGAGAACGCCAGTGACGTGAGACCGGCGATGATCAACAGGTCGGCGATCATCCGTCGGTCACCCTCACCATCGACCTCCTCGCCGATACCGCAGCGGCTACGCCAGCCACCGCTCGGGTTTCTTGAAGAGACACTACGTCAGCCTGGTAGGAATTCCTAACACAACGTCCGCCGACCGGGCGGACCGGCCGCCGTGGTGCGACTACCTTCTTCGGCCATGAGCAGCTGGCCCCGGGGACGATCGGCCGACGGTGGGATCGACGAGATCCCCCTGCCCGGCGCGGGGCGGCTGTGGCTGTGCGGCAAGCACGCGGTGGGGCCCGACCCGGACGGCGCACTGTCCCGGGTCGGAGCCGACACCCTGCTCTGCTTCAACGAGCGGCACGAGATCGAGGCCCGCTACCCCGACTACGTCTCCTGGCTGCGGGCCGACGCACCCGGTCGCCTGTGGTTCCCGACGCCCGACCTCGGTGTACGGCCGGTCGAGGAGTTCCTCCCCCTGGTGGAGGACTGCGTGGCCCGCCTCGACGACGGCGCCCGGCTCCTGGCCCACTGCGGCGCCGGGATCGGTCGGGCCGGGACGTTCGCCGTCGCCGTGCTGAGCGCCCGAGGGGTGGCCCTCGACCAGGCGCTCGCCACCGTGGCCGACCATCGACCGTCGGCCGGACCGGAAGCGGGCTCCCAGGAGGAGCTGGCGGCGACGGTGGCGGAGCATTTCGGACCTAGTCGTCCCTAACCCGCTCT
Source organism: Actinomycetota bacterium (assembly GCA_039201605.1). GTDB lineage: Bacteria > Actinomycetota > Acidimicrobiia > Acidimicrobiales > SZUA-35 > CADEDH01. Next base: position 79,890 of record JBCCRO010000022.1, read on the forward strand.
GGCAGCGTCTATCGGTTGGCGCTACAACTAGATCGTGGGATCGATGTCTCACTCCGAAGCACTGCTGGGGGCCGTGACCGTCACCGAGCAGTCGCGGCGGCCTGCCGACCTGCTCCGACTTCCCCGCAGCCGCTACGAGGCGTTCGCCGCCCTGGTGGGCTGGGGGGTGCTGATGCAGCTGCTCACCGGCCGGGGTGAGCAGTCGTTGTGGCTCCTGCCGGTGCTGCTGTCGGCCATCGCCCTGATCCTGCGGCCCTGGTCGGTGACGGCCATGACCGTGCTCCTGGTCTCGATCACGGGCCGCACCCTGTTCGACCTCGACGCCCCACCGGGTTTCTGGCTTCTGCTGGCCGTGCTCACACCGTTCTGGTTGGGCAGCCTCTACGCCGCCGCCATGCGCCATCGGAGCTGGCCCCGGATGAGCGAGATGGGCCCCCGGTTCGGTCCGGTGTTCCGCACCGGGTTCCTCATCGGGTGGGCCGTGGTCGCCATCCACCAGATCAACGACGGCTTCACCTCCGCCGCCACCAGCTGCGCCGTCGCCGTGTACGACCGCAGTCGCGACCTGCTCGTCGTGCTCCCCGAGCTGGACGACGGTGGCCCCGGGTGGTTCCCCGGCGCCGTCGTCGCCCTCCAGCTGCTGCTGGTCGTCGGCCTGATGTTCCCCTGGATGCGGCGGCTGCCGCTGGCGGCGGCGCTGCTGTTCCACGTCGTGGTCGGAGCGGCTGCGCCGCAGCTCTCCGCCCTGGCCTTCGCCTTCATCGTCCTGTTGATGCGCCACGAGGTGGTCGACGCCGGCCTCGACCAGCTGTCGGCCATCGGTCATCGCCACTGGTGGCCCTCGGTGGTGGTGGCGATCCCGGTCGTCGTGGTGATGTTCCTGGCCACGGTGCGGGTCCTCACCGGGGTGGTGGCGGGGGCCGAGCCCCTGGGCGGGGCCCCGACCGACTTCGGCCCGTCGGTGGCGGCCCTGGCGGCGGTGATCACCGGCCTGGTGCTCCTCGTGCTGTACGGGGCCGGTACGTTCGGCCCGCCGTCGCCCACCGAGTCCCCCACCCCCACCGAGTGGGTCGGGCCGGTGGCTCTCCTCGCCGGCATCGTGGTCGCCCTGCTCGGCCTGGCCCCCTACCTCGGCCTGGGCACGGCGTACGCCTTCGCCGATGCCACCAACCTCCGCACCGAGGAGGGCCGGTGGAACCACCATGCGATCCCGGCGGCGACGTCGGTGTTCGACACCCAGACCCCGCTGGTGCGCTCGCTCGACCCCGACCACCCCGACCTGGCCCCGCTGGCCGACGATCTGGTGGTTCCCCTCGACGATGTGCGGCTGGTGGAGGGGGAGCTGCGGCGACGCCTGAACCGGACCTGTGGCGACGGCTCGGCCGACGGCGACGACGACGAGACCGAGGCGCTGACCCTACGGGTCGGGGCGTCGCTGGCGACGATCGACGACGTGTGCGCCGACGAGGGGCTCACCGCCTCCGACGGCTGGTTCGTCGACCGGGTGCTCGGCTACCGGCCCGTTCCGATCGACGGCGCCTGCCCGGCCTGAGGGCCGGTCGACGAGCCAGCCGTCGGGTCGGGCCGATCACCGTGCCCGGCGGGCCATCAGCGCTGCTGGGACCGACCCCGGGCCTGGATGCCCTCACGGGCCTCGGCGAAGGCGGCCGGATCGAATCCGGTGGCCCACCGGGCCGAGTAGGCCGCCTCGGCCTCGAGTGCCGGTCGGTCGTGCCCGGCGGCGGCGGCCAGATAGGCGTTGCGGACACCGGCGAGACTGGCGGGCGCGATCGATGACATGTCCTCGGCGATGGCGACCGCTCGATCGAGCAGGTCGTCGTGGTCGACCACCTCGTTGAGCAGTCCCCACGCCAGCGCCTGGGCGGCGTCCACGTAGTTGCCGGTGAAGCTCATCTGTCGGGCCCGGCGGATGCCGATCGCCTGGGGAAGGGCGACGGTGAGCCCCCAACCGGGCATCACCCCGACCCGGGCATGGGTGTCGGCGAAGGCGGCTCGCTCGCTCCCGACCAGGAAGTCGCAGGTCAGCGCCAGCTCGAGGCCCCCGGTCACGGCGACACCGTTGATGGCGCCGATCAGCGGCTTGTCGAGCGGGGGTAGGGGCGAGCGGGGTGCTGATCGATCGGCGTCGTCGGCTTCGGTCCGGGTCAGTCCGTCCCGGGCCAGCGCCTTCAGGTCGAGGCCGGCGCAGAAGGCCGGATCGGCACCGGTCAGGACGATGGCCGCCGCATCGCCGCCGTCGGCCTCGGCCAGCGCCCGGTACAGCCCCGACCGCAGCTCGTGGTTGAGGGCGTTGCGCACCTCGGGTCGGTTCAGGGTGACGATGGCGGCCGCGCCGCGGCGTTCGACCACCACCACGTCGGCCGTGTCGGTCGGTGCCATCAGCTGGTGGCCTCCTGCCTCTCGGGTGTGTGGATCACCGCTTGACGTGCGGCGTCATGAACGCCATCGGCACGCTGGAGCCCACCTCGGAGCGGAGAGCGGCGATCCGGCGGCCGGGCTGGACGGCGTCCACCGGCGTCGTCGACCAGTCGCCCAGGTGGGCGGCGGTGCCGTCGAGATCGGCGCTGACGTAGGCGATGCCGGCGATCCGGGCCCCGGTGCCGGCCGTGCCGTCGGGCTCCGGGGGGCCGACGATCTCCAGCAGGGTGTCGCCGGCCCAGGCGAACCGCATGTCGACCCGGGCCCCGCCCGACGCCGTGGCGCGGTTGCCTTTGATCTCCAGGCCGAGCGCCTCGAAGGCGGCGGCGCTGGCCGGGGTGTCGGGCGTGCGCACCACCAGGTGATCGGTGCGGTACACCCCGTTGGGGTGACGGTCCTCGCCGGTGAGCGGCGGCGGCTCGGCCACCACCGTCGTCGGGATCCCGGCGATGTCGCCGACGTCGGCCGGTACCCCGCTCACGCCCCAGCCGACCACCCCCGTCATCGCCTCGTCGGTGGGGCCGGTGCCCTCGTCCGGTGCGCTCGTCGGGGCGCCGATGAGGCGGTGCTCGACCCCGTTGATGACGGTTGCGCCGTCGACCACGTCGAAGCCCACCCGGCCCCACAGGTCCGGGTCGTCGGTGATCTCGAGCCAGACGACGCGCATGGCGCCGACCGTAGCGGGCGGGCTCACCCAGAGGCGAACAGGCGGCCGGGTGGCGGGTGGTCGGTGGTCGGGCGGTCGGTGGCCGGGTGGTCGGGCGGGTGGTCGGGCGGGTACCGGCGTGTGGGCGCCGGGGCTACGGGCGGCGGCCGGTGCCGAGGAGCGGTGCCATGGCGAACCCGTCGAGGTCGACGGCGAAGGCGGTGTCGACCGCGACGTCGATCAGCCCGGCGGCGCCGAGAGCGGTTTGGATCTCGCCCCGGGTCAGCCCGTGGTCGTCACCCTCCGCCCGCTCCCAGTCCCACTGGACGAAGCGGCCGCCGGGTGCGAGGCGGGCCGTCAGCTCGGCCGCCGTCGCCGGGTAGTCGTCGAGGAAGGCGCACACCGAGGAGCACACGATCAGCTGGAACGCCGCCGGTTCGTCGGGCACGTCGAGCGAGGCCACGACGGTCGACCAGCCGCGCTCCGCCCCCTTCGCCCCCAACACGTCGAGCATGGCGGGCGAGGTGTCGACGGCGACGACGTGAGCCCCGGCGGCGACGAGCCGCTCGGTGAGGAGGCCCGTCCCGCAGCCGAAGTCCAGCACCCGGGCACCGTCGAGCGCCGGGTCCGACACCCCGGGCAGGCCGACGAGGGAATCGAAGGCGGCGGCGGCATAGGCCCGGGCCGCCGGGTCGTCGTCCCACCCGGCGGCGTACTCGTCCCATTCGTTGTCCACCGCCCCGTTCTAGCCGCCGGTCGACCGCGGTGTTCGGCCCCGGCCGAATCGACGGGGTCACCGCCTCGCCCCGGATCCCGGGGCGCCGCTACGTTGTCGCCATGTTCATCAACGGTGCATGGATCGAGGCCGACGGCGGGGCGACGTTCGCCGTCACCAACCCCGCGACCGGGGAGGAGATCGGCCGCATGCCCGACGGGGGCGCGGCCGACGCCGCCACCGCCATCGGGGCCGCCCACGAGGCCTTCGACGCCTGGTCCCGTACCACCGCCTTCGCCCGGGCCGACATCCTCCAGCGGGCGTGGCAGCTGATGGGCGAGCGGGCCGCCGAGCTGGCGCAGCTGATGACCACCGAGCAGGGCAAGCCGCTGCGGGCCAGCCGGTTCGAGGTGGGCTACGCCGCCGACTTCATCCGGTGGTACGCCGAGGAGGCCCGTCGGCTCAGCGGCGAGTGGTTGCCGTCGGCCCGGGCCGACCAGCGCTTCCTCAGCATCCGCCAGCCGGTGGGGGTGGTGGCCATGGTGACGCCGTGGAACTACCCGATCTCGATGCTCACCCGGAAGATGGCCCCCGCTCTGGCCGCCGGATGCACGATGGTGCTGAAGCCGGCCGAGGCCACGCCGCTGTGCGCCAAAGCGGTGTTCGAGATCTTCGCCGAGGCCGGGGTGCCCGACGGGGTGATCAACCTCGTCACCGCCGCCGACCCGGCACCCGTCGGCGATGTGTTCACCAGCGACCCACGGGTGGCCAAGCTGACGTTCACCGGCTCCACCGCCGTCGGCCGTCTCCTCGCCGCCAAGGCCGGGGCCTCACTGCAGCGGGTATCGGTCGAACTCGGTGGGCACGCCCCGTTCATCGTGTTCCCCGACGCCGATCCCATCACGGCGGCCAAGGGGGCGGCGGCACTCAAATTCCTCAACGCCGGGCAGGCCTGCATCAGCCCCAATCGGCTCTACGTCCACGAGAGCCGGGCCGAGGAGTTCACCGCCACCCTGACCGAGCGGGTCGACGGTCTGATCACCGGCAACGGCATGACCGAGGGCGTCGGGGTGGGGCCCCTGGTCGACGACGCCGCCGTGGCCAAGGTGGCGGCCCAGGTCGACGACGCCCGAGACAAGGGCGCCGGCGTCCCCGTCGGTGGTCACCGGCTGACCGAGGACGGTCTGGATCGCGGCTTCTTCTACGCCCCGACCGTGCTGACCGAGGTCACCGACGACATGACCGTCTACCGGGAGGAGACCTTCGGGCCGGTGGCCCCGGTGGTGGTCTACGACGACGTCGATCAGGTGATCGCCATGGCCAACGACACCCACTACGGGCTGGCCGCCTACGTCTACACCGACAGCCTGAAGACGTCGCTGACCGCCTTCGAGGCGCTGCGGTTCGGGATCATCGGCATCAACGACGTCAACCCCACCTCGGCCTCGGTGCCCTTCGGTGGCATGGGCGACTCCGGCCTCGGTCGGGAGGGCGGCCACGAGGGCCTCGACGAGTACCTGGAGACCAAGACCGCCGGTATCTCGCTCCGCTGAGCGAACGCCTCCGTCGGGCGGCCACCCCGTACCGCCGGATGGCGGGTGCCGACGGCGGCACCCGGGCGGCACTAGAACCCGAGGACGACGCGGGCGCCCCCGAGGGGCGAGTCGGTGCACACCACCGAGCCGCCGTGGTCCTCGGCGATGGCGGCCACCAGGGCCAACCCCAGCCCGGTGCCGCCGCTGTCCCGGGTGCGGGCGTCGTCGAGGCGCACGAACCGCTCGAAGATACGGCGCCGGTCCTCGGGGTCGACCCCGGGGCCGTCGTCGTCGATCACGATGCGGACCGACCCGTCGAGCACCACCGTCGACACCTGGACCTGCGACTCGGCGTGGCGCACGGCGTTGTCGAGCAGGTTGCGGACCGCCCGTCCCAGACGGACGGGGTGGCCCCGCACGACCGACGGGTCGAGGGCGTCGGCCCGCACGACGACGCCCGGCACCGGCTCCAGCGCCTCGACCTCGGCCAGGATCACGTCGGCCAGGGCGACGTCGACCATGGGGACGCCCGCCCCGGACTGGGCCAGGTCGGTCAGGTCGTCCAGCACCGTCTCCAGCCGGTGGACGCCCCGGGTGAGGGCCGCCACCGACGGTGCGGCGTCGGCCGGGACCTCGGGGTGCCCGGCCACCAGCTCGGCCGCGCCCTTCACCGCCGTCAGCGGTGAGCGGAGCTCGTGGGAGGCGTCGGACACGAACTGGCGCTGCCGGATGAGCCCGGCGTCGAGCCGGTCGAGCATCCCGTTCAGGGTCACGGTCAGATCGGCGATCTCGTCGCCGGAGTCGGGGACGGGCAGCCGGTCACCGGAGGTCGAGGGGGCGATCCGATTGGCCTCGTCGGAGATCTGGCGCACCGGCCGCAGGGCCGAGCCGACCGCCACCCACAGGGCGACACCCCCGAGCAGGACGACGAAGGGCACGATCACCACCAGAGCCAGAGCCAGGCGGTCGATGCTGCGGTCGACGATCCCGAAGGGCGACAGCGCCACCAGGGTCAGCTCGATGCCGTCAGGGCTGGTGATGGTGCGGCGGGTCTCGAACCAGTCGTCGTTGGCGGGGAAGACCTCCTCCCCCAACGCCGGCCCCAGGTCGGCCACCTCGACGTTCTCCTGGGCGGCCAGGAAGGCCAGGAGTTCCTCCTCGGTGGCGAAGGTGACGGTGCCGTCGCCGAAGACCATCGGGTCGGCGGAGAAGACGACGTCGGTGAAGAGCCCGGTGACGAAGCTGGCGTTCACCACCTGGTCCCGTTCGTCGAGGATGAGGAACTCGGTGCCGTCGGAGCCGATCGGCACGGGGATGGTTGTCGGGTTGGCCCCGTCGGCGATCTGGGCGGCCAGGGCGTCGAGCACGTCCTGGTTCTGGGCGTTGATGTCGCTGCGGAGGGCGGCGGCCAGGGCCCGCACCGTCAGCCAGCCGCCCACGCTCAGCACGATGGCGAGCGTCAGCACGCCGACCAGGGTCACCCGGGCCCGCAGCGAACGGGTCCACCTCAGGCGCTCGCTCATGGCTGTGCTCTCATGGCTGTGCCCTCATGGCTGTGCCCTCATGCCAGCGCCCTCACGCCCGCACCCGGAAGCCGAGACCGCGCACGTTCTCGATCGTCGGCTTCCCCAGCTTCTGGCGGAGATAGCGGATGTACACGTCGACCACGTTGGGGTCGCCGTCGAAGTCCAGGCCCCACACCGACCGCACGAGATCGTCCCGCGACAGCGGCGTCGTGCCCGAGCGGAGCAGTGCCTCAAGCACCTGGGCCTGGCGGCCGGTGAGCTCCACCGGCTCCCCCTCGATCTCGCACGCCCGGTTGACAGGGTCGAGAGCCACCCCGCCCCGCTCCAGGCGCTCCCCGCCCTCGGCGGTGGCCCCGCTGCGTCGCAGCAGCGCCCGGACCCGGGCCAGGAGCACGTTGGGCGAGAACGGCTTGCGGAGATAGTCGTCGGCCCCGGCGTCGAGGCCGTCGGTCTCGTCGTACTCGCCGACCTTGGCGGTGAGCATCAACACCGGCGTCGTGATCCCGTCGGCTCGGAGCGACTCGCACACCTTGAACCCGTTCATCCCCGGCAACAGCACGTCGAGCACGATCAGCCCGTAGCCGCCCTCGGTGGCCCGCCATCGACCGTCGAGCCCGTCGGCGGACCGGTCGACCTCGTAGCCCCCAGTCCGCAGCGTCTGCTCGATGACGACGGCGATGTCGTCATCGTCCTCGACGATCAACACGCGCATGACGAACCGACGGTACCCCAGGCCCTCATGCGGCGGGGCGTATGGCTTCGGCCGGATCGAGGCGGGCGGCCCGGGCTGCCGGGTAGAGACCGGCCAGGGCGCCGATGGCCAGGGCGGCGGCGATACCGAGGACGAGCCCCTGGATCGGGAGCGCCACCTGCCACCCCTGGCGGGAGGCGTAGACGGCGGTGACCACGAACCCGGCCCCCACCCCCAGCACCCCGCCGATGAACGACAGCAGGGTGCTCTCCACCACGAACTGGTTGCGGATGTGGCGTCGGGTGGCCCCCAGCGCTCGTCGCACCCCGATCTCGGCCTGCCGTTCGAGCACCGAGATCACCATCACGTTGGCGATGCCGATACCGCCGACCAGGAGGGCGACGCCGCCGAGGCCGAGGAGCAGGTTCTGCAGGTTGCGGTCCACCTCGGCCCGGGCGGCCAGGGCGTCGGAGGGCCGGGCCACCGACACCTCGTTGGGGTTGCCGGGCTTGGCCGTGCGGGCCAGCACGTCCCGCACCTGCTCCACCTGTTCCGGCGCCGTGCGCAGATAGATGGCCGACGGGAGGGCCTTCACCTCGAACCGCTCCCGGGCCACGTCGAGGCCGATCAGGGCGGCCCGATCGATGTCGGGGTTGAGCGGGAGCGGCTCGTAGATGCCGATGACGTCGAACCACTGGCCCCCGATCGACACCCGGGGCCCGCTCGACAGGTCGGTGATGCCGAGCCGGTCGGCGGCGACGGCGCCCAACACCACGGTCGGCAACCGGACCGAGGCGGCGTCGTGGCTGCGGCCCGCCGCCAGCCCGGCCCCCAGGGTGGCGGCCAGATTGGCCTCCGAGCCGTACACCTCGATGCCGTTCTGGGTGCCGGCGGGCACCCGATCGTTGCGGAGCACCTTGGCGTTGATCTGGCTGAGCGAGGTGGCGGCGTCGACCGGGCCGATCCGCCGGATCATCGACGGGGCGTCGGCCGGCAGCGTGGCCGACTCGCCGAAGGCGTCCTGGCCCGGTCGGACCTGGAGCAGGTTGGTGCCCAGCTCGTCGAGGGCGGCCAGCAGGTCGGCGCGGCTGGAGGAGGAGATGCCCATCACCGACACCATCGAGGCGATGCCGATGGCGATCCCGACGGCGGTGAGCGCGGCCCGGGCCCGTCGGGTGCGAAGGCCGACGGTGCCGGTGACCAGCACATCGGAGGGGCGCAGGCGCGAGCGCCAGGGGCCGCTGCGTCGTCGGAGCCGTCTCATGACGCCACCTCCTGCTCCAGGCGACGACGGGCGGCGGTGGGGCCCTCATCGCCGACGATCCGGCCGTCGCGCACCGTGACGCGGCGGGGCAGGTCGGCGGCCAGCTCACGGTCGTGGGTGATGACCACGATGGTCGATCCTTCCTCGTGCAGCGTGTGCAGCAGTTGCACGATCTCGGTGGAGGTGACGGTGTCGAGGTTGCCGGTCGGCTCGTCGGCCATGACGATGGCCGGGTCGCCGACCAGGGCCCGGGCGATCGCCACCCGCTGACGCTCGCCACCGCTTAGCTTGTTGGGGGTGTGGTCGAGGCGGTGCCCGAGGCCCACCCGCTCCAGGGCGGCCACGCTCCGCCTCCGGCGGCGGCGGCGGGACTCACCCCGGTACAGGAGGCCGGTGGCCACGTTGTCGACGGCGTTCATCCCCGCCAGCAGGTGGAACTGCTGGAACACGAAGCCGATCCGGGCCGACCGCAACCCGGCCAGCGCCGGGTCGGACAGGAGGCCGGTGTCGATGCCCTCGACCAGCAGCCGCCCTTCGGTCGGTCGATCGAGGGTTCCGATCAGGTTCATCAGGGTCGACTTTCCCGACCCCGAGGGGCCGACGATGGCCACCAGCTCGCCGTCGTCGATGCGGAGCGACACCCCGTCGATGGCCCGGACCGGTGGGCTGCCCGGGTACTCCCGGACCACGTCCTGCAGTTCGAGGACCGGCGCTTCGGGCGTCATCCGTCCGACCCGAACCGGTCGTTCGGTACGACCACCTCGTCGCCCTCGGTCACGTCGCCGGTGATCCCGGCCAGGTCGTCGACGACCTCGCCGATCTCGATCGCCCGGAGGTCGACTCCGGACGGCGTCACCACCTCGAGGCCGTAGCCGCCACCGGCCAGGGCGAGGATGGCCCGCACCGGGACCACCAGAGCGTCGCTCGACACGGTACGGGTGGCGGTGACCTTGGCCCGCTCGGTGCCGGTGGGGATGGCCTGATCCGGCTCGATCGAGACCTTGAGCTTCTGGCTGCCGTCGTCGGTGATGGTCGACTCGACCTCGACGATCGTGCCGGAGAAGGTCTCGGCGCCGTCGGCGATGGTGACGGTGCCGCCCTCGGGGACGAACAGTCGCTTGTCGTTGTCGAACTCGGCGATCAGGCGCTGGGTGGCGTCGGTGACCGTCAGCTCGCCGAAGGTGGTGCCCAGACGGGGGGCGGCGTCGATCCGCACCGGGTTCGGATGGAACACCAGTCGGCTGCGGTCGACGGCGCCGGACTCGGTGACCCCGAGCTCCTTCTGCCACGCTTTGACCGCTCGACGGGTGCCGGAGCCGAAGACGCCGTCGGCCTCCAGTCGGCCCTTGTCGTCGAAGCCCAGGTCGATCAGGAACTCCTGGAGCTGGCGCACGTCGTCGCCCTGCTGATGCTTCGATTTCGTGGTGCCGACCAGCTCCAGCGTCCGGTACATCGGGGCGTTGCCCTCGGCTAGGACGAGCGGCTTGGTGTCGAGCCAGATGAGGGGCTCGCCGGGCTCGACCACGGTGCCGACGTCGTGGCGCTCGGTCACGATGCCCTGGGCGTCGGTGGGGACGGCCCAGGGGTCACCGTGGCCCACCGACGCCGTCTCCTCAACGTTCTCGGTCAGGTCGGAACGCTGCACGGTCTCGGTGAGGGGAGGGGCCGCCGTGGTGGCCGCCGAGCCGTCGGCGCCGTCGCCGTCGGTGCTCTGCCCGGCGGCGGGCCCGAGCAGGAGCCCGGCGCCGACCATGGCCACCACCACGAGGCCGACCATGGCCAAGCCGAAGGTTCGCAGGTTGCGTCGCTCGCCGCCCATCACTCCTCCTCCTCGCCGTCGCCGTAGACGTCGTCGAGGACCTCGTTGATGGTGTCCTCGCACTGGGCGAAGGCGGCGTCGAGCGCCTCGATGTCGGCGTCGCTCTCGATCTCGAATCCGACCACGCCACCGTCGTCGCTCGACCCGTCCGTGCCCGATCCGTTCACATCGATCGCGAATCCCTGATCGGCCATGCACTGGCTGAACTGCAGCTCGGCATCGCGCTGGGCCGCCTCCTGCTCCGGGGTGAGCTCGAAGTCGCCGAAGGCGCTCTCCAGGATCTCGCCGCACTCCTCGTTGGCGGCCTCGAAGGCCTCGAACTCCTCGTCGCTCTCGAACGACAGGGCGGCGGCACCGTCCTCGTCATCGTCGGTGCCCCCGATCGTCTCGCCGGCGGCGTCGCCGAAGAGGGCGGAGGTGTCGATGCCCTTGTCGGCCATGCACTGCTCGAAGGCCAGGAACGCCTCCTCCTCGGTCAGCTCCTCATCGCCGTCGTCGCCCTCCCCGTCGGCGGGATCGCCATCGTCGGTGTCGGTGTCGGTGTCGGCGCTGTCGTCGTCGTCGGTGGCACCGTCCGTGCCGTCGGAGGAGCCGGTGTCGCCGGCGGCGGGGAGGGAGGCCACCGACCGGTCGTCGGCTTGGGCCTCCTGGCCGCAGGCGGCGGCCAGGACGGACAGCGCCGCCAGCAACAGGGCGACGAGGACGCCTCGGCGGGGTCGGCGACGGGGTCGGGGGGTGGACATGGACTCTCTCCTTCATCGGGGCGGACGGCGCCCGCATCGGTACGAGGGAGAGCTTGGAAGTCGGGGGCTGAGAGACGTCTGAGAGCGGCCGGGGCGCTCTCAGAGGATTCTCAGATTGGCGGTCCGCCGACCCGCCGTCGCCCGGTCGGGGCGCGGGAGCGCGAAGACGGCAGCGGTACGGGCCGGACCAGCGCCGACACCCGGTCGGGGCGGAGCGTTGGGACAGTACGCCGGTGGGCCGGTCAGGTGATGATCAGCTCGAAGCGGTCGGTGTCGTTTGCCGGGTCGGGATCGATCGTGTTGAAGAACGACA
>JBCCRO010000023.1:0-89681 GCA_039201605.1 Actinomycetota bacterium
CCTCGAGTTCCGCCGAAAGCGCAACATCGCCGGGAACCACAAGCGGTTCCTCGAGTTCCGCCGAAAGCGCAACATCGCCGGGAACCACAAGCGGTTCCTCGAGTTCCGCCGAAAGCGCAACATCGCCGGGAACCACCGGCGAGGGGATCGACGATCCCCAGCGGGCCTTCGACGGGAACCGGCCGACCACCACGATCCTGGCCCAGAGGCTCGACCCGGCCACCCTCGGTCGCCTGATCGCCCTCTACGAGCACCGGGTGTTCACCCAGGGTGCGGTGTGGGGCATCAACTCCTTCGACCAGTTCGGGGTGGAGCTGGGCAAGGTGCTGGCCACGGCGATCGAGCCCGAGCTCACCGGCGACGGCGACCTGGCCCACGACGGCTCGACCAACGCCCTGATCGAGCACTACCGCCGCCACCGGGCCTGACCCGGGCACGGGGACGAGGCCGCGGGTCCGGGCCGTCGGTCGGGCCGTGGATCAGGTGGTGAGGCCGAGCTCGGCCAGCTGCTCGGGCGGCAGACAGATGGTCAGTACCTCGAGCACGGCCAGCGGATCGATCGTCCGGGTCGTCAGCACCGACTGGTAGAACTCACCACTCGCCAGCTCCCGGTCGATGCAGGCCAGGCTGTCCTCCGAGGCTTCGATACCGGCCAGGGCCAGCTGGGAGGTGACCACCCCGGCGAGGCTGATGCAGCCGAAGGTGGGGGCGAAGGCGGTGGTGAGGGTGGCCGGGGCGACGCCGGTGAACTCGGGCTGGGGGTTGGCCACGAACTCGGTCCACAGCGGCAGCATCGTGCCGGGGGCGGCGGCGTAGGCGGTGTCGACGCACGCCACGTCGACGGCGTCGGCGTAAGCCGGGTCTCCGGCCCCGAGGGCCTCGACGAACGAGCCGACCAGGAACGACGGCGGCAGGCACTCGTCGAGGGCGGCGATCGTGGGCTGGCGGGCCGAGTCGGTGGGGGCGATGCCCTCGTTGACCGCCGTCATCCCGACGAACACCAGGTCGGCCTGGGGCCCGGCCAACCGGGCCTCGTAGCAGTCGATGACGGCGGGCGGGGGCGTGGCGTTGGCCACCTCGGTCAGACCCTCCGCCACGAACTGGCCGAGGACACCCGGGCCGGAGCAGGCGATGGTGATCCCGGCCAGGGTCACCTGGTCGTCGGGCGGGAGCGTGGTGATCGAGAACAGATCACCCTGGTTGAAGACGGCGAGGTAGAGGTCGGGCTCCTCCTTGAGCGCCTCCGCCGTGCACTCCTGGGCGGCCGCAGGCACCGTCGACGACACGGCGGCGAGCACCGTGAGCTGAGCCTGCTCCTCCGAGACGCCGTCGGGCAGTTCGAGGGCCGGCTCGAGCAGGCTCAGGCCGGTCGAATCGTCGGTGGACGCCTCGTCGTCGCCACCGAAGAGCGAACAGCCGGCGACGGTGAAGGCGACGACGGCCAGCAGGGCGACTCGGGCGGTGGTGACAGGCCGAATCCGCAACATGGGCAAGCTCCTCAGTCGTCCTTGCCCCGGCGTCAACGTACCAGCACCGTGGTATGAGGCCACCGTCACCGCCCTCCCGATCCGGGGGTGGGCGGTGACGGTGGGGGCCTCAGCCCAAGCCCAGTTGCGCCAGCTCGGCGGCGCTCAGGCAGGTCAGCAGCACGCTGGCGAAGTCGGCCTCGCTCGGCTCGCCACCGGCGAGGATCGTCTCGAAGAAGCCGAGCTTCATCAGCTCGACGTCGATGCAGTCGATGCTCGACTGCGACAGATCGACACCGAGGTCGGCGAACTCGCCGGCCAGCACCGAGCCGAAGCTGATGCAGTTGAACAGCGGTGCGAAGACCGAGGCGGTCACGGTGGGCGACACGTCGGTGAAGTCGGCCTGCGGGTTGAGCACGAACTCGGTCCACAGGGGTCGGATGACCTCGGGGTCGGAGGCGTAGGCCTGATCGACGCACACCGGATCGACGGCGGAGGCGAAGGTCGGATCCTCGACCGACAGTTCGTCGACCACGACCGTCGCCAGGAAGCCACCGGACACACACTCGGTGAGGGTGTCGATCAGCGGCTCCTGGGCCGGCACCTCCGGCGGCTGCTCCTCGCCGACGGCGGCCAGTCCGACGAACACCAGGGGGCCGTCGTCGTCGGTGAGGCGCCGCTCGAAGCAGTCGATCATCTCCGGCGGTGCCTCGATGTCGCCCGACCCCTCGGCGAAGCCCTGGGCCAGGAACTCACCGAGGAGCTCGGGACCGGAGCAGTCGATCGTGATCTCGGCCAGGGTGACCTGATCCTCGAACGGGAGGTCGGTGACCATGAAATTGGCGTCGGCTGCGATCAGGGCGACGGCGAGGCCGGGCTCGACCAGCAGGCGCCGGGCCACGCACTCCTCGACCTCGGGCGGGACATCGCCGGTGATGGCCTGGCGGACGGCCTGCTCGCCCTCCTCGCTGGTCATGCCGTCGGGCAGGTCGATCTCGGGAAGATCGCCACCGTCGACGGCCGTGCCGTCGTCCTCGCCTTCACCCTCGACGGGTGCCGCATCGTCGGTGGTGGCGCCGCCGGCGGCTTCGATCTGATCGCCGTCGGCGGCGTCGTCGTCGAACAGGGTGGCGGGGTTCACACAGGCGGACAGGAGCAGCGCCAGGGCGCCCGCCAACGCCAGCAACGGGGATTTCTTCAACATGGGCCTAGCCCTCCGAGCATGTCTGGGGGAGGGCTGCAAGGTACCAGCACCACGGTCGCGCCAGCGTCGCGTCCGGTCGGGGCGCCCGAGGCCGGGAGCGCCTCAGGCCGGTTCGGGCCGCATGGCGACTTGTGACCCCCCGGCGACGGCCCCGAACAGGGCGGCCAGGCGAGCCGCCTCGGTGTCGTTGTCGAAGTCGGCGAGGACCAGCCGGCGTCCGGCGGCGCCGAAGCGGGACCGGAGGTCGGGGTCACCCACCAGTTCGGCCAACCGGTCGGCCAGCTCGTCGACGGCGCCGGGGCGGACGATGAACCCGTTGGTTCCGTGGTCGACCAGTTCGCTGACCCCGCCAACCTGGGTGGCGACGACCGGCACACCGGAGCCGAGGGCCTCCATCAGGGTGACCGGGACGCCCTCGGCGTAACTGGGCAGGACGAACACGTCGGTCTCGGCCAGGTGGGCGGCCACCTCGGCCTGCGAGCGGTAGCCGGCGAAGGTCACCGACTTCTCCAGGCCCAGCTCGGCGGTGAGCGCCTCGAACCGGGCCCGCTCCGGCCCGTCGCCCACCACGGTGAGCTGGGTGGCCGGATAGCGCTCCACCACCTGCTGTAGGGCTTCGAACAACACCGATAGGCCCTTGAGCTCGGCCAGTCGGGCCACGAACAGCAGCCGGGTGCCCTCGCCCTGGTGCTCGACCGGCTGCAGCACCGACGGGTCGACACCGCAGTGGACGATGTGGAGCCGGTCGTGGCGGTCGGGCGGGGCGAAGATGGCGGCCTGGCTCCGGCAGAAGAAGCTGATGCAGGCGCAGAACTCGCAGCGGGCCAGCTTCTCGTCGAGCCGCCAGGTGTGCGGTTCGAAGAAGATGCCGGGGCCGTGGAGGGTGAGGGAGTAGCCGAAGCCGCCGAGGTGGGCGGCGAGCATGGCCACGGTGGCGCTGGAGTCGCCCAGGTGGTTGTGGAGATGGCCGATGCCCCGGGATCGGATCTCCCTGGCCAACAGCCCGGCCTCGAGGAAGTAGATCAGCTGGTAGAGGCTGCCCCGCAGCCCGGGCCGCCGGGTGCGCCACTGCAGGGCCAGGCCACCCAGGTAGCGCCGGGGTGAGCGGACGAGCAGGCCGAGGTGGGCCGCGGCCAGCGGGCCGGGGCGCAGCATCGGATACAGGTAGGTGGTGCGCTCCCGCCCGGCCCGCTGCTCGGGGCCGACCATGTGCTCGTCACCCGGTCGGCGGACGGCGAAAAAGTCGACCTCGGTGCCCCGGTGGCGCAGCGAGGCCACCTCCCGTTGCATCCAGGTGTCGGTGGCGCGGGGATACTCGCCGGTCAGGTAGGCGATGCGGCCGCCGCGCTTCGCCGCCGGGGCGGCCTCAGACACCGGCCGGGGCCGTCGTCTCGGGGCCGGCGGTGCCGGTGGCCGCCTCGTCGGCCGCCGCCTCGTCGGCCGCGCTGCGGGCCACCGCCTCCTGCAGAGTGAAGCGGGGCTGCCAGTCGAGCAGGCGCTTGGCCTTGGCGTTGTCGTAGCGGAGCGGCTTGAACCGACCGTGCAACTTGTCGGGCACGACGATGCCGGGGAACTTGGCCCGCCCGCCAACGAGCAGACGGTTGGCCCGGGCCAGGGCGTCGGCCCCGATCCGGAGCACCGGCCACGGCACGTTCACCGAGCGGGGCGGGTCCATCACCCGGATCACCTCGTCGACGTAGGCCTGCTGGGTGGGGAGCTGATCATCGACCAGGTTGATCGTCTCGCCGTCGATGCCGGACTCGGGGTCGGCCAGGCGGGCCGCCGCCGCCACCAGGGCGTCGGCCGCGTTCTCCACGTAGATCATGGGCATGACGCCGCCGTGTTCCACCCGGATGAACAGCGGGCCGAGCTCGGCCCCGAGGAGGGGGTGCCACAGCTCACCGGCGCCGTAGATCATGCCGGGCCGGAGGATCACCATCCGGTGGCCCTCGATCGAGCCCCATTCCCGGTACAGCTCCTCCTGGAGGAGCTTGGTCCGGGCGTACTCGTCGCGCTGGTCCGGTTCGAGGTCGATGGGCGAGCTCTCGTCGAGCAGACCGTTCGAGGGCAGGTTGCGGTAGTCGTAGACCGAGAAGGTGCTGACGGCGACCAACCGGTCGACGCCGACCTCGGCCATGGCGGCGAGCAGGTTCTCGGTGGCCACCACCGTGCCGGCGAACTGGCTGTAGAAGTCGCCGGCCTTGGCCGCCGCCAGATGGATGACGGCGTCCACGCCGTCGACCGCTTCGGCCAGACCCTTGGCCGAGCGGAGGTCGACCCGGGCCGACTCGACGTTCTCGTCGTCGGCGGCGGGGCCCAGCCCGGCGGCCGATCCGGCGGGGCGGACGACGGCCCGCACCTGGTGGCCCTGGGCCAGGGCGGCGGCCACCACGTGGCGGCCGACGAACCCGGTGGCTCCCGTGATCAGGATCTTCACAGCGCCGCCTCCTCGCTGAGCAGCAGATCGACGAGGCGGGACGCCCCGAGCATGTCCTCGGTCGAGACCGGAAGCGGGGTGCCCTTGATCAGGGCGTCGTAGGTCTGGTCGAGCATCTCGTACATCCCCTCCAGGGGGCCGTGCTGCAGGATCTTGTCGCTCAGGTTGCGCAGCCCCGACGAGGCCTGGCCGGCCCCGTTGACCAGGTGGTTGACCACACCCGAGAGCTTCGAGCCGCCGGGGCGGGGCTTCACCACCCGCAGGAACGGCTGGAACAGCTCGGTCTCGGCGTAGCCGTCGGCGCCCCGCACGACGACGGAGAACATGTCGGGGGCCGAGCGGGCGTCGAACCGGAGACGGGCGTGGACGGCACCGTCGGGCCCCTCCCCGATGAGGAGGGCGTCGAGGTCGTCGACCCGGAACAGGTCGTTGTCGCCGTGGCGGCTCCAGGCGGCGGCCACCCGCTCGAAGCGGACACCGGGAGTGAAGTGGCACAGGAGGTAGGCGAAGTGGGTGGTGAAATCGTGGATCACGCCGGCCGGCATGGCGTGGATCGGGCTGGGGAGGTTGGGATCGCCGAAGCGGTCGCCGGTGCCGGTGACCGGGAGGGCGATGCGCACCTCCACCTCCCGCACCGCGCCCAGCTCGCCGGCTTCGACGGCGTCGCCGATGGCCACGATGGTGCGGTTGAAGCGGTAGTTGTGGCTCTCGGTCAGACGACGACCGAGACCGTCGGCGGTGGCGAGCAGATCGGCGAGCTCCATGCTGGTCGGCGTCACCGGCTTCTCGCAGATCACGTCGGCCCCGGCCTTGAGGCAGGCGGTGGCCAGCGGGATGTGGGTGCTGGGCGGGGTGAGCACGTGGACCACATCGGGACTCTCGGTGGCCAACAGCTCGTCGAGGTCGGTGTAGTGGGCGGCGGCGCCGAAGGTACGGGCGGCGTAGCGGGCGGCCACCGGCGACAGATCGCAGACGGCTCGCAGATCGATCCGGCCGTCGACGGGGCCGACCGAGGAACGACCCGCCAGGAAGGAGAGGTGGGCCTCGGAAATGCCCCCGGTGCCGACGACGGCGACCTTGAGGGGAAGGGTGGGACGGGGTGTTGGTGCCATGGCTGCCGCCGATTGTATTGGCCGCACTAGGGTCCGAGGGGCCGGGAGCGGTGGGATGACCACCCTGTGACCGCGACTAAGAACACTCTCACCGGGGGTTCATCGCGCTCTTTTCCCGTCCGAACAGAATCGTGCCATGTTCCGTGTCCTCGCCCCCCTCGTCATCATCCTCGCCGTGGTGGCCTACTTCACCGTCAGCACCTCCCTGGCCGACCCGGTGGACGAGGTCGAGCCGATCGAGATCGTGATCCCGCTCGAGGACGGCGACGTGACGGCCGAGCCTACCCGCATCAACCCCCGGCCTCGGGTCACCGACGACGCCGATGACGACCGCAGGGGCGACGACGGCGACGACGACGGCTCGGCGTCGGACGACGACGGCTCGGCGTCGGACGACGACGACGGGGGAACCGGCGCGACCGGGGGGACCGGCGCGACCGGCGACGACGACGACGATGACGACGACCGGGCCACCACCTCGACCGCCGGGAGCCCGTCCGGAGACGATGACGACGCCCCGCAGCCGACGACCACCGCCACCGCCGCAGGCTCCGACGATGACGACGACGACGGCGACGACGATGGGGGCGATGACGACGGTGAGGCCGACGACTCCGGCGACGACGGCTGAGGTGCCGCAGCCCGAACGGGCACAGCGTGGACGCCTTCCCGGGCTCGGCCTGCGGGGTCGGGTGCTGGTGTGGTTCATGGTGGTGTTGGCCCTGGCCGTGATCGGGATCCTGGTGGCGCTGCGGGCCATCCTCCTCGAGCGCGCCGATCAGCAGGCCGAGAGCGCGCTCAACCAGGAGGTGGCCGAGTTCCGCATGACCACCGAGGGACTGAGCGAGGGTGACGCCCGCGACCTGCGGTCGGTGTTCGAGGACTACCTCCTGCGCACGGTGACCGACCGGGACGAGGTCATCATCGCCTTCATCGACACCCAACCGGTGCTGGCCAGCGCTGGAGCCCCGGTCGGGATCGAGACCGAGCCGGAGGTGATGGCCCTGGGCCGGACCACCGGGTCGGCCAATCGTGTCGAGGTGGCGACGAGCCACGGCCGGGCCACCGCCCTCGCCGTACCGGTGCGGACCGGGGGCGCCGAGGCCGGTGTGCTCGCCGTCCTCGTGTTGCAGTCGACCGACCGGTCGGAGATCACGGCCATCGTGACCGCAACCGCGGTGGTGGCCGCCGCCGTGCTCCTCCTCGCCGGCATGGGGGCGTGGGGCGGTAGCAGTCGGGCCATGCGACCCCTGCGGGAGCTGACCGACGTGGCCGACGGCATCGACGAGACCGACCTGTCGACCCGCATCGAGCTGGCCGGCGACGACGAGGTCGGCCGGCTGGCCCAGACCTTCAACGCCATGCTCGACCGTCTCCAGGTCGGGTTCGCCAACCAGGAGCGGCTCCTGGCCGACATCGGCCACGAGTTGCGGACTCCGATCAGCGTGGTCCAGGGCCACCTCGACGTGATGGGCGACGACCCCGACGATCGGGCGGCCACCGTCGAGCTGATCTCCGACGAGCTCGACCGCATGCACCGTCTGGTCAACGATCTGCTGCTGCTGGCCCAACTCGACCACCCCGGCTTCCTCCACCTCGAATCGATCGACGTGCTCGATCTGGCGACCGACGTGGTAGCCCGGGCCAACTCGCTGGCGCGGCGCGACTGGTCGGTGGCCGTCACCTCGAACGGGACGATCACGGCCGACCGACAGCGCCTGATCCAGGCGGTGATGAACCTGGTGGCGACCGCCATCGACCACACCGAGGAGGGCGGCTCGATCGTGATCGGCGGGCAGTGGACGGCCGGCGCCACCCGGCTCTGGGTCCAGGACGACGGCCCCGGCATCCCCGAGGCCGAGCGGGCCCGCATCTTTGAACGCTTCGCCAAAGGCGAGCATCGCCGCCACCGCGGCGCCGGTCTCGGTCTGTCGATCGTGGCCGGTATCGCCCACGCCCACGGCGGCACCCTCGGTCTGGGCGACCCCGGACCCGGTGCCCGCTTCGTGATCTCCCTACCGACCGGAGGGCCTCCACCATGAACCGGATCCTGATCATCGAGGACGACGAACGGGTCGCCTCCTTCATCGAGAAGGGCCTGACCTCGGCCGGCTTCTCCACCCTGGTGGTGGAGAGCGGGGCCCAGGCGGCCCGGATCGCCGTCGACGAGTCGTTCGATCTCGCCATCCTCGACCTCGGCCTACCCGGCCTCGGCGGCCACGACGTGCTGCGTCAGCTGCGAGCCCAGGGGCAGCAGGTGCCGATCATCGTCCTCACCGCCCGCAACGACGTCGAGGCCACCGTCACCAGCTTCGATCTCGGAGCCGACGACTTCATGACCAAGCCGTTCCGGTTCGACGAGCTGGTGGCCCGGGTCAGGGCCCGCCTGCGCGCCCCGTCGAGCCGACCGACGACCTACAAGGTCCAGGGCGACATCAGCCTCGACGTCCTGTCCCGTCGGGTCACCGTCGACGGCACCGAGCACGAGCTCTCCGCCCGAGAGTTCGCCCTGACCGAGGTGTTCCTCGACCATCCTGACCAGGTGCTGAGCCGGGCCCAGCTGCTGAACCGGGTGTGGGGTCTCGACTTCGACCCCGGCTCAAACGTGGTCGACGTGTACGTGGGGTATCTGCGCAAGAAGCTCGGGCCCGAGGCGATCGAGACGGTGCGGGGCGCCGGCTACCGCCTCCGGACGGGCTGAGACCGTCAGATCCGCATCCGGGGCACGTCGTTCGGATCCAGGCTGAGTTCGATCAGTATCGGGCCGCTGCGGCCGTCCAACCCGGCCAGTGCGTGCTCCAGGTCCTCCGCCGACTCGACGAGGACGCCGCGCCCGCCGAGGGCGTCGGCCACGGTGGCGAAGCTGGGCCAGTGGAACTCCGAGAGGCTCGGATCCATGTCGCGGTCGAGGAACTGGATGTGCTCGGCGCCGTAGGCCGAGTCGTTGGCGATGATCACGATCAGGTCGAGTCCGAGGCGGACGGCGGTGTTGAACTCGTTGACGCCGCCCATCATGAAGCCGCCGTCCCCGGAGAAGACGACGACCGGGCGCGTCGGCGCCGCCAGGCTGGCACCGATCGCCTCCTGCAGACCGAGTCCGATGGAGCCGAAGTTGGCGGTCACGACGAAGCTCTTCGGGTCCGGGGCCGAGAGCCGACACCAGACCTCGGTCATGAACCGGCCACCATCGGTGACGAGGACCCGGTCCTCCGGTAGGGCCTCTTCGAGACGCTCCAGGGCGTGCACGTAGTTCACGCAGCCGTCGATCGCCTCACCGGTGCCGACCGGGTAGGCGGTGAGGATCTCGGTGTCGAGACCGTCGGTGAAGCCGGTGCTCGGGATCTCGGCCCCGTCGAGCAGCTCGACCATGGTCTCGGCCGTCGAGCCGGCGTCGGCGAGGAGGGCGGCGTCGGGGTGCAGCCCGCCGCCGAAGGCTGTCGGCCGCACGTCGATCTGGACGATGCGCTTGTCGCGCATCAGGTTGCCCCTGTCGGTGGTGAAGTCGTGGAGGCTGGTACCGAAGCAGACGATGCAGTCGGTGCGGGCGATCAACTCGTAGGCGGCCGGCGTCGACAGGGTGCCGAGGATCCCGATGTCGTAGGGATGGTCGTTGAAGAGCCCCTTGGCCTTCAGGGTGGTGGCGAGCGGGGCGCCGAGACGGTCGGCCAGCCGGACGAGCTGATCCCGGGCCTCCACCGCACCACCGCCGGCCAGGATGAGTGGCCGCCGGGCCGAGGCGATCATGCCCATGGCCTTGTCGAGGACATCGCCCTGGGCGACGCTCCCCGGCTCGGTGAACACGTCGAGCACGCAGGACTCGTGATCAGCGCCCTCCCACATGAAGTCGGCCGGCATGTTGAGCACGATCGGACGGCGCTCGACCTGGGCCCGGTAGAAGGCGCGGGCCACGTCTCGGCTGACCGTCTCCGGGGCCCGCAACTGCTCGAACCCGGCGCCCGTGGTCTTGACCAGCTCCCGCTGATCGATGCTCTGCAGGTGACGTGGGTTGGCGACCGGGGTGTCGCCGGCCATGAGGATCATCGGGATGTGGCCTCTGGCTCCCTCGGTCAGGGCCGTGATGCAGTTGGTCAGGGCCGGGCCGTGGGTCACCGTGGCCAGAC
The DNA here is from genome assembly GCA_039201605.1 of Actinomycetota bacterium. Classification (GTDB taxonomy): domain Bacteria; phylum Actinomycetota; class Acidimicrobiia; order Acidimicrobiales; family SZUA-35; genus CADEDH01. Next base: position 10,341 of record JBCCRO010000023.1, read on the forward strand.
CGACCCGGTCGGCGACGTGGGCGTAGGCCAGGGCCATCAGCACCGAACTGCCCTCGTGGGCGGCGGGGACGAACGTGCCGCCGAACTCCCGGACGAAGCTGTCGACCATGAAGAGGTTGGCGTCTCCCATCAGCCCGAACATCGTGTCGACGCCGTGGTCGGCCACTCCCTGTGCGATCGTCTGATACACGCGGGGTTCGTCGCTCATCGACCTCGTCCTTGCGGACCGACGATCGACGTCGACCTCGGTGACCTGCTCTGTTTCAACACGAAATCAGACGGTATCCGGCCCGGTATCCTCCCACCTCGGCGTCAGGCCGGCCCGGTCGAGGCGACCACGCGGCTCCTAAGGGCGGGGTGAGGAAACTCTCACCTTCTCTTCAGGGCCACCTCGCCCGGGCCCTACACCATCGGTGTCATGGCCAACGCCTCCTCCACCCCACTGTCGCCGAGTCGGCGACGACGGCTCAAGCGGGCGTACACCACCAACCAGGTGCCGATCGCGGCGGTGGCCGGGCTGTTCGGCATGGGCAAGCCCCGACCCGGCGATCTGATCGTGGCCCGGGTGGCGGAGATCCGGGCCCAGCAGCGGCTTGAGCTGACCAACGGGCGGCGGGCCCTCCTGCACGAGGGTGACGAGATCCTCGTCGCCTACGGCCATCGCTACGCCCCCTCGCAGTACGAGGCCTACGTGCCGGAGTCGCTGGAACCGTGCGAGCTGGTCGCCGCCGGTGGGGTGGCGGCCGTCGTCGCCTCCTGCAACGAGGGCAAGGCCCCGGCCACCATCATCGAGCCGCTCGGCTTCGTCGTCGACGACACCGACCGGCGGGTCAACCTCGAGGACTGGTGCCGACCGCCCGCCCCCCTTGCCCAACGTCGCCCCACAACCATCGTGGTCACCGGTACCTCGATGGACTCGGGCAAGACGACGGCGGCGGCCGCCCTCATCCACGGCCTCACTCGATCGGGCCGTCGGGTGGGGGCGGCGAAGGTCACCGGCACCGGAGCGGGCGGCGATGTGTGGCGCATGGCCGACGCCGGCGCCGACCCCGTGCTCGACTTCACCGCCGCCGGCATGGCCTCGACCTACCTCGCCGACGACGACGCCATCGGCCGCTGCTACGGACTCCTGCTCGGCCACCTCGGCCATCAGGAGGTCGAGGTGGCCGTCATCGAGATCGCCGACGGCCTCTTCCAACGGGAGACAGCGCACCTGCTCGCCTCCCCACGCCTTCGCCTGACGTGCGACGGCATCATCTTCGCCGCCCGTGAAGCCCTCGGGGCCGCCGCCGGCGTCGACCGCTTGCGTGACCTGGACCTACCGGTCCTGGCCGTGAGTGGCCTGCTCTCCGCCTCCCCGCTGGCCCGGCGGGAGGCGGAGGGCGTGGTCGACCTCCCGGTGCTGGGTCGGGAGGAGCTGCAGCACCACCCGGATCGGGTGCTGCGACGGTGCACCCCGGCCGTGGCCGCGTGAGTCGGCCGTCGTGAGCACCGGGTCATGAAGGGCGCAGGGTGAGAGCGGCCGACGACCGCCGTCGGCGGACGCGGCTGCTCGGCTCCCGGCGCTGGCTGCGCGTCGCCCTGCTGGTGGGCAACGGGCTGGCCCAGGCGGCGGCCGCCGCCCTCACCGCCGTCGCCGTGCAGCGGGCCTTCACCGTCATGACGGGCGGCTCGCCCGAGGCGACGTCGGTCGACCCGTTGGCCGTGCTGGCGGTGACGGCCATGCTCGCCGTCGCCACCGCCGGTCAGGCCTGGCTGCGCGCCGCCGAACGGGTGGTGGCCGAGCGGCTGGGCCAGAGCTACGTCCACGAACTGCGCCTGGAGCTGTTCGATCACCTGGCCTCGATCTCGCCCCGGTTGCTCAGCGGGGCCACCACCGGCGCCATCGGCCTCCGCTTCGTGGGCGACGTGTCGGCCCTGCGCCGGTGGATCAGCCTCGGCGTGGCCCGACTGGCGGTGTCGGCCACGATGGTGACGGGAACCCTCATCGCCCTCGCCCTGATCCGACCGATCCTGGCCCTCGCCGCCGGTCTGGCCGTGATCATCGGTGGCGCGCTGACGATGGGCCAGGGCGACGAGCTGCGGGAGGCCGAGCGCCAGGCCCGCCGCCGACGGTCGCGACTGGCCGGTCGGGTGACCGAACTGGTCGCCACGACCGTGGCGGTCCAGGTCAACGGTGCCGTCGGTCGGGAGCGGACGAGGCTCCGACGCCTCAGCGACAACCTCCAGGAGGCGATGGTTCGCCGAGCCGACCGGCTCGGGCGTCTGACTGCGGTGGCCGAGGCCACCACGGGACTGGCAGCCGGTCTCGTACTGGTGACCGGGCTGGCCACCGGCCTCCCCGCATCCGAGGTCGCAGCGGCGATGGCGGTGATGTCGCTGTTGGTACCCCAGGTGCGGGGACTGGCCCGGGTGCACCATCACCGACAGTCGGCGGTGGTGGCCAACGACGCCATCGACCGCTTCCTGGCCCGCCCCACCGGCTTCCACCCGCTGCCGTCGACCGAGCCCGACGCCTCGACCACGGTCGAACTCGTCGTACGACGAGGGATCCGGGGGTGCCACGGCGGACGGCTCGAACTCGACGAGGTGTCGATGGGCGGGGCGGTGTCGTCGGTGACGGCCACCATCCCGGCCGGCACGACCGTCGCCATCGTGGGCGGCAACGGCGCCGGCAAGTCGACCCTGCTCGCCCTCCTGGCCCGGCTGGTCGACCCCAATCACGGCGCCGTCCGCCTCGACGGGGTCAACATCCGCTCGCTGGCCGGTGACGATCTGCGTCGACGGGTGGCCTACGCCGGCGTCGACGCCGGGCTGCTGCGGGGCTCGCTGCGCCGCAACCTCACCTACCGGGCCCCCGATGCCGACGACCTCTCGCTCCACGCCGTGGTGCGCGCCTGCGGGCTGTCGCCCCTGATCGGCAGCCTGCCCGACGGGCTCGGCACCCGCATCGACGAGGGAGGCCGCAACCTCTCGGCCGGTCAGCGTCAGCGGATCCAGTTGGCCCGGGCCCTGCTGGGCGGGCCCGACGTCCTGCTCCTCGACGAGGCCGACGCCAACCTCGACGCCGACACCAGTCGCCTGCTCGACCGGGTGGTGGCCGACCGCGTCGGTACGACCGTGCTCGCCACCCATCGGCCGGAGACGGCGGCCACCGCCGACATCGTGTGGTGTCTCGACGGTGGTCGGCTGGTCGCCGCCGGGCCGCCGGCGGAGCTGCTGGCCCCCGGCGGCGCCGCTCACGCCGTGTTCTCCCCAACCGGCGTGCTGCCCGACACCCTCAGCGCCTGAACCGACCCGACCGGCCCGGCCCGCCCCCGAACCGTCGGACGGCGCCCGTAGGGTGGGGGGAATGTGGAATGAGGGCGACGTCATCGTCCGCCGCGAGCTACTCGGCCTCTCACCGCTCGGTCTCCCGCCCGATCCCCGCCCCTGGCACGGTCGGTCGTGGCTCGACCTACCGGTGTACGTGGCCGAGGATTCACCGGAGCGGTTGGCCACGTTCATCGCGCCGGGCGCCGAGTATCACTACCCGTCGTTTCGATGGCCGGCCGAGGGCGGTGTCCACCCGTGGCACCCCCGCATCGGGTGGGAGGGGGAAGGCTGCCTGATGGTGCAGGAGCCCGGGGAGCACCTGGCGATCTGGCACTTCTGGCACCCGGCCGAAGGCGAACGCCCTCGCACCTTCAGCCACTGGTACCTCAACATGCAGACGGCGTTCCTGCGCACCGAGTACGGCTACGACACCCAGGATCTCGAGGTCGATTTCATCGTCCGCCCCGACGGCTCGTGGACGCTGAAGGACTTCGAGGTGCTCGACGAGCGACTGGCGGAGGGCCGGTTCTGGCCCGAGCTCGACCGTTGGATCCGTGGCTACACGGCCGAGGTGAGCGCCCGGCTCGACGCCGGGGAACGGTGGTGGGACACGTCGTGGACCCGGTGGTCCCCGCCCGACCATTGGCGCGCCCCCTCGCTCCCGCCCGGCTGGGGCGAGCCCCCCGCCCCCTGAACCGCGTAGCATCGGCCCATGACGTTCGTGGTCCGGGCCCCTCGCAACCGGTTGCTCGAACCACTGATCGATCACCTCTGGTACTGCGAGGTCGACGGCGCCGCCGGGACCGAGACCCTGCTCCCGACCGGCCGAAGCCAGCTGGTGCTGGGGCTCCACGCCGAGCATCCGCTGGCCGTGGTCCAGGGACCGTCGACCCGCCACCGGGTGATAGACGCCGCAGCCCAGCGGCGGGCGGTGGGCGTGGCGTTCCGGGTCGGCGCCCTCGCCGCCTGCACCCCACTCGACGGGGCCGAGCTGACCGACGAGCTGGTGACCGTCGAGGACATCTGGGGTGGCGGCCTCCGGTCGCTGGCCGACGAGGTGCAGGCGTTGACGACCGTCGACGACGTCTTCACCCGGGTCGAGGCTCAGGTCGCCCGGTGGGCGATGCGACACGGCGGGTCGGTGGCGCCGACGGTTGTGGCGGCCGCCGCCCGGCTCGGGGCCCAGCGGCCGGTGGCCGAGGTGGCCGACACCCTCGACGTCGACCGTCGCCGCCTGAGTCGCCAGTTCCGATCCTCGGTCGGGATCGGGCTGAAGCACTACGGCCGCCTCCGCCGGTTCGAGTCGGCGGTGCGGGCGGTGCGGGCCCCCGAGCCCCTCCCGCTGGGTCGGCTGGCGGTGGAGTTGGGCTATGCCGACCAGGCCCACCTCACCCGCGAGTTCCGGCACTTCGCCGCCCTGACCCCCGCCGAGTTGCACGGCGACGGCAGCCCGTCCCCTACCCACGTCGTCGGCTGACCGTCCACGGTCCCCCTGCGGTGGGGCAGCACCGGCCGTCACCCGGGCGGTTCGGCGATTTCTTCAAGACGACACCGGCGCCGCAACCGATACTGCGGTGATGAGCGAGTTCGTGATCATCCCCCGGCTGGTGGTGGCCGACGGCAACGCCGCCGCCGACTACTACCTGGCCTGTTTCGGCGGCGTCGAGCGGGAGCGGGCCTTCCTCCCCGACGGCCGCATGGTGCAGGCCGAGATCGTCATCGGCGGACAGGAGCTTTTCGTCACCCAGGCCGACGGCGAGACGGCGCTGGGGCCCGACGACCTGGGTGGCTCACCGGTGCTCCTCACGGTGCGGGTGGCCGACGCCGACGCCACCTGGGCCGCCCTGCTCGAAGGCGGAGCGTCGGTGGTCTATCCCCTGGCCGACCAGTTCTATGGTCGTCGGGAGGGACGGCTCCGCGATCCGTTCGGCCATCTCTGGATCGTGAGCCAACCGCTCGACCCGACGACCCCATCCGCCCCCGACCCCCGACCCGAGGACTGAACGATGCCGTCACGACTCTTCCCCAACGTCCTGTCGACCGACCTTCCCCGATCGCGCCACTGGTACGTGTCGCTGCTCGGCTTCGAGGCGGAGTACGACTCGGACTGGTTCGTCCACCTCCGGTCGCCGGAGGAGGAGCTGGTGACGCTGGGGATCCTGGCCGTCGACCAGGACATCGTGAACCCGGCGATGGCCGAGCGGCCGACCGGGGGTGTGATCACGGTCGTGGTCGACGACGTCGATGCCGTCCACGCCGTCGCCCAGGCTGCGGGGGCCACGATCGTGGAGGCCCCGCGCAACCTGTTCTACGGTCAGCGCCGTCTGCTCCTGGCCGACCCCGACGGTCAGATCGTCGACGTGTCCTCACCGTGCGATCCCGACCCCGACTGGCTGGCCTCGCTCGGCGGCTGAGGTCATCCCGCCAGGAGGTCGAGCGCCACCCCCTCGTGGTCGATGACCTCGGCCACCCGCTCGGCGATGGCGGCGAAGGTGTCCGCGGCGGCACCGGCGCCCAGATCGCACCGCTCGATCAGCTCGTGCTGCTCGGCGGCGAGGGCCGCCATCCTCGTCGGATCGGGACCGGTGTCGAGAGCGGCCGCCCGCTCGGCCGACAGCTCGGCGTAGCGCACCAGGTCGGGATGGGCGCCGGTGGCGAGGGCCACGATGCCGTCCCAGGCGTCGGCGGCGGCCCGCAGTCGCTCGGCCGCCTCGGCCCACCGCTCGGCTCCGGCCTGGTCGAGACCGCCCGCCCCGCCGCCGACGGCCACCGGTAGGGCCTCGGTCAGGAAGTCCGCATACAGGCGCCGTCCGGCGGAGGGGGCGGTGTAGGCGTGGTCGATGCAGTCCTGCAGGCGGCTGAGACCGATGGCGGCGGTCCGCCCCTCGGCGAAGATGCGGGGCCAGCCCTTGGCCCCGGTGTCGGTCAGGAGCCGGTGGAACTTGGCCAACCCGGCCCGGCCCACGTTGGCGGCGAACCGGGGCACCGGTGGGGTGTCGAAGCGCTCGGCGGCGGTGGTGACCGACGCGACGATGGCTGCGCTCCAGTCGTGATCGGGGTCGACGTCGTCGACCGTGATCAGACGGTGCTTGGCCTTGGTGTAGGCCCCTCGGGCGAGGTCGACGTCGGCCCGGGGCACGGCGATGGGGACGGGGGCCCGGTCGTCGAGCAACACGATGGCGTCGTCGCCGCTCCCCTCGGCCCCGACCACGCCGACGAGGTGGGGGGCCATGCCGGCCATGTCGGCCGACTCACCGAGGTAGCCGAGGCCGCCCGCCCCCACCGTGCACAGCGCCGGTCGCCCGGCGGCGAGCACCCGGTCGAGGGTGATGGCCGCCGTCTTGGCCCCGCCGGTGGTGGCGATGTCGACCGTGGCCCCGACCCGTGCGAACAGCGGCTCGCAGAACGGGTCGGGCATCGACTCGTGGCGGGCCACGATCGTCATCGTCGGGCCCTCGTCGTAGGAGAACACGCCGTACAGGAAACCGATGCCGCCGGCCAGGCCGAAGGCCATGGCCTCGCTCAGCGGACCGCCGTCGGGGCCGCCAACCCCGGCGTTGGCGCACAGGTTGCGGGCGGCGGCCAGATCGGGTTGCTGGCCGCCGACGGCGGTGACGGCGTCGAAGGTCCCGGTCGGCCAGCCGCGATCGGCGGCGGTCACCGCCGAGGTGGCGTGGTCTCCGGTACCGGCGGTGGCGTCGAGCCCGGGGCGTCCGCCGGATCCGGCGGCCAGGATCTGGGCCCGGGCGGCGGCGTAGCGCTCGCCGGTATCGGCCATGCGGTCGCGGACGAGGCGTTTGAAGTTGCGGTGGTCGGTCATATCGATGTGCTCCCCTGGCTCCGTCGTCGGCCGGCCACCCCCGGTACGACCCGGAACCATCCGGAGTCAGATCGAACTACTGCAACCATGCGAGCCGAGTACACAAAGGTCCCCTTTGCCCTCGTCAAGCCGGCGGGGGTGGCCACCGGAGGAGGGTTGGGCGTGGCTCTGGACGCCGGGGCCGACTCTAGTGCACCCGCCGCCCGCTCGCCGGAGTGCCGCAGTCGGTCCAACCGCCCAGCCGCCCCATCGCTGCTCCCCGGGCCCGAACCGCCGAAGCGTCGATCAGCGGCGAAGAATCGGACCAGCCGGGCGGCCCGGCCTACCGTCAGCGGCGAAGAATCGGACCAGCCGGGCGGCCCGGCCCACCGTCAGCGGCGAAGAATCGGCCCGCGGTAGCCGGGCTTGAACCCCCGGCTGAGGAGGGCGTCCTGCCGTTCGGGTTGTTCAGCGGTGGGGACGCCGTCGATCTTCTGCACCTCGATCGACCGCAGGACACCGTTGTGCACAAGCGATGCCAGCGCCTCGATCCACGAGGGATCCTCGTCGGCCCCTTCGAACAGTGTGACCGTCTTGGCCCCTCGCTCCAGGAAGGCGAGCGGCACTCCGGCCCGCAGCACGACGAAGGCGCCGGTGGCCCGGGATGGTCGACCGTCGTTGTCGGGCCAGGCCAGGGCGGCGCCGTAGGGCTGGGCCGGGTCGCAGGCGGCGAGCACCATCGGCGGGGTCGGTTCGTCGTCGATCCCCACCCGCCGCTCGTCCCGCAGGCGGTCGACGGCGCCGGGCAGGGCGAACTGGGCGGCGCCGAGACCGGCCACGAAGTAGCCCCGGCGGACCTGGCCCCGCTCCTCCATCTCCTTGAGGATCGGATACACCCCGGCGAAGCCACCCTCGGCCCCCTCGGCCAAGGCCATCTCCCGGCTCAGCACGCCGTAGCGCTCCAGCAGCTGCAGGGCCCTGGTGGTGGCGGCCTCGGTGGCCGACACCCCCGGTCGACGGAGGGGTGCCACCGGGGCCCACCGGCCGGTGCCGGCGGGTGGGCCGAGGCGTGACAACGACCGCAGGTTTGGGCGGCGGGCGCCGGCCCGGCCGCTCCGCTTGGCCGCCTGCTTCTTGGGTGACGCCCCCGAGAGCAGCGCCCGCAGCGGGGTGAGCGAGTCGTTGGTCACCTCACCCGACCACACAAGATCCCACAGGGCGGTGAGCACGCTGGTGTCGTCGTAGTCGCACTCGGCGGCCTGGGCGGCGGCCACCAGATCGGGCCAGAAGCTGGCGCCCCGGGCGTCGAGGTGGGCCCGAAGGGCATCGTGCAGCTCGCCCTCGGGCCGGTCGTCGTCGGACGGCTCGGGGATCAGGGCCGGGGCCTGGTCCCGCCACACCAGGCGGACGCGACCGTCGGTGGCCCCGAGCGGGGCGGCACCGACCCACACCACCTCCCCGGCGGTGAGGAGGGTGTCGAGGTCGGCCGGGCTGTAGTCGCGGTGGCGGGTGGGCAGGATCGACGATTCGAGCACCGACGCCGGCAGGGCCGCCCCCTGCAGGGCGGTGATGACCTCCGAGAGTCCGTCGAGGCCCCGGCCCCGGGCGCCGACGTGCTGCCACGACGGGAGGAAGCGGGCCAGCACGTCCTGCTCGACCGGCTCCACCTCGGACCGCAGCGCCGCCAGCGACCGGCGACGCAACACCCGCAGCACGTCGTTGTGACACCACTCGCGTTCCAGCACCCGCTGGGAGCCGTCGTCGGGCCGGAACTCGCCTCGGACCACCCGGCCCTGGCGCTCCAGCTCGGCCAGGGCGGCCAGGGCGGCCTCGGTCTCCACCCCGAGGGCGTCGGTCAGCTCGGCGGTGACGAAGGGGCCATGGGTCCGGGCGAAGCGCGACACCAGGTCGCCGAGCGGATCGTCGACCGAATCGGTGAAGGCGGCGGGGAGGCCGGGGGGCAACGCCACGCCGAGGGCGTCGCGCAGGCGGGAGGCGTCCTCGGCCGCCGCCACCGCCTGGGTGGTGCCCCCGTCGGCGCCGCCACCCGAACCGGCACCACGGCCCGAAGCGCCACCACTCCCGGCGCCGGCGCCCGAGCCGGCGGCGGCCGTCGGCAGGCCGACGGCGATGATGCGGCGCTCGGTGAGCAGCTGCTCGACGGCGGCGTCGGCGTCGAGCTCGTCGACGGTGCGTTCGGCCACGGCGTCGAGGGTGAGGGGGCCGAGCCACCGGAGCAGGTCCTCGACGCCGTCGACGGACTTGGCCTTCCAATCGGGGGCGAGACGCTGCAGCTCGGCTTCGAGGGCGGCCAGGACATCGGGGTCGAGCAGCTCTCGCAGCTCCTCGGCGCCGAGCAGATCCCGCAGCAACTCCCGATCGAGCGACAGGGCCGCCGCCCGCCGCTCGGCCAGGGGGGCGTCGCCCTCGTACATGTACTGGGCGATCCAGCCGAACAGCAGCGACTGGGCGAAGGGCGACGCCGTCGGCGTGTCGACCGGGTGGACCTTGATCTTGCGGCTCCGCAGCTCGGTGAGCACCTGGCGCAGGGCAGGCACGTCGAACACGTCGTTGAGGCACTCCCGGCTGGTCTCCAGCAGGATGGGGAAGCTCGGGTACTTGGCCGCCACCGCCAGCAGGTCGGCCGCCTTCTGCCGCTGCTGCCACAGCGGGGTGCGCTGGTCGGGGCGGCGGCGGGGCAGGAGCAGCGCACGGGCGGCGCACTCCCGGAAGCGGGCGGCGAACATCGCCGTGCTCGGCAGCTGGGTGACGAGCAGCTCGTCGAGGTCGTCGGGGTCGATCAGCAGCTCGTCGACCGGGAGCTGGTCGATCGCCTCGGGGAGGCGGATGACGAGGCCGTCGTCGCTCCACATCAGCTCGACGTCCCACCCCCACTGCTCGGTGAGGCGGTGCTGGAGGGCCATGCCCCAGGGCGCGTGGACCTGCGCCCCGAACGGGCTGAGCACGCAGATCCGCCAGTCGCCGATCTCATCCCGGAAGCGCTCGACCACGATCGTGCGATCATCGGGGATGCGGCCCGTGGCCTCGTGTTGCTCGTCGAGGAACAGGAGCACGTTGGCCGCCGCTCGATCGTCGAGTCCGTGGCGGGTGCGGAGCCGCTCGGTGGCGGCCGCGGGATCGGTGCGGGCCTCGGCCCCCACCTCGCGGACGAAGGCGCCCATGGCCCGCCCCAGCTCCAGCGGGCGGCCCGGGCCGTCGCCGTGCCAGAACGGCATGCGCCCGGGCTGGCCGGGGGCGGGGGTGACGACCACGCGCTCGTGGGTGATGTCCTGGATCCGCCAGGTCGAGGCGCCGAGGAGGAAGGTCTCGCCCGGGCGGGATTCGTAGACCATCTCCTCGTCGAGCTCGCCCACCCGGGTGCCGTCGGGGAGGAACACGCCGTACAGGCCACGGTCGGGGATGGTGCCGCCGGAGGTGACGGCGAGGCGTTGAGCTCCGGGGCGGCCCCGGACCACGCCCTCCACCCGATCCCAGATGATGCGGGGTCGCAGCTCGGCGAACTCGTCGGACGGGTAGCGACCGGCCAGGAGGTCGAGGGTGGCGCCGAAGACGTCGTCGGACAGCTCGGCGAAGTTCGCCGCGCCCTTCATCATCGCCAGCAGCTCTTCGACGGGCCAGTCGTCGAGGGCGCAGGCGGCCACGATCTGCTGGGCCAGCACGTCGACCGGATTCCGTGGGTAGTGGGTCTCCTCGATGAGTCCCTGCTGCATCCGGTCGACCACGACCGCCGCCTCCAGCAGGTCGGCCCGGTGCTTGGGGAAGAACTTGCCCCGACTGGGCGCCCCCACCTGGTGACCGGCCCGACCGACCCGCTGCAAGCCCCTCGACACCGCCCCCGGCGACTCGACCTGGACCACCAGATCGACCGCACCCATGTCGATGCCGAGCTCCAGTGAGGAGGTGGCGACGAGGCCCTTGAGCGTGCCTCGCTTGAGCTCGTCCTCGATGATCAGCCGTTGCTCGCGCGACAGCGACCCGTGGTGGGCCTTGACCAGCTCGGTGCCGGGCTCGTCCGGCGACCGGCCCTGGGCTTCGGCCCCGGTGGCGATCGATTCGTCGTCGACCCCCGAGCCGCCGTCGTCGCGCAGGCCGTCGTGGTAGAGCTCGTTGAGTCGGGTGGCCAGGCGCTCGGCCAGGCGGCGGGCGTTGACGAACACGATGGTCGAGCGGTGCTCCTCCACCAGCTCGAGCAGGCGGGGGTGCATGGCGGGCCAGATCGAACGGCGGGCCGGGCCGCCCGAGGCCGGGCCTGAGACAGGCTCGTCGATCGTCTCGCCCAGGCGGCCCATGTCGTCGATGGGGACGATGACCTCGACGTCGAGCTCCTTGCGAACGCCGGCGTCGACGATGGTCACCGGTCGGGGCCTGGGCGGGGCCGCCGGGCCGTCCCCGGCGCGGCCACCCGCACCGCCACCGCCGCCGTCGGCATCGTCGTCGGCCCCGTCGGCACCGGCGCCCCCGCCACCGACCCCGCCGACGGTGGGCACCTCGTAGCCGCCGAGGAAGCGGGCGATCTCGTCGAGCGGGCGCTGGGTGGCCGACAGCCCGATGCGCTGCGGTGGGTTGTCGGTGACCCGCTCCAGCCGCTCCAGGGTGATGGCCATGTGGGCGCCGCGTTTGGTGGCGGCCAGGGCGTGGATCTCGTCGATGATCACGGTCTCGACCCCGGCCAGGGTCTCCCGCACCCGGGAGGTGAGCATGAGGTAGAGCGACTCGGGGGTGGTGATCAGCAGGTCGGGCGGATGGTTGGCCAGCTGACGGCGGACGTCGGCCGGGGTGTCGCCGGTGCGCAGCGCCACGTCGGGCTCGTGGAACTCCTCACCCAGGCGCATGGCGGCGAGGCGGACGCCCTGCAGAGGAGCCCGGAGGTTCTTCTCCACGTCGACGGCGAGGGCCCGCAGGGGCGAGATGTAGAGAATGCGGGTGCGGTGCGTCTTGGCCTCGGGCCGGGGCTGGTTGGTCAGCTGGTCGAGGCCCCAGAAGAAGGCCGAGAGCGTCTTGCCCGATCCGGTGGGGGCGAGGATCAGGGTGTGGTCGCCGTTGGCGATGGTGGGCCAGCCCTGCACCTGGGGCGGGGTGGGCTCGACGAAGGTGGTGGCGAACCACTCGGCCGCCGCCGGACTGAACCCGTCGAGCACCGGATGGCGGCCCGCGGGTCGGGCCGACGTGTCCCCGTTGGTGGCCGTCATCCGGTCAAGCCTACGCACCCGGTCCGACAGCGGACGGGCCGAGCCTCACGGCCCGGGGTCGACCCCTGCCGCTGGCCCCCTCCCGGAGATTGTGAGAGACTTCACAAGCGTCAACGGTGACGCTGACAAAGCAGGGAGGCACGGCGACATGCGACCCGAATCGATCCTCATCCCCGTCATCCGGCAGGTGCTGAAACGTCCCAAGCTGGCGGACGCCCTCTTCAGCCGGGACAAGTGGGGCAACCAGCTCGGCCCGGAGCGCTACGCCTGGCCCTACCCCGGCTACGAGCTGATGCGGGCCGAGGGTCCGGTGGCCTGGCACCGTCTGTACAACAGTTGGTTCGTCACCGGCTACGAGGAGGCCCGCACCGTCCTCAACTCGCCCGACGGGCGCACGGCGGCCCAGCTGGAGATGCTGCTCGACGTCACCCCGTACACCAAGCTCAACAAGACGGCGATCGACATCTTCAAGCTGTTCCTCCTACTCGTCGACCCACCGGCGCACACCCGCCTCCGCTCGCTGGTGAGCCGCACCTTCACCCCCAGGCAGATGTCCCGCCTGGAACCCGCCATCGCCAAACTGGTCGGCGAGCTGCTCGACGCCGTCGAGGACGACGACGAGGTGGACCTGATGCCGGCGCTGGCCAAGCCGCTGCCGGTGCAGGTCATCGCCGAGTTGATCGGGGTGCCCCGGGAGCGGTGGGCCTGGATGCAGGGGGCGTCGACCGAGGTGGTGAAGCTGCTCAACCCGTTCGTCGGTTTCGACCACTACGCCATGAACGACACCTTCGACGAGATCGATCGCTACTTCCGAGCCCTGGCCGACGAGCGCCGGGCCGAGCCGACCGACGACCTCCTCACCTCGTTGGCGACCGTCGAGGTGGAGGGCGAGCGCCTGACCGACACCGAGGTGGTGGCCATGACGGTGTTCATCCTCTTCGCCGGCCACGAGACGACCACCGGCCTGATCGGCACCTCGCTGCTCGCCTTGGCCCGCCACCCCGATCAGCGCGATCGCCTCGCCGCCGAGCCCGAGCTGTGGGACACCGCCCTCGACGAGCTCGTCCGCTTCGACCCCCCGGTGCAGACCGACACCCGCCGGCTCACCGCCGACACCGAACTGGGCGGGGTGACCGTCAAGGCCGATCAGAGCGTGGCCATCATGTTGGGAGCGTGCAATCGCGATCCTCGGGTGTTCACCGACCCCGACGTCCTCAAGCTCGACCGGCGGGAGTCGCCGCCGCTGTCGTTCGGGCATGGGCTGCACTACTGCATCGGGGCCAACCTGGCCCGACTCGAACTGCGCATCGCCATCCAGGCCGTTCTCGCCCGGTTCGGCGCCTTCACGATCGACGAGGAGCGGGTGACGTGGAGCAACGGCCTGGTGGCCCGCCAGGCCACCGAGCTGCCGGTGAAACGCGACGTGGCGGCGGCCACAGCCTGATCCCGGAGGGGATCGAGGAGGCGGCGTCGCTCCCCAGCTCGGCCGGGCTGCTCGGCCCGCCGACGGAAGGGGTCAGTCGCTGATCGGGGTGCCGCCGAGGTCGGCGGTGAGCACCAGCTCGCCGTTGGAGGTGGTGGGCTCGCCCTCCCGCTGGAGGGTGATGCCGAGGCGGGGGTAGCGCTCGATATCGACGCCGCTCCACAGCTCGATCGGGATGCCGCCCTCTCGCCAGTGGAAGGAGCCGATCGGCACCTGGCCCTCGTCGCCGGTCAACCAACCGGCGTAGTACTCGCCCTCGCCCGCCGGCGGGAGGCCCGTGATGTTGAGGGTGATGGCCACGCCGGCGCCGAGGGGCTCGACGTCGACGTCGGCCTGGGCGTCGGGGGCCAGCTCGGTACCGGCGGCGGCGAAGGTGGTGATGTCACCGTCGTCGCTGGCGTCGAGGTAGCCGGTGACGCCGATGGTGGCGATCACGGCGATGACGGCGGCCGCCGCACCCGACACCGCCCGCCCGAACCAGCGGGACCGAGCCTTGGTGCGAGCCGGGGTGGAGGCGTCGGCGATCTCCAGAATCGAACCGGACCCAGGGTCGGCAGGGCCGGCGTCGAGACCGTCGATCGATCCGAGGTCGAGCTCGGCGTCCAGGTCGGTCTGAGCCCGATGCTGGGGCGGTGGCGCACCGGCGGCGCCGAGCCCGGCGGTGGCGTCGGGGTCGGCGGCCGCTTCGGCCTCGGCCTGGGCCTGGGCCAGGAGCCGGCCTCGCAGCGAGGCGGGTGGGTCGCCCCAGAGGGCCTCGTCGGCCAGGGCGTCGGCGATGCGGTCGAGGCCGTCCATCTCGCCGCCGATGAGGTCGGCGCCCGGGCCGTCCGGATCGAGGTGGTTGGCCCAATCATCGAAGCGGGTCATGTCGATCCTCCTTCCCGGTCGACGAGATGTGACAACAACTGTGCCAGACGTTTGTGGGCCCGAAAGGACCGAGACTTGACGGTGCCCACGGGGATGCCGAGCCGCTCGGCGATCTGGGGGTGACTGAGCCCCTGGAAATGGGCCATGGCGACGACCTGGCGCTCCTCGTCGGGGAGCTCCTCCAGGGCGAGCCGAATCTCCCACGTCTCCCAGGCCCGCTCGATGCCGGGCAGGTTGACCGGGACCTCCTGCTCGGGAGCGTGACCCCCTCGGGTCGGGCGGAACTCGCGACGGTGGACGTCGAGGGCGGTGCGACGGGCGATCGTCATCAGCCAGGGGCTGAGGGGGCGGGTCGGGTCGAAGCTGGAAGCTCCTCGCCACGCCCGCATGAAGGCTTCCTGGGCGGCGTCCTCGGCCAGGGCACGATCGCGCAGGACGCTCATGGTCACCGACCACACGGCTCTGCCGTAGTGGTCGAAGACGCTGCCGAGGGCGGCTTGATCTCCGGCGCAGAACGCGGCGACCACGGTCGGCGGCAGCTCGGTGCGCTCTGACGGATTGTCGGCGGTCGATGCGGTCATGACATGGCGCGCCCGGCGTCGCTCCGTCCGGGTCGCTGCTACACCCCCCTCCAGCGGTGCTGTCGTGATCGCGTTCATGACCAGCTTACGTGTCGCTGGTGCCGGTCGGTTCGCAAGAGTTCGCAGAATCTTCGTTGATCGCGGCGGGACGGACGACACGATCGAGGCGGCGAAGCTCGGCCACGGTCCACAGTCGGACGATCTGGGCGTCGATCAGGTCGGTGTCGCCGGGGTCGAGGCCGGCCAGTGACCGCTGGATCCGTCGGAGGTCGGCGGGGTCCCAGAGGAGCTCGGCGACGGCGGCTCGGGCCATGGGGGCGTGCCCGACCCGGCGGCGCAGATCGAGGACGCCGAGGTCGGCCGGGATCGGGGTGAGCAGTGTGCTCCGCAGGTGGTCGGGGTCGAAGGTTTCGACGTCGGCAAGCTGGTCCTCGTGGGTGGCGATGCCGGTGACGACCGTGCGAAGCGCAGCCCAGTCGGCGACGGAGCGCTCGGTCACGACAGGGTGGCCGTCCTGCACCGGGAGCAGCACCGGGTCGTGGCGATGGAGCACCAGCAGGGCCCGTTTCGTGGTCCGGTACTGCTGCTCGGCCTGGTGGATCCTGGTGCGCTGCTGGACCCAGGCGTGAGCCCGGGCCACCGGGTCGAGCCGATCGAGCACCCGCAGGGTGCGTCGGGCCTCGATGGTGGCCAACTCGGCCAGCGGGCCCTCCTCGGCCACAGCGGTGGTCAGCGTGACCCGGTCGTCCTCGTCGAGGGTGCGACCGGCGAGGAACGACAGCCACTCGACGAGCTCATCGGCCGCTGGCGTCAGGGCGGGAATGACGAGGGGTCGATCGGGTGACTCGGTCATCCGGTGCTCCGGGGGTCGTGATCGGCTTCGGCCGAGGGGCGGGCGGTGAGGGAAGGTGCGTCGGGGCGCCCAGGAGGGCCGTCTTAGGAGGACGTTGGGCGCCCCGACGCAGAACAGGCGATCACCTGGTGACGGTCGGCCCGCCTCGGGGGCGGGCGACGGCGTCAGTAGGTGATCATCGTGTCGTGGACCTCCTGGACCTTGTCCACGTAGCTGATCCACTTGGTCCGGCCGTCCTCGATGAGGTCGCCGGCCTGCTGGAACTGGGTGCCGAACTGGCGGACGACGTCGCTCACCTCGGCGCCGAGTTCCACGATCTCGCGATCGAGCTCGGCGAACGCCTCGTTGAGGGCGACCTCCAGGCGCTCGACGTTGGCGCTCAGGTCGCCGCAGGCGGTGCGCATGGCATCAGCGCTCTGACCGGTGGCGTTGAGCCCGTCGAGGCTGCCCCGCAGGGTGAGGAACTTCTGGGTGCACATCTGCAGGCGGTCCATGATCTGCTGCTTGGCCTGGGCCGAGGCGTTGGACATCGTCTCCACCGAGGTGTCGACGATCTGTTGGGTCTGGTCCTTGGTGTCGACCGCCTCGGGCAGCAGCTGAGCCCACTCCCCCCTGGCCAGACCAATGGCGGCGTCATAGTCGGTTACGTATTCTGCCATCGTTGTACTCCTTGATCCTTTTCATGGTTCGGGAGCCACGGGATGGCACCCCTTTGTCTGTATTTCGTCATGAAGTGGGGCACCGGTTCGCAGAAATCGAGACAACCCGCCTGTCTCGGTAGGTGATGCCCGTGTCGTACACCTCGCGGATCGTCTCGAGGTAGGAGGTCCACGTGGTGCGACCGTCTTCGATCAGATCACCGGCGGTCTCGAACTGCTGTCCGAACTGCTGCACCACGTCCTGCACCTCGGCCCCAGCTGACGATCTCGCGGTCGAGCTCGTCGAAGGCATCGTTGAGGGCCGTCTCGAGCTGCTCGACGTTGGCGCTGAGGTCCTCGACGGCAGCGGCCATGTTGTTAACGCTCTTGCCGGTGGCGTGCAGAGCACCGAACGCCACCGGGAGGTCCTTGAACTTCAGGGTCGCCAGTCTTAGCTGGAGGATGATCTGCTGTTTCGCTTCAGCCGAGGCGTTGGACATCGTCTCGACGGCGTTGTCGGCGATTCGCTGGGTCTGATCCTTGGCCTCAATCGCGATGGGCTGCAGCTCCCGCCACTTGCCCTGTGCGAGCTCCTGCGCACCGCCATAGTCGGCTATATAGGCTATCGTTGCGCTCCTTTTCGTCGATCGATGGTGTCGGCAGCGCCAGGATGCATGGCGGCCACCTCTACCCCTCTTTCGCCGTTGAGGGGGGACATTGTTCGCAGCGCCTGCGACGAATAGCGCGACGAGACGACCGGAGTCAGAGATCGATATACGCCGGCGGGTCGGGAGGAGGAGTCGGCTTCGTGGGCTCCTCGTCGGGGACGATTCCCTTGGCGAACTTGGGGAGGTCGATGTCTTCCCTGTTGTCCCACAGCGCCTTCTTGTCGTTGTACTCCTCGAGATCCTTGCGGTACTCCTTGAGGGCCTTGGCGGCGGCGATGGCCTCCTCCATCCGCCTGGTCGCCTCGGCCGCGTACTCTTCGACGGTGGCCGACAGCGAGAGCGCGGTCACCCGGGTTCCCTTGATGGCCTCGTACACCGAGTCGGTCAGTTCACCGCCTTCGAGCACGTCCGGTCCCATCCGGTTCTCCAACGGGTAGGCGAACTCCTCGAGCACGGCGGAGATGTCGCGCAGCCGGGCGGCCACGAGTTCGAAATCGTCACTGGTGGGCATGGGTCTGCTCCTTTGCCCCTGGTGGGCGGGTCATGGCAGCTTGCGGGCTCGGTCACCGGTGATCGCTCTGCCGACGCGAGACCTCGGCTGAAGCTCGGGCTCCGGCAGCGACACGGGCTCCAGGAAGCCGGTGTTGGGATTGCGCTGCATCGGCGTGCTGCCGGGAATGAGGTTCTGGAGGTAGCTCTCGTCGTCAGTCCAGGTTGCGTTGGCGTTGTAGAGGCCGCTGTTGGCGTTCACGGTCGACGTCACTCGGCCATCGCCGTCGGCGCCGCTTCGCTCATACAGGAGACCGGCCGCCCAGCGTCCCTTGTACAGTCCGCCACCGAGCCGCAAGCCATCGACCTCGGTGTCGGTCGCCAGTTCGGCCGGGGGGACCGCCGTGCCGGCCAGGACTGCCGGCAACCAGGCCAGGTCGGCCCGCTTCTCGTTCATCTGGGCCGTGGCCTTGCGCCATTCCTCGGCGATGCGGTGGACGTCGTAGAAGTCCCAGTCGCCATCGTCGGTGTGGCCCTCCCACCGACGGCCCTGCTTCATCGTCAGGTCGGACAGCTCGCCGATCGAGGACACGTCGGCGACGTGCGACAGCTTCCGTTGGTTGGTGAGCTGGCCGGCGATCCACTCCAGCGTCCACGACTCGTACTCCTCGGTGGGGAGCGGCATGGTCTGGCTGACCGATGTCATGCGGGTGTCGCTGTTGTCGTTGGGGAACCGGCGGACCGAGATCGATCGCTCGACCTCGATCGTCGACGGGTCGGGCATGCTCATCCACTCGGCCAGCGCCGCCATGTCCGCCCGACGGATATCGCTGAGGTCGGGGGGATCGATCGGCTTGCCGTCGACGATCTGCGACAGGAGCCAGCCGTCGAGTCGCTGGACGAGGGCGTCGAAGTCGGGGTCCTCACCGAGGGGCGGAGCATCGACCACGAACTCGCGCACGGTGGTGTCGAACCCGAGCACGGTGTAGTCGGCCCAATCGACGAGCGAGATGATCGCCTCGCCCACGTCGATCGCACCGTCGTCGACCCGGCGCAGCTGCTGCTCGATCCGCCACCGCTCGACGCCGAGATCCTGGGCCAGGGCGTCGAGGTCGACGGTGAGGCCGTCCATGGTGTCGGCCTGGTGGCGGAGCACGAGGTCACCGGTGTGCAACTCGTCGCTCATCGCCGACAGCGAGTCGGCCACGCCGTAGGTGTCGGCCATCTCGGCCGCCTCGAGTTGGGCCAGCAGCTCGTCGCGAAGCGTCAGCGCCCGTTCGGAGCGGTCGCCGGACGAGGTTGCGAGAACGCGTGCGCTCTCAGTGTCCATCAACAGTTCCATCGCCTCGAAACCTTCGTCGTCCGTTGACGCCTATTCGCCCTCGACGGCACGATCGGTTCGCCGCCAATCGCCGAGATGGTCGCCGTCGTCACCGGGGCTGGGGTTCGAACGCGCCGGTCTCGGGGTGGAAGTAGAAGGGGCGACTCCCGGGCATCAGCCCCTCGTAGTGCGTCTCGTCGACCTCCCACGATCGATTGATGTTGCCGCCGCCGACGTTGATGTTGACCCGGGTGTTGCGGCGACCGTCGCCGTCGCCGTCGCCGCGCTCGATCGTGAAGCCGAAACCGGGGCCGGCGGTGAGCCCCTGTCCCCACTCGGGCTCGTCGACACCCCCGCTGTCGATGCCGAAGCGGGACTGGTTCGTGGCGCCGGCCACGGTGAGGCCGGCGTTGGCGCCGCTGATCTCCACCCCGTTGCGTCGAACGGAGCCGAGCAGCACCTCGCCGTTGAGGAGCTTGACCTGCTCCTGGCCGAACTCGAACTCGGCCAGCGAGCCGGCGTAGGAGAAGCCCGTGTCGTCGGTGTCGCCGGTGAAGGCGCCAAACCGAGATCGCATCCCAAGGCCTTCGACCTCGCTCCCGACGAGCTCGAACTCGTTCGGGTCGTCGGTGCTGGTCTCGAGGTACCCGTTCGTTAGCGTGGTGAAGCGTTCCGTGGTCGAGACCGGCTCGTCGCGAAACGAGACCGGGGCAGGCGGTGCGTCGGCCACCGTCATCAGTTCCTCGAGATCGTGAAGGTCGCCGCTTCGCGAGCGTTTGGCCCCGCCTCGAAGCCGGGGGTTGTCGAGATCGGCGCGGAGGTCGTCGATGGCGCGGCGGATGCCTTCCCGTTGGAAGATCTGCCGACTGTTGCCGTAGTCGACCTCGACCAGGCCGTTGCCCAACGGGGTGAGCTGGTACCGATGACCGTGGTCGGTTTCGACGGTGCGACGTTCACCGGCGCCGAGGTGCTCGGGAACTGCCCGGGTGGTGAGCTCGTCGGTCGTCCAGTCGTCCAGCTCCTGTTCGAGGCTGTCGAGGAACGCCCGCTGCCGAGTCGGAGCCAGCTGGTGGCCCGATGTCGTCGCCTCCGTCGACAACCGCAGCGGCTGGGCCGTCTCCGGTGGTTGCGAGACGGGCCGAGGCGGCGACGGCAGGTGTGGGGGCCGAGGGGGCGTCGGCAGATGCGCCGGCATCAGCGGAAGCCCGTCCAGCCCGCCGCTGGCCGCGGCCACCGACCCGGACGCTGCCGCGACCGTCGCCGTCGCCGCTGAGTCGAAGGAGGAGGGGCGGAGCGTGGCACCGGGGGCGGCCATCGTCAGGCCCATATCGCGGGCGGCGAACGCGTCGATGATCGGCCGCTCATCGAGACCGCTGCGTCGCCCGTCGACCGGGCGGGGCGGGCCGGGCAGGTGCGACGGGACGCCGGGCGGGGCGAGCTCCAGACCGTGGTCGGGGTAGTGGACCTCCCAGGAGAACGGCTCGTACAGGTACGGGCGACCGCCCTCGCGCTCGGCGCCGGGACCGAGGCCGTCGGCGCCCATCCACTCGTCGACGAACGAGGGCGCCATCGACGGCACCCTCACGTCCTTGAAGCCATCGATCCTGAACGGGTTGAAGGTGAAGGTGGTGGTGAGGGTGCCGTCGTCGTTGCGCCTCGTGTCGTAGCCGACCACGGTGCGGCCCAGGTGGAGATCGTCGATGGTGAACGTCCTGTTGACCGGGACGTACCCGACCGCCGGCACGCCGACGTCGACGGGTATTCCGTCCTCATCCAGCCTGATCGCCGCCGTGGGCGTGCCACCGGCCATGAGCTCGTCGAGCGCCGCCTGGACCTCGGCGGCGTTCATCAGGCCCTCACGGGAGCCCGGGCCGAGGACGACCGGTGTCCGGGGGCCGTGCGGGCCGGACAGGTCGCCGGGACCGCCGTCGTAGTAGTACTCGAAGCCCTGCGTGGTGCTGTCGATGATGTGACGGGTCCCGTCGAACTGGGCGAAGTCCTCCGGCCCGGCGCTGGGGTCGTCGAGGAGGAGGCGGAGTCCCTCTCGACGGAGTCGATACTGTTCGTACTCTCGGAGCAGGGGGCCGTGTTCGGCCGCCGGCGCGGCGTGGATCTGGTCACGCAACGCAAACATGTGCGCCTCGACGGCGGCGAGATGCTTGAGCTGGCCCTGCCGGGTCAGTTCCTCCTCCGGGGTCCTCTCGGCGCCGCCAGGCGGCCCGCCGACCCCTCGACCGGTGAAGCCGGCTGGCAGCGTCGTCACGCCGGCTTGGGCCGCCGCTTGGGCCTGAGCCTGGAGGCGGGCCCGCTCCTGGTGTGCGAACTCGATGGCCCTGCTCTCCTCTTGGCGGAGGCGCTCCAGCTCGTCGGTCATGTCTGTCCGCATGGTGCCCAACAGCGCCCCGACCGTGCCGTCGGTGCCGTCGAGGGCGAGCAGGCCGTCGAGCGTGCGGAGACCCGCCTCGGCGCCCTGCCGTTCGGCGCGCACGGCGTCGAGTTGCTGTCGGGCCGAGCCGGTGCGTCGCGGTTCGACGGCGGGGGCGAAGCTGCCGAGGAGTTGATGCATCTCGGCACCGAGCAGCCCCATGGCGGTGGCGTGGTCCATGCCGGGGGGAGCGGTCATGAGCTTGTTGGCGAGGGTGGCGAGGTTGTCGAGCCGTTCGAGGTTCGCCTCGATCGCACTGCCATCGCGAACGAAGCCCGTGGTCCCGCTGGCCAGGAGGGCCGTCCCCCCGAGGTGGTCGCCTTCGGCGAAGGCGACGCCGCTGTCGGCGAGATCGGCGGCGGCGTCCAGCCAGCCGGCGGCGTCCAGGGCGAGGTTCGGCTGATCGCCGGACGCCGCACCGGCGCCTGGGTCGAGGTCCACCCCGGAGACGGCGCCTCCGGGGTTGCCGACGAGTCGGGCCGTGGAGGAGCCGAAGCGGAGCGCATCGCCGACGACGGCGCCCCACGCGTCGTCCTCGATGGCACCGATGACGTTGCCCCCGGTCCGGACGACGCCGGCCAGGTCGTCGAGGCTGTTGGCGAACCGGGCCATCGACTCAGCCGCCGGGTCGACGTCGACGTCGCCGTCGACGGGAGCCGGGGTGGCCAGATTCACGAGGGCCGAGCCGGCGTTCAGGCCACCCGCTATGGCGCCGGCGACGTCGTCGCCCTCGATGGCGTCGATCGTGCGATCGACCGCTCCGATGACGCGGGCTCCTCCCCCCAGCACCTGGCCCACTCCGTCGTAGCCGAAGCCGGTGGCACCGGCGCCGACGGCGGTCACCGTGTTGACGACACCGCCGAGGATGTCGCCGTCGGAAAAGGCTACGCCGGCGTGGGCGCCGGCCTTCACCGCCAGAGCGACGTTGGCCGCCGACTTGGCCACTTCGGCGGTCGCATTAGCGGCGTTGGCGACGGTGTTGGCGCTGGAGATTGCGTCGATCGATCGGCTGGTCTTGGCCAAGGCATCGGCGGCGGAGCTCGCCGTCGCCGCAGAGGCCGAGGTCGTGGCGGCCCAGGCTGCGGCCCCGGCGGCCACGGCGCCGAGCGCCCCCAAGCCGGCGCCGAGCCAGTCACCCTTGGTGGCGGCCATGGCGGCGTCCATGGCGGCGATGGCGGCGCCGAGCGGGGGGATGTAGATGGAGATCGCCACCTTGGCCACCGTCATCACCGCCTGACCGAACCAGCCCTGCTTCTTCGGGATGCGTTCCACGACGAAGTCGTCGGTGGCACCTTGGCCGTCGTTGACGAGGTGGAAGTAGCGCTTGCCCTTCCCTCGCCGCCAGTCCCGACTCTTGTGGTAGCCGGGGATGCCGACGTGTTCCAGGATCCAGTTGAACTCCTCACCCTGGATGTCGACGTCGAACTGCTCGGCCCGGACCTCGTCGGGCAACGTCGACAGCCACTGATGCGTCGTCATGGCCGGCTCGCCCGCCGTCGCCACCGTCGTCAGCCCGAGAACGGCTTGCTCGATGGCGGCCACCCGCTCGGCCACAGTCCCCGCCCGCTGCACATGGCTGAGCGCCTGGTAGAGACGCTGCTCGGTCAACTGGTGCGGGGGAATCGTCGAGGCGAGCAGTGCGACGAACTCGTTGACATCGAGCTCGGACGCCTCGGCCGCCAGCGCCTCGGGGTCGAGATCGGCGTCGATGTCGAAGCCCGGGGCCGAGACATCGCTGCCGGTGAGGTGGAGGGCGATCAGGCGGGCTTGGGCTTCGGCCTCCGCAGTGACGACCCCCTGCTGGCGCCCCAGTTCGATCGAGGCGTCGAGCCCTCCCTCGCTGAAGGGGAGGCGGGCCTTCTGGACCGGTCGCGGGTTCTCGAGGACTTCGACGAGGCGGTCGCGGCCCGCATCCCGCAGGTAGGCGAGCGCCCGTTCGCCGAGGTCGGGGTCGGGGACGCCGTCAGCCAGCGTGGTGCCGTCGCCGGGGAAGCCGAATCGCTTGGCCAGCTTGAAGAGCTGGTTCTGCATGACCCGGTTCCGGGCGACGTTCTCGGGGACGGCGGCCCGGCCCAGCAACACCGCCGGCAGCCAGTCGATGCCCTTGAACTCGGCATTGACGCGTGCGATCTCCTCGGCGATCTCCTCCGGCGTCCGCTCCTTGGTGCGGTATTTGGTCTCGTAGTCCTCGTCGCCGCCGCCCTTCTTCTGCTCGTACGCCTCCTGATAGGTGGTGAAGTCGAAGAGCTCACCGATCGTGGGCACGGCGCCCACCCTGGTGAGCTTCCGCTCGGCGATGAGTCGACCGCGAATCCAGTCGGCCATCCACGTGCCGTACTCGCTGGTGGGTAGCGGGACGCTGCGATACTCGACCCGGGTGCGGTCGTCCTCCCGGTCATGGGGAAACCGATCGACGTGAAACGCCTGCTGGGTCATGGCGTCGGCCGGATCGATCATGTCGAAGTACTCGCCGAGCTGCATCAGGTCCGCCTGGCGGGCGGCGTCTATGACCGACGGGCTGAGCGGTCGTTCGTCGATGACCATCGACAGGTACCAGCCGTCGAGTCGCTGGATGAGCGCGTCGAGCTCGGGGTCCTCGCCCGGCGGCGGCAGATCGGGAATGAAGTCGCGAATCGTGGTGTCGGGCCCGACGATGTCGTAGGCGGCCCAGTCGACCAGTGCGATCACGGCTTCGCCGGCCTCGATGTCGCCCGCCTCCACGTTGCGCAGCTGCTGCTCGACCTGCCAGCGTTCGACGCCGAGGTCCTGGGCGACCTGATCCACGTCGATGGTCAGCCCGTCCATGATGTCGGCCTGGTGGCGCAGCACGACGTCTCCGGTGTGCAGCTCCTCGCTCAACAACGACAGGGAGTCGCTTACGCCATAGATGTCGTCCATGGCGGCCGCTTCGAGCTGGGCGATCAGCTCATCGCGCAGCGACAGCGCCCGATCCGACCGCCCCCCGAACGAGGTCGCCAACGTTCGGGCGTTGTCGGTGTCCATCACCAGTTCCATCAGGCTCCCCTTCGGAGCGACCGCACGACGGTCGTCAGTCGATCGAGTTCGGCGCCGGTCCAGAGGCGTTCGATGTGGGCGTCGAGCTGCTCGACATCGGTCGGGTCGAGCGCGGCCGCTCCCACCTCGATGCCGCGGCGGAGCTCGGCATCGGCCCCGGCGAGTACGGCGTCGACGGCGGCCTGCGCCACCGGCCCGTGCCCCACCCGGCGGCGGATCTGCAGGGCGCCCGGCGTGGCTCCCCGCTCCCGCAGGTCGCGCCGCAGGTCACCGACGTCGATCTCCGACGGCGCCCCCTCGACGCCCGCCAGCTCGCACACCGTGCGCCTCAGGTCCGACCAGGCGGCGACCGATCGCTCGGTGACGACCGGGTAGCCGACGCCGTCGGGTGGGACGACGACGGGGTCGTGCCGATGCAGTACGCCGAGGGAGAGCCGGACGTGTCCCATCGTCGCCTCGGCGGCGTGGATCGCCGTCCGCATGGCCACCCAGCAGTGCGCCCGCCCGACCCGGTCGAGCCCCTCGAGTTCCCGGAGGGCGCGGCGGGCTTCGTTGAGGGTGAACACCGCCAACGGTCCCTCAGCCGCCAGGACGGCCCCGAGGACGGTGTGATCCAGCGCGTTGAGACGACAACCGGCGAGGAACCCGGCCCAGGCGAGGACCTCCGGCGGGAGCGCAGTCTCGGCCTCGCCGGGCGACGGTGCGGGGGGTCGGTGCTGGTTGCGCATGGGCTGCTCCTCGGTGGCGACTCGACGGTGGTTCAACCCCTCTTCGCACTGACGGGACGATCCGGTTCGCCCTCCCGACGCAAACCCGAGGCGGCGGCCGACCGGACGCGAACCGGGCCCCGGGCCGGCCACGTACAGCACCCAACGAACGCAGAACGACTGTCCGCACCGGCTCCAGGAGGGCTTCCCGATGGCTGACATCCGCACCCAGCTCACCCCAACATGGCTCGAGGAGATTGGCGCCGGCTTCCCCCCGGGCAGCGTCGGCCAGCGCCTCCAGGCCATCGCCCGCGCCGAGGGTCGGCTGCCCCCGGTCGAGATCGTCGAGCAGCACGGTGAGGCGCTCCTGTCGAGCCTGCAACTCGATGCCACCATCGCCTTCAGCGAGTTTCTCGCTGGCAACGCCTTCACCGATGCCGAGCGCGACGACCTCCGCACCACGCTGCGGATGGACTTCGTCGCCAACCCGTTTCCCTCGCTGGCGGCGCTCAGTCAGGTGGTCGGCGCCTTTGTCCAGATCCCGGCCATGGAGCCCGAGCGTCGGGCGATGGAACGCCTCGGCGCCCAGGCCGCCACGAAGTTCACCGAGCGCCGGGCCGGTACCACCACGTCGGTGACGGCGCTGATCGAGCGCTACAACCCGGTCGTCCACATCGACGACGACGAGCTGATCATCACCGCCGACGCCCTCGACGCCTACTGGTCGCTCTACGACACGATCGCCGAGATCACGGGCGTCGATCCCTCGACCTCGGAGGACCAGGTGGCGCTGTCGGCTCAGCTGTCGACCGTCTACAGCAACTGGCCCCGGCGCATCCGCTCCGAGACCGCCTACGCCAGGGGCCGCTGGGTGGCGCTTCGGGCCTCGATCCGGGCGATGGACGACGACCGGTACGACGAGTTCGTCGATCACCTCACCTCCGAGGTCACCGACCCCACCGGGGTCGCCGCCGCCGTGACCGGCTTCGGCATGGCCGCCGGCGCCGCCGCAACCGCCCGCCGGATCAGCCGGCGCCTGGTAGCGGCCGCCACCGAGACCGGGCCCGCCACCGGCACCCCCACCGGGACGACCGCCGACAACGGCACCACCGCCGCCGTCGATGACGGCACCGCCACCACCGACACCGCCAACGAAGGCGCTGACGGGTCGACCCCGGCCCACGCAACGGTTGGCGCGCCGCCGGAGGCATCCCGGTGAGGCTCACGATCGCCGCCGGCTCCCAGTCGGCCGACTACAACGTCACGCTCCTCGCCGAGGACGTGACCCTGGCCGACCTGTTCCACGAGGTCGGCCTCGATCCCGCCCCGGCCACGGTCGTCATCGACGGCCGCCAACGACCGACCACCGAACCCATCCGGGTCTCGGGCCTGACCGACGGCTCGGTCATCGATCTCGACCGCACGGCGGAATGCGGGGGTGGCGATCGCCGGGGCCGTCCCCCGGCCGCCCACCTGCTGAAGGTGGCCGGTCACGGCACCGGCGACGCCCTCCCCCTCACCGCCGGGGTCTACGACCTCGGCACCCGGGCCCAGGACGGCACCGGGCTCACCCGAGGGCCGCTGACCGACGCCACCGTGCGCCTGCGGGTCACCCCCGACGGCAGCGCCACCGTCAGCCCGCTCACCGAACGGCCCACGATCGTGGCCGGCCACCCGGTGATGGCCGACGACCACGACCTCGGCGACCGCCTCCTCACCGTGACCGACGGCGACGGCATCCCCTCGATCTTCGCCGTCAGGCCCGAGCGCCGCCGCGGCGTGCAACGGGTGGTGAGCAGTCGTCCCGGTCGGGTCACCGTGCTCCGACCCCCTCGGCGCCTGCCCCCGATGCCCTCGACCACGGTGCCCGTCCCCGACGCCCCGGCCGCCATCCGCGACATGCAGCCCCTGAGCGTGATGGCCATGCTCGGGCCGATCCCGGCGGCCGTCGCCATGGCGTTCCTCTTCAACAACAACCGCATGCTGCTCATGGCCGCCTTCAGCCCGCTGCTGGTCATCGGCCGATGGCTCGAGGGCAAGCGCCGGGTCCGCAAGGGTCGGATCCGACTGGAGGCCGAGCTGGCCGCCAACGCCGAAACGCTGTCCGACACGCTCCACCAGTCGGGCGATCGGGTGGCCACCCACCTGCTGGCGGCCCAGCCCCACCTCGGCGAACTCGTCTCGCGGGTGGAGCTGAACGACCCCCGGATCTGGGAGCGACGCTGTCACCACGGCGACTTCCTACACGCCACGCTCGGCTACGGCTCGATCCCCTACCCGGTCGAGACCGACGGCAAGCCCTACGGCCCCCTGATCGACGTGCTGGCCAACGCCCGCCTCCACGAGGTACCCCTCACCCTGCCCCTCAATCAGCTCACCGCGCTCGGCGTGGCTGGCGAGGCGAGGGCGACGTGCGCCCTGGCCCGGGCCGTCCTGCTGGAGGCGGCCGTCCTCCACGGCCCGGCCGACGTGCAGGTGTCGGTGATCTCCGAACGTCCCGAGGAGTGGGCCTGGATCAAGTGGCTGCCCCACGCCGCCGACGACCAGGGCACCATCCGGGTCGCCACCGACCACGAGTCGGCCGTCGCCCTGATCGACGAGCTCACCCCGGTGGAACAGCCCGGCCGCCGCTCCCCCTTCGCCGATGACGACGCGGGCGCCTCGCCGGTGTCGCTCCTCATCCTCGACGGCGACGGCGCCATCGACACCCACACCATCCGCGTCGCCGACGCCGTGTTCGCCAACCGGGACCTCCGGGTCGTCGTCATCGGTTCCGATCCCGAGCAGCTGCCCTCCTACTGCGCCGCCATCGCCGTGGCCGACGGCGGCGGGCGGGTGACGGTCACCGATCCGTCCGGAGCCAGCCCCGACGCCAATGGCGTCGCCGTCATGTGCGACGTCGCCACCGCCGAACACGCCGCCCGCCGTCTCGGTCGCCTCGACGACCCCGAGCGGGCCTCGGCCTCGGGCGGCATCCCCACCTACACCTCGCTCGAGGAGCTGTTGAGCAGTGAGGATCTCACCGCCGACGACGTGATCGAGCGATGGGACGCCCACAAGACCCATCCCAAGAGGACCAAGCGGCTCGACGCCGTGGTCGGGGTGACCCAGGACGGCCCGTTCTCGATCGACATCGTCAAAGACGGCCCCCACGCCGTGGTGGCCGGCACCACCGGCTCCGGCAAATCCGAGCTGTTGCGCAGCTGGGTCGCAGCGCTGGCCAGCTCGGTCGGACCCGACCGGGTCAACTTCGTCCTCGTCGACTTCAAGGGCGGCGGCGCCTTCGACGCCTGCAACGACTTCCCTCACACCGTCGGCGTCGTCACCGACCTCGACGAGCACCTGTCGGCTCGGGCTCTGCGCTGCCTCAAGGCCGAGCTCCACTACCGCGAGGTGCGCCTGCGGGAGGCCGCCGCCAGCAACATCGAGGAGTATTGGGAGGCCCGACCGGACCAGCCCCTCCCCCGGCTGATGCTGATCGTGGACGAGTTCGCCACCCTGGCCCAGGAGCTGCCCGAATTCCTCCAATCGCTGGTCGACGTGGCCCAGCGGGGCCGGAGCCTCGGCATCCACATGATCCTGGCCACCCAACGGCCCAGCGGCGTGCTCGACGCCAAGATCAAGGCCAACACCAACCTGCGGATCGCCCTCCGGGTCCAGGACGACGCCGACTCGGCCGACGTGATCGGCACCAACGCCGCCGCCCGCATCGACCGTCGCACCCCGGGCCGGGCCATGGCCCGCCTCGGTGCCGCCGAGATCGTGGCCTTCCAGTCGGCCCTGGTCACGGTGGCCACCGACCGGACCCTGTGGCACTCGATCGACGTCGTCCCCTTCGGGATCGGCGAGCAGGCCCGCTCCCGCAGCACCGCCGCCACCGACGACGACGCCCCCACCGACCTCGAACAGCTGGTCACCGCAGCCCGCCAGGCCCACACCGCCCTCGGTCTGCCTCCGTGCCGGGTGCCGTGGCCCGATCCCCTGCCGGAGGCGATGGCCATCGCCGATCTCCCGGCCCCCACCGGCGAGGCGGCCGACACCGACGACGCCGGGTGGGCCGCCGTCATCGGCCTGGCCGACCTGCCCGACGAGCAACGTCAGGCCCACCACCGTTTCGACGCCACCGACGGCCACCTCCTGGTGTACGGGGCCGAGTCGTCGACCAACACCGGCACCCTGGGCACGATCGCCGTCCGCCTGTGCGAGCAGCTCCCGCCCCGGCGACTCCACGTCTACGCCATCGACTTCGGCAGCGGCGGCCTGTCGCCCCTGGCCGAGCTCGACCACGTCGCCACCTGGGTGTCGAGCACCGACGCCGAACGCCTCCTGCGGGTGGTGAACCGACTGGAACAGGAGATCGAGGATCGGCGCTCGTACCTGGCATCGAAGGGTGCGACCGGCATCGGGCCCGACGACGACCTGCCTCTCGTGCTGGTGTTGATCGACAACTTCAGCTCCCTGGTCAGCGCCTGCGAGGAGTCGGGCCGGCTCGAACTCCCGGGACGGATCGGCTCGATCCTGCGCGACGGCGCCGACCTCGGCGTGATCGTGGTGGCGACCAGCGGCGGCGAGCGGGGCATCCCCCATCGCATCGCCGGTCAGGTGACCCGCAAGCTCGTGTTCCGACTGGCCGACCCCGGCGGTTACAGCAACTTCGGCCTCCGACCCCGCGAGGTGCCGGAGCTGGGCCCGGGGCGCGGCATCGAGGCCTCGGAAGGGGTGGAGGTCCAGATCGCCCAGCCGTCATCGGATGGCCTCGGGGCCGACGTGGCCCGCATCGCCGAACGGTGGCTCGACGACGAGGGCGTCGGCGGGCCCGAGCCGGTCGAGGTCCTGCCCGACCTGGTGCCGCTGGCCGAGGTGGTCGACGCCTCGTCGGCCTCGCCCGACCGCTGGCGGCTGTCCTTTGCCCGGGGTCACAACACCCTCGGCCCCGCCGGCTTCGCCCTGCGCCGGGGTCAGCACGCCGTGATCGCCGGTCCCTCCGGCTCGGGGCGCAGCACGGCGCTGCGGTCGTTGGCCGCCGCCGCCCGGGCCTCCGATCCCCGCTGCACGATCCTGGCCGTCGGCTTCGACGGCCCTCCGACCCCCGGGGTGCGAGGCGTCGAAGCCGTCGACGATGTGGACCTCCTCGACCTCGAACACCTGGCGGGACGGACCCTGATCCTCGTCGACGACGCCGACCGCATCGACCCGGAGCTGATCCGGGCGGTGCAGACCGTCATCGAGGCCAAGCGCAGCGACGTCCACATCATCGCCGCCTCCACCCCGGACGACATGGCCTCGTTCCAGTCGTGGACGAAGCCGTTGCGGGCCACCCGGATCGGTCTGCTCCTGCAGCCCCACCGCGATGACGGCGAGGTGCTCAAGACCAGCCTCCCGCTGCGCGGCGCCTCCGACTATCCGCCGGGCCGGGGCTTCATGGTCAACGCCGGTATCCCCGAGCTGGCCCAGGTCGGCACCGGCGGCATCACGGCCGGTGTCGCCGAAGACGGTGCCGACCACGGTGCCGACGGCGAGGCCGGCATCGCCGACGCCCCAGGTGCGGGCACGTCGGTCGGCCACGGTGTCGCCGCCGCCGGGTCGCCCCGGCTGCCGGCACCCGAGCATCGTCGAGGCCCGGCTCGTCGGGGCGCGAGCAAGGCTCGACCGCTCAGCGACTTCGGTCCCTCGGGCGGCGCCGGCCGCTGAGGTGACGCCCGGCGCGAACCGATCCGCCAACTCGACACGTACCGCCGACAAGGACACCCACCGCCCGTACCGAAGAGGGGCCCGCATGTTTCCACGACGACGCCAGACCGACACCGCCATCGGCATCGAGCTCAGGACCGACGCCGCCTACCTCGCCTTCGTCCGCATCGACGACCACACCGTCGTCGGTCTGGGACGGGCCACCTACCAACCGGGAACGGTCGTCGGTGGCGCCGTCCGCCGCTCGGCCGCCGTGGTCGAGGCGATCGACGGCCTCCTCGACCAGGTCCGGTGGCCCACCCCGCCCGCCGTCGCCGTCGTCGCCCCACCGGTGGAGGACGCCGGGGGTGACGGGACCGTGAGCGCCCCCATCATCGACCAGGGACCGGCCGGCACCGCCACCGCCTCGGCCCGCCACGTCGACCTCGCCGTCGACGCCATCGGACGGACCAGGACGGCCACGACCACGGTCGACGCCCTCCCCGTGGCCGCCGCCCGCTTCGCCGCCGAGGCCGAGCCCAGCCTGCCCGTGGTCTTCGCCCGGGGTGGCGGCGACGGTGCGGTCTGGCTGGCCACCGCCGGTCCGCTTGGCATCGAGATCGACCTCGATCACGAGGACGGGCTCGACGCCGTCATCACCGGGCCCGACCCGAGCCGGCTGACACCGCCGGCCTGGGGTTGCGTGAACGTGGTCTCCAAGGTGCGACGGGCCTACCCCCATCCCGGTCGCTACGTGCCCGCCGTCGGCGCCGCCTTCGCCGCCACCGGACGAGGCCCCCGGGTCAACCTGGCCGGGCCGCAGGCCATTCGCCGTAGCGGCCAGGGAGTGGAACACCGCTGGGGCGTGGAGGTGGTCCGATGACCGCCGTCGATCCCACCACCGCCTCCGAGGCCCCCACCATCGAGGCGATCGAGGCGACCAGCCTCGTCACCACCCTGCCCCGCTCCGGCACCAGCCGCCTCCGGCTGGTTGGCCTGCCGACGGCCCTGGCCCTGGCCCTGGCGGCGGCGGTGGCCCTGGTGATCAGCGTCGGGGCCGACGACGTCCAGCCGTCCGGCCTCCAGAACAGCTTCACCCCCTCGACACTCGGGGCGGAGGTGGCCGCCCCCACCACGCAGCCCACCCTCCAGACCGAGGCCACCGATCCCGTCGGTGAGCAGCTCGACGACGAACAGCCCGAGGTGGACCCGGCGCCCTTCGGCGCCACCCGCTTCGAGCCGGTCGAGACCGCACCCGTGCTCGACACCGAGCAGCCCCTGGCCCCCGGGGAGTCGGTGACCGTCGAGCCGGCCGACATCGTCGATCCGACGGCGACCGCCGTTGCGGTGTCCGTCACGGTCCGGGGCGCCCCCGCCACCGGAGCGCTGACCGCCGCCTTCGACGCCGGCACGGTGACCGTGGTCGACGTGGAGGCCCCGATGGTCTCGCAGCTGGCCATCGTCCCCCGCAACGGTGAGGCGCCACTGACGTTGACCGCCGCCTCGGGCGGCCGACTCACCGTCGACGTCGTGGGCCAGTTCGTGCCGAGCGAGGCCACCGCCGCCGGTCGTATCGTCGCCGTCGAACCGATCGTCATCGGTTCGCTGACCACGGCGATCGACGGCTCCTCGGCCACCTTCGCCCCGGTCGAGAACGCCGAGTTGCCCACCGGCGGTGTCGATTCGGTGCTGATCCGGATCGCCGCCGACATCGGCGACGAGGGCGGCACGGTGCGCATCGGCCCCGACCTCGACGACCTGTCGCAGAGCCTGATGTGGGGCCCGACGACGGCCGGCGACCGGACCCGGATGGGCCTGGCCATCGTGCCCCTCGACGAGCTGGAACAGCTGTCGCTCGACTACCAGGGCGGGGCCGAGCTGCAGGTGCAGCTGCTGGCCTACATCACCGGCGAGGGCGCCCCGGTCTCCACCAACGGGCTGTTCGTGCCCCTCCCGGCGACCAGGCTGATCGCCACCGCCGACCGCGGCGAGACCCTCGACGCCGCCGCCGAGCAGGCGCCCGTCCTCGATCTCGGGCCGTACCTGTCGGCCGACACCCTCATCGGCTCCGCCGCCCTGTCCGCCGACAACGGCCTCACCATCGCCTCGGCCGAGGCGACGGGACGGCTCAGCGTCGCCCCCGACCTCGGCGGCGACGTGGAGACCATCGGCTACTTCCTCGCCTGAGATCGGCGTCCGGGTCCCGGGGTCCCTCCTCTTCGTCCCGGGATCCGGACGCACACCTGTCGATGCGGTCGGTCGAGACGGTCGACCGACGTCGTCATCGGCGTCGTCATCGGCGCCGCCGGTGAGCGGGGCCGATCAGCCGTTGGGGGTGGCCACCACCGCGGTGCCGTAGGCCAGGATCTCGGCCCCGGCGCCCATGACGTCGGCGGTGGTGTAGCGGACGTTGACCACGGCGTTGGCCCCCATGGCCTGGGCCTCGGCCTGGAGCCGCTGCATGGCCTCGACGCGGGCCTCGCTCATCATCTCGGTGTAGCCGCTGATCTCGCCGCCCACGATCGACTTGAGACCGGCGCCGATGTCGCGGCCGAGGTGCTTGGTGCGGACGGTGTTGCCCTGGGCCACGCCGATGGCCTGGGTGATGGTGTGTCCGGGGATGGTTTCGGTGTTGACGACCATGATCATGACTGGGCAACGTACCCGCCACGCCGGGGGTTCCCAGGGAGGGGCTCGTAGAGTCGGAGCCATGACTCGACCCTTCCGCTTCGGTGTCCAGACCAAGTCCGTGTCCAGCCGATCCGAATGGGTGGAGCTGGTCCGCAAGATCGAGGACCGGGGCTATGCCACGGTCACCATGCCCGACCACTTCGACGACCAGCTGGCCCCGATCGTGGCCCTGATGGCCGCCGCCGACGTCACCGAGGAGCTGCGCCTCGGTGCCCTGGTGTGGTGCAACGACTACCGGCATCCCGTGGTGTTCGCCAAGGAGGCCGCCACCCTCGACCTGCTGTCCGAGGGCCGCCTGGAGCTCGGCATCGGAGCCGGGTGGATGATCTCGGACTACGACGAGGCGGGCATGACCTATGACCGCGCCGGGGTCCGCATCGAGCGGATGACCGAGGCGATCGAGGTGCTCAAGGGCCTCTTCGCCGACGGCGCCTTCTCCTACAAGGGCGAGCACTACCGGATCACCGAGCTCGACGGCACGCCCAAGCCTCACCAGAAGCCCCACCCCCCGTTCCTGATCGGTGGTGGCGGGCCCCGCATGCTCCGCCTGGCGGCGCGCCTCGGCGACATCGTCGGCGTCAACCCCAACCTGGCCGCCGGGGCCATCACCCCCGAGGTGGCCTCCGACGCCACCGCCGAGAAGTTCCTCGAGAAGATCGACTGGGTGCGCGACGGGGCCGGCGACCGGTTCGACGACATCGAGCTGCAACTCCGCACCTTCATCGTGTCGGTGACCGGCAGCGCCGCCGAGGCCGACACCATGGTCGACGCCATGACCGGGGCCGGAGGGATCGCCCTCAGCCCCGAGCAGGCCAAGGCCTCACCCCTCGCCCTCGTCGGCACCCCGGAGATGATCGCCGAGACCCTCCGGGAGCGCCGGGAGACCTTCGGCTTCAGCTACATCATCGTCGGCCAGGACGAGTACGAGGCCTTCGCCCCGGTCGTTGCCGAGCTGGCCGGCACCTGACGGGAGGCCGGAGCGGGCCCACGGCGGGCTCACCGCCGACGGGAAGTCGGCGGCCGGTCTCGGCGGTTGAGACACCCATGACCATCACGATGTACGGCGCCGACTGGTGCGGAGACTGCCTGAGGGCCAAGGCCTATTTCGCCGAGCACGACGTGGCCTACGACTACGTCAACCTCGAAGAGCATCCCGAGGCGGCCGACATCGTCCTCGAACGCAACAACGGCCTCAAGCGGATCCCGGTGATCGTCTTCCCCGACGACACCCACCTCACCGAGCCGTCCAACGAGGCTCTGGCGGCCAAGTTGGCCGAGTTGGCCGACGGCCCGGCGCCCACACCGGCCTTCGCCGTGACCGAGGACGTCGACGGGGGCCGCTTCGAGCTGCGGCGGGACGGCGACCTGGTGAGCTTTGCCAGCTACCGCCAGCAGGGTGAGACCGTGATCGTGCCCCACGTGGAGACCCTTCCCGACCACCGGGGTCAGGGCTACGCCGGCCGCCTCATGGACGGGGTGCTGGCTCTGCTGCGGGAGTCCGGGCGGACGATCACCCCGCTGTGCCCCTTCGCCGCCGGTCACGTTCGGGACAATCCCGAGCATCACGACCTGCTGGCCACTCGCTGACCCACGTCGGTCGCCGCCGGTGCGAGCGGGCCTCGTGCGATCCGGCGACGGCCCAAACCCCGAGGACCCGGAAACAGCGATTTCCGGGTCCCCGGGCTTGCGGCGGGTCGCCCACAGTGAAGACGCAGGGACGGGCCGCCATGGGCTGGGTGGATACACCCATGGAGCTGCTCCTATTGCCATGGCGGTACGAGCGGGTGAAACTGCGCCGATGCAAGGGAAGCGCCCGTGACGGCGACCCGCCATTCCCAACCCGCCGCTGACGAGACATCCGTACTCACCGCCGCTGCCGAGCACGAGCCGAACGCGCTCCTACGGCTGAACGCCCGGTATCTCGGCCCCCTCACCGCGTTCGCCGACGCGCAGGGGGCCCACGACCCGGAGGCGGTGGCCAACCAGGCTCTGTTCGACGGCATCGAAGCGATCCCGAGCCTTCGCTCCCAGACGGAGCCTGCGTTCCGCTCCTACCTGTATCGCTGCGTCGTCAACCGGGTCCGCAGTGAGCACCGTCGACGGTCGGTCACGACCGTCCACCTCGATCCGGAGCGGCACGCCTCGCACGAGCCGTCGATCACGTTCCTCGACGAGGAATCGGGCTGGCTGCCCCAGGCCCTCGATTCCCTCAGCGAACGCCAGCGGCTCGTCGTCATCGAGCGGTTCCAGCGGGGCAGCACGATCGCCGAGACCGCCCACCGGCTCGAGACGACACCGGACGCGGTGAAGAACCTGCAGGTTCGGGCACTGACCGGGATCCGTCGCTGGCTGCTCGCCGCCGGGCTGGCGGCGGTGGTGATCGTGGCCCTCATCGTCGGTGTCGCCCTCAGCCAAAGAGACCAGCTCATCGAGCCGGCCGACCCGGACCCACCCGTCGAGCGGGCGCCCCTGTCGAAGCAGATCGGCCCCGGTCCCACACCGGACGTGAGCGTCCGCGATGGGCGGGTGGCGCTGACCGACCCGGCCGGAAACGGCGTCACCACCCCGCCCGGGCCCACAGAGCCGGGCGGGGTCGACGCGGCGGCCGTCTCGCCGGGGACGTCGACCGGCGATGGTGCCATCACCGACAGCGGTGCCACGCCGGGACCGGGGACCTCGGTCAGCCCGGACACCGCATCCTCGGGCTCGGCCCCCGCTCCGGCGGCGTCGAGTCCCACCACCACCGCCACGACGACCGCTGACGCCGGTGGGCCCGGCGCCCCGGAGTCGAACGGCGCCGCCACGACCACCACCGTCGGCCAGAGCAGCGGTCCGGGTGAGGGGCAGGGCCCGGGCAGAGGGCAGGGCCCCGGCAAGGGTGACGGCAAGGGCAAGGGCGCAGGAAAGGGCGACGGCAAAGGAAAGGGCCCGGGCAAGGGCGACGGCAAAGGAAAGGGCAAAGGCGCCGGGAAGGGCGACGGTCCGGGCAAGGGGAAGGGCAATGGTCCCCGCCAGGGACGGCGCTAGGGCCAGGACCCGCAGGCGCCGGTCCGACCAGCCTTGGCGCCACCGGGAAGAGCACATGCCCGACGGTGTCGGGGGCGGCCGACGCCGATAGGAGCCGACGGTCGATAATCCGCCGGGCCGGGTGACGGGCCGTGACTACAGTCCCGCCATGGGAAGCCTCGAAGCCGACCTCCGGCACCGCCTGCAATCAGCCTTCACCGCCGTGGCCGGCGACGGCGCCGACGCCGCCCTCCGTCGATCGAAGGTGGCCGACTACCAGGCCGACGGTGCGCTGGCTTTGGGGGGCCGGCTCGGTCGGGTACCCCGCCGGATCGCCGAGGAGGTCGTGGCCGCCGCCGATCTCACCCCCCTCTGCCGCCACGTCGAGGTGGCGGGCCCGGGCTTCATCAATCTGACGATCGCTGACGATACCCTCGGCGCCCGGGCCACTGCGGCCCTCACCGACGAGCGCCTCAGGGTCGAGCTGACGGCGGCGCCGCAGCGCATCATCGTCGACTACTCGGCGCCCAACGTGGCCAAGGAGATGCACGTCGGGCACCTGCGGTCCACCGTGATCGGCGACGCCCTCGTCCGGTTGCTCGAGTGGGTGGGCCACGACGTCCGGCGGGAGAACCACATCGGCGACTGGGGCACCCCGTTCGGCATGCTGATCGAGCACCTGGTCGACGTGGAGGAGACCGACGGCGCCGGTGGCCGCTCGGCTGCCGAGCTGACGGCGTTCTACCGGGCCGCCTCTACCAAGTTCGCCGACGACCCCGACTTCGCCCGGCGAGCCCGGGAACGGGTCGTACTCCTCCAGAACGGCGACGGCGAGACCCGCGAGCTGTGGAGCCGGCTGGTGGCGTCCTCGATGGTGTACTTCGGCGAGGTCTACCGCCGTCTCGACGTCCGCCTGGCCTCCGACGACGTCGTCGGCGAGAGCCACTACCACGATGACCTGCCCGCAACGGTGGCCGAACTCGACGGGCTCGGCCTTCTCAGTGACAGCGACGGCGCCCTGTGCGTGTTCCCGGACGGGTTCAGCAACCGCCACGGCGACCCGCTGCCCCTGATCGTGCAGAAGAGCGACGGCGGCTTCGGCTACGCCTCCACCGATCTCGCCACCATCCGCCAGCGGTTCGGTGAACTCGGCGCCGATCGCGTCCTCTACGTGGTCGGGCTGCCCCAGCGGCAGCACCTGGAGATGGTCTTCGCCGCCGCCCGGCAGGCCGGTTGGCTGACCGACGACCGCGAGGCGGTCCACGTCGGCTTCGGTTCGGTCCTCGATCGGGACCGGCGGCTCCTGCGCTCCCGGTCGGGCGAGGCCGTGACCCTGACCGACCTCCTCGACGAGGCCCTTCGACGGGCGGCGGCCGCCGTGGCCGACAAGAGCCCCGACCTCACCCCCGAGGAACAGACCGTCGTGGCGACCCAGGTCGGCATCGGAGCCGTGAAGTACGCCGACCTCGCCAACGAGCGCCACAAGGACTATGTCTTCGACTACGACCGCATGGTGGCCTTCGAGGGAGCGACGGCCCCGTACATCCAGTACGCCCATGCTCGGATCCACAGCATCTCCCGGCGCGGCGGCGTCGACCTCGCGGCGGTGACCGGGCCCGTCGTCATCGGTCACCGGCGCGAGCATGAGCTGGCCCTGGAACTACTGGGGTTTCCCGACGTCGTCGCCAACGCGGCCGACTCGCTCGAACTCCACCCCCTGTGCCGCCATCTGCACGACGTGGCCGTCGCCTTCTCGTCGTTCTACGACGACTGCCCGGTGCTCGGGGCCGAGCCCGAGGTCCGCCGGGCCCGCCTCGCCCTCTGCCTGCTGACCGCCCGCACGCTGGCCCAGGGCCTCGACCTGCTGGGGATCGCCGCCCCGCGACGGATGTGAAGGCCGGGGGCCACCCACCGCCGAGATCGTCAGCGGCGGAACGCCGTCAGTCGGTGAGCAGGGAAGGCAGCGGTTCGGCGTGGACCATGGTCAGGCGTTTGGTGGCCCGGGTGGCGGCCACGTACAGCGAGCGGGCGCCCTGTGGCTCCTCGGCCAGGATGGCTGCCGGTTCGACCACGACGGTGGCGTCGACCTCCAGACCCTTGACCAGGCGCACCGGCACCACGGTGATCTGGTGGTTGAGGCCGTCTCTCGGGGCTCGGCCGATCTCGACTCCGGCCTCGTCGAAGCCGTCGACCACCTCGTCATAGAGCGAGGTGGGGCAGATGACGGCGACGTTGCCGACGCCGCTCACCGCCGTCTCGGTCGTCACCGTGTCGAGCACGGTGGCGATCAGCTTCTCGGGCGACGGGGCGGCCACGAACTCCGGCTCGTCGCCCGAGCTGCGCACCGAGGTGGGCGGCTTCAGGTCGGGTGCGGCCTCGGTGAGGATTTTGGCCGCCAGATCCATGGCCGGACCGGGGATGCGGTAGCCGACCGTCAACTCCCGGCGGGACGGGGGGCGGCGATCGGGAAGGTGCTCCAGGATCTCCTCCCAGCTCTGGTGGGCCCAGGCCCCGGTCGACTGGGCGATGTCGCCGACGATGGTCATCGACCCGTTGAGCGAGCGGCGGGTGAGCATGCGGAGCTGCATGGGCGAGAGATCCTGGGCCTCGTCAACCACCAGGTGGCCGTACGTCCGGAACTCGTCGATGCCCTTGCGCTTGACCTTGGGGCCCAGGATCTCCCGGGCCTCGTCGAGCACGGGCACGTCATCGACGGTCCAGATCACCTTGGCGGCGTCGGCCCCCTCGGCCCACGGCCGGTAGAGCGACGTGCGCTCGGCGTCGGTCAGCTTGGACGGCGCCGCCGAGCGCACGAGCGCCTTCGAGCCGTACAGGTCGTGCAGCAGCTGCGCCGGTGACAGTCGGGGCCACATCCACGTCAGGGCGGCCCGAACGTCCTCGTGATCGGCCAACTGATCGGTCACCGTATCGACCGGGAGGCCGTCGGGATGATCCTCGGCGAGGGCCTCGAACACCGACGCCTCCACGTACTTGCGGGCGGCGTTGTGGGTGCGGAAACGACGGCGCGCCTCGGCCACGATCTGTTCGCTTCGGGCCACCGTCAGACGGACCCGGCGCACGCCGATGCCGACCACCAGGTCCCGACGGAGGGGACGCTGGCGATCCTTCAGGGCCCGGCGGACGAGGTTGACCATGCGGAGGTCGCCCTTGATGCGGGCGGCGAGATCGTCGTCGCGCCCGGCGACGCGGATGTCGGGCACCAGGTCGGCCAGCACCGCCATCTCCACCCCGGCCTCGCCGAGGGAGGGCAGCACCTGCTCGATGTAGCCGAGGAAGAGCCGGTTTGGCCCGATGACGAGCACGCCCTGGCCATCCAGGGGAAAGCGATGGGTGTAGAGGAGGTAGGCGGCGCGATGGAGGGCGACCACCGTCTTGCCGGTTCCGGGCCCGCCCTGGACCACCAGCACGCCGGGGAGGGGTGCGCGGATGATCTCGTCCTGCTCGCCCTGGATGGTGCCGATGATGTCGCTCAGGCGACCGGTGCGGTTCTCTTCGAGAGCGGCGATGAGGGCGCCCTCGCCCCGCAGCTCCCGCCCGTTGATGGTCACCTGGCCGTTGACCGCGGCCTCGCCGAAGAACTCGTCCTCCAGCGCGAGCAGCGTCCGCCCCCGCGAGGTGAAGTGACGCCGGCGGACCAGGCCCTGGGGGTCACCGCCGGTGGCCCGGTAGAACGACTCTGCGACCGGGGCCCGCCAGTCGACGATGAGGGGCTCCTGCTCCTCGCTGGCCACCGCCACCCGACCGATGTGGTAGCTGCCTGCGCCGTCATCCTCCGACTGGTCGATCCGACCGAAGCACAGCGACCGCTCGCCCAACTCCAGCTGATTCAGCCGGGAGGCGATGCTCTCGTTGATGACCTCGCGCTCCCAGCGGGCCTGGTTGGTGCCACCCCGGCCCACCTCGACCATGTTCTTGAGGCGAAGCGCCTCGTCCCGTGCCTCGTCAAGCCGTTCATAGGCCCGATCGATGTGCGCCTGCTCCTCAGCCAGCTCGGGATGTGTGTCAGTCACCGCACTCCTGACCGGTCCGTCAACGACGAGTACTTCGCGAGGGGGTCATCAATCCTAGTGGGGAGTACCGTGAACCCCTCATGAGGCGCCACCATGATTCTCCGCTGCTGCGAGCGCTCCGGGGCGAACCGGGCGACCGGGTGCCGGTGTGGTTCATGCGGCAGGCGGGCCGGTCATTGCCCGAGTATTTCCCGGTCAGAGGCGACGGCACCATCCTCGACGCCATCTCCGTGCCCGAGCGGGCCACCGAGATCACGCTGCAGCCGGTGCGACGCTACGGGGTGGACGCCGCCATCCTCTTCTCCGACATCGTGACCCCGGTGTGGGCCAGCGGATTCGGGATCGACATCACACCCGGCGTCGGGCCCGAGTGCGAGAAGCCGTTCGCCTCGGCCGCCGACCTCGACCGGCTCCGCCCCCTCGATCCGGCCACCGACCTCGCCTTCCAGACCGAGACGGTCACCCAGTTGGTGGCCGAGCTCGACGTGCCCCTCATCGGGTTCGCCGGGGCCCCGTTCACCTTGGCCGCCTACCTGGTCGAGGGGCGGCCGAGTCGCGACTACGCCAAGGTCAAGTCGCTGATGGCGGGCGAGCCGGAGTTGTGGCACGCCCTGTGTGAACGCCTGGCCGACCAGGCCATCGCCACCCTCACCGCCCAGGTGGCGG
Source organism: Actinomycetota bacterium (assembly GCA_039201605.1). Taxonomy (GTDB): domain Bacteria; phylum Actinomycetota; class Acidimicrobiia; order Acidimicrobiales; family SZUA-35; genus CADEDH01. The sequence goes on from JBCCRO010000023.1 coordinate 51,776, forward strand.
CGGGTGCGTCGGCCATCCAACTGTTCGACTCGTGGGCCGGAGCCCTCCACCCGGACCACTACCGCCGGTTCGTGTCCCCCCACAGCGAGCGGATCATGGCCGCCATGGCCGACCTCGGCGTTCCCCGCCTCCACTTCGGGATCAACACCGGCGAGCTGCTCGACCAGATGGCCGCCGTCGGGGCCGACGGTGTCGGCGTCGACTGGCGCACCCCGCTCACCGTGGCCCGGGCCCGCACCGGGGGCGCCGACAGCGGGATCACCCTGCAGGGCAACCTCGACCCCGCCCTGGTGCTCAGCCCGTGGGAGACGGTGGAGGCCGAGGTGCGACGGGTGCTCGACGACAACGGCGGTCACCCGGCCCACATCTTCAACCTCGGCCACGGTGTGCTCCCCCAGACCGATCCGGAGATCCTGGAACGGGTGGTGGCCCTCGTCCACGACATCGGGCAGGCCGCCGGGGTCGACGTCTACACCCCGGTGTCCGAACCCGGTCCGACGGCGTGACCCGGGGGCGGGCCCGGGCGGTGGTGGTCGGCGGCGGGATCGCCGGTCTGGTCGCCGCCTACGACCTGGTGCGGGCGGGCTGGACCGTCGACGTCCACGAGGCCGCCGACCGGTGGGGTGGCAAGGTGTGGTCGAGCCCCGTCGGCGATCGGGTGGTCGACGCCGGCCCCGACGCCTTCCTGGCCCGGGTCGAGCCCGGCCGTCGGCTGTGCGCCGATCTCGGTCTGGAGTCGGAGCTGACCAGCCCGGTGTCGCCCGTGCCCGCCTACCTGGCCCGCGACGGCCGCCTCCATCCGCTCCCCGCCGGTTCGATGCTGGGCGTGCCAACCGATCTCGACGTCCTCCGCCGCGGCGGGCTCATCTCACCCGAGGGCATCGCCGCCGCCGAGACCGACCGCACCGCCCCCGCCACCCCGATCCGCACCGCATCCCCCGAGAGCCCGGGCGGCGTCATCGACGACATCTCGGTCGGCGCCTACTGCCGGGCCCGCCTCGGCGACGAGATCACCGACCGCCTGATCGATCCGCTGCTCGGCGGGATCAACGCCTCCGACATCGACTCGCTCAGCCTGCGGGCCGGGGCCCCGCTGCTGGCCGACGCCGCCGACCAGGGCCCCTCGCTCATCGACGAGCTGGCCCGGCTGCGACCCGCCACCGGTGCCACCCTGGGCACGGCCGAAAAGGCGCAGCCGGTGTTCTACGGCATCCCGGGCGGCACCGCCCGCATCGTCGACACCGTGCTGGCCGCCCTCGAGGACTCGGGCCGGGCTCGCCTCCATCTCCGGTCGCCGGTGTCCGACCTCGACGCCGTGACCGATGGCGCCGGGGCCGAGGGTGCGGGGGCCGGCGACGTGCCCGTGATCATCGGCACCCCCGCCTTCGCCACCGCCGACATCGTGGCGTCGGTCAGCCCCGACGCCGCGGCGCTGCTGGAGGGGATCGGGTACGCCTCGGTCGCCCAGGCGGTGGTCGAGCTGCCGCGCAGCGCCGTCGGATGCGAGCTCGACGCCTCCGGCATCCTCTTCCCCCGGGTCGAGGGGACGATGCTCACCGCCTGCACCTGGCTGTCGACCAAGTGGGCCCACTACCGGCGGCCCGACTCGGTGCTGCTCCGGCTGTCGTCGGGTCGCTTCGGCGACCGACGCCCGGCCGATCACGACGACGCCTCCCTGATCGCGGCCCTGCTCGACGATCTGCGAACGGTGGTGGCCGTCGACGGCACCCCGATCGCCACCCGGGTCCTGCGCTGGGACCGGGCCTTCCCCCAGTACGCCCCCGGCCACCTCGGCCGGGTTGCCGCCATCACCGACGCCCTGGCCGCCGACGCGCCGAACGTGCGCCTGGTCGGCGCCGCCTACCGGGGCATCGGCCTGCCTGCGTGCATCGACGACGGCCGCACGGCGGCTCAGGAGCTCCTCGATGGCTGAGACATCCCCGACCACCGACACCCCGGCCACCGACACCCCGGCCACCGACACCCCGACTGCCGACACCCCGAGCGCCGACACCCCGACCGCCGACACCGCACCATCGGCTCCGCCGGCCGGCGGAGCGACCGCCGTCGGTGATCGCCTGCCGTGGCTGCGGGCCGTGGTCGCCGGCGTCTGCCTCGCCGGTTCGGTCCCGCCGTGGGGGTGGTGGCCGCTTGCCTTCATCGGCATCGCCCTGCTCGACGGGCTCCTGGCCAACCGCAGCGCCCGCTCCCGGGCGGCCCGGGCCTGGGTGGTCGCCGCCGCCTGGCTATACCCGGCGACGCTGTGGATGTGGGACCTGACCGCGCCCGGCTACGTCGTGGCGGGGTCGCTGTTCGCCGCCTACTTCGCCATCGCCGCCGCCCTCACCCCCTCCGGCCCCGAGCGCCGCATCGTCCTGCCCCTCACCATCGCCCTGGCCGAGTGGGCCCGGTGGTCATGGCCCTTCGGCGGGGTGCCCCTGGCCCACCTCGCCCTCAGCCAGGTCGACACCCCGCTCGGCTGGGCGGCCCGCCTCGGCGGTTCACTGCTCGTCGTCGTCCTCGTGGTGGTGGTCGGCCAGGCCCTGGCGGCCGCCTTCGATGCGGCCAGGGCCTCGATCGGCCAGGCGGACGCCGGGCGCACCGGCGACGCCGAGGGCGAGGGCCGGGCGGGGTCGGGCCGGGCCGCCGCCATCGGGGTCGCCGTCGCCGTTGGCGTGGTCGGCGCCGCCGCTCTCCACCCACGGGCCGACGTGGTCGACACCGTCGACATCGCCCTGGTCCAGGGCGGCGGGGCCCAGCAGACCCGGGCCTCCTCCAGCCAGCAGCCGGTCGTTCTCGGTCGCCACATCGAGGCCTCCCGCTACCTGGATCAACCGGTCGACCTGGTCATCTGGCCGGAGAACGTGGTCAACCCCGGCCGATATCTGGCCCAGGGCGATGCCGAGGCCCTGGTCCGCCAGGTGGCGGCCGAGACCGACGCCAGCGTGCTCGCCGGCTGGTTCTACCCCGACGGCGGCAACACGGTGAACTACCACTCGACGATCACCCCCGACGGCGACGAGATCGATCGCTACGACAAGGTCAAACTCGTGCCCTTCGGCGAGTACGTGCCGCTCCGGGGCCTGATCGAACAGATCAACGACGAGATCCCGACCCGGGACGTGCGCCCCGGCACGGTCGACAACGTGCTCGACACCCCGGTCGGGCCCGTCGGCGTGTCGATCTCCTGGGAGGGTTTCTTCGAGGTCCGGGCCCGGGCCGCCGTGCGCGACGGGGCCCAGGTGCTCGCCAACCCGACCAACGGCTCGTCCTACTGGCTCACCCAGGTCCAGACGCAGCAGGTGGCCTCCAACCAGCTGCGGGCCCTGGAGAACGATCGCTGGGTGCTCCAGGTGGCCCCGACCGGTTTCTCGGCCGTGGTCGACCCCGACGGCACGGTCGTCCAGCGGACCGGAATCAGCGAGCGGGCCACCCTGGTCGACACCGTCGAGATGCGGTCCGGCCGCACCCTGGCCTCGATCGTCGGGTTCTGGCCCGTGGTCCTGGCCGCGGCCGCCGCCCTGGTGTGGGCCCACCGCAGGCGGTTGGGCGACCTTCAGTCGTTGAGGTCGTCGGGTCCACCGGCCCGGGCGTAGAGCCCGACGACGCCGGAGTCGCTGAACGCACGGGTGGCGACCGTGGCCACCGACAGCACCCCCATGGCGAAGAGGAACACGCCGATGTTGGGGAGGAAGGCGTCGAACTCGACGACGGTCAGTTCGTCGATGGGCACCCCGTCGATCTCCGCCTCGCCCGTGACCTCGTCGAACTCGACGTCGACGGTGGCGAACAGCGGGAAGACGGCGAACTGGGCGATGCCGTTGATGATCGAGTTGACCACCTGGACCAGGAGCCAGAGCAGCACCAGTCGGCCGAGCAGCGGCCAGAACCGGTTCTTCGACAGCTCCCACGTGGTGCGGAACGGGTTGACACCGGGAGGCCCGACGGCGAGCGAGGTGAGGAAGAAGGCGAAGACCCGCACCCAGAGGAAGATGATGAGCGGCAGGAGGAGGAGCCCGATCAGGAACACGATGCCGAGCACGCCGAACACCCCGGGGGCCACCCGGTCTTCTGGACCGTCGAAGGAGATCAGCGAGGCGCCGAGCAGGAAGACCAGAACGGCGATCGCACCGAGGACCACCGTCACGCCGAGGCTCAACAGGAGACCCCAGCCGATCGTCCGGGGCAGCCGTCGGAAGCCGTAGCCGAGCGACTCCCCGATCGACTCCGGCCGCTGGACGTGACCGCGGTGCAGCTGGTGTTGGGCGGCCAGGCGACCGACCAGCTGGAGCACGATGGCCACCACGGTGCCGGCGATGGCCAGGATCAGCAGCGACGCCGAAAAGCCGGTGAGTTCGTCGATCCGGGTGTCCCAGGCGAGGTTGCCGACGAAGAAGTACCAGAGCACGACGGCGAGGATCCACCCGATGTAGGGCAGGCCGAACAACAGGACCATCACCGGGAGCACCCGGTCGAACAGGACGCCGACCAGCGAGCTCAGCCAGGAACCGAGGTCGCCCAGGCCGTGGGCCGGACCGAAGCCGCCCGAACCGGTGTAGACGGCGGGCTGCCCGTACTGGCCCGGTTGCCCGTACTGACCCGGTTGCCCATACTGACCCTGGGGTCCGCCGGCGGAGAAGGGGACGGGACCGGGTTGACCGGCTCCGGGCGGTGCGACGCCGGGGGCCGCACCAGGCACACCGGCCGCACCGGCTTCACCGCCGGCCGGGGCGACCGATTCGGTCCAACGGGTACCGTCCCAGTAGCGGATCTGGCCGGCGTCGTTGGGGTCCGGGTACCACCCCGGCACCGGGCTCGAAGAACTCGTCATACCTGCTTACGCCCTCCCGACCCACGGCCACGTGTCGATGCTGAACCATAGTGGCATCCCCCGACGACCGTCCCCGGCCACCCTCTATCACCGTCGGCGATGGCATTGTGAATCCACCCCTTGTTCAACTAGGTTGCGCCCCAATGCCGAGGGGGGCCAACGGAACAGCGAAGGGCCGAGCAGCGGTCGAGGCGGCGCTGCTAGAGGCAGCGGCCGACCTTCTGTCCGAACGCGGGCCGAAGGCGACCAGCGTGCGCGACATCGCGGCGCGCGCCGGGGTCAACCACGGCCAGGTACACCACTACTTCGGGGGCAAGCGGGGGCTGCTCAAGGCGGCCATGTCGCACCTGGCCCACGACTACTACGAGCGGGTGGTCGAGCTGTCGGAGGGGCGGTCGCTACCCGTTCCCCTGCCCGTGGTCGACGACCAGCGCTACATCATCGCCGCCCTGCGGGCCACGATCGAGGGCGACATGGAGCTGGCCCGTATCGAGATCGAGGAGGGCGTGTCGCTGGCCCGCCGGGTCCTCGATCGCATGACCGTCGTCGCCGGGCGGGACGAGCCAACGTTCGAGCAGAAGCTCGAGCTGATCGAGGGTACGGCGACGCAGTTGGCCTGGACGGCCTTCGAGCCGTTCCTGTTCATGCTCGGCGACGTCCGACCGGACGAGGAGGACGCCATGCGCCAGGCCTTCGTCGACCGGGTCATCCAGCGGGCGTACCGCCGACCTCCAGGAGAAGCGTCACCGGCCCCTGGTTGAGCAGGCGCACGTCCATGTCGGCCCGGAAGCGGCCGGCGGCGATGCCGACGCCGAGTTGGACCAGCGCGTCGGCGACCAGATCGATGAGCGGCTCGGCCACCTCGGGTCGGGCGGCGCCGCTGTAGCCCGGGCGGTTGCCACTGCTGGTGTCGCCGTAGAGGGTGAACTGGCTGACGACCAGAATCTCACCGCCGATGTCGAGCACCGAGCGGTTCATGCGATCTTCATCGTCACGGAAGACGCGCAGCTTCGACAGCTTGGCCGCCAGTTTCCGAGCGTCGGCCGGGGTGTCGTCGTGGGTCACGCCGATGAAGGCGCACAGGCCCTCGCCGATGGAACCAACCAGCTCATCGTCTACGGTGACTGCGGCTTCGGTCACTCGTTGCACCAGCGCACGCATAGCAGGAGCGACCCTAGGGCGAACGACGGGAACTACCACCTCGGCGGGAACCAACCGTAGCCTTACAGCGTTAGGTTAGCGCACGCGTTCTCATGAGCGGCGCGGTTCACGAACGGAGAGTCATGTCATCCCCCCCTGCATCGCCCTCTGCAGCCGATGATGCTCCGCTGCGGCTGGCCTATCTTTCGTATCGATCGAAGCCGACCGTCGGCGGTCAGGGCATCTACACCCGCCACCTCACCAAGGCCATGGTCGACCTCGGCCACCACGTCGAGGTGTTCAGTGGTCAGCCGTACCCCGTCCTCGACGACCGGATCACCCTCCACGAGCTCCCGAGCCTCGACATCTTCAACGAGCACTTCCCCGGGCGGTTCCCCGCCTACTGGGAGATCAAGTCGATGGCGGACATCGTCGAGCTGGCTCAGTTCTCCACCGGCACGTTCTCCGAGCCGTTGGCCTTCAGCGTCCGGGCCTACCAGGCTCTGAAGGAGCGCACCGGCGACTTCGACATCGTCCACGACAACCAGTGCCTGGGCTACGGCATCCTCGGCGTCGACCGGATCCTGCCGACGCTGGTCACCCTGCATCACCCGATCACGGTCGACCGGCGCCTGGAGATGGCGGCCGCCCCCAACCGTCGGAAGCGATTCAGCTCGAGCCGGTGGTACTCCTTCGTGAAGATGCAGGGGCGGGTGGCTCGCCGCATGCCCCGCATCGTGGTGGTGTCGGAGAATTCGATCGACGACATCCACAACGACATGGGCGTCGACCGCGATCAGATGCGGCTGGTCCACGTCGGTGTCGACCCCGACCTGTTCAAGCCGATGCCCGAGGTGCAGCGGATCCCTGGTCGTCTGATCACCACCGCCTCGGCCGATGTGGAGATGAAGGGCCTCCGCTTCCTCCTGGAGGCGATGGCCAAGCTGCGCACCGAGCGCGATGTCTCCCTCACCGTGATCGGGCGGGCCAGAGAGGGCGGCCGGTCGGCCGAGCTGATCGAGAAGCTCGGCCTGCGGGATCACATCACCTTCGTCAGCGGCGTGCCCGACGAACGGATCGTCGAGCTGTACGCCGAGTCGGAGCTCGCCGTGGTGCCGTCGCTCTACGAGGGCTTCTCGCTCCCCGCCGTCGAGGCGATGGGCTCGGGCACGCCCCTGGTGGCCACCACCGGTGGCGCCCTGCCCGAGGTGACCGGCGCCGATGGGGAGACCGTGCTCAAGTGCGAGCCGGGAGACGCCGATTCGCTGGCCGCCGCCCTGCGTCGTGGGTTCGACGATCCCGAGCTGCGAGCCAGGATCGGGGCCGCCGGCCGGGAGCGGGTGTCCCGCCTGTACACCTGGCGCCAGACGGCGATCAACACCGTCGCCCAGTACCGCGAGGTCGTGGCCATGGCCGAACACCGCAAGAAGAACGCCTGATGCTGACCGTCGACTACAGCCGCCTCGAACTCAAGCCGGGCATGACGGTGCTCGACCTGGGCGCCGGGTTCGGGCGCCACGCCTTCGAGACCGCCCGCCGGGGCGCCAACGTCATCGCCGTCGACCTGGCCCACGAGGAACTGGTCTCCACACTCGACACCTTCGCCGCCATGCACGTCGGCGGAGAGATCGACGAGACCCTCACCGCCGCGGTGTCGAGGGGAGACGGGTTGGCGCTGCCCTTCGCCGACGGCTCCTTCGACTGCGTGATCGCCTCCGAGGTGCTGGAGCACGTACCCGATGATCTGGGGGTGATGGCCGAGCTGCGCCGGGTGTTGCGCCCGGGCGGGCGTCTGGCCGCCACCGTGCCATCGGCCATCCCCGAGCAGATCTGCTGGTGGCTCAGCGAGGAGTACCACGCCCCGATCGCCGAGGGCGGTCACGTGCGCATCTACACCCGGGCCGAGCTGGAGACGAAGCTTGCGGCCTCGGGCTTCGAGACGGTCGACGGTCACCGGGCCCACGCCCTCCACAGTCCGTACTGGTGGCTGAAGTGCGCCGTCGGGATCGACAACGACGACCATCCCCTGGTCAAGGCCTACCTGAAACTGTTGACGTGGGACATCACCGACGCTCCCGCACTGACCCGCACCACCGAACGCGTGCTCAATCCGGTGCTGGGGAAGAGCTTCGTGATCTACGCCGACCGGACCGCCGACGACAACGCACCCTCGTTGGAGGCCGCCGCATGATGCGGGTGCCCGCCGTGCCCGGCGTGGTGACGGCTCAGGAGTTGCAGGCGACGGGCGAGTCGATCGCCGCCCTCCAGCTGCCGAACGGGATGATCGAGTGGTATCCCGGCGGTCACGCCGATCCGTGGAACCACGTCGAGACGGCGATGGCGTTGGCCACGGTGGGACGGTTGGCCGAGGCCGAGCGGGCCTACCAGTGGCTGGTCGACACCCAGCATCCCGATGGGGCGTGGCACAACTACTACCTGGCCGACGGGGTCGAGGACGACAAGTTCGACCTCAACTGCATCGCCTACATCGCCACCGGCGTGTGGCACCACTACGTGGCGACCACCGATCGGGGCTTCCTCGAGACGCTCTTCCCCGTGGTCGACTTGGCCGTTGAGTACGTGCTCGATCTCCAGACCGAGCGGGGTGAGATCCTCTGGGCCCGTCGCCACGACGGCATCCCGTGGGACTACGCCCTGCTGACCGGGTCGTCGTCGATCAGTCACAGCCTGATGTGTGCGCAGCGGATCGCCACCGCCCTCGGCCACGAGCGGCCCTGGTGGCACGATGCGCACAAGCGCCTGGTCGACACGATCGCCAACTGCCCTGAGGCCTTCGCCCCCAAGGATCGGTGGGCCATGGACTGGTACTACCCGGTGCTGGCGGGGGCGGTCGAAGGTGATGAGGCCCGGGCCCGGATCGACAAGGGCTGGGACACCTACATCCTCGGCGACCACGGCGTGCGCTGCGTGTCGGACGAGCCGTGGGTCACGGCGGCCGAGACCTGCGAGTGCGCCATCGCCCTGCTGGCGACGGGCGACCGGGATCGGGCGCTGGCACTGTTCCGGGCGGCGCAGGGGTTGCGGGACGACGACGGCTCGTACTTCACGGGCATGGTCCACCCCGAGCGGGTCACCTATCCCGACCGAGAGCGGACCTCGTACACGGCGGCGGCCGTCATCCTCGCCGCCGACGCCCTCGACGGGGGCAACCCCACCAGCGGCCTCTTCCTCCCCGGCCTCTAGCAGGCTCGCTCCCCGAGCCCGTCTCGCTCTCAGCGGCCGGCTCGCCGGCTCCGCCACCTTCCGCATCGGGCCACCTCGCTGCAGCCTCGCCATCCCCCCACCCCTCCGTGGACAATCCCCCGGAAACCCCTGCGTCGCAGCGACAACGCAACGGAACCGCCCATCGGGGGAGGCCCAATCACCTCGACGGGCGAAGCCCCGGAAACTCCCGCGTCACAGCGACAACCTGGTGGCCACCGCCCCCGCCGCCATACCTCACCTCCTGCGGCCGCAGGCCCGCAAACCCCCGCGTCGCAGCGACAACGCAACGGCAACGCCGATCGAGGGAGGCCCAATCACCTCGACGGGCGGAGCCCCGGCGCCCCGGCGCCAGGGCGGCGACACCCGGCCGGGCTGCGGCGTTGTCGCTACGACGCGGGTGCTTTTTGGTATCACCCCATCCCGGACTGCCCTTGATGGCGGAGCCCGAATCCGGCCCGGGGCCGGCACCACTGCGCCGTCGGGGACGGGCTGGGGGCACAGCAGGGGCGGACGGGCGGGCGGGAAGCGAGCTCAGCTGGCCACGCGGCGGAGGACCCGGAGCGAGCCGGTGGCGGAGACCTCGGTGAAACGTCCGGAGTCGAGGGCCGGGCGGTAGAGGTGATCGTGGGGTGCCTGGCCGCCGTCGGCGGGGTCGGTGAAGATGTCGTGGATCGCCAGCAGGCCACCGGGGGCGACGTGCGGTGTCCAGCCCTCGTAGTCGAGGCGGGCCGGCTCGGCCCCGTGACCGCCGTCGATGAAGAGGAACGACAGCGGCGTCACCCAGTGGCGGGCGACCAGCGGAGAGTTCCCGACGACGGCGATCACGTGATCCTCCAACCCGGCACGGAACACCGTGCGGCGGAACCACGGCAGGGTGTCCATCAGCCCGACGTCCGGATCGACGAGATCGGGCTCGTGCCACTCCCACCCCGCCTGGTTCTCCTCCGAACCGCGATGATGGTCGATGCAGTACAGCACCGAGCCGACGGCTGCCGCCACCGGCCCGAGATAGCACGCCGACTTCCCGCAGTAGCTGCCGACCTCGAGCAGCGGGCCAAGCGTCGGATCGGCTGAGGCCGCCGCCCGGTGCAGGGCGAGCCCCTCCTCGGGCGGCATGAACCCGCGCGCCGCTTCGGCCGCCGCCATCTGCTCCGGGGTCACGGGCTCAGGCGGCGGAGCCGGCGGCCGCCGATTCGTCGGCCGCCCTCCCTCGCTCGGCCGCCCGATTGAACAGCCGGTCGAGGACCACGAACTTGGCCACCCACACGATGAAGTACCCGAGCAGGCTCGCTCCCGCCACCCAGTACCAGGCCTCGAACAGCCGGTCGGCGGACTCGGCCAGCACCGTCGACACCAGCAGACCGAGCAGCGACAGGATCCAGAACGGGGCGATCTCGTTGCGGACGCTGTGGGTGCCCTGCACCTTCCACACCCACTGCCGGCTCAGGTAGTAGGCGGGGACGGCCGAGATCACGGCGGCGAACACGTTGGCCCGACCCCCGCTCCAGCCCCAACCGGAGTTGGCCAGGTTCAGCAGGATCTGATGATTGACGACGTTGAGGACCGACACGGCCGTGTACCGGCCGGCCAGACCACCACGCTTGACCGCGAGGTCGCGGAGCCGGTTGATCAACACAACAGGCCAGGGTATCGGGTGTCCGACGCACCATCGGGGCCGGGGTCATGGCAGAGTGGCTGCCGTGATGAGCCCTCTTACCTCCCGGCCGCGGACCGCCATCGGCGTCGGCCTGCTGGCCACCGCCCTCCTGGCCGCCGCCTGCGGCGACTCCTCCGGCGACAGCGCGGCGGTCGACGATGGCGCCCCCGCCTCCTCCGACGCCTCACAGGTGGACGGTGGTGGCACCGGCGATGACACCGACGACGGCGGATCGACCGACGACAGCGGCGCCGACAGCGACGGCACCTCGACCCCGGCGGCCACTGCGCCGTCGGCCACCGACAGCGTCTGGACCGACGTCGGCTACTCGCTCCAGCCGATCACGACCCTGGCCCAGCCCACCGGCCTCACCTACCGCCCGGGCGACGACGACCTGTGGATCATCGAGCGGGCAGGCCGGGTGCGCCTGATCGACCGCACGTTCGACGTCGCCGCCGGCGTCGAAGCCCTCGACCTTGTTGACGAGCCCATCATCGACCTCACGGCGCAGATCACCACCGAGGGCGAGGGCGGCCTGCTCGGCATCACCTTCAGCCCCGGCGGCGACCACCTCTACCTCCACTACACGAACCGGGACGGCGACAACGTCATCTCCGAGTTCCCGGTGGCGGCCGACAGCACCACCCTCGGCGAGGAGCGGGTCCTCCTCACCGTCCCCGAGCCCTTCTCCAACCACAACGGCGGCGATCTCGCCTTCGGGCCCGACGGCATGCTCTACATCAGCCTCGGCGACGGCGGCGCAGGCGACGACCCGGAGGACAACGGTCAGGACTCGACCACCCTGCTCGGGTCAATCCTTCGCATCGACCCAACGGCAGACGGCGGCGACCCCTACACCGTGCCCGCCGACAACCCCTTCGTCGACGCCTCCGACGGCAGCCAGCCCGAGATCTGGGTGTGGGGCCTCCGCAACCCGTGGCGGATGTCGTTCGACGCCGCCAACGGCGACCTCTGGATCGGCGACGTCGGCCAGGACCTGATGGAGGAGATCAACCACCTCCCGAACGGCCCGGACGGCGCCATGCCCGGCGCCAACCTGGGTTGGCGCCTCTACGAGGGCACGATCGAGTACTTCGGTCCCGCTCCCGAGGGCCACGTCGAGCCGGTGTACGCCTACCTCCAGGAGGACGGCCTGTGCTCGGTCACCGGCGGCTACGTCTACCGCGGAGCCACGATGCCGGCGCTCGACGGGATCTACCTCTACGCCGACTTCTGCGTCCCCGGGGTCACCGGCATCCAGCTGGCCGACGACGGCTCCGTCGCCACCGTCAGCCCGCTCACCCTCGACCGGGACCCGAGCAACGTGATCAGCTTCGGCCAGGGGCCGAACGGCGAGATCTACGTGTTCGAGTTCGAGGGCGGGGTGTCCCGCATCCAGACCCCGGACTGGCCCTGGCGGACCGAGCTGTTCTGAGTGGAGCGGGCCTCGGCCCGCACCATCGCCCTAGACCTTGTACCGGTAGACGTTGGTGCTGCGCTCCTCGAAGCCGAGTCGCTGGTAGAGGCGGTTGGCCGCTTCGCGGCTCGGGCGCGAGGTGAGGTCGATCGTCTTGGCCCCCAGCTCGGTGGCCAGCTTGATGGCCTCGCTGTTGAGGTCGTGACCAACGCCCTTGCCCCGGGCCGCCTCGTCGACGACGACGTCCTCGATCCAGGCCCGGATCCCGGTGGGGATGGCGAACACCACGAGCGTCATGCTCCCGTAGATGACGCCGTCCTCCACGGCGAGCAGGAGCCGGGAGGCCTCGGAGTCGACGATGCGCTCCAGGTACTCGCGGCTCGGGGGCGGGCTCGACGACGAGAGCTGCGGGATCAGTTGCTCGAAGGCGGCAACCATGTCGTCGGTGACTTCGGTCGGCTCGATGATCTGCACCCGCTCAGTATGGCGTCGACAAGACCGGACTCCCGGCCCCCAGCTAACGTGGTGGGGAATGGAACATGTTCTATGGACGGACGCCCGACCCCCTTTACGGGACCCGATCCTGTTGGCCGCCTTCGAGGGCTGGGGCGATGCGGGCGACGCCGCCTCAACCGCCGCCCGCCATATCCGGGATCGCCTCGGCGGCGAGACCTTCGCCGAGATCGAGCCTGAGCCGTTCTACGACTTCACCGACAGCCGCCCCGTCGTGCGGCTCTCGGATCAGGGTCGACAGATCGACTGGCCCGACAACTCCTTCGCCGCCGTCTCCCTTCCCGACGCCTCCCGCGACCTGATCGTGCTGGTGGGCGTGGAACCCCAGCTCCTGTGGAAGACCTACTCCCGACAGATCCTGTCGGTGATCGACGCTTTCGACGTGAAGCTTGTCGTCACGATGGGCGCCCTGATCGCCGACGTGGTCCACTCCCGTCCCACCCGGGTCTACACCGCCGGGTACGACACCGAACTCAACAAACGGCTCGACCTGCAGGCCCCCACCTACGAGGGCCCCACCGGCATCGTGGGCGTGCTCCACGACGCCCTGGGCGATCACGACATCGGGTCGGTGTCGCTGTGGGGTTCGGTCCCGAGTTACGTCCCCAACGCCACCTCGCCCAAGGCGGCGCTGGCCCTGGTGGAGAAGGCGTCCGAAGTGCTGCAGCTGTCGGTGCCGACGACGGCGCTGGAGATCGGGGCCGCCGCCTACGAGCGGCAGGTCACCGAGCTGATCGACGACCACCACGAGACCCAGGCCTACGTGGCCGAGCTCGAGGAGGCCTACGACTCGATGCAGCCCGAGTCCGGTGCCGACCTGATCTCCGAGCTCGAGCAGTACCTCAAGGAACTATGAGTTCCCAGGAGCTGTAGCGGCCGACGGGCTCATTCAGGGAGGATCTGCTCGCCCTTCCACACCGGCTTGCGGGGCGAGTCGAACAGCAGCGAGGAGTCGTCTGATCCCTCGACGGCGTCGAGGGCCAGGGCGCTCCACTGGGCGCCACCGGCCAGCGGGGTCGGTAGCTCGCCCCTGGCGAACCAGCCGGCGTCGAGGCACTCGTGGGGATGGTGGGTGACCTCGCCGCCCGTGGCCCGGCAGTGGAACACGATGCTGTACAGCGGGATGCGGCTGAAGCCGGCCCGCATGCCGTCGATGATGGCCAGCGGGCGGATCACCTCGCAGCGGATGCCGGTCTCCTCCAGCACCTCCTTCTCCGCCACCTCGGCCGGGGAGTAGCCGACATCGGCCCAGCCCGTCGGGTAGAGCCAGACGCCGGAGTCGGCCCGCTGCACCAGCAGCAGGCGGCCCCGGTCGTCGCCGACGACGGCCCCGATCGCCACCTTGGGGGTGGCGTAGCCCGCCACCCCGGAGCCCACCATCCGCAGCCACTCGGCCCGGGTGGTGCCGGGGTCGACGGCGGCGCCGTTGTCGGTGGCGGCCCGCTCGGGCGCGGCGGCGGCCGAGGAGCGGATGTCGGCGGCGATGGCCAGGATCTCCTCGTAGCGCTCGGCCTCGTACGGGTTGTCGGTGAAGCCGAGACCGGTCCGGGCGATCCCCGCCAACGACTCCGACCACCGGAGTAGAGCGTCGCCGGTGGGGGCGGGGTCGGCAGGGGCGGTGCCGGTGGGGACGGCGGCGCCAGACGGCGCGTCGCCGGTGGGGCCGGGGTCGGCAGGGGCGGTGTCGTCGGTCATCAGGTGTCCTCGCCCACGCTGCGGAGGGCCAGTTCGAGTTCGGCGTTGAAGCCGGGGTCGGTGAGCTTGCAGCCGTCGCCGTCACAGACGTAGAAGCTGTCGACGGCCTGGGGGCCGAAGGTCTGGACCTTGGCGCTGCGGATGTCGAGCCGGAGTTCGGCCAGGGCCTGGGTGATCCAGAACAGCACCCCGACCCGGTCGGGGGCGTGCACCTCGACCACGGTCGCCAGGTCCGAGATGTCGTTGTCGATGATGACGTCGCACCGGGGCGGCACGGCCGACAGCCGTCGGCGGAACCGTTCGTAGTCGCGGGCCCGTTCCCGGACCCGAGCCGTGAGGGCCACCCGGCCGCCGATGGCGTCGGAGGCCATCGCCTTCACCGACTCCCAGTCGATCTCACCGGCGACCGGTGGCAGCAGGCTGAACTGGCAGGTGGCCGCACCGTTGGGATCGGAGTACGCCTGGGCGTCGAGCACGTCGAGCCCCTGCACGGCCAGGACGCCAGCCATCTGGGTGAAGAGACGGGGGCGGTCGGGGGCGATGACGGTGAACGTGGTGCCGTCGGCCAACAGTTGCACGCCGCCCTCGGCCATCCGGGTGCGGATGTCGGGCGGGGGGAACTCGGAGGTCACCACCTCGTCCGGGGTGCTCCCGCCGAGGACGTCGGAGGTCCGCTGCACCAGCTCCCGCAGGAGGCCCGCCTTCCACGAGCCCCAGGTGGCGGGCCCGGTGGCGATCGAGTCGGCCTCGGTCAGCGCGGCGAGCAGGTCGAGGAACTCGACCGAGTCGACGGATGCGGCGACGGCCTTGATCGTCCCCGGGTCGGACAGGTCGCGGCGAGTGGCCACGTCGGGCAGCAGCAGGTGATGGCGGCACAGGTCGACGAGCACCCCGATCTCGTCGCCGGGATACCCCATGCGGGTGGCCATGTGCTGGATCAACTCCATGCCCACCACGGTGTGATCGCCCTTGTAGCCCTTGCCGATGTCGTGGAAGAGGGCGCCCACCACCAACAGGTCGGGCCGAACGACCCGCTCGACCAGGGCCGAGGCGTTGGCCGCGGTCTCGCACAGGTGACGATCGACGGTGAAGGTGTGCATCACGTTGCGCTGGGGCTTGCACCGCACCGTCTTCCACTCGGGGACGATCGGCTCCATCAGGTCGAAGTGGTCGAGATCCTCGATCACGGCGATGGCATTGCGGCCGGCCAGGAGCAGCTCGCCGAACAGGCGGCGGGCCTCGGCCGGCCACGGCTCGGGCAGGGGCGGAGCCTCGTCCCGGAGGCGGGCCAGGCTGCGGCGACCGATGATGCGCCCGGTCCGGGCGGCGGCCACGGCCAGGCGAAGGGTCACCAGCGGATCGGCCTGCAGGTCGATGTCGGCCAGTTCCAGGTAGCCGTCGACGAGGCCGAAGTCGGTCGGGATCGGCACGTCGGTGCTGGCCGACGGCGACACCCGGCCGACCCTCTTCTCCCACCGGTACCAGGCCTCGTCGCTGTACCAGGCGATGCGACGGGCCGCGGTGGCCAGGCGAACCATCAGGTCGTCGGCCGTGCGGTCGCCGACGCTCCTGGCCACCTCGTCCTGGATCTCCAGCGTCAACACGTCGCCGGTGGCCCCGGTGACCCGATGGAGGGCGACGCGGGCCTCGAGCAGGGCGTCGGCATCGGTCTGCAACTGCTCGGCCACGATGAACCCGGGGTCGTCGACGGCCCGACTGGCCCACAGCATGGCGTGCACGTCGCGCAGGCCACCCCGTCCCTCCTTGAGGTTGGGTTCGAGCATGAAGGCGACGTCGCCGAAGCGCTGGTGGCGGTCGTGGACCGAGTCGGCCAGCTGGTCGAGCAGGTCGTGGCCGGGGTCGGCCCACACCCGGGCCGTGGCCTCGTCGACGGCGGCCAGCAGGTTCGGATCGCCGGCGATGAGGCGGGTCGACAGGAACGCAGTGGCCCAGTGGAGCTCTTCGCGGGCCAGCACCTCGGCCTGCTCCAGGGTGACGACGGCGTAGCCCATCTTCAGGCCCCGGTCCCACACCGGATACCAGAGCGCCTCGGCCGCCTCGGCGTAGTTCTCCAGGTCGTCGGGGATCAGGATGACGTCGACGTCGCTTCGGGGGCTCAGCTCTCGGCGCCCGTATCCGCCGACGGCGGCGAGCGCCAGCCCCTCGCCCTCGCCGAGCGCCTCGCTGAACACCTCTCGGAACCACTGGTCGACCACGTCGCTGTGGGCTTGGGCGTAGCCCTTGCCGTGGAGGTCGGGGGCGTCGAGGAGCGGCCCGTTTCGCGTTCCCATCGTCGAAGTCTCTCCTCAGCTCGCCGTGTTGGCCCCGTCGAGAATGTCCGGCAGGCGGCGGAAGAAGACCGAGCGCGGCAGCACCTCGTCGTAGCCGGCTTCGAGGGCCCGGGCGTGCAGGCCGGAATCGACGTGGGGACCGAACCCGAGGATGCGGGTGTCGGCCAGGCGGAACCCGTCGAGGTCGTCGCAGCGATCGAGGTCGACGATCACCAGGTCGGGGGCGCAGGCGGCTGCTTCATCGGGGGTCTCGACGAAGGTGACCTTTCCCCCGAAGCGGGACCGGTCGAACAGGTTCGGCACGTGGGCGGCGATGGTCATGTCGCTCCTCCGTCGCCGGCCTCGGCCTGCTTGCGCCGACGGAGGTGGAGGTGGGCCTTGGCCGCACCCCAGATCAGACCGGCCTCGTGGACGGTGGGACCGAAGTCGGCGAAGGCGGCCGGGGTGAGGTCGTAGACGTCGTCGGGGGCCATCGCCATGGCGTGATCATCGCGCTCGACGGCGGCGGCGCCCGCATCGCGCAGGATGGCGGTGGGGTAGGTGACGAGGGTCCGGAGGATGGCCAGCGGGTTGGTCCACTGGGCCTCGAGGTCGAGGGCCAGCAGCTCCCGCAGGCGGACCACCTCCTCGGCCCGGGCGGTGCCGGACGCCCGATCGACGGCGACCCGCTCGGCCTCGGCCAGGGGACGGCCGAGCCGGGTGGTCACGCAGGACGTGATCCAGTCGCCGGTTGCGGCGTCGACGGCGTCGGCCAGCGCAGCGCCGGCCTCGGCGAGGACACCGGCGCCGTCGAGCGTCGCCTCGTCGGCGGCCTCAGCCACCGAATTCGGCCGCTTGCCGGATCGACAGCTCGATGCGCCGACGCTTGGTGTCGACGGAGAGCACCTTGACCCCCACCTGATCGCCGGGAGCCACCACCTCGTCCGGGGTCGACACCCGGTACTCGGCCAGCTCCGACAGGTGGACGAGGCCCTCGAGCTCGCCGATGGCGACGAAGGCGCCGAAATCGACGAGGCGGGTGACCGAACCCTGGTGGACGTCGCCTGCGGTCAGCTCGGTCAGGGGGTCGGGCGTGAGACGACGGATCGACAGGCTGATCCGGCGCTTCTTGGTCTTGACGTCGATGACCTTGACCTGGATCTCCTGGCCGAGCGACACCACGTCGCTCGGGCGGCGGACCCGTTTCCACGACAGCTCGGAGAGGTGGACGAGGCCGTTGACCCCGCCGATGTCGACGAAGGCGCCGTAGTCGGTGAGCGAGGTGACCCTGCCGTTGCGCACCTCGCCCGGCTCGAGCTGGGAGAGGAGACTCTGAGCCTGCTTGCGCTGCTCCTTGAGCAGGAGCGAGCGGCGGCTGAGCACGAGCCGCTCCCGCTGGGGGTCGGCTTCGAGCACCTTGAGTTCGAGCGTCTGGTGGAGGTAGGGCTTCAGATCGGTGACCGGGTCGAGGTCGAGGTGGGAGCTCGGCACGAACCCCCGCACGCCGACGTCGACCACCACGCCCTTGCCCCCGATCGATACCACCTTGCCGGTGAGGGTCTCGTTGAGCCCTGCCACCTGGGTGACCCTGTCCCATGCCTGACGCTTCAGCGCCCAGGTTCGGGACAGCACCACCCGTTGCTTCGGGTCCTCACGGGCCAATTCGGCCCCGAACGCCCGATCGCCGGGTGACAGCACGCCGGCCGGATCCTGGTTGTCGGAGGCGAAATTGCGACGGTGGATGACGGCGGCCCGGCCGTCGTCGAGGGTCAGCTCCACCTCGTCGGAGCTGACGGCGGTGACCACGCCCTCGACCACCTTGGCCGCGGTGACTCCGGCCCGCTTGGTCCCCCCGGACGGCTTCTTGCCCCCACCGGGCTTGGCCGCAGGAGCGCCCTTGGCCGCAGGCGCCTCCGTGACCACAGGCTCCTCGGCAGGCACCTCCACGGCGGGCGCTTCGGCCGCAGGAGGATCCGCCGCCTCAGGCTCGGCCGCCGGCACCTCGGCGGACGACACGGGCTCGGTCGCAGGTGTCAGCTCAGCCTCCGACGCCGGGACCGTGGCGACGGGCTCGGGCTCGGTCGCAGGCGTCGGCTCAGCCTCCGACGCCGGCACCTCGGCGGACGGCTCGGGCTCGGTCGCAGGCGTCGGCTCAGCCTCCGTCGCCGGGACCTCGGCGACGGGCTCGGTCGCGGACGTCAGCTCAGCCTCCGACGCCGGCACCTCGGCGGACGACACGGGCTCGGTCGCAGGCGTCGGCTCAGCCTCCGACGCCGGGACCGTGGCGACGGGCTCGGGCTCGGTTGTCGGCGTCGGCTCAGCCTCCGTCGCCGGGACCGTGGCGACGGGCTCGGGCGCCGGTTCGGGCACGGCGAGCGGGGCGGCGGCCTCGGGCGTCGTTTCGACGGCCGCAGACGACGTTTCAACGGGCGCGACCCGCTGCTCAACACCCGATTCAGGGGTTGCCGAACTAGGTTTTTGCGGGGCGTCGTCGGCCTCAGCCATCCGACCTAGAGTACGCAACCCGACACCGTGAGTGCTAGACCTGCTCCGATCGTCGGGGTTGTCGATGATTCAGGCCAAACCGATCTCGGTCAACACATCGGGCGGCGGGCCCACGATCCCGGTGTAGAACGGCCCGAACTCGGCGTAAACGGCCGACGCCTCGTCGAAGCGCATCGTGTACACCACGTCTTTGAGATCGTCGGGTCGGTTGGCGAACAGGGTGACCCCCCACTCGTAGTCGTCGAGGCCGGTGGACGCCGTGATCAGCTGCACCAGGCGACCGGCGAAGGCTCGGCCCGACTTCCCATGCTCGTACATCAGCTCCTTGCGGCGATCGAACTCGGTGGTGAACCAGTTGTCCTGCTCGCCCCGCCGCTTGCTCATCGGGTAGAAGCACCAGGCGGACTTACCCTCGGGCGGCAACTCCGGGTAGAGCCGGGCCTTCTTCATCTCGTCGGGCACGCTGGCCGCGTACTCGCTGACCTCGGTGATCGACAGGTAGCTGTCGACCAACTCCATCCCGGCGCCGGTGACCGCCGTCTGCAACCGCCGCAGGGCGACGAAGTCGGCATCGAGGGCCATGACGGCGAGGTCGGCCTTGTGGCCGAGCATGGCGGCCAGGATCACCTGGGTGCCGTCGGCCTGCGCCTTCTCCACCGCCTGGAGCATGAGGGCCCGATCCGCCAGGGGACCGGGCTTGACGAACAGGTGGAGGACACCGAGGCCCTCGGACGGGGTGGCCGCTTCGAGCATGCTCCGAGTCTACGGCCGCCGCTGCCGCCGAGGCGGGCCGGGCCCGGTCAGGCCCGGTGCTCGGGGCTGTACAGCGTGCCGGCACCGTCGCGGGCGAAGCCGACGAAGGTCATGCCCGCCCGGCGGGCCGTCTGCACCGCCAACGACGACGGGGCCGAGACGGCGACGAGCGCGGTGAACCCCGCCGCCCACGCCTTCTGCACCATCTCGAACGACCCCCGGCCGCTGACGATGAGGGCCAGATCGGTTGCGGGCAGCGCTCCGTCGAGGAGGAGGCGTCCGACCACCTTGTCGACGGCGTTGTGGCGTCCGATGTCCTCCCGGGTCACGAGCACCCGGCCCGAACGATCGACTGCGGCGGCTCCGTGGACGGCCCCGGTCGAGGCGAACAGCGGCTGACCGTCGAGCAGGGCGTCGGGCATGGCCAGCAGCGACTCGACCGGCCACGGCTCATGGGCCGCCAGCACCCGGAGGCGTTCGGTGAGCTCGGCGATGGCGTCCGATCCGCAGACGCCGCAGGAGGAGGTGATCGATCCCAACCGGGGCCGAGGCTCGGGGGCGACGCCGCCGGTCTCGACGGTGACGACGTTGAAGTCGCTGTCGGTCGGTGCGCCGGTGCCGCAGTAGCGAATGCCGACGATCGGGGCGCCGTCCAGCGCCCCCTCACCGTGCAGGAACCCGGCGGCCAGCTCGAAATCGTGACCCGGGGTGCGCATCGTGGCGCTGACCTGGATCTCGTCGAGCCAAATGGCCAGCGGCTCCTCGACGATCAGGTCATCGGGACGGCGGGTGTTGCCACCGTCGCCGTCGAAGCGACGGGTGAGCATCGACGCCGTTCGAGTCCTGACCATCCGTCAAGCCTACGGGCACCACCTCCGGGGCAGGAATCCCGCCGCTACGGCCCGGGAAGGCCCCGCCTACAACCAACCCCGGTCGCGGGCGATGACGGCCGCCTCGGAGCTGGAACGGGCCTGGGTCTTGGCCGTCGCCGTCGACAGGTAGTTGCGGACCGTGCCCTCGGACAGGGCGACCACGGTGGCGATCTCCGCCACCGGGGCGCCGGTGAGGGCGTGGGCCAACACCTCCTGCTCCCGCTTGGTGAGCGGGTTCATGCCCTCCAGCAGCGACTCGGTGGCGAGGGCCGGGTCGACCACCCGCAGACCCTGCTCGACCCGGCGCACGGCGTCGGCCAGCTCGCCGGCCGGGGTGTCCTTCACCACGAACCCGGCGGCGCCGGCGTCGAGGGCCCGCCGAAGATAGCCGGGACGGCCGAAGGTGGTCACGATCAGGGCCCGCACCCCGGGCGCCTCCTCGGCCAGCTGCTCGACGACGGCGATCCCGTCCAGACCGGGCATCTCGATGTCGAGCAGGGCGACGTGGGGCCGGTGCGCGACCACGGCGTCGAGCACGAGGTCACCCCGGTCGACCTCCACCACCACCTCGAGGTCCGGCTCGAGGTTCAGCAGGGCGGCCAGCGCCCCTCGGACGAGTGCTTGATCGTCGGCCAGGAGCAGCCGGATTGCGCTCATACCCGCACCTCCACCCGCGTGCCGCCGTCCTCGACCTCGTCGACGACGAGGCGGGCGCCGGCGGCCGTCGTGCGCTCCCGCAGGCCCCGGAGGCCGTTGCCGTCATCACCGTTGTCACCCAGCCCGACGCCGTCGTCGGTGATGCGGACGAGGCTGGACGCTTCGGGCCCGAACTCGACGGTGCAGTGCTTGGCCTGGGCGTGTCGGACGACGTTGGTCACCGACTCCCGCACCACCCACGCCAGGGTGGAGCGGTACTGGCCCGGCACGTCGGCCGGATCGCCGAGCACGGTGAGAGCGACGCCGCCGTCGGCCAGCACGGTGCGGGCCACCGACACCTCGTCGGCCAGGGTCGGGTTGCGCAGGCCACCGACGGTGGAGCGGATCTCGCTCAGGGCCCGGCGGCTGATGGCCTGCAGCTCGCTCAACTCCTCGTCGCAGCGGGCCACGACGGCCCGGTCGGCATCGGTGATGGGCTCCAATTGCCCGAGCAGCCGCTGGGCCAGCTCGGCCTTGAGCACCACGGCGGTGAGGCTGTGACCGAGCACGTCGTGCACGTCCCGGGCCACCCGGTGGCGTTCGTCGCTCACCACCATCTCGGTCTGGAGGAGCGCCCGGTCGCGCTCCCGGCCCTCGACGATCCGGATCAGGACCATGCCGGCCCCGACGGCGATCGTCACCGGGGTCAGCACCCACAGATCCTCGTAGACCCCGCCGATCAGGGGGGCGAGCACGGTGTAGAGGACGCCGAGCGGGGCGATGACGGCCACGGCGGCCCAGTCGAGGTTGAAGATGGCGAACGCCACCACGTAGGGGACCAGACCGAGCATCCCCCACCCACCGACGAGCATGGCCAGCACCATCAGGGCCGTGAGCGCACCCTGGAAGAGCCACGCCGTCCGGGAGAGATCTCGGGGCTCGACCCCGGCGTAGCTGCAGCGGATCGTCCGGCGGAAGCCGACGGCGTAGGTGGCGGCGAAGGCCAGGGCGATGACGGTGGCCGCCACCTTGCGGAGCTGACTCAGGTCTTCGCCGAACCAGACGCTGACGATGGCGAAGCAGGAGAAGACCAGCCAGACCGTCGACAGCAGCCAGCTGGCCCGCCACCCCCGAGCATCCAGTTCCCTCTGGGCGATGCGGAGGGAGGAGCCGGTGTCGTCGGTGGCGGGCATCGGGGTCACTGGCGCCCTCGTCCTCGACGCAGGAGGTACATGGCCAGGGCGGCGAGTACCACCGTCCAGAAGCCGAGGTTGACCACCGACTGCCAGAGCGGCTCGGGGATCAGGTCGCCGCTGTCGGGATCGAGGGTGGCGCCCCCGGTGAGGGCCCGGCGGGCCAGCGACACGTAGCCGTACAGCGGGGTGAACTTGGCCACCGTGAGCTGCCAGCCGGTGAGCGGGATGAAGATGTTGCCCAGGAACGACAGCACCACCAGGGAACCGGCGGCGGCGCTGACGGCCGCCTCCGAGCGGAAGGCCAGGCCGAAGTTCAGCCCGTAGAGGGCGAACGTGCCGGCCCCGACGAGCAGGACCAGGGCGGAGATGATCCACACCGACAGCGGCGCCTCGGCCCCGGTCAACGCCCCGAGGGTGTAGACGATGAGGATCGGACCGGCGCCGATGGTCATCGCCACCGCCGCTTTCACCGCCACGAACTCGTGCTCCCGCATCGGGGTGAGCCCGAGCTGGCGGGTCCAGCCCTGCATGCGCTCGACGGCGGCCATGCCCCCGATGCCGGTGGTGGCGGTGACGGCACCGTAGGCGGCCATGGCGATCATGATCCACATGGCGACGTTGCCCTCGCGCACCGGCTCCGACCCGTAGTCCGGGGCTGCGCCGAAGATGAGGTAGAAGAAGCCGGGTAGGCCGACGGTGAAGAACATGGTGACGTAGTCCCGCAGTAGGCGCCGGACTTCCAGTCGATAGTAGGTCAGGTTCATGATCAGACTCCCTGGTGCTGTGCGGTGTGGTCGGTCGGGTCGGCGGCGGTGTCGCCGCCGGAGCCGTCGCCGGTGAGGGCGAGGAAGGCCTGCTCGAGGGAGGCGGCGTCGATCTCGAGGTCGTGGCCGCCGACGGTGCCGAGCAGGTAGCGGGCGACGGCGTCGGAGTCGGAGGTCTCCACCTCCACCCGGTCGCCGGTGAGGTCGACCCGGGTGATCTCGGGGAGGCGGTCGAGGTGGCGGAGCACCTCGACCTGGTTGGCGGCGGGCACGGTGGCCCGCACCAGGCGGCCGGACACCCGATTGCGGACGACCTCGGTGGGGCCGTCGGCCACCACCCGACCCCGGGCCAGCAGCACGGTGCGGCGGGCGAAGGCCTCGGCCTCCTCCAGGTAGTGGGTGGCGAAGACGATCGTGCGGCCCTGGGCCGCCTCGTCCTGCATGGTGCGCCAGAAGTCCTGGCGGCCGGCGATGTCCATACCGGCGGTGGGCTCGTCGAGGATCAGCAGCTCGGGTTCGGCCAGCAGGGCCAGGGCGAACCGCAGGCGCTGCTGCTCGCCGCCCGAGCAACCCTGGACCTTGCGGCCGGCGATCTCGGTGAGGCCGGCTCGTGCCAGGACGTCGTCGACGGCGGGCGGATCGGTGTAGGTCGAGGCGATCAGCTCGACGGTCTCCCGGACCCGGAGATCGCGCAGGAGGCCCCCGGTCTGGAGCACGGCCGACACCCGGCCTGCGGCGACGGCATCGGCCGGCGCACCGCCCAACACCTGCACGCCTCCGGCGGTTGGTGCCACGAAGCCGAGGACCATGTCCAGCGTGGTGGTCTTCCCCGCGCCGTTGGGGCCGAGCAGGGCGACGATCTCGCCGGGGCCGATGTCGAGGTCGATGCCGTCGACGGCGGGACGGGCCTGCGGGTCGGGGTCGTACCGCTTGGTGACCCCGCGAAGTCGGATGGTTGATTCCATACCCGCAGTGTCCGCCCGGAGCGTCTCGTGGCCCAGGGCGGTGCGTCATCGGTTGAGGGTGAGATTCCGTCAGCCCTCGATGTGAGATTTGTCAGCTCGCGACGACGCCCGCACCTCCGGGTGGGGGTGCGGGCGTCGTCAGCGCTCTACGGCGATGCGGCGCCAGACGCCAGGCCGTGCTCGGAGCCGCGGACGGCTCGAGGTCGAGCTAGTGGTCGTCGTGGTCGTCCTCGTCCTCGGCGTCGGTGATGACGGCCTCGGTGGTGAGGAACAGACCGGCGATCGACGAGGCGTTCTCCACGCCGGAGCGGGTCACCTTGGCGGCGTCGACCACGCCGACGGCCTGCAGGTCCTCGTAGGTGTCGGTGGCGGCGTTGTAGCCGTTCCACCCCTGGAGACCCCGGACCTTGTCGACCACGACGCCGCCCTCTTCGCCGGCGTTGACGGCGATCTGGGTCAGCGGCACGGCCAGAGCCCGGCCCACGATGCGGGCGCCGGTGGCCTCGTCGGAGTCGCTGAGCCCGTCGGCGGCGGTGAACACCGCGTCCTGAGCCCGCAGCAGGGTGACCCCGCCGCCGCACACGATGCCTTCCTCGATGGCGGCCTTGGTGGTGGAGACGGCGTCCTCGATGCGGTGCTTCTTCTCCTTGAGCTCCACCTCGGTGGCGGCGCCGACCTTGAGCACGGCGACGCCACCCGACAGCTTGGCCAGGCGCTCCTGGAGCTTCTCCCGGTCGTAGTCGGAGTCGGTGTTCTCGATCTCGGCCCGGATCTGCTCGATCCGGCCGTTGACGTCGGAGGAGTCGCCGCCGCCCTCGATGATGGTGGTCTCATCCTTGGTGATGACCACCTTGCGGGCCTGCCCGAGCAGGTCGAGAGTGGCACCCTCCAGGTTGAGGCCGACCTCTTCGAGGATGACCTGGCCGTTGGTGAGGATCGCCATGTCCTGCATCATCGCCTTGCGGCGGTCGCCGAAGCCGGGGGCCTTGACGGCGGCCACGTTGAGCGTGCCCCGGATGCGGTTGACCACGAGGGTGGCGAGCGCCTCGCCCTCGATGTCCTCGGCCACGATCACCAGCGGCTTGCCCGTCTGCATGACGGCTTCGAGCACCGGCACCAGCTCGCGGACGGCCGAGATCTTGGAGCCGACGAACAGGATGTAGGGGTCGTCGAGCTCGGCTTCCTGCCGCTCCTGATCGGTGACGAAGTAGGGGGAGATGTAGCCCTTGTCGAAGCGCATGCCCTCGGTGAAGTCGAGGCCCATGCCGAAGGTGTTCGACTCCTCGACGGTGACCACGCCGTCCTTGCCCACCTTGTCGATGGCGTCGGAGATCAGCTCACCGATGGTGCGGTCGTTGGCCGAGATGGAGGCGACCTGGGCGATCTGCTCCTTGTCGTCGACCTCGATGGCGGAGCCGCGGATGGCGGCCACGGCGGCATCGGCGCCGGCCTGGATCCCCCGCTTGAGCGACATCGGGTTGGCCCCGGCGGCCACGTTCTTCATGCCGTCACCGACCATGGCCCAGGCCAGGACGGTGGCGGTGGTGGTGCCGTCACCGGCGACGTCGTCGGTCTTCTTGGCCACCTCCTTCACCAGCTCGGCCCCGATCCGCTCCAGCGGATCCTCGAGCTCGATCTCCTTGGCGATCGACACGCCGTCGTTGGTGATCGTGGGGGCGCCCCACTTCTTGTCGAGCACGACGTTGCGACCCTTGGGGCCGAGGGTGACGCGGACGGCGTCGGCCAGGGTGTTCATGCCCGCTTCCAGCTTGCGGCGGGCGGTGTCTTCAAACGAGATCGTCTTCGCCATACGAGGCGGCCTCCGAAGGGGTGATGGGTTGGGTTCTGCGAGTTAGCACTCTACTGGCGAGAGTGCTAATTCCACCCATCGGGCCGGGCCCGCTCAGCCGGGGACCGTGGCCGGTGAATAGAGAAGGACCGGCGGCCGAAGCCTCCGGTCCCTCTCGTTCCCACCACCCGGGGTTCCCACCAGTTCCGGGCTGTGTTCTCGATCGGCGCCCGACCCCCTCCCGTGATCGTTTTGGGCCCAGTGACTCACGACGGGTCCGGTCGACCCACGATCGGGTGACGACGACGACGCAGGGGTTGGCGGTAGCGTGAAGGACGTGGGCACGACGACAAGCAGACCTCCCCTCGCGCTGATGGTCCTGGTGGCGGCCGCCCTGTTGGTGGTCGGCCTGATCCTGGCCCAGGCCGCGGTGGCGCTGTTCATCCGGGTGGTCCAGCTGGTCCTGATCCTGTGCGCCTTCGCCGGTATCGCCTTCCTCGGCCTCTATCTGCTGCGCAAGGGCGATCTCGGCCCCGACCAGGGCGACTGAGGGCGTACCCCGGGCTCTCGCCGCCCCGTCCGTCGGCCCCGCCGCCCCGTCCGTCGGCCCCGCCGCCTCGCACGTCGTGCGACGCCGGGCTGCCCCGGTTCAGCCGCCGTCGTCGCCAGCGAGCAGTCCGGTCACCACGTCGGTGACCAGGGCCGTCGGCTCGGCCAGGGCCCGCTCGAGCCCGAACCGATCGGCGAGCGACACGATCTTCACCTCGCTCGGCACCGACAGGCCCTCCTCGGCGTCGCCGACGATGGCGACCACCGGCACCTCCTGTTCGGCCGCCCAGGTCGACACCCCGCCGACCACCTTGCCGTTGAACGACTCGGCGTCGAGATAGCCCTCGCCCGTGATCACGAGATCGGCGCCGGTGAGGGCCCCGTCGAGACCGACCCACTCGGCGATCACGTCGAAGCCGGGTTCGATCCGGCCGCCGACGGCGGCCAGGCCCCCGGCCAGTCCCCCGGCGGCCCCCGCTCCCGCCAGGTCGCCGACGTCGACGCCGTAGCGCTCCTGGTAAAGCTGGACCAGCCGCTCCAGGCGGCGCCCCAGGAACTCGACCTGAGCCCGCGACGCCCCCTTCTGGGGACCGAACACCCGGGCGGCGTCGACGAAGAGGGTGCGGACGTCGGTGGCCACCACGATCTCGATCTCCTTCAGCCGGGCGGCCGGCGGAAGAGCGGTGAGGGCACCCCAGCCGCCGTCGGTGGTGGCCGAGCCGCCGAGGAACACGTGGACGGTCCGGGCCCCGAGCTCGATCGCCCGGGCGATCAACTGCCCGGTGCCGGTGGTGTCGGCGTCGACGGCGTCGTTGGCCTCGGGGCCGCCGGCGATCAGGAGCCCGGAGGCGGCCGCCATCTCGACGAAGGCCACCCGACCTTCGAGCCGCCAGCCGGCGTCGACCGGGTCGCCGAGCGGACCGGCCACCGTGGTCGTCTTGTTGGCCCCGCCGACGGCGTCGAGCGAGCCCTCGCCGCCATCCGCCATCGGCACCGCCGTCGCCTCCCACCCGGCGGCGGTCGACGCCGCCGTTGCGGCGTCGTGAAGCTCGGCGCTGGTCGCCGTCCCGCGGAACTTGTCGAAGGCGAGGACGACGCGGGGCACGTCAGAGGCCGAGGGCCCCGTCCTGGCCGATGACCACGACGACGTCGGCCGGGCCGATGTCGTTGATCGGGGGCGAGGCGGGATCGAGGGCGGCCACGATCGAGGCGTCGGCCCCGAACGCGGCGGCGACGGCGACGGCTTCGGCCTCGGCGCTGCCGGTGTAGAGGACGGCGCTCTCGCTGGCGAGGAGATCGGCGTTCTTGGGGGCGAGTACGTCGTAGCCGGCGGCTCGCAGGACCTCGGAGCCCTCGCCGGCGATGCCCTTGGTGCCCTCGGCGTTGAGGACGACGACCTGCACGTCGGCCGCTTCGACCTGGGCCGGACCGGCCGGATCGGCGGGGTCGGCCAGGCTGGTGGAGGGCATCACGACCTCGCCGTCGCCGTCCTCGCCACCATCGCTGACGCCGCCCATCGACTCATCGTCGTCGACCGGCTCCAGAGCGTTGCCACCACTGCTGTCGGTGGTGGGCTCGGTTGCGGGCTCGATCTCGTCGCTGGTGAACTCCGCCGGCTCATCCTCCTCGACGTCCTCGGCCGCCTCGGTGGCGTCGGCCGCCACCGTCTCGTCGCTCGAACCGAACCCGCCCTGGGCCAACACGAAGCCGCCGACCGCAACGGCGGTGACGATGACGAGGATGCCTCGGACGAGACCCACCCGTGCGGCATCGGGATCGTCGGCGTGGTGGTCTGCCTGCATGCTTGTCGCTCCAAGATCGGTCCGAGGGGCCCCGGTCTGCAGCCCAGGAGGGGAAGCGCCGGCTGCTCTGACCGAGTGATCGATGTCATCGCGGCCGATCACCAGCGACGACGAACGACCTGACATCGTAGACTAGTCACACCATCGGCCCGAATAGCTCAGTTGGCCAGAGCGCTGCTCTTGTAAAGCAGATGTCGTCGGTTCGAATCCGACTTCGGGCTCAGTTCAGGACGAGGTGGATGCGTCCTTCGGCCGGCACCGCCTCCATCGCCAGCTTCAGCGAGGCCAGATCGACCGAGGCCACCTGCCAGCAGAGGTTGCCCTCGAAGAACTGGCCCGGCTCGAGCTGGGTGTCGAGCGCCACCGCCTCGGCCACCGTGCCGCAGGCGTCGATCGTCGGGTCGTACACCGTTGCCGAGTCGCCGACGGCGTTGAACAGCAGGTCGGACACGCTGCCCGGGTTGGGGCCCGATTCGTAGGTCAGACGGACCCGGGTCACGGCCAGGGCCTCGCCCTCGGGGAGCTGCCCGTCGCCGGCCTCGGCCAGGGTGCCGGTGCCGTCGACGACGGGTGACAGCACCTTGACCACCCAGCGGGACTGGACCCCCTGATCGTCGTCGTAGTAGACGGCGACGTCGGTGCCCAGGGCGTAGGGCTCGCTGATCGACCCCGGGCCGGTGACGGCGGCCGGCGGTGGGGCGGTCTCGATGTCGTCACCGCCGCCGCGGGTGAGGAGGTAGATCAGCAGGAGGGCGATCAGGGCGGCCAGGC
Organism: Actinomycetota bacterium; assembly: GCA_039201605.1. Classification (GTDB taxonomy): domain Bacteria; phylum Actinomycetota; class Acidimicrobiia; order Acidimicrobiales; family SZUA-35; genus CADEDH01. The sequence goes on from JBCCRO010000023.1 coordinate 81,126, forward strand.
AGGCCCCGGCGACGGCGAGGGGCCAGTTGGTCCGGCTGTCGTCGGTCTCCTGGTAGGCCGAGGGCTGGCGGTAGTCGTCGTCACGGTCGTCCGCCGCCTCGTCGCGGTCGTCGAGCAGTTGACCGCGGCCGCCGTAGCCGTCGTCGACCATCGTCTCGCCGTAGCCGTCGCCGTCGTCGTAGCCGTCGGGGGCGTAGCCGGTGGCCGCTCGTCCGTAGGGATCGGCGCCGCCGCCACTCGGCGATCCGGCGCCGACATAGCCGCCCTGATCGGTGAGCAGCATGCCGCCGCCGAACCCGGCCGGGTCGGGCGCGGGATCGCGGTCGAGCTCACGCTCCGGCTCCGGCTCGTCGGCGAACGCCTCCGGACCGTCGTCGTAGGCGGGGGTGACACCAAAACCGGAGCCGACCTCGACCGGCTCGGGGGTCTCGACCACCGGCGTCTCGATCTGGGCTCCCCCGATCGGGGTCACCTCGGCCAGGCTCTCCTCGACCAGATGCTCTTCGACCAGATGCTCCTCGGCCGCCGGAGCCTGCACCACCCCGAGGTCGGGGGCGGGATCGGCGTCCGGGGTGGGATCGACCTCGACGGCCGCCGGCACGTCGGGGGCCTCGGCGGCCACCTCGGTGGTGGCGGCGGGGGCCGGGCTCGCCTCATCGGAGGCGTCGCCGTCTCCGTCACCGTCGTCGGCGAAGATGTCCTCGCCGCCGAACAGGTCCGAGATGTCGGGGAGATCGTCCCCATCGTCGTCATCGTCGTCGTCCTGCGCCGAACTCACATCGGTGCTGGGGACGGCACCGTTACCGGCCGTCGGCGTGCCGCCGGCGACCGGAGCGCCGGCCGAGGCGCCGTTGCCGGGGCCTTCGGCGTCCTCGTCATCCGATGGGCCGTACCCCTCCGGCCACCACTTACCGTCCGCGGCCTCGTACCACCCGTCGGGTGGCGGCCACTCGTAGAGATTCCCATCCCACGCGGTGTAGCTGGATTCAGTCACTGGGGGCCCCATCAGCGCTCGGCATCGGGTCGGTCATTGGCTGGTCATCGGTGGCAACATTTCGCCGTCGAACTACCTCGAAGCATGCCACGGCAGTGGCTGCGGAGACATTCAGACTGTTCAAGCTGCCAGCTAACGGTATCGCAACAAGCGTGTCCACCCGTTGGCGGACCAAACGTGATAGCCCCCGCCCTTCGGCACCGAGCACCAGGGCCACCGGGCCGTCGTCGAGACCGGGGGCGGTGAAGACCGATTCGGTGCCACCGGCGTCGAGGCCGACGGTGTGGACACCGGCCTTGGACAGGTTGGTCAGAGCGGTCGGGATACCCCCGACGACGGCCATCGGCAGGTGTTCGACGGCCCCGGCCGCCGCCTTGGTCACCGTGGGACTGACGTGGACCGATCGGTGGCGGGGCAGCACGATCCCGGTCACCCCGGTGCACTCGGCGGTGCGGAGGATGGTGCCGAGATTGCCGGGGTCGGTGACCCCGTCGAGCACCAGTAGGAAGGCGTCGGGCCGGGCCATCAGATCGTCGATGTCGTGCTCGGGCAGCGGAGCGGCCCGTGCGATCACGCCCTGGGGGGCCGACGAGGCCGCCTCGGACTGCAGCCGTTTGCGGTTGACGGCCTTGACCGGCACGTCCAGCTCGTGGGCCAGATCGACGATGTCGTCCACGATGTCGGCGGTGTCGAGATCGTCGGCCACCAGCACCTCGCGAACACGGCGGGTGCCGGCCAGCAGGAGCTCGCGGACGGCGTGGCGGCCCTCGACCTTGTCGCCGCCCAGACCACGCTTCGGCGGTCGGCGGCGGCCGCCGCCCTCGCCGCTGTTCCCCCCGCCGCGGTCGGTGCGTCGGCCGCCGCCGCGCCCGGCGCCGCCGGTGTTGCGACCACCCGAGCCGCTCGAACCACCCGAACCTCCCTGGCCGCCGGGCCCGGATCGTCGGCGGTTTGACCCCTTGCGGCCACTCATGGGGTGGTCCCGGCGGGATCGATGGCGATGATCAGGGCCGAGGCGAAGCACTGGATGCCCTCCGACAGCGACACCAGGCCCTCGGTCCGCTTGCCCTTGACCGAGACCGGCGCCCCGACGACCCGCTCCAGGTTGCGACGCATCTCCTCCCGGTGGGGGGCGATCTTGGGCGAATCGCAGATCACCGTGCAGTCGAGGTTGACCGGAGCCCACCCGGCGGTGGCCAGCTCGGCCACGGCGGCGGCCAGCAGGGCGACGCTGTCGGCGTCGGCGTAGGCGGGGTCGGAATCGGGGAAGAAGGAGCCGATGTCGCCGACTCCGGCGGCCCCCAGGAGGGCATCGGTACAGGCGTGGGCGATGGGGTCGGCGTCGCTGTGGCCCTGGAGGCCGCGGTGGTCATCGAAGGTCACACCGCCCAGCACCAACCGCCGCGAGGGGTCGTCGGACCAAGGGTGCACGTCGAATCCCTGACCAACACGAAGCCCGACTCCATTCATCGACCGAACGATATCCCGACGCCGACGGTGGCGAACCCTCCCCCAGACCGCCGATCACGTGACGAAGGGGCCCTCGGATCGTCTACCGTTCACGAAATGGTTGAACGCGAGCAGATCCGGGCCGTCGAGTTGTTTCGAGACCTCGAAGAGGCCGACCTCGACGCCCTCACCGCCAGCGCGTCGACCCGGAAGTTGGCCCGGGGCGACGTGCTGTTCCGGGAGGAGGCCGAGCCGACCGAGCTGTACGTCGTCCGCTCGGGCCGCATCGCCATGGTCAACCGGTCCGCCGACGGCCGGGAATCGGTGGTCGCCCTTATGGAGGCGGGCGATCTGTTCGGCGAGATGCCGCTGTTCGACGGGCTGGCCCGCTCCACCGACGGGCGGGCGTTGGAGAGCTCGGAGGTCATCGTGATCCCCTACGCCCCGCTGCACGAGATGTATACCAACGATCCGACCAAGCTGTGGCACGTGGTCGAGCTGTTGGCGGTACGACTGCGGGTGATGAACGGTGTGCTGGCCGACTCGGTGTTCCTCGACGTCACCGGGCGGACGGCCAAGCGCCTGCTCGAGATCGCCGGTGAGAGTGACGATTTCTCCCTGCCGGTCACCCAGGAGGAGCTGGCCGGCATGGTGGGCGCCAGCCGGGAGCGGGTCAACAAGGCGATCGCCTCGTTCGTGAAGCTCGGCTGGCTGGAGCAGCGGGATCGCCGCTACCACATCCTCGACCGGGCCCAGATGGAGATGCGCAGCCGCTAGGCGCCTCTGCGCTTCCGCCCTCGCTCAGAAGCGATCGAGGATCGACGATTCGGCCAGGCGGCCGGTGCCCTCCTTGAGGGCGCGGGCCCGGCCGGGACCGATCCCCTCGACCGCCTCCAGCTCATGGGCCGTGGCCCGCAGGACCCGGCTCAGGGTGCCGAACCGGTCGATCACCCGCTCCACCACCCCGTTGCTCACCCGGGGCAGCTTCGACAGCAGGCGGAAGCCCCGGGGCTCGACGTTGCCGTCGAGGTCGATCCCGGGCCCGAGACCGAGCAGTTCGGCCAGGCGATCGTGGTTGAAGAGGTCGTCGTCGTCGAGCCGGGCCAGCTCTTCGATGGTCTCGGTCGCCGCCGGCCGATCGGGACCGGCGGCCCGGTAGTCCTTCACCAGGAGGAGGCGATCCTCGTCGACGCCGGCCATCAGCTCCTCCATCTGGAGGCGGACCAGTCGTCCGTCGGAGCCCAGCTCCACCAGATTGCGATCGATCTCGTCCGAGATCCGCATCACCATCTCGGTCCGTTGGATCACCTCGACCACATCTCGGACCGTGACCAGATCCTCGACTTCGAGGGTGGACAGGTTCTGGGAGACGGCGTCGAGTCGGGCCCGGTAGCGCTCCAGGGTCTGGATGGCCTGATTGGAGCGTTCGAGGAGGCGGCTGGCCGACGACAGCGGGTGGACCTGATCACCCAGATAAACCTGGATCTCCTTGCGCGACTCGGACACGGCAACGGTGGGGATGTGCAGGGAGCGGGCCACCCGCTCGGCGGTGCGATGGCGGGTGCCGGTCTCCGAGGTCGGCACGTTGGGGTTGGGCACGAGGTGGACGTTGGCCCTGGCGATCCGGCTGCCGTCGGAGGCCAGGATGATGGCGCCGTCCATCTTGGCCAGCTCGGACAGGCGCTGCGGGGTGAAGGCGGCGTCGAGCAGGAAGCCACCGGAGCAGATGTTGAGCACCTCGGGACCGTCACCGATCACGATCAGGGCGCCTCGGCCCGACAGCAGGATCCGGTCCAGTCCCTCCCGCAGGGGGGAACCGGGCGCGACCTGTGCCATCGCCCGCAGAAGTGCCCCTTCGGGCCGCGGATCCATGGCTGCATCGTAGACCACGGGGCCCGGGGCCCCGTCCGGGTTGCGGCCCGGTCAGGTGGCGTGGGAGCCGGTGGCGGCGGCCACCGCATCGGCCACGGTGGACACCATCGACACCGTCATCCCGGTGGGGCCCTCGGGGGCCGACGCCGGTACGACGGCGGTGCGGAACCCGAGGCGGTAGGCCTCGTGGAGCCGGGCTTCGAGCTGTGGAACCGACCGCACCTCGCCCCCCAGGCCCACCTCGCCGCACACCACGACCTCCGGCCCGACCGGTCGGTCCTCGATGGCGGAGGCCACGGCGACGGCCATGGCGAGATCGGTGCCGGGCTCGCCCAGCTTGGCCCCACCGGTGGCCGACACGAACAGATCGTGGCGCCCCACAGCGAGGCCGACCCGGCGATCGAGCACGGCGCCGACCATGGCCAGGCGCCGGCCGTCGATTCCCTGGACCGTGGTGGATCCCCGGTGGGGGGCGACGTCGATGGCCAGGGCCTGGAGCTCGACGAGCACGGGGCGGCGTCCTTCCAGAGAGGCGACCACGACGGAGCCGGGCAGACCGGGCTGGCGGTCGGCCAGGAACCGCTCCGACGGGTCGTCGACCGCCTGGAGCCCGTCGGTCGCCATCTCGAACAGGCCGACCTCGCTGGTGGGGCCGTAGCGGTGCTTGAGGGAGCGGAGATAGCGCAACTGTGACGATCGGTCGCCCCCGAACGACAGCACGGTGTCGACGAGGTGCTCGATCACCTTCGGGCCCGCCAGCGAGCCCTCCTTGGTGAGGTGACCGATGAGCACGAGCGACGACCCGAGCCGCTTGGCCGCCTGCACCAGCCGCTCGGTGACCGCCTTGAGCTGGGCCACCGAGCCCGGCGCGCTCTCCAGTCGCTCGACGCTGATGGTCTGGATCGAGTCGATGATGGCGACCTGGGGGCGGGTGGCCTCCAGGGTGGAGACGATGCCATCGACCGTCAGCTCGTCGACCACGAGCAACGAATCGGGGACCGCGCCCAGGCGGCCGGCCCTCGCCGCCACCTGGGCCGGTGACTCCTCCCCCGCCACCAGGAGCGTGGTCGCCCCCCGCTGGGAGACGGACATGGCCATCTGCAGGGTGAGGGTGGACTTGCCGATCCCGGGCTCGCCGCCGAGCAGCGTGACCGAGCCGGGGGTCAACCCGCCGCCGAGCACCCGGTCCAGCTCTTGAAGGTCGGTCGGTGTGGGGAGGGTGGTGTCGAGGTCGAACGAGGACAGGGGCGCCGCCCCGGACATCGCCCCGGTGACCGATGTGCGGGTGCCGCCGGCGTCGACCTCTTCGACGGTGGCCCACGCCTGGCAGGCCGGGCAGCGACCCGTCCAGGCCGTGTGCTGGGCCCCGCATTCACGGCAGACGAACGATCGACGACGACGTGGCATGGGAGCACCCTACGAAGGGGGTGTGACACTTGGCCCCGGGCGATCGGTTGTCGCCCCGACGCGGACGAAATCGAGGATCGGGCCACGCCGAGGACGGACCTGGCCGAGCGAGTCGAGGGGCGGTTCCCGGGGGGCGGCGGCTACTGGTCGGTCGGGAGTGGGGCGAGGAGTTCGTCGGATTCGAGGTTGCGGACCAGGGGGTGGCCGTTGGCCTCGGCCCGGTCGCCATCGGGGGCGAACCACACGGTGCCGAATCCGAGCTCCCGGGCCACATCGAGGGTGGCCCGGTCCCCGTCGATGATCTGGATGGCGGCCGGTGGCCTCTCGGTCATCCGCCGTAGCACCTCGAAGATCGCGGTGTCGGGCTTCCGCACGCCCACCCGGCCGCTCACCACCCACGGGTCGATCACGCCCTCCAAGGAGTGATTGACCTTGAGCTGGGCCGCCCACCCGGCGGCGAAATTGGTGAAACAGGCCAGCCGCTTGCCGTCGTCGCGCAGCGACCGCAGGTACCGGTAGACGCCCTGGGCCATCTGGAACTGGGCGATGAACTCGGCGTCGAGCACGTTGCCATCGCCCGGCACGCCCACCTGGTGCCAGAACTGGTGGGTGGTGATGCGCCCGAGGGCCAGCGACCGGCTCCGGGCGGCGATCTCCTCGTCCGACACCGCCGTCACGCCCCGCTGCCGGATGAACGGGACGAGCACATCGTCGACGGAGGAGGCCTGGCGATACAGGACGCCCATCAGATCGAGGGCCAGCACCTCGTAGGGCACCTTCTCGCCACCGTCGACGTTGACCGTCGGGATCGGGCCGGTCGTCTTGGCCGCAGCGGCGACGGCGTCGTCGGCCTTCGGTTTCGGCTTCGTCGGCGGCTTGCGCTTGCGGCTGCGGCGGCGATCGGGGAGCAACACCCGCAACACCTGGGAGAACACCACCAGGAAGGCGCCGACGCCGGCCACGGCCGCCACCCCGATCAGGACGACGGGGGTGACGTCGGAGATCGATGAGGAGACGGCGACGGTCTGGGTGCCGTCCTCGTCGAGGTTGGTCTGCCAGCGGGCGCTGACCTGATCCTCGGTGGTCGTGATCAGCCGGGTGGGGGCGACCCCCTCCACCTCTCCGGGCACCGTGGCCAGCACCGACAGCGTCACCTGCTGTTCGGATGCCCCATAGCCGGCGGCGATCGACTCGATCGACTGGCCCAGGCTGCGCTCGAGATCGCTGTCGGCGAAGATGCCGAGATCGCCGGTGGTGTCGATGACGCCCTCGAGTTCGTAATCGACTCGGGCGAAGCTCTTGGTACGCACCAGTTCGAAATCGCGGAACGGACCTTCGGGACCGTTGAGTTCGGTCATGATCTCGGCGAACTGCGCGGGCGTGCCGAATTCCTTGGTCGCCGTGATCACGGTTGCGCCGTCGGTGGCGACCTCCGGTCGCTCCACCACCCAGCCGGCCTGGGCCAGGTCGGCCAACACCAGCCCGTTTGCCTCGTCGTCGAGATCGAGGAGCCGCTCGGCCGCTTCGGCGTCGATGGTGGAGGTGGTCGCCACCTGGCCCGAACCGTCCTCGTTGACCATGATCACCACGTCGAACGAGCCCTGACAGGCCGACGCGCCGATGACGAGCAGCGACAGCCACCACCATCGTTTGAGGACAGCCCAGTTCATGTCCCCCAAACCCTACAAAGCCGGGCCCCGAAAGGCCCGGCTTCGCTAGGTCGGTTAGCGCCCGAAGGCGTTCCGGTTCAAGGCGTTCAAGCTGTCCAGGTTCCGGCAGGTGCCGGAACCTGCGATTGAGCTTCGCTCAATCGCCGGTCTCGGCGAGCTCCGGGGTGCTCGGGGGCTGGAAGCCCTCGTGAGCGGTGAAGGACAGCTCCTTGCCGCCGTCATCGTTGTCGACGACGTCCACCACGATGATCTGCCCGGCCCGGAACTCCTTGTATAGGAGCTTCTCGGAGAGCACATCCTCGATCGAGCGCTGGATGGCCCGACGCAGCGGGCGGGCGCCCATGGTCGGGTCGTAGCCCATCTCGGCCAGCAGGTGCTTGGCGTCGACGGTGAGCTCGAGACCGATGCCCTGACCCTCGAGCTGGTCGGCGGTGCGCTTGATCATCAGATCGACGATCTCGGTCACCTCGTCCTTGCTCAGCTCGTGGAAGACGATGGTCTCGTCGATGCGGTTGAGGAACTCCGGCCGGAAGTGGACCTTCAGGGCGTCGTTCACCTTCTCCTTCATCCGCTCGTAGCTGATGGCCTCGTCGGCCTTGGCGAAGCCCAGGGTGCTCTTGCGCAGATCCTGGGTGCCGAGGTTCGAGGTCATGATCAGGACGGTGTTGCGGAAGTCGACGCTGCGACCCTGGCTGTCGGTGAGACGGCCTTCCTCCAGGATCTGGAGCAGGGCGTTGAACACGTCGGGGTGGGCCTTCTCGATCTCGTCGAAGAGGACGACGGAGAACGGCTTGCGACGGACGGCCTCGGTGAGCTGACCGCCCTCCTCGTAGCCGACGTAGCCGGGGGGCGAACCGACGAGGCGGCTCACCGTGTGCTTCTCCATGTACTCCGACATGTCGAGGGTGATGAGGGCCGAGTCGTCGCCGAAGAGGAACTCCGACAGCGTCTTGGCCAGCTCGGTCTTACCCACCCCGGTCGGACCGAGGAAGAGGAAGGTCCCGATCGGTCGTCGGGGATCTTTGATACCGCTGCGGGAGCGCAGGATCGCCTCGCTTTCGCTTGGGAAGTTCTTTTTTGCTCTTAACGGCGGAAACCACAATTATTTTTCGCGTATTGATGTGTTTGGCCATTTCTTGCACCAACATACCTCCAAAGGAAACC
>JBCCRO010000024.1:0-89456 GCA_039201605.1 Actinomycetota bacterium
AGGGCGAGGGTCAGCGCCGCCCGCTCGGCGGCGTCGAAGTGGGGGCTGGTCTCCCACTGCCACAGGTCGGCCAGCTTCTCCTCGCCGATCCCCAGGTTCTTGGCCGTGTGGGCGGTGTGGGCCTGGCAGTAGCGGCAGCCCGCCGCGGTGGAGGCGACCTGGGCCACCAGCTGGTTGAGCGCCATCGGCAGCCGGGGGTTGGCCAGGACGACGGCACCGAGGTCGCCGAAGGCCTCCGCCAGGCCGGGGATATGGGCCATGGTCGGCATCGAGTTGGGCACGAAGCCCATGAGCGACGCCGTCAGCTCGAACCGCTCCCGCAGATGGTCGAGCTCGTCGAGGGGTCGGGGGTCGATACGGGCCACGTCAGCGCTCCTCGCCGGAGCCGTCGGCGGTGGCTCGCATCGGGTTGACGGGGCCGGCCCCGCCCAGGGTCATGTCCAGGGTGCCAAGCCGCTCCACCTCGAGGCGAACCCGGTCGCCGGGGGCCAACCAGCCGCGGAAGTCCTCGCCGTCGCGCACCGCATGCTCCAGCAGGCAGCCCATCGGCACCGTGCCCGAGCCGATCACGTCGCCCGCCCGCACCCAGGTGCCCCGGGAGGCGTAGGCCACCATCTCCGGGAACGACCAGTCGAGCCGGTCCAGCGAGCCCTCGGTCACCGGCTCGTCGTTGATCCAGGCCCGCATCGACAGCTCGAACCCCTTGCCCGAGCGGCGGTCGGCCAGCTCGTCGGCGGTCACCAACCAGGGGCCGAGGGTGGTGGCGCCGTCCTTGCCCTTGGCCGGACCGAGGCCGAGCGGCATCTCGCCCAGCTGGAGATCCCGGGCCGACCAGTCGCAGAAGATCAGGTATCCGGCGATGTGGGCCTCGGCCTCGTCGGGGTGGAGGTTGGCCCCGTCGCTCCCGATCACGGCGCCGACCTCCAGCTCGAAGTCGAACATGGTCGACCCGGGCGAGATCGGCACCTCGTCGGCCGGGCCGAGCACGGCGTGGGGGTTGGTGAAGTAGAAGGCCGGCTGGCGTTCCCAGGTGGGGTCGAGGTCCCGGTTGCCGGTGGCGTTGCGGTAGTGGTCGAGGAAGCACAGGAAGTCGCGCAGACACGGCGGCTGCAGAGGTGACGCCAGCTCGACGTCGGTCAACGCCGCCGTCGGCGGCCGGTCGAGGGCGGCGGCGGCGAGGTCGGCCATGACGTCGGGGCCGGCCCGGAGCAGATCGAGCAGCGACCGCTCATCGGCCACGTCGAACACCGACCTTCCGTCGGTGACGGCGACCGCACTCGGTGCGGGACGGCCGGCGGTATCGGGGCGGAGACGGGTGAGCCACCTCACGAGACGATCCCCCGGCGGCCGGCGTGGTTGTCGGCCATCTGCTGGAACACGGCGACGACCTCGGGCGAGACGAAGCCCGGCTCCAGCTCGCTCCAGATCGTCTGGACGTTGACGACGATGCGCTCCCGATCGGTCCAGTCGGCGTAGGGGCCTTCGTCGATCTGGCGGTCGATGTCGGCGATGGCGTCGGCCACCGACATGCCGGCAGCGTGGCGCTCGGTCACCATCGCCTTGAGATCGGTGAAGTAACCGCGCAGACGGCGGACACCGTCGGCGTCGGTGAGGGGACCGTGGCCCGGGACGATCACGGCCGGTTCGAGATCGAGGATGCGGTCGATGGCGGCGATCCAGCCGTCGACGGGCCCGGCCCACATGATCGGGGTGCCGTCGATGAAGAGGATGTCGCCGGCGAAGAGCACCCCGTCGTCGGGTAGCCAGGCCAGGATGTCGCCTGCGGTGTGGGCCGGTCCCACCTCGAAGAGGTTGACCGGTCGACCGCCGGCGTCGATGCGGTGCTCCTCGGTGAAGGTCACCGTCGGCTCCACCATGTCGATCCCGTCGAAATCGAAGGCACCGAAGGCGTGTTGGATGTACTCGCCCAGGGTGCCCTCGGTGATGCCGGCCACCATGGCCGCCAGCAGCGACGCCGGCACCTCCTCCATCTCCCTCCCGGCGGCGACCGAGGCGATCACGTCCACCCCGGCCCCGGCCACCAGTTGATTGCCGTAGCAGTGGTCGCCGTTGGCGTGGGTGTTGACCACCTGGGCGATCGGCTTGGTCGAGGTGTGGGGTGACATCGTGTCGAGCATCCGCCGGGTGAGGTGGAGGTCGAACAGGGTGTCGACCAACACCGACCCGTCGTCGCCCACGACGAGGCCGGCGTTGCTCCACCCCCAGGTGCCGTCGGCCTGGAGGTAGGCGAACACGTCCTCCGCCACCTCGATGAGCTCCGCCGTTCCTGCTGCGTTCATCGTCATACGGACCCCCGATTCGTTTCTGTGCTGGCCAGCATAGAAACCGACGACCGCCGGGGCCAGCCAACCGACGATCGAGTCGGCGGGCGACGATCGCCTCCCCGTCAGGCGGCGCCGGCGTCGACCGCCTCCCGATGGGCCCGCTGACCGTCCCGGCTGAACTGCATCACCACCTGGGCCGGCCCGCCCTCGGCCGCCAGGGCGTGGGGCGTCATGGTGGCGAACTCCGCCGCCTCCCCCGACTCGATCACGATCTCCCGCTCCCCCAGATACAGCCGGACCCGGCCGGACAGCACGTAGAACCAGTCATGCCCGGGGTGGACCCGCTGCTCCGGTTTGTGCTTCCGGGGCTCCAGGTGGACCCGGAGCGACACGGTGGCGCTGGTGGGCCGGCTCAGCAACCAGGTGGTGTGGCCCATCCCGCGATGGGGCGTTGGCCGGATGACGACGTCGTCGTCCTCCTGGGCGTCGAACAGCACGTCGAGGTCGACGTGGAGGGCGGCGGCGAGTGGCACCAGCACATCGAGGCTGATCGCCCGCTTACCGGTCTCGATCCGACTGATGGTCGAGGCGCTGAGATCGGTTCGTTCCGCCACCTCGTCGAGCGAGAGCCCGAGGGTATGGCGCAGCGCCCGCAACCGGGTGCGGACCATGGTCTCGACGTCGAAGCTGTTCACCATTGCCACTTCCTCCAGGTCTGACCGCCAGGGGTTGCCGATTCCGCAAGAGGGTATGCGGATACCGCAGGACCATCGTAGGGTCGGACCATGAGCGAACACCAGCCCCCCATCGTCCGTCGCTGCGACGTGGCCGTGGTCGGCGGTTCCGCCGCCGGTCTCGCCGCCGCCCTCCAGCTGCAACGCCAACGCCGTTCCGTGATCGTGCTCGACAGCGGCGACCCTCGCAACGCACCCGCCGCCCACATGCACGGCTACCTCGGCTACGACGGCGCGGCGCCCGCCGAGCTGGTGGCCACCGGCCGGGCCGAGGTCCGCCGCTACGGGGGCGAGGTCCTCCCCGCACGGGTGACCACCGTGACCCGCACCGAGGACGGCGGCTTCCGCCTCGACGCCGGTCACGCCGCCGTGGAGGCCCGCCGGGTGGTGGCCGCCACCGGCATCGTCGACGAACTGCCGCCGGTCGAGGGCCTCGACCGACACTGGGGCGACACGGTCATCCACTGCCCCTTCTGCCACGGGTACGAGGTACGCGACCGAACGTTGGTCCACCTCGTCACCGCCCCCTGGGCCCTGCACCCGGCCGCCCTCTTCGTCCATCTCGCCGGGGAACTCACGTTGGTCGTCGCCCCCGGTCTCGACGTCGGTGGTGAGGAACTGGACGCCCTGGTGCGGGCGGGGGCCGTCGTGGTCGACGGCGAGGCCGTCCGGGTGGTCGAGGCCGCCGACGGCTCGCTGACCGGGGTGGCGCTGGCCGACGGCTCCACGCTCCCGGCCGACACGATCGTGGTCAGCCCCGGGGTTCGGCCCCGGATCGACCCCTTCGTCGACCTCGGGCTGACGACGGAGCTCCACCCGTCCGGCATCGCCCAGCACGTGGCCACCTCGCCGATGGGTGAGACCGCCGTCGAGGGGCTGTACGCCGCAGGCAACCTGGTCGACCCCAGCCATCAGGTGCTGCACGCCGCCGCCGACGGCAGCCGGGTGGGGGCGATGGTGGCGCTGTCGCTGGCGTCGGAGGACAACGCCGCCGGTGGCGGCCCGTCGAGCGGTCGCCGGGAGTGGGAGACGCGCTACGCCGGCGACCAGGTGTGGAGCGGGCGACCCAACGGCACGCTGGTCGACGAGGTGGGCGACGCCGCCCCGCAACGGGCGCTCGACGTCGGCGCCGGCGAAGGTGGCGACGCCCTTTGGCTGGCCGAGCAGGGCTGGGAGGTCACCGCCGCCGACGTGGCCGAGAGCGGCCTCGGCCGACTGGAGCAGGCCGCTGCCGAACGTGACCTGAAGGTCAGGACCCTCCGGGCCGACGTCAACGATCTCGACCCGTTCCAGGGCGAGACCTATGACCTGGTCTCGCTGTTCTACTCCGCCATACCCCGCACCGGCGACGACCGGGCGGTCACCAACCTCCTCGGCGCCGTGGGGCCCGGCGGCACCCTTCTCATGGTCGGCCACGCCCCCCACGATCACGGTGATCAGCACCAGGGCCGGAACGATCACGACGACGACGGAGAAGAGGCCGGGCGGCCGGCGCCGCCGTGGGATCGTGACTCCTACGAGGGCGTCGACCGGGTGGAGGCGGCGCTTCGCTCGACCTCGGGCTGGACGGTGGTCACCAGCGAGGTGCGGGCCCGCCCCGAGGGTTCGGCCAGCCACTCGCACCACCACGAGGACGTCGTGCTCCGGGCGGTGCGAAGCGGCGGCTGAACGGGCCGGGGCGGCGGGCCACGGTCAGGACCGGTACAGCGAGGCCAGACCGACGGCGGTGGCCGCCATCCTCTCCCGCAGCTCGGGCGGGTCGAGCACCTCGACCTCCGGCCCGAGGCGGAGCAGGTGCCGGGCCGCACCGTCGGCCTGGCGCTCGAAGTGGAGCTCCAGGTGGGCCCAGCCGTCGGCGTCGCGCTCGACGTCGGCCGCCAGCGGCAGCTCGGGCGCTCCCTCGTCCAACAACCACAGCAGCTCTTCGCCCGCCGGGGAGACCCGCACCTTCACCGCATAGTCGGGCAGCGAGGCCAGGAACGCCGCCCGCCGCTCGGCCCAGGCGGCGGCCAGGTCGAAGTCGGCCGGGCGCTCGAAACGGTGCTCGAGCAGCTCGACCCCGGCCACCCGGGACAGCCGGAACAACCGGATCGGGCGCCGGTGATCGTGGCGGGCCCCACCCAGCAGGTACCAGGTGTCGCCCTTGAGGATCAGGCCGAGAGGCTGGACCAGCACGTCGGCCCCCCGGTAGACGAGCCGCAGCTCGCGCGACTCCCACACCCCCCGGGCGACGTCGGCCAGGGCCGGCGTCTCGTCGGGCGGCAGGAACCAGTGGGTGGGCTCGACGAGCAACCGATCCCTGACCGCCCGGGCCGCCGACTCGGCCGACACGTCCATCGCCGGCAGCAGTGCTCGATCGGCGGCGGCGGCGTCGAAGCCGAGTTGGGCGGCGATGGCGGGTACGACGGCGAAGAGGACGCCGCGCGCCTCCTGGGTGTCGAGCCGGGGAAGGCCGGCCACCCGGTAGGACGGGTCGATCCGGATGCCCCCGTTGCGGCCCACCTCGGTGTACACCGGCACCCCGGAGGCCGAGAGGGCCTCGACGTCTCGATAGATCGTGCGCACCGACACCTCGAAGGCGGCCGCCAGTTCGGGCGCCGAGGCACCGCCCTGCAACTGGAGCCGGAGGAGGAGTTCCACCAGCCGTGACGCGCGCATGGTCGAAGCGTATCGATAAACACTGACATTGGATGTCAGGGTTAGGTCGCCATCGTGGGCGACGTCCCCAACAGGAAGCGAGCACCTCAGCGTGTCACCGACCATGACCAACCCCGACGGACTGCACGACCCGACCCCGTTCGGCTACAGCCACACCGCCCTCGTCCCCGCCGGCGCCGACCTGGTGGTCGTCGCAGGCCAGTACGCCTCGGATCAAACGGGGGCGGTCGTCTCCGCCGACTTCGGACAGCAGGTGCAGCAGACGTTCGCCAATGTGGCCGCCTGTCTGGCCGCCCACGGCCTCGGCCTGGGAGACGTCGTCCAGCTCCGCACCTACGTCGTCGGGCTCGATTTCGACAAGCTCGGGGCCTTCGGCGGTGTGGTGCAGTCGCACTGGGGGGATGCCCCGCCGCCGAACACGATGCTCGGCGTGGCCGGCCTGGCCATGCCCGACATGCTGGTCGAGGTGGAGGTGGTCGCCACCCGGTCGACCTGACGGCGACGCCCGGTCGAGGCCCCGGCGGCCGATGACCGGCGGAGCGGCCGATGAACGGCGGAGCGGCCGATGAGCGGCGGGCGCCGAGATGGCGGGGTCCGCCGCCTTGCCGTCGTCGCCCTCTACTGCGACGATGCTGCGGCCGCCAAGGCCTCGACCGGAAACGGAGTCCACGCCCATGCCAGCCTTCCAGCCCACCGCCGACCAGTTCCGCGCCCTGCGCGACGACCCCCACGACGGGCCGGTCGTGCAGGTGAACCTGTTGAAGTTCCGGGTGAAGGCCGAGTACGGGCCCGACGACCCCGAACACAGCACCGACGAGCCGGGCTCGGCCGCCTACGACCGCTATGTCGCCGC
The DNA here is from genome assembly GCA_039201605.1 of Actinomycetota bacterium. Lineage (GTDB taxonomy): Bacteria > Actinomycetota > Acidimicrobiia > Acidimicrobiales > SZUA-35 > CADEDH01. Next base: position 6,531 of record JBCCRO010000024.1, read on the forward strand.
CTTCGAGGCAGCGGCGGCCGAGGTGGGGGGCGAGTGTCTGCTCTACGGCCACGCCGAGCGGTACTTCATCGGCAACGGCGACTGGGACGCCGTGCTGGTCAATCGCTTCCCCGATCGGGCCGCCTTCATCCAGACGCTCAACCATCCCGACTACGCCGACATGAGCCGCCACCGGACCGCCGGACTGCTCTGCCAGGACCTGATCACGACCCGCCCCGTCGACATTGCGGGTTGACGACGGGTCGGCCCGGAGGGCCGGAGCCGCCCTGGCTACGATTGGCGTGTGATCTACACGCACACCCAGTCCCGACCCGAGCTGCCAACCCTGCTGGTGATCGTCGCCGCCTGCGCCGCAGGCGCCGCCCTCCTCCTCGGCGAGCCGGCGCTGCTCTTCATCACGGGCGGCTTCGCCTTCTCGGGCGGCCTGAACTTCGCCTTGTCCAGCCTCACGACCACGGTCACCGCCGACGAGGTGACGGCGGCGTTCCGCTTCGGCTGGCCCCGCCGACGGATCGCCCGTCACCGCCTCCTCAGCGCCGAGGTGGTGCGCAACCGGTGGTGGTACGGGATAGGCATCCGGCTGATCCCCGCCGGCTGGATGTACAACGTCTGGGGTCTCGACGCCGTGCAGCTCACGATCGACGGCAAGGCCGGCTTTCGCATCGGGACCGACGACCCACACGGCCTGGCCGCCGCCCTCGACACCCCGGCGAACGAGCCGAGCGGCCGCCCCTGACCGTCCGAGCCCCGTGCTTCGCACTCCATCTACCCGCTGAACTCCTCAGACCCGGACCGGCAGGACGGCGGTGCGCTTGATCACCTTCATCGCCAGCTGTGAGGTGAGGGTCTGCACGTGCGGGAGCTTGGCCAGGTGGTCGATGTAGAGGCTCTCGAAGCTCTCGGCGTCGGCGCAGACCACCCGCAGCAGGTAGTCGGGCTGGCCCATCATCCGGGCCACCTCGGTGATCTCGTCGATGGCCTGCACCGCCTCCTCGAACTCCAGCAGCGATTCCCGGGTGACGACCGAGAGCGTCGCCCACACGATCGGCTCGTAGCCGCATCCGATGGCGGAGCGATCGACGACGGCGGTGTAGCCGGTGATGACGCCGTCGGCCTCGAGGTTGCGGACCCGCCGCAGGCACGGTGAGGGACTGAGACCCACCAGATCGGCTAATTCGTTGTTGGCGATGCGTCCATCTCGCTGGAGATGGTGCACGATTGCGCGATCGATCCCGTCCATGGCATCCGATGCTACCGAAGGCCGTTCGGCCCGACCGGATCGCCAGCGGCTGCGCCCGAGCCCGGTGCATGATGACCGGCATGGAACCTACCTACGACGTCGTGTGGCCCCGATCCGCCCGGGGCATCCAGTCTCGCCGCCGGGCCGATCGCCTCGACACCCTGGCCGGGGCCCGGGTGGCCTTCCTCTGGGACTACCTCTTCCGCGGCGACGAGCTGTTCCCGGTGTTGGAGAAGGAGCTCGTCGAGCGGTTCGAGGGCATCGAGATCGTGGGCTACGATGAGTTCGGCAACCTGCACGGCTCCGACGAGAAGGAGCGGGTGGGCCGGTTGGGCGACGAGCTCCGTCGGCGCCACGTCGACGCCGTCGTGTCCGGGATGGGGTGTTGAGGTAGCTGCACGCCCGCCGTGTTGCGGGCTTCGATCGCAGCCGAGACCGTCGGCATCCCCTCGGTGTCGATCGTGTGCGAGGGCTTCGATGGCCAGGCGACGGCCACCGGCCGGGGCCACGGTTTCGACGACCTGCCCCTGGCCGTGACCGTGGGCCACGTCGACGCCCAGCCGACCGACACCATGATCGCCAACTTCACCTCCTCCACCGTCGCCCGCATCATCGACGGGCTCACCGATGCCGCCGCCACCGACGGCGTGGCGACCGAGGAGCCGGCGGCCCTCGACATCGTCGTCTCCGGGTCCATCGACACCGTCAACGACCACTTCATCGCCCAGGGCTGGACCGACGGCCACCCGATCGTGCCGCCGACCCGGGACCGGGTCGAAGCCTTCCTCGCCGACTCGGGCCACGACCCGTGGAAGACGCTCGGCGTCGCCGCCTCCTCGGGCCGGGATCTGACGATCTGGTCGATCGCCGTCAACGCCGTGATGGCCGGGTGTCGGGCCGAGCACCTTCCCGTGCTGATCGGCCTGGCCGAGGTGCTGACCGATCCGACCTACGGGGCCGAGCACTCGGGCAACACCACCGGGGCCGACGCCCTGGTCATCGTCGACGGTCCGAACACGGCCAAGCTCGGCTTCAACCACGGTGTCGGCGCCCTGCGGGAGGGGACCCACGCCAACACCGCCGTCGGCCGCTGGCTGCGGCTGTACCTGCGCAACGTGTTCGGCTTCACCACCGACGAGCACGACAAGGCCACCTTCGGCAACTCCACCCGGGTCGTGCTGGCCGAGGACGCCGAGTGCCTGGCCGAGATCGGTTGGCCGTCGGTGGGCACCGAGGCCGGCTTCGACCCCGACGACGACACCGTGACCATGGCCCGCATGAACAGCGGCACCATCATCGGCAGCGTGTTCGGATCGAGTCCGGAGGAGATCGTGCCCTACCTGGGCAACGGTCTGGCCCGGGTGGCGGCCTGGGATCTCACCCACGTCCACGGCCTGGGCCACGACCAGTTTCAACCGCTGCTCGTCCTGTCGCCGATCCTGGCCCGCACGTTCGCCGCCGCCGGCTGGTCCAAGATCGACGTCCAGCGGGCCCTGTTCGCCGAGGCCCGGATCCCGGCCCGCACCTTCGAGCGCATGATCGGCGAGTGGAGCAACCTCACCGCCGGTCGTCGCCTGCTCACCGACCTGGTGGCCGAGGGGGCGATGCCGGCGGTGTTCGCCGAGAGCGACGACCCCGAGCGCCCGGTGCCCATCGTCACCCGACCCGAGCGCCTGCTGATCGCCGTGGCCGGCGATCCGAACCGCACCAACGCCTACGCCTTCAGCAACGACGGCCCACACGGCTGGTGGACGACGAAGCGCATCGACCACACGCCCGCCAGCGACCTCGTCTGCTCCCTCGACGGCGACTGCGGCTGAGCGCCGCCGTCCGTCCATCATCGGGCGCCGGTCGGCGAGGACCAGCGGCTGTGGGCCACGACCCTATGGCGAGGGTCAGCCGATGCGGAGCGTGGCCTTGGCCGCCTCGACGTGGAGCAGGGCCTCCTCGGCGGTGGCGCCGCCCCGGATCATCACCGCCAGTCCGAGGGCCAGGGTGACGAGCACGTTCGCCGTCGGCGCCACCCGGTCGGCGGGGAACTCGCCGACGTCGACCGCCCCCTCCAGGGCCGTGGTGAACCCGGCGCGGAGGATGGCGCGGTGCTCGGCCCCACACTCGACCACCGACGGTTCCATGGTGCCGAGCTCGGCCGAAGTGTTGACGATGAAGCAGCCGTTGGCCGCCTCGGGGCCGCCCGCCTGGGCACCCACCCGGTCGAAGAAGGCGTCGATCGCAGCCAGGCCCTTCGGGCCGTCGGCGACCATGGCCTCGATCATGGTGCGGTGGTCGCCGAGATAGCTCTCGAGTGCCCGCCGGAACAGCTCCTCCTTGGAGCCGAAGGCGCCGTACAGGCTCGACTTGCTCAGCCCCGTGCGGGCGACGACGTCGCCGATCGAGGTGGCGGCGTAGCCCTGCTCCCAGAACAGCTCGACCACCGTCGCCAGCACGTCGTCGCCGTCGAACTGGCGGGGACGACCGATCGGGCGGGTCGCCGTCGGACCCTCCGCCGGGGCGGTGTCGGTGGTGCTCACGGGCTCCAGCATACCGCGTCGGCAGAAATTATGGACCTTGCGTTCCGAAAGGATACGGACCGCGCTACCATTCGGACCGAACGTTCCAGAACGAGGAGCACAGGATGACCGCAACGAGCAATCACCAACGAACGGCGCTGGTCACCGGCGCCAATTCCGGTCTCGGTTTCGAGGCCGCCCGTCAGCTGGCCGACCTCGGCTACGAGTCGATCGTGCTGGCCTGCCGCACCGAGGCCAAGGCCCGAACCGCCCGCCAGGAGCTGGTCGAGGCCACCGGCGTCGATCCGTTCTCCACCCTGGCCGTCGACGTGGCCGAGATCGGCTCGTCGCAGGCTGCGGCCCAGGAGCTGATCGACCGGGGCGTCGGCTTCGACTCGGTCCTGCTCAACGCCGGCATGGTGCCCAACGACCTCGACCGCACGAGCGACGGGATCGAGATGGCCTTCGCCGCCTCGCTGATCGGCCACCACATCATCACCGAGGCCCTGCTCGACGCCGAGCTGGTGAACGAGGGCGGGGTCGTCGTGCTCGTCGGCTCCGAGGCCGCCAACGACGATCTGCCCAAGGCGATGGGCATGGGCGTCTACGACTTCGTCCGGGGCGAGTCCTCCGACTTCGGCGCCACCCCGGCCGAGGCCATGGAGAACTTCGCCCGATCCGAGGGCGGCCCCGGCTACGACGGCAACCGCCAGTACGCCTCGACCAAGGCCTTCTCCGCCTGGTGGTCGGCGGCGATGGCCCGCCGTCACCCCGGACCGGTGCGGTTCTACACCGTGTCGCCGGGGGCCAACATGGGCACCAACGCCGCCCGCCACACGACGGGCGCCTTCAAGATCATGCTCGCCGTCATGCGCCGGGTCGGGCGCTACATCGGTATGGACCAGCCCATCGACAAGGGCGCAGGGCGCTACATCGACGTGCTGCACGGCGACGGCGGGCCGTACGAGAATGGCGGTACATACACCTCACGGCCCAAGAAGATGACCGGGCCCCTCGTCCTGTCCACTCCCCCGCACCTGGTCGACACCGACCGCCAGGAGACCGCCCTCGGCGTGCTCGACAAGCTCACCCTCTCCCACAGCGAGGCCTCATGAACCCCGAAGACGTCACCCTCGTCCGCAACGCCATCCACAACCCGGCCGATCCTCGCCACTTCATGCGGGTCGTCCCCGCCGAGGGCGAGCGAACGGCCTCGGTCGGCTCCACCACCATCGCCCGCTCCGGCGGCGCCGTCGTGGTGAAGGAGGTCGGCCGCGACGTGTACGACCACGTCGTGTACTTCCCCCGGGCCGACGTCGACATGGATGCCCTGACCGCGATCGACAAGACCACCCACTGCCCCCTCAAGGGCGACACCGAGTACTTCGACCTCACCGTCGGCGGTGAGCGGGTGGGCGAGGCGGCGTGGTCGTACCGGGAGACGATCGAGGTGGCGGCCGAGCTCAACGGTCTCGTCGCCTTCGACACCTCCAAGGTGACCGTCACCTGATCACCGGCGACCGATCCGGGTGCCCGCTCGCCTCGGTCGGCGCCCATTCGGGTCGAACCGTCCGGGCCGACTAAAACGGAGGGCATGGGCAACTCCCTCCTGGACGCCGTCAACACGCTCGGACCGTCGATCGCGGCCCGGTCGAACGAGATCGAGGAGGCCCGCCGGGTCCCCATCGACATCGTCGACCAGCTGCGACCGACGGGTGTCTTCCGGATGTTCGTGCCCGACGACCTCGGCGGACCCGGGCTGACGGCGTGGGAGAGCCTGGAGGTACTCGAAGGCCTCGGCTACCACGACGGCGCCACCGCCTGGTGCGCCATGATCGGCTCCACCACCTCGCTCATGGCCTCCAGCCTGCCCGAGCCCTACGCCCAGGAGATCTTCGGCGACCACGACACGATCGGCGGTGGCTTCGCCATGCCGGTCGGCCGGGCCGTCGCCGTCGACGGCGGGCTGCGGGTGAGCGGCCGATGGGCCTGGGGGTCGGGTACCCAACACTGCAACTGGGTCGGCGGTGGCTGTCTGGTGGTCGACGACGAGGGCACGCCCTCACCCCGGGACGACGGCCTGGCGGTGGTGTTCGCCTTCGTCCCCGCCGACGAGGTGACCTTCATCGACAACTGGCACGTCTCGGGCCTGTGCGGCACCGGGTCGGGCGACTACGAGGTGCACGACGTGTTCGTGCCCGAGGGCCGCTGGGTCCAGCTCGGCGGGGGTCGGCCGGTGCGGGCCAACGCCCTGTCCCGCTTCTCGTTCTTCGGCCTCCTGGCGTGCGGCGTGGCCTCCTGCGCCATGGGCATCGGTCGCCGGTCGATCGACGAGCTCACGGCGCTGGCCGGCGACAAGACGCCGCAGGGCAGCTCCCGGACGCTGGCTCAACGGCCGCAGGTACAGGCCGACATCGCCGTGGCCGAGGCCAGGCTCGGCGCCGCCTGGCTGCTCCTGCGGGAGGCGGTCACCGACTCGTGGCGGACGGCGGTGGCCGGGGATCGGCCGTCGGTCGATCAGAAACGCCAGCTCCGCCTCAGCGCCACCCACGCCGCCCAGACGGCGGCCGAGGTGACCGAATCGATGTACAAGGCGGGCGGGGGCGCCGCCGTCTACCGCACCAGCCCACTCCAGCGGACGTTCCGCGACGCCCACGTCGCCATCCAACACGCCATGGTGGCACCCCGCACCTTCGAGACCCACGGCCGCCTGCGCCTGGGCCTGGAGACCGACACCCGCCAGCTCTGAGCCGATCCGGGGGCGGACCTCGGGCTCGACGAACCCGGTAGAGACCCCGCACCAGCGCCGACGATCGCCGCCGGCGTCAGAGCTCGACGGTGTGGGCCGAACCGCCGACGATCCCGCCGGCGTCAGAGCTCGACGGTGTGGGCCGAGGCGGCGGGATCGCCGACGTGTCGGGCGACGGTGATCACATGCGGCCCGGCGGCCGGGCGCCAGGTCCGCTGCTCGGGGTGGCGGACGGACAGCCGCTCGACGGGCACCCGGATCTCGACCGAGACCCGCCCACCGGCGGCCATCTCGACCCGGTGGAACCCCACGAGTCGCGGCGGCGCCTCGGGGTCGGGCAGCTCGGCGTACACCTGGACCACCTCCGCCGCCTGGCGATCGCCGGTGTTGGTGACCCCGGCCGACACCACGATCTCGTCCCCGTCGAGTTCGACGCCGTCGCTCTCCACCTCGAAGGAGGTGTAGGAGAGACCGAAGCCGAAGGGGAAGCGGGGTTCGTGGCCCTGGCGCTTGAGGTGGCGCCAGCCGTGCCACCGGCCGTAGCGGAACGACGTGGCGTCCCGGTCGAAGGCGGGCAGGTGGCTCTCGTCCCGGGGGACGGAGAACGGCAGCCGACCCGAGGGCGCCACATCGCCCAGGAGCACGTCGGCCAGGCCGGGGCCGGCCTGGCAACCGCCGTACCAGGCCTGGACCACGGCCGGTACGGCGTCGAGCCACTCGTCGACCACCACGGCACTGCCGGCCTGGATCACCACGACGGTGCGAGGGTTGGCCGCCGCCACCGCTCGGATCAGCGCCACATCGTCGTCGAGCAGACGCAAGCCCGATCGGTCGCCGCCGACGCTGAAGCCGGTCGGCCGCTCAGCCAGATGGGACGGCGTCGTCGTCGGCGGGCCGGACTCCGCCCGGGCGTGGAAGCGGGCCACCTCGTCGGCGTCGTCCCCGGGTGGAAAGAGGGAGGTGATGACGTCGGTGGAACCACTGCCGATGTACTCGCCCTCGTCGTTGGCCGTGTAGCCGACGACCACCACCGCGACGTCGGCCCCGGCGGCCAGGGTGGCGGCCGACGCAGGGTCGGCCCCGTCATCGACGGTGCAGTCGACGACGGCCCGCAGCCCATCGGCCACGGTGGTGGCTTCGAGATCCCAGACATCGCTGGAGCCGCCGTCGCCCAGGTTGATCCGATCGGCCAGCCGGCCGATGACGGCCACCGATCGGTTCGCATCGATCGGGAGCACGGGGGCGTGGCCCACCGGCTCGTTGCGTAGCAGCACGACCGAGGCGGCGGCCGCCTCCCGGGCCAGTTCCCGGTGTTCAGGCATGCCCAGCACCTGGAGCGAGGGGGTGGGCGCCGACAGCGGACCGTCGAAACGGAGAAAGGTCGACACGATGCGCACGGCGGCGGCGTCGACCTGCTGCCAGGTGACGGTGCCCCCCTCCAGCGCCTCCCGGAGGTGGGTGGCCCGCACCATGCGGAACGGCATCTCGATGTCCATCCCCGCCGCCAGCGACTCGGCGGCGTCGCGCAGCCCGGCGACGAAGTCGGTGATGGTGAAGCCTTCGAACCCCCACTCGCCCCGGAGGACGTCGGTGATCAGCGTCGGGCTCTGCCCGCACCACTCGCCGTTGACCGAGTTGTAGGCGGTCATCACCGAGGCCACGCCCTCGTCGACGATCCGCTTGAAGTGCGGCAGGTACACCTCGTGGAGGGCGACGTCGTCGACCTCGATGTCGACGCTGAAGCGGGCGTTCTCCATCGAGTTGCAGGCGAAGTGCTTCACGCAGGCCAGCACGTACCGCTGCAGGCCCCGGGTGAGAGCGGCCCCGAGCTCACCGACGTGGAAGGGGTCCTCGCCGTAGGTCTCCTGGGCCCGCCCCCACGCCGGGTGCCGGAGGACGTTGACGCACACGGCACCGGTGTAGTTGCCGCCCACGGCCCGGATCTCCCGGCCGATGGCGACCCCGATCCGCTCCTCGAGGTCCGGGTTCCACGTGGCCCCTCGGGCCATCGACACCGGGAAGGCGGTGCCGTTGCCGACCACACAACCCCTTGGCCCGTCGACGAAGTGCAGGCCGGGAAAGCCCACCCGGTCCAGCACGGCGGCGGCCGCCGGGAGCCGGTGGTAACCGGCCTCGTTCAGCATGTGGTGGAGTCCGGCGAAGGTCGGGCTGTCGCCGTCGAGGCACCACAGCTTCTCCTCGTCGGTGAGTTCGGCGACGAAGCGCTCGGCCACGGCGACCGGATCCTCTCCCCCGCCGACGGCCGCCTGTGCCTCTTCGTACTCCACGAGATCTCCCGTCCCCGGTCGCCACCCCCGTTGGTACCGCCCGGTGCGACCGACGGTAGGGCACCGCACCACCCCTCGACCAGCCCCGATCGGCCTGTGCTTGCGTCGCCCCATCGACTCTGGGAACCTGCCCATCCCGACGACCGAGGAGCAGCGCATCGTGAAGCTCGTCAGCGCAACCCCGTTCATCGTTGCCACCCCCAAACCGCACCTGGGCGGCCACAAGTGGTTCTTCGTGAAGCTGCAGACCGACGACGGGCTCGTCGGCTGGGGCGAGTGTGCGGTGCTGTGGAGCATGATGGGCATGGAGGACGCCTACGAGCGCCTGGTGGCCGACTGCTTCGACCGCTATCTGCTCGACGAGAGCCCCCTCAACCGAGCGATGTTGACCAAGCGGATGTACGGCGGGATGACGGGCCAGAACGCGGGCCTGTTCGCCGCCGGCATCATCAGCGCCTTCGACGTCGCCCTGTGGGACATCGTGGGCAAGCACTATCGGGCCCCGATCTCCGACCTGCTCGGCGGCCGCTTCCGGGACCGGATCCGGACCTACACCTACCTGTACGACCCCGACGCCCTCGAGGCGGGCTCCACCGACGACTTCGCCGACCGATGGACCGGCGGGGTCGACGGCATCGGCCACGTGGCCCGGGCCCTCGTCGAGCGGGGATTCACCGCCATCAAGCTCGACCCGATCGAGTTCCACGGCACCAGCACGCTGCCGCTCACCCCGTACGAGATCTCACCGGCCCAGTACGACGCGGCCGAGCGGACGATCGCCGCCATCCGGGAGGCGGTGGGGACCGAGGCCGACATCCTGATCGGCACCCACGGCCAGATCACACCGTCGGCCGCCCGTCGGCTGGCCGGCCTGCTCGAGCCCTACAACCCCCTGTGGTTGGAGGAGCCCTGCCCGCCGGAAAACGCCGAGGAGATGGCCCGCATCGCCGCCTCCACCACCATCCCGATCGCCACCGGCGAGCGGTTGGCCTTCACCCACGACTTCCTCCCCCTGTTCCGCTCGGGGGCCTGCCACATCGCCCAGCCCGATCTCGGGGCCTGTGGCGGGATCACGGCCGCCAGGGAGATCGCCTCGCTGGCCGAGGCCCACTACGTGCTACTCGCACCACACGTGTGGGGTGGGCCGATCATCACCGCCGCCGCCCTCCAGCTCGACGCCGCCATCCCCAACTTCCTGATCCAGGAGAGCATCTACACCTCGAGTCTGTTCTTCGACGAGCTCGTCGAGGAGCCGTTCGTGTGGGAGGACGGCGACCTGCTCCTCCCCGACCGGCCGGGACACGGCATCGACCTGCGGGAGGACAGGCTGATCGAGCACAAGGCCCGCCACGGCCTGCGCCGCCGAGCGCCACGCTGATGACCTGACAGGTAATCGTCGAGCCGCCGGCCCTGGCGTCAGGCTCGGACGACCGGTGGCGACCGCCGCCGGCCGGGCCCCGGAGGACCGCCATGGACGACCCCACCCCGACCGATCACAACCGGCTCGGGCGCGACCCTGCCCACAGCACCGCGCTCGACGTCACCGCACTCGAGGTGGTGTCGGCCTACTGCGATGCGTGGTTGGCCGGCGACGCGATGGCCGTGGTGGCGCTCTACCACGACGACCTCACCCTGACCTGGCCCGGCCGGCACCATCTGGCCGGTGTCCACCGTGGTCGAGAGGCCTCGATCGAGGCGTTGCTGGCGCTCGGCGCCCTGGCCGATCGGGAGCCGGTGGAGATCGTCGACCTGTTGGCAGGCCGGGCCGGAGCGATCGCCGTCGTGCGGGAGCGCTGGACACGTCCGACGGCCGACGCCGAAGCGGCCGGAGGGCCCGCCTCGATCGAGATCACGAGGGCGCTCGACTACACGGTGATCGACGGCAGATTGGCCACCTGCCGGGTCTTCGAACTGGACCAACCGGCCATCGACGACTGGCTGGGAGAGGCCGTTCACTGTCACACCCTTTCGGGACAATAGAGGTACGAAACCTCGCGGAAGGACCTGCCCTTGACCGTTCAGATCAACGCCTCCACCCTCCATCAGCCCGGCTCCGACGGCCGCCGGGAGCGGCCGCTGGCCGGCGGTCCGCTGTCGATGAGCCGCTTCGCCGCCTTCCTCCAGGCCGCAGCGTCGGACAAGGCGGCGGAGGCGGCGATGATCCGGCGGGAGCAGGGGCTGTACACCGCCGCCCTCGACTACTGGGCCCTCCTCCGATCGCAGATCGTGGTCCATCACCAGTACCCGCCGAACGATGGGCGGGGTGCCCTCGACGCTGCCGTCGAGCTGGCCCCGATCGACCGTCAGTGGCAGTACGCTCGGGCGGTGGCCGAGTACCGCCGGTTCCTCACCGGTCGTCGGGTCGCCCTGATCGGTCAGCCTCGGCCCGCCCTGTGGTTGGACCGGGGGGTGCAGGTCCAGGTCAATCCCGAGCTGCAGCTCGTGGTCGACGGCGACCCGATGGTGGTCAAGCTGTACCTCCGGTCGCCCTCGGCCCAGGCCCTCTCGCCCGGCACCGCCGACGCCCTGGCCCACCTGCTCGATCTCACCCACGGCCACCTCGGCCTGCCGGTGGTGTTCGACGTGTTCCGCGGCCGGGTGTTCGGCCCACCCCGCCTCGCCGGCCCGGCCACGGTTCGCCTCCGGGACGAGGCCCGGGCTCTGGCCCAGCTCTGGTCGGAGCTCGACGGCCACGCCCCCACCGAGCGGTTGCCGACGTTGCCGGCTGCCTGAGGCGCACCGGGGTGGCGGCGGGCAGGGCGGCGTCCGGCCACCCCCACGTCCCGCGGTCAGGCCGAGGACGCCTCCTCGAAGTGCTCGCGGGCGATCCGCACGTCGGGCAGGTGCTGCTCGGTCCAGGTCCGCATGGCGGCCAGCGGCTCGGTGACCGTGAGCCCCAGATCGGTCAGTGAGTACTCGACCTGGGGCGGCCGCATCTGCGTCAACACCGTCCGGTCGACGAGGCCGTCCCGTTCGAGGCGACGGAGCGTCTGGGTGAGCATCTTCTGGGTGATCCCCGGAATCGCTCGGCGCAGCTCGCCGAACCGATGCGGTTCCTCCTCGAGCTTGCCGATGATGAGCGCCGACCACTTCGAGGCCACGAGGTCGAGGATGTCCCGGCACTCGCACTCGGCCGAGTAGAGGTTGCCCAGTTCGGTGACGTCGGTGGCGGGAGCCGACGGCCAGGACGGCGACGAGGTGGTTTCCATTGGGTACCTACCAGTTATCAGAGTGCCTTCTTGCCAGAAGATACCACCTCGGTCATGGTGTCGGTGCAGGCCCACCATCCCCCCACCCTGGAGGAGCCACGCATCCATGGCAGGAACGCCGCTGACCCCCGCCCGCAGCATGACCCCTGACGGGCCGACGACCACCACCGACCCACCCGCCTTCGAGCCGATCAATCGGGGCTACGACTCCGTTTTCCGCCCGAGCCGCCTCAGCGTCGGCCTCGTCGTCCCCATCGAGGACTACCAGTCGTCGCCCATACCGACCCTGCATCGTCACGTCGAGCGGGTGCAGTCGGCCGACCGACTCGGCTTCTCGGCGGTATGGCTCCGAGATGTGCCGTTCAACGTCGACTCATTCGGCGACGCCGGCCAGATCCTCGACCCCTTCGTCTACCTCGGGCTGCTGGCCGGCGCCACCGAACGGATCGCCCTCGGTGTGGCCAGCATCATCCTGCCGCTGCGCCACCCGGCGAACGTGGCCAAGGCGGCCGCCAGCGCCGACGTGCTGTCCGACGGGCGGGTGATCCTCGGCGTGGCCTCCGGCGATCGGCCCGACGAGTTCCCGGCGATGAACGTCCGCTTCGACGAGCGGGGCGCCCGCTTCCGCTCATCGTTCGAGTACCTCGTCCGGATGGCCGAGCATCGGCCCCGCTTCGACAGTCCCCACGGCGCCCCGTCGTCGGCCATGGACCTGCTCCCCAAGCCGGTCGGCGGACGACTCCCGCTGCTGATCACCGGCTCCAGCCGACAATCGCCGGAGTGGATCGCCCGCAACGGCGACGGCTGGATGACCTACCCCCGGGCCAACGCCGCCCAGCAGGCCCATGCCGTCACCCAGTACCGTGAGGCGCTGGAAGAAGCCGGCCGCACCCCTCGCCCCGTCCTGCAGCCCCTCTACATCGACCTGGCCGACGATCCGGGCGAGCGCCTCCGCCCCATCCACCTCGGCTACCGCCTGGGCGTCGACCGGCTCGTCGACCACCTGGCGTCCCTCGAGCAGGTCGGGGTCAACCACGTTGCTCTCAACCTGCGTTTCAACCAGAACCCGATCGAGCCCACCTTGGAGCTGCTGGCCGACCGGCTGCTCCCCCACTTCCCCCCTGCCACTCACTGAGGAACCACCCATGTCAACCATCCTGCTCACCGGCGCCACCGACGGCATCGGCCTCGAGACCGCCTCCCATCTGGCCGACCTCGGCCATCGGCTGATCGTGCACGGCCGGAGCCAGGCCAAGCTCGACCGCGCCACCGAGCGGCTGGCCGCGGAGACCCCGAGCAGCGTCGTCGGTGCCGAGCTGGCCGATCTCTCCCATCTCGACCAGGTCGAGGCGCTGGCCGTCGCCGTGGCCGATCAGCCGATCGACGTGATCATCAACAACGCCGGCGTCTACCGAACCGACCACCCGATCACCGGCGACGGACTCGACATCCGCTTCGTCGTCAACACCATCGCCCCCTACCTGCTCACCCGCCGGTTGCTCCCCTCGCTCCCGGCCGAGGGCCGCATCGTCAACCTGTCCTCCGCCGCCCAGGCCCCGGTCGATCTCGACGCCCTGCTCGGTCGACATCGGGTTCCGGACATGGACGCCTACGCCCAGAGCAAGCTCGCCATCACGATGTGGACGAAGCACCTGGCCGACGAACTCGGGCCCGACGGTCCGGCCGTGATCGCCGTCAACCCCGGCTCGTTCCTGGCCACCAAGATGGTCAAGGAGGGCTTCGGCATGGCCGGGAGCGACGTCGGCATCGGGGTGGACGTGCTGACCCGGGCGGCGCTGGACGACAGTTTCGCCCAGGCCACCGGCCGCTACTTCGACAACGACGCCCGCCGCTTCGCCGTCCCCCACCCCGACGCCATCGACGCGGCCAAGAACGCCGCCGTCGTCGAGGCCATCGAGTCGGTCATCTCCCGGGTCGCCGCCGGCTGACGAGGCGCCGATCGGGCGATACCAGGCGAGCGGCGCTCAGGCGCCGACGCAGCGCTCCCACACGTCGTCGGGAATGGCCTGACCCTCGTCGAGCTCGGCCTCATCGAGACAGGCGATCTCCTCGTCGCTGAGCTCGATCGCCTGACCGTCGCCTCCGGCCTCGCCGCCCTCGCCGCCGGCGCCCGACTCGTCGCCGAAGACCGGTCCCTCGGTGGCGGCCGTCGTCTCGGCCTCGGCCGCGGCGGCCGGCAGCTCCCCGGCCGGGTCGTAGGTGGCCCGGGCCTCGGCGACGAGGTCGGTGGCGTCGCCGTCGGCCACGCCGAGGTGGTCGATCAGGACGGTGGCCGGGTCCTCACCGGCCTCGATGCGGGCCTGGGTGTCCGACACGCCGAGCCGATCGAGGATGTGGATGATGGCCGAGCCCGAGGCGTAGAAACGGCCGAAGCCGAAGGAGTCCTTGATCGGGAGCCCGTCGAGGGACACCAGCAGATCGCGGTCGTAGTTGTCGCCGTGGTAGTTGTAGCGCCGGTCGGTGCCGGAGAGCCGGTGCTCCAGGTAGCGGGCCGTACCCTCGAACATCTCCTGGGCGGCGTCGAGCTCGACCCGATCGTCGGCGGCGAACCGGGCGAGGCGGAGACCGGCGAAGTGGCGGGCGGCCGCCTCCCGATCGACGTCGGTGTCGGCGCCGATGGCGGCGGCCAGGGCCCGCTCCTCCAGCGCCGCCAGTTCGAGGTTGTCCTTGGTGTAGGCGTAGCCCTCCACGTCCTGCGCCCCGAGCGAACCCTCGAACGCGTCGTCCTGGTAGCGGTGGAACAGCTCGTGGATGAACGTGGCGCCCCAATCGGCCTCGGCCGGGTCGAGGAACGAGTCGGAGGTGTCGGCCATCAGCACGAAGGCGTCGGTGCCGCCGATCTCGGCGTGGAACTCGAAAGCGTCGACCTGACCCAGTCGCTCATCGGCGGCCTCGTCGAGGGCGTCGATGCGATGCAGCGACGTGAACGGGGTGCCCTCGGTGTCGAGCTCGACGGCGGTACCCAGGCTTTCGGGGTCGGGGTGGCTGACGACGACGGCGCCCTGTAGGGAGCCGTCGGAACGGATCGGGATGATCGTCGGGTGGTCGTTGGGGTCGAAGCCGGTCCACAGGCCGTCGGCCCGTCGGTAGGCCTCGGCCAGGCTGTCGATGGTGGCCTGGACGGTGGCGGCGTCGGCCTCACCGTCCGACCCGGCCTGCGTCGCCGACGAGCCGGCGCCGGTGGAGCCGTCGGCCGCCGTGCGGTCGGAGGCCGCCGTGCGGTCGGAGGCCGCCGTGCGGTCGGAGGCCGCCGTGCGGTCGGAGGCCGCCGTGCGGTCGGAGGCCGCCGACGTGGCCGTCGTCGCCGACGGAGCCGATTCGGTCGACGAGGAGGGGGTGCCTTGGGCGGTGTCGCCGCCGTCGGCACAGGCCCCGGCGACGAGGGCGAGGCTGAGCACGGCGGCGGTGAAGGGGCTGGTGGCAGTACGGGCTGATCGCATGGCCGCCATTGAAATCAGGCCCGACTGAGAGCCGTCTGAGAGGCGTTGGCCCGGTCTCACGTGTCTCTCAGAAAGGGCTCGGACACCGCTGGGCGCTGCTAGCGGCCGGGGGTGACCAGGCCGGTCTCGTAGGCCAGGACCACCAGCTGAGCCCGATCCCGGGCGTCGAGCTTGGACAGGATCCGGCTGACGTGGGTCTTGGCCGTGAGCGGTGAGATGAACAACCGCTCGGCGATCTCGACGTTGTTGAGACCCCGCCCCACCTCGGCCAGCACATCCCGCTCCCGGTCGGTGAGACCGGCCAACGCGGTGTCGCTCCCCTCGGGATCCGGCCGGGCGGCGAACTCCTCGATCAGGCGGCGGGTGATGGCCGGGGCGATGAGCGCGTCACCGGCGGCGACGACCCGGATGGCGTCCAGCAGCTGCTCGGGCGGGGTGTCTTTGAGCAGGAACCCGGAGGCCCCGGCCCGCAGGGCGTCGTAGACGTACTGGTCGAGATCGAAGGTGGTCAGCATCAACACCCGGGTCCGATCGAGCCGGCCGTCGCCCATGATCCGCCGGGTGGCCTCGATGCCGTCGACCGAAGGCATTCGGATGTCCATCAGGATCACGTCCGGGCTCTGGGCGAAGGCGGCGTCGACCGCCTCCGACCCGTTGGTGGCCTCGCCGACGATCTCCAGATCCGCCTCGGGCGCGATCAGGGCCCCGAAACCCCGGCGCACCAGCTCCTGATCGTCGACGAGCAGCACCCGGATCGTGCGCTCGCCGCTCACGCTCGCCTCCGGTAGGGCAGCCACGCCCTCACCCGCCAGCCCCCGTCGGTGGCCGGACCGGCCTCCAGGGTGCCGCCGACCGACTCCGCTCGCTCCTGCATCCCCACGATGCCCACCCCGGTCGAGGCCACCGACGGCAGTGGCCCCTGCGCGGGCTCGTTCACCACCTCGACCTCGACGCCGTCCTCCCCGTGCTCGAGGCGGACGACGGCCCGGACCTCGCCGGCGTGGCGGGCCACGTTCATCAGCGCCTCCTGGATGATGCGGTGGGCGGCGACCACCACCGCGTCGCCGACGTCGTCCGGGAACCGCCCGCGGCGATCGTGGACGACGGTCACGCCGGCCCGCTCGGCCCCGACGAGCACGTCGCCGATCTCGTCCGGGTCGACCGGCGTCGGTTGCCGCTCGGCCACCTCGGAGGAGCGCAGCGCCCCGACCATGGACCGCAGCTCGTCGAGCGAGGACCGGCCGGTGGCGTTGATCACCTCCAGTGCCTCCCTGGCCTGCTCCCGATCGTCGTCGAGGAGGCGGGCCGCCACCCCCGACTGGATGGCGATGGTCGACAGCCCGTGGGCGACGACATCGTGGAGGTCGCGGGCGATGCGCAGCCGTTCGGCCTGGACCCTGGCCTCGGCCTCGGCCTCGATCAGATCGTTGACCCGGTCGGCCCTAGTCCGCACGGCGTCGCCGATGGCGATCGGCAGGAAGGTCTGCGCCCCCTCCTCGACCAGCTCGGCGGCGAACACCCCGTCTCCCAGGGCCGCCGACACCAGGGCGACGACGGCGGCCACGCTGGAGGCGGTGAGCAGACCGACCTTGCGATCACCGTGGCGGGCCACCGTGTAGAGGGCGACGGCGAGCACCGGAAGCGTTGCCAGCCCGGACTCGGCCGCCCAGAAGACGAAGAGTCGCCCGGCGGCGGCGATGAGCAGGACCGCCACCGGGTACCGGTGGCGGAACAGCAGCGCCCCGCAGCACAGCAGCGAGACCAGCACCCACCAGAAGCCGAGGTCGGTGTCGTCCTCGACCGCCTCGGCCACCAGCACGGCCACGGCGAGCGCGATCAGGAAGAGGTCTACGACCTCCTTGCGCAGCGACCGGCGCCCGATCGGCTGATAGCCCGTGGCTCGATTGACCATCCGTTCCCCAGTGTCGTGGCCCCTGCAGCCTGCCACGTACTCCCGGAGGTGTATTCGATGCCTCCCGGGGGCCGATGCCGGTCCGCCCCGGTGCCGTCACGATCGGCACGACACCGAAAGGACCCGACCGATGACCACCGCAGTGGACCGCCCCTCCGGTCCCTCGATCCCCAACCCGCCCCCGCCGACCCCGACCTCCCTCGTCGGCCGGCTGCGTCGACGGCTGCGTCGACCGGTGTGGAACCGGTTCACCTTCCTCCAGCTGCTGGTGCTGACGGCGGCCACCATCGCCCCCGTCACCGTCGGCGTCGTCATCACCGCCGGGGTGCTGGGCCTCATCTCGACCGAGACCATGATCGACGTGGCCCTGGCCGCCGGGGAGGACCCCGGCATGTTCACCTTCGCCGCCATGTTCCTGGCCTCGCCGGTGCAGTGGATCACGGGCCGGACCCAGATCCGGGTCCGGAAGTACCTGGGGATCGTGTTCTTCCTACTGGCCCTCAGCAACGGGGCGATGTTCGTCATCGAGTCGGGGCTGGCCGCCGCCCTGGGAGCCCCGTTCCTGATCGCCGGGACCATCGCCCTGCTGCTGTCGGTACCGCTCTTCCTCACCAGCAGCCGGCGGTCCCAGCGGCTGATGGGCCGGCGGCGGTGGCAACTCCTGCACCGGGCCACCTACGTCATCGCCATCGCCCTCGTCGCCCACGTTCTCCTCATCCCCGAGGACATCGGGATCAGCGTGCTGTTGATCGCCGCCGGCTTCATCCTCCGGCTCCCGCCGATCCGGCTGTGGTTGGTCCGACGCCGACGTTGAGCCCGACCGGCTCCGACCCGGCGCACGACAAGGCGACCCGTCGACGGCGTCGAGCCGTCGACCGCCGGGTCGACCGGGCGCCCACGGTCGGGCGGGGCGTCAGCCGGCGAGGTGGTGGTGGACGGTGGTGAAGCGGCGGCGGAAGTCGGTGACGGTGGGCGCCACCTCGGTCGGATCGCCGTGGAGGGCCCGGGAGATCAGGGAGGCCAGTTCGCCCATGTCGTCTGCGGTGGCCCCCCAGCGGACGAGCTCGCTCGTCCCGATCCGGACCCCTCGGTCGGCTCCGGTCGGCAGGCCGATGGCCGAGGCGAGAAGGTTGGCCCGGCGGAGGCGTCGCGCCGCCGCCATCCCACCGCCGTGGTCCTCGGCGTCGAGGGCCAGGGCGTGCGACTCGGTGGCGACCCCACCGGCCCGGTGCACCGGCACGTCGGCCCGATCGAGTGCGGTGGCCAGGGCGTCGGCCGCCGCCACCATCTCCCGGGCGAAGGTGGTCCCGCAGGCGAGCCAGTCGTTGAGGGTGTACGCCAGGGCCGCGGTCTTGGCCGCGTCGAAGTTGGCGGTCAGACCGGGGAAGGCGATCTCCTCGATCCGCCGGGCCAGGCCGGCGTCGTCGGTGAGCACCAGACCGGCGGTCGGCCCGGCCAGGCTCTTGTAGGTGCTCATCGTCATCAGGTGGGCACCGGCGGCGAGCGGATCGGGCCAGGCGTCGCCTGCGATCAGGCCGGAGAGGTGAGCGGCGTCGAACAGCACCCGGGCGCCGACGTCATCTGCCACCGATCGGACGGCGGCGACGTCGTGGTGACGGAGGTTCAGGCTGGCGCCCAGGGTGATGAGGGTGGGCCGCACCGTGGCCGCCAGCCGGGCAAGCGCCTCGACGTCGACGCTGTAGCGGTCGGGGTCGATCGGGGCCTCGTGTATCCGCAGGCCGTAGAGCCCGGCGGCTCCCGGGGTGTGGTGGGTGACATGGCCGCCGATCGAGGCCGGAGGGACGATGATGGCCTCGCCCGGCCGGGTGGTGGCCATGAACGCCATCAGATTGGCCGACGCCCCCGACGGGACCCGGAACTCGACGAAGGGCGCGTCGAACAGGCGGGCCGCCAGCTGCGCCGTCACCATCTCGATCTGCTCGATCGCCTCCAGACCCATCTCGTACTTGGCCCCCGGGTAGCCGAGCGAGGTGCGGGGGCCGATCCCCGAGGCGAGCACGGCCGCCGCCCGCGGGTTCATCGTGTTGCCGGCCGGGTTGAGGTTCACACAGTCCCGGTCGTGGATCCGGGCGTTGTCGGCGACGAGGTCGTCCAGCCGATCGGCGATCCACTCGGGCTCCGCCGTCGTCACCTCGGCTCCCACCATGTCGAGCAGCTCCTGCGATACCGCCGGGATCCACTCACGCCGCGCCAGTCGTCCAGTCATCGCCCCATCGTGGCACCGGTCGGCGGATTGTCGCCGCCCGGCCCTCCCGCATAGGTTTGGGGCCGGCCCGCAGCCTGGGCCGACAAGGGGGAACGAGAGACCGATGACTTCGACCGACGGCATGGCCTTGGTGACCGGCGGCGCCGGTGGGATCGGGGCCGCGGTGTGCCGGGAGCTGGCCGCCGCCGGGCGGCGGGTGGCCGTGGCCGATCTGGCCGGACCGGCGGCCGAGGCCGTCGCCGCCGGGCTGGACGGTGAGGGCCACGTCGGGGTCGCCTTCGACGTCGCCGACACCGAGGCGGTGGCCGACGCCTGCGCCGGTATCGAGGCCGACCACGGCCCGATCGACACGCTGGTCAACGTGGCCGGCTGGGACCGCTTCGTTCCCTTCGTCGAGACGACGCCGGAGTTCTGGGACCGGGTGATCGACGTCAACTACCGGGGCACGCTCAACACCGTCCACGCCGTCCTGCCGGGGATGATCGAGCGGGAGCAGGGGCGGATCGTCTCGGTGGCCTCCGACGCCGCCCGGGTCGGCTCGTCGCTGGAATCGATCTACGCCGGGGCCAAGGGGGCGGTCATCTCGTTCTCCAAGAGCGTGGCCCGAGAGGTGGCCAGGCATCAGATCACGGTCAACGTCGTCTGCCCCGGGCCGACCGACACCCCGCTGATCCGGAGTATGGCCGACGATCTGGGCAGCGGCGAGCGGTTCGTCGGCTCCCTGACCCGGGCCATCCCCATGCGACGCCTCGCCACCCCCGAAGACGTCGCTCCGGCCATCGCCTTCCTCACCACCGACGGGGCCCGGTTCATCACCGGCCAGACCCTGTCGGTGAGCGGCGGCCTCACCATGCCCTGATCCCTCGAACGCCCACGCGCAGGCGGCCGACTCCGCCGGGCCAACCGCCCGGCCGACCCACCCGTCGCCCGACGTCGACCTCAACCCCACTGGAGGACCCCATGCACTTCGACCTGATGATCGGCCCCAGCCGGTGGTCCGACGCCGCCGACCTGGCCCGGACCGTCGAGGCCGCCGGCTTCGACGGGATGCTGTTCACCGAGACCGGCCAGACGCCGTGGATGAGCATCGCCGCCGCCGCCACCGCCGCTCCCACCCTCACCTACTCCACCGGCATCGCCGTGGCGTTTCCGATCAGCCCGATGGTCGCCGCCAGCATCGCCTGGGAGTTGGCCGACAACACCGGCGGTCGCTTCCGGCTGGGGCTCGGCAGCCAGGTCAAGGCCCACATCGAGCGTCGCTACGGCATGGCCTTCGATCCGGCGGGCCCCCGCATGCGCGACTACCTGGAGGCGGTGCAGGCCTGTCTCGCCGCGTTCCGGGGCGAGGGCAGGCTGGCGCATGACGGGCCCTACTACCAGCTGTCGCTGCTGCCCAAGCAGTGGGCGCCCTCACCCCACGAGCACGGCGACATCAAGGTCGACGTCTCGGCCGTCGGTCCGTACATGACGAAGATGGCGGGTGCCGTGGCCGACGGCATCCACGTCCACCCCCTGCACTCCGCCCACTACCTTCAGCATCGGCTGCAGCCCGCCGTCGCCGCCGGGGCGGCCGAGGCCGGTCGGGATCCGTCGGCCGTCGACCTGCTGATCCCGGCCTTCATCGTGCCCGGTGACACCCCCGAGGAGCGGGCTCCGCTCGAGCAGCGGGCTCGCTCGCAGATCGGGTTCTACGGCTCGACGAAGAACTACGCCTTCCAGTTCGACGACCTCGGCTTCGAGGGCACCTCGGCCCGACTCAACGAGTGCATCAAGGCGGGCGACATGGCGGGCCTCGCCGGCACCATCACCGATGAGATGCTCGACGCCTTCGCCATCATCGGTCCCTGGGACGAGATCGCCGATCGCGTCATCGACCGCTATCGGGGGATGGCGGCCCGGGTGATCTCCTACCTGACCCAGGAGGACCTGGCCCGCAACCCGGACAACGTCGGCCGCTGGGGTGAGATCGCCCGCACGGTGAGCGCCGCCTAGAACCACCCCGCGGCGGCGAAGCCTGCGGCCCCGGCCACCTGCCGGTGCCTCGATCCCCTGGCTCGGGATCAGGGTCCGCTCAGGGTGCTTTCCGGGTGCCTCCCGATACCGGCCCGGACCGGGCCGTGATCAGGTGGGCATCATGGTTGCTTCCGATACCGCTCCCCCCGTCAACGTCGAACGGTCGACCGGCCGACCGGCCCAGCTCGCCCAACCGGTCGCCGGCTCGGCCCGGATCGAGGCCATCGACATCGTCCGCGGCTTCGCCCTCTTCGGCGTGCTCATGCTCAACATGCTCGACTTCGCCGGTCCGACCGTCTCCTTCGACCCGTGGACGGTGTCGACCGGCTGGCTCGACAAGGCGGTCGAGCTCGGGATCCGGGTGTTCGGCGAGGCGGCGTTCTACAGCACGTTCTCGTTCCTGTTCGGCCTGGGGTTCGCCCTCCAGTTCGAACGGGCCCTGGCCCGGGGGGAGCGGTTCCGACGGCGGTTCGCCGTGCGTGTCACCGTCCTCCTCGGATTCGGCCTGATCCACGCCTACCTGATCTGGAGCGGCGACATCCTGGTGCAGTATTCGATCACCGGGTTCTTCCTGCTGCTCTTCGCCAAGGTCCGGCCGACCGTCGCCCTGCGTTGGGCCGCCGGCTTCGCCCTGTTCACCATCGCCCTGATGAGCGCCTTGGTGGTGGTCGGCGCCTTCGAGGGCGACCCGGGGACGCCCGCCGCCATCGCCGAGGACATCGACTACATCCGCTCGGCCGACTTCGGCACACTCGCCGCCGACCGGAGCGGCGACATCGTGGGCGACCTGATCTTCTCGCTGATGGGTGTGCCGTGGTTCCTGAGCCTCTTCCTGGTCGGTCTGTGGGCGGTGCGCAGCGGGAAGCTGGCCAACTGGCGCAACGAGCGGACCTTCCTCATCGCCGTGCTGAAGGTTGCGCTGCCGATCGCGGTGGTGGCCAAGGGTCTCCTCGCCTTCTTCATCGTCGCCGGCGAGACCGACCTGGCGGCCACGTGGGGCATCATCCTGTCGACCTTCATCGGTGGACCGGCCTTCGGCGCCGTCTACGTGTGCCTGGTGCTCCTGGCCCTCCAGCGGGCCGGCGACGGCCGCTCCGTGCTGCGCCACCTGGCGCCGGTGGGACGGATGGCGCTGACCAACTACCTGATGCAGTCGGTGGTGGCGGTCCTGTTCTTCTACGGCTGGGGCCTGGGCAACTACGGCCGCTTCGGGGTGGCGACCGCCTTCCTCTTCACCCTCGGCCTCTTCGCCTTCCAGATGGTGGTCAGCCGACTGTGGCTGGCCCGGTTCCCCTACGGTCCGATGGAGTGGGTGTGGCGGACCCTCACCTATCGGGCTCGCCTCACCGGCGACCGCGCCGCCGTGCGGGCCTGAGCGCCGACCCGGGCCGGTACCGCTCCCGGCGGAGGGGCCGCCCGGGAGCCGACCCGAGGCCGGCGGGTCGGTGTTGGTCAGTTGCTGACGTCGACCCGCTCGAGGGCACCGATGTCGCCGGAGCGGATGGCGGCCGCCAGGTCGTCCCGCATCCGGCGGATCCGCCGCATACCGGGTCCGGTGAACCGCCACCTCGACGGTTCGGGGCCGACGACGGTGCACGTCCAGTGGCGGCGGACCACCCGTGACCAGGTCACCACCACGGCCAGGATGATGGCGGCGACGATCAGCTCGATCACGAACAGCACGGCGAAGACGAGCACCACGGCCAGGATGAACGGGACGAAGAGGAGGATCCCCTCCTCGAACCGATCGAGCATCCGGTCCGGATGGAGCCAGTCATCCCTGCTCCGTCCGGGCGGCTCGTCCTCTCCGGGGTTGCCGGACCGGAACAGGCGGGTCGACACCGGGGTGTGCAGGCGGAGATTGGCCACCGTCAGGATGTACCGCTCCCCGGACGGGGTGTCGGCCACGACCGTCCGGTCGAGGCCCCACAGGTGCCACCGGGCGGTCAACCAGATCGCATAGGTCACCCACGCCAACGCCGTGCCCACCCCCACGGACACCACATTAAGGATCAGCTCGCCGATCAGATCGCCCACTGCTCCACCCTGCCACGGATGATGGAGCCGGTGCGATCGGCTCGGCGCTAGCGGAGGTGGGCGACCCGGACGACGGTGGCGTGAACGACGAGACCGATCGAGCAGCCGACGACGACCCAACTCGACCACCAGGCGTC
This sequence comes from Actinomycetota bacterium, assembly GCA_039201605.1. GTDB lineage: Bacteria > Actinomycetota > Acidimicrobiia > Acidimicrobiales > SZUA-35 > CADEDH01. The sequence continues at coordinate 30,314 of JBCCRO010000024.1, forward strand.
CCAGTCGGCCACCGCGCCTGCGGAGAGGTTGACGGCGAGATTGACCACGACGCAGATGGCGACCGCCGCCATCGAGATGGCGAGGTGGACTCCGAAGGCGGCGATCTGCTCGTCGTGGGCCGGGGTGTCGAGCCCGCCGCCCTCGCCATCGGGGGCGCAGCCCGCCGTGTCGCCGTCGGCGGGGTGGACGCCGCGGCGCCGGAAGCCCTGGCCCAGCAACAGCACTCCCAGGGTGAGCTCGAAGAGCCCCCCGACCGCGGCGAAGAACACGACCACCGGCCAGCCGGACACCAACTCGAGGACGGCCCCGATGGCGAGCGCGACGTAGCCGACCACGCCCCAATGGGCGAGCCAGGTCGGCAACCACCGGTTCTCCTCGAGCGCTCGGCAGAACGGCACGCTGCCGATCCCGAGCACGGCCATCGCCAGCAGGTAGCCGGTGACGTCGGCATCGGCGACATCGAGGCCGACGAGGAGGGCGGCGCCCCCGCCGAGCAGGAGGCCCTCCAGCACCCGAGCGGCAAGGTAACCAGCGGCCACGGCCGGCTGCACCGCCCGCAGCAGTCGGAACCCGATCAGGCCGATGGCGGCGACCGCCAGCGAGTTGAGCAGGACGAGGGACAGACCGAGCGGGCGATCGAGCAGAGCGCTCCCCACGCCGTAGAGGGGGAATGCGGCGAGCACGAGCGCCCCGAACAGTCGGCCCTCCCGCCGGGTGCCCCGGTCAACCGGCCCGGTCCGGGGTGAGTCGCCCGGCGGCTCGGCGATGGTGTCGATGGTCGTGGTCATGATCTCCCTGCTCCTTTTCGTACTTAGTACTGCCTGATGACCAACCATAGTCGTACTAAGTACGATTCTCAACAGGCCAACTCACGACTGGACCAAATGGAAGGTCGAGAGGGTCTGCAATGCGGCCATGATCTGTCCGCAATATGATCGAGAGTGGTCGCATGCTCACAGACATCCCCATACACGACGTCCAACCCGCACCGGTCGGTGAGACCGCCATCACCGCTTGCGGACTGACCCGCCGCTTCGGCGACAACGAGGCCGTCGCCGGCCTCGATCTGTCGATCCGACAGGGCGAGATCTACGGTCTGCTCGGCCCGAACGGCGCCGGCAAGTCCACGACGGTCCGCATGTTCTGCACCCTGCTCCGCCCCACCGGCGGGTGGGCCACCGTGGCCGGTCACGACGTGGCCGACGAACCCGACGCCGTTCGGCTGCGAATCGGGGCCGCTCTCCAGGAAGCGGCACTCGACCCGAAGCAGACCGGCGACCAACTGCTGCGGCTGCAGGGCCGGCTGTACGGGCTCCGGCCCGATGAAGTCGATCGGCGGGTGGCCGAACTCACGTCGATGATCGACCTGGGCGAGGCCATCGACCGCCCGATCGACACCTACTCCGGCGGCATGAAGCGTCGCCTCGACCTGGCGGCGGCGCTGGTCCATCGCCCCGAGGTGTTGTTCCTCGACGAGCCGACAACCGGGCTCGATCCCCTCAGCCGCAGCCGGGTGTGGGATGAGGTCCGACTGCTCAACGAGCGGCTGGGCATGACGATCCTGCTCACCACCCAGTACCTGGAGGAGGCCGACTCGCTGGCTCACCGGGTCGGCATCATCGACGGCGGCCGACTGGTGGCCGAGGGCCGGCCCGCCGAGCTGAAGCGCCAGGTCGGCGACGACCTGATCGTGGCCGGGATCGATGGAGACCCGGCGGTGGCGGCCGCGGCCGTCGTCACCCTCGACCGGGTACGGGTGGTCGATGCCGGCGAAGACACCCTCGTCGTGGCGACGGGCGACGGTGCCGCCACCGTCGGCCCGATCGCCGTGGCCCTGGCCGAGGCCGCCGTCCCGGTGCGCGACCTCACCCTGCGCACCCCAACCCTCGACGACGTGTTCCTCGAAATCACCGGCAATCGACTCCGGAGCGACGCCCGGCCCGATGTCCCCGCCGACGAGCGGAGCGAGGTGCAGCGATGACCACCATCACCACCACCCCCTCCCCCGCCGACTCCGGCGCCATCGTCAGGGCTCGGCCCACCGGCTTCCGGCACAACGTGATCACCATCGCCGGCCGGGCTCTGCGGGCCGTGCCCGGCGACCTCGAAGCCGTCATCCCCCCGGTCCTGATCGCCATCTTCTTCTTCCTGGTGAACATCGCCACCCTCGAAGGGCTGACCGAGGGGCAGATAGCAGGCTTCGACTACACGGCGTTCCAGATGCCGACGGCCATCCTCCTCGGGGTGACCGGCGTGTCCCGGGCACCCTCGCTCGTGCTCGACGTCCAGAACGGGTACCTCGACCGACTCCTGATGACCCCGATGCGACGCGTCGCCATCCTGCTCGGTCACCTGGTGGCCGATATGGCCATCGCCGTCGGCCTGGCGGTACCGATCCTGGTCCTCGGACTGGTGTTGGGGACCGGCTTCGAGACCGGGGTGCTCGGGGCGCTGGTCTTTCTGCTCCTGTCCGCCCTGTGGAGCCTGGCCTTCGCCGGCTTCGGCTACGCGGTGGCGCTGAAGACCGGCAACCCGGCCGCCGTGCAGTCGATGTTCCTGCTGTTCTTTCCCTTCCTGTTCCTGACCACGTCGTACGTGCCCCGGGGCCAGTTGTCCGGCTGGCTCGACGTCGTGGCGTCGTTCAACCCGGTCACCTACATCCTCGAGGGGCTACGGGCCCTGGCCATCGACGGGTGGACGATCGACGTGGTGTGGGCCGTGCTCGCCATCGCCGGCGTCGGTGCGCTCAGCATGTGGCTGTGTCTCGCCGCCCTTCGCAGCCGGGTGGCCGCCGACTGACATGAGCGACCCGACCGCCCGTGCGCTGACGCTGCTGTCGCTACTCCAGACCCACCGACACTGGTCGGGGGCGGAGCTGGCCGACCGGCTCGGCGTCAGCGCCCGGACGGTCAGGCGTGACGTCGATCGACTGCGGGAGTTGGGCTACCCGGTCGAGGCGATGCCGGGCGTCGACGGCGGCTACCAGCTCGCCGCCGGCGCCCATCTGCCGCCCCTCGTCGTCGACGACGACGAGGCGGTGGCGTTGGCCATCGGCCTCCGGGCGGCGGCCGGGGCCTCGATCGAGGACATCGGCGACACCACCCTCCGGGTTATGGCCAAGCTCGAACAGATCCTCCCCGACCACGTCCGTCGACGTATCGACGCCGTCAACGCCAACGTCGAGTCGCTCCGCTGGGCCCCGACCACCGTCGTGCCACCGGCCAGCCTCGGGTTGCTGGCGCAGGCCTGTCGGGATCGGGAGGAGGTGCGGTTCGAGTACACCCGCAACGACGGCGAGATATCCTCCCGCCTGGTCCAACCGCTCCAGCTCGTCTCGGTCGGCCAGCGGTGGTATCTGGTGGCCTGGGACGTGCGGCGGGAGGACTGGCGGACGTTCCGGATCGACCGGATGGAGGAGCCTCGGCTCGGCGGCGTGCGGTTCGAGCCCAAGGAGCTGCCGAGCGACTCCCCCGCCGAGTACGTGGCCGCCGGGCTACGGCAGGCCTTCGCCGTCCACGAGGCCACCATCGATCTCACCGGCCCCGAGGACGGCTTCGCCGCCATGCGCCACTGGTACGGGGCCGAGGTCACCGAGGTGGCCGACGGCCGTCGGCGCCTGTGGCTGCGATCGGAGTCGCTCGACTGGCTGGCGGGCATGGTCGCCATCTTCGCCACGCTGTTCGACGTCACCATCGTCGGCGCCCCGGCCGAGGCGGTCGCCATGTTGCGTCACGGCGCCCGCCGCCTCGACGTTGCGGTGGCCGACGATCGGGCGGAGCCGTAGGGAACGGGTCGAAGAGCCGTAGTCTCAGCCCCCCGTCGGTCAGTGGGCGGCGCTCCCCCAGTAGGCGAGGTGTTGGGTCACGATGCGCTCCTCCAACTCGGGGAACGGCCCTCGCACCTCGACGGCGTTCCGGCCGGCGGCGAACACGGTGCGACAATCGAGATCCTGAGTGGGGTTGGCGGGATCGTCACCGGTCAGCTCGCCGAGACGGCTCTCGCTCATGCCGTAGACGACTGCCCCGATCTCGGCCCAGTAGATCGTCCCGGCACACATGCAGCACGGCTCGACCGAGGTGTAGAGCGTCGAGAGGCGGAGCTGCTCGATCGGGAACTGTCGAGCCGCCCGTCGAGCGAGGTTGGTCTCGGCGTGGCCCGGTCCGCGGTCGATCGAGTACTCGTTCTTCCCCTCGGCCAGCACCGTGCCCGAGGCGTCGACCAACACCGCGCCGAAGGGGTGATTGCCCTCGGCCACGGCCTCGTCGGCCAGCTCGATCGAGCGGATCAGGTGGTTGATGTCGTCGGTCATGACAGGGTCGACTCCAGTCCGAATCGGGCGCTGATGAACCGCTCCGCGCCCAGTGCGAGCAGGGCGATGATGGTGGTGGCGAGGCTGATGATCACGACGGCGCTCCACAGGTGGACGTAGCGCGACTGGAGGGCGGCGGTGACCATCAGTCGTCCGATGCCGTTGCCGAGCACCTGCCATTCGACGAGCAGAGCGCCGGCCACCGACGCCGGGACGGCGATGCGGGCCGAGGCGAAGAGGGCGGGTGCGGCGTAGGGCAGCCGGGTGAGGAGCAGGTTCCGGGCGGCGCCGGCGCCGTTGGCGGCCACCAGGTCGATGGCCGCCTTCGGCGTCCTGGCCAGGGCGGCATCGACGTTGACCAGTGTCGGGAAGAAGCTGACGAGCCCGGCGACCACCCCGACCAGCAGGTTGCCCCGGCCGAGGAGCAGCAGGATGAGCGGCAGCAGGGCCACCACCGGGACCGACTGGGCGGTCACCGCCAGCGGCAGCAGCACCCGCTCGGCCAGCGGTGCCAGGCGCATGGCCACCGCCCCGATCACGCCCGCCCCGGTGCCGAACACGAAGCCGAGGGCGGCGTGGCCCATGGTGATGCCGAGCTCGCCGAACAGCTCGGACCGGTTGGCGGCGGCGTCGGGCTCGCTCACCAGGTGGCCCCACACCCGATCGGGTGTGATGCCGACGAAGGAGTTCACGTCGAACAGCAGGAGGCCGCCGTACCAGAGGGCCATCACCACGCCGACGATGGCCAGCCCCTGCAGGCCGAGCTGCAGCAGTCGCTTCGGCGTCGACGCCTCGACGGGGACGGCGGCCCGTCGACTGGGGATGCCGACGCTGGGGCGACGACGATCGACCAACCGTTCGACGGCGGCGATCACCAGGTAGGCGCCACCCGCCACCAGGCTGATGGCGACCGCCAGGGCCCACACCCGCTCGACCGCACCCAGTCGCTGCGACGAGAGCATGGCGACGCCGACCCCGCCCTCGCCCCCGATGTACTCGCCGATGATCGTGCCCAGGATGGCGGCCGGCGCCGCGATCTTGAGGGCGGCCAACACCGACGGCACGGCGGCGGGCAGCTCGATCAGCCGGGCTCGGCCCAGGCGGGAGGCGCCGAGGGCCTCGATGAGTTCGAGGCTGTGTCGGTCGGCCGAACGCAGCCCGACGACGGTGCCGATCACGGTCGTGTAGACGGTGTAGAGGGCGGCGATGGTGATCCGGGTACCGGTGGCGGGCCAGATCGTGGCCAGGATCGAGCCCAGGGCCAGGACCGGCACCGTGTAGGTGAGGAGCGCCAGCTGGAGGCCCAGCGGCTCGAAGCGGGGGAACATCACGGCGAGCACCCCGATGGCGATCGACGCCGACACGCCGATCACGAACCCGACGACGGCCAACCGGACCGTCTGCACCACGGGCTCCACGATGCCGGCCGGCTCCACCGTGCCGACGATGTCGGTCGGCGTGGGGTAGACGGGGCTGCCGACGACGGTGGCCAACAGCTGCCAGCCGGCAACGGCGACGACGACGATGGCGACGACGCGGGCGACCGCCCTCATGCGCCGCCCGCCAACAGGGCCGTCCGCAGCCGCTGCAGCTGTTCCGCTCCGGCGTCGGTCTCGAGCAGCGCCGCCGTTCTCGGGCGGGGCAGATCGATCTCGACCCGGTCGACGATCCGGCCCGGTCGGGCCGAGAGCACCACCACCACGTCGGCCAACGTCGCCGCCTCGGCCACCGAGTGGGTGACCAGCACGGTCGTCGGCCTCGTGCGGGACCAGATCCGCTCCAACTCGCCGTTGAGCCGGGTGCGGAGGATCTCATCGAGAGCCCCGAACGGCTCGTCGAGCAGCAGCAAGCCGGGGTCGCTCACCAGCGCCCGGGCGATGGCGACGCGCTGCTGCATACCGCCCGAGAGCTGACCGGGCCTCGCCGTCTCGAAACCCTCAAGGCCGACCACCTCGAGCAGCTCCTGGATGCGACGGTCGGTCTCGGCCCGCTCGCGACGGCGGAGCCCGAGGGCGTCGAGGGGCAGCCGCACGTTGGCCGCCACGGTTCGCCACGGCAGGAGCGCCGGATGCTGGAAGGCGATCCCGAGCCTCCCCTGTGAGGCGAAGTCCTTGGCCGGGCCACCGTCGACCCGGGCCTGGCCCTTGGTCGGCTCCTCCAGCCCGGCGAGGATCCGGAGCAGCGTCGACTTGCCGCACCCGGACGGGCCGAGCAGGGCGACGAACTGTCCAGGCTCGATCGTCAGGTCGAACCCGTCGAGAGCCACGGTGCCGTCCGGGAACTCCATGCCGATGTAGTCGAGGCGAACCGGGGCCCCACCCGTGGGGGTCGCCCCGGCCGGATCGATCCCGGGCGCGGCCTCGCCCCCGGGGTCGTCGACCACCTCGCCGGTCTCCCGGACGACGTCATGCACTCGGTATCTCCTTCAGCGCCGGATCCTCGTCGAGCACCTCCTGCAGGATCGACAGGTCGAACATCTCCGACGGCTCCATCTCCACGCCGCTGAGGGCCAGCGTCGCCATCACCTCGGCCTGGCGTTCCTCGCTGATGTTGAGCAGTCCGAGGCTCCCGGCCTCGCCGCCCACGGTGAGCGCCAGGTAGTTGTCGTAGGACAGGTCGTTGTAGTCCTCGCCCGGGGCGTCGGCCCCCATAGCGGTGACGGCCAGGTCGATGGCCTGACTCTTGTCGGCGGCGAAGTCCTGGGTGCCCAGGACGAAGGTGCGAAGAGCGGCGGCCACCATGTCCCGGTCGTTGGCGATCAGCTCGTCGGTGGTGATGTAGAGCCCGCCGACGGTGGGCAGACCGAAGTCCTCCACGTCGAGACGGGTCACCTCGATGCCCTGCAACTCGAGCGAGATCGGCTCGTCGGGGATGTAGGCCACGTACCCGTCGACCTGCTCGCTGGCCAGCAGCGAGATGTCGTAGTTGGCCGGCACCATCTCCACGTCCTCGGCCGCCATTCCGTTGGCCACCAGCAGATTGGTGAGCAGGGTCACGTTGTTCTCGTCGACGGCGATCTGCTTGCCCATCAGGTCGCCGGGCGAGCTCAGCGCCGTATCGCTACGCGACATCACGGTGTAGGGGCTCTGCTGGTAGCCGACGCCGACGACCTTCACCTCGGCCCCCTCCTGGATGGCCGCCGCCAGCCCGTCGACCTCGGCTCGCCCGAACCGGGCCTGGCCCGACAACAGGACGGGCACGATGGGCACGCTCGGGCCGCCCACGATCAGCTCGGTCCCGGTGAAGCCGTTGGCCTGGGCGTGTTCGTTGGCGTCCCAGAGGTAGTCGGGTCCGAACGAGAGGCTGTGGAGCCAACTGAACTGGATCGACAGGGCGCCGTAGTCGGTGCCCTCGGCCACCGATGCCGACGATTCCTCGTCGTCGCTGCCGCAGGCCTGGAGCAGTGGGGCACCCAATCCAAGGGCCGCCGCCCCCATCGCACTACGGGTAAGGAACGCTCGTCGTGACAGCGTCATCATCTCTCCTCTGATTCACGAGAGCCGTCCGCTACCGCTCTCATGTCATGTCGAGGCGAGCGTAGGAAGGGGCTGTGTCGGCGGTATCACCGATTCATTAAGACGGTTTTCCGTCAAACTTTCCTGATTGTCACCGCGCGGTTAATTGCGCATGACACCGGTACACCGGGCGCTCGTCGCTTCCTAGTGTTCGCAGTGTCGGTCGATGGCGAGCGGGCCATCCGGTCCGCACAATCGGTCGGCACGAGAGCGAGGAGGCGAAGGTGGACGTCCCCATCATCGACATCGCCGGCTGGCGGACCGACCCGGAGAACGATGCCCGGCTGGCGGCCGCAGTCGACTCGGTCTGCCGCACGGTCGGGTTCTTCAAGGTCGGCGGGCACGGGGTGGACACCGCCCTCATCGAGCGCCTGATCGAGGTGACCGACGGGTTCTTCGCCCAGTCGGAGGAGACCAAGCTGGCCTACGTCACGCCGCCCGAGATCGACCGGGGCTACACACCGCCCGGGCGGGAGGCCCTGGCCTACAGCCTCGGCGTCGACACGCCACCCGATCTGTTCGAGGCGTTCAACATCGGCGTCGGCGAACTACTGGGGGTCGACGCCTCGGAGGGCGTGCTGTGGGCCGACAATCTGTGGCCCGACGCACCGTCCGAGCTGCGGCCGGTGTGGCTGGAGTACTGCCGGGCGATGTACGACCTGGCCGACCGACTGCTCGGGATCTTCGCCGTCGCCCTCGACCTGCCGCCCGACTGGTTGCAGGCCCGGTCCGACCGATCGCCCGACGTGTTCCGCGCCCTCAACTACGAACGGCACCCGGGCAGCCCCGACCCCGTCGAGGGACAGCTGCGGATGGGCCCCCACTCCGATTACGGCACCTGCACCATCCTCCTGGCCGATCCGGTGCCGGGGCTGCAGATCCTCGGCCTCGACGGCGACTGGCACGACGTCACGCCGACACCGGGCACCTTCCTGGTCAATATCGGCGACCTGCTGGCGGCGTGGACCAACGACCGCTGGCGCTCCACGCTGCACCGGGTGCTCCCGCCGCCGGTCGGCGTCGACGGACCGGCCCGTCGGCGCTCGTTCGCCTACTTCCACGAGGCCAATCCCGAGGTGATCGTCGAACCGCTCCCCGGTTGCGTCACCGACGGTCCCGACGCCGTGCTCTACGAACCGTTCTCGGTCGGCGACCACCTGACCGGCAAGGTGGTCGGCCCTCGGACGCTGACCGCATCGGTCGCCACCACCACCGTGGGCGACCGCGCCGACCACCTGGCCGTCGGCACCGCCCCATCCCCCACAACCGATGAGGCCGGCCCATGACGATCACGAGCGAGCCGAACGACACCGGCACCTTCCCCCTGATCGACGTGAGCGTCTGGCGCTCCGGCGACGACGAGCAGCGAGCCCGGATCGCCGAACAGGTCGACGCCTGCCTCCGCGAGACCGGCTTCCTCATCATCGTCGAACACGGCGTGTCCGAGGCGCTGATCGACGAGGTCCGGCGGCTCTGCGGCGAGGTGTTCGCCCTCCCGGCCGAGATCAAGGCCCGCTACCGCCAGGCCCAGGGCATCGGGAGCCCGGGTTGGACCCCCATCGGTTCCGAGGCCAACGCCTACGCCAGCGGCGAGGCCAGCCCGCCCGATCTGAAGGAGGCGTGGACGGTGGGCCCGGTGGAGCCCGGCGACGTCGTCGCCACCTCGCTCGGGGTCATCCCGGTGGAGAACCTGTTCCCCGGCGAGGTCGCCGACTTCGAGTCGGTGGTCACCGAGTACGTCCGGGCCGGGCTCACCCTGTCGGCCGACGTCTTCGAGCTGTTGGCCCAGGCGGCCGAGGTCCCGACCGACACGTTCCGAGCCCTCTGTCAGACGCCGTTGCACAACCTGAACCTCACCTGGTACCCCCCGTTGGCGCAGGTCGACGGTCTGACCGAGCCGGCGCCGGGCCAGTTCCGGATCGGGCCCCACAGCGATTTCGGCACGATCACGCTCCTGCAGCGGGAGGAGTCGGACCCGCCGCTGCAGATCCAGCTGGCCGACGGCTCCTGGATCGATCTGCCCCACGTCCCCGGCGCCATCGTGGTCAACACCGGCGACCAGCTGGCCTACTGGTCCGGCTACCGGTGGCGATCCAACCCGCATCGCATTCCGGCCCCGTCCGGGGAGGCGGCCACCCGGGGCAGCCTCTCGCTGGTGCTGTTCGTCGAGACCGACGTCGACGCCGATCTGCAGCCCATCGGCCATCCCGACCGCGAGCCGATGGACGCCACGGCGTTCCTGATCGACAAGCTCGCCGCCATCGACATGGACCTCCCATGACGAGCGCATCGCACGCCGGGTTCACCGTGCCCACGATCGACGTGTCGGGTTGGATCGACGGCGACGACGCCGAGCTCGACCACATCGCCCGGGCCGTCGACGACGCCTGCCGCACCGTCGGGTTCATGCAGGTCGTCGGGCACGGCATCGGCGAGCATGCTGTCGACGGCCTGACCCGGGCCATGGACGCCTTCTTCGCCCAGCCGCTCGACGCCAAGCTCGCCCTGGTGCCCCCTCGCCCGTCGATCAACCGGGGCTACACCGCGGTGAAGTCGGAGCGGCTCAGCTACAGCCTCGGCGTCGACTCACCGGCCGACCTGTTCGAGGCGTTCAACGTCGGGGCCTCCCGTGACGACTTCCCCCACCTCGACCTGGAGGGCGACGACTACGCCCTCAACCTGTGGCCGGCGATCGAGGCGGTGCCGGCGTTCCAGGCCGGCGTCGAGGCGTGGTTCGGGGAGGTCGCGGCCTTCGCCCATCGGATGACGTCGATCCTGGCCCGGGCGCTCGACGTCGACGCCGACTTCTTCGAGTCGTTCACCGACCACTCGATCGACGTCCTGCGCATGGTCAACTACACCCTCGAGCCCGGCACCGAGATCGAACCCGACCAGCTCGGGATGGGGGCGCACACCGACTACGGGATCGTCACCGTGCTCTGGGCCGACCCGGTCCCGGGCCTCCAGATCCTCGACCACGACGGCGTCTGGCATGACGTCACGCCGGCTCCCGGCGCCGTGCTGATCAACCTCGGCGATCTCCTGGCCCGCTGGACCAACGACCGCTACGTCTCCACCATGCATCGCGTGGTGCCGCCCGTCGACGCCGAGGGCCGGTCGTTGCCTCGCCGATCGGCGGCGTTCTTCCACGACGGCAACGCCGATGCCGTGATCTCGACGATCGACTCGTGCCGCGACGACGCCGGCGAGACGTCCTACGCCGACGTCACCGTGGCCGAACACCTCTTCCAGAAGCTCAACGGGTCCCGGGGGCTCGAGCTCAACCAACACGCAGCCGCGGAGGCGGCCCGGGTGACCGGAGCCTCGTCATGACCGCGTCGATCCCCCTCGTCGACCTCGATCCCTGGTTCACCGGAGCCGACGCCGATCGACTGGCCCTGGCCCGCCGGGTCGACGAGCACCTGCGACGATGCGGCTTTCTCGTCGTGACCAACCACCGGGTGCCGCAGCACGTGCTCGACACCTGCCGATCCGAGGCCCGCCGCTTCTTCCACCAGCCGGAAGAGGTCAAGGCCCGGGTGGCGATGGAGGGACCCGCCTACCGGGGTTGGATCGGCTCGGCCCTCGAATCGAACGCCGCCACCTACGGGGTGGAGACGCCACCGGACCTCAAGGAGACCTACGCCTTCGGCCCGGTCGACGTCGAGGAGTCGGTACGGCTGAGCGTTCCCGAGCGGTTCGCCCCCAACCTCTGGCCGACGTCGATGCCGTCGCTCGAACAGGCCTTCGCCGCCTTCTGGCGGGCCGCCCGGGAGCTCAACGACGAACTCCTCGACGTGCTGTCGCTGGCCCTGGGCCTGCAACCGACCCACCTGCGAGAGCTCAGCACCGCTCCGACCTCGACCGGCACCATCAACTGGTACGGCCCGCGAGGTGCCGACGAGCCGTTGCCCGAACAGTTCCGGGTCGGCCCCCACACCGACTTCGGCGTATTGACGATCCTCGACCGCCAGTCCGGCCTCGGTGGGCTCCAGGTGCAGGACGGGAGCGGGGCCTGGGTCGACGCCCCCGACGTGCCCGGCGGCCTGACCATCAACACCGGCGACCTCCTCCGGCGGTGGACGAACGACCGATGGTGCTCCAACGTGCACCGGGTGCTCCCCCCTCCGAGCGAGGCGCCGACCGAGGAGTTGATCAGCCTGGTGTACTTCGGCGAGCCCAACCACGATGCGGTCGTCGATGCGTTCGACAGCTGCGTCGGCGAGGGCGAACGGGCGAGGTATGACCCGATCCTGGCCAGTGAGTATCTCGACGAGAAGATGGCGGCCCTGGCCGTCGACTGACCGGGCTTCGTCACCCGTCGATGCCGGGCCGAGTGTCGCCGCAACGGGGCGATCACGTGTCGCCCGTCCATGCCGGACCGAGGCCTGAATCAATCACGGCCTGCTCGGTGCTGAGTCGGCGGGCGCTCGAGATCAGAGGTCATCGAAACTGCCGCCCCGCCCCCGACCCGAACTGAACCGGCGGGCGCCCTCCCGGGTCTCGCCGGAGCGAAGGGTCCGGTCGCCGAGCACGCCCTCGTTGGCCATGGCGTCGTCGAAGTCGAGATCCCACTGGTCGTGGACCGATCGCCGATCGTTGCGCAGGCAGAGCTGCGGGAACCGGGCGAGCTGCTCGGCCAGTACGACCGCGACGTCGAGGGCCGTCCCGGTCGGCACCACCCGGTTGGCCAGGCCCATCCGCTCGGCCTCGGGCGCCCCGACGGGCCGACCGGTGAGCACCATGTCGAGGGCGTGCGACTGACCGATGAGGCGGGGCAGGCGGACGGTGCCCCCGTCGATCAGGGGCACGCCCCACCGCCGGCAGTAGACACCGAAGACGGCGTCCTCCTCGACGACGCGCAGATCGCACCACAGCGACAGTTCGAGGCCCCCGGCGACGGCGTGACCGGCTACGGCGGCGATGACCGGTTTGGACAGGCGCAGGTAGGTGGGACCCATCGGGGCCGCGGCGTCGTGGCGGTCGATCGGGGCCACCGGCGGCGGCGTCGGCTCGAAGGTCCCCTCCCCCACGGACTTGAGGTCGGCCCCGGCGCAGAACGTCCCCTCGGCGCCGGTGAGGATCGCCACCTTCAGCGACTCGTCGGTGTCGAACTCGACGAAGGCCTGTCCCAGGCGGCGGGCGGTCGGCGAGTCGACGGCGTTACGCACATGGGGCCGGTTGATGGTGACGACGAGGATCTCGCCCCGGCGCTCGGTGAGGACGGTGTCGGTCTCGGTGCTCATCGGTTCCCCTCGGTGGCGGGTCTTCCGCCTTCGGTGACGCGAACGTATCGACACCGGGCGGTGGTCCTCCACTTCGACGCCCGGGTCGGTTCGCTCGGCGACCCTCGGGGTGGAGAGGTCGGCCGCAGCGATCCGCCCGACGAGCGTGTCGATGGCCGTCCGGTCTCATCGGTTGCCGGGGGCGGCGCGGCCTTCGACGTCGACGAGGCCCTGGCTCAGGGGGTCCGCTCCTCGGTCGGCGCCACCGGCACTCGCCCGGCGATCACGTCGAGGGCTGCGGTCAGAGCGGGCCGCTCCCCGGCGTGTTCGGCCCGCCACGCCACATGGTGGTCGGGTCGGACCAGGAGGGCGCCGGTGGTCCCGACGCCGCACACCGTCCGCCAACGGTCGAGTCGGGCGTTGCCGGCGGGGATGGCGACGACGGCCACCGGTTCGGCGGCCACGGCGTCGGCCCAGGCCCGGTGCTCGCCGAACGTGATCAGCACCGCCCGGTCGACGGGGATCAGGTCGAGCGTCGAACGCCCGCCGACCTCGTCGATCCAGGCGTGGGGCAGCCGGGCGCCGGGCCGGGCGGTCGGCACGTACTCGCTGGGCGAGCCCGCGTCGGGGCCCGCAGGCTCGGCCACGATGGTGCCCTCGGCGTAGCGGTAGCCGAGCTGCAGGCCGAAGAGATCGAAATGCTGACGCTGCGCCTCGACGGCGGCGGCGATGCCGTCGGTCCGGGCCGGGTCGGCCAGCGAGGCGTGGAGTCGGGCCGTCGTCGGTTCCGCGTCGGTGCCGAGCGCCGCCGGTAGCTCGACCATGCGGATGGCGTTGGTCAGCGACTGGTGGGCGTTGTTTTGGGCCACCGGGATGCGCTCGACCTCGTAGGTTTCGAGCAGTGCGGGGCGGGCCCGGTCTCGGAGCACGGCGGCGAGGCGCCAGACCAACCCGTGGATGTCCTGCACACCCGAATTGAGACCGAGGCCGCCGGTGGGCGGGAACCGGTGGGCCGAGTCACCGGCGAGGAAGATGCGGCCGCGCCCCATCGACACCGCCGTCTGCGAACTCATCCACCAGCTGCCGATCCCGACGATCGATGCGTCGAGCCCGGTCCCGGCGGCCTCGTCGATGATGTGGCGGCAGCGATCGTCGTGGTAATCGTCGAGGGTCTCGTTCACCGGGTCGATGGGTCGCATGAAGACCCAGTCCGAGGCGATGTCGTGGGCGACGAAGGTGCCGCCGACCTCGGGGTCGAGCACGAAGTGCAGCACCCCCGGCCGTTCGGCCACCAGCGAACGCAGATCGGCCCGGAAGTGGATCATCAGGTAGCACTGGATCAGCGGCGGTCCGACCATCTCGATACCGAGCAGCTTGCGGACCCGGCTCCCGGCGCCGTCGCAGCCGATGAGGTAGCGGCTCCGGATGCGCCGGGTGGATCCGCCGTCGAGATCGACGACCTCCGACACCACGGCGTCGTCGCCCGTCTCGGCGTGTCGCCACCGGGTCCGGTAGTGGAGTTCGGCCCCGCTCGATGCGACGAGCTCGTCGGTCAGGATCGGCTCGAAGCGGTGTTGGGAGAGGTTCCGCAGCGGCGTCGGGGTGAAGTCGAGGCAATCCTCCCCCTGCCGCTCGAACGGCAGCCGACCGATCAGCTCGCCCCCCAGGCGGGTCACGAAGTTGACGTGGCCGGCGTCGGCCTCGTCCTGGCCTGCGGCGTGGATGCGGGCCATGTCGAGACCGGCCTGGCGGCAGATCTCGTAGGTACGGGCGTTGACGACGTGGGCGGCGGGAGCCCCCTGTGGGCCGTCCCGCCGCTCGATCACCTGCACCGAGAGACCCTGTCGGGCGGCCAGGATGCCACCGATGAGGCCGACCGGCCCGGCCCCGACGATCAACACATCGAGATCGGCGTCGACATCGGCATCGGCGTCGAACGGGGCGTTCGACCGGCGCTCCATCAGAAGACGCCCTCGTAGCTGCCACCGTCGAGCTGGAGACTCTGACCGGACAGGTACCCGGCCTGGGCCGCGCACAGGAAGGCGAAGGCGTCGCCGAACTCCTCGGGCCGCCCGAGCCGACCGGCTCTGATCGAGGCGATCTGCTCCGCCCGGGCCTCGTCGTAGGTCAGGCCCCGGTGGGTCATCACCAGCTCGGCCATCTGCTGCTGACGCCCGGTGTCGAACCGCTCCGGCAGGAGCTGGTTCACCGTCACGTTGTGGGCCGCCACCTCCTTCGACAGGCCCTTGAGGATGCCGGCCAGGCCGAGCCGGGTGCCGTGGGAGAGGCTCATCGCCGGGTTGGGCGTCTTCACCATCGCCGAGCTGACGGCGACGACGCGACCGAAGCGGCGGTCGACCATGCCCGGCACCACCCGTTGGAGGAACGCCACCGGTCCCACGACGGCCTGGTTGAACGCCGCTCCGAGGGCGTCGCCACCGAGACGGGCGAAGGGCGTCGGCATCGGACCCTCGCCGTTGAGCAGGACGATGTCGGGCTCAGGGCAGGCTTCCAACAGGCGGTCGTGGACGCCGCTCGTCGACGAGTCGCCCACGACGCCGGTCACCTCGACAGGGTGGGCGGACCGGAGCTCGGCCACGGCGCTGTCCACGTCGGCGGCGGTCCGCCCGTTGACCACGAGGTGGACGCCTTCCCGGGCCACGCTCTCGGCGCAGGCCCGTCCGAGTCCCCGGCTCGATCCGAGAAGCACGGCCCGACGACCGGCGATGCCGAGATCCACCGCTAGCCCTCCGCCCGGTCGGCGGCGAGACGGGCCCGGAAGGCGGCCCGCCACTCGGCCATCGGCTGGAACTCGTCGTCGTTCTCGACCTTGGCCCGGGTCTCGGCCTCGATGGTGGCGTCGTCGAGGGACAGGTCGAGCGCATCGGCGAAGGGCTGGGCCACGTGGAAAGGGCTGTCGACGAAGCACTCCAGGCCGTTGCCCTCGGGATCGTTGAAGTACAGCGACCAGGCGTTGCCGTGATTCACCGGGATGACCCCGTCGACGTCGGCGGCCGCGAGACGGGCGGCGATCGCCCGCAGGCTGTCGAGGCTCGGCGTGCGGAAAGCCATGTGGTCGGCCATGACGAACTGGTGCTCGGTCTCGGGTAGGCCGGAGACGAACACGAGCTGATGGTGTTCGCCCGGATCCTGGGAGACGAAGGCCATCCGGGAGCCGTCGCCCAACTCGCCGCGATCGGTGACGGCGAAATCGAGTACCTCGCAATAGAAGTCGACCATCGCCTCCAGCGAGCGGACGGCGACCGTCGCATGGCTCAGGACCAACTGTGGTCGGGGTGAGTCGGGCATCGCAGCACCTCCAGGGTCGATCGGTCGGGTCGACGGTCCCCTTCGTCACGTCGCAACCCGTTTTGAGAGTATTGTCATTTTTGACAGCAGTGTCAAAAAGACCTAGCGTCGATCCCGATCGAGATGACCGGCCCCAGACCCTCCAAGCGTGAGCGCACCCGCCGGAAGCTCCTCGACGCCGGGCTGCGCGTCCTGGCCGAGCGGGGCGAGGGTTTGACGGCGGCGGACGTCGTGGCCGAGGCCGACGTCTCCAACGGCACCTTCTACAACCACTTCGCCGACCGTGGGGACTTCATCGAGGAGCTGGCCCTGGAGTCGCTCAGGGCCATCGGGGCCGACAGCGCCGAGGCGACCAGAGGTCAGGACCCGGCGTGGCGGTTCGCCGTGGCCTCGACCAGGGTCCTGGAGGCCGCCGTCGACCAGCCCCTCTGGGGGCGCGCCGTGCTCCGACTCGCCGACTCCCCGAGCCCGCCCCACGCCGCCGTCCAGCGACACCTGCGCGCCGACCTGGCCGACGGCCACGCCACGGGCCGCTTCGCCCACGGCGACGATCCGGTGACCGTCGACCTCGTCACCGGCACGATCATGGCCACCCTGCGTCGCCTCACCTCACCCACCCGGCAAGGCGACCCGGCACGCCTCGTCGTCGCCGTCGTCGGCCGGCTCCTGGAGGCCGTCGGGGTCGACGCCGCCGAGGCCGCGACACTGGCCACCGAGGCCGCGACACCGGCCACCGAGGCCGGTACGTCGGCCTCGGTGGCCGGGGCTTCGCGATCGGAGGCGCCGACGCCGCTCGGGTGACCGGTCGACGGGTCCGGATCGGACCGGCCCGGGTGGGCGGCCCGACGGGTCCGAATCGGACCGGCCGGAGTGCGGTCGGTGCGGTTGTGGTCTACCGATCGGCGTCGAGGATCAGGTCGGCGATCATGCGTCCGATCACGTCGCTCCCCTCCTCGTTGGGGTGGACGTTGTCGGCCCACAGCTCCGGGGTGTCGGGACCGGACACGACGTTGGCGTCGACCAACACGACGTTGGTGCGCTCGGCGGCGAAGGCTGCGTACCGCTCCATGAGCGTCGAGACCTCCGGGCACAGCTCCTCCAGGGGCACCGCCGAGCTGTAGCGGTAGAGGAGGACGACGACGTCGCCCGGGATGCCGTCGACGAGGTCGACCATCGTGCCCGACGCCAGATCGGCCGACATCAGGGGATCCGGGGGCCGGCACTCCCCCTCGAGCTCACCCAGGTCGTTCCCGCCGCCCGAGATCAACACGTGCGTCCAGTCTCGGTCGACATAGCGCTCCGGGATCCGCTCGTCCCCGCGGCCGCAGTACAGCAGGCACGTGCCGCCGATCGCCCGGTTGACGACCTCGGCGGTCACGCCCTCCGATTCGAGGGCGACACCGACGCGCTGCGGGGTGGACGCCTCGCCACTGAAGTCGAGCACCGAATCCCCGATGGCCAGGAGGCGCACCTCGCCGTCGGCCCGCCCGCTCTGCGTCTGGGCGTCGGTCTGGTCGCCTTCGGCCGAGGCATCGGCCTGGTCGCCGGCGGGCGAGGTATCGGGCTCGTCGGCCTCGTCGGTGGTATTGCCTCCGCAGGCGGTCGCCACCGCCAGGATGAGCCCGAGCAGGACGAACAGGAACCTCGGGGCGATCTCGGGCGGTCGATTGGGCACCGGCAGACTCCTGCTCTCATTCTCGTTCGAAGCGGCCCGAGAGTAGCCCCGATGCGTCCGAATGGGGCCGACCGGGTCTTGCCTAACGAACGTTAGTTAGTTAGCGTTGACCCATGGCCGTCACCGAGACCGAGGATGTCCGTCGCCGCATCCTCGACGTCACCGCCGAGCTGATGCGCGATCACGGCGTCGCCGGCGTGGGCCAACGGCGGGTGGCCGAGCTCGTCGGCGTCAAGGCGGCATCGCTCTATCACCACTTCGGCTCCAAGAACGAGATCGTGGAGGCGGTGTTCCGCCAGGGCATCGACGTGATGGAGACGGCGTGGGACGGGGCGGCCGCCCGATCGTTCCCGACGTCGCAGGCCCGCGTCGGTGCCCACGTCCGGGCCCACCTGTCGGCGCTGTTCGAGAACGGGCCCTACACCGCGGCACACCTCACCGCCTTCCGTACCGCGCCGGCCGAGGTCCGCCGGGCCGTCGTCCCCATGCGCGATGCCTACGAGGCCCGCTGGACGGCGCTCCTGGCCGAGTTGGGCGAGGCCGGCGAGCTGGTTGCCGGCACCCCGATCGGGCTCACCCGCCTCACCCTGCTCGGGGCCATGAACGCCACGCTCGACTGGTTCGACCCCGAGCGCGGCCAGCTGGACCAGCTGGCCGACACCATCACCCGCCAGATCTGGCAGGGGGTGGCGGCCCGCCCCGGCTCCATCGCGCCCCCCGGCCCCGTCGCCCGGCCCACCATCGGCGCCGTCGAGGCGGCCGCCCCCTGATCCGGTCCGACCCGGCCGACCGACCGGCACCCCGTCGACCACCCCGTTCAACCAACCCGAGGAGCCCGAACCATGCGCAACGCCTACATGACCGATGAGCTCGAGGCGATCTACGAGCAGACCGTCGACTTCGTGGCCAAGGAGGTCGCCCCCCACGGTCAGGAATGGGAGGAGGCGGGCAAGGTTCCTCGCGAGGTGCTCCGTCAGATGGGCGGGCTCGGTATGTTCGGCCTCCGGGTGCCTGAGGAGCACGGGGGCCTCGGGCTCGGCATGCTCGCCTCCGCCACCTTCGCCGAGGCGTTGGGCTCCTCGACCTTCGCCGGCTTCGACGTCACCGTCCTCGACCACACCGACATGGCCGGGCCGCACCTCGTCAACTCCGGCAGCGACGACCAGCTCGCCCACTGGGTGCCCAAGATGCTGTCGGGCGAGGCCATCCTCGCCATCGGGGTGTCGGAGCCCGACGCCGGATCCGACGTGGCCGGCATGCGCACGACGGCGGTGAGGGATGGCGACGGTTGGCGCATCAACGGACGCAAGACGTTCATCACCAACGCCGTCTACGGCGATCTGACGATCGTGGCCGCCCGGACCGACCCGGACAGCAAGTACGGCATCACGATGTTCCTGGTGCCGGCGGGCACCGAGGGCTTCGTCGTCACCAGCAAGCTCGACAAGCACGGCTGGCGCTGCTCGGACACCGCCGAGCTCGCCCTCGACGACGTCTGGGTGCCCGACGAGCAGGTGCTCGGCACGGTCCACCGCGGGTTCTACGAGACGATGAAGAACTTCCAGAACGAGCGGATGGTGCTGGTGGGCATGGGGATCGGGGCGGCCCAGGCGGCGATCGACCTGACCAACGCCTACACCCAGGAACGGAAGGCGTTCGGTGGCCAGCTGTTCGATCTCGGCGCCATTCGCCAACGCATGGCGATGAACCAGGCCAAGGTCGACGCCGTGCGGGCCTCGATGTATCACGCCGCCTGGATGGGCGATCAGGGGCAGGACAACGTCAAGGCCATGTCGGGCGTGAAGGCCTGGGGGTGTGAGGTCGTCAACCAGGTGATGTACGACTGCGTGCAGTTCCACGGCGGCATGGGCTACATGCGGGAGTCGGCCATCGAGCGCATGGCCCGCGACGCCCGGGTGCTCCCCATCGGCGGCGGCGCCACCGAGGTCATGCTCGAAGAGGTGGCCAAGCGCAGCTACGCCTGAGGGTCCTCCCCTCCCCGCCGGGGCCCGACGACGGCGGTCTGGGCGGCCCGACGGCGCGGCGATAGTCTCCTGCGGCGCAGCTGGCGCAGGACTGGAGGAGCCGATCGTGACCACCAACGGCGACCGGGAGCACGCGTTCATCACCGGCGGAGGGAGCGGCATCGGCCTGGCCTGTGCCCGGCGCTTCCTGGACGACGGCGCCGCCGTGACCATCATGGGCCGCAACGCCGAGAAGCTGGAGACGGCCCGACGGTCGTTGGCATCGCTCGGAACGGTCCGGATCGCGGCCGGCGACGTGGCCGACGAGGACGACGTACGGACCGCCGTCGAGTCGGCCAACGAACACCAGCCGCTCACGATCGCCGTCGCCAACGCCGGCACCGGGACGGCGGCACCGGTCACGGCGATGGAGCAGAACGCCTGGAACGAGGTGATGGAGGTGAACCTCAACGGCACCTTCCACACGTTCAAGCACGCCGGCGCCGCCGTCGCCGCCTCGGGTGGCGGGGCGCTGTGCGCCATCTCCTCGATTGCCGGCGCCCGAAGCCATCGACTGATGAGCGCCTACTGCGCCAGCAAGGCCGCCGTCGATATGCTCGTTCAGGTCACCGCCGACGAACTCGGCGCCGACGGCGTCCGGGTGAACAGTGTGCGGCCCGGTCTGGTCGAGACCGAGATCTCGGCGCCGTTGCGTGGTTCCGAAGCCATCCTGCACGACTACCTGAACTGCATGCCGATCCGGCGCGTCGGCACCGTGGAGGACGTCGCCGGCGCCGTGCACTTCCTCTGCGGCCCCGGGGCGGCGTGGATAACCGGCGTGAACCTGTCGGTCGACGGCGGCCACCATCTGCGTCGAGGGCCCAGCCTCGACGGCCACGGCACCTGACGGCACCGGCCGGGGACTCCTCCGGGCCCGTCGACCCGCGATCCGTCGACCCCCGATCCGTCGACCAGCGATCCGTCGACCGTCCGGCCACCGACGGGTGCTCCGCCGTCAGTCGGCGGACCGGTGCAGGGCCGCCCGGATATGACCGGCGAGTGCCCGATCGGTGGCGAAGAGCACGCCCCGGTGGTTCATGAAGGTGGAATCGGGCCGGTTGAGGTCGAGGGGTGCGCCGTGGATGTCGGTGGCGACGGCGCCCGCCTCGCCGAACAGGCAGGCGGTGGCGGCGAAGTCCCACAGGCTGCCGCCCCCGCTCGGCGCCGGGAATTTCAGGTAGCAACCCGGCGGGTCGTCGAGGACGCCGCAGGCGTTCATCACCGCGCCCCTCGGGGCCTGCGACCGGACGTCGCTCAGGCCCGACTCCCGAGCCACCCGATCGAGCGAGGCCATGACGATGTCGTGGTCGTCCCGAGCCCGGAAGCTGCGGTCGGCGAACACCGACAGCACCGCTCCCCCACGCCTCCGCTCGACCGACCACGGTCGGCCGTCGCGAAAGGCACCTCCACCGGCGACGGCGAGGCGGACCGTCGCCGTCACCGGATCGTGGATCGCCCCGATCAGCGGGGTGCCGTCGCGGGCGACGAGGGCGATCGACACGGCGTAGCCGGGGACGCCCTCGATGAAGGGCAGGGTCCCGTCGAGGGGATCGATGCACCAGAAGTGATCGGCGGCCAGGCGACCACCGTCGTCATCGCGTTCCTCGGTGAGCAAGG
Organism: Actinomycetota bacterium; assembly: GCA_039201605.1. Taxonomy (GTDB): domain Bacteria; phylum Actinomycetota; class Acidimicrobiia; order Acidimicrobiales; family SZUA-35; genus CADEDH01. The sequence goes on from JBCCRO010000024.1 coordinate 51,989, forward strand.
CGAGCTCGAACCGTTCGAGCGAGGCCGACAGACGGTCGACGATGAGCGCCTCGCTCGCCCGGTCGACGTCGGTCACCACCTGCGAGGCCGGGGTGGCCCCGGAGGCCTTGTGAGCGACGTCGGTCGGCCGCGACCGGGCGATCAGCTCGCCCGCCTCCGTGGCGGCGACGACGGCGAGTTCGGCCAGCCGCCGCAGATCGGCACCGGTCAGCTGCATCAGATCTCGGTGTCGACGCCGTCGAGGGATCGCAGCACCTGGTCTGCCAGCCGCTCGCTGTAGCGGTGGAGCTTCCAGTGCCCGGGGCTCCAGCCCAGCAGGAAGCGGTGGAAGTCGGTCCAGGCCACCGGATACAGGGCCCGCCAGTCCTCCTCCAAGGCGGCGACGTCGACCGAGGTGCCCGCCCGCCCGAGCGCAGCACCGAGGAGTTCGAAGTAGCGGTCGAGCAGGCTCGGGGCCAGGCGTTCGCTGTCGTCCTCGTCGAGGCAACTGCCGATGAAATAGGCGACGTCCTTCATGCCGCAGCCCCCGCCCACGTACTGGAAGTCGACGGCGGCCGCCCGCCCTCCGTCGTGGTCGAAACAGAAGTTGGCGACCTTGGCGTCACCGTGGACGAAGGTCTGGAACGGGCTGTCGGCCAGTCGGCGATCGATGAGGCCGGCGGCGGCCTTGAGCGGTCCGTCGTCGAGGGCGGCCAGCTCGTCGGGGCGGGTGGCCAGGTGCCAGTAAGTCCCGGTGGGCCACAGGCCGTCGGGGCGCCGGTGCATGAAGGCGGCGTGGAAACCGGCCAACCACGACAGACAGGCGTCGAGTTCGACGTCTCCCACCCGTTGCCGCCGCCCGGCGAAGCCCGAGGCGTCGAGGTCCTCGAGGACGATGATCACCTCGTCGGGCCGGGTCTCCAGGGCCAGCCGCCGCGGCACCCGACACGATTCCGGGCAGTGGTGGGCGTAGCGGTCGTACCACGCCGTCTCGACCCGGTAGGACCGGAGCTTGCGCTGGTGGGAGCGGTCGGTCGCCCAACCCCGGGGATGGTGTCGCTGATCGGGCCAACGCACGTGCTTCACGATCACGCTCGCCGGTATGGGTGCGGGGCCGACGTCGAGGTGGCATCGGACGATCTGGCCGTACCCGCTCCAGAGCGTCTGCACGATCTCGGCACCAACGATCGCCCGGGCACCGGTGGCGGGCAGCACCACGGCCTCCAGGGCGGCGTCGATGGGCGGGGACTCGGCCACGAACGCAGCGTAGAACCCCCGGGGCCCGGGACCGCAGTGAGCTTAACCAAACAATCGCTTGCCTAACGCTCGGCCATGGAACAGACTGACGACACGTACACCTAGGCGGGGGGCCTCTCGTGACGGCGATCACCCTCTTGAGCAGACCAGCGGCGGGGGGTCCACCCCACTCGGCCGACCCGGGCGGGCATCGCCCATGACGGCGGGCAACGGAGCGGCCTCGCCCGAGGTCGACGACACCGCCGGCCCGGCCAGAACCCGGTCCAACAACCGGGCCATCGCCCTGCTCGACGCCGCCGCCGTCCTGTTCGCCTCCCAGGGGTACCACCGCACGACGATCCGCGACGTCACGTCGGCCATCGGCATGCGCTCCGGCTCGTCCTATTACCACTTCGCCTCCAAGGCCGAGATGCTGCTCGCCGTCTACGACGAGGGGATCAGACGGGTGCAGCAGTCGATCGAGGCCGCACTCCTCGACACCCCCGACGAGCCGTGGCCCCGGCTGGAGGCCGCCCTCACCGGCCACATCGCCGCCGTGCTCGACCCCAGCGCCTACGCCCGCACCATCGTCGCCGTCCTACCGAGCGACGTCCCCGAGCTCAGTGACGAGATCACGGCCCGCCGCGACGCCTACGAGCACCAGTGGCGAAGGTTCATCGGAGCCCTCGACGCACCGGTCGACCCTGCCCTGCTGCGGGTGTTCCTGCTGAGTGCGGCCAACAGCACCCAGACCTGGTACCGGGAGGGCGGTGCCTCCCCCGCCGCCATCGCCCACTTCATGGTCGACCTCCTCCGACGCCCCCTGGAGACCACATGAACGAGATCTCCTCGCTCCCCTCACCGGCCGTCGCCGATGCCGTCCGCCTCCGGGTGCTGGTGACCAAGATCGGCTTCGACGGCCACGACCGGGGCTCCCGCCTCGTGGCCGCCTTCCTCCGCGACGCCGGCCACGAGGTGATCTACACGCCCCCGTGGCAGCAGATCGCCGACGTGGTCACCCTCGCCACCCAGGAGGACGTCGACGTGATCGGGGTGTCGTCGCTGGTCACCGATCACCTGATCGTGCCCGACCTCATGGCCGCCCTGGCCGACGCCGACCTCGGGCACGTCGCCGTGGTCGTGGGCGGGATCGTGCCCGACCAGGAGATCCCGCCGCTGCTGGCCGCCGGTGTCCGAGCGGTGTTCGGACCGGGGTCGTCGCGGGAGGACATCGTCGACGCCGTCGACGCCTGGGGTGCTGAGGCTCGGACGGCCAAGCTCGCCCAGGGAGGTTTCGCCTGATGACGGCCACCGAACACACCCAGATGACCCTGCCCGGATTCGCGGCGGCCAAGGAGCGGTGGGAGGGGGCCTACGTCGACCAGCTCGACGAGCCCATCACGATCCGCAACCGCTCCGGCATCGAGATCCAGCCGCTGTACGGACCGGACGACTGGGACGGGTCGCGCTACCTCGACCGGCTCGGCTTCCCCGGCGAAGCGCCCTACACCCGCGGGATCTACCCCACGATGTACCGAGGACGGACCTGGTCGCAGCGCCAGCTGATCGGGTTGGGAACCCCGCAGGACTACAACGAGCGGATCCGCTTCCTCATCGACAACGGCTCGACGGCGGTCTCGCTCCTCCCCTGCAACTCGGGCTTCCGCGGCCTCGACTGCGACGAGGTGCCCTTCCCGCTGCTCGGGACGTGCGGGACGGTGGTCAACAGCGTCGGCCACATGGACGACGCCCTCGACGGGGTCTCGCTGACCGACATCTCCACCGCGATGAACGACCCGACACCGTTCACCCTGCTCGCCTTCCTTCTCGGTGTGGCCAAGCGGCGGGGGGTGCCGTTCGAGCGCATCACCGGCACGTCGAACCAGTCCGACTACATCTCGCACTACGTCGCCAACCACATGTTCTACCGGTTGTCCCAGCCCGGCTCCCGGCGGCTCCTGGTCGACCACGTCGAGTACTGCCGGCAGGTCGTGCCCAATTGGAACCCGGTGTCGGTCGTCGGCCAGCACATGCAGCAGGCCGGCGCCACCCCGGCGGAGACGATGGGTCTCACCCTCTCGACCGCCATCCAGTACGCCGAGGACTGCATGGCCCGGGGGATGGACCCCGACGACATCCTCCCCCGTTTCACGTTCTTCTTCGACATCTCGATCTCGCTGTTCGAGGAGGTGGCCAAGTTCCGGGCCGGTCGTCGCATCTGGGCCCGTGTCGTCGAGGACCGGCTCGGAGCGCGCGACCCCCGGTCGAGGCGCTTCAAGTTCCACGGTCAGACCAGCGGTGTCGACCTGACCGCCCAGCAGCCCCTCAACAACATCGCCCGAGTCGCCACCCAGGCCATCGCCGGCATCTTCGGCGGCCTCCAGTCGATGCACACCGACGCCTATGACGAGGCGATCACCTGTCCCACCGAGGACTCAGCCCGCATCGCCGTCGCCACCCAGAACATCCTCCGGGAGGAGGCGCACCTGTGCGACGTCATCGATCCCCTGGGCGGCTCGTACTACGTCGAGACCCTGACCGATCAGATGGAGGACGAGATCCTCGCCGTCATGGACACGATCGACTCGGCCGGCGGGATGTACGAGGCGGTCGGTTCCGGCCTGGTCCAGCAGCTGATCGGCCGCTCCGCCCTGGCCGCCCAGAACCGGATCGACAGCGGCGAGGAGAAGATCGTCGGCGTCAACTGCTACCAGGACGACGGCGACGGGGAGTCGCCCCCGCCGATGCGACCCGACGCCGAGCGCATGCGACGCTTCGTCGACGACTTCGCCGACTTCAAGGCGGGGCGCAGCCGGGACGAGGTCGATCGAAGGCTCACCGGGCTGCGACGGGCGGCCCGCAGCGACGACGAGAACATCTTCGCCCGGGTCGTCGATGCCGCAGGCGCCGGCGTGACCCATGGCGAGATCGTGGCCGCACTGCGCGACGAGCTCGGTTTCGGCGACCCCCTGATCGTGGCATGACCGCTCCGGCCCCGAGCACCCCGGCACCGAACGCTGCGTTCGAACGTCTCCGATCCGGCGATCCGGCCACGTTGGCCCGCGCTCTTACCGTCCTCGAGACCGGAGGCGCCGAGGCGGAGGGACTCCGACGCCGGCTGCACGCCCTGGTCGGCTCGGCCCGGGTCGTCGGCGTCACCGGACCACCCGGCGTCGGCAAGTCGACGCTCGTCGGCGCCTACGTCGAGACGCTCCGTCGTCGTAGCCGATCGGTCGCCGTGCTCGCCGTCGACCCGTCGAGCCCGATCACCGGCGGGGCGATCCTCGGCGATCGCACCCGCATGGGTCAGCACACCGCCGACCCCGGCGTGTTCGTGCGGTCGGTCGGCTCGCGGGGCCACGCCGGCGGGCTGGCGCTCGCCGTTCCCGCCATGCTCGATGCGGTCGACGCGGCCGGGTTCGCCGATGTCGTGGTCGAGACCGTCGGCGCCGGACAGTCGGAGGTGGCGATCAGCCGCTTCGCCGACGTGACCGTGGTGGTCAGCGCCCCCGGTCTCGGCGACGACGTCCAGGCGATCAAGGCCGGCATCCTCGAGGTCGCCGACGTGTTGGTGGTCAACAAGGGCGACCTGCCGCTGGCCGACCGGACGGCCGAGCATCTGCGGTCGATGCTGCAGCTTCGAGCGGGCGATCGTCATCCCGAGGTGGTCACGGTGAGCGCCACCGAACGCCAGGGCATCGACGAGCTGGCCGACGCCGTCGACGCCGCCCATCGCACCGGAGGCGGCGTCGACGCCGGGCCCCGCCGACGGGCCACCGAGCTGCTGCGCCAGAGCGCCCTGGCCGAGGCCGAGCACCGCCTGACCGGGCCCGCACTCGATGAGCTGGGCGCCTCGCTCCACCGGGGAACGGTCTCGCTGGCCGAAGCGACGGAGGCGCTACTCACCCGCTGCGCCGACGCCCGAGGCCACCGACACCAGGATCGCCCATGACGGCGCCGACGCACCCCCGGCGGGTCTCGGCCCCGGCCGACGATGCCCTGGCCCGAGACGACGCCGTAGCCGTCACCGCCCGGCCCGTCGACCGGCCCTACCCCAAGATCATCGACCACGATCCACCAACGAGGAGCTGACATGCGTCGATCGGACATCCCCGAGGTCGTCCTCTGCGGCGGCAAGCGCACCCCGTTCGGCGACTTCGGCAAGTCGCTGAAGGACGTCCCCGGGCCCGATCTCGGTGTTCACGCCGCCCGGGCCGCCCTCGATGCGATCGAGCTCGACGCCGCCGATGTCGACCACCTCGTCTGCGGCAACGTGATGCCGGTCGATCAGGGCGGCTACTTCTCGGCTCGCGTGATCGCCCTCAACGCAGGCATGCGGGAGGAGTCGTCGGCCCTCAACGTGTCCCGGGCCTGCGGCTCCGGCACCCAGGCCATGGTCAGCGCCGCCGAGCAGATCATCACCGGTCATTCCGATGTGGCCCTCGCCGGCGGCTATGAGAACTCGTCGCGAGCCCCCTACGCCCTCACCGAGGCCCGATGGGGCATGAAGCGGGGCGCCGGCGAGATGGTCGACACCATCGACTACGCCTACCGGGATCCGTTCGACCTGTCGCTGATGGGCGAGACGGCGGAGAACCTGACCGACGACTTCGACTACGAGCGGACCGACATGGATCTCTACGCCCTGGAGAGCCAGCACCGGGCGGGCAAGGCGATCGAGAGCGGGTTCCTGGCCGAGCAGATCGCCCCCATCGACGTGCCCGCCGGTCGCGGCGAGACCCGCTCCTTCGCCGTCGACGAGTTCCCCCGCCCGACGACCACCCTGGACAAGCTCGGTTCGCTCCGACCCGTCTTCCGACCGGATGGCCGGATCACGGCGGGCAATTCGAGCGGCATGACCGACGGAGCCGCCTTCATCGTGGTGGCCGAACGGGGGAAGGCCGAGCAGCTCGGGCTGCGGCCCCGGGCCCGCATCGTCGACTGGGAGGTCGTGGGCGTGCCGCCCCGCATCATGGGTTGCGGCCCGGTACCCGCCATCCGGCGGCTGCTCGATCGGCGAGAGCTCGGCGTGGGCGACGTCGACTACTACGAGATCAACGAGGCCTTCGCCGTGGTGAACCTGCACGCCGAACGGGAGCTCGGGGTGTCACGCGAGGCGTGCAACCTCTACGGCGGCGGTATCTCGATCGGACATCCGCCGGGGGCCACCGGGGTGCGCATGACCCTCACCGCGCTGCGGCATCTTGAGATGTCCGGCGACCGCACCGCAATCGTCTCGATGTGCCTGGGCGCCGGGCAGGGTATGGCGCTGCTCATCGAGCGGCTCGACTGAGGGAATCGACCGAGTGGCGAGGTCCCCCCACCGGTCGAGCCGCCGCCCCGATCCAACTACGGTGTCGCCATGAGCGAGAGCAAGACAACCCCCGAGGGGATCTCCTTCGTCCGGACGCCGGATGACCGTTTCGACGATGTCGCCGATTTCGCCTACCCGCCTCGCTACGTCGAGATCGACGGGCTGCGTATGGCCTACATCGACGAGGGACCGGCCGACGCGCCCCCCGTGCTCCTCCTGCACGGCGAGCCGACCTGGAGCTACCTGTACCGCCGCATGATCCCGATCCTGGTCGACGGCGGCTTCCGCTGCGTCGCCCCCGACCTGATCGGCTTCGGTCGGTCGGACAAGCCAACCGAACGCTCCACCTACACCTATGCGGCCCACGTCGCCTGGATGCGGAGCTTCCTCGACGCCGTCGACCTGCCGCCCGCCGCCCTCTTCGCCCAGGACTGGGGAGGCCTGATCGGCCTACGGGTGGCCGCCGAGGACCCGGACCGGTTCGATCGCATCGCCATCGGCAACACAGCGCTTCCGGTCGGCCGATCCCTCGGGCCAGGGTTCGACTTCTGGTTGGAGATGTCCCAGGCGATCGACTTCGTGCAGACCGGAGACCTGATGGAGCGGGCGATGCAGGCCCGGGAGCTGACCGACGACGAGAAGGCCGCCTACTCGGCGCCGTTCCCCGAGGCGATCCACACCGCCGGTGCCGTCGAGTTCCCCTGCCTGGTGCCGATCACACCGGACCACGCCGGGGCCGAGGCGAACGTCGTCGCCTGGCGGGCGCTCGAGGGGTGGACCAAGCCGTTCCTCACCCTGTGGTGTCCGGGCGACCAGGTGCTCGGCCATCTGGCGGGGGAGTTCATCGATCGGGTACCCGGAGCCGCCGGGCAACCGCATCGGACGTTCGAGCCCGGTGGTCACTTCCTGCAGGACGATCGCGGCGAGGACGTCGCCGACGCCCTCGTCGCGTGGCTGTCCCCGTCGTGATCGACTGACCTCACTCCGCGGACGGCCGATGCCGCTGGTCCGGGTCGTGCCCGGCCGGCTCAGTCGGTGGGCCGCCAGGGCGCGGTATCGATCCCGGGGTAGCGCAGCGCCAGCCCGTCGAGCGTCCGATCGGTCCAGAACGGGTGGCCGGCCGGCGGGAAGCCGAACAGTTCGAGTTGGCGGGGCGACGCCCTCGTCACGAACTCGTGCCATCGGTCGGTGTTGGCCCGATCGGTCCAAGCCCGACGACCGATCCACTCCGCATCGGCACGCCGGAAGTTCACGTGCAACGTGTAGCGCGCACCTCGGGGGGTCGTCATCGCCGTGCCTCGATGGAACGTCTCGATCCGGTAGGCCACCACGGTGCCCGGTGGTCCCTCGGCCCGCACCTCCCGGTCGTACAGATCGGGCCGACCCTGGGCCGCCACCCACGTCGGATGCACGTCGTCGAGGTCGCCGTCGGTGGGCGGAAGCCAGTTGGGAAGCGCCGGGAGCGCACCGGCGGCCGACGTCGGCGACGGGGGCAGCGACGGGGGCATCGACGCCGAGCGGCCGAGGTGGCGTCCCGTAGGAGACCGTCGTCGTCCGACAACTAGTCTCGACGGCATGGCCCGAGGTGATCGCCGCCGCGTCAGTGGTTCGATCGCCATCTCTGCCGCCCTCGTCGCCGGGGCCGCCGTGTTCGCCGGGAGTGCGCTCCGAGATCGACCGGAGCCGGTCGACGCCGCGGTGGAGATCGTGCCGGTTCTCGAACTGCCCGAGCCGCGAATCCAGGGTGAGACGTCGTTCGAAGCGGCCCTGCTGCAACGGCGGGCGATTCGTGACTTCACGCCCGAGGCCCTCAGCCCCGCCCAGCTCGGTCAGTTGCTGTGGGCGGCCCAGGGCGAGAGCGGGGACGGCCGAAACGCACCCTCGGCCGGTGCGCTCTACCCGCTCGAGGTGTACGTCGCCCACCAGGACGGCATCTTCCACTACCGGCCGGGCGATCACGAGGTGGCGCTCACCTCCGCCGAGGACATTCGTGAGGAGCTGGCCGCCGCCGCCCTCGACCAGCGGGCCTTTCACACGGCGCCCGCCGTCATCGCCATCGCCGGAGTCACGGAGCGGACCGCGGCCAAGTACGGCGACCGAGCAGAGCAGTACGTCCTGATCGAGGTCGGGCACGCCGGTCAGAACGTGCTCATGCAGGCCGCGGTCCTCGGCCTCGGCGCGGTTCCCACCGGAGCGTTCGACGACGACGACGTTGCGGCCCTGTTCGAGATGCCGGCCGGTACCAGGCCGCTCTATCTGATTCCGGTCGGGACACCGGCATGAGGCCGGGTCGTCGCCGCCATCCGGCACTGGAAGCGCGCATCCTCACCTTCGGGCTCAGCGCCGCCGCCGCCCTCGGAATCGTCGGCGCTCTGGCCCGCGGTGGCGAGCGGACCGCCACGGCCGAGCCGACCACGGTGGTCGAGGTCCGGATCGGGGGCGCCACCGCCGGCGACGTCGACGCCGCCACCCGAGAGGCGCTGGACGCCTGGCTGGTCGGCGGCGCCGATCTTCCACCCGGGGCCGACCTCACCATCGTCGAGCGCCAGCCCGAGGTCGTCAGCGAGCCCAGTTGACCATCGGGGTGGCGGAGCAGACGTGGTGGTTCGTCGCCCGGTCCACCGGCCTCGTCGCCTACGTCCTGCTGGCGGTGACGGTGATCGGCGGCCTGGTGTTGTCGAGTCGCCTCCTGCGGCGACCGCCGTCGAACGCCCTGCTCGACTGGCACCGGTTCGTGGGAGGGCTCTCGGTCGTCTTCACCGGCGTCCACCTGCTGGCGATCTACGCCGACTCCTACGTCGAGTTCGGATTGGCGGACCTGTTCGTGCCCTTCCTGTCGTCGTGGCGACCGCTCCCGGTGGCCCTGGGCATCGTTGCGCTCTACCTCGTACTCGCCGTCGAGCTCACCTCGCTCCTGCGGCGCCGCCTCCGCCCCGGACTCTGGCGACTCATCCATCAGCTCAGCCTCCCCGCTTTCCTGCTCGTCACCGCCCACCTGTTGCTGGCGGGCACCGACGCCTCGAACCCGGTGGTGCTCGTCGTCGTCGGCGCGCTGCTGGCCGCCACGGCGGTGCTGCTGGCGTTGCGACTCGTCGGACTCGGGCCCCACCACGGTCGGGGGGCGCTCAGGGCAGGATCCGCTCCAGTTCGGCGTGGGCCTCGAACGGCAGTACGGCGGCCACGTACTGGTCGGGCCGGACGACGATCACCGCACCCCGATCCCGATCGATGCCCCGGAGGTCGAAGATGTCGGCGCCGTTCTTGACATCGGGACAGAAGATGTTCTCGTAGTCGGTGAGCCGTAGCCGACCGGTCGGCGGCAGGAGCGGCGCCGGCATGGTGTCGAGCGACAGTTCACGATGCGACTGCTGGAACACCGCCCTGAGACCGATCGCCGAGCTGTCGCCCAGCGCCGCACAGAGCTCGGCGACGGCGCCGCCCGCTCGGCCGGTGTCGTCTCCCGGGGCGAAGGCGATCACCCGCCATCGGCCATCGGCCGGCAGGGCGTGGCCCAGGTGCATCGGCTTGGCGTCGGCCAGCCGGACGACGGGCGCCGAGTGGAACCGCATCCCGACCACCAGGCCTGTGGCCAGGGCCTGATGCTCGCCCGTACCGATGATCGACGATCGGTCGTATCGGGTCTCGACCCCTGCGGTGTAACGACCGTGCTTCTGGAAGTACCGCTGGAACCGCGCCGCTTCGTCCGCCGTCGTCGGTCGCTCGCTGAACAGCCGGGCCATGTCGCGGTCGAAGTCGATCAGCTCGACGGCCTTGGCGTGGCGCTCGGCGGTATAGGTGTCGAGCAGGCCCGCCGTCGCCTCGCCCCGCAGGACGGCGCCCAACTTCCAGCCGAGGTTGAAGGCGTCGGCCATCGAGACGTTCATGCCCTGCCCGGCCTTCGGGCTGTGGGTGTGACAGGCATCGCCGGCGATGAACACCCGCGGTGTGCGTCGTCCCCGCTCGGCCTCGGGCACGTCATCGAAGGAATCGGTGACCCGTTGGCCGATCTCGTAGGCCGACCACCACGGCACCTCGGCGACCTCCAGCGAATGGGGCGCCAGAATGGCCCGAGCCTTGTCGATCAGCATCTCGGACGAGACCCCGCGGTCGGCCGCCCGCTCGTCCCCGCGCAGCTCGTCGAGCTCGATGTAGAGCCGCACCATGTGGCCGCCTTCGCGGGGGATGATCAGCAAACTCCCCTCGCCCGCCGACTGGATGGCGCACTTGAGCCGGATGTCGGGGAAGTCGGTGACGGCGAGCACGTCCATCACGCCCCACAACTGCCGGGCCGCCTCGCCCGCCAACCGCTTGCCCAACACCCGGCGGACGGTGCTCCGGGCCCCGTCGCACCCGACGGCGTACCGGGCCCGAATCGTCTCATCGCCGTTCACGGTCGCCACCACCGGTGCGTCGGCATCGGCATCGACCCGCAGTTCGGTGAGCTCCGACGAGTACTCCACCTCGAGCCGCGACGGTGCGTTGGCCATGACCTCGAGGAAGAAGTCGTGGACCCGCGCCTGGTTGAGGATGACGTGGGGCATCTCCGACAGGTCGTCCTCGACATCCTGGATGCGATCAGCCCTGGCGATCACCCCCCGCTCATCGGGGCGCCAGAAGGTCACCTCGTTGACCCAGTAGGCTTCGGCCGCGACCTTGTGGGCGAACCCGAACGCCTCGAACATCTCCATCGACCGACAGGCGATGCCGTCGGCCTGCCCGATCCGCAGCGGGCCCGGTTTCCGCTCGATGATCCGCGTCGTCACCTCGGGGAACTGCGCCAGCTGCGCCGCCAGCGTGAGTCCGGCGGGCCCACTCCCCACGATGAGGACGTCCACCTCCTCGGGCCGCTGTCCGGCCCGGTCATCGGCTTCGGCCAGGCGAGGGTCGCCGAGACGGAAGCCGTCGTGGTGGAACTGCATGCGCGGACCCTACCCCACCGCCGCCGACCGGGACCTCGGCGCACCCCTAGCTCGATGCGCCGTCGTCCCCCGACCGATCGTCGGTCGACGACGTCTCGCCGGACGGCCTCGGCCCGCCGGGCCCCTCGGCGACGGCGCTCGCCGTGCGCTCCAGGTAGGCGAACGCCGCCGCCTGATCGTCGGCCGCCTCCAGGCCACGGGTGACCATGGCGCCGAGCCACCTGCGGGTGTCCATGCCGGTCGCCTCGTTGCCCGGCATCGAGTCGAGCGCCGGACCGATGTGGGGGCGCACCGGCACCGCCACCGAGAGTCGCTCGGTGCGGGGCAGGCGGCAGGCCTGGTCGTCACACGCCTGGTACCTGACCTCGACTTCGAGGGTGACGTCGTCGGGTGCGTCGTCGCGCACGAGGCTCACGATCTCGTCGGTCGCCCACACCGGCATCACGAAGTCGACGCGTCCGCTCCACACGTGCAACTCACCGACGCCGGGCAGTCGGAGCGGCTCGGTCGGTGGGCACTCGACGGGGAGATGCCGCATCCCGAGCGGGCCGACGAGGGTGAACGTCGTGGCCACCATGCCCTCGGGGACCGGCTCGTCGTAGATGTGCAGGCCGTCGGGCAGGTCCACCCGGATGACGAGCGGGCGCAGGGCACCGCTGCGGATCACGCCGCCGCCTCCGTGGTAGGAGATCGAGAACTCGATACCTGCGTCACCGGTGAGGGCCGCCGATGGTTCGTCGGGGCGCAGGAGGATCTCGCCCAGTGCGGCATCGATCATGGCGTCGGCCCCGATCCGTTGCGGGACGGCGGCGTGGAACGACTTGGCCACGACCACGCCGTCGGTGTCGACCAGATAGGTGCCGGGGAACGGGATGCCGTGGAACGGCACCTGATCGTCGGTGACGTGGTGGTTGAGAATCTCGAACTCACGGATCACGTGCGAACCGGCGTCGGACAAGAGGTCGTAGGTGATCCCGTGGTGCTCGGCGAAGTCCTCAAGGGCGCCGAGCTCGTCGTAGGAGACGGCGTAGAGCTTGATGCCGGCCTCAGCGAGCCGGGGGGTTGCCGCTTGCAGCTCGACCAGCTGCGACATGCAGTGCGGTCACCACACCGCCGACCGGAAGAACACCACCGCCGCCATGCTGTGGCCGCGGTCCTCGTGGAACGACACGGTTCGCCCGGTCGAGCTGGGAAGGGTGAAGTCCGGGAGCCGGGAGCCGATCTCGGGTCCGGTCGGTTCGTCGGCGGCGAGATGCCGGCGCTGCCCGTCGCTCGCCGGCAGCGGCCCGACAAGCCCGAACTCATCGACCCACTCCGGGTGCGTGTCCTGGATGCCCACGGCGCCACCGTAGCCGTCGCCCTCCGACGGGTGCGAAGGCCCGAGACGACGTCGGCTCGGCGGTCGGCCGCTCGACACGCCACCGTCGGCGCCGCAAACCTACGATGCGAGGCATCGACGATCTCGAACGGGTGGAGGTGGCTTCGGCGACGATGCTGTGGGACTGGCTCGATGCCAACCACGGGCAGGCGGAGAGTGTCCTGCTGGTCACGTGGAAGGCGAAGCGACGAGATCGCTACGTCTCGCGCCACGAGGTACTCGACGCCCTGATCGCCTACGGCTGGATCGACGGCCGTCGGTACACGCTCGACGACGAGCGCACCATGCAGTTGATCTCGCCCCGCAAACAGCAGACCTGGGCGGCCTCCTACAAGGATCGGGCTGCGCGGCTGGAGGATGATGGAAGAATGCGGCCCCCCGGCGTCGCTGCGATCGAACGGGCCAAGGAACTGGGCACCTGGGACTCGCTGGCCGACGTCGACCGGCTGGAGGACCCGGACGACCTTCGCATCGCCCTCGCCGATCGGGATGCCGTCCAGTGGTGGTCGAGCGCCGCACCCTCGTATCGCCGGAACGTGCTTCGCTGGATCGCCAACGCCAAGCGCCCGGCCACGCGGGACAAACGGATCCGCACGGTGGCCGAGCACGCCGCCCGAGGGGAGAAGGTTCCGAACTACTGAGGCGCGCCTCAGACGGCCTGTTCGAGATCGTCGAGGATCCCGGCGACGACGCGGCGGACCATCGGCCTGGCCAGACCGCTGAGCAACCCGAGTCTCGCCAGCCGGTAGGTACCGTCCACCCGCACCTCGGTCCCCGCGGGCCCTCGTGGTGACAGGGTGAAGGTGAGTGCACTGCCCGATGCCATCGGCATCGACGTGGCGTCGATCACCAGACCCAAGGTGTGGGGCGGCTCCCACACCGACACCCGCTCCTCCATGAAACCGCCATCGGCCAGATCGCAACGACGAGCCGTGCCAACCCCCTCGACCTGGTCGCTCAGGTACCGCGATCGGGCCACGCCGTCAGAGATCTGGTCGATCTCGCCGAAGCGGACGGCGAGGACGTGCCACACCGCCTCGGGGGTGGCGTCGATCGTCGTGGTGTAGGTGACGGTGGCCGGGCTGGGCATGGAGGAACTCCTGGTCGTCGGTCTGGCCTCTCCGTCGTTCGGGACGGGACGATTTCGACCCGTGCGGGCACAAATCCCTCGACCCCGAACCGCTGGCCGAGACCGGGGTGCGGCGTGGCGCCACAGGGGTCGGGCGCTGCATGATGGCCGCACCACTCCCCCACCCGGAAGGCGCCCACCGACGATGTCCACCAACCACCTGGCCGACAAGACACTGCTCATCACCGGGGCCGGCGGAGGCTTCGGCTCGCTCCTGTGCCGCGACGCCCTCGCCCGGGGGGCGAAGGTGGCCGCCCTCGACGTCGATGGCGCCACCCTCGATGCGTTGGCCGCCGAGTTGTCGGCCGGCGACGCGCTGCTGACCGCTACCGCCGACGTGTCCGACCTGGCGGCCATGAGCCACGCCGTGGCCCGAGCGACGAGCACGTTCGGCGGCGTCGACGTCCTGATCAACAACGCGGGCACCATGCCGTTGGCCTTCCTGGCCGACCACGCCGAGGCGGCCGAGGCCTGGTCGCGCTGTATCGATATCAACCTCAAAGGGGTGCTCAACGGCATGATCGCCGTGCATGATCAGATGATCGAGCAGGGCCATGGACACATCGTGAACGTGTCGTCGATCTACGGCAACGCACCGACCGTGGGCGCCGCGGTGTACGGCGCCACCAAGGCGGCCGTCAACCTGCTGTCCGAGGCCTTCCGGGTGGAGACGCAGGGCAGGATCAAGGTCACGATCGTCAAGCCCACCGGCGTCCCCGGCACCGGGCTGGGAGCCGGCGTCATCAACCCGGCGGCCGTCGTCGGCATCCTCGGCCAGAACGCCGCCGAGTACGGCGCCGTGTTCGCCGCCCTCCGGGAGGGGCGGCTCGACGACGTCGATCTCGATCCCGAGTCGATCGGCTACGCCGTGCTCGATCCGCAGCACATCGTCGACCAGATCCTCCACGCCGTCGACCAGCCGTGGGGCGTGTCGGTCGGCGACATCACCATCCGAGCCGCCGGCGACCGCTACATCCTCTGAACCACGGGCGGGAGTGAGCCGACGGCACCGGCTACCCGAGGGCGGAGCCGGCCCGGACCTCCCACTCGAAGCAGGGGTCGCCGAGGTCGAGCCGGTTCAGGACGACGAGGTGCTTGTCCTCCATGGCGGCGAGGCCCTCCCAGAGGGCGTTCCACCCGTCGAACACCACGGGGTGGGCGGTGGCCGGATCGACGAGGCGCCACTGGGCCAGCCTGACGCGCGGGTCGGCCCCGACCCCGTCCACCTCGGCCGCCGGGCCGTGGCCGGCGAGGAGTCGGGCGAACCGGGCCTCGAAGCCGTCGTCGCTCCCGAGCATCTCCAGGACGGCCTGGTGGTACTGGAGGCCGATCTGGTGGCCGACCACCGTGGCGACGGTGCGGGTGTCGGCCGGTCCGACGACCTCGGTCATCGCAGGCAGGATGGTGTGGATGTAGTTCATGGCGTAGTTGCGTTCGACTTTGGCCAAACGCACCGGATCCCAACTCGGCGTCGGCAGGGACTGGGCGTCACCGGGGGGACGTTCACCGGGTCGGAACCGCACCCGGTCCTCGGGCTCCAGCGGCTCCGCTTCCTCGGTGTAGTAGCCGACGAGCCCGGCTTGGCCGTCGGTGGTCTGGGAGGTGGCGACGAACCCGAGCCGGGGGTTGCCGAGCGAGACGCCGTTGTGCCCGTGCCAGCCTCGGAGCATGGCCCGGCTGAGCTCGGTCGGGATGCCGCACACGGCGGTGCCGTCGAAGATCCAGCGCGGTGGCAGATACCTGACCCACGATTTGGTGTCGGACTCCGGGATCCACTCCACACGCACCCCACCGAGGGCGTTGGAGAGCACGTGGTACTTGGCGCAGGCGACGGCGTCGGGCTCATCGGTGAGGCCCAACTTCTCCAGCCCGGAGTGGAAGGCCTCAAGATGTTGGTTGCGGAAGGTGCGGTACACCACCTCGGCGGCGGGGTCGGTACCGAGTCGGGTGACCATGCCGAGGAGGAGACCGGTCAGGTACCGGTGATAGAGCTCGGCCAGCGCCGACCATGCGGCCTGATCGTCGGTGGTCGGTGTGGTCGTGGTCAACGCCTCGGATCCTCGCTGGTCCACGGCTTTCCTTCCGGGGAGTCCCAGCTGCCGAAGATCGGTTCGCCTGCGGTCATGCCACCGTCGACGGCGAGCGTCTGCCCGGTGATGCTCTTCGCCCTGGTCGAACACAGGAACGCCACCGCATCGGCGACGTCCTCGGCGCTCTGATCGACGAGTAGCGGGATCCGGGAGACCACGTTGCGCTTGTAGCGGTCGATGTCGGGTTCCATCTCCTCCCACAGGACCGTTCGGATGATCCCGGGGGCGACGGCGTTTATCCGGATGCCCTGCGGCCCCAGCACCCGGGCCATGGACTTGGTCCAGTGGATCACGGCGCACTTGGCCGCCCCGTAGGCGAACAACGGCGAGGCGATCTGCCCCGCGATCGACGCTGTACTGCAGATGGCGGCCCCCTCGGTCAGATCGGGGCCGATCACCGACGTGACCAGGTGGGCGCTGGTGAAGTTGAGGTCGACCATTCGCCGGAACTGCTCTGGATCCTCGAACGGCCCGTGCACGCCGGCGCGCACGCCCACTCCGGGGTCGCCGCCGGCGTTGTTCACCAGCACCCGAGGGACGGCGCCGACTTCGGCGTAGGCCGACCTCACCGACTCGGCGTCGGTGACATCGCACCGATGGACGCTGACCCGCTCGTCGTCGATGGGGTCGTCGAGGAGGTCGAAGACGGCCACCCGGTCGGCCACGCCCTGTTCGAGCAGGGCGTGCACCATGGCGACGCCGAGACCCCGCGCTCCTCCCGTGACGATGGCGACCCGTGTCTCACCCATCGTTCACCCCTCTCGCCGGTGCACAACGTCGACCGCTCGCCGGCCGACTCCGCATCCAGCACCCGTCGATTATGGACCGGGCCGCCCTCGCTCCGCCCCTTTGCGGCCGTCATCTCGCCGAGGGGGGTGAGGGCGGGAGACGTCGGCCTGCAAGGCGGTGATGGCACCCACGGCCGAGACGGCGAACGCGAGCAGGGCCAGCCCGCCGGCGACGGCGAACAGCCACCACCCCGGCTCGGCGCCGTCGCCGATGATCGACGGCAGGATCAACTGTGTTGCCACGATCGGAAGCCACACCGCCAATAGCCCCACGTGCAGCCACAGCGCCCGGAGGGCGTGCCTGCGGGCCAAGGCGTCCGACCGACGGCGATACGCCATGAACACCGCGGCGGGAAGCAACGGCCCGCCCGCCAGGATCCCGGCCCAGGAAAGCAGAGCCATCACTCGGTCCTGCTCGTCGAGCGCCTGCCCCGCCACAGGTTGTCAACCTAGCCGTTCGAGCGGCGCCGGTGCCCCGGCCCGCAGGCCCGGAGCCAGGTGGTCACCTCACCCGCATCGTGGCCGACGTTCTGCTCATGGCTTGCCCGATCTGACGAGGGGCATCATCCAGATCAGGCACGAGATGATCCACAGCACGCTGCCGATGACGGTGAGGACATCGCCGGCGCGGACGCCGACGGCGACGAACACCAGCCCGGCGAGAACGAACCCGACCAGTCCCAGCACCTGGCTTCGTTCCTCGGTCATCGGCCGCTTTCCCCGGTTGTCGTCGCCACCACGACCGTACCCCGGGGTGGACGATCGACACGGCGACCCTCGGTGCGCGCACCGCAAGCGGTGCCGCCGACGACCTGTGTGGGTTCGCCATTCACCTACGGGTAGGGGAACTGCTGGAGTTCGAGCGAGGTGCCGTGGTCCACGGGTTCGATGACCACGATGCGGTCGGCCAACACGTGCACCCGCGCTGCGTCGGGCACGACGCCGATCGACACGATGGTGTCACCGGCGAAGTCCTGGAGGGTGAAGCTGTGACCGGTCGGCTGTATCGCCGGGTAGCCGACCAGCACGCCGTGTTGGCTGATGTCCGCCACGAAGACCCCGACATCCGGGAGGGTCACCCACGTTTCGCCCTCGTCAGCCGAGACCTCCAGATAGCAGTAGTAGTCGGGACGTCGCGCCTCACCCCGGCAGTGTGAGACGACGACTTCACCGTCCGTTCCGGTCTCGACGAACGTCGGCTCGTACAGAAGATCGGAGTCGACGATGACGGGGTTCCAGGTGACACCATCGGAGGATCGCTGGACGCGCTCGTCGTCCACCCGCCACATGGTCGACGCCGGATCCCGCTCCTCGACCTCGGCGAGGGCGTCATCGCAACGCTGCAGCTCGGCCGCCGTCGGAGCGTCGACGACGACGAACCGCGAACCGTCCCAGCGAAGAACCTCGGTGGGTTGTCCTGCCTCACAGCCGTACAGGGTCGAGCCGTCGGCCACGAGCAGACCCGGATTCTCGGCCGGTGCCCGAAAGCCCGGCCCACACGCCGCCAGCATGAGCATGGACGCCATGCCGACGCCGAGGATGGCCGGGCGTCGGCTACCCGTCCTCCGGGACGGCGGGCGATCGAGTGCCCGTGCACCCCTGGTGAATCCCCGTCGAATCGTCCTCATGGCTTGAACTTAGAACCGTCTGATCCGACCGCAAGGCGGCGAACCCCCCATGCGCCGCTGGGGAGAACCCAACCCGGCCCGAGGCGCCGACGGTCGGCGGAGTCGCCTCAGGTTCCCGACCAGCGTCGATGGAAGTCGAGCATGTCGGCGGCGAACCGGGCGGGCTGATCACCCACTCCCCCGATGGCGGCACCTCGGCGACCATGACCGCCGTCGATGGCCGCCATGAAGGCGTCGCGGTCGGTGGCGGCTGGGTCGGCCTCACCCACGGTCGGCAGGATCATCGCTCCATCGTCGGCGAGCATCACGGTGGGGGCGGTTGGCGCCACGCTGGCCTCGTCGATCGTGTGCGGCGCTTCGAGCCGGTCGAAGCTGTGCTGGGCCCCGGCCACCACCCGGATCGTCGCATCGGATCCTCGCTGGCGGAGGGCATGAACCTGCGCCTGCGCCTCCTGTACCGAGCACCACTCGTCGTGTTCGCCGATCGTCGCCCGGTAGATGGTCGATCCGATGTCGGCATCGAGGAACTGTTGACCGCACCAGGGGTATACGGCGTACACCGCCGCCATCGCAACCTCCGCGCCAACGATCGGATCGGCGAAACGGCGATGGGCGGCGATGGTCACGGCCGAGCCGCCGCGGCTGTGGCCCTGGGCCCCGATCCGGTCGGCGTCGAGGTCGTCCCGCCGACGCAGGACCTGCAGCGCGGCGAGGACGTCGAAGGCCGACGCCGCAAAGCTGTACTGGGTCTGCCGGGCGACGGTCGATGCCACCAACCGGGCCCCGAAGGGGTCGAGCAGGCAGACGGCGAAGCCGGCGTCGACGAGCGTCGCCGCATGCTGCTCGTGATTCGGTCCGACGCCGAGACTGCCGGGAACGACGATCACCGTGGCCGGCCGGCTCTCGGCGACGGGCACGAACAGCTGAGCGTCGATGTCCACCCTGTCGCAACCGGCGGGGTCGGTGATCGCCTGGTGGTAGTTGACGGGGTTGGCGCTCGGGATCGTCAGCACCTCGCCGGTCACGCCGCTGTAGGTGATCGATCGATGGCGAAAGCGCTCGGTTTCCACGTCACGACCCTAGATCGCCGGCACCGACGGCGACGAAAGTCGGGCCTCGTGCGATCCAGATCGTTCACACCTGGCGGCGGCCACGCGTTCGAGCATCGAGGACCATCCCCGCAACCGGTGGTGGCGGGCGGGCGAAACCTCGGCCCGGGGCCGGTTGAGGTCTCAGCCACTCGCCGGCTTCAGGGCCCGGACGGAGAACGTGGTCGGCGTCGGTGCCCCACCCTCGGCGGCCTCGACGAACTGCAAGCCCGCCCGGGCGATCGTGTTGAGCAGCGTGGCCAGCGTGTAGTGAGCGGCCCCGACCCTGTGTCGCACCTGACCGCTGACCCCGACCCCTCCCCTGGTGGGACCGACCGCCGGAGTCCAACGCTCGTCGAGGTAGCCGGGGCGGATCACCGATCGTGTCGGTTCGCTGCGATCGGCGAAGGCCCCGATGAAGCACGGATGCACACCGACGTGCACGAAGACCCCGCCCGGGCGGAGCACTCGGCCGATCTCGTCGACGACCTCCCCGAACGCCGGCATGTCCGAGTGGATCATCACGCCGATCACTGCATCCACCGCACCCGAGCCGAACGGAAGTCGGGTGGCATCGCCTTGCGCCGTGGGCAGTCGCTCCGCCGCGTACCGGAGCATGCGACCCGAGATATCGACTCCGATCGCCTGCCGACCGAGGGCCCGGACCCGCTCGGCGTACACACCGGTGCCACAGCCGACCTCCAGACACGTCCCCGTACCGGGGCCGAGCAGGTCGACGAGAGCACGGTCGATACCTATCGAGTCGGCGAACTCCCGGGCTTCACCGCCCCGCCGCTGGTGGGCCAGAAACTCGCTTTCGTACCAGTCGGCGATGTCGTCGTAGGCCGCCCTCGTCATGGTCGCGCCCCCTTACGCCCGACGTGACCTGATCGTAGGCGTCATCGGGTACCAACGACCTCCGCCCGGCCCTCGATGCCGTCGGCTACGGTGCCGGCGATGAGCGCCGAGCGCGCACGACAAGCCGGTGGCGACAGCTCGGCCGCCGGTCGTCGTGTCCGAGCGGGATGGCGGTCACGTGCGGTCTGATCACTACGACGGGTTCGCCGAGGCCTACGCCGACGACAACGCGTCGAACCTCTTCAACGCCTACTACGAGCGGCCCGCCATGCTCGAACTCGCAGGGGACGTGGACGGTCACCGCGTGCTCGACGCTGGTTGCGGTTCGGGGCTCCTCGCCGAAGCGCTCCTGGCCAGGGGCGCCCGGGTGACCGGCTTCGACGCCAGTCCAGCCATGGTCGACCTCGCCAGGGACCGGCTGGGCGATGACACAGCCGTCCACGTCGCCGATCTCGCCGGACGCCTACCGTTCGCCGACGCCGAGTTCGATGACGTGGTCGCATCGCTCGTGCTGCACTACCTGCGCGACTGGACGGCCCCGCTCGCCGAGATCCGTCGCATCGTGAGACCGGGCGGACGCCTCCTTCTCTCGGTGAACCATCCGGCCATCTTCAAGCTGGCCAACCTCCATGCCGACTACTTCGCCCTCACCGAGTACTCCGAGGAGTACATCTTCAGCGGCGAGTCAGCCGTCCTGACCTACTGGCACCGTCCGCTGCACGCCATGACCTCGGCCTTCGCCGACGCCGGCTTCCGGATCACGGTCATCAGCGAACCCCCACCGGCGGCCGACACGCCGCCAGAGCTTCTTCCCGACGATCTCAACGGCCGAGTGCGCTTCCTCTGCTTCATCTTCTTCGTCCTCGAAGCAGTCTGACGAGCGGCGCTGCGGGCGAAACGCTGGCAACGGGATGAGCGACCGAGGAGAAGGCCGATGGACGAGACGATCCCGGCCTGGCCGCCTCTGGCGATCGCACGGCACGGGAGGGACCACCCGAGTGGATCGTCACGATCCCACGTCGTCTCGTGCTCTATTGAGTGTGACCTTCGAATCGTTCGTCGAGGCCTCGGCGTCGAGACTCCGCAGCGCACTCGTCGCGGCCTACGGCCCGGACGTCGGCGCAGATGCGACAGCGGCGGCGCTTTCCTACGGCTGGGAGAACTGGGACCGGCTGTCGACGATGACCAACCCCGCCGGGTACCTCTACCGAGTCGGCCAGACCGCCGCACGCCGGTCGACCCCGCGGCAGGGATTCCTACCAGCTCCTCCACCAGACGAGTTGCCTCACTTCGAACCCGGTCTCCTTCCCGCATTGGAGGAACTCTCCGAATCGCAGCGAGTCGCGGTCGTGCTCGTGCACGGCTTCGGTTGGACCCAGGCGGAGGTGGCCGAGCTGCTCGACGTCTCCCCGTCGACCATCCGGACCCATATCGCCCGAGCACTCACCAAGCTTCAATCAGCTCTGGAGGTTGAGCCGCATGTCTGAACAGGACGTCAAGGATCAGCTCAGCCGCTACGGAGACTGGCTGAAGCAGTCCTACGCACTGGAGCTCGTTCCCCCTGACCGGCCGGATGTGGTCGAGCGGATCGCCTCACCACGGAGACGTCGGATTCGTCCAGTCGCCCTAGCCGCTGCTGCGGTCCTGGCCGTTGTCGCCGTGCCGGCAATGGTGTTGCAAGGCGAACCGGCAGGGCTGGTCGTCGCCGCAGCCCCTCATGACCCGACCGAACCGTTGTATGTGCTGGTCGAGCCGCAGGAAGCGGCGACGGTGCGTAACGCCAGCGTCGCCGAGGCCGGCGATCACGATGTCGGACTGGCGGGTGAGATCATCGTTGTCGGACGGGTCGCAGAAGACGAAACCTACGTCGACCTTGCGACGATCTGGGTCGATGGGCCGACACCTCAACTCGACGCTGCGTCCAGACCGCTGGATCTCGCCAGCGGTCCGGCCGAGGTCTGGGACGACGTCTTCACCGTCGTTGTCCAGGACCGAGGGGGGACCACCATCAGGGTGATGGCTGATGGTGGTCGTGCCGACTACGCCGCCACCATCCTCGACAGCACGACCATCGACAGCTCGGGCTCCGCAGCCGTCGACACCAGCGGCCCGATCGACGTGATCGAGGCGAGCACCTTCGGAGAGAGCCCCACCCACACCACCACCTACTTCGAGGTGGCCTCCGAGGTCACAACCGACGGAGGACCGCTGGTCGTGGAGACCGCCACATTGCCGAGCCCTCTGCTGGGGGCGGGTGTCTTCGGTGGAGAGCTGTCGGCGACCCGAGTCCGGGACGTCCGAGGCTGGCGCCTCACACGCCTCGACGCCGACGGCGAGTGGAACGGAGTCGCCTGGCAAGCCACCCCGAGCCATGTCATCGCCGTCTCGGGCCACGCCCCCTACGCCGTCGTTCGGGAACTCGCCGAGTCCCTGACCATCGTCACCGAAGACACCTGGAAAGCTGCGCTTCCGAACCACACGACCGAGTGATCCCAGTCGCGATCCAGACCGCTCAACACGGTGGAGCACCGCATTCACCTATCGGGCTCGTCCGGCCGCATGACCGGCTCGGGGATCACGTCCGAGGGTCGTCGGCGGCACCGGCGGCCGAACCGTAGTCCGGTGACCGCCACGGAGCGTTGGCGACGTTCGCCAGGAGGCCCTCGACGAAGCTCTCCAGGATCCACGCGAAGTAGTCGTCGGCCTGCATGGCGGCCAGAAAGTACTGGCCTTGTCGCAACAACGGCAGGTCGGCTGGGTCGAACTGGGTGGGGATGGCCTCTTCGTACTGCTCGGCGAGGGGCTTGCCCTCGACGGCATCGAGCTCGGCGCGGCGCTGCCGCTCGACCGATGCGGTGGCGAAGTTGGCGACCGATGTACCCAGCGCCACCGCATCCGGCGCGCTGTGGCCGAACCCGACCAGCGTATGGATGAACCGCTCGATCGTCCTCAGCCAGTTCGGTGAACGTGTCCCGGTGCGACCGAAGAAGTCGCCGAGGCCGTCGTACTCCAGCGCCAGGTTCCGCACGCCGTGGCCGATGCCGATCAGGTAGCTGGCAGCATCGACGGCGTCGTCGGTCGGCATCACGAACCGGGAGGCGATCTCGTCTCCGGCCAACTCGACCAGATGATCGCGATGGTCGACGTAGCGATACAGGCCCGAGACCGACACGTCCAGCCGGTCGGCAACCGACTGCAGGGTCAGATCTCGCAGGCCCACGTCGATCGCCGCCGCCACGACCTCGGCTCGTGACAGGGCGGGTGGCCGCCCTACTGGGCGCGCTCCTTTCGGCATCGCCCCAACCTAGCTGAAGACAATTCGCAAATGGAATGCAGAAATAGCTTTGCAAACTCCGCTAAGCCTGCTTAACTCTCCGGTTGTGCGCTGTCCTGCTCTCCGGGATGCCATCCCGCACGCCGCAATCGAATCGAATCGCACCGGTGCTGTCGGCCCGGCGTCCCGCCGTGATGTACCTCGAAAGGACCCCCGTCTGTGAACCACCGCACCAACTCGCCCCGTTCACTGCTCGCCGGCGCAGCCATCGTGCTCTCGGTTGCGCTCCTCGCCGCCTGCGGGGACGGCGGCGACGGCGAGCAAACGGCCTCGGCGACGTCGGCGTCGGCGAGCGCATCGACGAGCGCATCGGCATCGGAGCCGACCGATCCCGGATCCCCGTCGACCGAAGAGGCGGAACCCGCCTTCCGCACGATCGAGCATGCCGGTGGCACCACCGACGTCCCCGTCGATCCTCAGAACATCCTGGCGCTGGACGAGTACTCGGCGTTCATCCTGTGGGAGCTGGGCGTCGAGCCGACGACGGTCTACCGCTCGCTGCTCACCGTCTACACCGAGCCGATCGCCAGCGCGCGGGGCCTTGAGCTGATCGACCACGCCCTCGCCGACCCGGCGATCGAGGCATCGGCGGCGCTCGCCCCCGATCTCGTCGTCAGCTTCGCTCACCCCACCACCCTGGAAACCTACGACCTCTGGAGCGAGGTGGGCCCGATCGTCCTCTACGACGACTCCGAGCCGTGGCAGGAGCCGATCGCACTGGTGGGCGAGGCCCTCGGCGCCGAGGACGTCGCCGCTGAACGCATCGCAGCGCTCGAGGCCGAGATCGCACGGCTGGCGGCCAGGATCGATGACACCTTCGACACGCCGCCGACGGTCTCGATCATCGGCGACATCGGCGGCTCGACCTTCGCCCTGCCCGACAACACGAGCGCCAGCGCGGCCCTGTTGGACGAACTCGGCCTGGGACGCCCGGAGGCCCAGCAGGCCGAGGTGGACCCCGCCCTTCCGTTCATCTTCTTCTCCGAGGAGACCCTCCTCGACCACGACGCCGACTTCGTCTTCGTGCTGGCCGACGGCGGCTTCTCCGGCGACGGCATCGACGATCTCGAGTTGGCCCCAAGCCTCACCGGAACCACGGCCGACATCTCCGGCGAGTTCTGGTTCGCGTCGTTCCCGTTCGCCGTCGCCTGGATGCTGGCCGATCTGGAGGCCGTCCTCTTCGGCGAGGGCGAGGTCCGGACCGGCGCCGATGTGCTCGACCACTGGAACGCCTACGCGGGCCAGTCGTGACCGAGACGAGCACCGACGACCTTGCGGTGGACGACGAGGATCGCATCGACGTCGAGGCCTCGATCGGCGACGACGAGCCAGGGCTCTGGACGATCATCTCGCCGGTCAATCGCGAGATCCGTTGGGCGATGGCGGTGTCGTTCATCAGCCTCGTCGCCTGGCTGGTGGCGATCGTGTTGTTCCTCCCCATCGGCCGCGAACTCACCTCCGACGATCCCGACACCGGTCGACTGTGGACCCTGATCCTCGTCGGTCTGGGCTTCGTCATCGCGTCGTTCCTGCTGCGGGTCTTGTCGTTCCGACTCTCGCACCTGGGCGCCTTCCGCCTGGAACAGATACTTCGCACCGAACTCACCGATCACCTCGCCCGGGTGCCGCTGGGCTATGTCGTGACCGCCGGCTCGGGTGCGCTGAAGAAGATCCTGCTCGACGACGTCCGCGCCCTGCACGCGTTCGTGGCCGACGGCACGCCGCTGTTCGCCCGGGCCATCGGTGCTCCGGTGCTCGGCATCGTCGTGATGCTGATTCTCGACTGGCGGCTGGCGCTCGTCTCCCTTGCGGTGTTCCCACTCGGGATGGTCGGCATGACGCTCGCCCTGCGGGATCACGAGACGGCCCGGCGAGAGGTCGACGAGGCGACCGAGCGCATCAACGGCGTCATCAACGAGTACGTGCAGGGCATGCACGTCGTTCGCACCTTCGATGACGGGTCCGGATCGTTCGAGCGCTACCGACTGGCCCTCGACGACACGACACAGAAGCTCAAGAGCTGGACCGACCGATCCCGAGGCGGGGTCTTCGTGGCTCGCACGCTCTTCGCCGCGCTGCCGACGGTGCTGGTGCTGCTGGCGGTCGGGGTCCCGATGTATCGCAACGGGTCGATCGAGCTGCCGATCCTCGCCATCTTCCTGACGTTGGGTCCGACGGTGACCGAGTCGATTCTCCCCATCGTGTGGCTCCAGCAGTTCATCCAGAATGCCAGTGCGGCGGTGAAGCGGTTCGGCCGCCTCCGCGCCGTCCAGCCCATGACCCAGGCGAGTCCGGGCACTCCCCCGGGCGATGCGTCGGTCGAGCTTCGCAACGTCTCGTTCCGCTACGACGGCCGTGACGACAACGCCTTGACCGACGTCACCGTCACGATTGCCCCCGGCACCGTCACCGCCCTCGTCGGGCCGTCGGGCGCAGGCAAGAGCACGATCGCGCAGCTCATCCCCCGGTTCTGGGACGTCGACGGCGGCGAGCTCCTCGTCGGTGGTGTCGACGTTCGCCACATGTCCTCCGATCAGCTGATGTCGTCGGTGGCGTTCGTCTTCCAGACGCCCTTTCTGCTCAGCGACACGATCGAGGCCAACATCAGGCTGGGCAAGCCCGATGCGACCGACGAGGAGGTCGTCGCCGCTGCCACCGCCGCCCAGGCCCACGACTTCATCCTCGAGGAGTTGGCCGACGGGTATGACACCGTGGTCGGCGAGCGCGGGTCGAGCCTGTCGGGCGGTCAGCGACAACGCATCACGATCGCCAGGGCGATCCTGCAGGACAGCCCGATCATCGTGCTCGACGAAGCGACCGCCTTCGCCGACCCGGACAACGAGGCCAAGATCCATCGGGCGCTGGCCGAACTGGCCCGCGGCAAGACCCTGATCGTGGTCGCCCACCGCCTGTCCACGATCACCGACGCCCACCAGATCGTCGTCCTCGACGAGGGACGTGTGGCCGAATCCGGCACGCACGCGCAGCTCGTCGCCGGCGGCGGTCGATACGCACGCCTGTGGGCGCACTTCAACGAAGCCCAGGGTTGGGGTCTACGCACCACTCACGACGCCGCCGATCCCTCGACGCCCGCCTTCTGAGGAGACGAGATGCTCCACACGTACCGCATTCTCATCGAAGCATCTGGATCACGGGCGCCGCTGATGCGCCGGTCGCTGCTCTACTCACTGCTCGGCTCGATCGCCCAGGGCCTCGCCTACGCCCTGTTGTTTCCCCTGTTCAACGCCCTCGTCGATTCCTCCGACGACGTGTGGTCGTACATGGGGGCGATCGCAGCGCTGATCGTGGTCGACGCGCTCCTGCGCCTGGCCGAGACGAGGGAATTCACGCGGATCAACGTCGAGGTCGCTCACGAGACCCGCGAGAACCTGGGCGAGCAGCTCAAGCGCATGCCACTCGAACAGCTGTCTCGCCGCCAGACCGGCGATCTCAACCATGTGCTGACCGGCAACGTCAACGACGTCGTTGCGATCGCCGGCGGGACGTTCACCATCGTGGTCAACATCATCGTGGCCCCCGCCGTCACGGTCATCGCCATGCTCTTCATCGATTGGCGCCTGGCGGCGGTCATGGCCGTGCTGTTCCCCCTGGCACTGCCGATCTACCGGCTCATCCGCATTCAGGGTGCCCGCGACAACCGCATCGGCACCGCGGCTCACGCCGAGACCGCGTCACACCTCGTCGAGTACATACAGGGGCTTCCGGTCTTGCGTGCGACTCGCCAGGTCGGAGCGCGGTCCGAGCGCCTGCAGTCGGCCTTGGCCCGGCTGCGGGAGGCGCAGGTGAAGGGGCTCAAGCTCGGCACCATCCCCGCCATCGGCATGGCCGCGGTCGTCCAGATCGGCATCGTCGGCATCACCGCCCTGGCCGTCCGGTTCGCCCTCGACGACAGTCTCACGGCGGCGACGGTGCTCGCCATCGTCGTCGTCACGGTGCGGTTCAGCGAGCCGCTGTCGTTCTTCGCCCAGATGTCGGTGATGTTCGACTTCATGCAGGCCGCCGTCGATCGCATCGCCGACGTGCTCAGCGTCGAACCGCTGCCGATCGTCACCGGATCGGGAATGCCGGCGGGGAGCGAGGTCGAGTTCCGCGACGTGGCGTTCGCCTACGACCAGACCGATGAGCTCGTTCTTCGCGACGTGTCGTTCGTCGTGCCCGAACGGAGCCTGACGGCGCTCGTCGGCACCTCCGGCAGTGGGAAGACCACGATCACCCGGCTCCTCACCCGGTTCGCCGACCCGCAACACGGATCGGTGATGGTCGGCGGCGTCGATGTGCGCGGCCTGAGTCAAGAGGATCTGATGGCCCAGTTCTCGGTCGTCTTCCAGGACGTTTACCTCTTCGACGATTCGATCGGCGAGAACATCCGCCTGGCCAAGGGCGACGCCACCACCGAGGAGGTGATCGCCGCAGCTCGGGCGGCCAACTGCCACGACTTCATCACGGCGTTGCCCAACGGCTACGACACCGGGGTGGGCGAGATCGGTGGCGCACTCTCCGGCGGCGAGCGTCAGCGCATCTCGATCGCCCGCGCCATCCTCAAGGACGCCCCGATCGTCATCCTCGACGAACCGACGTCGGCCCTCGACACCGAGAGCGAGGTGGCGGTGCAGCGGGCGATCGACACGCTCGTCGCCGACAAGACCGTGGTCGTGATCGCCCATCGGCTCTCCACCATCGTGGCGGCGGACAACATCATGGTGCTCGAAGACGGTCAGGTCGTCGAGGAGGGCGACCATGCAACCCTGCTCGCCGGCGACGGTCGGTACGCCGAGATGTGGCGAGCGCAACGAGCGGAACGCCACTGGCAGATCCCCGTGTCGTGAACGACTCCAGGGATCGACGCAACCACATCGGTGGTCGGCCCGGTGGCCTGTTGGCCGTCAGGTCGTGGGGTTCGCCACTCGCCCGATGAAGAGTGGTTCGCCGGTCGCGTCGTGCTCGATCAGATAGACGAACGGTCGGTCGGCCCGGAACTCGGCGGGCCGAGGGGCCGACACCCGCCTGCCGACGATCGCCGTTGCCGCGGTGGCGGTGGTGCCGAACTCGTCGACCTCGATCGTGGCCTGGTGCACAGCGCTGGAGACGTACAGGGGGAGCTCGGTCGATGCTCCCGAGAAGTCGGCCCTGGCCGGGTCGAACGCGTCGATGACGCCAAGCGACCGGAACACCGGGATGAGATCCGTCGGCGTGGCGCAGGTGAACTTGGGAATGGTGAGGTTGACCGAGCGGTCGCTCTGCTGCGCGCTGATCTCGTCCAGTAGACCGATCGAGAACCGGTCCGTGATCTCGGTGAACCGATCCGGGGCAGGAAGAATCACGGTCATCGAGTAGCCGCCCCAGTACCGCATGCGAACCATCTGCCAGCCGTCGCCCTCGCCGTAGACGGTTCGGGACGTCCCGTTCATCATCTCGACATCGAGGACCGTGACGTCGAGCAACGTAAACGCGTCGAGGACGGTTCGATCGGGATCGAACTGCTTCAGCCACAGTCCCCTGAAGAAGACGGTGTTGACCAGCACGAGCCGGACGTCCTCATCGATGACTCCTTCGGAGAGAAGCTCGGTGATCCGGTCGGCGGTCTGCTGGGCCACCCATGAGTTGATCAAGGCGCGGGCTGCCTCCGGGTCGGACGTGAAGTCGACGGAGGTTGGCGCCGCCCGGTAGTGCTCGGTCAGGGCTCCAACGAAGTCCTCGACCATCGAGAAGCCCGCCTGGGCGAATAGACCGTTGGCGATCTCCAGCTCCAGGGGCGATGCGCCTTTGGGCGTGTCCAAGGGTGTGCGGACGGCGGTGTCGAGTGCACTGCGGCCGGCGTGCCAGCCGATGGTGGAGGCATCGATACCGAGCGCCGATCGCAGCTGGCGTCCGGTCTCGGCCTCGGCACCCACCTCGGCCATGGCGAAGGCGGTCGCGATGCTGTACGGCGAGGATGAAGTTGCCCGCCTCGACCTCGGACACCAACTCATACAGTCGTCGCGCCAACACACGATCGGCCGCAACGATCTCGGCTACCACCATGGCGCCTGGCTGCCGATCGGGGGCGGGAGCATCAGCGGCCCCGGCGCAAGCTGTTGCGTTCGAGAGGTGTCATCAATCACAGAACAAGGATGGCAGTACACCTCCGAGAAGACGGTGCGCGTGATCGTCGTCATCGAACCTCCGTGCCTACCGAAGGGCGAACATCGTTGCTGCAAACAGACGCATGTCTCCTCTATGCTCCGCCGAATGTCCCGTTCCCCTCGGCTTGCTGTGTACGGCGTCGGGCGATACGGCAGCGCCTTCGTGCGCTTGGCGCAGGGGAAGGGCTGGCCGGTCGTGGCCGCCTTCAACCGTCCAGGTGACAAGGTTGGGCGCGACCTGGGCGAGGTGGCCGGCATCGACGACGATCTCGGGGTCGCCGTCGAGGACTGCCACAGCGCCGACTACTCGAGACTGCGCGAGCTCGGAGTCGACGTCGCCGTCGTTGCGACTTCGGACCGGCTGCCCGACAACATGGAGGGCTACGAGCGGCTGCTCTCGGCCGGCGTGAACGTGTTGTCGCACGGGACCGAGTCCTACTTTCCACGCATCCGCCCGGACTACGCCGATCGGATCCAGGAGCTTGCGTCCGCCAACGGGGTTACCTTCACCGGGTCGGGGATCTGGGACGTCTCGCGGATCTGGTCGGGCGTGCTCGCAGCGGGACCGTGTGCTGAGATCACGGCGCTTCACCACACGAGCCGGACCGAGCTGGGCCGCTCGTCCATCGCTCCGGTGGTGGGGATCGGTCTGAGCCACGACGAGTTCCAACGTCGGATGATCGACCGACCGGGCCCGGTCGGCGAGCTGTACAAGATCATCCCATGGCAGGTGATGGTCGCTCTCGGTTTCGACGTCACCACGGTCACCGAACGGCGTGAACCCGTTCTGTTCGAGCACCCGGTGCACTCGACGGGAATCGGTCGGGACATACCGGCAGGCGAACCCGCCGGTGTGCGGATCACGGTCGACGTCGAATCAAGCCAAGGGACCAGCGCTCACGCAACGATCGAGTTGCGGGTGTGTCTGGAGCACGAGACGGAGGACTTCATGGCTTGGCGCGTGACCGGATCGCCCAACTCGGGCGTCCACGTCGATCGCCAGATCGGCCACCAGGGGTCAGCCGTCGCCCTGCTCAACCGCGTGCACGATGTGATTGCGGCAGCACCCGGAATCCAGGAGATCTACCGGCTGGGCCCACCCCGCCACACCGCCCTCGGTGCGCCGTCATGACCGACTGGCCTCGGATCGCCGACACGGCAGAGGAGCTGCTGGCCGAGGCACGGGTGGCGGCCGACGTCGACATCGACGATGAAGACGCCGTCGAGCCCGTGCAAGTCCTGATCGACAGCTACAACGAGAGTGCCCGGTTCGCAGCCGAGGCTGCGGTGATGAAACGGCGGTTCGTGGTGCGGGTGCTGACCAACCGCCTCCGCATGCTCCGCGATCTCGCCGCCCACCCCGAGATCCTCGACATCCATCTGATCCCACCCGTCATCATCCACACGATGCCGAGGACGGGATCGACCAAACTGCAGAAGGCCCTCGCCTCAACCGGCGAGGTCAACTGGCTCCCCTACTGGATGACCCTCAACTACGCGTCGGTGTCGGGGGTCCCAGGCGAGGACACGTCTTGGCGCATCGCCGACGTCGTCGAGTACGCGACTTGGTGCGACGAGCGTTCACCCGAGACACGGTTCGGCCATCACATGCAGGCCACCGAGCCGGAAGAGGAAGCGGTCATCATGCAGGGCAGCCTGCTGACACCTTCGTTCTCGGGCTTCGCCGCCTGTGATTCGTACCTCGCGTGGCTGGCGACATGCGACCCGACAGCGCAGTTCCGCTACGTCCGAGATGTACTCAAGTATCTGATCTGGCAGGAGCTGGCCGATCCGGCAAAGCCCTTCGTGCTGAAGTGCGTCGTCACACCCGGCTACGACTCGGCCATGCGTGCGGTGTATCCCGACGCCACGGTCGTCGCTCTGCAACGAAGCCCGTTCAAGTTCGTGCCATCGGCAGCCAAGCTCGGCCAGTGCTTCCACAGGATCTACTCCGACCAACCACGGCGGAACCTCGCCCGTACGCCCGAGCGGAGCGCATCGCGCATCCACCGGAGCCTCGACTACCGCGAAGCCAACCCGCATGACGTCTTCCACGACGTGAGCTACGCCGACGTTCGGGCGGACAGCGTCGACGTGGCGCGTCGCATCTTCGGCGCGGCCGGCATCGAGTGCGGTCGACAAGCGTTCGACAACGTGGCCAAGTGGGAGGCCGACCATCCACAGCGCAGAGGCGGCACCTGGGCCTACGCGCCGGAGGACTTCGGTTTCACCAACGCCGACATCGCCGATTCCTTCGAGCGCTACATCGCATGGGTGGCCGATCGCGGCATCGCCGACTACCGCACGCCGGACCGCTGACCTGCGCAGAGAGCTGCTCGCACCGCCGTGAGCAAGCTGCGCTCAGGCGGCGTCGGGGTTGACAGCTGAGGAAGTCCGCCGATATCGGCCTAGTTTGGACGGCGGCCGCCTAGCTGGCGGTCAAGTATGGAAGAGAGCTTGCGATGCAAGGCACTGTGAAGTTTTTTAACAGTGAGAAGGGCTTCGGCTTCATCTCGCGTGACCAGGGAGATGACGTCTTCGTTCATTACTCCAACATCGCCGGCGACGGTTACAAGTCGCTGGACGAAGGCCAGGCCGTCGAGTTCGACGTCGCCCCCGGCCGCAAGGGAGAAGAAGCCAAGAACGTTCGACCCATCTAGCTAACCACGGCTAGAAACCAAGCACCGCTGGCATCATGTCAGCGGCGCTTGCAGTTTTGGCGACCGATGTACGCCTCGGCCCTGGGCGCAGGTGTGCGGACCGGCTACGAGCCGTTCGCCAGCTCCGCTGCGAAACGTTGGGCGACATCGGGAGGGTTGACCAGTCCGGCGTAGTAGCGCTCACCATCAGGCCCCATCTCCACTCCCCATATGTTGAGCACGGGGTCAGGCGCGCCGCTGAACAGCCCCTCGGAGGCCAGTTCTCGAAGTACTGACACCAGGACGCCGTACACCGTCTCCATCCAGAGGTCCTCGGCGTCGTCGGCCTCGGACTCCATCAGCTCGTCGTTGTAGGCCGCCTCCACGATCGCAGATGTCTCGGCCAGGCGCTGCTCGCCGACCAGCATCCGGGGAGAGTCCCCTGGGGACCATCGCAGCTCCGACCTCCGGAGGCCCGAGGACGCCACCGCTTCGGTGAGGCCGTCCTCGGTGAAGGACTGCGGCAGAACATACTGTGCGCTGTTGGTGGAGAATCCGAACCCGTAGATGGTCTCGTGCCCGTGAGCTTCCCATCGGTCCTGCCACGCCTTCGCCAGACCGCTCTTTGCGGCACTGTGCAGTGCGTCAGCGTCGATCACCTGGAGTCGTCCTTCCTGTGTGGTTTCGATAGTCGATACGTCACAACCAGCGTGCCCCACAACGATTGCGAATCAGCGGCACCAGAATCCACGAACCTCCTCCCCTCCTCCACCTACCGGATCGTTGTTCCCGAGGCTGCTCGACATCGCCCGTGGGTCCCGGGCGAGCGGTCAGATCCGAGCAGTCGAGATCGCGGGGAACTCGCGTGAGAGACGGAGATCCACGAAGATGAGGACGTCGTTGGCACAGGGCGCCTGTTCAGGTAGTTCACGAAGCTCGATCTCGATCTGCTCCCCGTTGGGTTGAACGCTGACACTCGGTACCAACGGACAACCGACGGGCCGGAACAGCAGCTGCACGTTGCGACCGTCGAATTGAGCGAGCAGGCCGCCGTCACGGACTGGTGGTGGATCCAGAGCCACCACCCGATCATCGCGAAGCGTGACGGCTTCGATGGTGAATTCATCCACGACCCCTGCAGGATCGTCGAGCCGTCCGCTCTCCGGCGGTCGTGTGCAGCTGCCGCCGAGCACACCGAGTGCAGCCGCCACCAGAACAATCAGCGAGACAGGCGGTGGGCGACGACGCCTCCGCAAGCCGGTCGGGAGCGATGACTTCACCGCCGACAGACTAGGTCGGCATCAGGTGCAACCGGCCTAGCCCCCTGGGCGTCACCCGACAAGGCTTGCCGGCTATGAGCCCAGGGAACGCCGCTAGGTTCTGGCCGTGGAACATCCTGAGCTGGCGAGCGAACTGGCACGGTTGGCGAGAGAGGACCTGACCGTTCGAGACCGCCTCGCCAAGTCGGGCCAACTCTTCAGGGGCTATCACCCTGAGATGCGAGCGGTTCACCGCCGCAACGGCGACCGCCTCGCCGAGATCCTCGATCAGCTCGGTCGCTGGCCGAGCCATCAGCTCATCGGCCGGGACGGCTCGTCGGCTGCGATTCTGATCGCTCAGCACGACATCGCCAACCCCGCGCTCATCCGTCGGTGCCGGGAGCTGTACGGTTCGGCCGTCGAACAAGGCGAAGCCGAGCCGGCCAAGCTCGCCCAGCTGGAGGATCGGATTCGATACTTCGAGGGACGGCATCAGTGGTACGGCACTCACTGGGGATGGGACGAAGATGGTGAGTTCGGCCCGTGGCCACCTGTCGAGGATCCCGATCTGGTAGACGATCGGCGGAGCAAGATGGGGCTGCCTCCGCTGGCCGAGGCGATCGTCTCCGCACGACAACGCGCCGAGCAGGAAGGCCGGTTGGCTCGTCGACCCGTCGATTAGGTTCTCGAGGAACACCGACAGGCGGATGACTTCGCCAAGCAGGTCGGCTGGCGACCGAGCTGACGCGGTCGCGGCAAGACCTCGGGCACCAGCGGCGTCTAGGCGGCTTTACGTGTTCCTGCGTACCAGAACGGGAGGGCGACCAGCAGTGCACCGCCCAGGATGTTGCCGATGGCTGCGGGCAGGATCGCCCACCACAGGCCGGTTCCCCATCCCGGACCAGCGCCGGTCGGGCCGACGAGGGAGTAGAAGCCCATGTTGGCCGGGCTGTGCAGAAAGCCGGTGGCCACAAAGGCGACCACGACGAGGAAGACCGGAATGTAGCGACCGATGATGGTGCGGCCCATCACCGAGAGGAAGGCGGCCATGCCGACGAGCCAGTTGCCGAGCATGCCCGAGACCACGGCCCGGCCCCAGCCCTCCAGTCCCCCGACCTCCTGGAACCGGGCCTTCTTCTCGGCGATGTCGACCAGGGTCTCGAGGTCGGTCGGGCTGAAGTCGTGGGCGACGTTGATCAGCTGACCGAGTAGGAACGCACCGGCCAGATTGCCGAGCGCCGCAACCACCCAAAGGCGAAGCACCAGGTGACGGATGTCGGTCGCTCGCCGGCTGAGCATCGTTGCCGGGATCTCGACGTTCACCTCGGTGAACAGCAACCCGCCCGAGAGGATGACGACGAAGAAACCGACGGAGAAGCCGAAACCCTCGAGTAGGCGGCGCACGCCCTCAGTCTCGACGTCGGCCACGAGGAGCGTCGCCAGCATGGCGCCGGCGGTGATGAACGCCCCGGCGAGCATCGACAGCACGAGGACCTTGCCCAACGGCAAGGTCCTCGCCCGCCGGGCGCCGGCCTCGCTCAACTCGACAAGGACGACATCGGCCTCGAGGTATTGGTTCGGCGGTTGCTCGTCGAGCGATGCGTCACCGCCGGCACCTGCGCTCACGACAGCGGTTCCGAGAGGAACGCCCGCATGGCAGCCTCGGTCTCTTCGATGGCCTCGAGCTGGAAGAAGTGGTTGCCGTCGACGAACTGAACCCGTCCGTTGGTGACGAAGTCCGGCGTGTTCTCGTACTCCTCGACGTGCTGACCAGGGTCGTTCTTCCCCTGGAGGAAGAGGACCGGCATCGTCATCTTGGCGAACAGCATGTTGTGTCGATCATCGAGCTCCTGCTGCATGCTGGTCTTGTCGAACTGCCGGGGTGACGCCTCGGCGACACCGTTGAATTTGACCTCATGGTCAAGCCGGTCGAGAACCTCCTTGGTGATCCCTTCGACTCGGTAGCCACCCGCCGCGTACGCAACGCGAGGAAAGCCGGTCCACTTCATGAGCTTCGGGAACCAGGGCTGGGCGAAGATGTCGTGAGGTGGCTTGGGATCACCGTGGGGCTCGTTGGCGGACTGCTGCATCCGGACATAGCGCATCACGCGCTCTTCCATGCCGTCAACGTTGAGCA
The DNA here is from genome assembly GCA_039201605.1 of Actinomycetota bacterium. Taxonomy (GTDB): domain Bacteria; phylum Actinomycetota; class Acidimicrobiia; order Acidimicrobiales; family SZUA-35; genus CADEDH01. The sequence continues at coordinate 87,908 of JBCCRO010000024.1, forward strand.
GGTGATCGGAGATGACCGATCCGCGGTCGTGACCGCCGAGGTTGAACTTGTCGATACCGATCGTGTCGAGCAGCTTGCCCAACGAGGCCGCAATGGCGGAGTAGCGATAGTCGAGGTCGAGGCGCTTGTCGCTCTGACCGTTGCCCAAGGTGTCCACGGCGATGCAGTAGAACTGGTCGGACAGGTCACGCATCTGGTTGTGGAACGTGTACCAGCTCTCGGGGAAGCCGTGGACGAGCACGAAGGGCTCGTTTCCCGGGTCTCCGGTGGTGACGAAGTGCCAGAGGATGCCGTCGGCGTCGGCATACCAGTGGGTGAACTCGACGCCGTCGATGATCTCGACCTCTCCGTGGGCGCTCTCTGCTCCCAGCGGGTACTCCGCGGGCTGCGGGTACCGCATGTCGGAGGTGATCGGCGCATCGTCGCTCACCCCTGCCTCATGAACGTTGGTGAGCGTCAGGTCCTCACGCGAGATGTACTCCCATCGCGGAAGTGTCGTCGGCGACAGCATCTTGATCAGCTTCAGAATCTCTTTGGGATCATTGGTGTTGCTCATTGCATCTCCTGGGGGTGTCGTGGTGGGTCACCGCCTCGGGATGAGGACTCGAACCACCGGTCGAGGTGAGATGCCGCTGCGTGGAATCACAGCGACCACTGCAACGTAGAAAGCCTGATGGACGAGGCCCGCGCCATGGACGACAACAACCGAGCCGTTGATGCCAACCCGTCGGAGCGACGGTGCCTACCTGGCGAAGGCCGAGGTCGTCGACAACCTCCGCGGCCTTGGGACCGGCCAGCTGGATGACTCGATGAACGCACTGGTCCAGGCCGGCGTTCCGATCTACGTCTCCGGTATGTCGGCAAAGGGTCGAGGGGTGACCGACGGCGACCTCGAACGGCTGGGCGCAACGTTCGCCATGCCGGCCAAGCTCGTCGACCTCACCTTTGAGAACGAGCGCGTCCTGGTCTACTAGCGGAACGGCGAAGCTCACTCGCACCGACACGACGAGCGTGCGGAGAAACGCTCACGCATCGACGGTGCGTGCCGATCCCCACGATCCGGTGCCCGGGCACGAGCCTTTCCGCACCCCAGGGGCATGCACCACGCCGGTTCTCGATACGGCCCCCGGCGAGTGCGACGAGTCTTCGTGTGAGCTGCTCCGAGCGAAACGGCGTCGGCGCTCAGTCGCTGGATCCGAGCGCAATGATGTTGCCTGAGCAGGCCGCCCTAGAGAAGTCGTGTTCCCGAGCACCTCAGCCGCTCGGCATCGGTGCCGTTCTGCTGGGGTGCCTCGCTACCCATGATCCTCATGACATGCGAGCCGTCGAACGGGACAACGTCGCGAGCTCAAGGGCTGTCGGCCTACACCGGGATCTGGATGCGGTGGCCAACGGCCTCGAACCACTACGCCTGGCGATCTCGGCACTCCGGACCGGTGGCCTTCTGCCCGTATGCGATCTCCCCGGGTTGGTGATACTGCCGCGCACGAAGGTCTGCCACGACCACATGTGAAATGCGTCCACTGAGGTCTCGAAGCCGCAGCCGACG
>JBCCRO010000025.1:0-89011 GCA_039201605.1 Actinomycetota bacterium
CATCGTCGCCGTCGCCTGAGAAGCCACCGGAGTGCCGAACCACCGGCCCATCGGTCCCACCGGCCTGGCCCTGCTCGCCAAAGCCGCACGCTCCTAGCACCACTGCTAGACACAGGGCTCTCAGCGGCCGAATCGACACCCTCGCAGGAGGACCCATACCACTAGGACCATAGGCGGCCACCCACCGCCCGGGCGCGGCACTCGTCGCGCACTCGGGTACGGCGGGCCAGTGCGGTCGGCTACACCACTGGCCAGGACGTCCATGGCCGCTGTGCCCGAACTGGCTCTAGTCTCGGCATTGTGAGGTGGACCCAGCGCCGAGCCAGCCTGTACGGGGAGATCGAGGAGTCCGACCGCCTCACCGACCTCGGCCACAAGGCGTGCCCCACCTGCGACTCCGCATTCGACTTCGTCTCACTCGGCCTCCAGCGTTTGAGGTACGCCGACTCCGAAGATCTCAAAGCCCTTGCTGCCTACTGCCAGAACGTCAGTGCCCGTGGTGGCCAAGTCTCAATCCACACCTGTCGTCCAGCCCTTCGCCGACTGATGCTGGCCAGCCCACTCAGCGACTTCGTAGCAGCGAAGGGCGACGACGAACCCGGAGAAGGGGAACCGTTCACGTGCCCCCACCGCTGACGGTCGTAGCACGCTAGTACGGCACCGATGTTGCGCTCGACAACGATGGCCAGGACCGGTCGACATGGACGCCCTCCAGGTGGTCAGTGACATGGGCCCGGCGCTACCCCGATGGTCGGCCACGTTATCGAGGTGTCTTTGTAGCGCAGTCGATCCGGGCCAGTACGCCGGTTCCTATGCGCATGGGGTTGGGGCACCCTGGACATCGATGGACGTTCTGGCCGACCTCGATCCCGATGAACAACGAGCCGTCGAGCAGTTGATGCGAGCGGTCGTGGGACGAGACCGAGACGCCCTGCGTCGGATGGGAGCGGATAGGCGCTCGGACCCATGGATGTACGTCGACGACTACGGCGGTCGGCGGCTGGATCTCGTCGTGCCCCCGGGCCCGGTTGACAGTTGGCCAGGCGGTAGTCAACGCGACTCCGGCCGGCCGGGATGGGTCGCCGTTGTGGTCGAGGTCTGGGCAGCGGACATAGGGATGACCGACCTCACATTGGAGCTAGACCTTGACCGCAACCCCGATCGCACGGTTCGCACCACCTTTCGCGACTTACACGTGATGTAGCCGCACAACGGCATGACCAGAGCGCCCTTAAGCACGCGCCCCGCTGGCTCGTCGCCCTGGCGGCCGTTCCCGAGCACCTAGCCCGCTCGGCATCGCCGGTTCTGTTGCGCTGAGGGTGCGGGCTGGTTAGCACCGGCCGTCGAGGTCGACAGGAGGCTGGTAGCTCCTCGCAGTCGAGCAGGAGATTTGGTGAGGGTGAACTAAGGTGCCCCGCTCGACTCGGATCGCTGGTCACCGAATCCCGCTTGTCCCGCGATCACGGCGAACGGATGCCAAGACACGGGTACGGTTGCGCAAGTGGTGCGGCAGGGGCTCGGCAAGCCATTTCAGGCGTTGCTCGCTGCAACGGCGGTCTCCAATCTTGGCGATGGGATTCGTCTTGCTGCGCTTCCTCTTCTCGCAACGACGCTGACTGGGTCACCGCTGCTGATAGCTGCTGTTACGGCGGCGCAGTTCCTGCCGTGGCTGCTCTTCGGCCCTATCGGTGGGGTGATTGTTGATCGAGCCGACCGGCGGCGGCTCATCGTGGTAACGCAAGCCTGGCGAGCGCTCGTGATGATTGGCCTGGCCGCAGCAGTGATTGCCGATGTCGCCTCGATCTGGATGGTGTTCGCCGTCGCGTTCGTCATCACCGTCGGCGAGATCCTTGTCGACCCTTCGGTGGCCGCCGTGGTTCCGACCGTGGTCGACCGTGATGATCTGGATCGCGCCAACGGGCAGATCAGCAGTGCTGAGATCGTGACGAACGACTTGATTGGGGCGCCAGTAGGTGCCGGGCTCTTCGCGACCGTTTCCTGGGTGCCGTTTGTCGTTGATGGCCTGAGCTACTTCGGGTCGATTATGGCCTTCCGCGAGCTTCCCAGCCGTCAACGCCCGGAGCGTGATGGTCTGCGTCTTGGTGAGGTTCTCGCAGAGTTGCCCGAAGGCGCTCGTTGGCTTTGGGGCCATCCGATGTTGCGGCCGTGGACCGTGGCCGTCGCTGTGTTCAACGTCGGCGCTGCCGGGGCGTTCAGCCTTCTCGTAGTCCTCGTGCTCGATGTGCACAACGGCTCCGAAATCGCGTTCGGCGTGACACTGACGGTGGCTGCGGTCGCCGGGGCCTTTGCCAGCTTTTGCGCTCCGCGACTGGTTCACCGCTATGGACGGCGACGAGTGCTGCTGACCGCAGCTGGGCTTCACGCCATTTCTCTCGTTGTGCTGGCGACCGCACCATCGCTCGGAGTAGTCGTGGTGGTTTGGTCGATCGGGGCAGCGCTGTCGGGGGTCCTCTTGGCCATCGGGCGAGGATTCATCCAGCGGTACTGCCCCGACGAGGTTCTTGGGCGAGCCGTTATCGGGTCGCGAACGATCACGAGGACAGCCTTCGTTGTCGGTGCTGTCGTGGGGGGCGTGGTTGCCAACGGCGCTGGGATTCGTGCGGCCTACGTCGCAGCCGGGTCCATTCAGGCTCTTGCGCTTGTGCCCATGGGGCTTGCGCTCCTCCACGATCAAGACTGACCGGCGCGGTATCGACCAAGCTTCTGCCATTGGAGGACTACGTCGTCTTTGACCAGACGGGCGTGTGGCTCCCAGGCTGCGACCGCGTTGTAGCCATCAACGCCTTCGTTCAACTCACGGACTCGCTCGCGGACCTCGACCTCAGACTCCAGTCGCCAGATCACCGGCATCGACTTGCTGATCCGTCTGTCAAGATCCCGCGACTTCAGCACGCTTCGTTCTCGCCGGACCAGCCTGACCGCCCACCGACCAGGCGGACGTTGGCGGTCGAGATCCGGGATCGGCTTCCCCGCACCCGGCAGGTCGTCGAAAAGCCCCGCTTCTCTCGCCGCCTTGATGCGGCGGTCGCAGCGTCTGCCATGGAATCAGCCGAGTGGTGCCACCCATCCGCATGAAGAGACGGGGGGGACCGACCGGTATCGGCACCAGTGCCGGCACCGAGAAATCCCGGGCATAGGCGAGCTGTAGCCTTCGACGAGTGACCAAGGACTCGGGCTACTGGTGAATAAAGCACAGCGACCCGAAGGATCCGTGGTTCCAGTACTCGGGTGCGGATCGTCCCCTGTTCGTTCAGCCGTTTGGCCTAGTCGACAGGATCCTCAGGTCTGGAATCGGCCCGCAAGAGATCGCACTCCAGATCGCTCGATGGCGGATACATCGGCGCAAGTAGCTCGCCGATCGGCGACGCTCGGCAACGGCACTACTTCAGTGCCCGGCATCACCGGGCCTTCGTCTCCCTCCCACTCCGGGTGTTGTCGAGCGCCCGGCCCGACGCTCGCTCTCGGTGGTCGCGTTTCCGATCACCTCAGGCGCTGCTCAACGCCGGTTGCTGCGCAAGGTTGTCCGGGGTTTCTGAGCGGCGTTGTCGAGCACTAGGACTGGGTTGAGTGGCTGGTGGTGGTCGTGGCGCAGGGTCTTGATTATGTGCTGGCGTGGGTCGAGAGGCGTTGCGTGATAGCGCGGTCGCAAACGTCGGGCCCGTCCGTTTTCTGCCGGACCGCTGTACGGATCTGCGCCCTTGGATCGTGGGTTAGGTATGGACCGACAATCGCCCGCAGACGAGAGGCTTGCCTTGGTGCGGGATTCGTTCGAGGACTTCTACAGCAGGGAGCTACAGCCGCAGGTACGACAGGCGACGTTTCTCTTGGGATCGGTGGCTGAGGCTGAGGATGTGGTCCACGACTGCTTCGTTGAGCTGCACGCTCGATGGGGCAGCATCGCCGACCCGGGCCCCTACCTGCAGCGTTCCGTTCTGAATCGGAGTCGTGATCGGTTGCGACGCCGAGCCATGAGGCGCCGGGTCGACGAGCAGTTTCGCCCGATCGACGTCCCCGAGACTGAGGTCCCGTTGTTCGACGCGTTGGCGAGCCTGTCGTTCCATCAGCGGGCCGCCGTCGTTTTGAAGTTCTATTGCGGTCTTAGTCATGCCGAGATCGCTGATCGCCTCGATTGCTCGACTGGCTCGGTCGGGCCGTGGATCAAGCGAGGCCTTGAAGGGCTGGCCACACAACTCCAACTCCCGAACGAGGAATCATGACCACTCACGAAGCCGAAATCACAGACCGACTGGCGCGAGCCGCATCGCTCATCCAAACAACTTCCAGGCTGCCCAGCATCACCTGGGGCGAGGTATTGCCTCTCGACCATCGGCCCGAGGAAAACCCGGGCCGGTCCGATGTCGCTCACTTCATCAGCGACGATCTTGACGATGCGTTAGAGCTGGTCACGTTCCAGAGCACCGCTGCCACGAGCAATGACCCCCGTGCGATCTCGGTCGGATCCAAGTCGTGGCAGAGAATCGTCACCGTCGCTGCTGTGGCTGGGCTGGTCCTCATCGGAGCGGGCGTTGTCTCAAGGTTCAACAGCGATCCAGGAGACGTGCAGGTCGCTAGTGACCAAACTCTGGTGAGGATTGACCTGGGCCTCCCGTCACCAGCTGTGTCGGAGCTGCTCCCCCTGATCGCCGATCCACCTGCGGCGTTTGGTGAAGGCCAACGCGCTGAGCGGGAAGGCCAACAACGGACAGGGCAGTGGACATCGGCTGCGATCGCGATACCAACCGCCGACGGCTACGAACAGCCCATCGTGATCTCGGTCCTCCGTGGCGACGCCTTCTACCTAGACAAAGCCACCCCACTAGAAGCGGACCTCAGATCGCCAGCGTTCGGAGATCTCATCTCGTTCACCGATGGCCCATGGACCGCTGTCGCAACAAGAACCGACCCCATCGTTTCGGTTTCGGGCGCGGTCGAGCTATCGGCTCTCCTCGATGTTCTCGGAGCGATGACACGAGCCGAGTCTTCCCCCGACAGCCTGGTACTCGATACCACCCAGCTCCCGGATGGCTACAGCCTCATCGTCGAGCCCACCGCTCTCGGTCAAGACCAGACGCCTCGCAACGTGGTCGCCGACGACTACCGCACCGCCTCACTCAACGAGATCTCCGACCGGGCGAACCCACTGCTCGCCGCCGCTCTCGGAGGAGGGCGACTTCAAGCCGTCAACATCGGCCCGACCACTGGCTGGGCCGGAATCTACGACGACGAAGAGTTCGGCCCGCTGAGATCGCTCATCTGGTCTCCGGAACCGGGCGTCGTTCTTGAACTCAGCGTCGTCGCCGAACGCTGGAGCCTCGACGACACAATCGCACTCGCCGAAGACGTCACAATGGTCACACCAGACCAGTGGAATCTGCGCTACTTCGACTGACCAGCCATCCAGGGCACTACAACCGGCCTCGCAAGGGCCAGATACGGCCAGCGCGAGGACGCCGTTCGTGGCTCCGCCTCGACGCCGAAGCGTCGCTAGCGTCCAGCGCGCAGCCTTGCGTTGCTACATACACCAACACGGCCCAGGTCGACTTGGACCCACCCGATAACACGCTTGAGGCCCCGGGCCACCACGGCACGACCAGAGCGCTGTTAAACGCTCGCCCCATCTGCTTGTTGCCCCGGCGATCGTTCCCGAGCGCCTCAGCCGCTGGGAATCGCCGGCTATGCGGTGCTCGATCGGTATTGTCGAATTATGCGGTATCGGACTTACGAGTCGGTTGCTATGCATCCACGCCGGCTAGCGAGTCCAGCCGACTCGTCGCTGACTACCGTGAGGTTCTCGATTCCGGGTCATGCCGACGCGACGGAGGAGTTGCCGGTGGAGGCGCTCGACGGTGGCTGGCGGTTACTTGTGACGCCAACGATGATCGACGGCTGCGCGGCAGGTGACGTCGTGCGGGTTGACGGCAACCGAATCACCTCGGTCCGCGCACGGGGCGGCAACGTCGGGCTGCTCTTTGAGTTCGAGCGCCAGCTGGGAGATCTGCCGCAGCTCCTCGCTGAGGTGCTTGATGTGCTGACTGGCTGGGTCGATGGATGGCAAGGTTCAGGTCGGGTGGCAGTGTTTGCGGCGACGGTCCCAGTCGAGGTCGGTTTTGACCGGATCGAGGACGAAGCTGCTTCGTTCGCAGACCGACACGGCGGTTCGTGGTTCTACAAGAACGTTTACGACGCCACCGGCGGACCACTCGGCTGGTGGGAACAGTAGAGGGCAAGGCTGGCTCCGCTCACGCAGTACGGCACTCCTTGCGTCCGCGACAACGACGGCGTCTCGACGGTCAACGCCGCTCACCGTAGGCGCCCCAGCCCAAAGGAGCAGACCGCTATCGGTGTTTGTGTTCTCGGGCGGTCAAGGCATCCGCTATCGCCGGGACTGTTGCGGTGCTGGCAACGGCTATCGGGAACGCCGTTAGCCAGACCGTTGCAGCACCTCATCTTGATCGTCGAAGAGGGTCAAGTGCTCGACCGTCGAAGGAGTGTCAATACAGACGGCATAGAAGTTCACGGCCCACCCAGGGCCTGGAATATTCTGGGCATCCACCTCCACCCCGTTGGTGAACAGAACACTCACTCGATCTACTTCCGTTGACACGGCACCATCGACGCAAGTGAAGCCATCGGTTGGGTCCGCTTCAGCCACATCGCCACTCGTGCCGCTGGAATAGAGCAGTTCGGTCCCGTCTGGAACTTCAAAGCAGCTGCCACCACCGTAGAGGTCGGTGCAAAGTCGGTCTTCGTCAAGCATCACACTGAATGCCCAGGCTTCCCCAGAACCCAAGATCGTCCCCCTGCCCAGCACTCCCTGCTGACCGACGTTGCCGTTGTCGACGCATGCCCCCAACGTCAACAACCCAAGGAGCAGGGCTGCCAACGAGCGACGACTGAGCACCCCCTTAGTCTGCCCGAAGGGGCGGCACGCACTACGGCACTCCTTGCGCACTCGGGTACGACGGGCCCCGGGTGGTCGATGCCACGGACCGTGGCGCTCCTCGCCAGGTCGAGCGGATCACTGCGGACACCCACGATCAGCTCAAGCGAGAAGCCAACGACGCCATCGTGGAGCAGATCGAGCAGGTGGAGTGCCATGAAAGTGCCATGGATGACGATCCTCAGGCGGGCAACGATGTGTAGCAGCCACCCTGACCAGCGCAAACGCTCAGGCCAGCACGTCTTTGGCGATGATGGTCTTCATGATCTCCGAGGTGCCGCCGTAGATGGTGGCGATGCGGGCGTCGGCGTAGGCCCGCCCGATCGGGTACTCGGTCATGTAGCCGTAGCCGCCAAAGAGCTGCAGACACCGGTCGGTGGCCCGCTTCTGGAGTTCGCTGCCCCACAGCTTGGCCCGAGCCGCCTGGGCTGCGCTCAGCTCGCCGGCGTTGAGCTTGCGTACGCAGTCGTCGATGAAGGGTTTGGACACCTCCAGCTCGGTCGACAGCTCGGCCAGCTCGAACTTGGTGTTCTGGAAACGGGCGATCGGCTGGCCGAAGGCTTCCCGCTCCTTGACGTAGTCGACGGTCCAGTCGAGGGCGGCCTGGGCCGCCGCCACCCCGTAGAGCCCGATCGACAGTCGCTCCTGGGCCAGATTGAAGGTGAGGTACTCGAAGCCCCGTCCCTCCTCGCCGAGCAGGTTGGCGGCCGGCACCCGCACGTCGTCGAAGAACAGCTCGGCGGTGTCGGCCGAATGCTGGCCGATCTTGTCGAGGTTGCGGCCCCGTTCGAAGCCGGGCATGCCGCGCTCCACCACGAGCAGCGAGAAGCCGGCATGGCCCGCATCGGGATCGGTCCGACAGACGGTGATGACGAGGTCGGAGTTGATGCCGTTGGTGATGAAGGTCTTGGCTCCGTTCACCACGTACTCGTCGCCGTCGCGCACGGCGGTGGTGGCGATGGCGGCGAGGTCGGACCCGGTCCCGGGCTCGGTCATGGCGATGGCCGTGATCAGCTCGCCGCAGGCGATGCCCGGCAGCCAACGAGCGGCCTGGTCCTCGTTGCAGTACTCGATGAAATAGGGCGTGGTGATGTCGTTGTGGAGGCTGAGGCCGAGCCCGCCGCCACCGAGGCCGAGGTAGGCCAGCTCCTCGTCGATGACGGCGTTGAAGCGGAAATCGTCGGAGCCGCCACCTCCGTAGCGCTCCGGTACCGCCATGCCGACGAACCCGTGCTTGCCGGCCTCGGCGTAGACCTGGCGGTCCATCAGCCCGGCACGCTCGAACTCCTCGATGCGTGGGGTCATCTCCGCCCCGGCAAAGGACCGGAAGCTCTGACGGAACAGCTCGTGGTCCTCGTCGTACATCGACACGGTGGTCACCTCGTCACGATCTTCCTGCGTCCGTCGGGCCACGACGGGCGTCTTCCTGCACGTCCCGATGTTCGACCAGGGGGTGTCATCGCCGCAAACCACAGGTTGCCGCCGGAACGATTGGTCCGAAGGTTGTCGATTGGTTGTCGATTGGACGGGTCGATTTGCTCTTGTCTCGGACCTTCCCACTCGTCAGCGGCGTGGGCTAGCGGCGTGCCCCATATTTCATTGCGATTTGGCGACGTGAATGTGTCGGTATAAAGAAATCGATGATTGTCGTTGCGTTGCCGCGTGTGTTCACCGCCACTACCGTCGGCTCGGCCCGGGTTGGCTTGATTGGTGGTCTCCGGGCTCCGTCTGAACCAACCCCGAGGGGGCGATTCACCATGGACTGGAAGCTTCTCGACCGCATTCGGCGGTCCTCAAGCCCAATCCGCAACGACCTGATCGACAACTACGCCGCAGGGCGTATCACTCGTCGAGACTTCCTCCGCCGGGGCACGATCCTCGGCCTGAGCCTCCCCGTCATGGGTGCCGTGATCACCGCCTGTGGCGGCGACGACTCCGGCACCGCAACGGCGACCGGTTCCAGCACGGAGAACAACAACGGCGTCAGCCCGCTCAACGGCGACCCGGTTCAGGGCGGCGAGCTTCGCATCGGCATCCAGACCGGTGACGCCAACTCCGGCCTGGATCCCGTGAACATGCTCGACCTCGGCACCTACGCCGTTCTGTCGCAGTCGTTCGAGTACCTCGTCGGCATCGGCCCCGACGGCAACATCGGCGACACCGGCCTGGCCAGCTCCTGGGAGCCCAACGACGACGGGACCGCCTGGACCTTCACCCTCCGCGAGGGGGTCACCTGGCACGACGGCACCCCACTCACCTCGGCCGACGTGGCCGCCACCATCGACCGCATGGTCGAGGTCGGCGCCGGCCTCGACGGCGTGGTCAGCGCCGGTGCGGTCGAGACGCCGGATGACCTGACGGCCGTGGTCAACCTGGACAACCCCAACGGGAACCTGCCGGTCCTGATCTCGATCTACAACCCGCAGTCGTTGATCACCCCGGCCGACTACTCCAGCGGCACCACGCTCGACGCCCGCCAGGCCGGTACCGGTCCGTGGATCTTCGAGAGCCACGACGCCACTACCTTCACCACGACGTTCACCGCCAACGAGAACTACTGGGGCGGCCGTCCCAACCTCGACTCGATCACCCTGATCGGGTTCGACACCGACGGCAGCAGGGTCACGGCCATGCAGGCCCGTGAGCTCGATCTCATCCAGCAGTTCGGCACCGTCGACGGTGCAGGCCTCCTGTCCGACGAGAATCTCGTCGTCCTCACGCCGCCGTCGTCCAACCACCGTCAGCTCTGGTTCAACACCCAGCTGCCGGAGGGTGGCCCCTTCACCGACGCCCGGGTCCGCCAGGCCATCGGTCACCTGATCGATCGCCAGCAGATGGTCGACACCCTCTTCGACGGCCGGGCCATCGTCGGCAACGACCACCCGGTCCACCCGACGCTGCCCTTCTTCGACGCCGACGCCACCCCGCAGCGTGAGCGCGACATCGAGATGGCCCAGCAGCTCCTGGCCGACGCCGGCTACGAGAACCTGGAGGCCACGATCGAGGTCGGCGACATCGTCGCCAGCCCCGACATGGGCGCCATCGTCGAGCAGAACGCGGCCGAGGCCGGTGTGACCTTCGCGATCAACACCACCGCCAACGCCGATTTCTACGGCGAGTACTGGTGCACCGGTGCCTCCTACGGCACCCAGCCCGAGACCAGCGGCCCCGGTCGCCCGTGCGGTGCTTCGGCCTCGATCGGGATCGTCGACTACGGCCACCGGCCCACCCCGGACATCTTCTTCGGTCGGGCCCTGCAGACCGACGGCGACTGGAACTCGTCGAACTATGCGTCGTCGGACTTCGACGCCCTGTTCACCCAGTACCAGTCGGCGATCGACGTGGCCGGCCAGAAGGAAGCGGTCGGCGCCATCCAGCAGCTGCTGCACGACGACGCCCCGGCGCTCTACCCGTTCTTCTTCGACTACCTGGGAGGCCACGACAGCAGTGTCAGCGGCGTCCAGGTCTCGGCTTTGGGCCACATCCAGGTCCAGAACGCATCGAAGCAGGCCGAGTAACCGATCGGGATCATCGCCCGGGGGGATCACCGGGCACGGCGGCGGGCTGGACAGGGGAGAGCCGGCCCGCCGCCGTGACCGGAACCATCGACCCACCCGGGCATCCAAAGAACGCTGCCGGCGAGCCGGTACTGAGGTGATTGCGTGACCAGATTCATCATCCGACGGATGGCGCTTTCCGTCGTGACCCTGGCCATCATCCTCGTGCTCGTCACCCTCATCCCCAATATCGCCCCCGGCGACCCGGCCCGGAAGATCGCCGGTGGCACCGCCTCCCCCGAGCGCCTGGCGGCGGTCACCGAGTCGCTCGGTCTCGACAAGACCGTCGGCCAGCAGCTGCGCGACGCCTTCTCCGACACCGTCCGCCTCGACTTCGGTGAGGCCTTCACCAAGCCAGGTCAGTCGGTCACGAGCCTCGTCGGCACCTCGCTCTGGAACTCGACCAAGCTCGTCCTCTTCTCGCTGGCGCTGGTGTTGCCGCTGTCGGTGGCTGGCGGTGTTTGGGCCGCCTACCGACGCGACACGCTCGTCGACCGCCTGATCGTGAACGTGGGCGCCGCCCTGTCGTCGCTGCCCGAGTTCGTGGTCGGCGTGTTCTTCCTCGTCCTGCTGGCGGTGCCCATCGGCTTCTTCAAGGTGGTGGCCAACCCACCCACCGGGGCCAACGTCTTCACCCAGATGCAGTACCTCCTGCTGCCGGCGCTCACGGTGCTCACCGTCTACTTCGGCTACATCGCCCGTATCACCCGGGCCAGCACGATCAACGCGCTGGAGGCCGATTACGCCCGCACCGCCTTCATGAAGGGCCTCAGCACGTGGAACGTCTTCCGACGACATGTGCTGCGCAACTCGCTGGTACCGACGGTGGCCGTGATCGGTACCCAGCTCGGTTACCTGTTCGGCGGCATGGTCGGGCTGGAGTTCATTTTCAACTACCCCGGTCTGGGCAAGCTGATCCTCGACGCCGTGCGGAGCGCCGACTACCCGGTACTGCGGGGCGGGGTGCTATCCGTGGCCGTGATCTACATGCTGGCCACGCTGTCGGCCGACCTGCTCATCGCCTGGATGAACCCCCGGGCCCGACTCACCACCGGGGAGGGCTGATGACCGTCACCGGCGACACCGAACCCGGCCCCGAGGTCGAGCCCGATCCGGATCAGGCGTCGGCCGAAGGGCTTCGCAGCCTTGCCGCCGGCGAGGAGCCGGCCGTCCCCGACTCCACCCGCAAGCAGGTGCGGCGGGAGGAGCTGCGGCTGCTGTTACGCACACCCGGCTTCCTCATCGGCGCCGCCTTCCTCCTGTTCTGGATCGTGGCCGCCGTCTTCCCCGAGCTGCTGACGACGTGGGGGCCCAAGGAGAGCGTTGTCAACTCGGCCGGGACCTCGCTGCGGCGCACCCCGCCCGACGCCACGGCCTGGTTCGGCACCGATCGGCTGGGCCGCGACGTCTACTCCCGGGTGGTCTACGGCGCCCGACCGATCCTGATCGCCGCCCCGGTGGCCACGCTGATCGCCTCGGTGCTCGGCACCCTGCTCGGGCTGGTCGCCGGCTACTACCGGGGCGTCGTCGACGAGATCCTCAGCCGGTTGTTCGAGGCCATGCTGGCGGTGCCCGCCATCCTGCTGGCCATCCTGATCATCTTCACCTTCGGGGCCAGCGAGGCCGTGATCATCGGCACCATCGCCTTCCTCTTCATCTCGCCGGTGGCGAGGACGGTGCGGGCGGCCGCCTTGGCCGAGGCCCAGCTCGACTACGTGACCGCGGCCAGGATGCGAGGGGAGAACAGCCTCTTCATCGTCACCCGCGAGGTGCTGCCCAACGTGACCGGGGTGGTGATCGTCGAGTTCACCGTTCGCCTCGGCTACGCCATCTTCACCCTGGCCACCCTGTCGTTCCTCGGTTTGTCCGCCGGCAACGCCACCGACGCCAACTGGGGCGTCGACGTCTCGGACAACTACGAACAGATCGCCTCCCAGGTCTGGTGGCCGACCGTCTTCCCCGCCCTGGCCATCGCCAGCCTGGTGGTCGCCGTCAACCTCGTCGCCGACTCGATCGATCGGGCCAGAAGCTCATGAGTGACACCGAACCGGCCCTGTCGATCAAGGACCTGCACATGTCGTACATCGTGCGGGGCACCCCCCGGGCGGTGCTGCGCGGGGTGTCGTTCGACGTGCAGCCGGGCGAGGCCTACGGGCTCGTCGGGGAGTCGGGCTGCGGCAAGTCGACAACGGCCTACGCCGCGCTGCGCTACCTGCCCTCCAACGGCCTGATCACGGACGGCTCGGTGATGGCGGGCGACCGCGACCTGACCCAGATGTCGATGACCGATCTGCGGGCGTTCCGGGCCCGGGAGGCGTCGATGGTCTACCAGGATCCGGTCCAGGCGGTGAACCCGGTGCAGAAGATCGGGCGCCAGGTGGCCGAGGCCTTCATCATCCTCGGGCATCCGAAGGGTGAGGCGACCGATCTGGCCCGCAAGGCCCTCGAACGGGTGCGGATCGCCGATCCGGTGTCGGTGATGGACCGCTACCCCCACCAGTTGTCGGGCGGCATGCTCCAGCGGGTGGTGATCGCCATGGCCCTGGCCTGCGAGCCGAAGCTGCTGGTGCTCGACGAGCCGACGACCGGGCTCGACGCCACCGTCGAGGCCGAGGTGCTCGACCTGGTGCGTGATCTGCGGGACGAGATCGGGGCCGCCATCCTCCTCATCGCCCACAACCTGGGCGTGATCCGCACCATGTGCGATCGGGTGGGTGTGATGTACGCCGGTCGGGTGGTGGAGGAGGGCACGGTCGACGACGTCTTCGACGCCGCGAGCCACCCTTACACCGTCGGCCTGCTCAATTCGATTCCCCGCCACGGTCTGCGCAAATCCGATCGTGAGCTGTTCACCATCCCGGGCACCCTGCCCCAGATCGGTGAGAGCCTGCCGACATGCGTCTACGTCGACCGGTGCCCGTTGGTCACCGACGTCTGCCGGACCGAGGCCCCGGAGTGGGTGCAGCGGGGGGACGGCCACTGGTCTCGCTGTCATCATCCCGACCGACTCGACGAGATCACCCAGACCGAGTCCGACACCGGCGACCACGAGATCGGCACCGAGGAGATCATCGGGGTGCACGGGGTGTCGAAGACGTTCCGCCAGCGGGGCGGCGACGTGCCGGCGCTCGTCGCCGTCGATCTGGGTTTCGCCGAGGGCGAGACGCTGGGTCTGGTCGGGGAGTCGGGCTCGGGCAAGTCGACCCTGGCCAAGACGATGATGGGCGTCCACGCCCCCGATACCGGGGGCGAGATCACACTGCGGGGGCGGCCGATGGCGGCCAAGGCCACCTCCCGCCGCACCGAGTCGATCAAGGCCATCCAGATGGTCTTCCAGAATCCCGACTCGGCCCTCAACCGCTCGTGGACGGTCCGTCGGATCCTCACCCGCGCCGTGTCCAAGCTGACCGGCGTCACCGGCGACGCGGCCGACGCCCAGGCCGTCCAGGTGGCGACGGCGATGCAGCTCTCGGCCCGCCATCTCGACATGCGGCCCCGGCAGCTGTCCGGCGGACTCAAGCAGCGGGTGGCCATCGCCCGGGCCTTCGCCGGCAACCCCGACGTCGTCGTGTGCGACGAGCCGACCTCGGCCCTCGACGTGTCGGTCCAGGCTGCCATCCTCAACCTGTTGGCGGCCCTCCAGCGCGACGTCAAGACCAGCTACCTGTTCATCAGCCACGACATCGGCGTCGTCCGCTACCTGGCCGATCGCATCGCCGTGATGTACGTCGGCCGGATCGTGGAGCTGGCCACCACCGACCAGATCTTCACCGGCCCCGTCCACCCCTACACCGAGGCCCTGCTCTCGGCCGTGCCCAACGTCGACGGGGAGGCCGTCGACCGGATCCCCCTTGACGGTGACATCCCGTCGCCGGCCAACCCTCCGCCCGGGTGCGTGTTCCACACCCGCTGCCATCGGATGATCGAGGGGTTGTGCGACATCAAGGAGCCGGCGTTGCGCGATATCGGCGACGGCCATCTGATCAAGTGCCATCTCGAGCCCGAACAGTTGCTCCAGGTCATTCCCAAGGCACGCGCCTCCGTCGCCGTGGGGTCCTCGGGCGCCGCCGACACCCTGGTCGACTAGGGCAGGTCCACACAGTCGGCGTTCTCGGGATTGGCCACGCCGTGGCCCGAGTCGGCCACCACGACACAGATCCGGGTGGCCCCGGCCGGGGCACTGGCCACGGCGACGTTGGTGCCGGTGGTGTCGAACGACATCTCGTCGGTGAGATGCCAGTTGCCCTGGCTGGTGCCGAACTGGGCGGCGTTGGTGCCGACCTGCTCGGGCTCGTAGATGTCGTAGAAGAAGTGGACGTGGAAGTTGGTCACGTTCGGCGTGAAATTGCGGGCCTCCCACTCGATCAGCAGCTCGCCGTCGGCCTGGACCGACACGTCGGTGATGTGGGCACACAGGCCGATGCACTCGCCGTCCGGGGCCGACGGCGAACGGGGGGCGAGGGTCGAGGAGGGGCCGACGGCCTCCGCCGTCACGACCGGCATCGTCGTCTCGGTCGTCTCCGCCCGTCGGTCGTCCCGTCCGCCGCCACCGGCCGGCGTGGTCGCCGCGACCACGAGCAGGAGGGCGGCGGCGACGGCGGCCGCCACGGCGATGGCCGCCGAGAGCGGCTCGGCCAACCAGGGGTCGGTGGCGAGCCGTGACCAGCGAGACCCGAGCGGGGCCAGTTCGGTCCCGGTGGCCGATCGCCAGCGTCCGCTCCGGATGCCTGACACCAGCCGCCACCAGGCGAAGGCGGCGGCGGAGAGGGCGGCGAGGATGATGACGGCGACGGCGGTGAGGACGACCACGTGGTGATCGTGGCTCACCATCGTCGTGGTGCCATCGGGGATCTCCCGATGCGCCGGTAGGGGAGACCTCCCGCGCCGTAGCGACGACGGATTGACGTACGGCCCGGCAACCACCGTTGTCGCTGTGACGCGGGAGATCGAGGTGGTCGACCCGGCCGGCGCTCGGCCGTCGTCGGTCGGTCGGAGGGCCGGCCGTTCGACCCCCGGCCACCACCGTTGTCGCCGTGACGCGCAGGAACGTAGGGGTCGACCGGTGGAGCGGGCGCCCGGGCCGGTGGGCGAAACCCTGACGGTCGCTGTCACAGGGTGTCTCTAGGTTCGACCGGCACCGACGCCGGTCGAACCGGCTCAACCCCTGGAGATCTCGTGGCCCTGACCTCGGAGCCGACAACGACGACCACCACCTCCGCCATCGAGCGGGAGCCGCTTCAGCTCCGCCTCGACGCCGGTACCCCCGACCCGGAGCTGTTGTCGGGGCCTCGGCTCAACGGGGTGGAGCTCCGGCGAGACGTCGTTCCCGGAGTCGCCTTCCACCCGGCGGTGGCCCGGTGGTTCACCGAACGATTCGAGGCCGGGCCCACGCCACCGCAGGCCGAGGGCTGGCCCCACATCGCCGAGCGCCGCCACACCCTGATCGCCGCCCCCACCGGGTCGGGCAAGACCCTCGCCGGGTTTCTGATGGCCATCAACCGCCTCTACGTCGAGCACGCCTCCGGCCTGCCCACCTCGGGCACCCGGGTGGTCTACGTGTCACCGTTGAAGGCTCTGGCCGTCGACATCGCCGAGAATCTCGAGCGACCGCTGGCCGAGATCGCCGCCACCGCCGCCGCCCTGGGTCTGTCGGCGCCCGAGCTCACCATCGGGGTCCGCACCGGCGACACGCCCTCGTCGGAGCGACAGGCCATGATCCGCCGCCCCCGCACCTTTGTCGTCACCACCCCGGAGTCGCTCTACCTCCTGGTCACGGCGGCCAAGAGCCGGGCCGTCCTCCGCTCGGTCGACACGGTGATCGTCGACGAGATCCACGCCATGGCCCGGGACAAGCGCGGCTCGCACCTGGCCCTCACCCTGGAACGGTTGACCCACGTCTGCCGGCGGGCCCCGGTTCGGGTGGGGCTGTCGGCCACCCAGAAGCCGATCGAGACCGTGGCCCGCCTCCTCGTCGGCACTCGCACCCGCAGTCGGTCCGGTGCGGGGGAGGCGGGTGGGGCGCCCGACTGCGCCATCGTCGACACCGGCCACCAGCGCACGCTCGACCTGGCCATCGAGTTGCCCGAGGCCGAGTTGGAGGCGGTGGCCTCCGGCAGCCAGGTCGACCGGATGCTCGATCGGATCGCCGAGCTGGTGGCCGAACACCACACCACCCTGATCTTCGTCAACACCCGGAGTCTGGCCGAGCGACTGGCCCATCAGCTGGGGGAGCGGGTGGGCGACGACGTGGTCGCCGCCCACCACGGTTCGCTCAGCAAAGACCGGCGCCACCGGGTGGAGCGGCGGCTCCGGGCCGGTGAACTCAAGGCGCTGGTCGCCACCGCCTCCCTGGAGCTCGGCATCGACGTCGGTCCGGTGGAGCTGGTGTGCCAGATCGGGTCGCCCCGGTCGATCGCCACCTTCCTCCAGCGGGTCGGCCGATCCAACCACACCCGCCACGGCACCCCGCGGGGCCGTCTCTACCCCCTCACCCGCGATGAGCTGGTCGAGTGCTCGGCTCTCCTGGCCGCCGTGCGGGGCGGGCGACTCGATCGGCTCCGCCCGCCCGAGGCCCCACTCGACATCCTGGCCCAGCAGATCGTGGCCGAGACCGGGGCCGAGGAGTGGACCACCGACGGGCTGTTCGACCTGTTCCGACGGGCCGCCCCCTACGCCGATCTGCGTCGGGAGCGGTTCGACCAGGCCGTCGAGCTGGTGAGCGAGGGCATCATGACCGGGCGGGGGCGCCGGGCCGCCTGGGTTCATCACGATGGGGTCAACGGCGAGCTGCGGGGGCGCAAGGGGGCTCGCTACGTGGCGCTGTCGTCGGGCGGCGCCATCCCCGAGATCTACGACATGCGGGTGATCGCCGAGCCCGACGAGACGTTCATCGGTTCGGTCAACGAGGAGTGGGCCATCGAATCCTCCGCCGGCGACATCTTCCTCCTCGGCACCCACTCGTGGCGGATCCGCCAGGTGACCGGGGGCGAGGTCCGAGTGGTCGACGCCGGGGGTCAGCCACCGACCGTCCCGTTCTGGACGGGCGAAGCCCCGGCCCGTACCGACGAGTTGTCGCAGGAGGTCTCCCGTCTGCGGGCCCTGGTCGACGCCCACCTCGACGACGGCGATGCCCTGGGCGCCACCGATGAGCTGGTGGCCCTCGCCGGCATTCCCCGGGAGGCGGCCGCCCTCATCGTCGCCTACCTGGCGACGGCCAAGGCCGTCCTCGGTCGCCTCCCCACCGGCGACGACCTCATCATGGAACGGTTCTTCGACGACGCCGACGGCATGCAGCTCGTCATCCACTCACCGCTCGGCGGTCGCATCAACCGGGCGATGGGCTACGCCCTGCGCAAGAAGTTCTGCGTCGGGTTCAACTTCGAGCTCCAGGCCGCCGCCTCCGACGACGCCGTCGTCATCTCCCTCGGCCCCCACCACTCCTTCCCCCTCGGCGACGTGCAGCACTTCCTGCGACCCGAGATCATCCGGGGCACCCTGAGCCAGGCCGTGCTCGATCAGCCCGCCTTCCAGTCGCGCTGGCGGTGGAACCTCAACCGGGCCCTCGTCGTGCTCCGCATGCGCAACGGCAAGCGCAATCCGCCCCCGATCCAGCGGATGGAGAGCGACGACCTGCTCGCCGCTCTCTTCCCCGATGCCGCCGCCTGCCAGGAGAACGTCTCGGGCCCGGCCGACATCCCCGACCACCCCCTCGTCCAGCAGACGGTCTACGACACCCTGACCGAGGGCATGGACGTCGACGGCCTGATCGACCTGTGGGCCCGGCTGGGGGAGGGGAGCGTGCGCATGCACTGCGTCGACTCCACCGAGCCGTCGGCCCTGGCCCACGAGATCCTCACCGCACGTCCCTACGCCTTCCTCGACGACGAGGAGGCGGGCGATCGCCGCACCCGAGCGGTCCCCCTCCGGCGGGGCCTGCCCCTCGACCCGTCCGACCTCGGCGCCCTCGACCCCGACGCCGTGGCCGAGGTACGGGCCGAGTTGGCACCCCGGCCCACCACCGCCGATGAGCTGCACGACCTGCTGCGCGATGTGGTGTTGCTGCGGGCCCGCCCCGAGTGGACGCCCCTGCTGGCCGAGCTCGAGGCCCGGGGCCGGGCCCGGCGTCAGACCGAGGCCGGGGTCGACGTCGAATGGTGGCACGCCACCGAGTCGGCCGAGGAGGTGGAGGTACTGCAGACCGGGGTGGCCTCGGCCGAGGTGTTCCCCGAGCAGGTGGCGGCCACCATGCTCCGCGGCCACCTTGAACTGCACTCGCCGGCCACCGCCGAGCAGCTGGCGGCGATCACGGGCCTACCCACCACCCCGCTACAGGTCGGGCTGGCCGCCCTGGAGGCCGAGGGCACCGCCCTCCAGGGTCACTTCACCACCGACGGCCCGGGCGGCCCGGTCGAGTGGTGCTCCCGGAGGCTGCTGGCCCGCATGCACGCCCGCTCCCGCCGGCAACGCCGCCGAGCCGCCGGCGATCCGGTCACCCCCGAGCAGTTCGTGCGCTTCCTCACCCGATGGCAGCACGTCGCGCCCGGCACCCAGGTGCGCGGCCCGGCCGGGCTGGGCCGGATCCTCGAACAGCTCCAGGGGTGGGAGGCGGCGGTGGCGTCCTGGGAGCCCGATCTGCTCCGCTCCCGCATCGCCGAGTACCAGCTCCCGTGGATCGACCGGCTGTGCCACGACGGCGAGGTGCAGTGGCTCCGGCTCAACCCCCGCACCACCGACGACCCGGACAAACGGGGGAGCGGCCCATCGAAGGCCACCCCGATCACGATCGTCTACCGGGCCGATCTCCCGTGGTTGTTGGCCACCGTCCGGGGCGAGGCCGAGGCCGAGGTGCCCTCGGCCGGGCCGGTGGTCGAGATCGCCGACGCCCTGCGGACACACGGGCCCCGGTTCCTGACCGAGTTGGTGACCGACACCGGCCGGTTGCCGACCGACCTCGAGGCCGCCCTGTGGGACGGGGTGGCCCGAGGCCTGTTCACCGCCGACGGCTTCGAGGCCATCCGGTCCCTCACCGACCCGTCGCGGGCCCGGGTCCGCCGTCAGGCCAAACCGCTGTCCAAGCTGAGGCGAAGCGGCATACAGGCCGCCCAGGGAGCCGGCCGGTGGTCGCTGGTCCCCGCCGTGGCCTCCGACGAGCACGACGGCCGGGCCTTGGGGGCGACCGGTGCTCCGGTCGGCGGCGCGAACCCCGCCGGTGAGGTCGACCGGGACGAGTTGGTCGAGGCGCTGGCCGACCAGTTGCTGCAGCGGTGGGGGGTTCTGTTCTACGACCTGGTGGCCCGCCAGGAGCGGGCCGCCGTCCCGTGGCGGGAACTGCAGTGGGCGCTGCGGCGGCTGGAGGATCGGGGCCTCGTCCGGGGCGGTCGGTTCGTCAAGGGCTTCAGCGGCGAGCAGTTCGCCCTGCCCCAGGCGGCCGATGCCCTGCGGGAGACGGCCCGGACGCCGACCGCCGACCGCACGGTCACCGTGTGCGGCAGCGATCCGCTCAACGTCACCGGCTGGCTCCTCCCCGGCGACCGGGTGCCCGCCCGCCGCACCGAGACCGTCCGCCTCCCGACGTGAGGATCGCCCTGACAGCGCCATCGGCGACCGACCGGTGGGTCGGTAAATCACCGGCCCACCGGTGGCGCCGACCCGTAAGCTCCGGGCCATGACGGAGACCCGCTTCATCACCGCCGACGAGGCCGAGCCCTACCTGGACGCCGTACGCATCGGCTTCGGCCAGGACCCCTCGACCGACGACGACCGGGTCGACCGGTTCCTGGCCATCAACCCGCTCGAGACGTGCTCGGCCGCCTTCGACCGGGGTCGGGTGGTGGCCACGTTCGGTTCCTACGACCTCGACATGACGGTGCCCGGCGCGGCGTCGGTGGCGGCGGCGGGCACCAGCCACGTGACCGTCCACCCCACCCACCGGCGGCGGGGCATCCTCCGCGACCTGATGACGCTCCACCTCGACCAGGCGCGCGACCGGGGCCAGTCGATGGCGGCGTTGTGGGCTTCCGAGGAACGGATCTACGGCCGCTTCGGCTACGGCCCGGCCACCTGGGCCCTGGATATCGCCATGTCGGCCCGCACCGTCGATCTCCCGCCCGTGGCCGAGGGCGTCGAGGTGCACCCGCTGCCGACGGCGGAGGCCGCCACCGTGTTGGCCCCGCTGTTCGAGGCCGGTCGGATCGACGTGGCCGGGCGGTTCGTACGCAGCGACGCCTGGTGGGCCAACCGCACCCTCTACGACCACGCCCACCGGAGCGACGGCGAGCGGGCCCAACGCTACGTGGTGGCCGAGCGCGACGGCGAGGTCGTCGGCTACCTGATCTACCGCCTGAGCGACGGCGGCGATTGGAACGACGGCAACACCGGTGTGGTCGAGCTGATGACCCGGGACGACGCCGCCCGGCGGGCCCTGTGGCACTTCGTGACCAACATCGACCTGTTCCGCAACGTCCGCTGGTGGAACGCCCCGGTCGACGACCCGGTGCTCATCGAGGCCGAGCGGTTCCGGTCGGCCAAACACACCACCTTCGACGCCGTGTGGGTGCGCCCCCTCGATGTCGCCACCCTCCTCAGCACCCGGGGCTACGAACGCGACGGTGCCCTCGTGCTCGGGGTGGACGACCCCGCCGGGTATACGGGAGGTCGGTTCCGCCTGGAGGTGGTCGACGGCAAGGGTTCGTGCTCGTCGACCACCGACGAGCCGTCGGTGACCCTCGGCGTCGCCGATCTCGGTCGCCTGTACCTCGGGGCCGGGTCCGCCCTCACCCTGGCCCGAGCAGGTCGGATCGACGGCGCCCCCGAGGCGGTCGCCACTCTTGGCGACCTGTTGGCGACGCGCCGTCAGCCCCACGTGGCCGAGGTGTTCTGACTCAGGCGTCGGCGGAACGTCCGTGGCCCCGGTGGGCGTTGGCCACGGCGCTGGCCACCGCCTCCAGGACGGCGACGTGCGACTGCTGCACCCGGCGGTGCGGGCCGGTCGAAGCGACGGCCACCGTGCCGATCACGGTCATGCCGTCGACGATGGGAACCGCCGTGGCCGAGGTCATCCTCGCCTCGAGCAGCATCTCGATCAGCAGATCCGGTTCGTCGTCGTCGTAGACGATGACCGGGCCCCGCGTCTCGATCGCCTTGGCCGTGACCGCCGTCGGCACCTCGGTGTCGGCCCGACCGCCACCGTGGCGGGGATGGGGTCCGACGGCGTCGGGGCTGACGGCGTCCACCCGGTGGCTGCCGGCGGTGGAGATCAGGCTGATCTCGGCCCGGTCGACACCCCGGAGGCCGACCAGCTCCTTGGTGGCGGCGACAAGGGCGGCTTCGAGAACGGCACACTCGCCCAGCAGACGGAGGATCCGGTCGAGGACCTCCAGCTCGTGGGCCCGGCGCTCGGCCACATGCTTGGCGATGTGGAGTTCCTTCGTCGCGCTGTCGGCCACCGCCTGGGCGGTGACGGCCTTGATGACCACGGCCAGGGTCTCGGCCGCCAGCGTGATGAGGGCGACCTCCTCGGTCTCGAACTTCCGGCCCGCCCGGCGGGCGAGCTGGATGGTGCCGAAGCCGGCCCCACCGGCGGCCACCGGGGCGACCACCACCGGTCCACCGCTCACCGCCACCCGGCCCAGGATCGGGTCCTCGGAGCCGAGGGCGACGATGGTCTCGGCGTTGGTGACGGCTCGGGTGAAGACGGTCTCCCGCAGGAGCCGGTCGATCACCGTCGGGCCGCGCTCGCCCTGGTCGAAGTCGTAGACCATCTGTTGGCGCACCTTGCCGCCGGCCTGGACCTCACCGTTGAGGGTGGCCGTGATCCGGTCGACGTCGAGGTGTCGATACAGCCGTCGAGCGGCTCCGGCCAGCACGTCGGCCGTGGTCTCGCCCTCGGCGAGATGCAGCAGGGCGCGCACCACGGTGTCGGTCTGCGATGCCGTGTGCTGGTCGTCGGCGTCGCTGGTCTCGGGGGGTGACTGTCGCACGCCACGCCCGTCGGCCGGGATGGGCCGGTCATGAGGCTCTGGCCCCGGTTGGGTCGGACTAGGGTGCGAGCCATGGACATGGATGCCGCCCTCGAGTGGGCGTCGGCCCGCACCGACGCCGTTCTCATAACCATCCGCCGCGACGGTCGCCCCCAGTCGAGCGACATCTCGTATCACCTGGCCGACGGTGTCTTCGACATCTCGGTGACCGAGAGCCGGGCCAAGACGGCAAACATGCGCCGCGACCCCCGGGTCGTGCTCCACCTCACCGACCGGTCGTCGTGGTCGTACCTGTCCTTCGACGGCACCGTCGAGCTGACACCGGCGACGACCGTCCCCGACGACGCAACCGCGGACGCCCTCGTCGCCTACTACCGGGCCGTCGCCGGTGAGGAGCACCCCGACTGGGACGAGTATCGGGCGGCCATGGTGGCCGAGGGCCGGCTCCTCGCTCGCTTCACCCCCGCCTCGGTGGTCGGCCAGGTGCACTGACGGCCGGTGCCCTCGTCCCGCTCGACGGCGCCCGCCGCCCCGCACTGCGCTCCGAGGGCGCTCAGGTGGCCAAGGCCAGGACCACGGGCAGCGTGGCCAACGAGGCGACGGTGGTGGCCACCACGGCGTCGGTCACCAACTTGGGTTCCAGGTCGTACTCGATCCCCACCAACACGCAGAACACCGCCGGCGGCATGGCCGACTGGATGAGGACGGCGGCCAGGTTGTCCCCGGTCAACCCGAGGGCGACGCCGGCCGCCCACGCCACCGCCGGTACCACCAGCAGTTTCAGTCCGGCCACCATGGCCACTGGACGCCGTAGGCGAACGCCCCCGCTCTGGGCCAGTTGGACGCCTAGCGTGAACAGCATGGTCGGGATCAGGGCACCGGCCAGGAGACCGGTGGAGCGCTCGATCACGAGCGGCACGTCGACGCCGATCACGTTGACGGCGACGGCCACCACCGCCGCCAACGGCATCGGCGACAGCACGGCCCGCCCCACCGCTCCCACGAACACCGCCGAACGCCTCGGCGCCCCGGCCCCGGATGAGGGTCGGTTGGAGGCCAGGGTGACGCCGAGGGTGACCCCGGTGAGGTTGATGATCAGCATGAGCACCACCGCCGCCCCCAGCGCCCCGTCACCGAGGGCGAAGGCGGTCACGGCGAGTCCGGCGTTGCCGACGTTGCCGTAGGCCCCGGTCATCAGCACCGCCGAGCGGGCCCGACCCCGCACGCCGAGGGGGCGGGCCGCCAGCAGGCCGATGACGACCGCGGCGGCCATCCCCGCCCACGCCGCCGCCGCCAGCCGCAGCGCCACCCCGCCGCTCAACTCGTTGGTCAGGAACAGGTCGAACACGAATGCCGGGCCCAGCACCCAGTAGGCCACCCGGGAGAGCGTCTGCACGTCGACCTTGAGGCGGGGGCCGGCCAGAGCGCCGACGGCGACGATGGCCACCACCGGTCCGAGCACGTCGATCATGAGGGAGAGAAACGACATCGGGGGGAGAGCCTACGGAGCCGACGGCCTAGACGCCCGTCCAGCGGCCACAACCGCGGCCCACCTCCTCGAAACCGCGACGGCGGGACACGCCCCCGGCCGGTGCCGGTGACCGTCGAGGGCGGCGGGTGATCGTCGCCCCGGTACTAGCATCGCCCCCGTGATCAAGCTGCCGGCCGACGCTCTCGTCGTGCTCGCCGGGCCCTCGGGGGCGGGCAAGAGCACCTGGGCCGCCCGCTGGTTCCGACCCTCGCAGGTGGTGGGATCGGACCGGTTGCGGGCGGTGGTCGGGGAGCACGAGCACGACCTGCGAGCCAGCGCCGCCGCCTTCGACGTGCTCGACTCGATCGTCGAGCACCGCCTGTCCCGCGGGCTCCTGACCGTGGTCGACACGCTGGGGATGGACGCCGATCGTCGCCGGGCGTGGCTGGAGGTGGCGGGCCGCCATCGTCGTGCGACCTTCCTCGTCGCCTTCGACGAGGAGGCCAAGGTCTACCGCAGTCGCAACAAGGGCCGCCCCGACCCGGTGCCGGCCAAGGTGCACCGGGCCCAGCTCGAACAGTGGGAGGCGGCCCGTCCGACCATCGGCGACGGCTTCGACCGCATCGAGGTGGCCGGCCCGGTCGTGGTGCTCCCCGGAGCTTTCCTCGGACTCGACCCGGGCGAGGGACCCCGACCCCGCCTCGCCTTCGAGCTGCTGGTGTCGTCGTTCCCCTCGTCCGACGGGCCGCCGATCGCCGAGCACCTGGCCTCGGTCGCGGCCGAGGCCGAACAGGCGGGCTTCGGGGCGATCTGGTTGATGGACCACTACCTGCAGATCCCCCAGGTGGGGCGGGAGTGGGACCCGATGATCGAGCCCTACACCACGCTCGGCTATCTGGCCGCTCTGACCGGCCGGGTGGAGTTGGGGAGCCTGGTCTCGGCCGTCACCCACCGCTCCATCGGCCACCTGGCGGCCTCGGTGGCCACCCTCGACGTGGTCTCCGGCGGCCGGGCCCGGTGCGGCATCGGCCTCGGGTGGTGGGAGCGGGAGCATCGGGCCTACGGCCACCGCTTCCCCGCCACCGCCGAGCGCTACGACCTGCTGGAGGATGCCCTGGAGGCCCTGCCGCTCTATTGGGGGCCGGGCGCCCCCGCCTACGAGGGGCGACGCTTCAGCACCCCGGAGACCATCTGCTACCCGCGACCGGTCCGGCCCCGGGTGCCGATCCTGGTCGGCGGGTCCGGGCCCCGGCGCACGCTGGCCCTCGCCGCCCGCCACGCCGACGCCTGCAACCTGTTCGGTGGGCCCGACCAGGTCGCGAGCCTGGTCGCCGCCCTTCGGGGGCACTGCGGCGAGGCGGGCCGGGATCCGGACGAGGTCGAGGTCACCCACCTGAGCCCGATCCTGTCGGCCCCCGATCCCGACGCCCTCCAGGACCGACTGGCGGAGATCGCCCCCGATCGCTCCTCGCCCGAGGCGGTGGCCCAGCGGCTGACGGCGGCCCCCGTCGAGCAGCACATCGAACGCTTCACCGCCCTGGCCGCCGCCGGTGTGCAGACTGTGATCATCAGCCCGGCCGACGTCACCCACCCGGGGGCGGTGGCCGACCTGGCCCCGATCGTCGACGCCTTCCGGCCCTGAGCGCCACCGCCCGCCGAGGGCGTCCTAGGGGCGGATCGCCCGCAGGTGATCGTTGAGGAACACGCCGTCGGGGTCGACGCCGTCGCGCACCGCCCACCACCGGTCCCACGCCGGATGGCGGGCCGCCAGCTCGTCGCCGCCCAGGTAGTGGACCTTGCCCCAGTGGGGACGCCCGCCGAAGGCGGCGAACACCGCCTCCGCCGCCTCGTACATCCGGCGCTCGTCGTCGCCCACCGGTAGGTGGAGCGAGATCGTCACCGTCGGCCGCTCGTAGGCGGTCGACAACCATACGTCGTCGGCGGCCAGCGTCCGGTACTCCACCGGCCAGTCCATCGCCGGGAAGTCGGTGGCCAGCAGCTCCCGGATGGCGTCGAGGCAGGCCGGCCCGTCGGCCAGGGAGACGCTGTATTCCATCTCCGTGTGGGGCCAGGTGCGATGGTTGGGCAGCACCTCGTAGCTCCAGGCCACCCGCCGACCCTCGGACGCCAGCGGGTACACGGGCTCGTCGTCGGTCTCGTCGATCCGTTTGAGGATCACCCGATCCGACACCGGGTACCAGAAGAACTCGGCGTGTCGGGCGCTGTTACCCAGGTGGTCGAGGTCGGCCCGCATCTCGTCGAAGGTCACCACCTCGGCCCGCTCCCGCAGCCGGTGGGCGGGGCGGACCGAGAGCCGCAGCTCGGTCACGATCCCCAGGGCGCCCAGATTGAGCCGGGCCGCCCGCCACAGATCGGGCTCGGTGTCGGCCGAGCAGTCGACGAGGTCGCCACCGGCGGTGGCCAGGCGGGCGCCGACCACGGCCGAGGAGAAGTTGCCGAGCGTGACCCCCGTGCCATGGGTGCCGGTGGCCACCGCCCCGCCCAGGAGCTGCCGGTCGATGTCGCCCTGATTGCGCAGGGACAGGCCGTGGCGGTGGAGGGCCGGCCCGATGGCGTGGATCGGGGTGCCGGCGGCGATCGATGCCTCGTGCCGCTCGACGTCGACGTCGAGCACGCCCGAGAGGGCGGACACGTCGACCACGGTCCGGTTCGGCACGAGGGGGGCGTGGCTGTGACCGGCGCCCGCCACCCGCACCGTCATCCCGTCGCCGGCGGCCCGAGCCGCCACAGCGGCGGCATCGGCTTGGGTGCGGACGTGCACCAGTCGACCCTCGGGCACCGTCAGCCGGCCGGACCAATTGGTCCAGACCGCGGGCTCGGCGCCGTCCCGGGCCTGCGGTTCCTCTGCCGTCTCCTCCGACATCACACCCCTGTCGGGGCTGTTCGGGGCCCCATCCCCTAGTCGACCCCCGGTGGAGTGGGGGAGGCCCCGATGTTGGATCAGGGCCCGGGCCTCAAGCTAATCCCCATGACCGCACTGATCTCGCCCCACCACATCCCCGCCGCCCCCTCGCCCGCCCCGGTCGACGCCGTGATCGCTCCTCTCAGCGTCGACCGGGGGTGGCACCCGGACCCCACCCGGGAGCACGAACTCCGCTTCCACGACGGTCAGGCCTGGACCGACCACGTCACCCACCTCGGCCCCGTCCCCTGCCGAGGCTGCAACACCGGTCGCAACTGAGCTCGCCGCCCACGGCGGTCCGCATCGGGGCCTTGCTCCTCCCCGAGTTCCGGACCGCTGTGGGCCGTGCCACCACTCGCCACCGGCGAAGGATCGGTGGCCGGGAACGGCGCCAGGGATCGGCTCGCGGTCAAGCCGGTCTCTGGCGCTTTGCGCGTGCGGACTGCAACACTCGGCGGGTGCCTGAGATCACCTTCCAGCCCCAGCAGCTCCGTCGATACGTCACCGAGGTCTGCGCCGCCCTCGGCAGCGAGGGACGGGAGGCCGAGCTGGTGGCCGACCAGTTGGTGGGGGCCAACCTCGCCGGTCACGATTCCCACGGGGTCGGGATGATGCCCGCCTACGTGCGGGGGGTGCTGGCCGAGCAGCTGTTCTGCAACCGGCACGCCACCGTGGCCCGCGACGGCGACGCCGTCCTGGTGGTGGAGGGCAACCGGGCCTTCGGTCAGGTCGCCGGCTACGAGGCCACCGAGCTCGCCATCGAGCGGGCCCGTCGCACCGGGGTGGCCCTGGTCGCCCTGCGCAACAGCTTCCACATCGGTCGCATCGGTCACTGGGGCGAGCAGTGTGCGGCGGCCGGCATGGTGTCGCTCCACTTCGTCAACGTCGCCGGTCACCCGCCGGTGGTCGCCCCCTACGGCGGCTCGGACGGCCGCTTCACCACCAACCCGGTCTGCATCGCCATCCCCGCCGCCGGGGGGCGACCACCCGTGCTGTTGGACATGGCCACCAGCGTGATCGCCCTGGGCAAGGTCCGGGTGGCGCGCAACAAGGGGGAGCAGGTGGCGGAGCGAGCCCTGTTGGCCGCCGACGGTCAGGGCACCACCGACCCCGAGGTGATGTTCAGCCGACCTCAGGGCGCCATCATGGCCTTTGGCGACCACAAGGGTTCGGGGCTGGCCATCATGTGCGAGCTGCTCGGTGCGGCGTTGAGCGGTGGCGACACCACCGCTCCCCACCACGCCCGCGACGGGTCGGTGCTGAACTCGATGCTGTCGATCGTGATCGACCCCGGCGCCGTGACCTCCCACGACGCCCTCATCGCCGAGGCCGAAGCCTTCTGCGACCACGTGAAGGCGTCCCCGGTGCGACCGGGATTCGACGAGGTGCTGCTGCCGGGCGAGCCCGAGGCCCGCTCCCGCGCCGCCCGAGCCGAGGGCATCCCGGTCGACGACGGCACCGTGGCCGAACTGCGGTTGGCGGCCGAGGAGGCGGGTCTGGCCGCCGATCGGGTGGCGGCGCTACTCGGCTGATCCGGGAGGTCAGGTCCAGACGTTGTCGAAGGCGGCGAGGAGTCGGTTGTTCTCCACCTCGGTGCTGACCGTCACCCGGATGCCGGTGCCGGCGAAGGGGCGGGTGACCACGCCCTGGCGCTCCAGCCCGAGGTACACCTCGTCGGTGCGCTCGCCCAGGGGGAGGAACACGAAGTTGGCCTGGGCGTCGGGAAGCTTGAGGCCCCGGTCGGTGAACGCCTCGACCAGCCGGGCCCGCTCAGCCAGGAGGGCGTCGATCCGGGGCTGGATGTCGTCCGCCGCTTCGATGGCCGCGATCGCCGCCACCTGGGCCAGGAGGTTGTTGGTGAAGGGCAGCAGGAGCTTGTCGACCGTCACGATCAGCTCGGGCTCGGCCACCATGTACCCGGTGCGGAGCCCGGCCAGACCGTAGGCCTTGGAGAAGGTCCGCGACACCACCACGTTGTCGTGGTGGGGGAGCAGATCGTGGACCGGGTCGCCGAGGGCGGGGTCGGTGAACTCGCGGTAGGCCTCGTCGACGAGCACGATCACGTCGTCGGGTATGCGGCCCACGAGTTCGGCGATGGCGGCGGTGGACACGGCGGTGCCGGTCGGGTTGTTGGGTGTTGCCAGCAACACGAGCTTGGTCTTGGGGGTGACGGCGTCGGCCACGGCGTCGAGGTCGAAGGCATGCTCGGCCGTCAGGGGCACGGTGACCGGCACGCCGCCCATCGTGGTCACGCTGATCGGGTAGGCCTCGAACGACAGCCAGGGGTACACCACCTCGTCGCCGGGGTCGACGAAGGCCATGCACAGCTGCCGGAGCAGGCCGACCGAGCCGCACCCGGCGGTGACCTGGGTCGACTCCACCCCGATCCAGCGGGCGATGGCGGCCCGCAGATCGAGGGCCAGGTGGTCGGGATAGCGGTTGACCCCGGCGGCGGCCTCGGCGATGGCGGCCACCACGGCGGGGACCGGCTCGTAGGGGTTTTCGTTCGACGCCAGCTTGATGGCGTCGCTGATGCCGTGCTCCTCCTCGGCCTGCTCCGCCGCCTTGCCGGGCCGGTAGGCGGGGAGAGACTCCACCGACGGACGCACTCGAGGTGTCGACATCACTGCTCATTTCTCTCTGGGGCCGCTTTCGTGACCGGACCCAACCTAGAGCAAGCGACCTCGGCTGCGTCCCGTCATGGTCGGCCCTTGACCTATGCATACCTGGTATGCATACTGAGTATGTGATCCGTGGAGCGCTCCTGGCCCTGCTGAACGATCGGGCGAAATACGGCTACCAGTTGAAGAGCGAGTTCGAGGCCTCCACCGGGTCAGCCTGGGCGCTGAACATCGGGCAGGTCTACAGCACCCTCAAGCGGATGGAGCGGGATGGCGTCGTGCTCGGCCTGGGGCAGGACGAGGAGGGCCGCCCTCGCTACCAGCTCACCGCCGAGGGACGGGAGGAATTGGCCGGCTGGCTCAGCGCCGCCGTCGAGCGGTCGGTGTCGAGCCGAGACGAGGTGACGATGAAGGTGTTGATGGCGGCGGCCACCGGAGCCGGTGATCCGACGCTGTGCATCGCCGTACAGCGGGAGGTTTCGATGCAGACGCTGCAGACGGCGACCGTGGCCCGGGACACGGCGACGTCCCTCGCCGATCGGCTGCATCTGGAACGGCTGATCGTGAGCTGTACGGCCGAGCTGCGCTGGCTCGACATCGCCGAGGAGGCACTGGCCGGCGGGCGCACCCCGGCGCCCGGTGAGGTCGGCGACACGACGACAACCACTCTTCGAACGGAGGATCTCCATGGCTGAGGGCGACAGCGGCGAGGCCGCCGGATCACAGGTGGACGGACCGGTCCTCCGGATGGTCGGCGTCGTGCAGGAGTATCGAGACGGCGGCCGGGTTATCCGCGCCCTCGACGGTATCGATCTCACCGTGGCGGCGGGTGAGATGGTGGCCGTCACGGGCCGAAGCGGATCGGGCAAGTCCACGTTGCTCAACCTGGCCGGCGGGCTGGAGGAGCCGACCGCCGGGCGTATCTGGGTCGACGGCGAAGCGGTCGATGCCATGACGAGAACCGGGCGGGCGGAGCTGCGACGGCGTCGGGTCGGCTTCGTGTTCCAGAGCCTCAATCTCGTGCCGTCGCTCACCGCCTCCGAGAACGTCGCCCTGCCGCTGGAGTTCGATCGGGTCGGACCCAAGCCGGCTCGGACCGCCGCCCGCCAGGCACTGGAGCGGATCGGGGCATCCGAATTGGCCGATCGATTCCCGGACCAACTGTCCGGAGGTGAGCGGCAGCGGGTGGCGATCGCCCGCGCCGTCGTCGGCCGACGTCGACTCGTGTTGGCCGACGAGCCCACCGGGGCCCTCGACGAGATGACGGGCCGCCAGGTGCTGCGGCTTCTGGCCGATCTGGCCGACGGAGGCGCCGCAGTGGTGCTCGTCACCCACGACGTCGAGCTGGCGGCTGCCGCAGACCGGGTGATCCGCCTGCGGGACGGTGCGGTGGACCAGATCACCGAACGCCCGTCGGCCCCCGCTTCGGTGGCCGAGTTGCTGCGATGAGCGCCGTTCTCCGCTTGGTCCGCCGCGACCTGGTCCGTTCGGTCCGTCGTCAGGGTGTCGTGGTACTGCTGGTGGCGGTCGCCGTCGGTCTCGGGGTGTTCACGGCGGTGAGCGAGCGCTCGACCCGACTCACCGACCAGGACTCGTTTCGCCAGCAGTACGGCTCATCCGAGATCGGGATCGCCAATCCGGGCCGTGGGGCCGATGTCGACCGATTGGTGGCCGAGATCGAGTCCGCCGGTGGCGAGGTGATCCTCCGACGCCAGCTGACGGTCGATCGCCCACTTCCCGCCACCTATGTCGACACCGACCTCGGGTCGCCGTTGGCCGCCGACTACTTCGTCGGCATCGTCGGCCACCCGCCCCAGGCCGAAGGCGAGATCGCCATCGATGCCCAATGGGCTGATGATGCGGGTCTGACCGTCGGCAGTCGCCTTCCGACGGTGTTGGGCAGCGAGGCGGAGGTGGTCGGCATCGTGACGCTGCCGAGCAGACACAGCAACCGGCTGGGGTTCGTGGTCCCCGGGTCCCTCGCCGGTCGAGGTCGGTCGATCGCCGAGCCGACCCCGGACGTCGCTATCGTCGACGGTCCCGTGGTGGGGGCCCAGATCGGGGTGTCAGGCCTGCCCGAGGACGAGGTAACCGACCTGGTGCTCGCCACGCTCGGAGAGCCCGGGGCAGACGTGGATGGGCGACCCAGCCCTCGCTGGCATGTCGAGGCATCGCCCGACAGCTCGACGAGCTACGCCTACAGCCCGTTCTACGACGACGGTCGACCGGCCCGGAACGGTTCGGTGGTGACGGCCGTCCTGCTGATCGAGGTCGGTCTCCTCTCAGCCGTGGCGTTCGCCATCTCCGCACGACGGCGTGTCGTCGACCTCGGGCGGCTGTCGGCCATCGGCGCCTCGCCCCGGGACCTCACCAGGCTGCTCGTGGCCGAGGCCGTCATCGTGTCCGCCGTCGGCGCCCTGGTCGGCGTGGGCGTGGCCCTGGTGTTGGCCTCAGCCTGGCCCGAGGGCGCGTTGACGTATGCGTCGTTCTTCGCCGGCGGGAGCCAGCTCCCCACCGATATCCAGGTCCACATCGACGATGTGGCGGGCCCCGTGGTTGCGGCACTGGTGATGGGGCTGGTGGCCTCCTGGGTCCCAGCTCGGCGGGCGGCGGCCCTCGATCCTGACGCTGCGTTGAGCGCCGCCCCCGATCGACGCCGCCCCGCGGCGGCCGCCGTCCGGGCGGCGGTCGCCGGCCTGATCGCAGCCCTGGTGGTGCTGACCGCCGCCGGCTACGCCGATGGCGCCGCCGGCGCCGGGCGACAGTGGTGGTCCGGTTCGGCCGGGCACCTGGCGTTCGGAGGCATGCTGCTCTTGCTGGCGTCGGTGGCGGTCCTGGTGAGTGCCCTGGTCCACCGACTGGGCAGGGTCGGTTTCGATGGCGTGAGCGGTGTGCTTCGTCTGGCCATGCGCGACGCCGAGCGGCACCGGGTTCGGACCGTGGCCGCCGCCCTCTCGGTGGCCCTTCTCCTCGGCGCCGGCCTCTTCATCTCCACCGCACTGCGTTTCGACAACGCCCAGCGGGGCCCGGATCGAACGGTGGCCGGGGCTCGAATCGTCGCTCTCGACCCTCCATTCGGCGACCCATCCTGGTTTGATCCCGCTGCCCCCACGGCCGATCGACCCGATCCCTCGACGTTGGCGGACGTGACCGTGATCGAGGTCGACGCCGTCGGTGCTGGTTACGGCGGCGGCCTGTGGGGGTGGCTGAATCCGGACCCGGATACCTCCAGTACGGAGGTCGGTACCGTGTTCAACGCCTGGGTGGTCGACGACCGGCTGGCCGAGCTGCTCGACCTCGGGCCCGACGCGCTCGGTGCCCTGGCTCGACCGGGCACGGTGCTCGTCTCACGGGACGTGGCTCCCGAGGGTGCCGCCCGGATCGGCGTCCTCGACATTGTCGGCCGGGGGCCGGAGACCGCCATGGTCGATCCATGGCCGGTGGAGGTCGTGCATCATGACGGCGTCGGCCCTGTCACCCTGGTCGGGGCGGAGACCGCGGCATCGTGGGGGCTGGAGCCGCAGACCGTGGCCGCCGTCACCGCCGCCGAGGGTTTCACCGACGCCGATGTCGCCGCCCTCGACCTGCTCGGCATCGTCGTCGCCGCCGACAGCGCCGAGGAGGGCGGCAGCGGATGGCGGAGCGACGTGGTGATCCTGGCCATCGTCGGCACCGTCGTCCTGGCGATCTACCGGGTCGTGGTCGGGCTGGTCGGGGTGGAGATCGGGGCGACGATTTCCACCATGCTGGCCGTGGGCGGGCGGCCGGGCCTTCGGGCCCGGCTCCTGGCCGCCACCGGTTTCATCCATCTGAGCCTGGCCGTCGCCATCGCCGTGCCACTGGGCCTGCTGATCACGGTCCTCGCCCTGGCGGCCGGTGAGTATCCCGATGTCGGGATTCTCCGGGCCCTGGCTCGCACCGTGCCCGACATCCGGCTGCCTTGGCTCTACCTGGTCGGCGCCGCCACGCTGCCGGTGGCGGCGGCAACAGTCGTGGCCGCCACCACCGGCGTTGCGAGGCCTGCGGTCTCCCGACGGGCCGCCTGAAACTGCGGGCCAATCGACCGACAGTGGTCGGCCCGATCACGCCTAGGGTGAGCCAGTGCTCACGCCCGACGACGTCGCCGCCGCTGCGGCCCGCATCGAGACCCACGTCCGCCGCACGCCGTTGGAGGTGTCCGGGCCGATGAGTGAGCGGACCGGGGCGGCCGTCGCCATCAAGGCCGAGCACACCCAGCACACCGGCAGCTTCAAGCTCCGGGGCGCCCTCAACACGATCCTGTCGCTCACCGGGTCGGAACGGGCGGCCGGGGTGGTCACCGCCTCGTCGGGCAATCACGGGATCGCCACCGCGACCGCCGCCCGCATCGCCGACTGCGCCTGCACCGTCTACCTCCCGACCGGCGCATCGCCGGCCAAGGTCGCCGCCATCGCCCGGCTCGGGGCGACCATCGAGACCGTCGACAGCACCGACGCCTTCCACGCCGAGGTGGCGGCCCGGGACACGGCCAGGGCCACCGGCCGGACCTACGTGTCG
Organism: Actinomycetota bacterium; assembly: GCA_039201605.1. Lineage (GTDB taxonomy): Bacteria > Actinomycetota > Acidimicrobiia > Acidimicrobiales > SZUA-35 > CADEDH01. Next base: position 34,048 of record JBCCRO010000025.1, read on the forward strand.
CCCTACAACGATCCCCGGGTGATGGCCGGGCAGGGCACGGTCGGCCTCGAACTCGCCGCCCAGTTCGCCGACATCGGGTGGGACGGAGCCGACGCCGTGGTGGTGGCCGTCGGTGGCGGTGGCCTCGTGTCCGGTGTCGCCACCTGGCTGGCGGCGACGCATCCCGACACCGTCATCGTCGGTGCCTCCCCGGCAAACGACTGCGCGATGCTCCACTCCGTGGCCGCGGGCGACGTCGATGCCTGGCCCGCCGCCCCCACGTTCTCCGACGGCACGGCCGGTGGGCTCGAGCCCGGCGCCGCCACCTTGGACCTGTGCCGGCGGCTGGTGGGGGAGTGGACCACCGTCACCGAGACCGAGATCGCCACCGCCGTCACCGCCATGATCGACGACCACCACCAGCTGGTGGAAGGGGCGGCCGGCGTGGCGTTGGCCGCCGCCACCGCCTACGGCATCGCCAACCCGGGCCGTCGGGTGGTCGCCATCACCTGTGGAGCCAACGTGTCCTCGACGGCCCTGGCCGCAATGCTGGCGACGGCCGGCACCGCCTAGGTACCCCGGGCACCCGGCGGGCGCCACCACCGCAGCGCCGAGCGGCGCCACGCTCGGCCCGGAAGGCCTAGAAGCTGAGCGACACCTTCACCGCATCGTCGACGCCGGGGTCGTTGGCCAGGGCGAAGGCCTCGTCGATGTCCTCGACCGGGAGGATGTGGCTGACCACCTGGGACACATCGATCTCCCCCCGGACGATGAGGTCGGTGGCGGCCTGGAACGAGGCCAGCCCCGGTTCCTCCTGGGCGCCGTAGGCCGACCAGGCGGACAGCCGCTTGCGGAAGAAGCCGCGGAAGTCGATCGGCACCGGCTCCTCCGAGTCGGGCAGGCCGAACCACAGCATCGTCCCGTCGGGCCGGGCGAGCTCCACGCTCTGCAGCAGCGTCTCCCGCCGGCCAACGGCCTCGACGACATGGTCGGCACCCCGGCCGCCGGTGTGGTCGAGCACGGCCTGACGGAGGTCACCGCCCCGGTTGAGCACCGCCACATCAGCCCCCATCGCCCTCGACAGTTCGAGGCGGCGGGGGACCAGGTCGGCGGTGATGACGGCGGCGGCCCCGGCCCGCCGGAGAAGGTGGGCGAAGAACAACCCGGCCGAGCCCTGTCCGAGAACGGCCACCGTCTTCCCAACCACGTCCACCGGGTTCTTGCGCAGAGCGAAGATCACGGTGCCCAACTGCTGGGCCATCAGCAGCTGCTCGTCGGGCAGCTCTGTGCGGGGCAGCGGGAGGCAGTACCGGGCCGGGATCGTCTGGAACTCGTTGAAACAGGCCCCGATCATGGCGTTGGGGGCGGTGAGGACCAGGTCGCCGTCGGCGAAGCCTGGCGCGTGCGAGACCACCACCTCGCCGATGCCCTCGTGCCCGGGGAAGCCGTGGGCGCAGGGGAGCGGGGGCACGTCGACGCCGTGGCACACCACGTGCAGGTCGCTGCCGCAGATCGAGGCGAACGAGGTGCGTACCACCAGGTCGCCGTCGGTCGGCGGGCGCACCGAGGTCTCCTCACACACCATGTGGTTGACCCCGACCATCCGCCCGGCTCGCATCGACTCGGTCATCGGCTCCTCCACGATCTGATGCACATCATCTTGTCACCGTTGCCATACCGATACGGTCTGATAGTACGGATTGCTGAATTCCCACCACCCTGTTGCCGATGGAGCCGGGACCTGGCGTACGGGTTGGTTGAGATCGAGGGTGAATCGTGCGGTTGCTACCGGTACTGAAATCCACGGATTGGCAGGGACCCCAATCAGGAGCGCGCGTCCACTGGTGGTTGGGTACGGCCCAGGAGCCCGTCGCCTACGTGACCTACGCCTGGGAGAGCTTCGAGGGCCTCGTCTATGTCACCCAGACCGAGGGCGGCGGTATCGGCGAAGAACTCAACGAGATCGTCGGCCGGGCCTTCGAGAACCTGGGGGAGATCTCCAGCACCTTCGAGATCGTCGAGGCCGACGGCTCCAAGCTGCTGGTCATGGCGGGTCAGCCCTTCGCCGCCGAGCGGGTGCTCGTGCAGCAGCACATGCGCGAGGTCCACGAGGCCCTGGGGGCCGAGCGGATCGTGGTTTCGGTGGCCAAGCGGGGCCAGCTTCTGGCCGGTGCCTACGACGGTTCGGCCCAGGCCCGGGCCACGCTGGTCAACCTCCACCGCGAGGCGTTCGTCACCGGCGGCGATGATCGGGTGACCGACCGCCTGATCATGGTCGACGACGGCGCCGTCATCGACTCCCTCGCCATCAGCGCCGACGGCGCCGTGCGCGGCTGGCTCAACTAGCCCGGCCGCCCGTGCGCCGCGCCGACGAGCGGTCGGCGGGCCCCGACGACCTGCGACGGCACGGATCGTCCGGCTACCGCCGGTGCCTGCGGCTCTTCGGCAACCGCATCGTGACCTTGGTGCCCTTGTTCGTCGCCGTGCCGATGATCAGCCCGTACTCCGGGCCGAATGTCGAGCGCAGGCGGGCGTCGACGGCCAGGATCCCGACATGGGTCGTGGTGTCGGTGCCGGCCAGGGCCCGGCGCAGCAGCTCGGGGTCGACGCCGACACCGTCGTCCTCGACGGTGATGTTCACCTCGGGTCCGGCGTCGTCGGCGATGATCCACAGCGAGCCCCGCCCCGATTTGGCCTCCAACCCGTGGCCGATGGCGTTCTCGACCAGGGTCTGGATCGACAGCACGGGGACGCTCACCGGCAGCGCCTCCGGGGCGATGTTGAGCAACACGTCGAAGCGGTCGCCGAAGCGGACCTGGGCCAGTTCGAGATACAGCTCGACCAGCCGCAGCTCCTCGCTGACCGTGGTGAGGTCGGTCTGGTCCCGGAAACTGGCCCGCAGGAACTCGGCGAACTTGGCCACCGCCGAGCGGGCCCGGGCCGGGTCGGTGTTGATCAGGCCGGCGATGGCGGTGAGCGAGTTGTGGAGGAAGTGGGGCGAGAGCTGGGCCCGCAACGCCTGCAGCTCGGCCTCGGCCGCCCGGGCCCTCGACTGCTCGACCTCGGCCAGCTGCAGCTGGTAGCCGACCAGCTCGGCCAGCTCACCCAGAGCCCGCATGTTGAGCCCGGCCTCGCCGGCCATGGCGTGGATCGTCCCGATCGGCACCCCGTCGGAGGACAGCACCGCCACCGCCACCTCCTCGGACTGCCCCGGAGGCAGCGACATCGAGTAGAGCGTCGGTTTCGGCCCCCGCCGCCGCTCGAGGACCAGGGCGGCGTGCTGCTCGACCTGGGCCTGCCACGGCGGGCTGTGTCCGACCTCGGCCAGCACCGTCTGCTCGGAGGTGACGGCGACGGCCCGGCACTCCAACAGCGTCTGGGTGGAGCGGGCGATGCGCAGCGCCGCCTCCTCGTCGAGGCCGTGACGAAGCCCGGCGCTCAGGCCGTTCAAGGTGCCGAGGGTCTCGGCCAGGTCGTCGATGTTGGTCCGCCGCCGAACCCGGCGCCTCACGACGCCGCCTCCGGGTTGTCCCGTCGTTCCGGCAGGTGCATCAGGGCGAACTTGTGTCCGATCTGACTCACCTTCTCGTCATCGGTCATCGACACCACGATGCCGACGGCGAAGGCAAGCGGCACACTCCAGGCGGCGGGCGTCGACAGGATGGCCAGCGGCCAGCCCGAATCGACCAGGCCGACGATGGTGGCGGTGACGGCCAGCGTCGTCGTGGTTCCCCCGATGACGACGGTGGCCACCGCTCCCCGGCGGGTGAAGCCGGTCCACCAGATGCCGAGCACCAGCAGGGGGCCGATCGAGGAGGCGGCGATCGAGGTGGACCAGCCGATCAGCACGTTGATGTCCACCCCCTCCACCGCCAGCCCGGCGGCGATGGCCAAGGCCGCGGCCGCCCACACCGACAGGCGGAACTGCGGCACCCCGGCGGCGAGGATGTCGTGGCTGAGGGCGCCGGCCATGGCGATCAGGAGGCCGGCCGCCGTCGACAGGAAGGCGGCGGCCGCCCCGGCCGAGACCACGGCCTCCAGCAGCTCGCCCCGCAGGCCGTCGGCCAGGCGTTGTCCGACGACGATGGTGGTCGAGTCGGTGTTGCCGTTGCCCAGCACGTCGGGTGCGAGCTGGCGGGCCGAGCCGCCGATGAGGGGCAGCATGGCGTAGTACGGGGCCAGCAGGCACAGCACCCAGACGTTGGTGCGGCGGGCCTCGCGGCCCGTCGGGTTGGTGTAGAACCGCACGACGATGTGGGGGAGCGAGATGATGCCGAACATGTTGGCCAGGACCACGGCATAGCTGAAGTAGAGGGGATGCCCACCGCCCAGGCTCTTGGCCCCGAGCGGGGCCGCCCACTCCTCGCCGGTGAGGCGATCGATACCCTCCTCGTGCGGGGCCGGGGTGCCTTCGGTCCAGGTGAGGGTGGAGCCGGCGCCGATCGTGTGGAGGCCGGCGGACAGTGAAAGGGAGCCGTCGACCTCGTCGCCGTTGACGACCCCTCGGGCCTCCACGGTGGCCGCCGTCACCAGCTCGATATCGACCTCGGTCGGGTAGGACACCTCGATGTCGTCGAGGAACACCGGTGGCTCCGGACCGTTCAGCGGCTCCCGCTCGCCGCCGGTCCACTGGGCCGACAGCAGGATGAAGGGGACGACCACCCCGAGCACGATGAAGAAGAACTGGAAGCCCTGGACGAACGTGATGCCCCGCATCCCGCCGGCGCTCAGGTTGATCGCCACCAGCACCCCGACCACCACCACCCCCACCCAGTAGGGGGCCCCGGTCAGCTCCCGGGCCACCACCCCAGCCCCCTTCAGCTGGGCCAGGAGGAAGAAGCCGCTGGCCACGATCACCGCCGTCGCCACCAGCGGACGCAGCTGGGGGGCGTCGAGCCGGCCCTCGACGAACTCGGGGATGGTGTACGAACCGAAGCGTCGGACCGGGGCGGCGATGAACAGCGACAGCAACAGGAAGCCGATCGTCCACCCGACGAGGGTCCACAGCATGTCGACCCCGAATACGAGCACCAGGGCCGGCACCCCGAGGTAGCTGGCGGCCGACATCGTCTCGCCGCAGACGGCGAAGGCGTTCCACACCGGGTTGACCGAGCGGGAGGCGACGAAGAAGTTCGACGTGGTGCGGGCGTAGCGGAGGCTGGCGGTGCCGAGGATGATCGTGATGGCGACGACCAGGAGGACGGCCGTGGTTGCGATCATCTCTTGTGGCGAGCGGCCGCCCACCGCTCCTCGATACGCCCGGCCAGGACGCCGTGGAGCACGGCCACGGCCACGATGGCGAACAGCCCGACCGGCCCCAGCAGCAGCCACGGCAGCGGCAGCGGACCGATCGGGGTGATGTCGGCCATCGAGGGCAGGAAGCGGAACAGCAGGGGCAGGGTGAACACCGGCACCGCGACGACGGCCAGCAACCCGAGCGACAGCCGGCGCTGGGCCTGCAGCAGGTCCAACACCTCGTCGGTCTCGGTGGTGTAGCCGCGGACGTGTCCGCCGAACACCCGAGCCCGGTCCTGGCGGCGGGCGGCCGCCGTCCTCGGGTGCATCACGATCTTGCGGCCGTTGGAGGGCTGGTCACTGTCCACGGGCGAAGTACTCCTCCAGCAGCCTGGTGTAGCGGCGACTCACCGGCAGCTCCCGGTCGAGGATCATGACCGATCGGGAGCCGGCGTTGCTCCGCACCGAGGCCATGCTGGCAGCCCGCACAAGGTAGCTGCGGTGAATGCGGAGGAACCCGTTGGCCGACCAGGCGGCGGTGAGCGACGAGATCGACTCGCGCACCAGGTGGGATTCGCCGTCCTCGGTCCACAACCGCACCAGGTCGCCGGCCGCTTCGACGACCACCACGTCGTCCCGGTTGATCGTGTACGTCTTGCGGCCCACCCGACAGGTGAGGGTGGCAAAGGTGTCGGTGGCGCCGTCGGCCCCGACCTGCAGCCGCTGCACCCGGCGGATCGTCTGGTCGAGGCGGGCCTCGTCGACCGGCTTCACCAGGTAGTCGACGGCCTCCAGGTCGAACGCGTCCACCGCGTACCGGTCGAAAGCGGTCACGAACACCACGGCGGGCGGGTTCTTGTAGTTGCGGAGCAGGCTGACCAGCTCGACGCCGCTCAGGCCCGGCATCTGCACGTCGAGGAACAGGGCGTCCACGTCGGTGCGGGAGCCGAGGAGCTTGAGCGCCTGGGTGCCGCTCTGAGCCTTGATGACCTCTCGGATGCCCTCCGCCTGGTCGAGCAGCCAGGCGAGGTCGCTGAGTGCATGATCCTCGTCGTCGACCGCGAGCACCACGAGTTCGCGCATGTCTCCCCCTTGCGAAATCACGATGACAGCACCCTTACGGCGGGGCAAGGATCTACCGCTTAGCGGTACCCCTAAGCCACTAAGCGGACCGCCCGCCGGGAGATCGTAGCCGTCGACAGCGTTCGGCCCGAGAACCCTTGCGACCGCCGTCACACCGATCGTTTACTGCCTCTCGCCAAGTGGAAGGGGACCGACGAGTGACTGCGGAAGACACGCTCCCAGCGGTGGGGGACCCAGCGGACGACACCGGCTCGACCGGTTCGCCGAGCGCGCCGGGCTCGACGGCGTCGACCGGTCTGACGGCGTTGGCCGAGGCCGCAGGCCGCATCCTGCACCCGATCGGGTGGGTCGCCGTCGCCTTCGCCGTGCTGGCCGTCGTGTTCAGCACCGTCGTCGACACCCGCTACCTGATCGGCAACCTCCGGCTCTGGCAGTGGGTCCTCCTGCTCGCCGTGATCGGTCTCTCGTCGCAGGCGGCGCTCCTCGACCGGATCCGGGTCGGCATCGAGTCGGTGTCGTCGGTGACGAAGTTCGCGGCCTGGGTGCTCGTGTGGATCGTCTGCTTCGTCCAGCTGTTCAACGTCGTGACCCGCTACGGCAACGGACTCGTCGAGCAGGACATCTACTACGGCGAGGCGGTGAGCGTCGCCTGGCAGTCGTTCGCCCTGATCGCCATCCTCGGCTTCAACTACGGCGTGCGGGACGGCGTCAACCCCCGGATCGACTTCTGGTGGGAGCACTTCAGCGACCGCACCAAGGCGACGCTCGACTTCACCATCCACGCCCTGCTGCTCCTGCCCTTCGCCATCATGGCGGTGCGCCTGCTCGACGGCACGGCGGCCATCGCCCTCGGTCGTCAGCGCGACGGCACCTGGCCGTCGGGGTGGCGGGTGTGGGAGACGTGGGAGCGCTCGACCGAAGCCGGTCAGCTCGCCGTCGGCCCGGTCAAGGCGATGCTCCTGGTCGCCTTCGCCCTGTTCGGCCTCCAGGTGGTGGCCGAGCTGATCAAGACCGGCTTCGTCGTGGTCAACCGAGCGGAGTACGGCAACATCGTCCGTCGCGACGCTCCTATGAGGATCGAGTAGGACGCATGACTACTGATGTGGGAACCGTCGCGCCCGAACGCAGCGACGACGACGCGCTCATCGAGGAAGCGACGGAACCGTCCGGCGGCACCCCGTGGTTGTGGCTGGTGGGAGCCGGCGTCACCCTCGCCCTGCTGGCGGTGGGGTACCAGACCCTCGAACTCGGGGTCTTCCTCTCGATGGTCATGTTCGCCGCCTTCATGGCCATGATCCTGTCCGGCTACAACGTCGCCTTCTCCTTCGCCGCCAACGCGCTGCTCTTCGCCTTCATCGGCGACCTGACCGACACCTTCGACCCGGCGGCGCTCAACATCCTCCCCCAGCGCTGGTTCACCAACGTCAACGACGCCAACCTGCTGGCGGTCCCGCTGTTCGTGATGATGGGCGCTGTCCTCGAACGCTCCGGCGTGGCCGAACGGCTCCTCAACGCCATCGGCCTCCTCATGGGACGGCTCCGGGGCGGGGTGGCGGCGGCCGTGGTGGTGGTCGGCACCCTCCTGGCGGCGGCCACCGGCGTCACGGCGGCGACCGTGATCGTGATGGGGCTGCTGTCGCTGCCGGCCATGGTCCGCCTCGGCTACGACCACAAGCTGGCCACCGGCGCCATCGTGGCCTCGGGCACCCTGGCCCAGCTGTTGCCGCCGAGCATCGTGCTCATCCTGCTGGCCCAACAGCTCAGCGTCGGCATCCTCGGCCTCTTCGCCGGGGCCCTCCTGCCCGGTCTGATGCTCGCCGGCCTCTACCTGGCCTACGTCCTGATCATCTCGTGGCTCCGACCCGAGGTCGGCCCGGCCATGGCCCCCGAGCTGCGGGTCATCCCCGGCAACCCCACCGCCCGGACCAAGCTCACGATCGCCCTCCTCCTCGCCGTCCAGGTGGCCCTGGCCCTGGTCCTGATCGACGCCCGGGTGGCCGTGACCTACGGCGGAGCGGCGTTCCTGCTCTTCGCCGCCATCCTCCTGATGGGCAGGATGCTCACCACCGAGGTGCTGGTCTCGATCGTGCCGACGGTCGTCCTCATCGTGGCCGTGCTGGCCGCGATCTTCGGCGGCATCGCCACCCCGTCGGAGTCGGGGGCAGTCGGCGTGTTCGGCGCTCTGGTGCTCACCGTCTTCAACTGGCTGGTCGACCGGCTTCTCAGCAACGACGGCGCCACCCACATCGAGTCGAAGTGGCGCTTCACCCCCTCCGAGGCCCGGGCCGCGGCCCAGTCGACGGCGTCGATCACCGTGCTGGTGATGTCGCTGCTGTTCGCCTCGACGTTCTTCAGCGCCATGTTCTTCCAGCTCGGCGGCTCCGACCAGACCTCGGAGTGGCTGACCGCCATCGGCGGCGGGAAGTTCGGCTTCGTGCTGGTGGCGATGATCGCCGTGTTCATCCTCGGCATCAACCTCGAGTTCCTCGAGATCACGTTCATCGTGGTGCCGATCTTCGTGCCGGCCATGGTCGAACTCGGCTTCACCAGCGAGGAGAAGATCTGGTTCGCCGTGCTCATGGCGGTGAACCTCAACATGGCCTTCATCTCGCCGCCGGTCGGCTTCTCGCTCTTCTACCTCCAGTCGGTGGCCCCACCCGAGGTCGAGACCGCCGACATCCACAAGGGAGCGCTGCCGTTCATGGCGCTGCAGGGCGTGGCCCTGGTGCTGCTGGCGCTGTTCCCCCAGATCACCGAGCTGTCACTACGGGTCTTCGGCTCGTAGCCGCTGATCCCACCAACCCTGAAGGGGAGATAATGAGCAACGAAGAAGAGACGACCGGCCTCGACCGGCGGGCCTTTCTCAGCAAGGGCGGTCTCGCCGTGGCCGGCTTCGCCGCCAGCTCCGCCGTGCTGGCCGCCTGCGGTGGCGACGACGGTGGCGACGACGCCTCGGCCAGCGGCAGCTCGGCCGAGGAGCAGGCCGACTCCGAGACCGTCGAGCTGATCGTGGGCGACGGCCCGGAGATCGAGTGGGAGATGGCCACCAGCTGGCCGACCGGCCTGGTCACCCTCTTCGGGTCGGCCATGCTGTTCACCGAGACCGTGAGTCGTCTGACCGGCGGCAAGTTCACCATCAACGCCCGCCCCGCCGGTGAGATCGTGGGCGGCCTCGAGGTGCTGCCCACCGTGCGCGACAGCGGCGTCCAGTCGGGCCACACCGCCTCGTACTACTACACCGGCCTCAGCCCGGTGCAGAACTTCGGCACCTCGATGCCCTTCGGCCTCACCCAGCGCCAGCACAACGCCTGGCTGTTCCAGGGTGGCGGCCTGGAGCTCCTCAACGAGTTCTACGCCGAGACCCACGGCATCATCACCTTCCCCGCCGGCGGCACCGGCTGCCAGATGGGGGGCTGGTTCACCAAGGAGATCAACACCGTCGCCGACCTCCAGGGCCTCACCATGCGCATCCCCGGCATCGCCGGTCAGGTGCTCAACAACCTCGGCGGCGAGCAGGTGTCGCTGCCCGGCGGCGAGATCCTCCCCGCCATCGAGACCGGGGCCATCGACGCCGCCGAGTTCGTCGGCCCCACCGACGACCTGATCCTCGGCCTCGACCAGTTCGACGGCGACCTCTTCTACTACTACCCGGGGTGGTGGGAGCCGGGCACCACGCTGGAGGTGCAGTTCCCGCTCAGCCTGTGGAACGACCTCCCCGAGGAGTACCAGGCGGCGATCGAGATCGCAGCGATGTACGCCCACACCAAGACGATCGCCCAGTACGACGTGCTAAACCCGGCCGACCTGGAGCGGATCAAGGAGTTCGCCGAGCTGCGGGAGTTCTCCCCGGAGATCATGGACGCCTTCTCCGATGAGACCGAGACGGTGCTCGACGGCATCGCCGCCGAGGACTCGACCTTCGCCGACATCCTCGGACCGTGGCGGAGCTACCGGGACAGCGTCTCGGAGTGGCACGGTCTGGCCGAGCGCTCGTTCCTCAACCAGCAGACGGCCTGATCGGCGGTGGCGGCGAGCCGGGGTCGATCCCATGCGTGAACGGGTGTTGCTGGCCTCCGTGCGGCGCCATCTGGGCGCCGAGGTGGCCGACGCCGTGTTCCTCTGGCGGACGGGTCGGTTGACCGTCCCGTTCGCGCTCGCCGCCACCCTCGTCTGTGCCGCCCTGGCCGCCGCTCTCGGCTTCCACTGGCCGACCGGCGTCGTGGCCATCGGCCTGGTCGGCGGGGCGGTGGCCTGGGTCGCCGGCACCGAGTATCGGGTGCTGGCGGTGCAGGCCGACGGCGAGATGCGGCTGCTGCGCGGCAGCCGCATCCGCCAGACCGCCGTCGCCGTGCTCGATGACCGCATCGACCGCAACTCGATCCGACCGCTGTCGGTGAGCCCGGTGGTGTCCCACTGGCGGGTGGGAGGCCACGAGTACACCCTCCATCGCCGCTACCAGCGACGAATCGCCACCATGGCCGGCGGAGCCCCCTCGTCCCCCCGCGGGGGCGACGCCGGGCCCGCCTCGGACGGTGGTCGATGATCGTCACCGCCCTCGTCGCCCTGGTGATCGGGCTGGTGGTGCTGGTCCAGGCCGCCGATCACTTCGTGCTCGGCGCCGCCCGGGTGGCAGGCCGCACCTCTCTCACCCCGGTGGTCGTCGGGGCCGTCGTTCTCGGCTTCGGCACCAGCGCGCCGGAGCTGCTGGTGTCCGGTCTTGCCGCCCGCCAGGGCGACGCCGCCCTCGGCATCGGCAACATCGTCGGCTCCAACATCGCCAACCTCAGCCTCGTCCTCGGGGCCGCCGCCCTGCTGGCCCGCCTGCCCCTACCGGGGAACGCCATCCGCCGGGAGGCCCCGATGGCCATCGGAGCCGGCCTGGTCTTCGCCGTCGTGGTGCAGGGCGGGGTGAGCCGCATCGAGGGCCTGGTCCTCCTCGTCCTCATGATCGGCGCCCTGGCCTGGCTTCTCCTCACCTCGGGATCGGACGAGATCCTGGCCGAGGTCGACGAGGACGCCGGCTCGCTGTCGGTCGAGGCGACCCGGACCGGTGTGGCCCTGGTGGCCACCCTCGTCGGGGCCCGGCTCGTCGTGTGGGGCGCAGGTTCACTGGCCGACGCCATCGGCATGAGCAAGGGGTTCGTCGGTCTCACCATCGTGGCCATCGGCACCTCGCTCCCGGAGCTCGTCACGGTGATCGCCGCCGCCCGCCGCCGGGAGACCGGTCTGATCGTCGGCAACCTGCTCGGCTCCAACCTGTTCAACAGCCTCAGCGTCGGCGCCGTCGTCGGCCTGCTCGGCGACGGTCAGGCCGCAGGCACCGCCGTCGCCGTGACCGGGGCCGCCGTCATGGTCGCCGTGTCGTTGGTGGCCCTGCTGTTCATGGTCACCCAGCGGGTGGTCGTGCGCTGGGAGGGCGTCGTCCTGCTCGGCCTGTACGCCGCCACCTTGACCACCGTCGGAGCGGCCCCATAACCCGGTCCCTGCACATCGAGGCCACCCCTCGAGCCACCTCGGAGGAAGGCACCATGCCCCAGTTCATCCACCACTTCGCCAACGTCGACGTCGCCGAGATCGCCGCCGACGCACCGACCGCCGACGGCGACCTCACCGCCGCCCGCCGCCTGCTCGGCGGCAAGGGGGCCAACCTGGCCGAGATGACCCGCCTCGGCCTGCCGGTCCCGCCCGGCTTCGTCGTCACCACCGACGCCTGCCACGCCGTGCTCGACGAGGGCGGCCTCCCGGAGGCGATCTGGGGGCAGGTCACCGCCGCCGTCCGCGAGCTCGAACACACGACGGGCAAGCGCTACGGGGCCGGTCCCATCCCGCTGCTGGTGGCGGTCCGCTCCGGAGCAGCGGTGTCGATGCCGGGGATGATGGACACGATCCTCAACGTGGGGATGACCCCGACCGTGGTCGAGCAGCTGGCCGAACTGACCGGCGACCGGCGCTTCGCCTACGACTCCTACCGGCGCCTGATCCAGGGTTTCGGGGCCACCGTGCTCGGCGTCGACCCGGGTGCCTTCGAATCGCTCCTGACCGACGCCCGGCGCGACGCCGACGTCGAACGCGACGACGAGCTGTCGGCCGACGCCCTGGCCGCTCTGGCCGAGAGCTTCCAGACGGTGATCGCCGAGCAGGGCACCCGTCCGTTCCCCACCGACCCCTGGGCCCAGCTCCGGATGGGGGTGGAGGCGGTGTTCACCAGCTGGAGGGCCAAGCGGGCCGTCGACTACCGCAACGCCGTCGGGATCGACCACGGACTGGGCACCGCGGTCAACGTCGTGTCGATGGTGTTCGGGAACACCGGCTCCGCCTCGGGGACCGGTGTCGTCATGTCCCGCAACGGCACCACCGGCGCCCCCCAGCTCGAAGGCGACTTCCTGGTCAACGCCCAGGGGGAGGACGTCGTCTCCGGGGTGCGGGCCACGACCCCCATCGATCGGCTGGGGGAGTCCTTCCCGGAGGCGGCGGCCGAGTTGGCGCGGGTGGCCGAGCTGCTCGAAGGGCACTACCGCGACATGCAGGACATCGAGTTCACCATCGAGCATGGTCGCCTGTGGCTGCTCCAGACCCGGAGCGGCAAGCGGACGCCGTGCGCCGCGGTGCGGATCGCCGTCGATCTGGTCGACGAGGGGCTGATCTCCCGGGACGAGGCCCTGGCCCGGGTCTCGACCGAGCAACTGGAGGCCCTCCTCCACCCGCAGTTCCCCCCGGCGGTCACCGACGACCGCGAGCCGCTGGCCTCGGGCCTCAACGTGTCACCGGGAGCGGCGGTGGGTCGGGTCACCTTCGATCCCGACCGGTGTGTCGAGTGGGCCGAGTCCGGCGAGCAGGTGGTGCTGGTCCGTCCCGAGACCAAGCCCGAGGACGTCCACGGCATGCTGGCGGCGGCCGGCATCCTCACCTCGACCGGGGGCCGCACCAGCCACGCCGCCCTCGTCGCCCGCCAGTTCGCCAAACCGGCGGTGGCCGGGGCGGCCGATGTCCAGGTCGACGTGGCCAACCGCCAGGCCCGCATCGGGGGCCGGGCGATCACCGAGGGCGACTGGCTCTCGATCGACGGCACCACCGGGTCGGTGTACCTGGGGCGGCTCGACACGACGGCCCCCGCCCTCGACGACCCGACGGTGGTCCGCTTCCTCGACTGGGCCGACGAGGTGCGCACCCTCGGGGTCCGTGCCAACGTCGACACCGCGGAGGAGGCGACGGTTGCCCGAGGCCTGGGGGCCGACGGGGTCGGCCTGTGCCGGACCGAGCACATGTTCTTCGACCCGGAACGGCTGGCCCTGATGCAGCGGATGATCACCGCCCGCGAGCCCTCGGTGCGGCGTGCCCTGACCTACCGCCTCCTGCCCTACCAGCGGGCGGACTTCACCGCCCTGTTCGAGGCGATGGACGGCCTGCCGGTGGTGATCCGCCTCCTCGATCCGCCCCTGCACGAGTTCCTGCCCCAGCGGGACGATCTGGAGGCCGAGGCGGCGTCGTTGCGGGACCGCCTGGAGTCGGGGGACGGCGAGCCGGTCGGTCGGCTTGAGGAGGCGCTGGCCACCGCGACGTCGACCATCGAGGCCGTCGACGAGCTGAGCGAGGCCAACCCGATGCTCGGTCTGCGGGGGGTCCGCCTCGGGATCGTCCAGCCCGACCTGACGGCGATGCAGGCCCGTGCCATCTTCGAAGCGGCGGTCGCCGCCGTCGGCAACGGGTGTTCGCCCCAGCCGGCGATCATGGTGCCCCTGGTCAGCCACGGCAACGAGTTCGCTGCCCAACGGGCCGTGATCGACGCCGTCGCCACCCAGGTCGCCGCCGACACCGGCGTCGAGATCGAGTACAAGGTCGGCGTGATGATAGAGGTGCCCCGGGCCGCCCTGGTGGCCGACGAGATCGCCCGCCACGCCGACTTCTTCTCCTTCGGCACCAACGACCTCACCCAGACGACCTTCGCCATGAGCCGGGACGACGCCGAGAAGGCCTTCGTGGCCGACTACATCGACCAGGGCATCCTCGACGCCAATCCCTTCACCACCCTCGACGTCGGCGGGGTGGGACGCCTCGTCCGTCACGCCCACGACCTGGGGCGGGAGGCCAACGCCGGCCTCGAGACCGGGATCTGCGGCGAGCACGGGGGCGACCCGGCGTCGATCGACTACTTCCACGACGTCGGCCTGGCCTACGTCAGCTGCTCGGCCTACCGGGTGCCGGTGGCCCGACTGGCGGCGGCCCAGGCCGCCCTGGGGGCCGGTTGAGTCCCGGTCTCGGCGAGGAGCGGCCGGTGGCCTGAGCGGTCCGCTAGGCGGACTTGTGGCGCCAGTAGCCGGTCATCGAGACCCGGCCCGCCGGGATCTCCAACTCCCGCCGGACGTAGCGCCGGATCGCGCCGACGATCCGGGACTCGGCCGCCCCGAACACGAACAGGCCGTCCTCGGCCGCCGGGACGACCCGGCGGGTGGCGTCGAGCAGGGCGGTCCCGGTGCCCGCCGAGGTGTCGCCCCTGTGCTGCCAGTGGACGGTGACCCCTGGCCGGTCGGTGAGGGCGAACTCGGCCGCCTCGTCGTCGATCTCCACCACCAGGTCGACCGGGATGTCGTCGGGCAACAGCTCGGCCGTCGCCAACGTGGCGGCGACACCGGCCTCATCGCATACGCCGACGAACCGGCTCACCCCCTCCAGCGCATCGGCGGCCCGCCGTGGACCCCAGACCGTGACCGGGGTCCCAACCTCGGCGGTTCCGGCCCAGCCGCCGATGGTGTGCGGGTCGTTCCCGTGGAGCACGACCCAGACCTCGATGGTGGCCTCGGCCTCGTCCCACCGCCGGACGGAGTAGGTGGCGATCTTCGGCCGGACGTCGTCGTCCATGGTGCGAAGCTCCGACAGTCGGACCGTCTCCGGTATCGGTCGACCGGGAAGTGCGATCAAGAGGCTGACCGCCTGGTCGCCGCCGAGATCCTCCCAGCCCTCCATCGGGCCGATGGTGAGGGCTCTGAGCCTCGGCGACAGGTGGCGCACCGCCTGAACCCGGACGTGGTTCGTCGGTTGGTTCTCCGACTGCTGAAGCCGCTCCTCGAAGGAGGTCAGCGGATCGGTGGGCCGGATCGCCCTGGCGTTGGTCAGGAGCCCGAGCAGGGCTCCCTCCAGTCCCTCGATGCCGGAGACCGGTTCCTCGAAATCGACCCGAACGCCGCGGTCGTCGCCGCCTGCGGTCACCTCGACGTCGAGGCCTCGGGGGTCGATGGTCAGGACCTGGGCAGCCTCGATCGAGTCATCGGCCTCCACCGCCCGGGCGACGAAGGCGAACACGTCGGCGAAGGAGTCGTTGAGGGCGTCGAGCAGGCCCTCGATCTGTGCCGCCGTCTCCGGATCGAAGCTGCTCTGCTCGCTCATCGTCGTGCCTTCCTGGCGCCCGGTCCCCCGGCGAACCTCCGTCCGCCCCGCGGGGCGAAGTCTAGACACCCGGTATGCCGGTCGAGTCGGAGCCGGGCATCGACGAACGCGTCGGGTCCGGCGATACTGGAGGCGATGAGCGTCGTGAAGATCAATGCGGTAGAGGTCCCCGAGGGCATGGGGGACGAGTTCATGGAACGGTTCGCCAAGCGGGCCGGAGCGGTTGAGAACCAGCCGGGGTTCGAGGAATTCCTGCTGCTCAAGCCGACGGACGGGAAGAGTCGTTTCTTCGTGTTCACCCGGTGGGAGTCGGAGGAGGCGTTCAACACCTGGCTGTCGAGCGGTGACTTCGCCGCAGCCCACGCCCACCTGGCCGAGGGCCAGGGCCCGTCCCACGGCCACGGCCACGAGGGCGAGGGCGAGGGCGAGGGCGAGGGGCACGGTCACGGCGGTGGCCACGGCCATGGTGACACCGCCCCGGTGGCCACCAACGCCGAGCTACTGGCGTTCGAGGTCGTCGAGCGGGTGGCCGAGGACTGATCAGGGCGGTCGGCCGACGGCAGCCGCCCCGGAGAGGCCGCGTCCGGCAGGCGCTCGACGATCGATTCGAGTCCGGGCCGACGTCGGATCGTCGGCCGGTCAACCCCCGGTTTCGTTCAGGCGCTGCTGGTTGAGGTCGGCCTCGTCGCCCGCCCGCTGACCCTCGAAGAAGTTGGCCCCCACGTACTGGCGGCGGGCTCGCTCCGGCTCGCCGTAGGCCTCGAGGAAGGCCCGCTCGGCGGCGTCGGTGGTGGGCACGAGGGCCTTGGACTCGGAGTAGATCCGCTCCTGGGCGTCCTCGAGCCGGGTCACCACCCGCTCCACCCAGCCGAGGGCGTAGTCCTTGCGTGAGCGGGGTCGGTCCCGGTTGAGGTCGAGGAGCATCTGGGCCAGCAGATGGTCGATCAGGGGCATGGCCAGCTCCAACTGGCTCGGCGTGCACATCAGGCGGGCGGTGTACTTCCGCTGCCGCTTGACCATCACCCCGTAGCCCCCGAACAGGCCGGCCACCTGGGCGCAGAGCACCACGGCGGCGTGCTGGGCGTGGCCGAAGTGGCCGCACGGCACGTCGTGCGGCTCGTGGGGGGCGACGTCGCGCAGCTCCCGCTCGGCGATCTCGTAGGTCGCCATCAGCCGCAGGGCGTGCTCCTCGAAGGCCTCGGCCTCGGCCTCATGGGTGGTGGAGGCGGCTTTGGCCAGCATGGCCCGAACCCGCTCCACCACCTTGGCCCGCTTCTCGTCGTCGGCCCCGCCGTCGGGTCCGGCGACGGTCGGGCTGCCGGTGTCGGTCGCTTCGCTCATCGGTGGCCACATCGTAGAGTCGGGAGGTGACCGCGCCCCACCAGCTGTCCGCCGTCGAGGCCCGACGTCTGATCGTCGCCGGTGAGCTGTCGCCGGTGGAGTTGGTCGACGCCTGCTTGGCCCGTGTCGAAGCCGTCGACCCGGCGGTGAACGCCATGGTCACCCGGGCGGGGGAGCGGGCCCGGGCCGAGGCCCGCGTCGCCGCCGAGGCCGTCGCCCACGCTCGGCGGGCCGCCACAGGAGGGGCCGCCGGAGCCGGCGAGACCGGCGGCGGGGGCGAGCTCGGTCTGCTCCACGGCCTGCCGGTGGCGATCAAGGATCTGCAGGCCACCGAGGGCATCGTCACCACCCTGGGCGCCGCCGATCTGGCCGACCACGTGCCGACCGCCGACAGCGGGATCGTGGCCCGGGTTCGGGCCGCGGGCGGGATCGTGGTCGGCAAGACCAACATCCCCGAGCGCAGCATCGGGGCCAACACCGTCAACCGGCTCTTCGGTGCCACCGGCAACCCGTTCGACCCCGACCGGACCTGCGGCGGCTCGTCCGGCGGCTCGGCCGTTGCCGTGGCCACCGACATGGTGCCGTTGGCCACCGGGTCCGATCACGGCGGCAGCCTCCGCATCCCGGCCTGCTACTGCGGTGTCGTCGGCCACCGGGCCACCCCGGGCGTCGTCCCCTTCGAGGAGCGGACCATGACCCAGACCTTCTACTCGGTGCAGGGCCCGATGGCTCGCACGGTCGACGACACCGCCCTCCTCCTGGCCGCCATCACCGACCGCTCGATCACCCCGGCCTCGGGGCTGGGCGACCCGATGGCCCACCCCCTCGACCACACCGCCTTCACCCGCCTCGACGAGCTCGACCCGACCGAGCTCCGCATCGGGGTCAGCGAGGACCTCGGCGGTGTGCTGGTGTCGGCCGAGGTCCGGCGCCAGTTCCGCCGCCGGGTCGACCGGTTGGTCGCCGCCGGGGTGCGCTGCGTCGAGGTGCCCCTCGACCTGTCGGCGGCGGCCGACGTGGACTGGCGGGTGCGGAGCGACATCTTCGCCACCCAGTACCACCGGGAGGCCGAGACGTGGGACGACGGGTTCAATCCCCATGTCCGCCGCAGCTACGAGGCGGCGCTCGCCGCCTCGGTGGCCGACATCGCCGCTGCCCGCCGCACCCAGATGGAGCTGTACCAGCACACTCGGGCCACCCTGGGCGGCCTCGACGCCATCGTGTGCCCCGGGGTCAGCGTCGCCCCCTTCGACTGGCGGCAGCTCAACCCCGTAGAGGTCGACGGCACCCCGGTGGAGAACTACATGGCCTGGCTGTCGCTCACCGCCGCCATCACCGTGGTCGGGCACCCGGTGACCGCCCTGCCCGCCGGGCTCGACGACGACGGCCTCCCCGTCGGCGTGCAGGTGGTGGGCCACGCCCACGGCGACCACCGGCTGCTGGGGGTGGCCCGAGCGCTGGAGGCGGTGTTCGCCGCCGAGGTGTCCACGGCCCGACCACGCCCCGACGAGGCGGTGCTGGCCCGGGAGCACCCGGCCCTACGGACCGACGGCCCCCTGGTCCAGCTCGACTGACGGCGTCACCGCCGTTCCTCCCCGGGCGCCGCCTGCGCACCGTGGGGGGGGGTCAGCCCGGCGGGCCCCAGATCAGGGACGGGTCCGACTGGTCGGTGGCCCGGGCGGCGGCCGTGCCCCGATCGACGTGGACGTTCACCCCGTTGAGGTAGCTGGTCGAGGCGTGGTCGGCCAGGAACAGCATGGTGGGGGCCATCTCGGCCGGGTCGGCCATCCGGCCCGCCACCGCCGTGGCGTGGTCGATCACGTCGTCGCCGAGGCCCCGGCGAAAGTCGTCGCTGATCGGGGTGGCCGTCACCCCCGGGCACAGCGAGTTCATCCGCACGCCGCGGGGAAGAAGCTGCACCGCTCGCCACATCGTGTAGAACTGCACCGCCTCCTTGGAGAAGGAGTAGCCGTCGCCGTACACGTCGGCGTTGGCGGCCAACCAGGCGTCGCCTTCGCCGAACGTCGTCGCCGCCATCAGCTCCCGGTGGTGGGTGACGCGGTCGGCCCAGTGACGCCCCGCGGTCGAGGCGACGTGGACGACGGCACCCCCGTCCGGCACCCGGGGCAGCACGGCCTCGGTGAGGTGACGGAGCCCGAGCCAGTTGACCCGCATCACGGTCTCCGGGGTGAAGCGGCCGCCGTTGGGAACGCCTGCGCAGTTCATCAGGGTGTCGATCCGGTCGGGGAGGGCGTCGATCACGGCGTCGATGGCAGCCCGCCGGCCGAGATCGCATCGGTGATCGGTGCCGGCCCGGCCCGAGGCGACCTCGACCGGGACCACGTCGATGGTGTGGACCTCGGCCCCGTGGCGGGCCGCCAACTCGGCGGTGGCGGCCCCGATGCCGGAGGCGGCGCCGGTGATGACGATGGTCTTGTCGGTGAAGTCGAGGAGTCGGGTCATCGTCGGCCGTTCACCCGTCCTGCCGGTGGGTCTCGACCCAGTGCAGGAACCGGTCGCGCTCCCAGGTGTTGATCACCAGGTCCCGGGGCGCCCACCCCCGTTGGGCGGTGCGGACCCCGTACGCCATGCGCCCCAGCTCGGAGGTGTGGTGGCTGTCGGTGTTGATCACCAGCTTCACCCCTCGGTCGACGGCCCGGCGGACCACGTCGGAGGCGGCGTCGAGGCGGTCGAGAGCCCCGTTGATCTCCAGTGCCACATCGAAGCGATGGAGCGCCTCGAGCACGATGTCGACGTCGATCTCGACGCCCGGTCGACGGCCGATATAGCGGCCGGTCAGATGGCCGATCGAGTCGACGGTCGGATCGGCGATCGCCTTGACCAATCGGGCGGTCTGATCGCGGACGGGAGCGTCGTAGTGGGAGTGGATCGACGCCACCGTGTAGTCGAAAAGAGCGCGGAACTCCGGGTCGTAATCGAGGCCGCCGTCGCCGGCGATGTTGAGCTCACAGCCCCACAGCAGGGTGAGGTCCGGATACTCCTCCTGCAGGGCCCGGATGCGGTCGCGATGGGCCAGCAGCTCCTCGGCCGACGAGCCGTTGATCACCAGATCCTCACCGTGTTCGGTGATGGCCAGGTACTCGTAGCCCAGGTCGGCGGCCACCTTGACCATGTCCTCCAGCGGGGCCCGGCCGTCGCCCGACTGGTCGGTGTGGTAGTGGAGGTCGCCTCGGATGTGGTCGAGCTGGACCACCTCGGGCAGCGAGCCGTCGGCGGCGGCGTCCACCTCGCCGGTGTTCTCCCGCATCGGGGGCTCGATGAAGGCCAGGTCGAGGGCGTCGTAGATCTCCGCCTCGGTGGCGGCGGCCGCCACCCCGGTGGTCTCGCCCTCGTCGTCGGTGGTCATCAGCCCGTACTCGTTGAGCAGGAGGCCCCGGTCGATGGCCCGCTGGCGGAGGGCGATGTTGTGGGTCTTGGACCCGGTGAAGTAGAGGGTGGCCGCTCCGAACTGCTCGGGGGTCACCACCCGGACGTCGACCTGGAGCCCGGTCGTGGTGAGGAAGCTGGTCTTGGTGTCGCCGCTGAGGAGGATCTCGTGGACGGCGCCGTGGTTGACCACGGCCCCCATCACCAGCGACGGGTCGGTGGCGGCGACGGTGATGTCGATGTCGCCGACGGTCTCCGACATGCGGCGCAGGCTGCCGCAGTAGGCCACCCGCTGGACGGTGTCGACCAGACCGAGCTCGGCCACCAGCCGGTCGGCGAGGGGCAGGGCGTCGGCGATCGGGGTACGCCGGTCCTTGCCGGTGAGGCCGAGGCGGTCGATCGCCTTGGCGATCTTGGCCTCGCTGGTGGCCCCCATGCGGGGCAGCGTGCGGAGCTGCTCGGCGGCGATGGCGGCCTTGAGGCCGTCGAGGTCCTCCACCCCCAGCTCGCTCCGCACCAGTTTCAACGTCTTCGGGCCGAGACCGGGAATACGCGAGAGTTCGACGAATGCGGGCGGATAGCGTCGACGAAGATCGTCGAGCTTGGCCACCGAGCCGGTGTCGAGCAGCTCGCGGATCTTGTTCGCCGTCGCCTTGCCGACCCCCTTGATCTTGGTCAGTTCGGAGACGGTGAGATCGCTCACATCGGCGCCGTGTCCTTCTATGGCCTTTCGTGCATTTTCATACGCTCGCACTTTGAACGATTGTGGCGACTCTTCGTCCAAGGTCGTGAGTATCACCAGCTCATCGAGCATTTGGTAGATGTCATCCATGGCGGCCATGGCGCTAGTCTAGGAAGTTCCAGATAGGCGCATCTCCTCACCGGCATCGGGCGGCACGGTCGGGAACGAGGTCGTCGACGGCGGTTGGGGGCATCCGCAGTCGTCCTGCGTGAAGATCACAAGAGGGTGTGGTGGAGCGAGACGAAGGTAGGCGGGAGCGGTGAACCGGACGTTGGCCCAATCACTGACCGCGGCCACGGTGGACTTCGACCAGCTCGAGAACGACTACGAGCCCATGCTGCGGCTCGTGCGAGAGCTCATCGGCGTGGTGCCGAATTGCGACCCCTACCTCGAGATCTGGCCCATCGGATTCCGCACCTACAACCTGCTGGTCCCCAACCTGCTCAACCTGCCCGCCTCGCTGGTGGGTCAGGGGGCGCCGAAGGAGCTGCTCGGCCTGGCCATGTACAGCTCCAGTCGGGCCGCCGGCTGCATGTACTGCTCGGCCCACACCTGTTCGTTCGCCCTGCGTCGAGGGCTCGCCCCCGAGGTGCTCGTCGGCGAGAACCTCAACGACACCGAACGGGCCGTCGTCGCGCTGGGCGAGGGGCTCGGTCGGGTACCGGCCTCGCTCAACTCCCGGGTCCTGACCGAGGTGGAGCGCCATCTCTCGCCGGAGGACGTCGAGTGGCTGGTCCTCGGGATCGGGCTCATGGGCTTCCTCAACAAGTTCATGGACGCCATGGGCATCGAGCTGGAGCCCGAGGCCATCGCCGACGTGCAGGACCTGATCACCCAGACCGGGTGGAGTACGGGCAAGCACCAGTGGGACGACGCCCAGGTGGTGGAGAGCAACGGTCTCCCGCCCCAGGACTCGATCCGCACCTACCTCCGGGTGTTCCGCCAGGGGCCCCGGGCGGCCCGCATCGAGAGCAAGTGGACCAAGGGGGTGTCCGGTCGGGCCGGTGCCGCCCTGATGATGCTGGAGGAGGAGATCGGCTACACCTTCCCGGTGCTGGCCAGCCTCCACCACCGCAAGCCGGTCAAGGCCATCGCCACCGTCCTGCGGGACAACCTCGACCCGGCCCGCTCCGCGGTCGGCCTCACGGCCAAGTGCTTCGCCGGCATCGTCTTCGCCCGCACCGTCGGCAACACGATGCTGCTGGCCGAGCTGGTGCAGCTGGCCCAGTCGACCGCTCCCGATGTCGACACCGAGCTGCTGATCGAGATCGACCAGTTCGCGGCGTCGCCCAGCGACGGGGCGAACATGCCCTACGGCCTGACCTCGGCCGAGGCCGCCACCATCGTTTTGGCCAAGGCGGCGTCGACCAGCCCGTCGAACGTCAACGAGATCACGATCAGCACCGTCAACCAGGGCCTCAACGCCCCCCAGGTGATCGAGATCGTGGTGTGGCTGTCGGTGCTGCAGATGATGCACCGCCTCTACACCTACTACGACGCCCGACTCGGCATCATCTGACGGTCCCGGCCCTCGGGCCCCGGTGGCCGGTACCCTCCGGATCACCATGAGTCAGTCTTCTGCCGACCCTGCCGCTCAACTCGACATCGCCGTGCCCGACGATTGGCACGTCCACCTGCGCGACGACCACATGTTGGCGGCGGTGACGCCGCTGACGGCGCGCTGGTTCCGGCGGGCACTCGTGATGCCGAACCTCGTACCCCCGATCACCGACAGCGTGGCCGCCGCGGCCTACCGGGAGCGGATCCTGGCCGCCGCCGGGCCCGAAGCCCGGGCCGACTTCGAGCCGGTGATGGTGCTGTACGTCACCGACGGGGTGTCGATCGACGACGTGCGGGCCGGGGTCGAGGCCGGCGTGGTCATCGGGCTGAAGTACTATCCGGCCGGGGCGACGACCAACTCCGACGCCGGCGGCACCTCGATGCTGTCGTTCCGCCCGCTGCTGGAGTTCATGGCGGCCGAGGGCATCCCGCTGCTGGTCCACGCCGAATCCACCGACCCCACGATCGACATCTTCGATCGGGAGCGGGCGTTCCTCGATCGGGAACTGGTGCCGTTGGCGGCCGAGCTGCCCGAGCTGCGGGTGACCGTCGAACACCTCTCGACCGCCGAGGGCGTCGAGTTCGTCCGGGATCACCCCCAGGTGGCGGGGACGATCACGCCCCATCACCTGTCGTGCGATCGGTCCGACCTGCTGGCCAATGGGATGCGGCCCGATCTGTACTGCAAGCCGGTGATCAACTCTCCGCAGAACCGCAAGGCGCTGGTGGCGGCGGCGACGTCGGGCTCGCCGTCGTTCTTCCTCGGCACCGACTCCGCCCCCCACCCCAGCATCCACAAGTACGCCGCCAACGTGCGAGCCGGGATCTTCTGCGCCCCGTTCGCCCTGCCGGTGGTGGCGGAGGTGTTCCATCGGGCCGGCGCCCTCGACCGGTTGGAGGCGTTCACCTCGCTCAACGGTTGCCGGCACTACGGCTTCGAGGCCTCGACCGAGCGGTTGCGTCTCACCCGGGCCGCCGACGAGGTGATCGACGCCGAGGCGGCCAACGATCCCGACGGCGGTCCGGCCGAGGAGTTGGTCACGGCCGACGGGGCCCGGGTCCGTATCTTCGGCGTGGCCGAGGCTCGACGGTGGACGGTGGCCGAAGTGGCCGGCTCCGACGTCGGCTCCGGCGCCACCTCCGGTGCGTCGTCGGCGATCGGCTGAGGCCGTGCTCGGGCGGGGTGCGACGGGGCGGCGGCTCGACGTGGTGGATACGCCCACCCTCGCCGCAGCCGTTGCGCTGGTCATGGCCGCCCTTCTCCTCGCCACCGGCTGCACGCTGACGGTCGAGTCGAGCGACACCGACGACGGCGTCGATGTCGGCGTCGACCTCGGCGAGACCGGTGAGGAGCCGGGCGCCGGCGACAGCCCCGACGCTGACTCATCGGCAGGCGGCGCCTTGGCCCCGCCTGCGGCCGAGGCGGAGGATCGGGTGCCGGTCGACCCGCCGCAGGGGGCCGAACCGGTCACCATCGATCGGGTGATCGACGGCGATTCGCTCGAGGTGAGCCTGGCCGACGGGTCGCCGGCGGAGGTGCGCATGGAGGGCATCAACGCCCCCGAGCTCAATGCCATCGCCGGGGGCCGGACCTGTGCCGGGGAGGCGGCGCGAGCCGAACTGACGGCGCTGCTGTCGGTGGGGGAGGTGACGCTGACCGGTGAGGAGTTCGACCGCTTCGATCGGCTGCTGGCCCGCCTCCACGTGGACGGGCACCCGGTCGAGCTCGATCTGATCGCCGCCGGCTGGGCTCTGGCCCTGTGGTCGGCCGAGGATCCCGCTGCCACCGCCGCCATGTTCGCCGCCGCCGAGGCCGGCCGGGGTTGGTGGGGCGACGGGTGCGGCCCGCCGGCGGCCGACGCCCTCGCCATCGGGGCCACCCAGGCCAACGCCCCCGGCGATGACCGGGAGAACCTCGACCAGGAGTGGGTCGAGCTGGTGAACGAGGGGGACACCGCCGTCGACCTGTCCGGTTGGGTGCTGCGGGATGAGACCACCAGCAACCGGTTTCTGCTCGATGGCGTCACCATCGATCCGGGTGAGACCCTCCGGGTGGTGACGGGTCGGGGCGGCGGCGACGTCGAGCTGGGCGAGGACTTCCCGGTGTGGTCGAACAACGGCGAAACCGTGCTCCTCGTCGACCCCGAAGGGGTCATCGCCGCCTGGGCCTTCCTCGGCGGCTGAGCGCCGCCGCCGTCGGCAACGGTGGCCGCCATCTGGTCGGCCCGGCGGCCGGTCTGCGGGCGGTGCTTGCCCCGGTCGGGCCCGGGGCGGAAGGATGTCGGCCATGGAGTACTACGACCTCGGTTCCTATCGGCGCACGGTGACGACGGACGTGGCCGACGCCCAGCTCTGGTTCGACCGGGGCCTCAACTGGCTCTACGCCTTCAACCACGCCGAGTCGTTGGCCTGCTTCGAGCGGGCGATCGAGGCCGATGGCTCGTGCGCCATGGCCCACTGGGGGCGGGCGATGGCCATCGGCCCCAACTACAACCTGCCGTGGCACCTGATGGACCGGCGGACCCGGACCCGGGCCCTGGCCACCGCTCACGAGGCCACCACCACCGCCCTCGGTCTACTCGATGGCGTTGCCGACTTCGAGCGCGATCTCATCGAGGCGTTGCCCGCCCGGTACCCCCGGGCCGAGCTCCCGGAGGAGACCCGGGAGATGAGCGACTGGAATCCGGCTTTCACCGAGGCCATGGCCGCGGTGTACGACCGGCACGGTGATGATCTCGACGTGGTCGCGGTCTACGTCGACGCCATGATGAACGAGACCCCGTGGCAGATGTGGGACCTGGTCACCGGTGAGCCGGCGGAGGGGGCGAAGACGGTGCTGGCCCGCTCGGTGTTGGAGGCGGCCCAGGCCGATCCCGCCTACTGGGACCATCCCGGCTCGCTCCATCTCTACGTTCACCTGATGGAGATGTCGCCCCGGCCGGAGCTCGGTCTGCGGTCGGGGGATCGGCTGCGGCGCCTGGTGCCCGACGGCGGTCATCTCATCCACATGCCCACCCACCTCGACGTGCTGTGCGGCAACTACCACGATGTCGTGGCCTGGAACACCGAGGCCATGCGGGCCGACAGGCGTTGGCTCGACCGGGAGGGGCTCTACAACGTCTACACCCTCTATCGGAACCACAACACCCACTTCCTGATCTACGGTGCGCTGTTCCTCGGGCAGTACGCCACGGCCCTGGCCGCCGCCGAGGAACTGATCGAGCAGATCCCCGAGGACTTCCTGCGGGTGGAGTCGCCGCCGTTCGCCGACGCCGCCGAGGGGTTCGTGGCCATGAAGCAGCACGTCTTCGTCCGGTTCGGCAAGTGGCGGGAGATCATCGACCAGGATCTGCCCGAGGATCAGGAGCTGTACTGCGCCACCACCGCCATCATGCTCTACGCCAAGACGGTGGCCCACGCCGCCCTGGGGGAGGTGGCGGAGGCCGAGACGTCGCAGGAGGCCTTCCTCGCCGCTCGTGACCGGGTGCCCGACAGCCGTCGGGTCCACAACAACACCGTCCTCGATCTACTCCAGGTGGCCGAGGCCATGATCGACGGCGAGCTCGCCTATCGGAAGGGCGATCACGAGCGGGCCTTCGACCACCTGCGCGAGGCGATCCGACGGGAGGACGCCCTGCCCTACGACGAGCCGTGGGGATGGATGCAGCCGACCCGGCACGCCCTCGGCGCGCTGCTCCTGGAGCAGGGGCGCCACGAGGAGGCCGAGGCGGTGTATCGGGCCGACCTCGGTCTCGACGACTCGATCAACCGGACCGCCCAGCACCCCAACAACCTGTGGGCTCTGCACGGACTGCTCGAATGCCTGGAGCAGCGGGGTGAGACCGTGGAGGCGTCCCACATCCGCCAGCAGCTGGAGCTGGCCAAGGCCCGCGCCGACGTGGAGATCAAGGCCAGCTGCTACTGCCACCAGGCGGCCATGACGGCCTGAGCCCATCAGCGTCCGTCGCTCGCTCGCTGACCGGAGGCGCAGCGTGTCCAAACCTCCTGCGTCGGGGCGACAACCGCCGTCACCACACCGGCAGGCCGACCCGTCTCGTCGTTCGCTGCGCTCGGGTGCGGGTGCGGGTCCGTGTTCGTCGCTGCGTCGTGCGGCGCGGGGACGGGGCCGCAGCGGTGGAGCGTCCCAGGGGCGGTCGCGGTGATGCCGGGTGTCGGTGGAACCGGCTGCGGGGCCCGGAGCGGTGAGTTCCGATCACCTTCCGCGTCGGAGCGACAACAGGGGGGCCGCACAACCCGAATCCGCCGTTGTCGCTCCGACGCGGGAGGTGCCGGGAGTCTGCGCCTGGAGCGAGGGTCGGGGTCGGGCCGCCTTGGTGGGCGCGGAGGCCGGGGCGCTGCTGAGTGATCCCAAGGGGCGCCGGGCGGCGCGACCTGGTCTGGTCTGGTCTGGTCTGGTCTGGGAGAGGGTTGTCGCTCTGACGCGGGAGGTTGGCGATGTGGCCGCCTGCGCCGGGCGACCGGGTGGCGGTGGGGAGCCGGGGAACTAGAGACCGGGGTAGGGGGTGTCGCCGACCTCGGCTTGGAGGCGGTCGAGCTCGGCCCGCAGTTCGTCCCGAATCGGGGCGTAGGCCGGGTCGTCGACCACGTTGTCGATCTCGTACGGATCCTTCTCGAGATCGAACAACTCCCACTCCACCGGGTCGACGGGGCCGTGCGCCCCGGGCTGGTCGAGTGGGTCGTTGTAGTAGCAGATCAGCTTGTGCCGCCGGGTCCGAACGCCGTAGTGCGCAGGGCACAGGTGGGCGCCGTCCCGGTGCATCCAGTACCGGTAGTACATCGACCGGGGCCAGTCGTCGGGCCGCTCGCCACGCAGCAGCGGTGCGAACGAGCGCCCCTGCACCTCGGGTGGGATGGTGGAGCCGGCGAGGTCGAGGAAGGTGGCGGCGAAGTCGACGTTGGTCACGATCTCAGCACACACCCCTGCCGGTTCGACCGCCCGCGGATAGCGGAGCAGGAACGGCATCCGCAGCGACTCCTCGTACATCAGTCGCTTGTCGAACCAGCCGTGATCCCCGAGGAAGAAGCCCTGATCCGAGGTGTACACCACGATCGTGTCGTCGCCGACGCCCTCGTCGTCGAGCCGGTCGAGCAGGCGACCGACGCCCTCGTCGATGGCGGCCACCACCCGCAGGTAGTCCTTGATGTAGCGCTGGTACCGCCAGGCGATCTCCTCGTCGAGGCTCAGCCCTTCGGGCACCGTCGACTTCAGATCGACGACCGGGTCGAGGTCCATCATCCGCATCTTCACCGCCTGGATGACGGCGGCCCGGCCGGCCAGGTCGTCGGTGAACGTGTGGGGCTCGGGGATGTCGATGTCGTCGTAGAGGGTGAAGTGACGGCGGCTCGGCTCCCAACTGCGGTGCGGCGCCTTGTGATGGCAGAACAGGGCGAAGGGCCGATCGCGATCCCGTTCGTCGAGCCAGTCGATGCAGTCGTCGGTGATCAGGTCGGTCACGTACCCGCCACGCTCCACCACCTTGCCGCCCGGTTCCAGCATGACCGGGTTGTGGTAGTGGCCCTGACCGGGGAGGATCCGCCAGTGGTCGAACCCCGCCGGGTCGACGCCGGGCCCGTGGCCGAGATGCCACTTGCCGATCAGGGCCGTCTGATAGCCGTCGTTCCGCAACTGCTGGGGGAAGGTCCACAGCGAGTTGTCCAGTGGGGTGTCGAGGGTGGTGACCCCGTTGCGGTGGTTGTAGGTACCGGTGAGGATGGCGGCCCGACTCGGCGCACAGATCGAGTTTGTGCAGAAGGCGTTGTCGAACCGCATACCGCCCTCGGCGATACGGTCGAGCTGGGGCGTGGTGTTGATCCGGCTCCCGTAGGCCGACAGCGCATGGGCGGCGTGGTCGTCGCTCATGATGAACAGCAGGTTGGGCCGGGGGGCGTCGGCGGTCATCGTGCGGTTCCGATCATTCGGCCAACCAGGCCAAGGCCAGCCCGACGGGGATCACGACCCACGGCAGGAACGTCAGGATCAGGGCGACGAGGGCGATGACCCGGGCCTGATCGCGGGGCGGCTCCCCACAGCGGCCGATCGTCTGCCACAGGGCGTCGAGCGGCGGCCCGGTGGTGAGCCGGATGCGGCGCCGGGCCACGGCCGCCCCGCGCAGGATCACCCAGGCCACGCCGGCGATCAGCAGCCCCAGGATCACGGTGGCCAGGATCCGACTCCACAGCGAACTCAACGCCGTGGTCACGGCGGTGGCGGCGAACTGGAACAGGGTGGACAGCACCGCACCACCGACGAGGAAGGTGGGGATGCCGAGCGGGTTGCGCTTGAACCCCGGGGTGAGGCGCTGCATGTGGATGCGGGCCCGGGTCAACAGCCGTCGCTGTGGATCGTCGTGGGCGGCGTTGGCCTCCCGGCGGGCGTAGAGCCACAGCATCCGGTCGGCCACCCTCGACTGGTAGCTGCGGACGATGAAGTGGGCCACCTGCTGCACGAGGAAGGCGGCGATCGGGCCGATCGGACCCAGCCCCCGCACCCGCACGCCGCGGGCCCCGTTGCGGTCGAGGACCTCCAGCGCCCGTATGGCCAGGGCGTGGGCCTCGGGAAACCGATCCGGGTGGCCCAGAGGGCGAGGGGCCGACAGCTCCAGCAGGATGTCGCGGTCGACGTCGTCCTGGGCCCCGAGGGCGTCGAGGATGGCCCCGGCCGCCTCGGCGTCGTTCTTCCGAAACGCCTGGAACGCCCCGAACTTCTCGTCGAGCTCGTCGAGCACCAGGCTCTTGTCGGTCCCCTCGGTCACCTCGGTCTGCTCGGCCACGCCACTCCTCCCACCGTGGACCGGTCCCTCGGTCGGGGGTCTCTTCTCGGCAGGGCGTAACCTTAGGGCACGACTCCTTACGGGTGAAGAGGTGACCCCATGGCCCATGGCGCAGACATCGATCGCACCGCTGAGTGGGATGAACTCCGCACCCAGCACCTCCGCGAGCGGGACGACCGCCCGCCGTCGACGGCCCGCGGCGTCCACCACATCGCCCTGCTGTCCTCCGACGTCGAGCGGACGATCGCGTTCTACCAGGGCCTGCTCGAATTCCCCCTGACCGAGCTGTTCGAGAACCGCGACTACCAGGGTTCGACCCACTTCTTCTTCGACATCGGCAACGGCAACTCGCTGGCCTTCTTCGACTTCCCCGGTCTCGACCTCGGGCCCTACGCCGAGGTGTTGGGCAGCCTGCACCACCTGGCGATCTCGGTCGAGCCCACCGCCTGGGAGCGGCTGAAGACCAAGCTCACCGACGCCGGCATCGAGGTCCACGAGGAGAGCGGGTCGTCGCTGTACTTCACCGGGCCCGACGGCGAGCGCCTGGAGCTGATCGCCGACTCCCTGGGCGAGATGTACGGCAGCACCATCGGCTGAGCGGGGCCGGGCGCCCGCTACAGGTGGACCCCGTGCAGGGCCAGCTTGCGGGTGAACGTGGGGGTGGAGCCGGTGGCCACCAGCTCCGGCGTCTCCCCGTCGGCCTGACTCACCCGGTCGTAGTGGCGGGCGTAGATCGGATTGAGCTGCACCCGGTCACCGGCCACCTCGGTGACCTCGGTGATCGACGAGACCACCCGGGCCCCGGTGTGCAGCCGGTTGAGCTGGACGATGAGATCGAGGGCGGAGCCGATCTGCTCCCGTACCACGGCCAGCGGTAGGTCGATACCCGACATCAGCACCATCGTCTCCAACCGGGTGACGGCGTCGGCCGGAGAGTTGGCGTGCAGGGTGCCCAGGGAGCCGTCGTGGCCGGTGTTCATCGCCTGGAGCATGTCGAGGGCCTCCTCGCCCCGACACTCGCCGACGATCACCCGATCGGGCCGCATACGCAGGCTGTTGCGCACCAGATCGCGGATGGTGATGGCGCCCCGGCCCTCGACGTTGGCCGTCCGGGTTTCGAGGCGGATCACGTGCGACTGGCGGAGCTGGAGCTCGACGGCGTCCTCGATGGTGACGATGCGGTCCTCCTCGGGGATGAAACTCGACAACACGTTGAGGAACGTCGTCTTGCCCGAGCCCGTACCGCCGGAGACCACGATGTTGAGCCGACCCTTCACCGCCGCCGTCAACAGCTCGACCGCCTCGTCGGTCAGGGAGCCGTAGTCGACGAGATCCTCGGCGGTGAGGGTGTCGGCCGAGAACTTGCGGATCGTCAGCACCGGCCCGTCGACCGCCAGGGGTGGGATGACGGCGTTGACCCGGGAACCGTCGGCCAGACGGGCGTCGACCATCGGCGACGACTCGTCGATCCGACGGCCGACGGAGGCGGCGATGCGGACGATGACCTGACGGATCTGGTCATCGGTCTCGAAGCGCGACATCGTCTGCTGAAGCACGCCGCGCCGTTCGACGTAGATCCGCTCGGTGCCGCTGACCATGATCTCGCTGACCTCGGGATCGTTGAGCATCCATTCGATCGGGCCGTAGCCGAGCACGTCGTCGATGATCCGCCGAGCCAGATCGGCCCGCTCCCGCTCGTCGAGCAGGTGAGAGCGTTCGAGGATCATCCGATCGAGTTCCTCGGCCACCTTGGCCTTCAGCTGGGAGGGGTCGTTGTCGGCCTCGCTCAGGCGTTTGCCCAGATCGCGCGCCATCGAGTCGCGCAGGTGGTTGCGCAGCTCGGCCCGAGGGTCGCGCCTGGGGCGGGTCCGGGGGCGACGCCCCCGCCGACCCTGCTCGCCGCCCTGGTTGGCCGGGTGCTCGGCCAGGCGCCTACCGAGGGTCATGGGTCCTCGTCGTTCGTCGGGTCGACGTCGAGGTCGAGATCGACGTCGGCGTCGCCTGGGCCGCCCGTTCCGGGTCGAGCCCGGCGGCCAGCGACCGCAGCGCCTGGACGGCGGCGGCCTTGGGGTCGGTGACGACGTAGGGGAGGCCCTGGTTGGCGGCGATCGGGATCTCGGCCGCGTCGGGGATGGTCTGCACCACCGGCATCTCGACCGCCGCCTCCACCGCCTCGATGGTGATCCCGGTCTGCACGTTGGACCGGTTGAGCACGAGGTGACGGCGGGCGGTGGCCAGCTCGAGCGTGTCGAGGGCGTCGAGGCTGCGGCGCAGTGATCGGAGACCGCCCAGATCGGCCGAGGCCACCACCACCAGCTCGTCGGCCGCCTCCGCCGCTTCGACCAGCACCCCGCCGGCTCCGGGGCCGGTGTCGACCACCACGAAGGGGAACGACTGCCGAAGCAGGTCGAGCAGCAGTTTCACCAGCTCGGGGTCGACGGCGTCGGCTTCGACCAGGGTCTCCGGTGCGGGGAGGACGAGGAGCCCGCTGGAATGGGTGGCCAGCGCCAGTTTGATGCCGGCCAGATCGAGCTCGGTGCCCTCGATGGCCACCGAGGCCAGGGTGGCCGACGGCTCCAGGTCGAGCAGCAGGTCGAGGTCGCCCGCCATCAGGTCGAGGTCGACCAGCACCACCTCGTGTGGGTGGTGGCGGGCCAGCTCGACGGCGACGTTGACCGCAACCGTGGTCTTGCCCGTGCCCCCCTTGGTCGCCATGACGGTGATGACCCGGCCGGCCCCCGTCGGCGACGGGGCCTCGATGAAGCCGGGGGCACCCGGCCCGATCGCCTGCTGGAGGCGGGTTCGGCGCAGATCCACCTCGTCGGCGATCCGGGTCACCTCGTTGCGGATCTGGGGTCCGGCCGCCGTCGGGTCGATCACCAACCGGACACCGGCCGTCATCGCCGCCCCCAGCGTGGTCGCCGTGGGCTCGGCCACGAGGATGGTCACGATCTCGGGGAAGGATCGACCGATGTGGCGGGCCAGGTCGATGCTGTGGTCGGTGCCCAGATCGGAGGAGAGCACCAGGATGTCGCAGCCGGAGTCGGCCAGGGCTCGGGCTCGGGGTTCGAGGTCGGACGGCAGATCGTTGGGGTTCAGGATGGCGGTGGTCAGACCGGCCAGTGCGCCGATGAGCGGCCCGGGCATCGAGACCAGCGTGATCCGCAGTCGAGTCGTCAAGCCGCCGTCCACCTCCATCCCGCCAGCCGGGGCGCCCACACCGGCGCCTCACTGGGAGTATCGGCCCACGGCGGCGCCGATCTTTAGGGCCCGAGACCCACCGCTCGTGGTCCGAACGATCCGGCCCCGGGTCGTCGCCGGGGGAGGGTGAAAGTAGGGTGCCGTCATATGTCGTACGAGGACATCGTCGTAACCACCGACGAGCACGTGCAGCTGATCGTCATCAACCGGCCCGAGGTGGACAACACCCTCGGGGCCCGCACCTTCGCCGAGCTGACCGACGCCGTCCGCCGGTGCCCGGGACGGGCCATGATCATCACCGGTTCGAACGGCACGTTCTGCCGAGGCCACGAGATCGAACCGGGCGAAGCCCCGCCGCCCTCCGGGGTGAGCCTCACCCCGCTGGCCGGTGCCCTGCTCAACACCGACATCCCGGTGATCGCCGCCGTCAACGGCCCGGCCCTGGGCTGGGGAATGGAGCTGGCGATGATGGCCGACATCCGCGTCGCCTCCAACCGTGCCAGTTTCGGCGAGCTGTTCGTCCTTCGCGGCCTGAGCTGCGACGTGGCCGGCCTGACCCGCCTGGCCCAGGCCGTCGGCCGGGAGAAGGCGGCCGAGCTGCTGTTCACCGGCCGGGAGGTGGGGGCGGACGAGGCCAAGGATCTCGGCCTGGTCGGCCGGGTGGTGGCCCACGATGACCTGCCGGAGACGGCGATGACCCTGGCCCAGCAGATCGCCTCGAACCCGCCGCTGGCGGTGCAGACGATCAAGCGCGGTCTCCGCCACGCCCTCGACCCCGACTGGGACGGGCTGGGGGAGTGGGTGGCGGCGAACCTCACCCGCCTGGCCGCCACCGAGGACCATCGCGAGGGCGTGGCCAGCGCCCGTGACGACCGCCCGCCCGAGTTCGTCGGTCGCTGACCGTCCCCGGAGTACCGATGACCAGCCCCCTCCGCCTCGGCGGCGTTCCCGAGCACTTCAACCTGCCCTGGCATCTGGCTCTGGAGAGCGGTCGCCTCGACGATCTCGACCTCACCTGGGCCGACCAGCCCGGGGGCACCGGCGAGATGCTGACCGGTCTCACCGACGGCACCCTCGACGTGGTCAGCATCCTCACCGAGGGCACGATTTCGGCCATCACCAACGGTTTGGCCGCCACCGTGATCCAGGTCTACGTGTCGAGCCCGCTCCAGTGGGGGGTGTTCGTCCCCGCCGCATCTGACCTCCACGACGAGGCCGAGTTGGCGGGGCGCCCGATCGCCATCTCCCGCTTCCGCTCCGGCTCCCACCTCATGGCCTTCGTCCAGGCCCGCCGGCAGGGGTGGACGCTCGACCCGGCCCAGTTCGTCGTGACCGGTGGACTGGAGGGCGCCCGGGACGCGTTCGCCGAGGGGCGGGCCGAGGTGTTCCTGTGGGACCGGTTCATGACCCGGCCCCTCGTCGAGTCGGGCGAGTTCCGCCAGGTGGCGACCCAGCTGACGCCGTGGCCGTCGTTCGTCATCGCCGTCCGCGACGACGTGCTCACCGGGCGGACGGCCGAGGTCGGGCGGGTGGTCGATGCGGTGGTGGCCCAGGCGGTCGCCCTCCACCGGCGGACCGGCGTGGTCGACGAGTTGGCCAACCGCTACGGCCTGGGCACCGACACCGTGGTCGAGTGGCTCGACGCCACCACCTTCGCCCGGCGCGGTCCCTGGGACACCGGGATCGGGGCCGAGGTGCGGGCCACCTTGGCCGACGCCGGCCTGTCCTGAGCGGCCGGGGCGTCAGGGGCCTGGCGGGTAGGCGCCTTGCGCCTCCCCTGGGCCTTGAGTTCATCGTGATTTCGTGCTCCGCACTCCGCCTACCCGCTGAACTCCTCAGCCGCAGCGTCGTTTGAGGCCGAGGAGTTGGCGGCGGACCATGAACCCGTCGCCGACGCCGAGCAACCACCCCAACGGCGCGCCGGCCAGGCCGCTGACCGAGGCCCGGGCCCGCGACACCAGCCGGGTACCGGCCCCGTCCTCGGCTTCGTCGATCCGGTAGGCGAGGGAGAAGTCGACGCCGTGACCCAGCCCCCCGGCATCGAGGAGGGCCAGGACCAGATGGTGGGGTCGATCGAGGTCGGTCACGGTGAAACCGAGGGGCCCGGCCGGTACCCGGTCGCCGACGGCCGACACCTGCCACTCGGGTCGGAGCTCGGTGGCCGAACGGCGCCCGAAGTTGTCGACGAGGTCGTAGCTGTACCAGCCGCCGCGGCCGGTGCCCATTTGGGCCAGCCAGCCGAACACGTCGTCGGGCGGGGCGGCCAGGCTGATGCTGCGGGTGGCGGAGAAGGCGGGGTCGGTGACCAGCTCGTCGCCGGGGAGCGCATCG
Organism: Actinomycetota bacterium; assembly: GCA_039201605.1. Classification (GTDB taxonomy): domain Bacteria; phylum Actinomycetota; class Acidimicrobiia; order Acidimicrobiales; family SZUA-35; genus CADEDH01. Next base: position 69,079 of record JBCCRO010000025.1, read on the forward strand.
CTCCGTTCGGTGTCGGTCGCACCCCAGTGCTCCAGGATCATGGTCACCATGGTGCCCGGCGCCGCCGACCGACGGCGGGTCGGGACCGAGCGCGCCGCGACCGAGTTGGCAGGACCGGGCGGGTGGCGAGGCCGGTCGGGGGCGTAGCGTTGAGGGGTGTCGCTGCGCTTCCTGTCGTGGAACCTGGCCCTACTCGAACGGTCGGACGAGGCGCCGCCCCACTGGGAGCAGTTCAACACCGAGGCCGCCGTCCGGGACCTGATCCTCGGGGGTGAGCCCGACGTCGTCTGCTTCCAGGAGCTGCCGGGGCTGGTGCCCTACGTCGAGACCCACGACCTGTTGCCCGCCACCCCCACCTCCCACAGCGGCAACCTGGCCACGCTGGTCACCCACCCGCTGGCCGAGCTGGAGCCCCCGGTTCGGGTGGTGGCGGGCTGCGCCGTGCTGGCCACCTTCGTGTCGCCGACCGACGACGAGGCCCCCTTCACCGTGGCCAACGTCCATCTCGAAGCGGGCCGGGGTGCCGGCGGCCGCCGCCTGGAACAGCTGGCCGAGGTGGTGGAGACCAGCCCGACGCCGCGCCTGTTGATCGTCGGCGACACCAACCTCCGACTGGCCGAGGCCGAGGCCCTGGACGACGCAGGCTTCTCCGGCCCGCGGCCGCCCCGGCCGACGTGGGACAGTCGCCGCAACCGGTTCCGTCGACGCGGGCCCGAGTTCACCGCCTACTTCACCCGGTGGTTCGCCTCACCCGGCCTGCGGGTCGACGACGTCCGGGTCCACCGGGAGCCGATCGAGGTCGACGGTCGGCGCTTCCACCTCAGCGATCACTTCGCCCTCAGCGGGGTGGTATCGCTCACCGAGTGGTGACCGGGCGAGTCGGGATGGGCTGAAAAAAGGGGCAGTGGGCCGGGAGCGAGGAGCCCGGCCCACTGGCGACCACCACGGAGAACCACCGAAGACCGTTACCAGAGGTCGTCGGGGTCGGTATCGAACTCGGTTGAGCCGAATCGCAGCACGATCAACTCGACTACCACCAGAACGACGAACATGATCGCCACGAGACGTGGGTCCCCCGGCAAGCCTGCACCGATCGACGTCAACGAGTTCCCTTCCGACCCACGACCTCCGGACCACCAGCGATCTGTAGCCGTGCTGGTGGCACCGGTTCGGTCATGTGCTCCCTTTGCTTGCTGACAATGAGAACTACGGCTCGATGGCCCATGATCTTGAGCGTTTTCTGGGTCGACCGGCCCACGGCCCTCGCCGCGGTGCGGCCGAACGACCCATCACGGACCGACGGCGACGGCCGAGGAGCGGGGTCAGCCGCCGTGGACGCCGCCGAGAGGGCAGAAGAGCACGGTCGGGGTGCCTGCGCCGCCACCGTCGGCGGCGGCGGATGCCGCGGCCTCGGCCGGAGCCGGCCGCAGGGTGAGCGCCCACAGCCCGACCACCACCAGCAGGACGGCGGCACCGGTTGGAGCGAGGCGGGGCAGGCCGCCACCGGCGGCGGCCGGTGGCGCCGGCGCCGGACCCTCGTCGATCAACAGGTGGACCACCGCCGCCATCACGCCCAGGGCGATGGCCAGCAGCCAGACCAGCCGGTAGCTGCCGGTGGCGTCGAACAGCTCGCCCCCACTCCACACGCCGATGAAGGCGCCGAGCTGGTGCGACAGGAAGACGATGCCGAACAGGGTGCCGGAGTTCTGGGGGCCGAACTGCGACGACACGATGGCCCCGGTCAGGGGCACGGTCGACAGCCACAGCAGGCCGATGCCGGCCCCGAAGGCCAGCGTCGTCGCCGTCGAGATCGGCAGGAGGAGGAACAGGCTGATCACCACCGCCCGGAGGCCGTAGATGCCGGCGAGGAGCCGCGTCCGGGAGTAGCGGGAGCCCAGCGCACCGGCGGTGAGCGAGCCGAAGATGTTGAACAGCCCGATCAGGGACAGGGCGAAGGCGGCCACCCCTGCCTCGAGGCCGAACAGGGTCACCCGGGACTCGAGGCCGAGGTCGGTGACGTAGGCCGGAAGGTGGACGCCGATGAAGGTGACGTGGAAGCCGCACACGAAGAAGGCCATGTTGAGCAGCAGGTACGGGGTGTGGCGGCTGGCCCGGCGCAGGTCGTCGGCCAACGGGTAACCGGCACCGGTCTCGGCTTCGGAGGCCGGATCCTCGGCCGACCGGCCTGCGGCCATCGCCGCCAGCTGCTGGGGCGAGTTGCCCCGCAGCGGACCGGCGCACAGGATCACCAGCAGCGCCAGCGAGCCGATCACGCCGACCGTCGTGCGCCAGCCGTAGGCGTCGAGGAGGCCACCGGCGACCGGCACGAGCACGAACTGACCGACCGAGCCCATGGCGGTGACCACGCCCAGGGCGAGCGAGCGTCGCTCAGGGGCGACGAGGCGCCCCACCGCCGACAGGACCACGGCGAAGCTGGCGGCGCCGGTGGCCACCCCGATCAGGAACCCGGCCGACACCACGAGGAGGCCGGTGCTCTCGGCCGAGCCCAGCAGCAGCATCGACGCGGTGTACCCCACCGCTCCCACCCCGAGCACCCGAGCCGTGCCGAAACGGTCGGCGATGGCGCCGAACAGCGGCTGGGTGAGGCCCCACACCAGGTTCTGGATGGCGATGGCCAGGGCGAACGTCCCCCGATCGGTCGACAGGGCGTCGGTGATGGGTTCGAGATACAGCCCGAACGTGCTGCGGGCTCCGAGCATGATCGAGGTGATGATGGAGCCTGCGGCGACGAGGAGGAAGGCCGAGCGGGCCCGCGCCGGCTGGTCGATGGTGTGCTGCACCGGCCCATCATCGCAGGGACGGCGCCGACGGCCCATTTGATTGGCCGCCGGTGGGGAGCCGCCGTCAGGTCGCCGCCACCGGCGTTGCCAGCTCGACCAGGATGCCCGACGGGTCGATCACGTAGGCCACGGTCTGGCCCCACGGCTTGTCGACCGGGTCGGTGTAGGGACGGGCCCCGGCGGCCAGGGCGGCCTCGACGGCGGTGGGCACGTCGTCGGTGACCAGGACGATGCCGGCCCCGACGGGGGCGCCGCCGGTGTCGAGCGGGGTGAAGCCACCGGCGGCGGCCAGGTTGTCCCCGGCCAGCCCGTGGGCCACGAACGACAGCGTGGTCTCCCCGGTGGCCAGCTCGCCGTAGTCGTTCTCCGGGGTGAGGAAGCGTTGCTCCAGCCCGAAGGCCTCGACGTAGAAGCGGAGGGCGGCGGCGACGTCGGGCACGTAGAAACTCACATAGCCGAGGGTGGTGGACACGGTGGATCTCCGGGGTTCGGGGGATGGACGTCGCCACCCTACGACAGCGGTCCGACAACGGATTGTCGGATATTCCTTGACGATTCGCACCGGTGGCGCTTCGGTGGGGGCATGCAGCGATTGGAGCGTCTGTTCGCCGTCCACGAGCGGCTGCGGCGGGCGGCGCCGGGGGCGGTGAGTGCCGCCCGGCTGGCCGGCGAGTTCGGCGTGACCCGGCGCACGATCGAGCGCGATCTCGCCGCCCTGCGGTCGGCCGGGGTGCCGCTGTACGCCGAGCGGGGTCGCCATGGCGGTCAGGTGAGCATCGACCGCCGAGGCAGCGCCGTGGTCACCCTCACCGCCGATGAGGTCACGGCGCTCCTGGTGGCGGTGGCTGCGGCCGGTCCCGACATGCCCTTCGCCGATGCCGCCACCTCCGCCGTTGCCCGCCTCCTCGACGGCCTCCCCGACAGTGCGGCGGTGGCGGCCGAGGAGCTGCGGGGTCGGGTCCGCACCGTGGTGGCCCGGCACCCGCGATCGGCCCGCCGCATCCGACGGACGGTGGAGACGGCGGTGCGACGCTCGCTGGTGGTCAACCTTCGCTACGAGGGCGGCGACGGTGAGATCACCGACCGGGCGGTGGAGGCGACCGGGCTCTATCGGGGCGAGCGCCACTGGTATCTGATCGGGTGGTGTCGCCTGCGGGAGGGGGGTCGGCTCTTCCGGCTCGATCGCATCGGCGCCGCCAACCTCACCCGCCAGGCCGCACCGGTCCGCGACGTCGACGACACCCTGGGGTGGATCCCCCACGAGGTCGAGGCGCCCTGAGGGGGCCGCCGTCGCTCAGTCGTCCGGCTGGGGTCGGGTGCGGACGGCGTCGCCCGACAGCTCCTTGAGCCCGGGCGAGTGGTTGCGGGCCACCAGGTCGTCATCGCCGACACCGTCGCCCGCCGGCTCGGCCCCCGCCGCACCCGATCGGGCGCCGCCATCCCCCGTCGAGGAGGATCCGGCGCCGGGGTCGGTGCCCGACGACGAATCGGACGGTGACGAACAGGCGGCCCCGAGCACCAGGAAGACGGCGACGGTGAAAGCACGAAGACGGCGAACGGAGCGGGCGGGAACAGGCATGCGGCGGCTCGACAAGGAAGAGAATCGGAACCGCCCGCACCGAGAGACCCGACTATACCCGTCGCCGATAACGGTCAGCGAAGGGCGTCGATGATGGTGGCGATGTCGTCGGTTGTCGTACGAGGGTTGACGAAGCAGAAGCGGTAGACGGGCTTTCCGTCGTGCCTGCTGGGGACCACGAAGGCGGTGCCGTCGTGCATCATCTCCTCGGTCCGTATCCGGTACTGGTCGGCGTCCCAGCCGATCCGCTCGAACACCACGATGCTCAGCTGGGGCTCGAACACCAGGCGCAGATGATCGGCGGCGTCCACCATCCGGCCCGCCTCCCGGGCCAGCTCGATGGTGACGGCCACGGCGTCGGCGTAGGCCTCGGTGCCGTGGGTGGCGAGGGAGAACCAGAAGGGGAGCCCCCGGGCCCGGCGGGTGAGGTGGATGCCGAAGTCGGACGGGTTCCAGTCGCCGTAGTCGTCGAGGAAGGCGAGGTAACCGGCCTCCTGGGCGTGGGCGGCCCGGCCCTGGTCGGGGTCTCGCCACAGCAGGGCGCAGCAGTCGAAGGGGGCGAACAGCCACTTGTGGGGATCGATGATCACCGAGTCGGCGTGCTCGATCCCGTCGAACAGGTGACGCTCGGCCGGGACGGCCAGCGCCGCGCCCCCGTAGGCGGCGTCGACATGGAAGAACATGCCGCGCTCCCGGCAGAGGCGACCGATGCCGGCCAGGTCGTCGATGATGCCGAGGTTGGTGGTGCCGGCGGTGGCCACGACGCCGGCAACCCGACCCGGGTTGTCGTCGAGGGCCTGGGCCACGGCGTCGGCGGTGAGGCGCCGATCGGGCCCGGCGGGACAGGCGATGACGTCGGCGTCCATGATCTCGGCCGCCGAGGGGACCGACGAGTGGGCGGCGGCCGAGGCGACGAAGGCCCAGCGATCGGGCCGGGCTCGGCCGTCGGCGGCCAGGGCGGCTGCGGCCGCCGTGCGGGCCGCCGCCATGGCCGACAGGTTGCCGACGGTGCCGCCGGGCATGAACACGCCGCCGGCGCCGTCGTCGAGCCCGCACAGATCGGCCAGCCAGCGGAGGGCCTCGTTCTCGGCGTGGACGGCGCCCGCCCCTTCGATCCACGAGCCGCCGTAGATCGAGAAGGCGCCGACGACCAGATCGAACAGGACGGCGGCCTCGGTGGGGGCGGCGGGGACGAACGACAGGTAGCGGGTGTAGTCGACCGACAGGCAGGCCGGGGCCAGGACGTCGGCGAAGAGCCGGAGCGCCTCGTCGCCGCCGATGCCGTCGGGGGTGACGGTGGGCCCACACGCTTCGACCAGCTCCTCGGCGGTGCGGGGGTGGTCGAGGGGGATCGGGTCGAGCCGGGTGCGCCATCGGGCGTAGGACACGATCTCGTCGGCCAGGGCCTCGGTGTCGCTGTTGTAGATGTGCATCGAGCGAGGCATCAGGCCGGTACCAGCTCGTTGAACTCGTCGTCGATCGCCGTCTCGATCTCGGTGTCGTCGAGGCCACCCCAGGTGAAGAGCCGGTTGCGGGTGGCGTCGTCGGGGAAGAGGATCGGGTTCGCGGCCAGCTCGGCCGAAGCCCCGCCCATGCTGCGCAGCTCGTCGGCCACGCCCAGCACGGGCGAGATGTACTGCACGAAGCTGGTGATGCGAGCGGCGTTCGCCGGATCGTAGACGTAGTTCATGAACACCCCGGCGGCGGCCACGTTGGCCGAGTTAGCCGGGATCACCATGCTGTCGAACCACTGGATGCCGCCCTCGTCGGGGATGACGAACTCGATGTCGGGCCGCCGCTGCTGGAGCAGGGCGGCATCTCCCGACCACGCCATCGAGGCCACGAACCGGCCGCTGTCGAGCAGGTCGGCGAACTCGTTGAACACCACCTCGCCCACCTGACCCGACTCGACGGCCACCCGCACCCGGTCCAGCCCGGCCCTGGCCGCGGCCTCGGTGGGGCGGGACGGGTCGTCGCCGTTGGCCAGCATGGCCAGGCCCACCGCCTCCCGCATCTCGCCGATCAGGCCGATGCGCCCGGCGAAGGCCGGATCGAACAGGTCCTCGACCGAGTTGAGCTCCCGGCCGGTCAGGGCCGGGTCGTAGGCGATACCCGTGATCCCGGCCTGCCACGGCATCTGGAAGCGGGAGCCCCGGTCCCAGGGGTTGGTCATGTACTGCGGATCGAGGTTGACGTGGTTGGGGATGATCTCGATGGGGAGGGGAGCGGCCCAGCCCTGCTCGATCATCTGCGCCGCCCGCCAGTTGGTCGGGACGACGATGTCGTAGCCCGAGGTCCCGGCGTCGGCGTTGGACTCGATCAGGGCCCAGCCGCCGTAGTTGTCCTCGTACTCCTCGAGGTACTCGACGCTGAGGCCGAGCTCGGTCTGCAGCAGGGCCAGTGTGCTGTCGGCCCCGAGGTCGATGTAGTCGGACCAGTTGAGCATGCGCAGCGAGCGCGACCCGCCGAGATCGACGTCGGTGGCCTGGCCTGCGCTGCTGCAGCCGACGAGGGCGGTGGCCCCCAACCCGGCGAGGAACGTGCGGCGGGACAGCAGCGACGGCGGGCGGGCGTTGCGGGATGCGGGGGAGCGGTGCAGTGGCATGTCGGTGCTCCGTTACTGGTAGTCGCTCAGGCGGCGCTGGACGCCGAACACGACGCCGATGGCGGCCAGGACCGGCAGGACGAGGGTGAGGAGCGGCAGCGGGTTGACGGCGCTCGCCGCTCCGTCGACCCCGTCGGTGAACTGGGCCCGGTTGTCGGACAGCACGCTCTCGATCGACGTGTTGAGACCGTTGAACGTGGAGAACCCGCTGCCCCGGAAGGCGTCGATGGCGGCGTCGGTGTCGCCCTGCTCGGCCAGGAAGAGAATGTCGTTCGTGGCCGACTCGTACCGGGAGAGGCGCACTTCGAGGGCCTGGGCCGCGGCCTGTTCCCGGTTGGAGTCGGCGAGGTCGGCGATGATGTCGACGTCGCCGGACAGGCTGGCGAACGGGCTTTCGACGTCGACGTCGCTGGTGCCGCCCAGCAGCCGGAGGCTGAGGGCGGTCTGGACGTCGTTGGCAGTGGCCTGGAGCCGGGAGGTGGCGGCGATGGCGTCGTAACCGCCGTCGGAGGCGTTGACCAGGGCCGACTGGCGAGCGAGGAAGGAGAAGGTGAGGGCGACCACGGTGAGCAGCACCGCCAGCGTGGCCAGCAGCATCCCCGGGTTCAGAAGCCGGTTGCTGAGGGCGAACATCCGGCGCTGCATCCGCAGCAGCAGGAGCAGGGTGCCGATGGCGAGCACCAGCCCGATCAGCGTGAGCCACATGCCCGACGTCAACTGGTTGTCGAACCGCTGCTGGTTTGCGTCGGTGACCCGGGCCACCGAGTCGGCAACGCCGGAGCCGGTGAGGTCGAGGGCGGTGGTGAGGTTGTCGACCGCCTCGGGGTCGCCGTTGAGCACGGCGGCCCGGGCGGCCTCGATCGAACCGCTGTAGCTGGTGAGGGCGACGGCGACGTCCTTGAGGTCGCGGTGGCGGGCCTCGTCGTCGTCGATCAACCCGGCCACCTCCTCGGTCTCCTCGGCCGAGCGGCGCAGGGCGTCGAGGTAGGCCACCCGACGCTGTCGGTCCTCCTCGCCCTCGGCCGCCGACAGGAAGGCGGCGGTGGCGTTGGAATTGGCCTCGGCCACGCTGGCCGACAGGCCCTGCACCGCGATCAGCGACGGAGCGGTGTTGTCCTGGATGGAGACGGTGGCGCTCCGCATCAGGAAGGCGCCGGTGGTGGCCACGATGGCGGTGGCGGCGATTGCGACCACGGCGATGACGGCGTTGAGCCGGTACCAGCCCATCGAGTTGCCGGTGCTCCAGCCGTCGAAGCTGCGACCGCCCGAGGGCGCCTTCGTCGACGCCGTCGACCGGCGGGGTGTACCCGTCGGGGCGGGCGGCGAGCCGGTGGGGCGCGTCGGTGTGGACATGGGGGTGGACATGTGGTGCTCACACTAGAGCGTCTTGGCCGGTCACGGCGTTCTCTCTGCGGTCCTGGTGTGCTGGCTACACTCGGCCGAGGTGGCGAACGATCCTTTCAGCTCCACGCCCCCGCCGCCGGTTGCGGGTGATCCGTCCGCGGTCCTCGCCAGCTACGAGCGCTCGGTGACCGGGCTTCGGGCCGCCATCGTCGACCTCGAAGCATCGCCCTCCTACCTGATGCTCACCGGCGGTGACCTCGGGCCGGTGACGGCGGGCAAGGTGGGTGAGGCCGCCGCTCGAGCCGAGCGGGTGTGGCCCGCCCTGGAGGCGGCGGCCGCCGCCGTGGAGCACGTCCGTCAGGTGGTCGACGAGGGTGGCCTCCGCCGCGGCGGTGGTCGCGAGGTCCGCGACCTGCTGACCGAGCGCTGGGTCGAGATGCCGTCGTCCATGGGTCTGCCGACGGCCGAGCGGGCCTCCATCGGCGAGCTGCTCGATCGGGTGCGGCGGGGCTACGACGAGCTCGGTCCCCTGGTGTCGGAGGTCGAGTCGCTGTGGCAGGCCGTCCTGCCCCGTATCGACGCCGCCCGAACCACCCTGGCCCGCCTCGGTGGCGAGATGGACGCCCTCGGCCTGCCCGAGCCCCTGATCACCCGGGCTCAGGCCCTGGCCGACGACCTGGCCGATCGGCTGGTCACCGACCCGTTGGCGGTGGTCCAGGGCGACGGCGATCAGCTCGACGAGGCGGTGGCGGCGGCGGCCAAGCAGGTGGCGTCGCTCCTCACCTCGCACGCCTCTCTCGACGCCGACCTGGCGGGCACCGAGGAGCAGCTGGCCCGGCTCCGCCTCCTCCGCAACCGGGCGGCGGCGGCCGGCGATCGAGCCCGGGCCAAGATCGCCGATCCCGAGGGGCTGGTGCGGGTGCCGTCCTCCTCGGTGCTCGACGGACCCAAGGGTCTGGGCGAGCGGCTCGACGATCTGTTGGCGGCGGGCTCCGACGCCGCCTGGAACCAGCGACGGTCCCTGCTCGACCGCTGGCTTGGCACGGCGGGGCAGCTCGAACGGCAGCTGGAACGGGCCCTCGATGCCAACCAGGCACCGCTCGATGGGCGCGACGAACTGCGGGGGCGGCTCACGGCGTACCAGGCCAAGATCGCCGCCGTGGGCCGGGCCGAGGACCTGGCGCTGACCGATCTGGTCGACGTGGCCCGGCAGGAGCTCTACACGGCGCCGACCGATTTGGCCGTCGCCGCCGCCACCATTGACGACCTGGCGGGAAGATTGCGGTCATGATGGCCGGGGAGGGGATGGCGCCGATGAGGGAACGGACGACCACGAGCGACGGGGGACGACGATGAACGCCTGCCTCGAACCGGGCTGCGGGGGGTTCTTCGCCCTCGACGGTTACTGCGACATCTGCGGGGTCAAGGAATCCGCCTCTAACTCGGCGGCGGGTGCCTCCGCATCGGCCGGTTCGCCCGCTGCGGCGCCGCCGGCCCAGTCGGGAGCGACGGCCGGGAGCGCCTGCCTCGAACCGGGCTGCGGGGGGTTCTTCGCCCTGGACGGCTACTGCGACGTCTGTGGCCTGGCCGCCGCCAGCGCCAACGGTGAGGCGTCGCGGCCCGCCCCTCCCACCTTCATCCCGACCGGCACCGAAGCCGCCCCGTCGACCGGGGCCGACGTCCCCTCGATCGCCGCCCCGGCGCCGCCCACCACGTCGACGCGCATCCGGGGGGCCGGGGGCGAGACGGCCAAGAGCCGACGCACGATCACCTCGCAGCGCACCCGCTCGGCCCGGACCGGGATCGGTCGGGGCCTGGTCGAGGTGACCCCGACGCCGGTCGGCGACCCGGCCGCCGCCGTGATGGGGCCGGAGAAGATCCAGTCCGTCCTCGGCGAGGTGCCGGAGGAGGAGCGCTTCTGTTCCAGTTGCGGTGATGCGGTCGGGCGGGGCTCCGACGGTCGGCCGGGCCGGGTGAAGGGCTTCTGCGGGTCGTGTCGGACCCCGTTCGACTTCGTGACGAACGAGCCGATCCTCCAGCCGGGCGAGCTGGTGGCCGGGCAGTACCAGATCCTCGGACCCCTCGCCCACGGCGGCATGGGCTGGATCTACCTCGGGCAGGACAAGGCGGTGTCCGACCGCTGGGTGGTGCTCAAGGGACTGCTCAACGAAGCCGACCCCGACGCCGTCCTGGCGGCGGTGGCCGAGCGCCAGTTCCTCGCTCAGATCGAGCACGCCAACATCGTCAACATCTACAACTTCGTCACCCACAGGGGTGCCGGCTACATCGTGATGGAGATGGTGGGCGGCGAGTCGCTCAACTCGAAGCTGAAGCGACGGCGCAAGGAGAACGGCGGGATGGCCGACCCCCTGCCCGCCACCGAAGCCATCGCCTACATCCTCGGCGTGCTGCCGGCCTTCCAGTACCTCCACGACCAAGGGCTGGTCTACAACGACCTCAAGCCGGCCAACATCATGGCCGTCGGCGACGGGGTGAAGCTGATCGACCTCGGCGCCGTGATGCGGGCCGACGACCACTTCGCCGCAATCTTCGGCACCCAGGGCTTCCAGGGCCCCGAGGTGGCGACCGAGGGCCCCTCCGTGGCCTCCGACCTCTACACGGTGGGCCGGACCCTGGCCGTGCTGATGATGCGGTTCACCTTTCACGACGGGCCCTACCTCTACAACCTGCCGCCCCGCGGCCAGGAGCCGCTGTTCGCCCGGTGGGAATCGCTGCACCGGTTCCTGCTGCGGGCCTGTGCCTTCCATCCCGACGATCGGTTCCAGAGCGCCACCGAGATGAGCGAGCAGCTCACCGGCGTGCTGCGGGAGATGGTGGCCATCGGCGAGGGCCGACCCCGCAACGTGGCCTCGACCCTGTTCGAGCCCGACCAGCTCGTGCACCTCCTCACCGAGGAGGCCACCGCCTACGACGTCGACCAGCCCGACTGGCGGGTGCTGCCTCCGGCGCGGGTCAACGGCGAAGACCCCGACGCCGCCTTCCTGTTCGGTCTTCCCGAGAGCAACCCGGAGCTCGCGGCCTCCCTGATCGACCAGGCGATCACCGAGGGCCGGGTCGCCCCCTCGCCCGAGGTCCGCGTCTTCCGGGCCCGCGAGGAGCTGCTGGCCGGACGCGATCCCAAGATCGACCTCGATCTCGTCCTGGAAGCCGACCCCTGGGACTGGCGGGTCCGGTGGTACCGCTCGCTCCACCTGCTCCAGCGGGGCCAGGCGGCCGAGGCGGCCGAGGGCTTCAGCGAGGTGTGGACCGAGCTGCCGGGGGAGAGCGCCCCGAAGTTGGCCGTGGCCCTGGCGGCGGAGATGGCGGGCGAGTACCAGCGGGCGGCCGAGATCTACGAGACCGTGATCAAGGCCGACTCCTCCTACGTGTCGGCCGCTTTCGGCCTGGCCCGGTGCCGGGCCCGGACCGCCACCTCGGCCGCCGTGGTCGAGGCCTTCGGGCTCGTCCCCACCAGCTCGGCCGCCCACTACGACGCCCAGGTGGCCACCGCCCGGGCCCTGGTGTCGGCCAACAGCGGCTCGCCCTCCGTGGCCGAACTGCAGGCGGCGTCGGCCACCATCGAGCGCCTCCAGCTCGACGCCGCCGAGCGGGCCGAGTTCTCCGTCGAGGTCTACGAGCAGGCCCTCGAGGGCATCGCCGCCGGCTCGATAGCGGCCGACGCGTCGCCCCTGCTGGGCCGGGAGCTCGACGAGCGATCGCTCCGCCTCGGGCTGGAGCAGACCTACCGGACCCTGGCCCGCCTCAGCGACGACCAGTTCGAGCGGGTGGCCCTCGTCGACAAGGCCAATCGGGTGCGGCCCCGGAGCCTGTTCTGATGGCGGGCCGGACCTGCCCGGCCTGCGGTGAGCCTGCGCCCGATGACGCCTCGTGGTGTGAGGCCTGTGGAGCCGACCTGTCGGCCGAGCCGGCGACGCCGTGCGTGGCCTGCGGGGCGCTCCAGATCGACGACGACGGCTACTGCATGTCGTGTGGTCACAAGCAGCCCGACCCCCGGGATCACGTCGAGGTGTCCGACGGCACCGCCGTCGCCGTGTCCGATCGCGGCGTCCGCCACCATCACAACGAGGACGCCGTGGCCGTCGGGATGCTCGACGAGGGCGTGGTCCTGGTGGTGTGCGACGGGGTGTCGTCCACCGCCGGGTCGGCCGAGGCGTCAACCGTCGCCTCCGCCGCCGCCGTGGCCCACCTCCGGGCGGCGCTGGCCGGCGCCCTCGATGAGGACGGGGCGCCGACACCACCGGACGACGCCACGCTGGTCGCCGCCCTCCAGGAGGCGACCGCCGCCGCCCAGGACGCCGCCGCCTCGGTGGCCGACGGGGTGAGCGAGGCCGAGCGGGCGGCGGCCCGCCAGGCCGGTCCGCCGTCGTCGACCTTCGTCGCCGGCGCCGCCGTCGAACGACCCGAGGACGGCTCGCTGTCGCTGGCCGTGGCCTGGCTGGGGGACAGTCGGGCCTATTGGCTCGGTGCCGACGGGGCCGAGTTGCTGACCCAGGACCACGAGGTCGCCGGGTCGCTGGTGCGCTGGATCGGGGCAGACAGCGGCCGAGTGCCGCCCGACGTGATAAGCCAGAGCGTGACCGCTCCGGGCCGGTTGCTGCTGTGCAGCGACGGCCTCTGGCGCTATGCGGATCCGGCCTCGGAACTGCAGGCGCTCGTGGAGCGTTTGGAAGCCGAGGGAGCGGTCAACGACTTGGAGTTGGCCCGCCGTCTCACCGAGCACGCCATCACCGGTGGCGGCCATGACAATATCTCCGTGGCCATCTGGTCGTGGCAGGGAGTGTCCGCAGCGGAGGCTGTCGGGCAGGGGAGGGAAGAAGCAGCATCATGACGGACTTCACCGCAGAGGTCTTCCAGAACGAGTACCTACCGGCCGGGGCGTCGACCGTCGACGCCATCGTCACGGTGAAATCGGGTGGGAGCGGCACGGGCCAAACCCAGGCCGATCTGGTGCAGGTGATCGCCATCGACACGTCGGGCTCGATGACCGAGGAGGGTGGCCGCAAGATCCGGGCCGCCCGCAGCGCCACCAAGGCCGCCGTCGACACCATCAGCGACGGCGTGCACTTCGCCGTCGTCGGAGGCAACAGCGGCGCCTACATGATCTACCCCCACGAGGGGCTGGCCGTGGCCAACGACCAGAGCCGGGCCGAGGCCAAGGCCCGGGTCGATCGGGTGGAGGCCAAGGGCGGCACCGCCATCGGCACCTGGCTCCAGGCCGCCGCCTATCTAACCAATCTGCGGCCCGGTGCCATCGCCCACACCATCCTCCTCACCGACGGCAAGAACCAGCACGAGGAACGCCACGTGCTCGACCGCACGATCCAGTCGTGCATGGGACTGTTCCAGTGCGACGCCCGAGGTCTCGGGGCCGACTGGGACATCGACGAGCTCCGTCGGGTCGCCTCCGCCCTGCTGGGCACGGTCGACATCATCCCCCGGCCCGAGGACATGGAGGCCGAGTTCACCCGGCTGACGGCGACGGCCATGGGCCGCCAGGTGGGCTCGGTGGCGCTGCGACTGTGGAACCCGAAGGGCTCCGAGGTCGAGTTCGTCAAGCAGGTCGCCCCCAACCTGGAGGATCTCACCACCAGCGCCGTCGGGGTCAACGAGCTCACGCGCGACTACCCCCTCGGCGCCTGGTCGGACAACGAGGAGCGCGACTACCACCTGCGCATCCGCATCCCGGTGGGGGGCGTGGGCGACGAGCGCCTCGCCGCCCGGGTCATGCTCGTGGTCGACGGCGTCGATCAGCCGGCGGCGTTGGTGCGCGCCGTGTGGACCGACGACGAGGGCCTGTCGACCCGGATCAACCGGGAGGTGGCCCACTACACCGGTCAGGCCGAGCTGGCCGACGCCATCGCCGAAGGGCTGGCCGCCCGCGACACCGGCGACACCGCCTCGGCCACGGTCAAACTGGGTCGGGCGGTGCAGATCGCCCACCAGGCGGGCAACGACGAGACGGTTCGGCTGCTGCAGAAGGTGGTTGAGGTTGACGACCCCGCCACCGGTACGGTGCGATTGAAGCGGGATGTGGACCGGACCGACGAGATGGCGCTCGATGTGCGCTCGACGCGAACGGTCAGAGTGAAGAAGGAGGGGTGACACGACCATGACTGCAGCCGACAAGCCGTTGTGCCCCAGCTGCGGCGCCGTCTACGGCCCCGACGACATTTTCTGCGAGAGCTGCGGTTACGACTTCATCACCGGGTCGATGCCCCGGGCCGACGAGCAGTTCGGGGCGCCGACACCGCCGGCGATGCCCGGCGGGCCCGATCCGGCCTGGCCCGCCCCGGCCCCCGCCACCGGTGAGGCCTCGGCCGTCGGGGCGCCCGCCACCATGCCGACGCCCCTGATCAGCGGCCTGGTGAAGGTGGAGGTGGCGATCAGCCGGCCCTACTTCGACGCCGTGGTGTCCGAGGGTGAGCTCACCTTTCCCGACGATCCACCGCAGCCCCAGCAGCTGGAGCTGGCCGGGCCCGAGGTCCACATCGGTCGCACCAGCCGGAGCCGGGCCATCCACCCGGACATCGATGTGGCCGCCCTCACCGGCGATCCGGCGGTGTCCAGCCGCCACGCCGTGCTCCGGGTCGACCCGATCGGCACCATGGCGGTGACCGACGTCGGCTCGACCAACGGCACCTACATCGACGACTACGCCGGGGCCGCCGTCACCCCGGGGGTGGCCACCCTGCTCACCCCGGGTGGGGTGATCTACGTCGGGGCCTGGACCTCGCTCACCGTCTCGCTGGCCTAGGCGGCGGAGCCCCGAAGGGGTCAGCGCGGCAGCTCGTAGGTGTCGAGCAGCGCCAGCACCTCCGACCACAGCGTCTCGAACCGGGCGTCGTCGACCGTCGGTCGCTGGACCATCTGGAGGGCGAACTCGGCCTGCTTCTGGCTGGTGGTCGATTTGCCGTGGAGGCGGGTGGCGCCGGCCGAGAAGTCCCGTATGAGCACGTCGAAGATCTGCTCGACGGTGGCGTCGGCCACGCCGTGCAGCTCCGAGGCCTCCAGGATCAACTGCCCGTAGACGACCTGCGAGAAGAGCTCGCCCAACGCCAGGAGGAAGTCGATGTCGCCGGTCTGTTCGTCGGTGGGCGGGGCGGCGGCCAGCATGGTGCGGAACGTCTCGACCTGCTCGCGGAACACCGCCACGTTGGCGTGGTCGAACCGGTCGAAGGTGGCCGACCAGTCGTGGAACGTGATCTTGCCGAGGCCGCGGGTCGGTGCCTGGTGGAACAGGTACTCGTCGTGGGCGCCGTCGCGCCGCGCCGGCACCGGCTCGTACTCGGCCGGGGCGAAGAAGTAGTTCGGCATGAACTTCACGATGAGGGCGATGTTGACGTGGACGGTGCCCTCCAACTTCGGCAGGGCCCGGATGTGGTGGGTGGCCATGTTGAAGTAGGTGTCCTTCTCGAACCCCTTGGCCGCGATCACATCCCACAGGGCGTCGATCACGCGCTCGCCCTCGGTGGTGACCTTCATCTTCACCATCGGGTTGTAGAGCAGATAGCGACGGTCGTCGTCGGAGGCGGAGCGCAGGTAGTCGTTGGCCCGACCGGCGAACAGCTTCATGGCGGTCAGCCGGGTGTAGGCGTCGACAAAGAGCTGGCGGACGTGGGCGAAGTCGGTGACGAGACCGCCGTACAGCTCGCGGTGACCGGCGTGGTTGATCGCCTCGTAGAGCGCATGGGTGCCGATGCCGATCGAGGCCCAGCCCAGGTTGTACTTGCAGACGTTGATCGTGTTGAGGGCCACGTTCCACGCCTCGGGGCCTCGGACCAGGATGTCGGCCTCGGTGATCGGATAGTCCTCCAGTCGGAAGGCCGAGACGTACATCGGGGAGTGGACGGTGTTTTTCTCCAGCACGTAGGCGTCGTGCGAGGACTCGACCACGAAGAACACGTAGTCGTCCTCGCCGGTCTCGTCGTTGTGGACCTTGCCGAACACCGAGACGAGCGCCGCCTCGTTGCCATTGCCGATGTAGTACTTCGAGCCGTTGGCCACGTAGGTGCCGTCGGCGGTTGGGGTGAGTCGCATCTCGCTCGAGTAGATGTCGGCCCCGTGCGACTGCTCGGAGAGGCCGAAGGCGAAGATCGCTCCCTCCTCGAGCAGCGCCGCCGCCCGTTCCTTGACCGCCTCGTTCCCACCCATCCAGATCGGGCCGAGGCCGAGCATCGAGACCTGCCAGGCGTACCAGAAGCCCAGGCTGTAGAAGGCCGTGATCTCGCTGAAGTGATTGTTGCGCCAGGTGTTCCAGGAGGCGCCGGGCCGGTGGCCCTCTGGCGTCATCAACGTGGCGAGTACTCCGGACTCGGCGAAGTAGTCGATCAGCTCGCGGTACCAGGTGCCTGCGAGGTCGTCCTGGGTGATCTTGTCCTTGCCCAGGCCCTCGAAGAAGGCGATGGCCCCCTCCATCAGGGCCCGATCGGCCTCGTCGAGACCGGCGGCGTCGTAGCGGTGGGGATTCAACAGAATGCCGGGGTGGTCGCTCATGGTCTTCTCCTGATGCGGGGCGTCGGTTCTCGGGCCGTAAGTTACCGAACGGTAGCATGTGGGCCGGTTGCCCGACCAGCGTCGTGCCCGACCGGTGACGAGTCCCGGGCCCGGCCCGTCTGGCCGTCAGGCTCGGTCGAGGTGGAGGGCCAGCACGGCGTCGATGTCGGAACCCGGCACCTCGGACGCCTGATCGGGCCCGTCGCACAACCGGACCACGCTGAACCGTTCGCCCGACTCGACCACGGGGCCGATGTCGATCGACGACTCGCCGCCCTCGATCTCGCCAACCGGTCGCAGGTCGTCGACGCTGTTGCCGATCCAGACGAAGGTCGACTCCGACCGGCCCCGTTCCACCACCTGCAGGTCGTCGCCCTCGCCGTCGACGAGGCGGTTGTCGGTGAAGGCCACCGTGATGCTGAAGCGACAGCTCTCCGGGTCCGGGTCGTCGTCCTCGCCCAGCGAGACCGAGATCTCGTCCGGCGGGCCCAGCGCTCGGCGCCCGTCGTCGGTGAAGAGCCCGTCGCCGGCGAGGTCGACCTCGGCCGGGACGTCGGGTCCGATCGACGACTCCAGCAGCTCGTCGGCGAACAGGGCGGCGTCGACCAGGACGCCGTCCAGCTCGACCTGGGCCGGGAGCAGGGGATTGGCGCACCGGCAGCGGACCCGGGGCACGCCGGCGTCGTCGACCAGGACGGCGGTGCCCGCCGCCAGCACGGTGTCGAAGGGCTGGGCCGAGCCGCCGGCGTAGCGGTGATTGACCACGGCCAGATCGTCGATGAGGTAGCCGGCCCGCAGTCCGCCCAGGTACTCGCCGATACCGACCGGCTCGATGTCGTGCACGGCGGCGAAGGCGGTGGCGGCGTCGGGATCGTCGGCGAAGGCGGCGATCAGGTCGTCCAGGGCGCACAGCTCGTCCGGGTCGCCGGGGATGACGGCAGGGGCGGCCAGCGTGTCGGGTCGGATCAGGCCGATCCCCTCGTCCTCGAACTCCTGGGTGGCGGCATCGGCTCGGGCCAGGGCCACGGCGGTTGCGTCCGCCGCCGTCGTGGCCACCGACCGCCCGTCGTCGGTGCCGATGTCGGAGGCGGTCTCGTCGACGGTGGTCCGGGCGTCGGTGGCGGCATCGTCGGCGGCGGTGACGGCCGACGACAGCAGGGGCTGGAGCTGGGCCGGGGTCGGGGCCACCTCCACGTCGAGGAAGGGGTCGGGGCCGACCTCCTCGTGACCGAGCCGGTCCGGCGTCGACGACCAGGGTGGCGCCAGCACGGCGATGGCCACCAGCGCTCCGCCGATCAGGAGGAGCGCCAGGACCGGTAGCGGTGGGCGGCGGCGTGTGGGCGAGGCCACGTCGTCAACCTACAACGCTGCCGACCGACAACGACGTCGAGGCGACTCATCGGCGCGACCGCCGCCGATGGGGCGGTCAGGTGCGGCTCGGGGGTGGGACGACGACCTCGATCGACAGCACGTCGAGGGTGCGGGCCTCGTCGTCGATCTCGAGTACGACGAGGACGTCGTCGAGCCAGTGGAGGCGGGCCGATCGGTCGCTGAAGTCGTCGACCTGGCCCAGCGACCAGGGATCGGAGGCGACGGCGGTGATCAGCCACTCGTAGAGCCGCACCTGGACCTCGGGCTGGAAGTAGGAGCCGGCGACGAACAGCTCCTCACCGTTGGTCAGGACCCAACGGCTCACCGTCAGCTCCGCTCCCGCAACTCGCGGACCATGGCGTCGTGGTCGGCCTTGAGGTCGGCCACCAGATCGTCGGGGAGGCGATGATCGCCCCACACCCGACCCTGGACGACGGCCGCCTGGTACGCCTCCCACAGCGTTTTGAGGTCGCCCCTGGCCGGTGGCCGACCGGCGACCAGGCGCGCCTCCATATGCCGCCTCGCCACCACCATCGAGTGATGCTCCGCCGGAGGTTCAGCCCGGGCTCCCATGCCCCAATCGTACATATGTTCGATTGGGGTGTACAGCGCGAAGCCACGCCGAAAGCGGTGGTAGCCGGCGCTTCGGCCGGTCCTAGCTGAGAAGGGAGGTGGTGGAGATGAGAAAGGTGGCGATGCCTGCGGCGATGAAGAACAGGATGAGTACCACCACGATCACCACGCCGCCCCGGGAGCGTCCGCCGCCCTCGGCGTGGGTCGGCGGCGGCTGGATCTCGGTGAAGCCACCGCGGCTGGGCGGGCTCGCCGCCCCGGGCAGGATCGACGTCGCCGGATCGGCGCCGGGTCCCGGTCGGGACAGGCCCGACGGTGCGCTGTAGGCCACGCCGGGGGAGGAGGACGGCGAGGGTGCTGGCGTCGGCGGACGGGAGGCGGCCGAGGGCGGGCCCGAACCGGCGGCCCCGGGGGGCGGCTGGGGTGCGGCGCCCGGCCGGGCCTGGCCCGGGGCGCCCCGGCCACCCGGTGGGGCCGCAGGTGGCGGTGAGCCGGGGGGTGCTTGTCGGGGAGGGGTGCCGGGTGCGGGCGAGCCGGCGGGTCGGGCGGGAGCGGCCTGCTGCGGGGCGGCGGCCTGGGGATCCTGGTCGCGGCGGCGCGACCGCTGCTTGGGCGGGTTGAGCGGCGGCGGCGTCACCCCGGGCGGAACCTCGGCCGGCTGAGCTTTCTGGGGGTGGGCGCCCGCCGGTGGCGGGCTCGCCGGTGTCGGGGCCGGAGCGGGGCCCGCGGGGGCCGGGTCGGCCGGGGCCGGATGCGGTCGGGCCGGTGCCGGACCGGGGGTGGGGGAGGGCCTGGCGGCCGATCCGCCTCCTGGCCCATCGCTCGGGCCGGGGGTGGGCGACGGTTCGGACGCTCCGCCGGCCTGCGCACCGGCGGGCGCCCCCGGTCGGGCCTGGCCCGGCGGTCGGCCGCCGCCGGGCGATGCTCCCCCGGCCGCCCCGGCACCGGGCGGGGGGGTGGGGGTGGGGGGGGAAGCCTGCGGCTGTCGGCGGGCCGCCACGCGGTCGCCGCCGGCCGGGCGGTCGACCCGGTCGAGATCGTCGGGGTCGAGGTCCTCGTCGAGGAGGTCGGGCACGCCGACGTCGGCCACCGGGGCATCGGGCGCCCGGGGAACGGCGGCCGGGCCGGGGGGGGGGGCCGGCGGCG
>JBCCRO010000026.1:0-82503 GCA_039201605.1 Actinomycetota bacterium
CTCGAACAATCCGGTTTCGAGTGGTGGTGGGAACACCCCGACATCACCCATCGCATCTTCGTCTTCGTCGACGAACTCATGCTCGTCACCGGCGCCGTCGTGAAGGACGACCTGACCGAGTACCGGACCTACACCGCCGCCCGCCTCACCGAACTGGCCGCCGCCGCCCGCTCGTGCGGCATCCACCTCGTCATGGTCACCCAATACGGGATCGCCCAGTCAGCAGGCAACACCGGGTCGCTGATGCGGTTCAACCTCTCGGCCCGCATGGTCGTCGGCCACTCCAACGGCGACGGACTCAAAGCCGCCTTTGACGAACCCGTCCCCGAACAGCTCGCCAACCACGTCAAAGGCACCATCCTCGGCCGCTGCCTCTACGGCCAACTCAACCGCCACCACGGCGCCCACGTCACCCCCGGGCAGGTCTGGAACATCACCCAAGACCACGCCCGCGCCCTGTCGCCGCCCGAACCGGCGCATCTGCCGATCGCTTTCGACGCCATCGGCGAACAACAGCTCCTCGCTGACCTCGAAGACAACCAAACCAAGCAAAGGAAACGGAGTAGACGATGACCCACCGACTCGGATTCAAAGGCTGGGCCCTGGCCTGGACTGCGTTCGGGTTCTACGTGCTGATGGTGATCACGTCGCCAACGACGATGATCCCCGCAACGTTCGACTTCATCGGCGGGATCGTCGGCGCTGCTGACTCAGCCGGTGACTACGTCGGCGACGTCAGAGAAGAACAAGAACGCCTCGACCTCGAAGAACAGGTACGCGCCGACGTCGAAGCCGACGTACGCCGTGAACTGTGCGCAGAGGGCATCACCGAAGGCTCTGTGTGTGCTGAGGCCCTGACCGAACCTCCCAAGGGTGACTCGGAGAACAGTCTCGGGACCCTGCACCCCGACCAGCTCCTACCCGACCCCGAAACCGTCTGGAACACCCTCCACGACACAGAGAACCACATCGCCGACGAACTCGACGCCGCCGACCTCCGACCCGACCACAACAAACAGGAGGCGGGCCAGTGACCGACTGTTCGACATCGACGCTCGGCGTTCCCACCGTGAAGCAATCGGTCTCACCGCACTGGTACGACGTGTTCGTCAACCCCATCCTCGACGGCGGCCCACGAGCCACCATCCATTACCACCCGACCCTCAATCGCTGGTGTGGCTGGCTCGCCTACTCGACCATCGACTTCAACGCCGACACCGCCGCTGACGTCCTTCAACAGATCGTCGATCACCACGGCCTGCGCTGGGACATCAACGGCCTCAACCTCCACGCCATCGAGAAACGGGCAACCAACGGCGAGGTGGACCAATGACCGCCGCCCTCCAACAGCTGGGCGCCGCTGGTGTCCTCTCCCTCGCCCTGGTGGTCTTCGTGACCGGGTACGGGGTAGTGCTCCAGTTCCGTCCCGGCGCCTCGTGGTGCAACGACCTCGCCCGGCTCCGCAACCGCTACACCACCCCCCGCTCTGACCCGGCCCTGCCGAAGTACCGGCCGATGGCCCACGGTCTTTGGCCGCACTGCACGTGGGGTCCGAGGGCGTGGCGGTGGCCGCTCAACACCACCCGAGCTGCCTGCTCGATGCTGTGGGTCATCTCTGTACGGGCCCCTGGGCTGCTCGGGGTGGTCATGCGCTTGTCGTGGTACCCGGCCGCTGGTCTCGGTGCGCTGGCTGCCATGGCCCAGGGCGCAGTCCTGGTGCTGTTCATCTCCGTCCCCGCTCGGGCGGTCCTGCTGGTCCTGGACTCGATCACGGTCCTTCGTGGCGGCATCCCCGCTTCCGAGCTCCACCGCACCACCACCGCCACGGCGCCGGCCACCAACCGACCCCGCGACAACACCCCCACCGATGGCGACTGGGACGCTGCCCTGGTCGACCTGATCGACTCCCAACCCTCCGAGTACGAGTACGGGATCAAGGTCGACCCCGACGGCAAAGCCGCTGACCCTGTCGACCAAGGGCGCCTAGACATCGCTCGCCGCAACGCTGATCTGACTCGCCTTGAGCGGATCGTTGAACGCCAAGAACGGATGTTCAAAGACGGCGGTGGCTCGTGATCACGTCTGCTTTCGCTGCTCTGGCCCTGGCTGTGTCCTCGGCTGCTGCTGTGGCATACCGGCGCTCCAAGGGCCTCGTCGTCGCCGTCGTCGCTTGGGCTGCGCTGGGGGCTGCGGTCGTCCTCGAGGTCGATCACGTGCAGCTAGCTATCGGCTCCTCGGTCGTCGTCGCCCTGGGCGCCACCGTCACCCACGCCACCCACCCCGGCTTGTTCGACCGCCCGGCCCCGCTCCCCACCGAGCTACCCGACCCCGACCCGATCGACGGGGCGGAGGGGCGTATCGATCTCCAGGCCGTCGCTGACGCCGCCCGCCAACTCGCCAATGACAAAGGGCTGAACCTGTGACCCACCATCCGATCTCGCTCTCCCGGCTGTTCGCTACGGCCGCTGACCGGCTCGAAACCGACGGCTGGACCACCGGCCACCACCGAGGCTCCCCATGGGGCACCTCGACCACCTCCCGAGCATGTGCCGAAGGAGTGCTAGCCAAAGCCGCCGTCGTCACCGGTGCCGACCGCATCGCACTAGCCCGAGCCTTCGCCGTCCTCGCCGACGTGCTCCGGGGCCCGATCGCTGCGTGGAATGACGAACCGTTCCGCACCAAAGCCGATGTCGTCCTTGTGCTCCGGGCCTGCGCTCGTGCCGCCCACGTCGCCGAAACCGAACCAGCCGGCCCGGCCCCGATCGCCATCGACTGGGACGCCGCCCTGGTCCACTTGCTCGCCTCTCAACCGTCTGAGGGGGCGTCTCGTGAGCATCAATGACGGCTCCGGGCTCAACGATGGTTCCGGTCTCGATGCTGGAGCTTCTCTCGATGCTCCGGGCCCTCTGGAGACACTGTCGCTGCGGGAGTCATACCCGTCGTTTGCGCATCACCTTCCTGGGGTGTGGCGCCAGGATCTCTACAACTACGACGTGCCGTCCATGCGTGAGGGCGTCGGTGTCCGCCAGCATGGCAGCGCCCCTCGTGGCACACCTCGGGTAGCTGTCGGTGGAGTCCCGGTACCCGATCACCTCCTACACGCCCAATACGAGGCAGGCACCCCCTCGTCTGCGACTGCACTCCTCGGAGCAGCCAAGGAAGCGTTCAACCGCTCCGGTGGCCTCGTCGGCGACTGGGAACGACGCAAGGGGCTCAAGTAGTGATGGCTCCTGTCATCCCTGGCGAACGGGCACCCCGGCCCTGCGGGCTCTCCTGGTCATGTCTCGGGTTCCTCGACCACCCGGAAACGCCACAACCAGGTCTGCCCCGTAGTCGGCCATGGCCTGATTCCTTATCGGGCCCGCAGCCCGCCCGTGCTGTGCCCAGTCGGCCCGAAACTCGACACTCACCCGCCCGCACTCATGGGCCCACGTCACCGCTAGCCGATCCGCTCCCGGCGCCCCTCCCGCCACGACGGCCCACTGCCCTGGGTACTCGTCGGCCAGGCCGTCGAGCACTAGCCATAGTCGGCCGCGGTCGTCGTAGTCCCGCCCGCCGCATACGAGCACTCGCTGAATCTGCATCTGCGGTCTCCTCACGATCGCATCCGGCGCCCTCCCGAACGGGAAGCGCAAGGCTCCGCCTTCGCTTCGTACCCGCCGCACATGTTTCGGCACGGAGGGGCGGTCAAGGGTTCCGATCCCACGCAGTGGGACAAGAGAGTTCCGGCGTCAGCGGACCCCGGAGGGGCGGAAGTTTCTTGCCCGAAGGGTCGGAGCCCTTGAGGGCCCCGGAGGCCGGAACCACTGCCTCCACCCGCACGCCCGCCGCAAGCGATCGAACCGCCGACCGCCTGGCCCCACCTCGACCGCCGGAGATCAACCGGCCGTCGAACCGTCCGCCCGCCACCGCTCCCGGCTTCTGCCCTGAGGTACACGTTTCGTGACTCGTCTCCGCTCGAATCCTGATCGCCCCTCGCCTCAGCGTCCTACCCCTGGCCGGGCGCACCGAGGCCCGAAGGGCCGAATGCGCCCGGCTGCTGACGTCGGTGCTCGAAATTCACACACCCCCACCCCCTCCCACCTTCACAACGACCTCGAACCCCCGAGTCAGCTACCGGGCTTGTTCTTAGGCCATAACGTGCCGCACGAGCGCCCGCAGCCACAGCAGACGCTTCCGGCGCCTGTTCCGAACTGGCCCGAGCTGGAGGGTCACGTGATCGGGTTCCGCCCGGCTGAGGCCGTTTCGGTGGCGGCTTCGTGGTTCAACGGCACTGATGGTCTACCCGAGGTCGAAGCAGGCCTGAGCGCTAGCCAGTTCGTGCCGCTGGAGGGCGCCTCTTCGGGTGAGGCGGTGGACGCAGCCACAGGGGAACTCGTTCGCCTCGTCCCCACGGTCGAGAAACACCCAGCCCGTGGCCTGAGGGACGCCATGATCCGCCGTCGCTTGGTGATCGCTGGTGGGAAAGTAGCCGTTGAGTGCGACCACCTCGACAAGGTCGAGAAGCGGCTAGCCGGGTTCGACGCCCGGGCCGAAGTTGAAGCGCTCCTTGATGAGTTGGATGCCGAGTACGGCGATCGGACGGCCCGCTTCGATGACCCGTGCGCAGGCGAGGACCCGGAGGCGTACGGGCGTGTGATCTGGGAGTTCTCCCGCAAGTCCCGCCAACGCCTCCGCCAAAGAGTGGCCGAAGCCGACTGGTACGCCGCACTTCAACGCCCGAACGTGCGTATCGGGATGCTCACACTCACCTACCCCGGTGACTGGGTGCGCTACGCCCCTGACCCTGAGCGCATCACGGCCCACCGTCACGCACTGGAGAAACGGCTGCAACGCTCGCTCGGGTATCTGCCGCCGTTCTTCTGGGTCCGGGAGTTCCAAGGCCGGGGCGCCCCACACTTCCACTTGGCCGGCGCCTGGCCCGCCCGCATCGAAGGCGTCCGCCTAGAGAAATGGCTCTCCCGCATCTGGTGGGACATCGTCGGCTCCGACTGCCCCGACCACCTCAAAGCAGGCACCCGCATCGACTGGTCCCGAGGCCTCCGAGCCTCCGACCCCAACCGGCTTGCCGCCTACTTCTCGTCCTACACCACTGGCGAGGGCGGCAAGGAATACCAACACCACCCACCCGAGGAGATCGAGCACCACGACGGTCGCAAAGGTGCGTGGTGCAGCGAGAACGGGTCCGCTGGCCGTCACTGGGGCTACCGGGGTGTCGAGCTGACTCGGGCCGAAGTCGCTATCTCCCGGGCCGACATGATCGAAGCCCAACGCTTCCTCCGCCGCTACATCGCATCCCAGAAGCGCACCATGCGTACCAAAGGCCTCGGCGGCAAGCGCAAGCGACCGGTGAATCGTCGGTGGCAGCTGTCCTCGCTGCACGGCCTCGATACCGGCTTCACCCTCCTGACCAACGACGGGCCCGGCCTCGCCGTTGCCCTCGCCAGAGCAATCAACCAACCAGAAAGGACAGACCCATGGCCACCAGGCCAGACCCGACCCCTCCCGTAGGCACAGCCGACCCGATGGTGTTCACCGTCGAGGAGGCGGCATCGCAGCTGCGTATCGGGCGCTCGACCATGTACGAGCTGATCGCTACCGGCGAAGTCGGGAGCATCACGATCGGTGCGAGTCGTCGCATCCCGGCCGAGGATCTTCGGGCGTACGTCGCCTCTCGACGGAGCGCAGCGTGAGTCGGCGATCTGCGGGTGAAGGCACCATCAGTCAGACCCCGAATGGTCGATGGATCGTCCGAATCGAGCTACCCCGAGGACCGGACGGCAGACGTCGTCGGACCCTTCGTCGTGCCCGTACAAAGGCTGAGGCGGTCCGCATCCTGCGTGACCTTCGCTCTGAGCTGAGCGACACTGGCCAGACCTCTGACGGGCGCAGAACGATATCGGAGGCGGTCGCGGCGTACGGCGATGTTCTCGCCCGGTCCGAGCGTGCTCGTTCCACCGTCGATTCGCATGCGTGGATGCTTGGGCTCATTGACCATGCGCTTGGGTGGAAGCGCGTCAGCGACTTGGCGGTGGCTGACTGTGATGACTTCTTGGCGGCCGCCGCTGATGGCCTGCGTCCTGGCGCTCGCAAGATCGGTCCTGATCATCTCCGCCGTGTTCGCTCCAAGCTCGTGGCCGTCATTGACAACGAGGTGAGGCTAGGAACCGTTGGACGGAACGTGGCTGCCCAGTCGTATCGGCCGAAGCAGGTCCCAAGGCGCCGCCGTGCGGCTCGTCGTCGTGCGCTGTCACGTGATGAGCTTCGGCGGTTCATCGCTGCATCGTCGGGTGCGACGCTTGTCGCAGTGGATCTGATCGGCCGCAACGGTCTTCGTCCTGCCGAGGCTCGCGGCCTGACCTGGGACGCTGTCGATCTCGTTGCCCAGGTCATGCTCGTCGAGACGCAGATGGACTCGGATGACGATCCTGCTGACGTCAAGACCGACGAGTCGTTCCGACGAATCAGGATCGACTCAACGACCGCCGCCCGCCTCACCGAGTGGCGTTCGCAACAGTCAGTGCTCCGGGCTCGACACGCCAGCCGTTGGACGGAACGCTGCCTCGTCGTTTCGACTCGGTACGGGACCGCCATCAACCGCAACAACTTCGTTCGCAGCGTCGCCCGACTGTCCGCTCATGCCGACATCGGCGATCCGATCGTGCCGTACGAGCTTCGTCACACGGCGATCAGCCACCAGGCAGACGCCGGTCGATCGAGCTGGGAAATCGCAGATTGGGCGGGTACCTCCGAGCGCATGATCTCAGATACGTATCGGCACCAGCTCAGAGACATCTCTGATTTGACTCCCGCTGACGAAGTTGACCGGGACGGTCCACCTCGGGGCTAGCTGGGCGTGCGACAGTCGGGTTCGTGCGGACTTGGCTGGACAATCTGGGAACCCGAGGGTACGCCATTGGCGCCGGCGTGCTGGCTCTCGCTCTAGCTCTGCTTGGGGGGTACTTTGCCCTCGACGACCCATGGTCGGGCCTCTGCCTCGAACTAGGGGCGTCCGTCCTGCTGGTGCTGCCCCTGTTCCTGTTGGAGATGAGCTTCGAAGCCCGGCTACGCGAAGGTGAGTCGCGCATCCGTGAGGAAGTGACTGCGCAAGAGGAGTCGATTGATGACCTGTCGCGTCAGGTCGAAGAACTCCGTTCGTCTCGACCCGGTGCCTTCGCCGTCGAGCGTGCACTGGACAAGATTCAGGATCAGGACAACCAGCTGGTACTGGCGTTCAGGGACCATCCGACACCGGAGCGGCTTAGGGCTCTTGCTAGCCGCAGCAATTCACTGAAGGCATCCCACACTCACCAGATACAGCTCACAGAAATCTGTTCCGCAACCATCGGACCAAGTAAGGGCGACACTGGTATGGAGATCAAGATCTTCCAGTCCAAGTCCGGTGGAGGAATCCCGGCCTACCCTCCCGTCACGCCGATCCGCTGGGATGGTGAAGAAGATCTGGAGTCGATGGTCACGCTTTTCATCGATCGATGGCAGCGAAGCGGGATGTACCCAGGTCGTGAAGCGGCCGAGTCGCTCGACCTGGCCGGTGCCATTGCTGACAAGTACGAGGCTGCAATCAGGTCCGTCACCGACCCGCAGTCGGTCGACGATGACCGAGCCTCAGGTGGCAGCAGCGCCGAGAGCTAGGGGTATCAGTTTGGGTATCAGCTACCCGGCCTGACGAGCTGGAGCGCATCCTGCGACGCTCTGACCTGGTGGACCGTACTGGACTTGAACCAGTGACCTCTCGCGTGTGAGGCGAGCGCTCTAGCCAACTGAGCTAACGGTCCGGGTGACCCGGAGGTCGGCTCACCAGGGTAACTGGGTCATCGGCCGGCACCTCCTCCTTTCGGCCGGTCCGTAACCGACGATCCACCTAGGCTCCGGACCATGCCCAAGATGAGCGCCGACGAGGTCACCCGGTTCCTCGACGAACCCGGTCACCTGCTCCGGATCGGGACCGTCGACGATGACGGGATGCCCAGAGTGACGCCCACATGGTTCCTCCATGACGAGGGTCGGATCCTGTTCACGCCCCGCTCCGCCTCGGTGTTCCTGGCCAACGTCCGCCGAGATCCCCGGGTCGGGCTCGTGATCGATGAGAGTGCGCTCCCCTACCGCAAGGTGAGCATCGCCGGACCGGCCGAGATCGTGCACGACCTCGGCGATGACGACGTCTGGCGCCACACCTACCGATCCATCACCGGTCGCTACATCGATCCCGACGCCACCGAGGCCTACATCCAGGCCACCATCGACCAGCCGCGGGCCCTGCTCGCCGTCGAACTCGCCGCCGCCCGGGTCACCACCTGGCGCATGCCCGTCGAAGGCGAGGACGGCACCGGCATCTGGGCCCGCCGCTACTACGGCGACGACACCAAGATGGCCCGCCGGGCCGCTGGGGACGCCTGACCGCCGCCGCTAGTTGTCGTCGGAGAGCGGAATCCCGAGGGTGGCGAGGTGCGTCGCCAGGGTGTCGACCGAGTCCCAGGGCAGTATGGGGGCGTTGTCCCGCTCGTCGGGCGGATCGTCGAATAGAGAGTCCGACCAGCCACCGGTGCCGGTCAGCGGCAACAGCGGACGACCGTGACCCCGCGCGCCGCCAGGAATCGGCCGGCGTCACCGGCGAGGTCGTAGCCGGCGGAGCCGCGTTCGGCGCTGCCGAGCACGCAGATCTGCGGTGGACGGGTCTCGAAGCTACGCCTGCGCGGGAGTATCACCCGCCCCGACGACCGGCTCCGGTCACCGGGCAGCATCACCGATCAGACGTCGTCGACCCAGTCGAGGGACGCCACACGGTCGGTGCCGAACAGCACCTCCAGCGTCTTCAGCATCTGCAGCACGGCCATGTCCTGAAGCTGACGACCGATCACCTGCAAACCCACCGGCATCCCATCCTCGGTAAAGCCGACGTTGACGGTGCCCGCCGGGTTCCGGGTCATGTTCAGCCCGTAGGTGAAGGCCACCCAGCCGGGTACCTCCTCCCCGTTGATCGTGCCGTCATGACCTCGCACCGGGGTCTGACCGGCACACGTCGGGGTGACGAGGAGCGGCGCCTGCTCGAAGGCGGCGTCGAGGTCGAGGTTGAGGGTGTGGACGGCATCGATCGACCGGGCCATGTCGGCACCGGAGACGCCGTTGCCCCACTCGATCTGCTGCCGCATCGACTCGTCGACCTTCTCGTAGTCGGGTGAGTCGGCCAGGTGGCCCTGGGTCCGCACCCGTGACGTGGTCCACATCGTGAGCCACGGCATCACCGGGTCCTCATCCCAGATCGAGTCGATGGTGATCACGTTGGTCCCCGCACCGGCGAGGCGGTCCATGGCCGCCTGGCAGATCGTCGCCACCTCGTCGTCGACCTGGGCGAATCCCATCGTCGGCGACCAACCGATCGACGGCGGCAGGTACACCTGGTCGAGGCCCTCGTAGAGCGAGACACCCGTCCACGGGAGGCTGAAGGGGTCGGTGGGGTGCGGGCCGAGGCACACGTCGAGGGCGTAGGCCACATCGTCGATGAGGCGCGCCATCGGACCTTTCACCGACAGCAGCCCGGACCCCGGCGGGGTGGGCCCGCCATTGGGCACCCGCCCCTGGGTGGTCTTGATGCCCGAGAGTGCGCACAGGGCGGAGGGAATCCGGATCGAGCCGCCCCCGTCGGAACCGGTGGCCAGAGGCACCATCCCGGCGGCCAAGGCGGCGGCCGAACCGCCCGAGGAGCCGCCGGGGCTGCGCTCGAGGTCCCACGGGTTGGCCGTCGAGCCCGACAGGGGGCTCTCGGTGACCCCTTTGTGGCCGTACTCCGGGGTCGTCGTCTTGCCAACCACCACGCAACCGGCGGCCCGCAGACGCGACACCAACACCGAGTCGCCCTCGGCCGGATCCTCCGACGAGAGCAGCGAGCCGTAGCGGGTGGGTAGGCCGGCGGCGTCCTCCAGGTCCTTCACCGCCAGGGGGATGCCGGCCAGACGGCCGACCGACTGACCGTCGGCGATCCGCTCATCGATGGCGTCGGCGTCGGCCAACGCCTGCTCATCGGCGGTGGTCACGAAAGCGTTGAGCTGGGGGTCGAGCGCCTCGATGCGAGCCAGCGCCGCCTCGGTCAGCTCGCGGGCCGAGATCTTGCCCGAACGCACCTGGGCCGCCAACTCGGTCACGCGGTGTTCGCGAAAGTCCATGCTCGGACGTTAGACGGTCGATCCACGATTGGCGGGCGCGGCAACATATCGAACTCGCCGATGACGGCACCCTCGGCCCTGTCCACGCCGTTCCCGCGGCGACGCGCCCACCCCGGCGGCCCACCACCGGGTGGGCGCTGTGCCCACCAACCCACATCCGAGCGACAACCCGAGCCCGACAGGCGCACCCCGTGACACTCAGCCGGCGTGCGGCCATGCGGCAGAGACCCCGCGTCACGGCGACAGCCCGGGCGTGGCGAAGGCACTGCGATCACCCACCGGCGTGCGGCCGTGCCGCAGGGACCCCGCGTCACAGCGACAACCCGAGCGTGGCGAGAACATCGTGACAACCGACCGCTACTCGGCCGTACGGCGCAGGCATCCGAAGCGCGGCGACCAACCGGGGCTGACAGGTGCATGGTGACAACCGGCTGGCATGCGGCGATACGGCACAGACCCCGCGTCGTAGCGACAACTTGGGCGTGGCGGGCACGTTGTCGCTACGACGCGGGAGAAACGGTGGGCGCCACCTCGGGGGCATCGGCCCAACGTGCGGGTTGTGGCGGTCAGGGCGAAGGGGCAGCGACGCTGCAGGGAGCAGGACTCCGCCGAGGCTGAGCGGCTGTCACCGGGGGTACGTACGGTCGGGCCATGGTGAAGGCAGATCAACCGTTGTGGGGACGAGGGCTACGGATGGTCCTGCTGGCCGAGCTGGTGGATCGGCGGGAGGCGTCGATCGGCGAACTGACCAGCGCACTGACCGCAGCGGGCTTCGACCTGGAGGGGCGGCCCTCAAAAGTGGTGTCGGACGCCCTCCGCTGGGAGGTCGACGCCGGCCGTATCGAACGGGTGGGACGATGGCGCTACCGCTACCGGGCTGCCGCCGGCACCCGGGTACGACGAGCACGCCTCCTGGCCCGACGGAGCCGGGCGTGGCAACGAGGCCCTCAGAGGGGCCGACCGCCGTGGTCGGATCTGCGCTGGCTGTGGGCGAGCTGAGCGTCGACTCAGACGGCCGGGCCGAGGCAGGCGATGGCGCCGTTGGTCAGCACCACCTCCCGGATGGTCCCGATGGGACACAACCCGTCGGGGAGACGGGACCCGATCACCTTGCCATCCGCCGTGACATCGCAGGGGCGTTCGAGCAGCGCCGGGCCGGTCAGCACGCTCACACAGTCATTGGCTTCGATGCCGGCGCCCAGGCTGGGGCCGGGGACCGTGGTCGGCGAGGCGATCTCGGCGTCGCTGACGGCGTAGGCGGTGAACACGAAGATCCCGGCCAGTAGAGCCAGCAGCACCACCAGTGGCGCCGCCCGCAGGATCATCGAGGTGCGGTTGGAGATCTGGTCGGTCTGCACGTGTCGGCGAGCGGCCAGGAACTGTGGATCGAGCAGCCGGGGATCGATCCGGATCACCCCGTCGTCATCGGGCGTGGTCGGCCCACCCATGGGGCGACCGGGTGACGGCCCCGCACGATGGGCACCGCTCCGACCCCTGGTGCCGGTCCCCCGCCCCAGTTCGATGTCGTAGGTCTTGCGCCGCTGCGGGTCGCCGAGCACCTCCCACGCCTCGTTGACCAGGCGCATGTTGGTCTCGGCCTCCGCCGCCTCCTTGGCCGAACGGCCGGCGAAGCGGTCGGGGTGCCACCTGCGGGCGGCGTCGTGGTAGGCGCGGCGCAGCACGGCACGGTCGGCGGAGGGCGCCACCGAGAGGACGTCGTAATGGGACTTGGCCACCCGACATCCTTTCTGCCTGCTGGTTCCACGCCTGCACTGCCGGTTGTGATCGCCCATGGTACGACTGCTAGACCGAAGGCCACGAGATCGACCCCTCAATGAGCGGAGGAACACATGCGTTTGGCTCTCGGTATCGGCTACTGGTCGGCGGGCCCACCCCCCGGCGTCACCGAACAGATCGCCGCCGCCGAACGGCTCGAGTTCGACGCCATCTGGTCGGCCGAGGCCTATGGCTCCGACGCCCTCACCCCCCTCGCCTGGTGGGGTGCCGCCACCTCCTCGATCGGACTCGGCACCGCCATCTGCCAGATCTCCGCCCGCACCCCGGCCGCCATGGCCATGGCCGCCATCACCATGGACCACCTCTCCGACGGGCGGTTCCGCCTCGGGCTCGGCGCCTCCGGCCCCCAGGTGGTCGAGGGGTGGTACGGCCGCCCCTACCCCAAGCCTCTGGCCCGCACCCGGGAATACGTCGAGATCATCCGGCGGATCGTGGCCCGCGATGAGCCGGTCGACTTCCAGGGTCAGCACTACCAGATGCCCTACCAGGAGGGGGCCAAGCTGGGGAAGCCGCTCAAGTCGACCGTCCACCCCGTCCGCAACGACATCCCGATCTACCTCGGGGCGGAGGGGCCGAAGAACGTGGCCATGACGGCCGAGATCGCCGACGGGTGGCTGCCGCTGTTCTTCGCCCCCAAGGACAACCAGTTCTACCTCGACGCACTCACCGAGGGCTTCGCCCGACCGGGAGCCCGTCGGACGATGGACGACTTCGACGTCTCCGCCGTGGTGCCCGTGATCATCGACAACGACGTGGAGAACGCCGCCGACATGATCCGCCCCATGCTCGCCCTCTACGCCGGAGGCATGGGCGCCCGCGAGGCCAACTTCCACCTCGATGTGTTCGCCCGGATGGGCTACGAGGAGGAGTGCGCCAAGATCCAGGAGCTCTACCTCACCGGCGACAAGAAGGCGGCCATCGCCGCCGTGCCCACCTCGATGGTGGAGGACGTCGCCCTGATCGGCCCGCCCGACAAGATCGCCGGGGAGCTCCCCAAGTGGGAGGAGAGCGTGGTCAACACCCTCGTCGTCAGCGGCCCGCCGCCACTCCTCGAAGCGGTCTCCTCGATCGTGCAGGGCTGACGGGCCGGGCCCGACCGAGGCGGTCTCGAGAGGGGCGGGTCGGCACGACTAATTGTGCTGGTCGCCGAGCTCCCACACCACCGGGTCGTCCGGCACCGGGTGATAGCAGCAGAACCGGCCGGTGCTCACCCGGCGTCGGAGGTGATCGGCGAGCCCGGGATCGCGGCCGTCGATAGCCTCGATGGCACGGGCGATGGCCCGGCGGACGTTGATGCGGGCCCGCTCGGAGGGATCGTCGAGCCGTCGGCTGCGGCCGCCGAGTCCATAGGCCTCGACCACCTGCTGCTCGAGGGCGTCGATCTCGGCCCTGATCGCCGACTGCGACTCGCCGTCGGCCGCGTCCTCGGCCGCCGCCAGATCGTCGACGAGTTCGGCCATGCGCTGCTGATAGGCCCGACGGGCGGTCTCGTCGAGCACGTCGCCACCGCTGCCCTCGACGACCACCACACCCCCGGCGGCGGTGCCGTACAGATCGAGCACATGCCACTCCCGCCCGGGAGGATGCAGGAGCAGATCGAGGTAGGCGAAACCGGCCAGGGGCCGAAGGCGCATGGTGCTCTTGTCGGCCCACCCGATCTCCCAGCCGTCGCCGTCCCGCCGGAACACCCCGCGTCGCCCCGGGCCACCGCCAAGGCCGGCTCCGGGATCGGTGAGGGCGCGGGCGCCGCCGTCGGCGCCGGTGGCGGCACCCGCCGGGCGCTTCCCGGCGCCCGCCTCGCCCGCCGACCCCGTCTCGGGCGCAGGGGTGACGGCGGTCCGGCCCGCGGGGGACCCGCCGGACACGCTCGGCTCGTTCGGGGCGAAATCGCCGATCAGGGCGACGGGGCCGATCGCCAGCTCGTCCGTCAGCTCCTCAGCCCGCCGTTGGTGCGCCGATGCCTCGGCGGCACGACCGGCGGCGCGATGGGCGGCGGCCAGGGCGGCGTGCGAACGGGCCTGCCATGGACCGGCCTGCATCGCCTCGTGGACGTCGAGCGAGTGGGCCAGGGCCGACACCGCCCCCTCGGGATCCCCCAGCCGCAGCCGGAGCAGACCGACATAGCGATCGATGGCCCCCACCCACGGCACCGACGCCGCAGCCGACATGGCGCAGAACCCCCGGTGGGGCTCCAACCACGACAGCAGGAGCGGGCAACCCGGATGGTCGACGGCGGCCGCCGCCTCCGCCGCCAGCGCCGCCGCCACCAGCCATTGCGGGTCGGTCCGGTCGCTCTCGAGCAGCTCGATCACTCGATCGACCCGACGAGCCGCCCGGCGGTGATGGCCGTCGAGGGCGTCGGCCAAGGCGAAGGCCGACGTGAGCGACGGGTCGGCGATCACGGTCAATAGTGGCTCGTACTCGGCCAGGGCGGCACCGAGACCGCCGGTGTCGAGTTCGAGGATGGTGCGGACGAAGTCGAGCGAGGGTGCGCTCCGCTCGACGTAGGCCAGCTCCTTCGTCGCCTCGTCGAGGATGTCGGCGGCGTCCTGGGGCCGACCCTCGATGGCGGCCAGTCCGGCCTGGGCCAGGGCCTGATGCTCACGAAGGCCGGCGGTGGCCGCCACCTCGAACGCCCCCAGGGTGGACAGGGCCGCCGCCCGGTGGCGGTGGGCCATGGCGTCGGCCTGGGCCATGCGCAGACAGCGCCCGAGCAACTCGCGGTCGTCCACCCGGCGGGCCGCCGCCACCGCCGCCTCCGACGAGGCCCGACGGGCGGCGAAGGCGCCGGGATCGGCCATGAGGGCCCGGCGGCGGGCCAGGTGCGACTCGGCCAGCAGGGTGGCGTCGTCGACGACGGTGGCGTTGGCCACGGCGTCGTCGGCCCGCTCGACGCAGGCCGGGGTGAACCGACCGAGCTCGCCCAGCGACGACTCGACCAACGCCCGCACCGCCTCATCGGCGGCACCCGCCGCCGCCCGACGGGCCGAACCATCGATCGTCTCGTCGGCGGACCCGTCGGCGACCGCACCACCGGCCGGGCCGAGCCAGGTGGTGGCGGCGCTGCTGATGGCGGCGCCGTCGAGCACGGTCGGGTTGGGCTCCTCCCGCCACCGCAGGCGGAGCAGCTCCCTTAGCGCCAGGCGTCGGGTGACCATCGACGCCTGGCCCATGGCCTCACTCCCCAGCACCGTCTGGGCCGCGCCGGCGATGTCGCCCTGCAGGCTCATGGCCCGCGCCCGGAGCACGGCACTCATCGCCTGATCGTCCGAGGCGTCGGCGGCGTCGAGTCCGTTGAGGACGGCGCCGGCGTGGGCGAAATGGGCCGAGGCCTCCGCCCATCCGCCGAGTTCCAACGCCAGGTGACCGGCCCGCATCGCCGTCTCCGCCGCCTCCCGGCCCTGCCCGGCGAGTGCGGCCTGCCCCCAGTGGTGGGCGACGACCGACGGCGAGGCCATCAGCTGATCGAGGGTCTGCGCCGCCTCCCGGTGCAGCTCGTTGCGCCGCTCCGCCGGCAGCTCCTCGTAGTGCACCTCGCGCAGCAGCGGATGACGGAAGGCCACGGTGTCGGGATCGACGACGAGCACATCGTCGTCGGTGAGGTCGGCCACCGCCCCGGCGTCGACCAGAACGCTCAGCACCCGCCGCTCGGCCGATACCCCGAGCACGCTCAGC
Organism: Actinomycetota bacterium; assembly: GCA_039201605.1. Classification (GTDB taxonomy): domain Bacteria; phylum Actinomycetota; class Acidimicrobiia; order Acidimicrobiales; family SZUA-35; genus CADEDH01. The sequence continues at coordinate 15,654 of JBCCRO010000026.1, forward strand.
GCATCGACGATGGCCTGACGATCGGGCGCGACCTCGGCCATCGACGAGCGGACGAGGGCCACCAGTTCCGACGACAGGGGCTGGCCGACGTCGCCCCGCTCCAGGATCCGACGGGCGAAGAGCGGGTTGCCGCCGGTCCGATGATGCAGCCGATGGGCGGCGGAGTCGTCGAGTTGCACCCCGACCGAGCGGGCGATGTCCTGGAGGTCGGCGGCGTCGACCCCGGTCAGGTGGATCTGGGGGCATCGGGCCTCGAGCAGCGGCGGGCAATCGGGTCGGGTGGCGCCGATCACCAGCCATCGGCCTTGCCGGGGCCGGCGGCTGAGGTGGCGGAACAGCTCGACCGTGGTCGGGGTGGCCTCGTGCATGTCGTCGAGCACCACCACCAGCGGGTGGTCCCGAGCGGCGGTGTCGAGGGCCTGGGCCACCCGCCGAAACACCTGGAACGGCTCCCCGCCGGGGTCGCCGGTCTCCGGGTCGAGGGGCAGATCGGCCAGCGCCGCCTGAAGCTCCCAGGCCGGAGGGCCGGCCGAGGGCCCGGCGCACCCGCACCACCCCACCTCGACCCCGGCGGCCCGCAGCTCGGCGGCCGCCGTGCTCAGGAAGTGCGACTTGCCGATCCCGGCCTGGCCGACCACGAGCACGGTGGCGTCGTGGCCGTCGCCGTCGAGCACTCGTCGGGTCAGCTGCGACAGCGCCAACTCACGCCGCCTTCGGCCCTCACCCACTACCGACATCTTCCCGACACGGCTTCCAACGTTAGGGTCGACCGCGCCCGGTACGACAAGTCACGAGGATCGACACCGTTGACCTGCGGCCGAGAGCCTGACTGGACAGGAGACAGGCGCCGAGCACCCTCGACCGGTCAACCGGCGCTGACGATGCCATGGTCGAAGGCGAACACGATGGCGGCCGCTCGATCCCGGGCGCCGACCTTGGAGTAGATCGAGCCGATGTGGGTCTTTACCGTGCCCTCACCGATTATCAGGACTTCAGCGATCTCCCGGTTGGTGGCGCCCCGGGCCAGAAGCCGAAGTACATCGAGCTCGCGTTCGGACAGCTGATCCACCAGCCGACGGGAGTCGCTCCGGTCGACCCCGGCGGCCCGATGGCGGGCCAGCACCCGAGTGGTTACGGCCGGGTCGAGCCATGCCGCCCCATCGGCCACGGCGCGAACCGCCCTGATCAGATCCTCGGCCGGCGAGTCCTTGAGCATGAAGCCGGCGGCGCCCGCCCCGATGGCATCCCACAACACGTCGTCGTCATCGAAGGTGGTGAGGACCAGTACCGGCGGTCGGGGTGGTTGCGACTCGGCCTGAAGGCGGCGCAGCGCCGTCACCCCGTCGACGTCGCGCATACGGACGTCGAGGAGGACGACGTCCGGCCGGTGGCGTTTCACGGCGAGGACGAGGTCGCCGCCGTCCTCGTACTCCCCCACCACCTCGAGACCGTCGGCCAGCGAGACTATTCGGGCGAGGCCCGAGCGGACCATGGCCTGGTCGTCGACGAGCACCACCCGGATCATCGACGCGGCACCGAGGCGTCGAGCAGCCAACGCCCATCGTCGGTGGGCCCGGAGCTGACCCGGCCTCCGACCTGGTGCACCCGATCCCTCATGCCGGTGAGTCCGAGACCGGCCGCCCGAACCTGCGGCCGGCCGGGCCGGCGGGCGGCGGCAACGTGGTTGAGCACCCTGAGGGCGACCGCCGTCTCGTCGACGACGACCTCGACCTCGATCGGGCCCGCGCTCCCGTGCTTGGCGGCGTTGGTGAGCGCCTCCTGTGCCACTCGATAGATGACCACCCCACAGGACCCGTCGACGTCATCGACAGGTCCTGTGACCGAGGCCCGGACATCGACGCGATCCTCCAGCAGCCGGCGCAGGTCGCGCCCGTCGGGGAGGCTGTTGCGGGCATCGGTGTGACGGAGGGCGTCGACGCTCGACCGGAGCTCGTGCATACCGGCCCGACCGGCGGTGGCCGCCTGCTGCAGGGAGTCGGCCGCCAGGTCCCGGTCGACGTCGAGGGCCTGCTGCGCCGCCTCCAGGTGAACCAGCACCGTTGTCAGCGAGTGACCGACTATGTCGTGGACGTCCCGGGCCATGTCGCGACGACCGGCCCGCAGCTCCGCCTCGACCAGCTCGGCCTGGGTGGCCCGAAGGGCGTCGACGGTGGCCACCAAGCGCCCGACCAGCACCCCGGCCACCCACAGCATCAGGGCGCCGGCGAACCAATTCCATCCGGTCCAGTCGGTGTCACCGGGAAACCAGGTGCCCAGCCACGGGGTGACCGAGAGCCCGAGAGCCAACCCGCCCGACTGTGGCAGCCGCGGCTCTGCGTAACCGACGATCCCGGCCGCCAGCACGGCCTGGAAGACGACGCCATCCGGCGTGCCCCCGGCCCAGCCCAGGCCGGCGACGGCGCCGCCGACGAGCAGGGCGAGCAACCATGGTGGGTAGGAGACACCCAGCGACCACCCCACCACCGCAACCACGGCCACGGCGTGCAGTACGGGCTCCAACCCGCTGCCCGGAGCGTCGGTGAGCATGGCGAGAGCGGCCAGGGCCACCGACACCACGGCCAGGCCCCGGCGAGGAAGGGTCGTCGCCGACGGTCGTGCGAAGCGCGTCGGGCGCGTCATGATCACATCACCAACCTAGTGACGACGTCCAGGCCTGGCCGCCCCTCATACCGGACCTTGATCCCACGGGCCCCGGACGGCGAACGTGCGACCGAGGAGGCCGTCGTCCCGATCACCCATGGTGTTGACGAACAGCGTGCCGCCGTCAGGGCTGAAGCAGGCCCCGGCGAACTCCTCGTCGTCGCCGACGTTGGCCACCAGCGGTACAACGTGGCCCGCAGTGGTCAGCACGACGACCCGGTTCGGTTGGCGCTCGGTGTCCTCGCACAACAGGATGCCGCCCTTCGGCGAGACGCAGAGGCTGTCGGGGCCGGAGAGCACAGACCGACGGGGCGAGGCGAAGACCATGGTGAGGGTGCCGCCTTCGTCGTCGGCCGGCTCGTAGCGCCATACCTGTCCGTGCCCGGCGCCACCGTCGGTCGAGGTGAACCAGACGGTGCCGCCCTCGGCGCTGCACCCCTCGAGGCGGCGGAAGCGGGCGGCGCCCCGATCGAGGGCGGCGGTACCGACCGGCGAGGCATCGAGCTGCTCCAACTCATCGAGGGTGAGATCGAACGCCGGGTCGGGTTCGTCGATGGTGACCCACGTCGTGGTCCAGGTGGCCCCCGTGGTGACGACGCTCGACAAGTCGACCCCCGTGTCGTCGACAACGGCCAGCGCCTCCAGCGTTCCGGGCTCGGTGAGATCGATGCGACCGTTGGGATCGGGGCCGGTGGCGGGAGTCCATCGGTAGAACGGGGCGTGATCGGCGTCCTCGGTCTGGTAGAGAACGTGGTGCCTCTCGCACACGGCCACCGCCTCGTGCACGAACCGGCCCAGGTGCCGCAGCGGCACCGGTTCGAGGAGGCCCGGTGCATCGGCCGGGACCTCGAACACGTAACCGTGATCGGCCTCGAGCCCGGTGGCGGGGCCGCTGATCGTCTCCTCGCAGCTCAACCATGATCCCCACGGGGTCCGCCCACCGTTGCAGTTCCGTAGGGTGCCGGCCAAGACGAGCCCGTCACCGATGACGTCGAGCGTGGCCGGGTCGAGATCGACCACCGACACCCCACCCCACGCCATCGGATCGTAGGTGAGCGACCGCGGGCGATTGAGCCCCGCCACCGGTTGGCGTTCGACCTCGTGGTTGCGCACAAGCCGCACGGTGCCGTCGGCGAGGGCGAAGGCCGCCATCCCGTCGGGCAGGGGCGGGGTCGGTCGACCGTCGCCCATCGACCGACCCTCCTCGCTCAGTAACCGTACGGTGAACCCTGGCGGGACGGCCAGGTGGTCACCGTCCCGCCGCAGTCGTCCGTAGGCCTCGACCGTGGGGAACACGTCACCTCCCCATGAGCGGCCGTGAGCGTGGCCTGCGATCCCGGTCAGCACCAGGGCCAGCGCGCCCGCTCCCCCCTTGAGCAACTCTCGCCTGTGCACAGCCGACCTCCCACGTCTCGTCGTTGAGACCAGGGTGAAGCGACCGACGCCGATCGGGATCCACCTGCAGGGAGAACGGAACTCCCCCTGCGGACGGATGCAGCGTCAGCCGTTCAGAGCGGGACGGCGGCATGTCCTGACGGGTGAACCATGAACCCGCACTGGGCGGGTGGACCGCCCCACCGTTCACCCGGCGACGGCCGATGGTGCGCTCAGGCTCCCAGAGCGAGTCCGACGGCGAGACCGAGGCCGGCGGTGAGCTGGACCCGACCGGTGGCGCCGAGCACCGGGATGAGGGCCCGGCCGATCGCCCCCGACCGCACGGCCTGCACCGGTCCGAGGGCGGTCAGCAGGCCGACGAGTCCGAGCGCCGCAGGCCAGCGGAACCACAGGGCGCACGCCGCGACCCCCAGGCCGACGCCGACCACCAGGGCCACATAGAGCCGGCGGGTGGCGGTGTCGCCGATGCGGACCGCCAGGGTGCGCTTGCCCGATCGGGTGTCGCCGGGGATGTCGCGCAGGTTGTTGATCACCAGCAGGGCGACGGCGATCAGTCCGACGGGGATCGAGGCCACGACCGACAGCCCCGTGACCTCACCGGTGTGGACGTAGGCCGAGCCGACGGTGGCCACCACGCCGAAGAAGACGAAGACGAACACCTCGCCCAGCCCGTAGTAGCCGTACGGTTTCGGCCCGCCGGTGTAGGCCCAGCCGGCCACCATCGACACCGCGCCGACGACGAACAGCTCCGGCCCGACGGCCAGCGCCAGCGCGCCGCCGGCCAGCCCGGCCACGCCGAAGGCGGCCAATGCAGCCCGCTTGACCTGACCGGCGGTGGCCGCCCCGGAGCCGACCAGTCGGAGGGGGCCCACCCGATCGTCGTCGGTGCCCCGCTCGCCGTCGGCGTAGTCATTGACGTAATTGGTGGCCACCTGCAGGGCCAGCGACACCACGAGGGCGGCGGCGGCCCGCCACCACACGATCCCGTCGCCCACCCCGACGGCGGCCGCCGTGCCGACCGCCACCGGGACCACGGCGGCGGGCAGGGTGCGGGGCCGGGCTCCGGCCACCCACAGCCTGAGTCCGGTCGGGGTGTCCGCCATCGCTGCGCCGTTCACCGCCGAACGCTCAGTCGCAGCAGGAGTCGCGCCAGCCGCAGCTGACGCAGCGGAAGTGGGCGTGCTCGGGGGCCATGTCGCCGTCGCACATCGGGCACGAGGCGAACACGGCGAAGCGTGACGTCTCGCAGACGACCCCCGAGGCCGGAGCGGCGGGGCGATCGAGACTGGTCCGGCCGACGGCCGAGATGGAGTGCTCCATGACGGCCGACGTTAGCAACGCCGACCGTCCGACCCGGCCATCGGGGCGGCGTGGCCTCCGTGGTGGCTTGTGGGTGGCCCGGATGACGGCCGGCGTGCGACCGGCGGGGCTAGAACCGGCCCCGCCCGCGCCCACCGCGGAACGACCGACCGCTGGAGCCCCCTCGGCTGAAGGAGCGGCCGCCCGAGCTCCGGGACCGTCCCCGGCTCGAACTCGACCGGCGACTCGACCCGCCGGATCGACGCCCGGCCCGGGCGGAGCCGGCGCCGACGGCCCAGCGGTTGTTGCGGCGCCGGCGGGCGATGATCCGCTCCTGCACGGCGTCGGCCCGGTCGCCCAACGACCGGGCCACCCGGATCCGCTCCTCGACGTGGGTCGGCAGGCGGCCGAGCTGACCCTCGAGGCCGTCGAGTTCGCGGGCCTCCGAGCTCGGGAAGAGCTGCCACCCGAGCGACTGCCGGGCCCGCTGGACCGAGCGCTGGGCCCGCGCCACCTCGCGGGCCGCCTGGCGTCGCAGGGCCTCCATCCGCTCCTGCTGCTCGACGGCGGCGGCCAGATGCTCGTCGAGCTCCTGGTTGAGACGATCGCCGATCTCGGCCACCCGGAGGTGGTTCGGCCGGGGCTTGGCCAACTCGGCCACCAGCGCCTCGATCTCGAGATCGACGGTGGCCGGGCGGCCGCGGAGCTCGGCGGTCATGTCTCCCCGATGGCGCTCGACGAACGTGCCGAACCGGTCGGCAACCATGCGGGCCTCGGCCACGATGCCCGGGGCCTCGGTGAGGGCGTTGGCCAGGTCGACGGCGAGATCCTCGAGCTGATCGAGGAGATCGTCGGCGGCGGCCAGCCGCAGACCGGCCTGCTCCAGCTGGCGGCCGGCGTCGTCGAGGGCGTGCTGGTCGGCCAACGGTACGCTGGCGGCCGCCAGCTGCTCCGCCTCGTCGAGATGGCCGCCTGCGGCGTTGGGGTAGTCGGCCACCCAGCGCCACGAGTCCTCGTGGTGGGCGGCGGCCATCGTGGTCACCAGCCCTCGGGCGGCCTCGATGCGACGACGTTCCATCGCCACCGCCTCGCCCTGTCGGCTCCGCCACTCGACCAGGGCCGCCTCCCGGTCGGGCAGGGCGGCCAGGTCGTGGTCGGCGGCGAACAAGGTGGCCTCGGTCGACTCCAACCGCTCGGAGATGGCGAGCAGATCGGGGGCGAAGTCCTCGAGGTCGATCGACGCCAACGCCGCTTCCACCTCGTCGAGGCGGGTCCGGGGCTCGTCGACCGGGAATCCCGCGGCCGCCCGCTCGTCGGCCAGTTCATCGGCCTCGTCGAGCTCTTCGAGCAGCAGGTCGCGCTTGGCTGGGAGGGCGTTGCGCAGGTGATCGAGCCGGGCCCCGAAGGCGGCCAGCGAGTCGACGGTGTCCTCGGTACGCTCCAGGACGGCCCGCAGCTCGGTGAGTCGCCCCTCGGCCGCCACCAGCTCCGTGCTCGACGCCTCGTCGATGCCGTCGGGGGTGGCGGCGCCGAAGAGGGCAACCGCCCGTTCGGTCTCCGACGCCGCACTGCGGGCCCGGTGGCGCAGATCGAGCAGCTTCTCGGTGGTCCGCCCCGAGACCGTCTTCGACCACAGGTCGGCCTGAATCTCCAACCGCTGACTCTGCTCGCGCAGTGCGCCGACCTCGATCTGGGGCTGGGCGGCCGCCGATCGCAGAGCCGCTCGGCGCTCCCGCAACCGGGCCCGCCGCCGGGCCAGGGTCCATCCACCGGCTCCGGCGCCGCCGACGACCAACGCCCCGGCCGTCACCACGGTGCCGAGCCCGGCCCCGCCGCCGTCGTCGCCATCGTCCGCATCATCGCCGCCGCCGTCGGTACCGGCGCCGTCCACCGCCTCGTCGGTACCGGCGCCGTCCACTGCCTCGTCGGTGGCCGGCTCGTCGGTGGCCGCCTCGTCCGTCGGCCCCCCGGCGTCGGGGTCGTCGAAGGTCGCCATCTCGGCCAGCAGCAGGTCGAGCTCCTCGATGGCGGCGATCACGCCGCCGGTGAAATCGCCGTCGGCGAAGCGGGCGGTCATCGTGTCGTTGAGGTCCTGGGGGATCGAGCCGCCCGGCATGTCGGGGCCGAGGAACACATCGGTCACCCGGTCATCGACGGCCACGCTGAAGAAGGCGAGGTCCCCCCGCACCTCGCCGCCGTCGGCGAAACACTCGATCACGATCTCGTCGATCAGCGTGGCCAGATCGACCTCGGCCGGAACGGTGTCGATGGTGCGGACGATGATCGTGGCGTCGACGGAGACCCCGGCGGCGGCCACGGCCTCGTCGTCGAGTACGGCGGCCACATCGACGATGTCGGCGGCGCAGTCGAAGATGGCGTTGGGGTCGGTGGGGTCGTCGTCGCCGGTCTGGGCCACCGCAGGCGCCGCCGGGCCGAACAGCAGGAACGCCGCCGCCCCCAATGCGGCCAGGGCCCGACCGAGGCGCCGGTGACCGCCGTCCATCACCAACCGTGACCCCGCACCCGTTCGTCCCACCGGGCACACCGTAGCGGGCGGCCGACGCCCGGGCGGGTGCGGGCTACGGGGCGGGAGCGGACGGCACCAGGGCGGCCCGCAGGAAGTCGAGCACGGTGCGACGAAGGCGGGCCGCCACCCGGAGATCGAGGGTGACGCCGACCGCCCGCAGCACCTCGCCGTCGGTCACCACACCGGTCACCGCGGCGTAGGCCGAGACCAACACCAGCCGGGGATCGGACCGACGGAACCGGCCGTCGACCATGCCCGCCTCCAGCTCGGCCACGGCCGCGTCGACCAGGGGCTGCAGGAGGGCCAGCACCGGCTGGGAGTGATCGGGCCCGAGCCGACTCAGCTCCCGCAGCAGGCCGAGCAGCTCGGGACGGGCCACGGCCAGGCCGAACGCGGCCCGCACCACGGTCTCGATCCGGTCCCAGCCCGGCTCGCTCTGGGCCGATGCCGACAGCAGCACCGCCTCGAGCTCCTGGGCCCCGCTGGTCAGGACCTCGGCCACCAGGCCGTCCTTCGACCGGAAGTGGTAGAGGACGGTCTGCTTGGTCACGCCCAGGGTGCGGGCCAGGTCGTCCAGCGACGTGCCGGCCACCCCCCGATCGGCGAAGGCGACCGTCGCCGCCGCGATCACCCGTGCCCGGGTGTCGGTCGTCGGTCCGGTCATCGCCACTTACCGAATGGTAAACCCTCGGAGCGTCCGTGCGCCGCGCCCGGTGTGCGGTTTCGGTCGACGGCGAAAACCGGTGACACTTCCACCACAAAGGCGACTTCGGATCCCGAGGGGCCTAGATTAGCCTGTGGCCGACGTCCTTACCGAATGGTAGAGAACGAGTTGGAGAGCACGCGACCGACATGATTGCCGAGCAACTACAGGGCAAGCGCATCGCCATCACCGGTTCGACCGGCTTCCTGGGCACGGCGCTGGTGGAGCGGTTCATGCGAGCCGTACCCGACTGTGAGCTGGTGCTGCTGGTGCGCCCCGGCAAGCGTTCCACCCCGAGCCAACGGGCCCGGCGGGAGATCTTCCGCAACGACGCCTTCAAGCGTCTCCTGGAGGACCGGGGCAAGGACGCCTTCTGGGACGAGGTCGATCGGCGGGTCACCACCATCGCCGGCGACGTCGGCACCGACGGACTCGGCCTCGACGACGACGGCCGCCGGATCATGGCCGGCGTCGACATCGTGGTCCACTCCGCCGCCACCGTCAGCTTCGACGCCCCACTCGACGGCGCCGTCGAGGTGAACCTGCTCGGCCCCACCCGCATCGCCGAGACCCTGCAGGACCTCGGCTCGGACGCCCACCTGGTGGCGGTCTCCACCTGCTACGTCGCCGGCAACCGTCGCGGTCGGGCCAACGAGGAGCTCCTCACCGACAGCCCGTTCCACATCGACGTCGACTGGCGGTCCGAGGTCAAGGCGGCCCGCCGGACCCGGGCCGACTTCGACGCCGACTCCCGCTCGGCCGCACGCCTGCAGGAGTTCCGGGCCCGGGCCCGCCACGAGCTGGGAGCGGCCGGCACGCCGCTGCTGGCGGCCAAGACCGAACAGTTCCGGCAGCGCTGGGTGGACGAACAGCTGGTCGAGGCGGGGCGGGCCCGCGCCGCGTCCCTGGGCTGGCCCGACGCCTATGCCTATACCAAGGCCCTGGGCGAGCGGGCCCTGGTCGAGTCCAAGGGCGACGTGCCGGTCTCGATCGTGCGCCCCTCGATCATCGAGTCGGCCTGGTCCGAGCCCTTCGCCGGCTGGATCAAGGGCTTCCGCATGGCCGAGCCCATCATCATCAGCTACGCCCGCGGCCTGCTGAAGGAGTTCCCCGGCGTGCCCGAGGGGATCATCGACGTCATCCCCTGCGATCTGGTGGTCGCCGCCATCATCAACGTCGCCGCCATGGGCCCCAGCGACGACGGCTCGGTCCCGGTCACCCAGGTGGCCTCCGGCACCCGCAACCCGTTGCGCTACCGCCGCCTGGTCGACCTGGTCAGCGGCTGGTTCACCGAACACCCGCTGTACGACGCCAAGGGTCAGCCGATCGCCGTGCCCGAGTGGTCGTTCCCCGGTCGGGGGGCGGTGGAGCGACAGCTGGAGCGGCTGCAGCGCAACCTGACCTGGGCCGACAACGGCCTGCGCCGCCTCCCCCTCCGGGGCAAGGGCGCCATGCTAAACGCCCAGCTCGAGGAGCAGAAGGAGCAGGTGGAGCGGGCACTGGGGTACGTGAAGATCTACGGCTCCTACGCCGAGTGCGAGGCCCTCTACGGCGTGGAGCGCCTCGTCGCCCTCCACCAGTCGCTCGACCCGGCCGACCAGGAACAGCTGGGCTGCGACCCGGCCGTCGTCGACTGGGCCCACTACGTCCGCAACGTGCACCTGCCCTCGGTGGTGGAGCACGCCCGGGTCAAGACCCGCGGTGAGGCCTCCGACCCCGACGCCCGCACCAAGCGCCTCCGGGGCCGGGTGCTGGCCCCCGAACGCCAGCTCGCCGCCTTCGACCTGGAGAACACGATCATCGCCTCCAACGTCGTGTTCAGCTACGCCTGGCTGGCCACCCGGCGGATGACGCCCCGTGACCGGGCCCGCTTCACCGTCAAGACGATGATGGAGGGGCCCTCCCTCCTCGCCCTCGACCGGCGCGACCGCACCGATTTCCTCCGCCACTTCTACCGCCGCTACGACGGCGCCTCGGTGGACGAGATGGCCCGCCTCGCCCCCGAGCTGCTGGCCGACCACATCCTGACCAAGGCCTACCCGGCGGCCCTGCGCCGGGTGCGCGAGCATCGCCGCCTCGGGCATCGCACGCTGCTGATCACGGGTGCCCTCGACCTGGTGGTCGAGCCGCTGCGGCCGCTGTTCGATGACGTGATCAGCGCCGAGATGTCGCAGATCGACGGCCACTACACCGGCGAGCTGCTCAACGTGCCCCCCACCGGGGAGGTACGGGCCCAGGCCCTGCGGGACTACGCCGACGAGCACGACTTCGATCTCCGGGAGTCGGTGGCCTACGCCGACTCCTCGTCCGATCTCCCTCTCCTCGACGCCGTGGGCTTCCCCGTGGCCGTCAACCCCGAGACCAAGCTCGCCTCCCTCGCCATCAAGCGGGGCTGGCTGATGGAGCACTGGTCGAAAGCCGACGGCGGGACGGACAAGGCCCTACCCTTCGGTCCCCTCCCCGTCTCCCGCCGGAGCCGCAAGTAACCGGTCGCAGCCGGAAGTTCTAGGAAAGCACTGGAATGAGTTCATCGCCCCGTACCAATCCCCGGCCCGGTTTCGTCCTCAACGTCGACCGACAGACCCCGCCGATCCTGTTCCACCACGGTGAGGGCTTCCGGATGGAGAAGCTCCCCGTCGGGCGCAGTCGGGTGATCTACCCGGCCGAGCCGCTCCACGGCGTCGAGGACCCCGACGGCGTCATCGTCGACGCCCTGCTCAACCCGATCGACGACGACCCCCTCCCCGCGCTGCTCAAGCCGGGAATGAAGCTGACGATCGCCTTCGATGACATCTCGCTGCCCCTACCCCCGATGGAGCGGCCCGACGTCCGCCAGCGGATCATCGAGGCCGTGCTCGACATGGCGGCCGCCGCCGGGGTCGACGACGTGCACCTCATCGCCGCCCTGGCCCTGCACCGGCGGATGACCGAGGCCGAGTTGCGCCACGCCGTCGGCGACCGGGTCTACGAGGCCTTCGCCCCCGACGGCACGCTGTACAACCACGACGCCGAGGATCCCGACGGCATGGTGATCCTCGGCCGCACCGACAAGGGCGAACACGTCCAGATGTCGAAGCGGGCGGCGGAGTCCGACCTCGTCGTCTACGTCAACATCAACATCGTGTCGATGGACGGCGGCTGGAAGAGCACGGCCACCGGCCTCTCGGGCTACGACGGGGTGAAGGCCCACCACAACGTCGACACCATGCGGAAGTCCAAGAGCTTCATGGATCAGGACAACTCCGAGCTCCACCGGTCCAACTGGCGCCAAGGCGACATCATCAAGGCCAACGGCCCCCGCATTTTCCAGATCGAGACCACGATCAACACCAACACCTTCGGCACCAGCGGCCCACTCTCGATGCTGCAGAAGCGGGAGTGGGAGTGGTCGATGCGGGATCGTGCCACCTTCACCGCCATGAACGCCGGCCTGGAGCGGATGTCGAGCACCAACCGCCGCCGCGTCTTCCACTCGTGGCGGGCCCCCTACGAGATCACCTCGGTCCAGGCCGGGGAGGTCGAGGCGGTGCACCGCAAGACCACCGAGATGGTCTACAAGCAACACCTGGTGCCGGTCGAGGGCCAGACCGACGTCCTGACGATGGGCCTCCCCTACCTGACCCCCTACAACGTCAACTCGATCATGAACCCGATCCTGGTGATGGTGCAGGGCCTCGGCTACTTCTTCAATCTGTACCGGGGCAAGCCGGTGGTGCGGGAGGGCGGCGTGCTCATCATGAGCCACCCCACCCCGTGGGAGTTCCACCCGGTCCATCACCCGAGCTACATCGATTTCTTCGAGCAGGTGCTGGCCGATACCACCGATCCGTTGGAGATCGAGAAGAAGTACGAGAAGCAGTTCGCCGAAGACGAGTGGTACCGACACCTGTACCGCACCAGCTACGCCTACCACGGCGTCCACCCCTTCTACATGTGGTACTGGGGGGCGCACGCCATGGAGTACCTGGGCCAGGTCATCGTCGTCGGCGGTGACACCCGGGCCGTCCGCCGCCTCGGCTTCAAGCCGGCCTCCACCCTGCAGGACGCCCTGGAGATGGCCGGCGACACCGTCGGCCCGGCCCCGACGATCACCCACATCCACAATCCGCCGATTCTGATGGCCGACGTAAGCTGAGGCCATCGTGATGCGCTGGCTTCGATTCATCACCACGCCGCCCACCACACCCGCCGGGGTGGACAAGCGGGAGGAGCGGCCGACAACCGGCGTCCACTACGACACCGAGTGGGCGCACGGTCCCGGGTCGCGCCTGGTGCGCAGCATCGGGGTGTGGGGCTTCATGAAGCCCGCCATCTCGATCTACGGCTCGCCCAAGGTGATCGGAGCCGACCGGCTCGACACCGTCGAGGGGCCGGTGATCTTCGCCGCCAACCACCACAGCCACGCCGACACCACCCTGCTGCTGGCCACCATCCCCGCCCACCTGCGGGAGCGGCTGGCCATCGCCGCCGGCGCCGACTACTTCTTCCCCAACCGGGTGGCGGCCGCCATCTCGGCGCTGTTCATCGGGGCCATCCCCATCGAGCGCAACCGGCTGTCGAAGCTGTCGGTCGAGAACACGATCAAGGCCATCGAGAAGCGGCGCAATCTGCTGATCTTCCCCGAGGGCGGCCGCAGCCCGGACGGATGGGGTCGGGAGCACCGCCCCGGCGCCGCCTTCGTATCCAAGCGGACGGGGGCGCCGGTCATACCCGTCTACATCGAGGGCACCGGCCGCATTCTGCCCAAGGGCAAGAACTGGCCGACCCGCTCCCGCTGCGCCGTGGTGTTCGGGGCCCCGATGTCGATCGGGGCCGACGAGGACGCCCGTGAGTTCGCCAAGCGGATCGAGACCCGGGTCGGCGAGCTGTCCGACGAGTTCTCCCACGGCTGGTGGGAGTCCCGCAAGCGGGCCCACGGCGGCAACGCCGCCACCCTGGACGGCCCCGACGGGGGCGCCTGGCGCCGCCGCTGGGCGCTCGGGCCCAAGCCCGGCACCCGCCGCCCCTCCCCCACCGAGAAGCGCTGGCCCAAGCTGTAGATCGGGTTTCCCGCCGGCATCGGGAGTCGTCCCGAGGGCGCTCACCGCCCGGTGCACGGGTCCCGTTGGCTAGGGTCGGGGGCCTGCGCATGGGGTAGGGCGAGGAGTACGGGCGTGGAAGAGATCGACCTCGGTATCGAGGGGTTGTCGGAGTTCGCCGAGATCGGCAGCGGTGGTTTCGCCACCGTCTACGCCGCCACCGAAGCCGCCTACGGCCGCCGGGTGGCGGTCAAGGTGCTCACCGCCGTCGACGACGACGGCCGCCGCCGCTTCGACCGGGAGCGCCTCACCATGGGGCAGGCCTCGTCGCATCCGAACATCGTCACCCCGCTGCGGGGCGGCTACACCGACCCCGGCAACCAGCCCTACCTGGTGATGGAGTACCTGGCCGGGGGTTCGCTCGACGACGTGATGACCGACGGTCCCCTCGCCTGGGCCGAGTCGGTGGCGCTCATCGCTCCCATCGCCGACGCCCTGGCCCACGCCCACCGCCACGGCATCGTCCACAAGGACATCAAGCCGGCCAACATCCTGCTCGGCCGGGGCCGGACGCCGAAGCTCAGCGACTTCGGCATCGCCGCCATCACCGATCGCACCCACACCAGCCAGGTGGCCTACACGCTGGCCTACGCCCCGCCCGAGACCTTCACCAACCCCGCCACCGACGCCCGCGACCACCGCAGCGACACCTACTCGCTCGCCGCCACGCTGTACACGCTGGGCACCGGCGAGCCACCGTTCACCGCCGCCACCACCCCGGCCCTGATCAACCAGATCCTCAGCGCCGCCCCACCGGCCGTCGGCAACACCGAGCTCGACGCCTTCTTCGCCGTCGCCCTCCACAAGGACCCCGATCGTCGCCACCAGAGCGCCGAACAGCTGCACGCCCACCTGCAACAGCTGGCCGAGGGCGACCTGACGGCGACGTCGCCGGGTGGCACCGGGGCCACCACCGTCCAGGCCGCACCACCGGCCGCTCTCGGCTCGACACCACCGGGCCCGGCGACGACGGGCGCAGGCGGGATCCCGGGCGTCGCGCCCGGCGGCGATGGCGGCGGCATCGCCGGACTCGACAATCGCCGTCTGGCCCTCATCGGCGGCGGGCTGGCCGCCATCTCGGCGGTGGCCATCGGCGTCGGTCTCACCTTGGGGGGCGGCGACGAGCCGACCGAGGCCGCCGACACCACCGCCACCACGGAGACCATGACCGAACCGGTCGAGAGCGACGACACCGGCGGCGCCGGGATCGAGGCCACGGTCGTCGACGGGCCGACGGTGATCACCGAGGCCGAGGTCATCACCAACCACACCGGGGCCCGGGTCGACGTGTTCACCGAGCTGGGCGACGGGCGGGTCGCCTCGGGTGGTCACGACGGCACCATCCGGGTCTGGGATCCGGCAGACCCCGACGCCGGTGAGGTCGTCTACCACGGCCATCACGGGTGGATCGCCGACATCATCGCCCTCGACGACGGACGCATCGTGTCCACCGCCACCGGCGGCCGGCTCTTCACCACCAACCTCGCCCCGTCGATCCACCTCTGGGATCCCGGCGACCCCGACGTCACCGAGGCCCTCTACGCCGGACACGGTGGGTTCGACGTGGCCGAGCTGGCCCTGCTGGCCGACGGGCGCGTCGTCTCGGTCGGATCCGGCAGCCTGCAGGTGTGGAACCCCGATGACCCGACGGTGACCGAGGCCCGGTTCGCCGTGGAGGACATCGTCGACGGCAACCTCTCGGCCGAGTCGGTCATCGGTCTCCGGGACGGCCGGGTGGCGATCGCCGCCGGGGACGTCGTCGCCGTCTGGAACCCCGACGACCCCCTCGACGACCCGGTGCTGTACGACGGCCACGCCGACACGGTGCGCCAGGTGACCGAGCTCGACGACGGCCGGATCGCCTCCGCCGCCGTCGACGTCCAGGTGTGGAATCCCGACGACGGCGTCCTGGAGGCCACCTGGGCGGTGAGCGGCGCCGAGGCCCTGGCGGTGACCGGGACCGCTGACGGGCGACTGCTGATCGGTGACCGGGCGGGCCTGGTCCACACCTTCGATCGGCGATCGGGCGCCACCGAGCCGCTCCCGGCCGAGCACGACCTCGGCGTGACCGAGATCCGCCAGCTCGGCGACGCCCGCATCGCCTCCTCCTCGTTCGACGGAATCGTCCGGCTGTGGCGCCTCACCGACCCGGCCGAACAGGAGATCTACGACGGCCACGTGGCCCCGGTGGCCCACGTCCTCCCCCTCGGCGACGGCCGGATCGCCTCGGCCGGTCCGGAGGACACGGTCCGGGTGTGGGATCTCGCCGACCCCACCTCCACCGTCGACTACGAGGATCCGGCCCTGGCGTTCCCCCCGGTCTACGGCGTGGCCGAGTTCGACGACGGGCGACTGCAGTTCACCAGCACCAGCGATGGCGCCCTCCACCTGTGGGATCCGGGCGACGCCGAGACGAGCGAGGTCTTCCAGACCGCCGACGTCGGCTCGACCGGCGAGCTGATCCAGCTCAGCGACGGACGGGTGATCAGCCGGGGCGAGGAGGACGCCCTCCGGATCTGGAGCCTCGACGCCCCCGGGGAGACCGAGGTCCTCTTCACCGCCCACCGGTCGACCCCATCGGCGATCCTGGAACTGGCCGACGGCCGCATCGCCTCCGGTGACACGACCGGGAACGTCCACCTCTGGGACCCGACGGCCCCCGACGGGCCCGCCGTCGTCTACACCCCCGAGGACGAGTTCGACCTCGGAGCCGGCGCCGTTGCACTCGCCGAGTTGGCCGACGGCCGGATCGCCATCGGGACCGAGGCCGGGCGGGTCGAGATGTGGGATCCGGCCGACCCCGGAGCGAGACCGGTCGCCTTCCGGAAACACACCGGCACCGTCGTCGGCGTGCTGGTAGTGGCCGACGATCGGGTGGCGTCGGGCTCGGTCGACGGCACGGTGCAGATCTGGGATCCGGCCGACCCGGAGAACCCGGTCGCCGTCTTCACCAGCCACACCTGGGTCAGCGACCTCGCCCTGTTGGACGACGGTCGGATCATCTCCGCCGGCGGCAACGGCATCCGGGTGTGGACCGCGCCCCTAGGGTGATCGACGGCGTTGACTAGGGTCGTCCCCTGAGGGACAGGGCCAGGAGAGGGTGGGCGTGACTTCGGAACAAGATGGGAACGGCGTCGATCTCGGGATCGACGGACTGACCGGCTACACCGAGATCGGGAGCGGTGGTTTCGCCACCGTCTACGCCGCCACCGAAGCCGAGTACGGCCGCCGGGTGGCGGTCAAGGTGCTCACCGCCGTCGACGACGACGGCCGCCGCCGCTTCGACCGCGAACGGCTGGCCATGGGCCAGGCCGCCGACCACCCCAACATCGTGCTCCCGCTCCGAGGGGGCTACACGGCGGGCAACCAACCCTTCCTGGTGATGGAGTACCTGGCCGGCGGTTCCCTCCAGGATCTGGCCGACCGGGGCCCGATGCCGTGGCCCCAGGCCATCGGTCTGGTCAGCCCCATCGCCGATGCGCTGGCCCACGCCCACGCCAACGGCATCGTCCACAAGGACATCAAGCCGGCCAACATCCTCCTGACGGAGAACAACACCCCGAAGCTGAGCGACTTCGGCATCGCCTCCCTGATGGACCGCACGCTCACCGATCAGGTGGCCTACACCCTGTCCTACACCCCGCCGGAGACCTTCGCCGGTGGCGACACCGACCCCCGAGACCATCGGAGCGACACCTACTCGCTGGCCGCCACGCTCTACGCCCTCGGCACCGGCCGTCCGCCGTTCAGCGCCACCACCACCCCGGCCCTGATCAACACCATCGCCACCGCACCCCCGCCCCCGATCGGTCAGCCCGACCTCGACGCCTTCTTCGCCACCGCCCTGGAGAAGAACCCCGACCTCCGCCACCGCGACGCCCAGCACTTCCTCAGTCACCTCAATCAGGTGTCGGCCCTGCTGCCCCGCCCCCGCAAGCCGGCGCCGACCACCCAGCCGACACCGCCCCTGCCGCCGGACGGGATCGTCCGCACCCCGGCGGCGGCCGCGGGCGGACTGGTGGCCGTGGCCACCGACCCGTCACCGACGGCCGAGATGGCCCGCCCCGTCGACCCCACCACCTCACCGGTGACCACCACCCCCAAGACCGACCCCGACCCGGCCGGCGGCGCGGCCCCGCCGACCGACCCGACCGGTGCGCCGCCGGGGGCGGCCGACACCGCCCCGGCCCCGGCCCCCACCGACCCGCCCTCCGACGGGCCGTCGCCCGCCATCGCCGCCGCCAGCGCCGCCTCGGTGGCCGCCGGCGACGGCGCCGACAAGGGATCGGAGGCCACGACGGCCACGCCGAGTCGTCGAAGCCGAAGGCGGGCCAAGCGGCTGGACAAGCGCCGGGGCCGCAAACGCCGGTCGTGGCCGGCCCGCCTGCTCGGCTTCCTGACGATCCTGTCGCTCCTGGCGGCGCTGGGCGTCGGCGGCTGGTACGCCTACGACCGCTGGTACGACACCGAGGAGACCGAGTCGGCCGAACAGGAGTCGACCGAGGTCACCACGGCCACCACCGCAACGACCTCACCCCCAACCACCGAGGCGCCCGAGGTGCGCCTCGAGATCGGTGAGCCGACGCAGGTCTCCACCCACGGGCTCGGAGTCGTCGACACCGTCATCCAGCTCCCCGACGGCCGCATGGCCTCCGGGGGTGCCGACGGCACCGTCCGCCTCTGGGACCCCGACGACCCCGCAGCCGCCCCGGCGGCCTACACCGGACACCGGGGCGGGGTGGTTGCCGTCGCCGCCCTGACCGACGGCCTCGTGGTCTCGGGCCAGGGCCCCGATCCCTTCAACGCCCCCGACACCGGCCCGTCGAAGGTGCACATCTGGGATCCGGCGGTCCCGACCAGGACCGTCGCCACCTACGAGGGCCACGACGGCGGTGTCGCCTTCATCGACGTACTGCCCGACGGGCGGGTGCTCAGCGGCGGTGGCTTCGACCTGCACATCTGGGACCACAACGACCCCGCAGGCGAGGACACGGAGATCTACCAGCTGACCGAGCTGTTCCCCGACGCCGGAGCGTCCACCGCCGTCGAGCTCCTGAGCGACGGACGGATCGCCATCGGCACCTCTACCGGCACCGTCCACCTCTGGAACCCGGCCAGCCCCACCGCCGCCGCACCGGTCTACGAGGCCCACGGGCCCCTGGTCAACAGCATCACCGAGCTCAGCGACGGCAGCATCGTCTCGTCGGCGGTGAACGACGCCCACCTGTGGAGCCCGGCGACCATCGCCGAGACCACCGCCGTCTGGACCAGCCCGATCGGCCGGCCCGCCACCGTGCAGGCGCTACCCGACGACCGCATCCTGATCGGCACCCGCTCCGGGCCGATCGTGATCTGGAGCCCGGCGGAGCCCGATCTGATCGCCGCCGTCACCCTCCACGGCGAGCGGGTGACCTCCCTCGCTCCGCTCGACGACGGCCGGATCGCCTCGGCCAGCACCGACGGCTCGGTCCGGGTGTGGGACGAGACCGGCCTCGTCGCCACCACCAGCTTCGGGGGTCACGTCGTCCCCGTGGCCGGTCTCGGCGTCCTCGACGACGGCCGAGTCGTCACCTACGGCCCGACCGACAGCCTGCGGATCTGGTCGCCCGACGATCCGACGGGGCCCGTCCAGCGCTACGAGAACGCGGCGTACGTCAGCCCTGACGCCGGCCTCGCCCCAACGCCGATCACGAGCCGGCCCGACGTGACCGACGACGGCCGCATCGTGTTCGTCGACCCCGTCGGCCTCGTCCACCTGTGGTCACCCGTCAGCGGTGAGCCCAATCGAACGTTCGGCCAGATCGACCCGCAGGTGCTGTCGGTGGCGGCGGCCGACGGCGGGCTGATCGCCACCGGCCACGGCGACGGCATCGTGCGCCTCTGGGATCCGGCGGCGCCGGATCGGGTGGTGGCCGACTACGACGGTCACGCCGCCGGGGTCGAGACGGTGGTGCGGTTGGGCGAGGGACGGATCCTGTCGGCCGACAGCTCCGGCGAGGTGCACGTGTGGAGCACCGAGAACCCGGCTGACGCCGTGATCTACGACGGTCACGCCGGTGGCTTCCTCGAGGGGGTCGGCGCCGCCGCCGAATTGGACGACGGCCGGCTCGCCACCGCCGACGACACCGGCGAGGTCCACGTGTGGGACCCGGCCGATCTCGGTGCGGTCGCCGTCATTCACGAGCGCCACGACGGGGCCGCCACTTCGGTGATCCAGCTGGCCGACGGTCGGTTGGCCTCCACCGGCGTCGACGGCACCGTCGCCCTCTACGGCCCGGACGAGACCGGCGAGGCCCAGGCGGTCTTCGACGGCGGGACGTGGTTCGCCGCCGTGGCCGAGCTCGACGACGGTCGCCTCGTCTCGGCCGGCGGCGACGGGGCCCAGCTCTGGCTCCCGCCCACCCCGCCCCGCTGAGGGGGGCTACGGCCCGGGAACGGGCGGTGGCCACCCGTCGATGACATAGGGGTCGAGCACCCCGTCGAGCTCGGCCTGGCAGTCGAAGATCTCGCCTCGCCCGCCGCAGGTGAGCCCGTACTCCTCGTAGGCCGAGCCAAGGGGCGATCGGTCGAACAGGTCGTCGCAGGCCCGCCCATAGCCGGCCTCGCACTGCAGCCACAACTCGTCGAGGTTGGCGTCGTCGCCCAGGGTGTGGGGCGCCCGCACGAGCTCGCCAACGAACTCGGGGCCGTCGCCGTCGGTCAGTGGGGCGGTCGCCGGCTCGGCGAAGGCGAAGACCTCGTCGACCGCGAGGAGGTCGTGGACGTCGTAGAGGCGGGTGGTCTGGACGACGGCGGGCGACCAGCCGAGTACGACGGCGGTGGCCGCGACGACCACCGTCAGGAAAAGGGAGTAGGCCACCAGGCGCCCCACGGAGCGCATGGTCCACCGGACGATCTTGAACACCGGGTGCCCATCGGCCAAGGTTGACCCGACTCAAGCGCAGGAGAGGCCGACATGAATCTGGGATTGACCGCCGACGAGGTACTCACCACCACCCGATCGGTGCGCAAACGCCTCGACTTCGACCGCCCCGTCGACCGCCAGGTCGTGCTCGACTGCATCGATCTGGCCCTCCAGGCCCCGACCGGCTCCAACAGCCAGGGTTGGCAGTGGATGGTGATCGGCGACGCCGACAAGAAGAAGGCGATCGCCGATCACTACGCCAAGAACTTCGACTGGTACTCGAAGCAGCCGTCGAGGGAGTTCGGCGAGGGTGATCTGCGGACCACTCAACGCGACGCAGTCCGATCCTCGGCCCAGTACCTGGCCGACAACTTCCACCGGGCCCCGTACCTGGTCATCCCCCTGATCGAGGCCCGCCTCGACACCGGCGTCGACACCTTCCGCCAGGCCAGCTCGTGGGGCTCGATACTCCCCGCGGTGTGGAGCTTCATGCTGGCGCTGCGGGAGCGGGGCCTGGGTTCGGCCTGGACCACCCTGCACCTGCCCGACGACGAGGCGGTGGCCGAGCTGCTCGGCATCCCCCATGATCGCTACACCCAGGCCGGCCTGTTCCCGGTGGCCTACACCAAGGGCACCGACTTCAAGCCAGCCAAGCGGCTCCCCGCCGCCGACTTCACCCACTGGGACACCTTCGGCTCCCACTGACAGCGGCGATCGCCGTCTCGGAAGCCCGCCGTCCTCGAAAGCGCCGGCTCTCGGAAGCCCGCCGTCCTCGAGAGCGCGGCGGCCGCTCGGTTGGCTAGGAGCCGTCGGCGACCGGGGCGATCACCGATCGCTCGATCTCGAAGCGGATCCGGGGTCGAAGCTCGGCGCCGTCGACCACCTCGACCGCGCCGACGTCGATCGTCGGCGTCGCCGGATCATCCGACCGGAGACGGCGCAGCAGCCAGCGGGGGCCGGGAGGTGACGCGGTGTCGAGATCGAGGTGGAAGGTGGCCCGTCGCCAGTCGACGGCGGGGAGGGAGCCCCCGTCCGGGTCATCGGCGTGACGACGCAGGTAGGCCAGCTGGGCCCCGGCCAGCCAACTGTCGACCGCCAGCAGCTCCGACCGGACGCCCTCATCCGGCCGGTTGGGACGGACCCAGGCATCGGCGCTCAGCTCGTTGCGGTCCGGCGCCGGCAGGGGGCGCACCTCGAACAGCGCGGCGGGCCCCGGGCGACCTCCGCGGAAGGCGGGCACGTCCTCGGGCCAGTGCGTCACCGTCCGCAAGCCCGCCGGAGGCCGCTCGTCGTCCGAGCGGCCCTCCCGGATCGTGGCCGTGATCGAGGCCGACCCGTCGGCGGCCCGCAGGGTGGCGCACCGTCGTCGACCGTTGGCGGGGTCGAACCCGCTGGCGGTCAGCGACGCCGGGCCCCGGCCCAGTGCGCCGTCGGCCGCCACCTCGATTCGGACGGGGCCGTGCCACCCGGTTCTCACCGCCGCCAACAACAGGCAGGCGGCGAGACCCGGGGGGACGGATCCTCGTACCGTCCAGGCCGAGACGACATCGACCTCGGCCGTCACCGCATCCTCAAGGGCGTCGGTGCCGGCGAGCTCGGTCTGCTCCCCCTCGCCCGGACCGGTCATTCAGCGGGCGCCGGCGCCCAGAATGGCCTTGGTCTCGAGGAACTCCTCGAAGCCGTGGCGGCCCCACTCCCGACCGTTGCCCGACTGCTTGTACCCGCCGAACGGGGCGTTCATATCGACGCTGGCGCCGTTGACGTGCATGTTGCCGGTACGGATCCGACGGGCGACGTCGACGGCCCGGTCCTGGCTGCCCGACACGTAGCCGGCGAGGCCGTAGACGGTGTCGTTGGCGATGCGCACCGCATCGTCGTCGTCCTCGTAGCCGATCAGGACCAGCACCGGCCCGAAGATCTCCTCCTGGGCGATGCGCATGTCGTTGGTGACGTTGGCGAACAGCGTGGGCTTCACGTAGTACCCGGACTCCAAGCCCTCGGGCCGACCGGTACCGCCGGTGACGAGCGTCGCCCCCTCGTCGATACCGGCCTGAATCAGACCCTGGATCTTGTGCCACTGGGCCTCGGACACCACGGGCCCGATGGCGGTGCCATCGGCGTCGGGCGCACCGACCGACACGGCGTTCATCGCCTGCTCGGCGGCGGCGATGGCGGCGTCCATCTGCGAGTTGGGGACCAGCATCCGGGTGGCGGCGTTGCACGACTGGCCGGAGTTGGTGCACATGCCTGCGGCGTCGCGGGCCACCGCCTCGGCCACGTTGGCGTCGTCGAGGATGATGTTGGCCGACTTGCCGCCCAGCTCCTGGGCCACCCGCTTTACGGTGGGGGCGGCGTTGCGGGCCACCTCGACCCCGGCCCGGGTCGAGCCGGTGAAGGACATCATGTCGACCTCGGGGTGGGACGACAGGTGGGCGCCGACGGTGGGTCCGTCACCGTTGACCAGGTTGAACACGCCCGGCGGTACGCCGGCCTCGTGGAGGATCTCGGCGAAGAGGATGGCGTTGAGCGGGGCCACCTCCGACGGCTTGAGCACCATGGTGCAACCGGCGGCGAGGGCGGGAGCCACCTTGCAGGCGATCTGGTTGAGCGGCCAGTTCCACGGGGTGATCATGCCGACCACGCCCACCGGCTCCTTGACCAGGAGGGAGGTGCCGATCTGCTCCTCGAATTCGTAATCGGCGAGCACACCGGCGGCGACGGCGAAGTGGGCCATGCCGCTGGGTGCCTGGGCCGCCTTGGCCAGCATCGTCGGCGCCCCCATCTCGGCGCTGATGGTGGCGGCCAGATCCTCGGACCGGGCGGCGAGAAGCTCGGTGATCTTGTTCAGCAGGGCGACCCGTTCCTCGACCGACGTGGTCGAGAAATCGTCGAAGGCGGCCCGGGCGGCGGCCACGGCGGCGTCGACGTCGGCGGTGCCGCCGAGGGCGATCGAGGCGATGGGTTCCTCGGTCGCGGGGTTGATGACCGGCAGCCGATCGCTGGTCGAGGGTGCAACCCACTCGCCACCGATGTAGAACTTGTCGACGTTGTCGCCTGGATGCATGGAATCAGACCTTCCGGTTGACTTCGGGCAGACCGCCCGGGGAACGGGATGTTTGGTGGGCCTAACCATACATCGTCGGCCAAATTGATAACGATTCGCCTTTCCCCCCACACCCGACCATGACCCGGAGGTTCACCCCCCAATGAACGACCATGTGATCGAGACCGAGCAGGTCTTGCCCGTCCTCAACGACATCGTCAAAGCCGAGCTGGCCGGCGTCGTCCGCTACACCCACTACTCGCTCGTCATCACCGGGCCCAACCGCCTCCCCCTCGTCGACTTCATGAAGATGCAGGCGACGGAATCGCTCGACCACGCCCAGCAGGCGGGCGAGATCCTCACCGGCCTCGGGGGCCACCCCGACCAGGGCATCGCCGAGATCGAGGAGTCCCACGACCACTCGATCGAACGAATCCTGTCGGAGTCGGTCGCGCACGAACGGCGGGCCCTCGACCTCTACCGCCAGCTGCTCGACCTGGCCCAGGACAACTCGGTCTACCTCGAGGAGTACGCCCGCACCCAGATCGCCGCCGAGGAGCTGCACGTCATCGAGCTCAACAAGCTGGCCCGGGACTACGCCATCAACTAGCCCCCGTCCGTCGCCCGGTTGCGATGGCCCGGTCGGCCGACGCCCGGGTCAGAACGGCCGGAAGAGCACCACGCTCAGGGCGTACAGGCCCAACACGATCACCAGATAACGGCGGGTGGCCACCGCGATGCGGTGCCACGCCGCGGGGTCGCGGGCGAGCAGCCGGCCGATCGCCCGCACCCCGCCGACCACGACCGTGATCAGCAGGGCGGTGAGCAGCAGCAGGAGGAGGTAGGCGGCGACGCCGAGCCGCCGCACCGTCTCCAGCGGGCCGTCGATGATCGGCGACAAGCCTGGTACCAACGTCTCGCCGGGGTCGACCCCGACCATGTCGGCGGCACGGCCCACCACCTGACCCGCCGTCGACTCCTCGTCGATCGCGCCGTCGCACACCTGACCGGGCACGTCATAGCGGTCGATCAGCAGCGCCGTGCAGGTGACGTCGTCCCGATAGGCGCTGGTGTAGGCATAGACGAACAGCGCCACCACGGCGGCGGCGAGCGCACCGAGGATGAGCCACGACGGAGTCCGGCTCGTCACCGTCGTCGATGTCCGGCCACCGCCGCCGCCCTCGTCGCCGACGCCGCCACTGTCCCCGTCGCTGCCCATGGGGCGAGTCTCCTTGATCGAGGTGACAGCGTCCACCGCAACGGGCCCTCTCCCGGCGGCCGCGCCCTTCCGTCGGCGGCGAACACCTGCGATCCCGATGGGACGACGATTTCGACCTGCTCGGTGTCCGACGAGACGCCGAGGGGTGAGGCGGGCGACAGGTGAGCGAGCAGTCGGACAGCGGCCGGGACGATGCCATCGAGGCACTCGCCGAGGAGCTCCGGGACTGGCGCGGGTTCGGACCCTCGCCGACTACCGCCTCTCCTCCTGGCCTCGCCTCAACCGGTGCTGCCGGGGGTCGACGACGGGGCAGGGCCGACCGACGACGGGGTGCGGGGGCGCCTGGAGCGGGCGATCGACACCCCCAACGACCGGCACCTGGCGGCGCTGGACGATGCCGAGTGGGACGCCTGGATCACCCAGGAGGCCACCTGTTTCGAAGGAGCGTGGGGCGAGGTGGAGTCCCGCCAGGAGGGCCACCTCGCCCGACTGTCGGAGGAGACCTCGACGAGGAGATCCAGGCCCTGGGCGACGATGACGCCCGCCGGTCGTTTGCTACCGTCGAACGCGAGGTGGCACCGGCCGATCTGGCCTGCGACGACGCCCACCTCCGGTCGGCCGTCGACGACCTCGAGGCCGATCTGGAACAGAGCCTGGCGCGGGAACTCGACGGAGGAGGTCTCTACGATGACTGACACCAACCCGTCCCCCGGCCGGCGCCGCCGACCGACGATGGCGAGGGTGGTGAAGGCGAGGGCCGTGCCGGCGGTGATGGCGGCGGGGCCCCTGCTCGCCGCCGGTTGCGGAGGTGGGGCGGCCGAGCCGACCGCGGTCGTCTGGTCGATCAATGACGACGCCACCGTCTCGCTGTGCGACGACGAGGGCCTCCGCACCTACCAGCTGTCGGACGACGGTCTGACCGCCGGGCTGCGGGAGGGCGTCTCGGTGCGCTTCGAGGTGGAGGCCGGGACCGACGACGACGAGGAACCGGTGCTCACCGTGCTTCAACCGGCCGGCGCCGACGAGGAGTACAGCTGCTGACGCCCCGGCCAGGCCCGGCGGGGGCGCTCCCCCACCCGCAGCGCCGCCGTCTCGAGCAGCAGGGCCAGCGCGATGGCCACCACGGCCCAGGCGAAGACCTCGGGCGTGTCGAGCGTTGTCCGGGCCCGGGCGATCCGGGCACCGACGCCGTCGGAGCCGGAGAGCAGTTCGGCCATGATCGTCAAGCGGACGGAGGTGGCGACCACCGAGGCGGCGGCCGCCGCCACCGGGGCGGCGACGGCGGGCAGGGTCAGCCGGGACAGGCGCCACCACGGCGAGACGTGCAGCCCGGCCGCCATCTCCACCACATCGGGGTCGATGGCCTTCACCGCCTCGGCGGTGGCGAGCCACACGAACGGCATCGTGGCCAGGGCGACCACCCATGGGGCGGCGTCGCCGTCGAGACCGACCCACAGCGAGACCAGCACCACGGTGATGATCGGGGGAATGCCGACCAGCACCGCCCGCAGGGGCCGGCTCAGGGCGTCGAACGAGGGCCACGAGCCGGCCCCGAGGCCGAGGGCAACGCCGCCGATCACGGCCAGCGTCGAGCCCCGGGCCCCGCGCCACATCGTCCGCCCCAGCTCCGACCACAGGGGCCCGTCGGCCAGCTCGGCCAGCCGGACCGCCGTCTCCGCCGGACTCGGGACCAGGACCGTGGGCCGGCGGGCGGCCACCACCGTCCACACCAGCACCACGGCTCCGGCCCCGATGAGGGCCAGCACCGCCCGCCGCCGGCTCACCCGGTGAAGAACTCCTCCGGGGGCAGGCCGCCGGCCAGGCCCTCGGGCGAGTCGTCGAGCAGCTGGGTGAACAGCAGATCGAGGTCGGTCCTGGCCTCGGGCACGCTCCGGTAGGCGAGATCGAGCGAGCCGACGACGCCGGTGACGAGCGGGGCCGGCAGCCCGGTCGCCTCGGCCAGCATGGCGGCCGCCACCTCGGGGTCGTCGGCGGTGCGACCCACCGCAGCGCCGGACGAAGCCTGCAGGGCCTCGATGACGTCGGGCCGCTCGTCGACCAACGATCCGGTGGCGACGACGGCGATCTGCGGTAGCCGATCGCCGCCGGTCGATGCCGACCACGCATCCTGTAGATCGATGACAGGGGCCAGATCCTGACCGGCGGCCGTCGCCTGAGCGGCGGCGGCCGAGGCGAAGTGCTCGGGCAGGACGGCGAAGGTCACCTCACCGGCCGCGGCCGCCGCCACCAGGTCGGGCAGCGACGTGCCGTAGCGGATCTCCACCGTGTCCAGGTCGACCCCGTTGTCGGTGGCCAGGCTGCGGAACAGCACGTCGGCGATGTCGCCGGGGAAGGGTAGGTCGACGGTGGCGCCCTCGATCTCGGACCAACCAGCGCCTGCCGGGCCGACCACCTGCAGGAGCTGGGCGTCGACGACGCCGATCAGGCGGACGTCCACCTCCCGATTGGCCAGGATGGCGGCCACGTTGGTCGGCATGATCGCGACGTCGAGCTCGCCGGTGGCGAAGCCGGTGCGCAACTCGTCGGGGGTGGCGATGGGCACGGTGGTCGCCGCCGCCAGACCGTCGAGCTCGGGGGCGGCACTCACCCCGCCCAGGGTGGCGATCTGCACCAGTCCGAACGGGACGCCCACGCTCAGGTCGGCCGGTTCGGTCTCGGCCGGTTCGGTCTCGGCCGCCGCCGCACCGTCGGCCGCCTCGTCGTTCTGCCCAGCCCCGTCGTCGGCGGCGGCATCGTCGCTCTCGACCGGGTCGCCGTCATCGCCCACCCCGGACGCCGAGGCGGAGGCCGAGGGGGAGGCGGCGACGTCGGTGTCGGCGGTGTCGCCGTCGCTGCAGGCGGCGAGCAGCAGCGCCATCACCAGCAGGAGTGGTCGTAGGTGGTCTTGTGTCCTGAATTGCATGCAATCTATGATAAGCAGAGTTAACTTCTGAGCTCAAGGGGTTCATGACTCGACACGGAGGCGCCCACACCGATGACGCAGCGTTGGACCCACTACGACCGCCTGGCCGCCCACCTCGCCCCGGCGGCGGCCCTGCTCGTTGAGCGCGGCGGCGTCGACCCGGGCACGGTGATCGACATCGGAACCGGTTCCGGCAACGGCCTCCGAGCGGCGGCCGCCGCCGATCTGGCCATCGACGCCATCGGCCTCGACCTCTCCCGGGACCAGCTGGAGGCGGCCGGAGCGGTCGGGGCGCCGCTGGTGCGAGGCGACGCCGCCGCCCTGCCCTTCCGTTCGGGTGGCGTCGACGGCGCGATGTCGAACTTCGGCATCATCTTCGCCCCCGACCATGGCCGAACCCTGACCGAGGTGGCCCGGATCCTGCGGCCGGGAGGGCGGTTCGCCTTCACCGCCTGGGAGCCGGACGGCTGGCCCGAGCCGGCCCGCCAGGCCCTGGCCGGACGCCTGGGTCGGAGGCTGCCGCCGTTCCCAACCGCACTCGGCCACCCGGAGCGGGCCCATGCGGCGCTGGAGGAGGCCGGGCTGCGCCCGGTCGAGACCGAGCACCTGAGCCTGCGGTGGCACTTCGACGACCTCGACGACGCCGTCGACGGGCTGACCGAGGCGGCGGGCGGGCTGCGGGTCCTTCGCCGGGCGATCGAGAATCAACACGGGTGGGACTCGGCCCGGGCCGACCTCCGGGCCGTGATCGAGCCCCACGGCGAGGCCGGAGCAGACGGTCTGGCCATCGTCGACCGCTACGTGCTGTTCGTGGCCGAGGCCACCACGCCATGACCGGCGGCGTCGTCCAGGCCGAGGCCCTGGTGGCCGGCATCGGCGACCATCGCACGGCACCGATCGATGTGACCATCGCCGGCGATCGGATCGTGGCCCTCGTCGGCCCGTCGGGCGTCGGCAAGACCACGGTGCTGCGAACCCTGTCGGGCCTGCTCCCACCGGTGGCCGGGACGGTCCGGGCGGAGCCCCGGGCTCCGACCCTGTGTTTCCAGCAGGCGGGGTTGCTGCGGTGGCGCACGGCTGAGGAGAACGCCACCTTCGGCCTCGGTCGACGGGCCCGACCGGCCGACCGGACCCGCGCCCGCTCGGTGCTGGCCCGGCTCGGCCTCGACGGGCTGGCCGAGCGCTCCCCCGGCGCCCTCTCGGGCGGCCAGCAGCGGCGGGTGGCGATCGCCCGGGCCATCCTCGCCGCCCGATCCGTCCTCCTCGTCGACGAACCCTTCGCCCACCTCGACGACGACGCCGCCGATCTGGTGATCGCCACCCTGCGGGCCCTGGCCGCCGACGGCATCCCGGTCGGCGTGGCCGTGCACTCCCACACCGACGCCGCCAGGATCGCCGACATCGCCGTGGAGATCGCTCTAGCGTGCCACTAGCCCATGACCGAGTCCCCGCTCGCCGCCTCCATCGCCCGACTGATGATCTCGACCGAGATCCCACCGGGCTCGCACGTGACCGCGGCCGGCCTGGCCGAGCGGCTCCACGTGTCGCGCACCCCGGTCCGGGAGGCGATCCGCGAGTTGGCCGCCCTGGGACTGGTGGTCGTCCACGACAACCGGGGCGCCTTCGTCGTCGACCCCGACGACATCCCGACGGCGGAGATGATCGACCTCCTCGCCACCCGACGCCGCCTCGAACCGTGGGTGTTGTCGCTGGCCGCTGAGCGTCGGACCGACGACGACCTCACCCTGATCGCCGACGCCCTCGCCGCCGGGGAGCGGGCGATGGCTGCCGGCGACGCCGGTGCCCTCAACCTGGCCCACCACGCCCTGCTCCGGTCGCTGACCTCGGCCGGCCACAACGAGGCCGCCGACATCGCCCTGGCCCCGCTCCACTACCGGACGTGCCTGGTCTTCGCCCGAGTGGCACCCCTCGTCCTGCCCTCGGGCTGGCCCCAACACGCCGCAATCGCCGCGGCCATCCGATCGGCCGACGGCGACACCGCCCACGACCTCCACCGACGACATCTGGACGAGATCATCGCCAGCCTCGAGGCGGGCGATGACGCCGACGGCGAACCCGACGGGCACCCCCGCTGAGACCGCCCCGACGGCGGCCATCCGTCGGGCTCCACCGGTGGCGGATCGGGGACTACTTGTATTAGATTTGTATCATGAGTGTGGGGAAGGGAACCCCGCACGCTGCTCGGCGGTTCCCACGCCGCCGAGCACTCTGCCTCATTCCCACAAGGAGCGCGCCATGGCCGTCGGACCGGAGACCCCCATCGAACTCATCGAGGGCGTGTACGCCACCCTCGACGAACGGGTCGGCGGTCTTCGACAGCGCCTCGGTCGCCCGCTGACGCTGGCCGAGAAGATCCTGGCCAACCACCTCGACGATGCCGACGCCGAGGTCGAGCGGGCGGTGAGCTACGTCGACTTCCGCCCCGACCGGGTGGCCATGCAGGACGCCACCGCCCAGATGGCGTGGCTCCAGTTCATGACCTCGGGCCTGACCGAGGTCCGGGTGCCGACCACCACCCACTGCGACCACCTGATCCAGGCCCGCGAGGACGGCAAGCGTGACCTGTTGGCCGCCCTGAGCAACAACGACGAGGTGTTCGACTTCCTCGAGTCGGTGTGCGCCAAGTACGGGGCAGGCTTCTGGAAGCCGGGGTCGGGCATCATCCATCAGGTCGTGCTGGAGAACTACGCCTTCCCCGGCGGCATGATGATCGGCACCGACAGCCACACCCCCAACGCCGGCGGTCTGGGCATGGTCGCCATCGGTGTCGGCGGGGCCGACGCCGTGGACGTGATGACCGGCTTCCCCTGGAACGTGCGCTGGCCCAAGATGATCGGCGTCCATCTCACCGGCGAGCTTTCGGGGTGGACCGCGGCCAAGGACGTCATCCTCAAGGTGGCCGAGATCCTCACCGTGAAGGGCGGCACCGGCGCCATCGTCGAGTACTTCGGCCCGGGGGCCAACAGCCTCTCGTGCACCGGCAAGGGCACCATCTGCAACATGGGGGCCGAGATCGGGGCCACCACCTCGCTGTTCGGCTACGACGACGCCATGGCCCGCTACCTCAAGTCGACCGGCCGTGAGGCCACGGCCGACGCCGCCAACGCGGTGGCCCACCACCTCCGCTCCGACGACGAGGTGCTGGCCGATCCGCATCGGTACTACGACCAGGTCATCGAGATCGACCTGTCCACCCTCACCCCCCACATCAACGGCCCCCACACCCCCGACCTGGCCCGGGAGGTGGCGGCCCTGGGCGAGGAGGCCCGACGCGAGGGCTGGCCGTTGCAGATCTCGGCCGCCCTCATCGGCAGCTGCACCAATTCCTCCTACGAGGACATCACCCGGGCCGCCTCGATCGCCCGCCAGGCGGCGGCCGCCGGTCTCGAGGTCAAGACCCCACTCCTGATCACCCCCGGCTCCGAGCAGGTGCGGGCCACCATCGAGCGGGACGGGCTCCTGGCCGACTTCGAGGCCCTCGGCCCCGACGTGGCCGTGCTGGCCAACGCCTGCGGCCCCTGCATCGGCCAGTGGGACCGAAGCGGCGACCCCGACTACCAGGTCGGCAAGCCCAATTCGATCGTCACCTCCTACAACCGGAACTTCCCCAAGCGCAACGACGGCGACGCCGCCACCCTTGCCTTCGTCACCTCGCCGGAGACCGTGATCGCCCTCGCCCTGGCCGGCACGCTCGACTTCGACCCGATCAACGACTCGCTCACCGCCCCCGACGGCACCGAGGTCCGCCTCGACATCCCCGTCGGCGAGGAGCTGCCGGCCAAGGGCTTCGACGAGGGCGAGAGCGGCTTCATCGCCCCACCCGAGGACGGCTCCCACATCGAGGTCAAGGTCTCGCCCACCTCGGATCGACTCCAGGTGCTCGAGCCGTTCTCCGCCTGGGACGGCGACGACTTCACCAACCTGCCGATCCTGGTCAAGGCCTACGGCAAGTTCACCACCGACCACATCTCGATGGCCGGTCCGTGGCTCAAGTACCGGGGCCACCTGGAGAACATCTCGGGCAACCTCTACCTCGGCGCCGTCAGCGCCTACAACGAGAACATCGTCGGCCAGGGCAAGAACCAGCTCACCGGCGAGCGCCAGAGCTTCCCCGACATGGCCAAGTCGTACCACGAGGCGGGCCAGCACTTCGCCGTGATCGGCTCGGAGAACATGGGCGAGGGCTCATCGCGCGAGCACGCCGCCATGGAACCCCGCTTCCGAGGGTGTCAGCTGATCGTGGCCCGGTCCTTCGCCCGCATCCACGAGACCAACCTGAAGAAGCAGGGCATCATCCCGGTGACCTTCGCCGACCCGGCCGACTACGACCGCATCGGGGAGGACGACCGGCTCGGCACCGAGGGCCTGGCCGACCTCACCCCGGGCCAGCCGCTGACGGTGACGGTCACCACCCCCGAGGGCGACACCTGGAGCTTCGAGGGCAACCACACCTTCAGCGACGACCAGATCGAGTGGTTCAAGGCGGGCTCGGCCCTGGCCGTGATCCGCCGCAGTATCAACGCCTGAGGGATGACGGGCTCCCGTCAGCCCTGGTTCTTTCCCGGGGGCATCGTCCGGGCCAGCTCCTCCGGGGTCGGCTCGCGGTGCTCCCTGGCCTCGGCCGGGAGCAGGTCGACGATCCGAGCCATCAACTCCGCGGTGAGGGCGTCGAGGTCGTCGCCGTCGGGGTGGTAGGGGTCGCCCACCCGCAGGCGGACCGTGGGCGGCTCGGCCAGGTTCATCAGATACGGCAGCTTGGCGTTGCGGGGCCACGCCCGCTCGGTCCCCCACACCCCGACCGGCACCAGCGGCGTGCCGGTGGCGAGGGCGAGGCGGACGGCGCCAGCGCGGCCCGTGAGCTGCGGGTCGAAGAAGGCCTCCCCCCGGGGGATCGTGCCCTGGGGGAAGACGGCGAGTAGCTCGCCGGCCCGCAGGGCGTCCTCGGCCTGGGCGAAGGCGGCGGCGGTGTCGCCGCCTCGATCGACCCGGATGGCGCCCAGAGCGGTGGCGATCGAGCCGACGACGGGGGCGTCGGTCACCTCCTTCTTGGCCAGGAACCGGATCGGACGATCACCCTGGGCGGCGGCGAAGCCCACCACCAGGGGGTCGAGGTAGCTCCGGTGGTTGGAGGCGAGCAGCGCACCGCCCTCGGCCGGTATGCGGTCGAGATCGCCCAGATCGAGATCGATCCACGGGAAGAGCTCGGGCTGGGCCAGGAGGCCGAGCACGTTCTGCGGCTCGACCCCGATCGGCTTTGGTACGCCGGGCGGAGCATTGAACCACACGGTGGGCCAGCCCCGTCGGCGGGCGATGACGAGGAGACGGGCGTCGGGGTTGACGGCGACCGGGTTGCCGACGGCGGACAGCAACGGCAGGTCGAACACGCTGTCGGAGTAGGCGTAGCTGTCGATCAGGTCGACGCGGTTGGCCCGGGCCCAGACCCGAACCGAGCGCTCCTTGCCCGTCGACCACACGAACTCACCGTCGATGCGGCCGGTGTAGCGGCCGTCGGCACCCTCCTGGTAGCGGGTGGCGATGACGGCGTCGAAGCCGAGCTGCTCACCGAAGGGGGCGATGACGTCGTAGGGCGTGGTGGTGGCGAGGACGAGCTTGCGGCCGGCCGCCCGGTGCTGCTCGATCGTCTGCCGGGCGAACGGCTCCACCCGGTCGACCAGGATCGGGGCCACCTCGTGGCCGACGTCCTGCACCTTGCGACGATCCCACCCTCGGGTGGCCCGGACCCCCTGGCGGGTGAGGGCGATCGAGGGCAGGGTCTCACCCACGACGTCGAAGATCCCGAACAGAAGCTTCCCGATGCCGAGGCGATCCTCGGGCACCAAGCCGCGGGCCCGCATCGACTCGGTGATCACCGGGCCGCTGGCGCCGAGGAGCAGCGTGCGGTCGAGGTCGAAGACGGCAGCGGCCTCAGGCATGTGAGCGGAGGCTAGTGGGACCGTGGCGACGGTGGACCAACCAGGAGGCGGAAAACGACGAAACCGGCCCGTTAGGCCGGTTTCGGAGCCTGATCGGATGTGGAAGGGGGGGACCTAATCCGACTGACTGGGTGTTCAGCGTTACCAAGGGGGAACAGGTTTCGTTGAACTGCCCATCAGAGTAGTGCGACCCATGCCATCTGGCTACCAGCTAGTAATGATAGTTGCGATCGCGTATGTTGATGGAGGTGGGCCCCTGCAGACGGCAGGCGAGGCCCCGCCGGCGAATGGCCATCGAGGTTCATGGTCGCGACAGATCTGTGCCATCATCTCTAGCGATGGATTTTCGACAGCTGCAAGCCTTTCTTGCCGTCGTCGACCACGGCGGCTTCACGGCGGCGGCCAAGGCGACACACACCGTCCAGTCCAACATCTCGACCCACGTGGCGCGCCTCGAACGCGAGCTCGACGCCACGTTGATCGATCGGGCGACCGGACGACCGACCCAGGAGGGTGAAGCTGTCCTCGTCCGAGTCCGCCGGATCCAGAACGAGCTGAGCTCGCTCGAGTCCGACGTCTCGTCGATGCGGGGGTCACCGCGCGGCCTGGTCCGGGTGGGCGTGATCGGCACCACCGCCCGCTGGCTGGCGCCGATGCTGGCCGAGGAGCTGGCCGCCGCCGGTCCCGACATCCAGCTCGTCATCGCCGATGGCACCACCCGATCCCAGGAGCTGCGCCTGCTCGACGGTGAACTCGACCTCGGTCTGGTGGCGCTCCCGGTCGACGATCCGGAGATCATCACCCATCCCCTCTTCCACGAGGATCACATCGTGGTCGGCCCCAGCGACCATCCGCTGGCCAAGGCGACGAGCAAGGTCAGTCTGGAACAGTTGGCCCGCTACCCGTTGCTGCTCGCCGCCCCCGGTACCGCCTTCCGCCAGGAGGTGGAGGAGGCCTTCCGGACCGCAGGCGTGCGCATCACCCCCAAGCTCGAGGTGGACGGCCTGCGGCTTCTGGCGTCCCTCGCCTTCGAGGGCAACGGCATCTCGATCGTGCCGGCCACCGCCGCTCCAGGCTGGATCGGGGGCCCGTGGAAGCAGATCCCGGTCGACGGGCTGTCCCGCCGCACCGTCGGCATCGCCCACCGGCGTCGGGGCATGCTGACGATGGCGGCTCAGATGGCCGAGCGGGTGGTCCGCCAGATCATCGCCTCCCAGGCCGGCGTGGTGCCCGGCCTGCACCTGATCAAGCCCTGATCCGGCCCCGATCGAGCCCTCGTCCCGCCCCCGGTGCGCCCCGGCCGGGCTCGGCGGAGGGCTCCGGTCGCCGGGTCCGTCGCAGACCGGGCGGAAACCGGCTAGACACGGAGCGTGACCCTCCACCTCCGGGCCATGTCGGCGCCGCTGACCTCCGTGACCACCGCCGACCTCGACGGGCGAGCCGTGGTGATGGCCACGATGACGCCGACCGAGGAGCTCACCACCCTCAGCGCAGCCGACGCCCTGAGCCTGGCCGAGGCGGTCGCATCGGCCCGGGACCAGTGCCTGCCCTTCGTCGGCGTCCTCAGCCTGAGCGGGGTGGAGGTCGGCGACGGGCTCGACGCCGCAGCCGCCTGGGGTCGGGTCGCCCATGAGCTGGTCCAGGCCAGCGGCACCATCCCGTTGTTCCTGGTGGCGCACGGACCCGTCGTCTCGGGCCCCTCGCTCCTGTTGGCGCTGGCCGACGTCGTGGTGTTCACCCAGGAGGCCTACGCCTTCGTGTCCGGGCCGCGCATGGTGGAGGCCTACACCGGCGAGCCGGTGACCAACACCAACCTCGGTGGCTCCGGCGCCCACGCCCGCTCCACCGGCGTGGCGTCGATCGTGGTCGACGACATCGACAGCGCTCTCGAAGCGGTCTCCCTCGTCCTCGGCCACCTCCCCGACCACGTCGACGCCATGCCCCCGCACGTCCCGAGCGACGACCCCGGCGACCGCCCCACCCCCGAGGCCGGCGAGCTCCTGCCGTCCACCCCCACCGGTTCCTACGACGTGCGCGAGGTGGTCGAGGCCATCGCCGACGACGGCGAGTTCCTCGAATTGAAGCCGAGCTGGGCCCCCAACATCGTCACCGGGTTCTGTTTCATCGGCGGCCACTCGGTCGGCATCGTGGCCAACCAGACGCAGGCCCTAGCCGGCAGTATCGACATCCCGGCGTCCCAGAAGGGGGCCCGTTTCGTGGCGATGTGCGACGCCTTCAACATCCCGCTCCTCACCCTGGTCGACACCTCCGGCTTCCTCCCGGGCAAAGACCTGGAGTGGCGGGGCATGATCCGCCACGGGGCCCAGCTGGCCTTCGCCTACGCCCGGGCCACGGTGCCCCGCATCGGGCTCATCCTCCGCAAGTCCTACGGGGGTGCCTACATCGTCATGGACTCCCGCCACATGGGCAACGACGTGATGCTGGCCTGGCCGTCGGCCGAGGTGGCGGTGATGGGGGCCAAGGGAGCGGTGGAGATCCTGCACCGCAAGGCCTCGCCCGAGGAGCGGGCGTCGCTGGAGCGCGAGTACGAGCAGCGGTTCCTGACGCCCTACGTGGCGGCCGAGCGGTCGTCGATCACGGCCGTGATCCGCCCGGAGGAGACCCGGTCGGAGATCGTGGCCACCCTCGATCTGCTGTCGACCAAACGCGAACGGCTCCGGCCCCGCCGCCACGACAACACCCCGCTGTAGCGGAGGTGGACCATGGGGGCCGTGCGGGGTTTGACCACGCCGTCGGCAATACCTCAACCACCGACCGATCGCGGTCGATGGATGGGTCGTGGAGTGCCAAATCACCAGCTAGTTGGGTGTGACGAGTACCCGTCTGGCAACTATGTTCGGGCAGAACATACTCCACTGATGGTCACGCACAGCGGCGTGCGCGACGACAACCCGTCCTAGACAGGAGACCTTGCGTGCCTGAATCCGTCACCATCACCGACAATCGCACCGGCGAGTCGGTGGAGATCCCGATCGTCAACGGCGGCGTTGACGCCAAGGCGTGGGCCAAGCTCATGCCGGGCACGTGGTTCTACGATCCCGGTTTCACCGCCACCGCGGCCGCTGAGAGTTCCATCACCGAGCTCGACGGCGGCAACGGCATCCTCCGCTACCGCGGGTATCCGATCGAGCAGCTGGCCGAGCAGTCGACCTTCCTCGAGGTCTGCTACCTCCTACTCAACGGCGAGCTGCCGAACGCCGAGCAGCTCGACGCCTGGGTGCACGACGTCACCTATCACACGTTCATCCACGAGAACATGCGCAAGCGCTTCATGGAGGGCTTCCATTACGACGCCCACCCGATGGGCATGCTGTCGTCCGCCATCGCCGCCCTGTCCACGTTCTACCCCGAGGCCAAGAACGTCGACGATCCGGAGAACCGCCACATCCAGATCAACCGGTTGATCTCCAAGGTGCCGACCCTGGCCGCCATGGCCTACCGGGCCAGCGTCGGTCAGCCCTTCGTCTACCCGGACAACTCGCTCAGCTACGCCGAGAACTTCCTCTCGATGATGTGGCGCATGGCCGAGCAGAACTACGAGCCTGATCCGGTTCTGGCCCGGGCCCTCGACGTGCTGCTCATCCTCCACGCCGACCACGAGCAGAATTGTTCGACCACGGCCATGCGGGTGATCGGCTCGGCCCACGCCGACCCGTTCATCGCCGCCGCCGGCGCCACCTCGGCCCTCTACGGCCCTCGCCACGGCGGGGCCAACGAGGCCGTGATCAACATGCTGCGCGAGATCGGCTCGTTGGAGAACGTCGAGCCCTTCGTCGAGTCGGTCAAGCGGGGCGAGGACCTCCTCTGGGGCTTCGGCCACCGGGTCTACAAGGCGTACGACCCCCGGGCCCGGATCGTGAAGATCCAGGCCGACGAGGTGTTCAAGGTGACGGGCAAGAACCCGCTCCTCGACATCGCCCTCAAGCTTGAGGAGATCGCCCTCAACGACGACTACTTCAAGAGCCGCAACCTCTACCCCAACGTCGACTTCTACACCGGCCTCATCTACCAGGCGATGAACTTCCCGATGGACATGTTCACCGTGCTGTTCGCCATGGGCCGCATGCCCGGCTGGCTGAGCCACTGGCAGGAGCTGCTGGAGCAGGAGTCGCGCATCGCCCGGCCCCGTCAGCTCTACGTCGGGTCCGAGGAGCGCAAGTACGTCCCGGTCGGCGAGCGCTGATCGCGGCCTGATCGGCGGGCCCGACAGCTCGGGCCACGAACAGACGCAAACCCGGAGGCGGTGGTATCGACCACCGCCTCCGGCCGTTTTCGCGCCCGAGGTGCATGAATCGGCCGGGCCCGGGCGCCTACCTTCACGATGATCGACACCGATGCCCATCGAAGCGGCCCGGCGAGCACCGTGTCCGGTTCGGACGTCATAACCGGTGCCGGAGCCGGCCACCGGGACTTCGCGTCCTTCTACCACGCCCAGTATCCGGCGCAGCTCCGACGGGCAGCGGTGCTCGCACGCTCGGCGGACGAGGCGGCCGACGCCGTGCAGCAGGCCTTCGTCGACGTCTACCGGCGATGGTCGGATCTGTCCCACCCGGACCGCTACCTCACCCGGGCGGTGGTGAATCGGTGCCGAGACGGCGGGCGGCGAGCCTCGGCTCGGGATCGCCTGCGACTGCGTCTGGTCCGTGAACCGGCCCCCATCGTCACCGAGGCACCCGTGGCCGATGAGGAGCTGTGGTCCGCGCTCACCGAACTCCCCTTCAACCAGCGGGCGGCGATCGTCCTCCGCTACTACGGCGGCCACACCGAGGCCGAGATCGCCGACCTCCTCGACTGCTCCGCCGGCTCTGTCGGCCCGTGGATCACCCGCGGGTTGGCCCGACTGCGAAAGGCCCTCTCGTGATGAACGACTCCTTCGACACCCACCACGGCCGAGACGATGACGATGCGGCCGACAGCCGGTTGGATCACCGGCTGACCACGATGCTGCGGGAGCGTGCGACCTCGGTATCGGCCACGCCCGACCTTCATCAGGTGCTGAGCCAAGCCGGCGACAGCGGGCCGATCGGCGCCCGCACGACCTACGTCGGCGCCGTGGCCGCCGTCGTCCTGCTCGTCGTCGGCGTGGGCCTGGCGGTCAACCTCGGCCTCGACGAGCCGGCGGGGATCGACCCGGCGACCGGCGGGGACGGTCGTCTCGATCCGTCGACCACCACCGTGGCCGACGGCGCCGTCGATGAGACCGTGAGCACCACCTTGGCGCCGCCGACGAGCGGGACGCTGAGCTCGACGACCACGACCGCCGTGTCGAGCACGTACGGCTGTGCGTCGGGCAACCAGCCGCCCGACGCCTGCGACTCGACCACGTCGCCGCCGACCAACGCCCTCGATTCGTCGACGGTGACCACCCCGACGATCGTGGAGACCACGCCGTCGACCGGCACGATCACGTTCGTGACCCCGACCCACGGCACGCCCAGCACCGACCCGATCGACACCACCGGCACGTCAACGGAGACGACCCTCCCCGACCCCGACGGCCCGCAGTGCACGCAGATCACCACGGTGCCGGGCTGTCCCTCGACGACGACAACCACGACGACCGGCGGCTGAGGCCACCGTCGGCGAGCTGCGGTCGGCCCCGCGGGGCTGGCCGCGGTGCTCAGACCGTGAGCAGGATCTTGCCCACGTTGGCGTTGGACTCCATGTAACGATGGGCCTCGGCCACGTCGTCGAGCCGGTAGCGGCTGTCGATGACGGGGCTGAGGCTTCCGTCGTCGAAGCGGGGCAGCAGCTCGGCCGCCACCCGCTGGGTGAGGGCGGCCTTCTCCTCCAGGGGGCGGGCTCGGAGCACGGTGCCGATGATCGACGCCCGCTTCGGCAGCAGCATGCCCAGCGGCAGCTCGACCTTCTGGCGCCCCATGACCCCGACCTGGATGATCCGGCCCCCGACCTTGAGCGAGCGGATGTTGTCCACCGTGTACTCGCCGCCGATCACGTCGAGCACCACGTCGACACCCTCACCCCCGGTCACCGCCGCCACCTCGTCGGCGAAGGACTGGCTGCGATAGTCGATGGTGACGTCGGCCCCCAGCTCCCGGCACCGATCGAGCTTGCCGGCCGAGGCGGTGACGGCGATGCGGGCCCCGAGCGCCTTGGCGATCTGGATGGCGGCCGTGCCCACCCCGGAGGCCCCGGCGTGGACAAGGGCCCAGCGGCCCGAGGTGAGGCCACCCTGCACCACCAGGGCGTCGAAGGCGGTCATGAACACCTCGGGGATGGCGGCGGCCTCGATGGTGTCGATCGAGGCGGGGATCGGGAGCAGCTGACGCTCGTGGACCCCGATCCGCTCGGCGTAGGCCCCACCGCCGACCACGGCCATCACCCGGTCGCCGGGCGACCAGGCGGTCACGTCGTCGGCCACGGTCGCGATCGTGCCGGCGAACTCCAGGCCCGGCACCTCGTGCTCCATCTTCGGCCCCGGATACAGCCCCCGGCGTTGGAGGAGGTCGGCTCGATTGAGGGCGGAGGCGGCCACGTCGACCACCACCCGACCGGGGCCCGACTCGGGTTCGGGGACGTCCCGCACCGCCAGGACGTCCGGTTCTCCGTAGCTCTCGATCACAACTGCGCGCATGGGGGCACGCTAACCGGTCGCGACCGGTTCGGACCCCCTCAGGCCTGGGCCGTCGGCGGCGCCGACTCAAGCCGACGCACCTCGCTGAGCGGATCCCGCCGCCACGGTCGCAGCACGACCTCCAGCTCGCCGGTCGACGAGTCCTCACCCGCCACCAGGAACGGGTCGAGGCGGATCTTCGCCAGCTCGGGGAAGGCGTTGGCCAACCGACCCAGTTGGCCGATGACGGCCCCGATCACGTCCCGGGACTCCTCGTCCAGGGGCACGGCGACCAGCAGTTCGTGGACCAGCTCCCCCACCGATCGCTCGTCGAGGGGCAGGTAGCGGCGGGCCAGGGTCTCCTGCTGTTTGGCCGCGGCACCGCCGAGGGCGACGAAGACGTAGGCGCCGAGGTCCGGATCCTGGACCAGGCCCAACCGGACGTTGGCCTTGGCCGACACCATTCGTTGGACGGCGGTCACCCCCAACTCGACGTCGGGGTCGTCGGCCATGCGGCCGTAGGCGGCCAGCACCTGATCGGGATCGTGGAGGTCGATGGCCACGCCGCCGGCCTCGCCGATGGCGCGCTGGCGGGCGTCCTCGGCTTTCAGCACCACCGGATAGCCCAGCTCGTCGGCGGCGGCCACCACGTCATCGGGCCCGGTCGCCAGTCGCCACGACGGCACCGGCAGGCCGAGCAGGTCGACCACCTCGGTCGCCTCGGGCGACCACAGGGTGATCGTCTTCTCCTCGGCGTCGCCCAGGATGGCGGCGATCTCGGCCCCCTCGGGGAGGTCGGTGCGGGGCTCGGTCCACCGGGCTGGCCCCTCGGTGGTCGAGGCCGTCTTGCGCCACTCCACGTAGTCGGTCAGGCGGCCGAGCGTCCGGGCCGCCTCGTCGGGGAAGCTGTAGGTCGGCACCCCGTCGACGGCGATCACCTCGGGGCCGACGAGGCCGACCGACATCATCGGTTTGTTGATCGAGCGGTCGACCCGGGTGATCAGATCGCGCAGGGTCCGGTCGGACAGGCCGGGGTTCGGCACGAGGGCGACCATCACCGAGTCGACGTCGTCGGACACCGAGGCCGCCACCAGGAGCTCCTCGTAGCCGCCGGGGCTGGCACCACCGGCCAGGGAGATGGCATCGACGTCGGCCACCAGCAAGGCATCCTCGACCCGGGCGATCCCCGCCGCGTGCTGCACGCTGGTCGGGTGCTGGATGCTGGCCGGGAGCACGGGCTCGAGGCCGTGTCGGCGGCATGCGGCCACGGCCAGCCGGGCCACCGAGGCGGCGTTGGACACGATCACGACCCGTCGACCGGTTGGCAACGGCTGCTTGGTCGCCAGCTCGGCCACCTCGGACAGCTCGGACACGGCGTCCACCATCACCACCCCGGACTGGGTGAGCAGGTCGTCGAGGCGGGAGTCGGCCGGGCGCATGGTGATCACGGGCTTGGCCAGCGATGCCGCCCGGGCCCCGCGGGCGAAGTTGCGGAGGTTGCCGAAGTTCTCGACGTAGAGGGTGATGACGTCGGTCCGCTCCTCCCCGGTCCAGAAGTCGACGAGGTCGTTGACCGAGACGTCCGCCCTGTTGCCGAAGGCGACGAACGACGACAGGCCGATCCCGGCCCGGCTCATGTGCTCCAGCACGGCGCTGCCCAGCGGGCCCGACTGGGAGGCGAGACCCACGCGCCCCTCCCCGGGTGCGATGGGCAGGAAGAGGGCTCGCATCGAGACGTCCTCGGCGGTGTTGACCATGCCGAAGGCGTTCGGCCCGATGAGGCGCATGCCGCTCCCCCGGGCCTGGGCCACCAGGCGGCGCTCGCGCTCGACGCCTTCTGGGCCTTCCTCGGCGAAACCGGAGGACACCACCAGCAGGGCGGAGACCCCGATCTCGGCGGCGTCGGTCACCACGGCGTCGACCTCGGCCGCCGGGACAGCCACAACGGCCAGGTCGACCGGTTCACCGATGGCGGCCAGCGACGGGTGGCAGGGGATGCCGAGCACCTCGTCGGCCGCTCGGTTGACGGCGTGCAGCGCTCCGACGAACCCGCCTCGCTGCAGGTTCCGCAGTAGCTCGTGGCCGATGGCGCCCGGCTCACGGCTGGCGCCGACCACCGCGATCGACGACGGCGACAGGAGCCGCTCCATCGAGCGGGACCCGGCCTGGGACGCTCGACTGCTGATCGCCTCCGACGAGTCCGGCGTCAAGGCGATGTCGAGCTCGACGTCGATCAGGCCGTCGAGGAACTTGGTCACCACGTCGAACCCGGCCTGGCGGAACACCCGCAACATGCCGTGGTTCTCGGGGAGCACCGTGGCGACGAACCCCGGTACCCCGCGGGCCCGGGCGGCCGCCGCCAGGTATTCGAGCATCAGCGTGGCCAGGCCCCGACCGTGGTGCCCGTCGTCGACGAGGAAGGCCACCTCGGGCCGGTCCCCGGTGGGGTACGGCTCGTAGCGGGCGACCGCGACCAGCTGATCGTTGAGCAGGGCGACGAAGGCCATGCGGGTGCGGTAGTCGACCTGGGTGAGGTGATCGAGCTCCTCGTCGCGGAGCGGGCCGCGGTGCTGGAAGTAGCGGTAGTAGATGCTGGTCGGCGACTGGCGCTGGTGGAAGGCGGCGAGGCGGTCGCGGTCGGAGGGCCGGATCGGTCGGATCTCGACCGGGGCCCCGTCGGCCATGACGGCGTGCGTCTCCCACTCGACCGGGTAGTCCGGGGGCAGTGTCACGTCCACGTCAAGCAATCGTAGACGCCGGCGCCGCTGCGGTCCGGGGGCGGCGGCAACGGTCATGGGTCACCGTTTCCCTACCGCCCGACCGGTTTGGCCGTCGACGGCATGGAGTCGCTCGACGTCTCCTCGTCCTCGGTCTGGTGGGCGGCGGCCTCGGTGGCCGGCCGCACCCGGGGGCTCAGCCCGTGGGCAGCAGAGCCCGCACCCGTTCGGGGCCGAGGGCCATGAGCAGGGTGGGCATCCGGGGGCCGGTCTCAGCACCCAGGAACAGCTGGTAGAGCAGCTTGAAGAACTCGCGCTGCTCGGTCTTGAGCTCCGGCGTGGGCGGGGTGTCGAGCGGGAGGCCGGCCGCCACCTTGGGCACGCCGTAGACCAGGCTCCGAGCGCCCTCCAACGACCAGTCGTCCTCCAGCGAGGCCAGCAGCAACTCCAGCCACCGCCGCTCGGTGTCGCTCAGCGCAGCCAGCCGCTCGATGTCGGGCTCGGTGCGGACCGTGATCCGCTCCTCGGGCGGGGCGTACCGGTCGAGCCAGGTCCGGGCCGCCGACAGGCGGGGCTCGGCGTCGCCGGCCCGTTCGGCCGGCACGTCGGTGAGCTGGCCGATGATGCGGGCGGTCTGGGTGTCGTCGCCGGCGGCGACCGACACCGCCGAGGTGAGGGTACGGAACGGCACGATGGCGGCCGGCTGTTCGAAGCCGTTGGCGATGGTGGACCGGGTGGCCCGACCGTGGGTCATGACCTGGCCGGGGGCGGCATCGCCCGAGGCCACCTTGGCGTTGAGGGTGTCCCACTCGTCGTAGAGGGCGTAGATGCCGGGGCCGAAATCGATCTTGATCGCCTGCCGGGGCGTCTTGCGGACGTACATCCACCGCAACATCGCCGGCTCGACCACGGCCAGGGCGTCGAGCGGGGTGGGGACGGCCCCGGCCGAGCTGCTCATCTTGCCCATGCCGTGCATGCCGACGAACGAGTAGGCCTCGTACTCCGGGGCCTGGCCGTCGAAGATCTTGTCGACGAGCTCGCTACCCACGGTGAAGCTCGAACCGGGCGAGGAGTGGTCGGCGCCGCCGGGCTCGAACGTCACGCTCTCGTAGGCCCATCGCATGGGCCAGTCGACCTTCCACACCAGCTTGCCGTGGTTCTCCTCGAGAAGGTTGAAGCGCCCCTCGAAACCACAGCGGAAGCATTGGTAGGCGATCCAGTAGGCGTCGTCCTCGCGCTCGGCCGAGGTCATCGAGGTGGAGTCGTAGCCGCAGATCTGGCAGTAGACCTTGTAGGGCCAGTACTCAGCGCCGTCGTCCTCGGCCACGTCGTCGGCGTCTTCGGCACCCGAGTCGGCGAGCACCGTCTCGTCGCCGTCGCCGTCGCCGTCCTCA
This sequence comes from Actinomycetota bacterium, assembly GCA_039201605.1. Classification (GTDB taxonomy): domain Bacteria; phylum Actinomycetota; class Acidimicrobiia; order Acidimicrobiales; family SZUA-35; genus CADEDH01. Next base: position 60,066 of record JBCCRO010000026.1, read on the forward strand.
CCGGCCGATGGGGCGTCGAGCGTGCGGAATCGGCCGAGGACCTGGTCGATGTCCTGGCGGCGCTCGATGGCGGTGATGATCTGCTCCCGGTAGGCCCCGGAGGCGTACATCTCGGTCTGGCTGATGTAGCGAAGGTCGACGCCGATGGCGGCCATGGCCTCGACGACGGGCGCCTTGAACCGCTCGGCCCAGCTCCCCAGCTCCCCCTCGGGGTCGGGCACGGCGGTGAGCGGCATGCCCACGTACTCCTCGAACGACGGGTCGATCCCGGCCGGCACCTTGCGCAGCCGGTCGTAGTCGTCCCAGCTGAGGAGGTGCTCACAGTCGATGCCGCGACGCTTGATCTCCTCGGCCACGAAATGGGGCACGAGGAGCTCGCGCAGGTTGCCGAGGTGGACGGGGCCGGACGGGCTGATGCCGGAGGCACACACCACCCGCTCGTCGGGGCGGTCGCCCCCGGCGGTGCGGCGCAGCACCCGATCGGCGACCTGGGTCGGCCAATCCGGCTTGGCCTTCTTCGCCTTCTTCCCCGCCGGTGGGGTCGTCGGCGTGGCCTCGGGTGCTGCACTTTCCATGTCGGTCAGCGTACGGGCTGCGGTCCCGCCTGCTGGCCGAATTGATGATCAGCAGCCGACGCCCAACCACACCGGGATGTCGCGCGAGGTGCCCGCCACCGTGGCCTGCCCGCCGACGTTGAACTCGGCCGACGCCCCACCGTCGAACTTGATCAGGTCCTCGTAGCCCGACGACTGGGCCCAGGACACCAGGTCGGCCACATCGGCGTCGGCGGTACCGCCGAACACCAACTTCTTGGTGTCGTGGTCGATGGCGACGAAGGTGTGGCGGACGGTTTGGTAGGTGTAGGGATCGTTGGCGTAGCTGGCGCTGAAGGCGGAGTCGAGCTGACCGTCGATCAGCAGCGGAACACCGGCGGCGGCCCACACCCACTCCCCCGAGCCGACGATCTCGTCGGGGGCCAGCTCACTCAGGTACGGCGACAGCTCGGCGGCGGCGTGCCACTGCTCGATGATCTTGGGGCCCTGCTGGACGGCGACCGAGTTGAGGCGACGGTCGTCGGCGCTGAGGGTGTCGCCGGGCCACACCTCGACCACCGAGGCCGGGTTGGCGTCGAACCGCAGGCCGAACACGCCCCGGTCGGTCCGGTCCGAGGAGCCTTTCACGTGGACGCCGTCGACCACGCCGATGCCGAGCACACCGGGGTTGGCCCGATCCTTCTCGCTGGCGACCAGCCAGTTGGCGTTGATCGAGGCCACGCTGCAGCGGGTCGAGCCGGTTTCGAATACCGAGCGGGTGAGGTCGACCTTCACCCCTTGGAACGAACCGCCGGGAAGGGTGCCGTTGAAGGCCTCGTAGCCGTGGGTGGCGAACGACGCCGACGCCAGCGGAACCACCTTCGACTCGGGGCAGCTGCTGATCTTGGCCGCCTCGGTCGGGTAGATACTGTGGCAGGTCCCCGTGCGGGTGAGGTACTCCTCCAGCTCGACGAAATTGACCATCAGGTCCCACCGGGTGATCGAGCCGCTGTCGAGCAGGCCGGCCCAGTAGGCCCGACCCTCGGCGTCGGGGGCCCGGCACAGGACGTTGTCGTAGACCAGGTCGACGAACTCGGCGTTGGACAGGCTCCCGTAGCGCTCGGTGAACTCGGGGCCGTAGGCGAACTGGAAGGCCAGGTCCGACAGCGAGGCGCCGCTGTTGCGGACCGAGACCCAGTAGTCGAAGCCGCCGTCGTCGGGCTGGCGGAGGAAGAAGGCCTGATACAGGCGCCAGATGCGGGCGTGACCGGCCGAGGCGTCGACCCGATCGGAGAAGTCGCCGGCCGGGGCGCTGATGGCGCACGACTCGGCCTCGGCCACTTCGGCGCTTCCCGGCGCGAACGTGAGGGCGGAGGTGACCAGGAGGGCGGCCAGGAGCGATCGACCGGAGAGACGCATGCCTCACCATCGGCGTTCGGTGCGTCGAAACTGAAGGGCCTCGGCGAAGCCGGGCCTGGCCTGCACCTACCCGCCGGGCCGGTCCGCCATCGCCCGGGGGCCGGGCCGCGGCCGGCGGCGCCGGGCGCTGCTAGGGCGCCGCCGGGCTCGGGGCGAAAAGGCCGTCGATGAGAGTGGGGGTGGTGGTGACGGCGGCGAATCGGTCGGCCAACCCTGCCAGGCTCGCCGTCTGCAACGCGGTCGCCGACACCACGCCGCCGCCATCGGCCCCGGGCAGATCGCGGGTGGCGGTGGCATCGGCCGCCACCACCGATCGAAGGCCGAGGTCGAGGGCCGCCCGCACCGTCGAGCTCACGCACATGTGGGTCATGAACCCGACCACGACCACGGTGTCGATGCCGTCGCCCTGCAGCAGCTCGGCCAGGTTCGTTCCGGCGAAGGCGTTGGGCATCGTCTTCATCACCACGGTCTCGTTCCCTTGAGGCCCCGACGGTTCGAGGAACCGGCCGCCCCGCTCCGGGTCGAAGGCCGAACCGGCGGCTCCCAGGTGGCCGACGTGCACGATCGGCACCTCGGCGCCCCGGGCCGCCGCCTGCAGATCGGCGATGGCGGTGAGGGCTGGGTCGAGGCCGGTGAGCGGGAGGGCCCCGTCGGCGCCGTACTCCTGCTGGGCGTCGATGATGAGAAGGGCCGACGAGGTCTTGTCGAGTCCGGCCATGGGGTCGGCGCCGGCCAGCTGGAGCAGGGTGCGAGGTGCGTTGTCGTGTGTCACCCGCCCATCGTCACACGCCACGCCGCCGACGGCGAGTGCCGCAAACGGCTATTCTCGATCAAAATGCGTCAACTGATCATCAACGTGGTGCCGCCCGGCGGGTCGTGGTTCGAGATCGCCACCCCGGCCGGCGTGTGGGCCCCCACCCGGTGCCGAGCCGTCGGGGTCGACGTCGATCTGGTGCAGTGCGGCATCGAGGGCTCGTCGGTGGCACTGGCCGACGGACTGACCGTGTCGGGCCTCGAGCTGCTGGACGATCGGATCGACGCCGCCGATGTCGTCGTCGTGCCGACTTGGCCGATCGAGGCCGTCGACGTCCCCGACCGGCTCGTCGAGGCGCTGCGCAGGGCCCACGGGCGCGGGGCCCGCCTCGTGGGTCTGTGCCTCGGCGCTTTCGCCCTCGCCGCCACCGGCGTGCTGGACGGACTGTCGGCCGTGACCCACTGGCACTACCGGGAGCGCTTCGAGGCGATGTATCCCGCGATCCGCTTCGAGCCCGACACCCTCTACGTCGATCACGGTCACGCCGTCACCTCGGCCGGCAGCGCCGCCGCCCTCGACTGCTGCCTCCACCTGGTTCGCCGGGACCACGGGGCCGAGGCGGCGGCCACCGTCGCCCGGTCACTGGTGGCCGCCCCCCATCGATCCGGCACGCAGTCGCAGTTCGCGTCGGCCCCGCCCCTGCCCGACGGTGGCGGCGACCCCATCACGACCGCCCTCAACGCCGCCGCGGTCGACATCGCCGACATCGCCGGGGTCGACGACCTCGCCGCCGCAGCCCGGGTCAGCCGCCGCACGCTGGAACGGCACCTGCGGAACCGCCTCGGGGTCAGCCCTCGGGAGTGGATCGGCGAGCAGCGCCTCGTGTTGGCCAGCAGGCTGCTGGAACGCCGCGAGCTGTCGATCGATCGGGTGGCGGAGCTGTCGGGCTACGGCTCGACGGCCTCGCTACGACGGGCGTTCCGCGCCGGTCGGGACGCCACGCCGGGCGAGTACCGCGCCCTGTTCGCCGGCAGGGCCGACCGGGAACGGCCCGAAGCCTGACCGACCGGCGACCTGACCCACCGACGACGTGGCGGACCGAACAGGGCCGACTACCAGGTGTCGACCATCGGCCGTTTCTTGTCCCGGCGACGGCGGGGGTCGAGTGGCGGGGCGGTGCGCAGGGCGCTCATGATCCACTGTCGGCTCTCGGCCGGGTCGATCACGTCGTCGATCTCGAAGTAGCCGGCGGTGTTGACCGCCTTGCCGTGCTCGTAGAGGCGGGCCACCCGTTCCTCGTAGGCGGCCACCCGCTCGGTCGGGTCCTCGATCGCCTCCAGCTCCTTGCGGTAGCCGAGCTTGACGAAGCCCTCGAGCCCCATCCCCCCGAACTCGCCGGTGGGCCACGACACGGTGAACGAGGTGGCCTTGAACGACCCGGCGGCCATGGCCTGGGCCCCGAGGCCGTAGCCCTTGCGGGTCACGATCGTCATCGCCGGCACGTCGATGTTGGCGGCGGCCACGAACACCCGGGCGGCGTGGCGGACGGTGGCCTCGTACTCGGCCTGGGGCCCCACCATGATCCCGGGGGTGTCGCACAGGAACACCAGCGGCAGGTCGTGGGCGTCGCACAGTTGGACGAAGCGGGCCGCCTTGTCGGCGGCGGTGGCGTCGATGGCGCCGGCCAGATGGTGGGGGTTGTTGGCCACGACGCCCACGGCCCGACCCTCGATGCGGGCCAGGCACGTGATCATCCCCGGGCCCCATCCGGAGCGAAGCTCCAGCACACTGTCGACGTCGCACAGGCCGTCGATGATGGTGCGCATGTCGTAGACCCGCTTGCGGTTCTCCGGCACCAGATGGCGCAGGGCCCGCTGATCGGGGGCCTCCCAGTCGGCCACCGGGCCCTGGAAGTAGGCGAGGTAGCGCTTGGCCACCTCGGTGGCCTCGGCCTCGTCGGCCACCAGCACGTCGATCACGCCGTTGGGCACCTGGACCTCGACCGGTCCCACCTCCTCGGGTTTGAAGATGCCGAGGCCACCGCCCTCGATCATGGCCGGGCCGCCGACGCCGATGTTGGAGCCCTCGGTGGCGATGATCACGTCGCAGCAGCCGAGGAGCACGGCGTTGCCGGCGAAGCAGCGACCGTTGGTCACCCCGACGAGGGGCACGAGGCCGGACAGGCGGGCGAAGTAGTTGAAGGCCCAGCAGTCGAGGCCGGAGCCCCCGATGCCGTCGGTGTCACCCGGTCGCCCGCCACCACCCTCGGCGTAGAGCACGACGGGGAGCCGGTTGTGTTCGGCCAGTTCGAACAGCCGGTCCTTCTTGCGGTGGTTCTGCCCACCCTGGGTGCCGGCCAGGACCATGTAGTCGTAGGACAGGACGGCGGTCTGAGCGGCGTCGGGACCGAACAGGTCGCCGTTGACGGCCCCGATGCCCGCCACCAACCCGTCACCCGAGGTGTTCTCCAGCAGGTCCTGGAAGTCGCGACGGCGACGCTGGGCCGCCAGCATCAATCGCCCGTACTCGACGAACGTGCCCTCGTCGACGAGCTGAGCCACGTTCTCCCTGGCCGTGCGATGGCCCCGCCCATGGCGCTTGGCCACCGCCTCGGGGCGATTCTCGTCGAGCCCATAGCCCCGGCGCTCGTACATCTCGGCCAGATCGCCTCGGATGTGGTCGGGATCGGCGGCCGCCACGTCCCCACCACCGTCGGCGTCGACGTCGGCCTGCTCCAGGTGGACCAGGGGGTGGCCTTCGAACACGGTGTCACCGACGGTCACATCGACCCGTCGCACGATCCCGCCCGCCTCGGCCCGGATCTCGTGCTCCATCTTCATGGCCTCCATGACCACGAGTTGGGCACCGGGGGCCACCGCGTCGCCCACCTCGACGGTGACGGCGACGATCGTGCCCTGGAGCGGGGCGGCCACCGCTGCGGTCCCCTCCGGTCCGCCGACGGCGGGGTCGACGCCGACCGGGGCCGACGGCGGCGGGGGCGGTGGAGCGACGGGGGCACCGGCCGGAGCGGCGCCGGTGCGGGAGTCGACCGACTGATCGAGGGAGCCGTGGGTGAGTACGGCCAGGGGGTCGGAGGCATCGACCTGCGCCCCGGCCAGACCCATCGGCGGTGCGCCCGGTCCGCCGCCGCCCGGTCCGCCGCCGCCGACCGGCGGGGTGGGGGCGAAGTAACGCTGCTCCCGAGCCTCGGCCGCCGCCGCCGTCAGTTCGGCGGCGTGATCGGCGACGAAGGTGGTGGAGATGTCGTTGGCCTCCACCTCGGGACGGGCCAGGAGGGCCTGGAGGAAGCCGACGTTGGTGGCCACCCCGTCGATGCGGAACTCGCCGAGGGCCCGCCGGGCCCGGGCGACGGCGGCGGCGTAGAACGGCCCCGGCGTGTGGGCCACGACCTTGGCCAGCAGCGCGTCGTAGCCGGGGTTGGTGGTATAGCCGGCGTAGCCGTAGGTGTCGGTGCGAACGCCGGGCCCGGTCGGCGGGTCGAAGGCGACGATGGTGCCGCCGGTGGGCCGGGCTTCGCCGTCGGGGGTCATCGTCTCGGTGTTGACCCGGACCTGTACCGCGTGCCCTCTCGGCGTGGCGATGCCCTCGGTGTCGAGTCCGAGGCTCGCCAACGTGGCCCCGGCCGCCAGCTGGAGCTGGGTCTGGACCAGGTCGACCCCGGTCACCTCCTCGGTGACCGTGTGCTCCACCTGGAGGCGGGCGTTGGTCTCCAGGTAGGCGATGGTCGACTCACCGTCGCCGTTGCCCACACTCCCCGCCCCCGGTCCGACGAGGAACTCCCAGGTGCCGAGGGAGCGGTAGTCGACGGCGGCGGCCATGGCGATCGCCGCTTCGACCAGGCGATGTCGGGTGCCCTCGTCCAGGGTTGGGCTGGGGGCGACCTCCACCAGCTTCTGGCGCTGCCGCTGCAGCGAACACTCGCGCTCACCCAGGTGGATGGCGGCGGCGCCGTCGCCCACGATCTGCACTTCGAGATGGCGGGCCCCCGTCATCAGCCGCTCGACGTACACCGCCGGGTTGGCGAAGGCGGCGGCGGCCTCGCTGCGGGCCCGCTCCCAGGCCGAGGCCAGCTCGTCCGCGGTCCGGACCACCCGCATGCCCCGGCCGCCGCCTCCGGCGACGGCCTTGATCATCATCGGACCGTGCTCGGCCAGGAAGGCGGCGGCGTCGTCGAGCGAGGTGTCGCCGTCGGTGGCCGGGGTGAGGGGCACACCGAGTCGGGAGGCGAGGCGGCGGGCCGCCGTCTTGTCGCCGAAGGTGGCCAACTGCTCGACCGTCGGGCCGACGAAGGTGACACCGGCCGCCTCGCAGGCGGCGGCCAGCGCCGGGTTCTCGGCCAGGAAGCCGTAGCCGGGATGCAGGGCGTCGCAGCCGGTGTCGACCGCGGCGGCCACCACGGCCTCGATGTCGAGGTAGGCGGCGGCGCCCCGGCCCGGCAGCTCGACGGCGCCGTCGGCCACCCGATTGTGCAGTGAACCCTGATCGTCGGCCGGAGCCACGGCGACGGTGGCCACCTCCAGTTCGCGGGCGGCCCGCATGATCCGGATGGCGATCTCGCCCCGATTGGCCACCAGCAACTTCGACACCGACATGGAGAGGTCCCCCTTTGAGGTACCCCGCCGTTTTAGTGGCGCCGGTCAGCGGCGACCAAGAACTGTGGGCTCCCGGCCGCCGCCGTGGCCGGCTCGGCGATCAGTTCCAGGGGTCGTCGTCCGAGGAGGCGTTGAGGTAAGTCTTGCGGGTGGGCCGGTGGTAGGGCTCGGTGAGCGGGAACCGCTTCACCAGATCCTTGGCCTGCGGCACCCACTCGTCCCGCTCGATCCGGCCCGGAAACTTGAGGGCCTCGTTCACCGTCGCCACGTCGGTCTTGGTGAAGGCGGCCAACTGCTCCCAGGTGGTGATCCCGTAGTCGTTGAGGGTCTTCTCCAACACCGGGCCGATGCCGTTGACCACCTTGAGGTCGTCCGTGTGACCGGCGCCGGGGGTGCCGAGCCGGGTCGAGCCCTTGCGCCACTCGCTGACGAGGGTCCGCCCCTCCTTGTCCTTCCTCACCGTCTTCGTCGTGCCAGCTTTCTTGGTCGCTGCCTTCTTGCCGGCCGCCTTCTTGGTCACGGCCTTCTTACTGGCGGCCTTCTTCGTGGTGGCCGTGCCGGTGAGGGTCCGCTTCTTGGCCGGCGTCTTCGTCGGCCGGTCGTAGGGCGTGCGCAGGGGATGGCGCTCCACCAGCCCCTGCGCCTGGGCCACCCATTCGTCCCGCTCGATCCGACCGGGGAAGGCCTCGATGGCGGCGGACACCTTGGCCACCTCGTCGTCGGTGAAGGCGGCGATCTGCTCCCAGGTCTGCACGCCGAAGGACTGCAGCGTCTTCTCCATCACCGGGCCGATGCCGTTGATCACCTCGAGGTCGTCGACGTGACCGGCGCCCGGTGTGCCGAGCTTGGTCGTGCCCGTGACCCACGAGCGGTCCCCCGAGGTGGCGGATGACGTCGAGGCGAAGGTCTGCGGCGCCGCCGCGGTGGCGGTGGCCGAGGCGGCTCGGAGGTCGGCCAGTTCCTTCTCCAGGCGGACGATGGTGGCATCACGGTCGGTGACGAGGGCCGCCCGGCTCTCGGCGGCGGCCAGACGGGCTCGCAGATCGGCACCCGCCGTCGCCTCGCCCGCCGCCGTCTCGGCGGCCTGCTCGGCCACCCGGAGGCGACCTTCGAGGTCGGTGATCCGACGCTGGCGGTCGCCCATGTCGGCGGTGGCCTTCTTCACCTCGGCGTCGAGGGCGGAACGGGATTGGCGCAGTTCGCGCAGTTCACGTTCGTAGGCCGGCACCTGGGCGGCGGCGGCCTCGGCCGTCTTGGCCTGGGCTCGGAGGCTGTCGAGCTGCTGTTGGAGATCGGCCATGGCCGACGTCCGCTGACGGAGGCCGACGAGCTCGGTCTCGAGTTCCTTGGCCCGGGCGGCGTCGCCCTCGGCCGTCGACAGCTGGCTGGTCAGCTCGGCGATCCGGATCTCGAGATCGGCCACCCGGCCCGCACCGGCCTGCGCCGCCTCCAGGTCCCCTCGCAACGACCCGACCTCGGCCTCCAACTCCACGACCCGACCCGCACCGGCCTGCGCCGCCTCCAGATCACCTCGCAACGACAGCATGCCGGTCTCCAGACCGGCCGCCTGTTCGCCGGCCCGGCCGACCTTGGCCTGGGCTGCGGTGAGTTCGGCCCGTAGTGAGGCCAGCTCGGCCTCGAGCCCGGCGGTGCGTCCGGCTTCGCCCCGGGCCGCCGCCAGCTCGGCCCTGGCAGCATCCAGCTCACCTCTGGCGGTGGTGAGATCGGCATCGAGCCCGGTGGCACGGTCGGCCTCGACCTGCATCGCGGCGAAGCCGGACTGCACCGAGTCGAGCTCGGCCTTGGCCGACGACAGCTCGGCCTCCAGTGCCGCCGTCCGCTCACCGGCGGATCCGACATCGGTCTTGGCCGTGGTCAACTCGCCGGTGAGGCGGGTGATGTCGGCTTCGAGCCCACCGGTGCGGCCGGCCTCGGCCTTCACCGTCTCCAGCTCGGTATGGGCCGCCGACAGCTGACCCCGCACCGAGGTGAGCTCGGCCTTGGCCGACGACAGCTCGGCATCGAGGCCGCTCAGCTGGTCGTTCTCGGCCCGCAGGCTCACGAGCTTCCCCTCGAGGTCCCCGACCTTGCCCGCCGTGGCCCGCAGATCGACCACCTCGGCCTCGACCGAGGTGAGGCGGCTGATCTCGGCCCGGGTCGTCTTCAGCTGCGACTCCAGGCCCGTCACCTTCTCCGCCCGGGCCGACGCGGTCTTCAGCTCGCCCTCGAGATCGGACACCTGGCCCTTGAGCGGACGGAGGCCGGTGAGCTCACCCCGCAGTTCGGCGAGCTCGCGCTCGGACTCGGCCCGATACTCGGCCTCGCGTTCGGCGTTGAACCGACGCCACAGCCACCACAGGAGGAGGCAGAGGAGGAAGCCGGCGATGAAGCACAGCAGGAAGGCGATGAGATAGGTCGTGATCCACCAGGGCATCAGCGTTGTCCTTTCGCTTGCGAAGTCAGGGGGAAGGAGGCGGAAGTCGGGGTCGGCGGGGCGGTCATCCGTCCAGCTCCCACTCGATGCGGCGGTTGCGTTGCTTGTCCTCGGCGGTGACCTCGGGGTTGGCCTTCAGCTCGCTCTCGCCCCGGCCCTCAGCCACCAGGCGATCGGCATCGACCCCGGCGTCGACCAGGTAGGTGACCACGGCCTCGGCCCGGGCCTGGCTGAGGGCGAGATTGGCGTCGGCGGCACCGTCGGTGTCGGTGTGCCCCACCACACGCAGCACGCCGACGTCGGTGTTGGCGTTGATCAGGGCCACCGCCTCGTCGAGCGTGGACTGCGACGCCGGTCGGATCGTGGCTCGGGAGGTGTCGAACTCGATGGGCTGGAGTTCGAACAGCGAGTTCAGCTCCTGGGCCACGCCGCCGACCTCGATCCGATCGACGACGGTGAGCCCGCCGGCGGCGGCGATCTCCTCGGCCCCGCTCAGCCAATCGTCGCGTACGGCGTCGGTCGGGGCGGAGCCGGTCAGCACCAGCGAGCCACCCTCGTCGGTGACCGCCTCGGCGTCGACCTCCAGTTGGTCGTCGACGGCGTCGGCCCCGAAGCGGCCAACGGCGGCGGCGACGAGGGCCCGGCGGGTGGTGTCGGAGGCCACCACCCCCTCCAGGGTCACCCCGTCAGAGGTGAAGGCCGCCGCCGGCTCTGCGGCGAGGAGCACGGCGGCGGCCTCGGTCTCGGGTGCCGTCGTGGTCGGCGCCTCGGTCGTGGTTGGCGCGGCGGGTTCGGCGTCGTCGGCGCCATCGGCATCGTCGGCGCCGCCGGCCAGCACGCCCTCCACGTCCCAGCTGGAGTCGAGGGCCTCGACGGCGGCGACCGCCTCATCGCGGGCGGCGGCGTCGGTGAAGCCGGTGAGGCGGACGTCGAGTCCGTCGACCATCTCCACCCGGTCCAGCGGGATGCCTGCGGCGTCGGCGGCGAGCTCCTGGGCCCGGCCCTGGGCCATGCCGCCGACGAACCAGGCCTTGATCATGATCATCAGCAGTAGGACCAACGGGACCCACCACCATCGTCGCACCACTGCTCGCGCCAACGAGATTCTCCTCCACCACTCGCGTCCGGCCGCGAGTGGACAGCGCGCGCTGCGGCGCACTCACTCATGGCCCGGGCCCCACCCATCAAAGGGTGTCGTAGGTTGTCAGACGTCCTTCGTCGGTGTCGAGTCGCGGAATTCCCCAACCGATTCCACACCGAGCGGTGCGACGTCTCGGAGGCTAGGTTTCGCCCCCATGAGCCTCGTCCGATGGATCACCGAAATGGGCATGGGGGTAGACGTCCACGGCGGCGACTACACCAAGGCCGCCCGCCGCGCCGTGTCCGATGCCCTCCGCCACAGCAGCCTCAACTTCTTCGAGGCGGCGGGCAAGACCGTCCACGACATGCACGTCGAGGTGGTGATCGCCGTCCACGACCCGGCCGCCATCGACACCGACGCCATCGCCGGTGAGGTGCCCTACGGCACGGTGGTGGTGACCCCGGTGCTCGGCGGTCTCGACGTGCCCGCCCCCCGGACCGGCGACCACATGGTGATCGCCAACGCCGCCCTACTGGTCAGCTTCGAGAACGGTGAGGAGCCCATCGGCGTTCGGGTTACGCCGTCGCCCACCGGCGCAGGCTGACCGCCCCGCCCCCGTCGCCCACCGGCCGCTGCCGGTGCGTCAGTCGTCGATGCGGTATCGGAGCTCGCCGTCGACGGGGCGGGCGGTGGCCCGTCCGCTCTGTCGCAGGTGTTCCAGGTGGGCGAACGTCTCGCTGTCGGCCATCGGGCCCCACGAGCGGGGTTTGAACAGATGCTTGGAGTACTCGGGCACCGTCAGCTCGTGGCCCTGGGTGTTGTGGGCGGCGTTCACCAGCGTCTCCAGCCGCTCGTGGTGGTGGTCGATGATCTCGGTGGCCCGACCGGCGAGGTCGGTGAACTCCAGGCCGTGGGCCGGCAGCACCAGCTTCACGTCGTCGAAGGTGTGCATGCGCTCCAACGAGGTGAAGAAGTCGCCGAGCGGCTCGGCCTGGGCGGTGAGACCCGAGATGTGGGGTGTGATCGTCGGGAGGAGATGGTCACCCGACAGGAAGACCCCCTCGGTCGGGTCGAGCAGACAGAGATGGTCGGCGGTGTGGCCGGGGGTGTGGACCGACACCCACTCCCGGTCCCCCAACGAGATCACGGCGCCGTCGGTGACCCGCCGCGACGGCTTGGGCGGCTGCCACACCCGGCTCAACAGCAGGGGCAGGATCCGCCACCGGAACCGCTGACGCCACTGGCGGTCGGGCGCAGGCCCTCCCCACGGCACGGGCCGATCCCAGGGCGAGTCCCGCTTCATCCCGGTGACCTTCATCAGCGCCTGCTCGATGGCCCCCATCTGCAGGTCGTAGTCGACGGGTACGGCGACCTCACGGACGAAGTCGTCCTCCTCGTGGGGGTCCCAGTACGTCTTGAAGTCCTCGTGGGTGATCAGCTCGGCGCCGGAGTGGTCCCGCAGGCGCTGGGCGGCCCCGTAGTGATCGGGATGGGAGTGGGTCACCACCACGGTGTGGACCCGACGCAGGGGCAACCCGGCCTCGGCCATCTTCACCTTCAGCCGCCGGAACGATTCGCCGCTGGGCATGCCCGGATCGATAAGGGCCACCCCCTCGCGGTCCTCGATGGCGTAGCAGTTGACGTGCCCCAGGCCGGGTAGCTGCATCGGCAACTGGATCCTGAGGACCCCGGGAGCCACCTCGGTGACCTCGTCCTCGGGAGGTCGTCGTTCCTCGCGCACCGCAGCCATGTCGGCTCCACGGTAGGGCGGCCGGGCCCGGGGGACGAAATGCTGGCCGGCACCGGGCGACAGCCCCACCGCCGGGCCCGCCGCCACGCCCCATCATCGGCCGCGACCGGAGGGAACCGGGGCGTACGACAACGGATGCGGGTTGGTTATCGCCGTCGTGGAACATGCGACGTTCCTACGGCTGAGACCCCGGGTCTCTTCCTCCAGCCCCCTGCGGAGACACCGTGTCCTTCGATCAAACCCCCGACAACGCCGAACGTCAACCGCGTCGTGGGCGACCCCGCACCGGAGAACGCCACCAGCGACGGCTGGACGTCCTCGAAGCGGCCGCCCACGAACTCGTCGATCGGGGTTACGAGAACGTCACCATGCTGGGCATCGCCCGCCGAGCCGGAGCCTCGAAGGAGACGCTGTACAGCTGGTTCGGCAACAAGGGCGGCCTGCTCAAGGACCTGATCGAGCAGGAGACCACGTCGGCCGCCAATGCGATCAGCGGCGCCCTCGGTCGGCCGGGCCCGCCGGCCACGGTCCTGGTCGAAGGGGCCTACGCCCTGCTCAAGCGGGCCACCTCCGACACGTCGGTGGCGCTTCGGCGGGCCGCCGTCACCTCACCCGAGCTGGGCAGGCACGCCCTTCGCCTGGAGCAGGAGAAGGTCGACCCCATCATCGACAGCTACATGGCCCAGCTCACCCGCGACGGCCGCTACCTCGTGCCCGACGTCGGCAGCGCCCATCGCATGTTCCGCAGCCTGGTCACCGCCGACCTGGAGCTGCGGATCCTGCTCGGCCAGGAGTCGCCGACGGAGAACGAACTGCAGGCCCGCGCCAACACCGGGGCCACTCGCTTCCTCAGCCTGATCGAGCCGTCCTAGCTCCTGCGCTCCCCTCGGGCCGATGCCGTCGAAGACCCGACGCCCCGATCACGCCGACCGATCCCTAGAGTGACCGGCATGGCTGACCGCGATATCGAAAAGAACGTCCCCGTCTCCCAGTTCGTCGACACCCTGCGACGGCTGGCCGACGCCCTCGAAGCCGGTGAGTCGTTCCGGATCCAGGTCCAGAACAAGCGCTTCACCGTGCCGGCGGACGCCGAGATCGTGATCGAGCACGAGGTCGAGGACGGCGACGAGGAGCTGGCCCTCGAACTGCAGTGGAAGGCCGAGGACTGAGCCTCTGGCTCGGCCCCGGCCGGTCCGCCTGAGGCGCCGATGCGATCAGGCGGCGCCGAACACCTGCGTCCAGTAGACCGTGCCGGTGCCGCCCACGGCGTAGCCGATCCCCATGTGCACGTAGGCGCAGTTGAGGATGTTGGCCCGGTGGCCCTCGCTGTTCATCCAGCCGGTCACCACACCGGCGGGATCGGGGAACCCGGTGGCGATGTTCTCGGCCCAGTTGGCGCCGGCATAGCCCGAGGCGGCGATTCGGGCACCGGGACCGTTGCCGGCAAGATCCTCGTGGGCGAAGTACCCGTTGGCCGCCATGTCCTCGCTGTGACCATCGGCAGCGGCGTTCAGCGAGGGATCGAGGGCAAGCGCCGGACAGCTGGCGGCGGCCCGCTCGACGTTGATGAGGGCCAGCACCTCGTTCTGGATGGCGGTGTCGTCACCCGGAGCGGGGGCCGGTGCCGCCGTCGGATCGGCGACGGCCGGATCCTCGGCGCCGGCGGCGGGCGGCACGGCGGCATCGGGGGCGGCCGTTGACGGCGTGGGCACCTGGGCGCCGAGATCGGGCGTCGGCAGGGCGACCTGGCCGGCGGTGGGATCGGTGGCCGGGTTGACCGCGCCGTTGGGATCGAGGCTCTGGTCTGTGGTGACGTCACCGGCGGTGAGCGTCAGGCCGGCGTCGTCGTCGCCCCCGTCGAACACGGTGGTGAACAACACGGTGGTCAGGGCTATACCGGCCACGAGGCCCACACCACCGGCGGCCAGGGCGGCGTTCTTGGCCTCGGTGAACCAGGTGAGCAGCGGGTCGGCCAGAAACGGCTGACGGGCCTCGCGCTGATTCCCGCCTCGGGGGCCGGGGCGCTCCATGTCGTGACGGCCGGGGCGGGGGCCGCGACCGTCCCGGGGGGCGAGCAGATGCGGGGGGACGCGAGGCTCGCGTCCGTCCGGCGCCTCGTCGTGCTCCATCGGGCCGCGGGGAGGATAGGCGTCGCGCCGCGGCGGACCCGGCGGCGGGGCGTTCGTGAACGAGGGATCGTCGACGACGGCCATGGCGTCGTCCTGGGGAGCCATCGGGTCCTCATCGAGCCAGACGGCCGAACGACGGCCGCGCGGTGTATTCGAGAGGTTCATCAGACCATCGCACCTTCAGTAGAGGACGAACTGCATCGACGCACCGCACGAGCCCCAGGTGCACGGTCCGCCTCCGTTACCAAGTTGTCATAGTACCAACAGGCAGACCGATGTAAACGCCAGGGTGCTGACCCATCGTGTTCGGGCCTGTCGCCGGTTCCTCACGGTAGCTCGTAGGTGATGGAGTAGGTATGACCGCCGTCCTCGTCGACGTCGATGGTCATCGAGCCGGTGATGCCCACCAGCTCGCCGGTGCCGGAGTCGGGGACGATGCCGATGGTCAGGTCGCCGTCGCCGCCCTCCATCACGCCGGTGTGGTGGGCGACGAAGCTCCCGTGCCGCCCGGCCAGCCTGCCGGTGAGCAGCTCCATGGCCACGTAGGCGGCCGAGCCCGCCACCTCGGTGGTGTGGGCCAACATCGAGCCCGTGCCGTGGCCGACGAGGTCGCCGGTGAGGGTCTTGGCGAGGGCCGTCACCGTGATCGGGGCCTCACCTCCGCCATCGTTCCCGGCCTGCTCGACGAGGGTCATCGTCACCTCGAAGGAGCCGCTTGCGGTCGCCATCGTTCGTCCTTCCGGGTCGACGCTCGACCCTCCGGCGCAGGACGCTAGCCCCCACCCGGTGAACGGCACTTGGAAATCTGCGACACGTCGGCTGGGATGGCCCCGTGCCCGATGACCGCCCCCTCCCCCACGGTGTGCTCAACCCACCCGAGCCCGACCGTTGGCGGCTTCGACGCCGGGAGCCGCCGCCGGCGCTGGCCGATGCCGTGGCCTGGCTGTGGGCGGTGGGCTGGGACCTGGAGGGCCGACCCGACCACGAGCAGTCGACACTCCCCCACCCCTCGGCCCACGTGGTGGTCGAGGACGGTGCCGCCGTCGTCCACGGGCCGACCAGCGGGCGCTTCACCCGGGTCCTGTCGGGCCGGGGGCGGGTGGTCGCCGCCCGCTTCCGGGCGGGTGGGCTCGCCGCCTTCGGTCCCCCCGTGGTCATGGCCGAGCTCGTCGATCGCCGCGTCCCCGCCACCGAGGTGGTCCCGGGGTGGGGCGAGGAGCTGGTCGCCGCCGTCGACCGCATCGACGACCTCGACAACCTCGACGACCTCGACGGGGCCATGGCCCGACTGGCCGCCGGACTGGAGGCTGGGCTCAGCACACGATCGGGGCCGAGAGGCGGATCGGCGCCGGGGAGCCACCCGGCGTCCGGACTCCGGACCGCAGTACGCCCCGCCGGCGCCCCGGAGGCCGACGCCATCGTCGATCGCATCGCCGAGGACCGGACGATCCGATCGGTGGGTGACGTGGCCGCCGCCACCGGGCATCACCGGCGGCGGGTCGAACGGCTGCTCGCCGCCCATGTCGGCCTCGGACCCAAGGCCGTGATCCGCCGCTACCGATTGCAGGACGCCGCCGCTGCGGCCCAGAGCGGTGACCGGGTGGACTGGGCCGCCCTCGCCGCCGAGCTCGGCTACTTCGACCAGGCCCACCTGGTGCGGCACTTCACCGAGGTGATCGGCTGCCCGCCCGCCGCCTATGCCCGCCGGATCGGCTGAGTAGGCCGGGCGCCGCTACCACATGTCGCCGATGGTGAAGCCGGTGGCGAAGGGGTCGGTCGGATCGAGGGTCCAGTTCGCCGTGCCGTGGATCCAGGCCTGCCCGGCGATGGTCGGCACGATGGCCGGGTGGGGCCCGACCGTGGTCTCCGACTCGATGCGCCCGACGAACGTGGTGCCGAGGGGCCCGGCGTTGACGTAGTCCTCCCCCACCCCGAGGAGGCCCCGGGCATGCAGTACCGCCATCTTGGCCGCCGTGCCCGTCCCGCACGGCGAGCGGTCGAACACCCCGGAGGCCTGGTCCGGCCGCTCGGGGTCGAAGGGGCCGGTCGACACCGTGATCACCCCACGCCCGTCGGTGGCCGGGTCTGTGGGGGCGGCCCACAGGTTGGTGATGGTGGGGCCGGTGACGCCCGGGTTGTCGGGGTGCACGGCCGGGATCTGCTCGGCGGCGGCGTGGCGCAGCGCCTCGCTGACGGCGACGATGCGACGGCCGTTGTCGGGGGCGAGTGACACCCCGAGCCGCTCGGCGTCGGCCAGCACGTAGAACATCCCACCCCAGGCGATGTCGACCGACACCTCCCCCAGGCCGGGGGCGTCGATCGTGGCGTCGAGGGTGACGACGAAGGCGGGGACGTTGCGGAACGCGACCCGGGTGACCTTGCCGTCGGCGCAGTCGGCCCGCACCTCGATGAGGCCGGCCGGGGTCTCCAGCGTCAACTCGGTGACCGGCTCGATCATGGGCACGATCCCGGTCTCCAGCAGTACCGTGGCGGCGCAGATGGTGTTGGAGCCGCTCATCGGCGGGTACTCGGTCTGCTCCATGATGATCAGCCCGGCGTCGGCGTCCGGGTGGCACGGCTCGACGATGGCGTTGCAGCACAGCGCCGGGTACCCGCGGGGTTCGCGAAGCATGAGACGGCGGATGTCGTCGTGCTCAGCCTCGAGGTGCCGCATCTTCTCGTAGACGGTGTCGCCCCGGAGTCGGGGCATGCCTCCGGTGATCACCCGTCCCGGTTCCCCCTCGGCGTGGGCTTCGACAGCGGTCAGGACCCGGGTGGTGCGCATGGGCCGATCGTAGGGCGGCCCCGCCCTGCTCGGATCGGGCTGGGGGAGCAGGAGCGGGCGTGATCAGTACTGGATGCGCCGGGTGAAACCGCCGTCGACGACCAGGTTGGCGCCGGTGACCCAGGAGGCGGCCGGGCTGGCGACGAAGGCGACGGCCTTGGCCACCTCCTCGGGGCGGCCGAGGCGACCCGAGGGCTGATGGGCCACGTTCTCGTCGTAGTAGGCCGGCATCAGCTTGTTGATCACGTCCCAGCTGCCGCCCTCGACGAAGATCGGCCCGGGTGACACCGCGTTGGCCCGGATGCCGTCGGCCGCGTACTCGATGGCCAGCTGTTTCACGTAGTTGATCAGGGCGCTCTTCACCGCGCCGTAGCTCAGACCGCCGCCGGGAAAGCCGTGGTACTCGAGGGCGGTGATGGTGGAGATCTGGGTGAACGAGGCCCGATCGGAGGCCTGCAGGTGGGGCAGGGCGGCATCGAACAGCGTCGTGGCCGACAGGACATCGACCTCGAAGCTCTTGCGCCAGCCGTCGTTGTCGCGCGAGATGCCGCCCAGGGCGCTGGCGTTGGACACGACGATGTCGAGGCCGCCCCACTCCGCGGCCACGTCGCCGACCCAGGCGGCGAGGGCGTCGTGATCGGCGGCGTCGACCTCGTCGACCCGGGCCGTGCCACCACCGGCGGTCAGCGCCGCCCGCACCTCGTCGAGGCTCTCGGTCGCCACCCCGGTTCGCTTGGTCCGCCCCTCGGTGCCCCGGGCGCACACGGCGACCGCCGCCCCCTCGGCCAGCAGCTGTTCGGCGATGGCTCGACCGACACCCCGACTGGCGGCGGTGATCACCGCCCGCGCCCCGTTGAGTTCGAGATCCATGGCAACCCCCTTCGGTTGCCGACGGACCCTACGTGCTCTCCTCGGAGCCGTCGACCGCTGGGACCACGAACCGCACCGACCGAGCGGAGCCGCTAGCCCTCGAAGCCGGCGTCGTCCTTGTTGTAGGGGGCGAGGGCGTCGCGGATCTCGCCCACCTTGCCGTTCAGCAGGCCGAGCAGCTTGGCCGTGGCGTCCGGACCCTTGAGGACGTAGTCGTCGATGTTGAGCGTCATCTTGGTCGTCGCCGTCACCGTGGTCACCCGATGGTCGAGCTTGAGCTGACCGAGGATCGGCACCTTGAGCACGTTGGCGGCGTCGGTCTGCCACATCTTGATCAGGTCGTCGGGGTCGCTGATCTTGTTGACCACCTCGCCGACGAGGGTCATCGTGGCCTGCGAGCCGACGACGGCGGCGGCCACCCGGCCCGAGCCGGTGAGCCGGTTGAGGGTGATCCGCAGGTAGCTCAGCACCGGGTCGCCCGGGGTGCGGAACCGCACCACCTGCGCCCCGGTGTTGGCGGCGAACTTGTCGGGGACGTAGCCCCCGTTGACCATGGCCCGGACGATCTCGCCGACCAGCATCTCGTCCTTCGATTCGAGCAGCTCGGACTTGGCCTGAAACTTGTTGATGGCGTCGAAGACTCCCATGACCCCTCAGCTCTCCGCCGGGGTGAACCGGCCGTACCAGTACTTGCGCAGCGAGTGCACGGCGGCCCGCACGCTGCGGGTGAGCCGATCGCTGTCGACGCTGTAATCGGTCGACACGAAATCCTCCAGGGCCCAGATCAGGTCGATCTGGGTGTAGGCGTAGCCCGAGGTGAGATCGCCGTCGACGGTGACCGTGCCCGGCTCGGGGCTCTGGACCAGCCCGCTCTTCCACTCCTGCTTGAGGGCGTTGACCACGTTGGCGGCGTTGGCCACCCGTTGACCCCAGCCGATCACGACGCTGGCGTGGTGGCCGAGCACCTCGCCCTGCACCGCATTGGGAGTCAGGTGGGTGATCGCCATCGTCGTGCGTGACCGGTCGGTCGGATCCTCGAATCGGACGTAGTGGTTGGTGCCGTCGCTGGTGAGGTCGATCAGGACCTGGCCGGTGCTGGTCGTCGAGGCGATCAGCGAGCCGAGCAGCACCTCGTCGAGGTGGGTGGCGAAGTCGACCCGCTTGAAGTACGTCCAACTCTTGTGGACCATCTCGCTGAACAGGGCCTCCAGCTCCTCGGCGTCCTCAGAGGTGGGGGCGGGGATGCTGCCCGGAGCAGGCTCGCCCGGCGCCGGAACCGGCGCGACGGCGGCGGGGGCCGGGCCGCCGGGGCCACCGGGTGGGGGCGGCGACCCACCGGGCCCTCCTCCGGGCGGGCCGACCAGGGCCATGAGATCGGGCCGGCTGTTGAACGGGAGCCAGCCGGGGCATCCCTCCCACCAGACCTGGACGGTCGGTGGGCGCTGCCCGGAGCGGACCGAGGCCACGACGTCGTCGAGTGGCATGGGGCCGACCTGTTCGGTCCCGTCGGCCACGAAGACCGCGGGCGCAGTGGATGGAGGTAGCGATGTCACGGCCGCCGATTCTTGCAGACTTTCCGTTGCCGCACCGTCACGTACGGCGCCGGTGTCACGAGCCGTTCCGGATGTCTGAGATCGTGCGCTCCACCAGGGCGACCTCGGCGAAGGACGCCTGCAGCCCCCTCCCCGGGGCGATTGGGCCAGGAACCCGATGCGGCATGGTCCGTCGGGGCCGCGGAAGTAGCGGGCGAGGTACCAGCCGTCCTCGACGAGCACGTGGCAGGCGAAGGCGGGGCCCGTCCTCGACAGGCGGAGGCGCGCCGTGGTGCGGTCGATCTCGATCGAGTTGGCGTCGTCCGACCACCCGTCGGTCACCACCGACACGATGGTCGGGCGGCCCCGGGGGGACAGTTCGAGGGCGAACTTGGCCCACCCGTCGTCGGCCGCCACCACCATCAGGGCGGCGGCGTCGTAGGTCGCCGACAGCTCGGCGCCGACCACGGCC
This sequence comes from Actinomycetota bacterium, assembly GCA_039201605.1. GTDB lineage: Bacteria > Actinomycetota > Acidimicrobiia > Acidimicrobiales > SZUA-35 > CADEDH01. The sequence goes on from JBCCRO010000026.1 coordinate 80,438, forward strand.
TCCAGAACGAGGTCGCCGGGCGGGGCGACGCCGAGGAGCATCGGGGCGTTGTCGGACGGGTCGGCCCCACCGGGGTCGCGGAAGAGATCGGTGGTGGGGCCTGCGGTGATCAGCAGGCTCGACTGATCGGGCGAGGTCGATGCCACCGGGACGTTCACCCATGTCAACGGTCGGTCGAACCCGGCGATGGCGACGTGATCCGGATGGGTCATCAGCCGACCCTAGAAGTTCGGCGAGGGCGCTTGCCCGCCGACCACGGGGACGAACGTGGGGAGTCGCAATGTGAGACTTTCCCCCGATCGGGCCTGGCGCTGGACACTGCAGTGTTGTTAACGTCTCTTTACTGTTGCCATACGGAACTCTATTGGGGTGGCAACAGGGATGGTGAACCGCAACGAGGCCCACTCACCGGGCAAGGAGAAAACGCATGGCCGTACAGGAAACGTCATCCGAAACGCTCACGTCGAGCTTCAAGGACCGCTACGACAACTTCATCGGCGGTGAGTGGGTCCCGCCGAAGACCGGGCAGTACTTCGAGAACCTGTCGCCGATCAACGGCCAGGCGATCGGTGAGATCGCTCGGTCGAACCACGAGGACGTCGAGGCCGCTCTCGATGCGGCCCACGCCGCGGCCGACGCCTGGGGCAAGACGTCCACCACCGAGCGATCGAACATCCTGCTGCAGATCGCCCAGCGCATGGAGGACAACCTCGAGGCTCTGGCCCTTGCCGAGACCTGGGACAACGGCAAGCCGATCCGGGAGTCGATGGCGGCCGATCTGCCGCTGGCCGTCGACCACTTCCGCTACTTCGCCAGCGTCATCCGGGCCGAGGAGGGCGGGATCTCCGAGATCGACGCCAGCACCGTCGCCTACCACTTCAAGGAACCACTGGGCGTGGTGGGTCAGATCATCCCCTGGAACTTCCCGCTGCTCATGGCCACCTGGAAACTGGCTCCGGCCCTGGCCGCAGGCAACGCCGTCGTGCTCAAGCCGGCCGAGCAGACCCCGGCCTCCGTCCTGAACTGGATGGAGATGATGGCCGACCTGCTGCCTCCGGGCGTGGTCAACGTCGTCAACGGCTTCGGTCTCGAAGCGGGCAAGCCGCTGGCCTCGAGCGACCGGGTGGCCAAGGTCGCCTTCACCGGTGAGACCACCACCGGGCGGCTGATCATGCAGTACGCCTCGGAGAACATCATCCCCGTCACCCTCGAGTTGGGCGGCAAGTCGCCGAACATCTTCTTCGACGACGTGGCGGCCGAGGACGACGCCTTCTTCGACAAGGCGATCGAGGGCTTCGTCATGTTCGCCCTGAACCAGGGCGAGGTGTGCACCTGCCCCAGCCGGGCCCTGATCCACGAGTCAATCTACGACCGGTTCATGGAGCGGGCCGTCGCCCGCACCGAGGCCATCGTGCAGGGCAACCCGCTCGACCCGGCCACCATGCTGGGGGCGCAGGTCTCGTCCGAGCAGATGGAGAAGATCCTCTCCTACTTCGACATCGGACGGCAGGAGGGGGCCGAGGTCCTCACCGGTGGCGAGGCCGCCAGCCTCAACAGCGGGCTCGAAGGCGGCTACTACGTGAAGCCGACGATCTTCAAGGGCGACAACTCGATGCGGATCTTCCAGGAGGAGATCTTCGGCCCGGTCGTCTCGGTCACGACGTTCTCCGACGCCGACGAGGCGTTGCAGATCGCCAACGACACCCTGTACGGCCTCGGGGCCGGGGTGTGGAGCCGTGACGCCAACACCTGCTACCGCTTCGGTCGTGAGGTGAAGGCCGGTCGGGTGTGGACCAACTGCTACCACCTGTACCCGGCCCACGCCGCCTTCGGTGGTTACAAGCAGTCGGGCATCGGCCGTGAGAACCACGCCATGATGCTCGACCACTATCGCCAGACCAAGAACATGCTCGTCAGCTACGACCCCAACAAGATGGGCTTCTTCTAGGCCGACGAGCCCGGGCTCCGCATCGAGCGGGCCCACATGGGATCATGTCGGGGGCCGGCGCCGACCACCCCCGCCCCCCACCCCCACCCCCCCACGAACCCACCCCCACAAACAACGC
>JBCCRO010000027.1:0-80338 GCA_039201605.1 Actinomycetota bacterium
ACGGATCTTCAAGAACGAGTACGTCCAGGGTGGTTGGCTCGCCGACCTCATCGCACAACTCCAGGTCCGCTACCCGACCGTGCCGATCGTGTTCTGTGAAACAAGACCCCTCGCTGAAGAATGGACCTTTCGGTTCCTCGGTGCCGCCCTTGCTCACCACCTCGACGAGCCCGACGACCCGGCCGCTCCACGCGAGTGGCGGGACTGACTTCTGTTCCTGGCGGGGGATCCTGGGCCGGTTCGACAGCGCACTGCGACAACGGTCAGCTCAGGGCCACGATGCAGCGGGCACCGCTGTGCGAGACGAGCGTCGCCAGACAGTCGGGCAGATCGGTCGAGACTGCACCAAGATGACCGTCGCTGACAGCCCGAGCGAACGCCGCCGGTGTGCGTTCTGCGAGGTCGAGCGCGCTCAGCACCGACAGCGCCCGACCCAGCTCGGCGGTACGCTTCCCCGTCTCCAACTCTGACAGCCAAAGCCGCCCGACACCAGCACGTGCGGCCAGCTCGACTCGTGACAGACCTCGCTCTTCTAGGGATCGCCGGACCGCCGACCCGGAGGCTCTGCTCGTCTGTGTTGGTCGCATCGTGTCCCCCTGCTGGCTGACCCGCTACTGGCCGATCCGGGCATGCCTCGTGTGTCTGTCGTCGCATCACGACGAACACACTCTGTTGCCGTTCGGAGACACAGCAACGGTGTCTTCGTTCGACGACAAGCGGTTTCCGTCGCCGTACGGCGACGAAGCGACTCTCGCTCAGATGGCCCCGGCTGGGAGTCAGACCTCGACCGACTCCGGCAGGCAACCGCACACCGGGTTGTCCTCGTCGGCGAGGTCGGTGGAGGACATCCGACCCGTGGCGTCGAGGGCCCAGACGGCGTCGTCGCCCCGATGCTCGATCACGGCGAGCAGCGCGTCGACGACGGTCTGATCCCATTGGGCTCCGGCGTGTTCGGTCAGGATCGACCGCACCTTGGCCCCGTCCATGCCCTGTCGGTAGTGCCGGGTGAAGGCCATGGCGTCGTAGCTGTCGCAGGCCGACACCACCCGGGCGGCCAGAGGGATGGCGTCGCCCTCGAGACCCTCCGGGTAGCCGCCGCCGTCGATCCGCTCGTGGTGCCCCTGAATGGCCGGGGCCAGGTGGGCGACGACCGGGGAGGTGCGCACGAGCCTTCCCCCCGCTTCGGCGTGGCCCCGCATGACCTCGAACTCCTCGTCGGTCAGGCGGCCCGGCTTCTGCAGGATCTCGTCGGGGATCTCCAACTTGCCGACGTCGTGGAGCAGCCCCACCAGCCCGCAGGTCCGGATCTCCTCCGGTCCGAGGCCCAGTTCCATCGCCACGTCGACGGCCAGAGCCCCGGTGCGGACGACATGGTCACGGGTGATCGGGTCCTTGGCCTCGAGATCGGCCACGAAGCGGTGCACCACCGGACTGAGGCCCACCTCGAAGGCCTGGCGAGGGGCGATCGCCGTGATCGGACCGAGGACGTTGCTGATCGAGCCGTGCCGCCAGTAGACGACGAGCCCACCGATCGTGGCCAGGAACACGCCGATCACGTCGAGGCCGTGCGCGATCCAGAAGTACGGCGACCAGGTCGAGGCACCGAGGAACACCAGGGCCGAGGCGCCGAGCAACAGATACCCCATCGCCACCGCCAACGGCTGCGGCCGCTCGGCGATCACCGCCAGGCGCACGTGGCGCCACCCGAACCACACCGTGGTGGCGAACGTGGCCAGGGCGTACACCACGCCGGCGGCCGAACCGGGCTGCGGATAGAACGACGTCTGCGGGTTGGCCAGGAGGGCAACGCTGAGGGTGGCGACCCCGACGCCGCACACGGCGAACCGTCGGCGCCACACCCCCGGCCCGTGGGCCACGAACAGGGCGGCGAGAGCGCCGACGGGAATGGCGAGGCAGAGCGAGGTCGACGTGACCGCATTGTCGCCGTAGAGCACACCGGGGACGGTGAGACCGTGCACCAGCGGCAGCAGCGAGCCGGCGAGGAAGAAGGCGGCGACGATGGCCAGTTCCAGTTGGTCGAGTCGATGGGCCAGGCGGGCGAGCCACAGCGACGACACGACGCAGAGCGCAGCGGCGACCACCACGAACCAGAAAAGCAGCGTCGGCGCCTCCCAGCGTGCGTCATCGACGACGGCGATCGTCACCACGGCCAACGCCAACAGCGCCGCCGTGACCAGGTGGAAGATGATCCGCATACGTTTCCCGTCGGCGGTAGATCGCACGAAGCGAGACCAATCGACCAGAATTCGGGACCGATTCCGCCGCGTCGATCCATCCCAGTCCATCCCCGTTCTTGACGGCGGTGCCCTGGCAAACCTACGTTCCGCGACAGGCCACGAATCGCAAGGGGGAAACTGCGATGACCACACTTTCCGGAACCACGGACGAGCGTTTCCAACCACTCGTCGACATCCTGCAACAACAACTCGAGTCGGGTTACGACCTCGGCTCATCACTGGCCGTCGCCGTCGACGGCGAGCTGGTGTGCGATGTCTGGGGAGGCTGGGCCGATGAAGCCAAAACCTCGCCCTGGGAGGCCGACACCATCACCAACGTGTGGTCGACCACCAAGACGATGACCGCCCTCTCGGCCCTGGTCGCCATCGACCGGGGCCAGATCGACCCCGATGAGAAGGTGGCCACCTACTGGCCGGAGTTCGCCGCCAACGGCAAGGAGGGCATCGAGGTCCGCCACCTGATGAGCCACACCTCGGGGGTCTCGGCCTGGGCCCAACCGGTGACCACCGAGGACGTACTCGACGACGACAAGGCCACCGCCATGCTGGCCGACCAGGAGCCGTGGTGGGAGCCGGGCACGGCCTCCGGCTACCACGCACTGAATCAAGGCCACCTGGTGGGCGAGGTGATCCGCCGGGCCGACGGGCGGGGCCTCAAGCAGTTCTTCGCCGAGGAGATCGCCGGGCCGCTCGACGCCGACTTCACCATCGGCTCGCCGCCGGAGAACCACGGGCGCATCTCCAACGTGATCCCGCCGCCTCCGCTGCCGATGCCCGATGAGATCGACCCCGACAACATCGCCATCAAGACCTTCAGCGGACCGGCCCCGGAGGCGTCGGTCGCCCACACCGAGGCCTGGCGGGCGGCCACCATCGGCGCCGCCAACGGGCACGGTAACGCCCGCTCGGTGGCGAAGATCCAGGCCGCGGTGTCCAACGGTGGTTCGGCCGGCGGCATCGACCTGCTCTCCTCGGCCACCGTCGATCGCATCTTCGAGGTCCAGTCCGACGGCATCGACCTCGTCCTCGGCCTGCCGATCCGCTACGGGCTCGGCTACGGCATCGGCACCGAGGCCGACGGGCTGAGCATCGGGTCGGGTCGCATCTGCTACTGGGGCGGCTGGGGCGGCTCGATCGTGGTCAACGACCTCGGCAACCGGGTGACGATGACCTACATGATGAACCGCATGCAGGACGGTCTCGTCGGCAACGAGACCAGCATGACCCTCATCGGGGCCCTGGACGCCATCCTCTAGCGTCGCCCCTGCTCACAACCGAAGATCGGCCCGTTCGTATCAGAATCGGCTTCGCCGCAGTCCTCCCGGTAGCAGTCGTGTGATCGGAGGGGCAGCATGCAGAAGTCGGCCACATTCGTCGACGTCGGCGACATCGGCCGGACGGCGCGCCGTCGACTGGAGTTGGCGCCGGTGGGGATCGGCGTCTTCCTCGCCGCGTCCGGGGCCGGGGTCACCGTGCTCTACTACGCCGCCACCGGTCGCATCCTCGGCTGGTCGGGGCTCGACCGGTTCGTCGTCCCGGTACCCGGCAGCCTGTGGACGGCGCTGGTCGGGGCGGTCCTGATCAGTCTCGGCCTGGCCGCCCTGCACTTCTCCATCCTCAAGCGGTGGCACCGGCGAAGGAAGCGCAGGATCCTCGGGCTGGGACTGGCCGGCGCCGTCATCATCGCCCTGACGTCGTGGCTGGTGACGGGACCCGTTGTGCTCCTGGTCGGCCTCTACTCCCTCGGTTTCGGCTGCGCCATCGTGGCCGCCGTCGTGGCCGACGACCTCGTCGAGGCCGGCGGCGACCCCCGGGATTGGCAGGTCCCGGCCGCCGCCGGCACCGGTGTCATGGTGGCCGCCCTGGTCGGCGGCCGGGTGATCGGCGAGAACGGGCGCCTGGTCTACAGCGCCCTGTTGTGGCTGGCCGGCTTCGCCCTGTTCAAGCTCGGCCTGCCCGGCGCTCTGGGCGACCGCTCGAATCGGGGCCTCCTCGGCGCCGGTCTGGCGCTCGGCTTCGGCGGGGTCGCTCTGATCCGCTTCGGTGAGCCGTTCTGGATGGCGGTGGGCCTGAGTCTCCTGGTCATCGGCGCCACCTTCTTCGTCGAGTGGCACATCAGGACCAGCCACCGCACCGAGCGGGAGCCCAAGCGGGCCGTCGTCCTCGGGGTGGTGGCCGTCGCCCTCCTTATCGTGGGCCGCACGCTCGTCGGCGACGACCTTGGCGAGTGGCAGGCCCTGCAGAGCCTCGTCGTGGCCGTCGTGTTCTCCGTCGGCGCCTTCTTCCTGTTCCGCGGCGAGGCGGTGTTCGCCCTCATCGTGCTGGGTTCGATCCTCACCTGGACCAGCGTCGACCGATCGAACGTCGACGAGGCCTGGCGCCGGTCGCCGCCGATCGAGGGCGGCGTCGTCGTCGCCCTCGGCGACTCGTTCACCGCCGGTCAGGGGGCGGGCCGGTTCTTCACCGACAACAACAACCTGAAGGAGCCGGATGCGTCGAGCTGTCGCCGCTCGGACGTCGCCTACGTGGACGACCTCGCCGCCTCGTTCGACCTCACCGCCCTGAACCTGGCCTGTTCGGGGGCTGTGGCCCTCAACCTCCACCAGACCCCGCAGCACGGTCCGCCCGACGGTGCCGCCGGTGGTGGCTCGACGCCAGAGGCCCAGGGTGGCAGACCGTTTCCCGGCGAGCTCCACCAGCTGGCCGAACTGCAGCACCACCTCGACGACGGCCTGCTCACCCGAGACCAGATCGAGCTGATCGTGCTGTCGATCGGGGGCAACGACGTCGGCTTCTCCCGGGCGGCGGCGGCCTGCATGCTCCCCTCCACCTGCGACGAGCTCGACGTGCTCGTCGACATGGCCACCGAGCTGGGCAACCCCGATTCCGACCTCGACGCCGCCTTCGCCGCGCTGAGCACCTGGGCCGCCACCGACGACGATGGCGACGCCACGGGCACCGGCACCGGCGCCGAGTCCGCCATCCCGGTGGTGATCGTGCCCTATCCCCGGATCGACATCGTCGGAGAGGACCCGGAGGGCGGCCTGCGCTGCGATCTGGCCCTGAGCGGTCAGGAGCTCGCCTTCATCACCGACTACCAGGAGGCGCTGAACCGCTCGCTCTACCGGACGGCCGAGCGGCACCGGCTGGCCATAGCGACCACGGTCTATGACGACTTCCCCCTGGATCGGATGCTGTGCGGGGACGATCGGCCCGGCATCAACTTCCTCAAGCTCGTGCCCCACGAAGGGCCGCTGTCGGTCCGACTCAACCCCGCCCGCTGGAAGGATGCGACGGCCCATCCCAATGCCGATGGGCACGACGCTATCGCCGCCCTCCTCGACGGCTGGATCGGCGAGGCCGGCAGCGGTGACCTCTCGGCACTCGCCAGGGTGGCCAACACGCCGTTCGCGGCGTGCGCCGACGGTGACGGGTGCGACCCGGCGGTCGACAGTCACGGGCCGGTGGCCCGGGATCTGGACGAGCGGCGGGCCATCGTCAACGAGTGGATCGACGGTGAGGCCGAGAGCGCCGGGCGGGAGTTGGCGCCGACGATGGCCATCCTGTTCGTGGCCGGCGTGGCCGCCGCCTCCGCCGTCTACGCCCTCTACACCCCGACCGGGCCCATCGCCCCGTGGTTCAGCTGGTTCTTCCCGGAGTCGCCGAAACCCCGATCCGTCAGCCGGCGTCAACGGGATCGATGAGGAAGGACCGCACGGTGGAGGCCACCAGGTCGTTGGCCGCCGACTCGATCTCGGGCCAGGGCCGGGTGTGGAGATCGAGGATCGGGTCCCGGTCGGCGCTGAACGGGGCGTTGGCCAGGAATCGCATGAGAAGGATGATGACCGTGGCCAGGCGGTCGGCTTCGGCCGGCGCCACCTCGCCCCGGTCGCAGGCGTCGGCCACCAGGCGACCGATGTGGTCGGCGTAGGCCTGGTTGGTGTTCTCCCGGATGAAGCGCCGGGCCTCGGGGTCGGCGGTGTCGATGGTTGCGGCGGCCAGCGACCGGTCGACGGCGTTGTCCCGCAGGTGCCGCATCCAGGCCAACACCAGCGCCGTCAACCGCTCGGGAAACGGCGTCTCGGGCGGGCCGACGGCGGCGGCGCAGGCCGACCACACCCGCTCGGCGCTGACCGAGGTGGCCAGCTGCCACATGTCGAGCTTGTTGTCGAAGTACTGGAACAGCGAGCCTTTGGACACCTGGGCTCGCGTCGCGATGCGATTCAGGCTGGCCTCGGCATACCCGTGGGCGATGAACTCGTCGACAATGACGTCGAACACCCGCCGACGCTTGTCGTCGGGGAGGTTGAACCAGGTTTCCTGCGGCATGCGGCGCCTCGCCGGCCCGGCTGCGACGAACCCGTCGTCGTCGTTGTCAGACCTCGGACAAGAAGCTAGCCAGCAAGTCGTTGAAGGCGGCAACCGTCTCGTGATGGGGGGCGTGTCCGGCCTCGTCGATGACCTGCACACTCCCCCGCCACAGGGTCGGCGCCTTCACCCGGGCGAGGTAGTCGCCGGCCACCAGCTGCTCTCGGGCCCCGTGCACGATGGCCAACGGCGCCGACATGGCGGCGACGATCTCGAGCTCATCGCTGAACTCACCGGCCCCGATCGAGCCGTAGAGCCCGGCCCGAGCGTTGCCGTCGGTGGCCAGAATGTCGGGGGTGAAGGTGTCGATGGCGAGGGGTGAGTCCGGAGCCAGGAACGAGGTGGCGTAGGCCGCCGCCTCCTCGTCGCCGACATCGGGCATGAAGCCGACACCCATGGCCGGATGCGGCAGAAAGGCCTGCTCCATGTCGGGCGGCATGCCCAGCGGCGGCGTCCCGAAGATCATCACCCCGCGGACCGACTGGATGACGGTGAGCGCCTCCAGGGCGATGTGACCGCCGAGGCTCCACCCGACGAGCACCGGAGCCTCATCGCACAACGCCGAGGTCACCTCGGCGACGCCTCGGGCGTAGCTGCGGAGCGAGTACCCCTCGGCGCCGTCGAAGCGACCGGAGGCGCCGTGACCGGGCAGATCGAGGGCGATGCAGCGGTTGGTCGTTCCGAGCTCGCCGTCGAGCTGATGGCGCCAGGTGGCGCCCGACGCCGAGTTGCCGTGGATGAAGACGACGGGCGTGCCGTCGCCCGTCGTCACCTCGGCGGCGATCTCGACCCCGGCCCCATCGACCGTCACTGCTGCCATCGGTACGTCCCCCGTGATTCGATTCGATATGACCTCTGGTTATGACCAGAGGTCATATCTTGGGAGGCGGCCGCCGTCGCTGTCAATGCCGACCGGGAGACCGGAGCGCCGACCTCGTGCCGTATCGGGCGACGTTCGGGTTGTCGACGCCGAGTCAGGTGCGTCGCTGGGAAGGACGCAGGAGCCGAGGGCACTTGTGAGCGTGAGCGAGGCGACGAGGACGCAGCCGGCGGCGCAGCTGGCCGGCGGCACAGCGCAAAGGCTGCCTGATACGGCACTAGATGCCGAGGGTGCGAACGGCCTCGACCAGCTCGGCGTCGATCAGGCGTGGCCCGGTGTCGAGCCGACGGGCGAACCGCCGAGCACTCGGCAGACGGACCCCGTCCAGCGCCGACAGCTCCCGGAGGAAGCCCTCGACGTGGTCGGCCCAGCCCGGCCCGGCCAGCACGTCGGGCGACAGGGCGAGGATGAACTGCCCGCCCACGGCCGGGCCTCCGTCGCCGTTGTCCACCCTGCCGGCCTCGAAACTGAAGTAGTCGCCGACGAGACCGGCGGCCAGCAGCTCGACCATGGTGGCGATGGCGGAGCCCTTGTAGCCGCCGAAGGGGAGGATGGTGCCGCCCTGGTGGATGGCGGCGGCGTCGGTCGTGGGATTGCCGTCGGCATCGAGGCCGATCCCCTCCGGCAGGGCGACGCCATCGCGGGCGGCGACGCCGATGTCGCCTCGGGCCTTGGCCGCCGTCGCCAGGTCGAAGACGTAGGGATCGATGCCGGGCCGAGGGAAGGCGAAGGCCACCGGGTTGGTACTGAAGAACGGCACCCGGGCGCCGTGAGGGGCGACCATCGGCGTGTGGGCGGTGCAGGCCAGGCCCACCAGCCCCCGGTCGGCCAGGGCCTCGACCTCGGGCCACAGCGCAGCGAAGTGGAAGCTGTTGCGGATGCACAGCACGGCCACGCCGAGGCGATCGGCGGCCTCGGCCACCAGCGGGATGCCGTGCTCCAGGGCGAGCGGGGCGAAGCCGCGGTCGCCATCGAGGCGCACAGCGGCCGGGGTGAGCGTCTCCTGCCGGGGCCGGGCGACGCCGTTGACCTTGCCGCTGACGAGTGAGGCGACGTGGCCGGGCAGGCGGAACAACCCGTGGGAGACGGCGCCGTCCCGCTCGGCGGCCGCCATCGATCGGGCCACGGCGGCGGCGTTGTCGTCGTCGCAGCCGTGACGGCGCAGGCAGTCCGACGCCAGGCCCTCGATCTCGCTCAGGCTGAGGGCGATCGTCTCGCCGGCCATGGCGCTAGCGCGCTCCGCCGGCGGAGCCGGAGCCGGGGCTAGGCATCGAGGTTGGCCAGGAGCTCACCGACCGTGTGGTCGGCCTCCAGCGGATGACGGAGGGGAAGCTCCAGATTGATCAGGTAGCGGTTGCGCCGCCCGACCCGCTCGGTCTCCAGGTAGCCCTGATTCTGCAGGTCGCCGATGATGCGCTGCACGGCGCCGACGGTGATACCGACGGCGAAGGCGATGTCGCGCTGGCGCAGCTCGGGATCGCGGCTGAGGGCCAGCAGGACGTGGGCGTGATTGGTCAGGAAGGTCCACGACGGCAGCGCCGGTTCGGGAGCTGTCAGATTGCTCACACGGCCAACCTAACGCGTACCTTTTAATACAACAATCATGGTACGCATGATGAGCGACCCGCATGGTGCCGGGACCGTCGCCGGGTCTCCGTCTCCCGGGGCGAACGGGCCTAGAGTCGTGGGGTGGCACAGCGAGGAGGCCGACCGGCGGGTCCGACCGACGAGACGTCGGCCCGTGTGCTCGAGACGGCCTTCCGCCTGCTCATCCAGGAGGGCCCGGCGGCCCTCACCCCGGTGCGGATCCACCAGGAGAGCGGCGTGGCCCGCACCACGATCTACCGTCACTGGCCCACACCGGCCGACATCACCGAGTCGATCCTGGGTCGCGCCATCGCCCGCATCGACCTCGATCAGCTCACCGACGACATCGATCACGATCTGGCCGTCGCCCTCGACACGTTGCTCTTCCGCTTCCGCAACCGACCGGTGTGCAGCTTCTTCGACGCCGTCCGCCTCCACGGACCGTCGGAGGAGACACCGACGATGAGCGACCGCTACATCCGGGGCCTCATGGCTCCGGTCCGCGACGCCCTGGAGCGGGCCCTCGACGACGGCACCATCAGCGGCGACCTCGACGACCTGACGGCCGAGGTCTGCGGGCCCCTGATGCTCCGCCACCTGCTGCTCGAGGAGCCCGTCGATCCCGACCTCGAAGGCGCCACCATCGCCACCGCCTTCCTGGCCGAACACCGGACCGGCTGACCCCCGACGGTCGAGTCGCCCCGACCCGACCCCGTTGCACCGGCGTTCTACACTCACGCCCCACCGCCACTCCCCCCGGTTCCGTACCCCACTCCCCCGTTCCTCATCTCCGAGGTCGTCTCCGTGCCCCTTCCTCGTCGATCGGCCAAGATCGTCACCGCCGCCCTGCTCGGCCTCGCCGCGCTCGGCGCCCCAGCGGGTTGTGGGAGCGACGACGAGCGGCAGGCGGCAGTCGAGATCGACGCCGCCCTGCGGGACGAGGCACAGGGACTGCGCGGTCGCCACATCGAGGACGGCATCTCGTGGGCCGAGGAGCGGGGCATCGAGTGGCGTCTCACCGTGATCGGCGACCGGGTGGTCGACGACGGCAGCCCGACCAGGGACGACCGCATCAGCTTCCAGACCGACGGCGACATCATCGTCGTCATCGAGTGGTCGTAGCCGACGGGGCGAAATTCGGCTGACGGCGAGGCCCGAGGCCACTACCGTCTCTCCTCACCACGTTCCGACCGGGAAGGAGGCCACGTCATGACTGCAGTCGACGCACGTCGCCATCCCGGTCGCGCCTCCCGAAGGGCCTGACGTCTGCCGCACGTTGCGGGTGACCGGTTCGTCCCACCAGAACCACCACCCGAGGAACAACCGACGTGTTCAACAACGACGCACCGACCGAGCCGACCTGGCTCGTCCCCGAACCCTGGTCCGACCGAGAGCTCGGGCCCCTCAAGTCGGGCAAGGAAGCCCAGATCGACCTGATCGAACGCACCGGCGACGACGGCCGCAGCTGCCTCCTTGCGGTCAAGCGCTACGTCCCCCGCAAGGTCACCAACAAGGGCGAACTCGAGGCCCAGGGTTTCGATCGAGCCTCCGCCTTCCGCCACGACGTGCAGTACCGGGAGGGCCGCCAGTTCCGCAAGAGCCGGGACCGGCGGGCGGTCGACCAGATGACGACCTACGGCAAACGCCTGCTCCAATCCCGCTGGACCGACCACGAGTTCACCGTGATCGGCCGGCTGTGGGCCGCCGGTCTCGCCGTCCCCTACCCGGTGTCGTTCGCCGACGACCGCTTCGTCATGCAGTACATCGGCGACCACACCCAGGCCGCGCCTCAGCTGGCGGCGGCCCGCCTCGACCCCGACGAGCTGACCTCGGCCGCCGAACAGCTGGTCGACGGCCTCCGCCGGATGGCCGCCACCGGCTACGCCCACGGCGACCTCTCCCCCTACAACCTCCTGTGGTGGGCGGATCGGCTGTGGTTCATCGACTTCCCGCAGGCCGTCGACATCGCCGCCAACCCGCAGGGACTCAACCTGCTGCACCGGGACGTGGACAACGTGGCCACCTGGTTCACCCGACGGGGGCACCCGGTCGACACCGAGGAGGTGTTCGCCGATGTCATCGGGGCCGCCTTCTGAGTGGCGGGGTCGGCCGACGGGGCGGTCGGCGCCGCCGGCTCAGATGCGGGCGGCGTCGACCCGGGTCGACAGGATGGCTCGGGCCCCGAGCTCCCACAGCTCGTCCATCACCCGTTGGGCGTCGGTGCGGGGCACCAGCACCCGAACGGCCACCCACCCGCCGTTGGCCAACGGCGACACCGTCGGCGACTCGAACCCGGGGGCGATGACGGTGGCCTGAGCCACCAGCTCGGCCGGGATGTCGTAGTCCATCAGGACGTACTTGCGGGCGACGAGCACCCCCTGCAGCCGTCGTATGAGCTGGTGGCGGGCGGCGGAGAGCGGCGCGTCGTGGCGGCTGATCAACACCGCCTCCGATTCGAGGATCGTCTCACCCAGCACCTCGAGACCGGCGTGACGCAGTGTGGTGCCGGTCTCCACCACGTCGGCCACGATGTCGGCCACGCCGAGACGGATCGAGGTCTCGACGGCGCCGTCGAGACGGATCACCTCGGCCTGGACGCCGAGATCGCTCAGGTGCTTCGACACCAGGCCGGCATAGGAGGTGGCCACCCGCTTGCCGGTGAAATCGTGCACCGTCTCGACCGTGCCGGGCATGGCGGCGTAGCGGAAGGTGGAGCGGGCGAAGCCCAGCTGCAGTACCTCCTCGGCGGCCACGCCGGCGTCGAGGAGCAGATCACGACCGGTGATGCCGAGTTCGAGCTGCCCCGAGCCGACGTAGACGGCGATGTCCCGGGGGCGGAGGAAGAAGAACTCGACGTCGTTCTCGTGGTCGACGAGGACCAGCTCCTTGGAGTCGCGCCGCTGGCGGTAGCCCGCCTCGCGGAGCATGACCGCCGCCGGCTCCGACAGCGAACCCTTGTTTGGCACGGCGATACGAAGCATCCTCACCCGCTTCTCGTTGTGGTCCGGACCGGCTCGACGGATCCGGGACCGAGGCTGACCTAGCAGCGACAAGTGTACTGGCCGCTCAACGAGGCCCGTAATGGCTGAGGGCCTGGATCTGGCCGACCTGGTCGAGGATCCACGGGGCGTGACCGGGATCGACCACCGGGATGTGGGTGGCATGCCAGAACTCGCCCGACTGGACCCGAACCTCCACGTAGCCGGCGACCTTGTCCTCCTTGATCAGCAGAAACAGCAGACCGAGGAAGCACAGGCTGAAGAAGATCACGGCCAGGATGATGGCCCACAGCGGGATCTTGTTCTCGACCCGGGAGTGGTCGAGAACCAACCAGCTGGAGCCGGCCAGCGGTGCCGTACCCCGGTAGGTCACGATCGAATCGGCGGTGACGCCGATGTCGCCGACCTGATGGAGATACCCGCTCGGGGCCGGGTGCTCGTAAGGGGCGCCGGGCTCGGCGTTCGGAGGCTCGGCCATGGTGCGAGGCTAGCCACCGGGCGCAGACGGTGCGGCTAGAGGCCCATGGCGCACCCGTCGGCCCGGGGCTCGGAGCCGGCGGCGTAGGCGCCGTTGGCCAGGCGCCGGATGATCTGCCCCCGACCGAAGCCGATACGGCTCCGCTCCACCTCCACCTCGTGCCCGCGGGCCCGCAGTCCTTCGACGACCTCGGGCGGCGTCGCCGCCTCGACGTGGACCGACCAGTCGCGCTCCACCCGCCACCGCGGGGCGTCGAGAGCGGCCTGGGGGTTCAAGCCGTGATCGACCATGCCGGCCACCACCTGGAGATGCCCCTGGGGCTGCATCTCGCCGCCCATCACCCCGAACGGACCGACCGGCGCCCCCCGGTGGGTCAGGAACCCGGGGATGATCGTGTGACGGGGGCGCTTGCCCGGCGCCGCCTCGTTGGGGTGGCCCGGCTCCAGGTTGAAGCCGGCCCCGCGGTTCTGCAGGGAGATGCCGTGGGAGGGCACCACCACGCCACTACCGAACCCCATGTAGTTGGACTGGATGAAGCTGACCATCATCCCGTCGGCGTCCGCCGTGCACAGGTAGACGGTGCCGCTACCGGCCGGTGCCCCCGGCTCGGGGTTGGCCGCGGTCTCCCCGATCAGGGCCGCCCGGCCGTCGAGATTCTCCCCGTCGAGGAGAGCCTCGACCGGCACGGCCCCGTGCTCGGGATCGCCGACGGTGGCGTCGCTGTCGGCGAAGCCGAGCTTCATGGCCTCGATCTGTCGGTGCCACGCCTCCGCCGTGATCTGGCCGTGGTCGGCCACGTCGGTCCGAGCGGCGATACCGAGGGCGATCAGGGCGGCCAGGCCCTGGCCGTTCGGTGGGATCTCCCACACCTCGTGGTCCCGGTAGGCGACGGAGATCGGGGCCACCCATCGACCCTGGTGAGCCGCCAGGTCGTCTCCGGTGAGCGTGCCGCCGGTGGCGGCGGCGTACTCGGCGATGGCGGCGGCCACCTCGCCCTCGTAGAAGTCCCGGAGGCCGTTCTCGGCCAGGCACGCCAGGCCCCGGGCATGGCCCGGGGAGGCCCAGCGATCTCCGGCGTCGGGGATGTGGCCGCCGGGGGTGAACACCTCCGACCAGCCGGCGAGCTCGGTCAGGCCGGGGGACGGGTAGGTCTCGGCGGCCCGAGCCCACTGCCGGGCCACGACCGGGGATAGGGGGAAGCCTCGCTCGGCGTAGGTCCGGGAGGGTGCCAGGAGGCGAGACATCGGCAGTCGACCCCAGCGACCGTGGAGGGCCGCCCAGGTGTCGACGGCGCCGGGCACGGTCACCGGCACCCATCCCCAGTCGGGCACGTCGTCGTGACCGGCGGCCCGCAGAGCGTCGGCCGAGTTGGCGGCCGGCCACCGTCCGGAGCCGTTGTAGCCGTGCAGCTCGTCCTCGGCCCACACCAGGGCGAAGGCGTCGCTGCCGATGCCGTTGGAGCACGGCTCGACCACGGTGAGGGCGGCGGCGGATGCGATGGCGGCGTCGACCGCCGAGCCGCCGTCGGCCAGCACCGACAGCCCCGCCTGCGCCGCCAACGGTTGGCTGGTGGCCACCATGCCCCCGTCGGCCAGCACGGCGCTCCGGCTGGAGGCGAACGGATAGCGGCGAAGGGACGTCGCCCCGTCGGCGGCGAGATCGGGTCGGTGCGAGTCGGGCGTCGGTGCGGGCGTGGCGGATGTCGTCATCAGCAGGCCAGCTTGTCCCCGCACCGGCCACGGTGCAAGGGCCGATGGCCCATGACGGTGGAATGGCGGTGCTCGCCACCCGGCCGCCGCCGACCCGTCGGGCTCAGCCGACCGTGTGCAGCTCGATGAGGAGCACCGACTCGGGGTGGATCACCGGGGGTTGCAGGCCCGAGGCCATCAGCTGGGCACCGGAGAGCTCGAGCGGGCCGTCCATCCACGCCGGACGGCTCCGGCCGAAGTCGACCATGGCCCCGAATCCGTTGTGCACATCCACCCTGTAGCGGGCCTCGGGGTCGAGACCGGCGAAGGTCATCACCGTCGGCGTGGTGGCCCGAGGCGGCTCCAACAGCACGTAGGCCATGACCGCCCTCGATCGATCGGGGGCGACCACGCCGTGGATCAGCACCGACGGGTCGGGGCTGTCGACGCGCACGACGTCGCCGTCGTGAAGCAGGGGCCGGAGCCGCTTGTGGACCTCGATGGCCTCGGCGATGGCCCGCCGCTCGTCCCGGTCGGTCTCGAGCAGGTTCCACTCGATGCCGAGATGGCCGAACAGCGCCGTGGCCAGGCGGAACCCGAGCGGCTGGTGCCGCCCGGTGGTGTGGGCGGCGGGCGGGCCGAGATGGGCGCCCATCAGCTCCGGGGGAAACAGCAGCGAGAAGCCGTGCTGGATCCGTTGGCGCTCGAGTGCGTCGTTGCAGTCGGAGGTCCACACCCGGTCGGTCCGGGCCAGGATGCCGAGGTCGGCTCGGGCCCCGCCGGAGGCGCAGCTCTCGATCTCCACTTCGGGGTGGGCTGCCCGCAGGTTGTCGAGCAGGTCGTACAGCCCGAGGACGTGACCGTGGGCGCCGGCCCGTCCGTCGGCGCCTGAGCCCTGCACCAGGTCGCGGTTCATGTCCCACTTGAGGTAGGCGATCGGGTATTCGATGAGGAGGGCGTCGAGCTGGTCGTAGAGGTACTGGCGCACCGCCTCCCGCCCGCAGTCGAGCACCAGCTGCTGGCGGCCCATCACCGGTTCGTAGCCGTCGGTGGTGAGGGCCCAGTCGGGGTGGGCCCGGTAGAGATCGGAGTTGGGGCTGACCATCTCCGGTTCGACCCAGAGCCCGAAGTCGAGGCCGACCTCGTGGACGTGCTTGATCAGCGGGTGGAGTCCGTCCGGCCACACCTCGGGGCTTACCCACCAGTCGCCCAGACCGGCCTCGTCGTCGCGCCGGTAGCCGAACCAGCCGTCGTCGAGCACGAAGCGCTCGACCCCGACCTCGGCCGCCACCGAGGCCAACTCGGACAGCGTGGCCAGGTCGTGGTCGAAGTAGACGGCCTCCCAGGTGTTGAGCAGCACCTTGCGGGGCCCGACCGGCCGGTGGACGGTCCGCTGGTGCCGGTGGAAGACCTGCGAGACCGGCGTGAGCCCCTCGCCGGTGGCGACGACCAGCTCGGGCGCCCGATAGCGCTCCCCCGGGGCCAGGACGACCTCACCGGGCGCCAGCAGCTCGCCGGCCTGCAGGTGACGGCGACCGTCGGGAAGCAGCTCGGCTGCGAGCTCGTGGTTTCCGCTCCAGGCCAGCTGGAGGCCCCACACCCGGCCGACGTGCTCGCCGAAGCCATCGACGCCGGCGAACAGAGCGGGCACCCGGTCATGCGAGGTGCGACCCCGGCGGTTCTCGATCACGGTGGTGCCGGCGAACGGCGACCGCTCGGGCCGGAACTCCTGACACCAGCGGCCGCCGAAGGTCAGCAGCTCGGCGGCGTCGGCGGGCAGGGCGATCGAGGGGGCGAGCCGCTGCAGCTGATAGGCGTCGTCGCCGGTGTTGACCAGAGCGGTCCTGATGACCAGGGCCTCGGTCTCCCCCAGGGTGAGCGACAACTCCAACCGAAGCCCGGCGACGGCGTCGACCAGGTCGAAGCGGAGCGTGTCGGCCGTGACCTCGGGGGCGCCGGCCGGGGCGAAGCGGGGCGACCAGGCCGAGCCGTCGGGGCGGGAGCCCACCAGGCCCGGCCGACCGCCGAATCCGGAGCCGTGCTCGGCCAGCAGACCCAACGCCGGCGGGGCGTCGAGGGTGCCCCGGGGCACCGGGCGGTCGAGGGCACGACTGTCGAAGCCGTCGAGGCGGCCGCCGTAGTGGACGATGGTTGGCATCCCCGACCCGGCCGAAACGGCCAGGGTCGTGGAGCCGACATTCAGCTGGAGGGCCTCAGGCATCGGGCAACCGTAGTCAGCCCTTGGTCGATCCCAGGGTCAATCCGGCGATGAAGTGACGCTGCAGGGCGAAGTACACGACCAACGTGGGAATGGCCACGTAGACCGACGCCGCCGCGATCAGATTGTCGTCGGTGAAGAACTCACCGCCGAGGTTGGCCAACGACGACGTGATGGGACGATCGGCGCCCTGCTGTTCGAGGACGACGGCCCAGAAGAAGTCGTTGTAGATCCAGGTGAACTGCAGGGTGGCCAGGGCCGCCAGCGCCGGACGGGTCAGCGGCATGATCACGTTCCAGTAGACGGTCCACACCCCGGCGCCGTCGACGACGGCGGCCTCGTTGAGCTCCTTGGGTAAGAGCTTCATGTAGTTCGACAACACGAACGTGCAGAAGCCGCTCTGGAACGCCACGTGGATCAGGATGAGCCCGATGATGCTGCCGTTGAGCTTGCCGGAGTTGGACAGGAAGTCCGGCAGCGGGATCCGGTTGTACATCTGGAACAGCGGCTGGATGATGATCTGCTGGGGCAACAGGTTGCCCGCGGTGAACAGCACCAGCAGCGAGATGTTGAACTTCCAGCTGTACCGGCTGGCGGCGAAGGCCACCATCGACGAGAACCACAGGGTCAGGATCAGGGCCGGGGCCAGGATCAGGAACGTGTTCCAGTACTTCTGGAGGATGTCGCCCTGGGTCCAGGCGTTCCGGTAGTTGTCGAGGGTGAACGAGTCGGGCAACGAGAAGTAGCCGTCCCGCACCGTCTCGGCGAAGGGCCGGAACGACGAGTAGAAGGCGCCGAGGAGCGGCACCAGCCAGAGGATGGCCATCAGCACCAGGAACGCGTGCAGGAGCAGGCGGGCCGGGCGGATCGGCTTCCGTCGAGCCGGTGCGGTGATGGTCGAGCCGACGGTGTCGGTGGTGGCGTCCATCGCGGTGTCGATCGCCGTGTCCGTCATGCGTTCTGGTCCTGGCGGTAGTGGTTGGTCACGTACCAGATCACGAACCCGAAGCACAGCAGGAAGAGGATCACGGCATAGGCCGATCCTCGTCCGACGTTGCCGCCACCCTCACCGAGGAGGTTGTTGGTGGTCAGGATCGACAGCACCTGGGTTCGTCGAGGGGTGTTGAGCACGAAGATGATGTCGAAGGCGCGGAGCGCCTCGATCACCGTGATCACGGCCACGACGACGTTGATCGGCTTGAGCGTCGGGAACAGCACATGGCGGAACGTCTGCCACTCGTTGGCGCCGTCGAGGGAGGCCGACTCCTTGAGGGAGGCGTCGACGCTCTTCAGACCCGCCAGGTAGAGGACCATGATGTAGCCGGTGTGCCGCCAGGCGATGGCGACCAGGATGGCGACGAAGTTGGCCGACACGCCGAGGTTCTCCGAGAGCCCGATGAGGTACTCCTGGTTGCCGAGCCAGTTGACGTTGTCGCCGCCGCCGAAGAGTTCGGTGGCCAAGCCGTTCTCGGTCGAGTAGATCACGCTCTGCCAGATGAAGCCCACCACGGCCAGCGACAGCACCACCGGCATGTAGAAGACGCTCTGATACACCCGCGAGCCCGAGATCTCCTTGTCGAGGAGATAGGCGAGGAACATGCCGAGCAGGGTCGGCCCGGTGAAGAGGAAGAGCAGCAGGACGGCGTTGTTGAGGAGCGCCTGGAAGAAGTCGCGCTCGAACACCGTGAAGATCTGCTCGTAGTTCAGGAACCCGACGAGGTTGATGTCGGAGAACCGAATCCCCTTCCAGTCGGTGAAGGAGAAGAAGATCGAGGCCAGTGTGGGGACCCACACCAGCAGCACGTGCAGAGCGGTCGGGACCAACACCATCAACGTGAAGATGGTGCGGTCCCGACCGCTGAAGCGAAGGCCTGTGGCCGCAGTCACGCCCGACTCACTCGCCGAGAAGAACCTCGGCCTGGCTCTGCATGTCCTCGAGGATCGAATCGATCGACGAGGGATCCGCCAGGAAGTCGGCAATGCGGGGTCCGGCCACGTTGGAGGCGAACTCCGGGCTGGTGTCCCGGTCGAGGAACTGGGTGACGAACTCGGCGTTCTGCACCGTGTCGAACACCTTGTTCTGCAGATCGCTCCACACCGAGGTGTCGACCGAGCCGGACGGGGCGACCACCGAGGGGTCCTCGGCCAGGTAGGCGTCCTGGGCGACGCCGGTACCGAAGTGGTACAGCATCTCCTTGGCGGCCTGCTCGTTGGCCGGGTCGGCGGCCATCATCCAGCCGTCGATCGGGGCCTCGACCACGCTGGTGCCGAAGTCCGGGTTGATCTCCGGGAAGGGGAAGAAGTCGAGATCCTCGAGCTCGTCCTCCGGGAACTGCGAGCCGATGAAGGTACCGATGGTCATCATCGCCGCCTCCTTGTTGACCACCGCAGCGGCGGCCTCCTCCCAGGTACGACCGTTGGGGTCGGCCTGGTGGGTCGGGAGGAGGGTCTCCCAGGTGGCGAACACGTCCTTGACCCGATCGTCGGTCCAGGACTCACGGCCGGCCATCAGGTCGACGTGGAACTGGTAGCCGTTGATCCGGAAGTTCAGCTGATCGAAGGTGCCCATGGCCGGCCAGAAGCCGTCGTTGGCGAAGGCGAACGGCGTGATGCCTGCGCCCTCCATGTCGCCGGCCAGCGCGGTCAGGTCGTCGACGGTGCCGGGGATCTCCCAGCCGTTGTCGGCCCACAGGCTCGGGCGGTAGTAGATGCCCCAGGCGTAGTAGGTCCACGGCACGAAGTACTGCTGGCCGTCGAGGCCGGTCGAGGCGGTCTTGAAGCCGCTCGACAGCTCATCGTTGAGGCCGGCGTCCCACACGTCGGTGATGTCGCCCAGGAGGCCCTGCTCGGCGAAGAACTGCATCCGGAAACCGGCGAACCACGGGATGACGTCATCCGGGTTCTGCAGGTAGGTGGCGATGTTCTCCTGGAAGGTGTTGTGATCGACCTCGTTGATGGCCGGGGTGATGTCGCCATTGGGGATGGCGGCGGCCGCGGCGGCCAGACCGGCCTGCGGCAGCTCGTTGGAGTAGTTGGAGCCGATGGACAGCTCTCCACTACCACCACCGAGTTCGAACGTCCCGGAGGACGACGTACCGGAGTCGTCATCGCCGCAGGCGGCGAGGATTCCGGGGAAGGCGGCGAGGCCGGCGGCGCCGGCAGCCCCCTTCAACATGGTGCGACGAGACAGGTTGAAGCCGGCCGTCGACGGGCTGGGGCTCCGACGGGGCAAGCGCAGTTCAGACATAGTGTTCTCTCCCTTGATGAACGAGCAGCGGGTGCCAGGATTCCTCCGGACGAGAGTTCAACAGATTCGAACGTCGTCCATCAGAAGCGATCAGAATCTCCCAGAACCGGTACGCACTGTCAAGCTTCTTGCCGATTACTGATGATCCTGTGACCGCATTGAGATGTGCGAATATGTTGACATCGGTCCTCGGCGGTGTGAATCTTTGCGCCGTGCTGGCCCACCAACGCCACGACCGCATCGTCGATCTGATCCGATCGGAGGGATCGATGCGCGTTCGTGATCTGGCCGATCAGCTCGCCGTGAGCGACATGACGATCCGGCGGGATCTCGACCTCCTGGCGGGTCAGGGGCTGATCGAGAAGGTACACGGCGGCGCAGCCGCGGTCCGGAATACCAGCACCTTCGAGCCCGGGTTCGAGGCCAAGCAGGTCCAGCAGCAGGACGAGAAGCAGCGGATCGCCGCCGCAGCAGCCGAGCTGGTGGCGCCGGGCGCCGCCATCGGTCTCAGCGCCGGCACCACCACCTGGGCCCTGGCCCAACTGCTGACCAACGTGGCCAACCTCACCGTGGTCACCAACGCCACCTCGACGGCGCACACCCTGCATCGCAGCCATCGCACCGACCAGACCATCGTGCTCACCGGCGGCATCCGGACGCCCTCCGACGCCCTCGTCGGCCCTCTCGCCACCGCGGCGCTGGAGCGGATCCACGTCGACCTGTTGTTCCTCGGGATCCATGGGATGGACGCCGAGGCCGGTTACACCACGCCCAACCTGGCCGAGGCCGAGGTCAACGGCGCCTTCATCGCCGCCGCCGAACGGGTGATCGTGGTGGCCGACCACACGAAGTGGGGCATCCGGGGTCTGGCCCGCATCGCCACCCTGGGCGACGCCGACGTGCTGATCACCGACACCCGGCTACCGGCCCGGGCCGGCTCGATCCTGACCGAGGCCGGCACCGAGGTACGCCGGGTCTGACCACCGCCGGCCCCGATCGGGTGCCCGGCCGACCGATCGGCCGCCGTCGGTCGACCAGCGTCAATCGATCTCCGTCAATCGATCTCCGTCGGTCGACCGGTGCCGGTCGACCGCCATCAGTCGACGACGGTGAGCCGACACCGCAGGCGGTGCGGACCGGGCCCCACCACGTACGCGGGCAGGGTGTCGGGCCCGCAGGCCCCGGTGCCGACGCCGCGCATGGCGGCGTCGAGGTGGAGTTCCACCGTCACCGCCGGTTCCAGCTCGGCCACCGTCGCCGCCGCCGTCAGCTGAGCGTCGTCGTGGTGACGAGCGCTGAAGCTGAGGCCGCCGTCCTCGCCCGCCACCCGTATCCCTCGGCCCCGCCGATCGACCAGTTCGAGCCAGCGGGTGTCGACGTGGGCTCCATGTTCCTGGGGCACCACGTAGGGGTGGTACTGCTCGGCCACGGTCGCCGCCCATCGTCGGACCACGGCCCCCGCCCGGCGATCGGGGTAGGTCTCCTCGGGGCCGGGGCCAAGCCACCGCACCCGGTCCAGTCCCTCGGTCACCGTCGTCACCAGACCGACCCGGGGCAGGTCCTCCCAACCGGCCTCGGTGGCGTCGACGTCGAGGCCGAGTTCCACCCCCTCGGCCGTCAGTCGGAGGGTGGTGAGTACCGACGCGCCGAGACGGGCGCGCCCGCCGTCGGGCGGCGGCACCAGCCGTCCCCGCCGGATCACGGTGGCCGCCACCACCGGTTCGGGAGCCCGCGAGCCGCCACCGTCGTCCACCACGCGACCCGACGAGGTCTCGCGGACGATCTCGACCTCGTCGACCACCCACTCCAGGCGGTCGAGGCCGTCGGCCAGCCAACGACCGAGCGGATCGGTGGGACCGGCCGCCCCCTGGGTGACCACCCCGTCGTTGTCGATCGGGGCCCGCCAGAGCGTCGGTCGCAGATCGCCCTCGACCAGTCGGCGGCGGCCGCGATCGATGGCGGCGACGGCCCCGGTTTCGGGATCGACGGTGACGGCCAGGGCCCCGGCGACGAGGCGGAGCCGCCCGTCGTCGTCGGTGGTCGACCGGATCGACTGGGGTGACGGCGTCGAGCCGGGGGCGGCGGAGGCGGTCACCGGCAGGTCGACCTCGAACTGGTCCCACCCGACGGCGTGTCCGGCGGGGGCCCAGCTCGTGGCCCGGGCCAGCCGGGCGGTCACCACCATCGACGCCGGCCCCGTCACCCGTCGAGGCAGGCCGATCACCTTGCCGGTGCGGCTGCTCCCCGCCGCCACCGAGGCCACCTCCACCCGGCCCTCGGCCACAGCCTCACCCTCGACCAGCAGCTCCCAGCCGAGCACGAGATCGTCGAGGGAGGCGAAGGTTCGACGGTTGGTGACCGTGAGGCGCCGACCGGAGGAGTCGGCCGGCTCGACGGTGAGCGGACGGGCGCACCACGCCAGCTCCCGCAACCCGGGATGGGGGGT
The DNA here is from genome assembly GCA_039201605.1 of Actinomycetota bacterium. Taxonomy (GTDB): domain Bacteria; phylum Actinomycetota; class Acidimicrobiia; order Acidimicrobiales; family SZUA-35; genus CADEDH01. Next base: position 22,170 of record JBCCRO010000027.1, read on the forward strand.
GCGGTCCGGGGCGACGAGTCCGTTGATGCAGAACTGGCGGTCGTTGGGCTCGTCGCCGAAGTGCCCGCCGTAGGCCCAGTAGGGACGGCCCCGGTCGTCGATCTCGTCGAGGCCCTGATCCATCCAATCCCACACGAAGCCACCCTGGAGGCGGCGCTCGGCCCAGAAGGCCGACCAGTACTCGGCCAGCGAACCGTTGGAGTTGCCCATGGCGTGGCTGTACTCGCACAGGATCAGCGGCCGGTCGTCGTCGCCGGTCTCCTCGGCCCACCGGGCCCAACCGGTGACGATCTCGATCGAGGCGTACATCGGGCACACCAGATCCGACAGCAGCCGGTAGGCCGGCGTCGGGGCGACGGCGATGTCGTCGAGGATCGTGTTGCGGAGGCGGAACCGCTCCCCGACGGATCCCTCGTAGTGCACGATGCGGCCGGGGTCGGTGTGGCGGATCCAGGCTGCGGCGGCGGCGTGCCCGGCGCCGACGCCCGACTCGTTACCCAGCGACCACCCGATGATGCAGGGGTGGTTGCGGTCGCGCCGCACCATCCGCATCGAGCGCTCCAGGATGGCCCGATGCCAGCGATCGTCCCGGCTGAGCGAGGCCAGCCGGCCGTGGCTCTCGACGTTTGCCTCGTCGATGACGTAGAGCCCGTATTCGTCGCACAGGTCGAGGAACGTCGGGTCGTTGGGGTAGTGGGCGGTGCGGACGGCGTTGATGTTGTGCCGCTTCATGGCCACGAGGTCGGCGACCATGTCCTCCCTGCTCAAGACCTTGCCGGTCACCGGATGGTGGTCGTGCCGGTTGACGCCTGCGATCATCACCGGTCGTCCGTTGACCTGGAGGAGCCCCTCGGCGATCTCGATGCGGGTGAAGCCGATCACCACGGCGGTGGCCTCGACCACCCGGTCCCGACCGTCGAGCAGCTCGACGAGCACCCGGTAGCGGTGCGGGTCCTCGGCCGACCAGGGGCGGGCCTTGGGCAGGCGCAGGCGGGCCAGGGCCCGGCGGCCCCGGAAGCCCGCCGCCTTCTCCATGGCGTTGCCGCCGGGGGGCGGGGTGGCGGAGCCGACGTTGGCGGTCGCGGTGTCGAGCGCTCGATCGACCCCCCGGTCGACGTCGAGCAGCGTCACCCGGACCCGGTTGGTGCCCCGCTCGACGCCGTCCACCTCGACCGAGACCGTCGCCTCACCCCGGCGGGAGCGGGGATCCCAGTCGGTGGCCGTGGCCACGTCGGCCAGGTAGGTGCGGGGGGTGGCGTGCAGTTCGACCGAGCGGTGCAGCCCGCCGTGGTACCAGTGGTCCTGATCCTCGATCCAGGTGGCGTCCGACCAGCGGACCACCATCACCGCCACCACGTTGTCACCCGCCACCAGGTGCTCGGTCACGTCGAACTCGCTGGCCAGGCGGGAATCCTTGCCGAAGCCGACGAAGGCGCCGTTGCACCACACGAAGGCGACGCTCTCGTGGCCGCCGAGGCGGAGCACGACGCGACGCTTGAGCCATCGGACCGGCACCTTGACCGTCCGCCGATAGAGGCCGGTCGGGTTGGCCTCGGGGAACTCCGGCGGCTCGGCCGACCACGGCATGACCACGTTGGTGTACTGCGGCAGGTCGTCGACCCCCTGGCGGGTCCAGCAGCCGGGCACGGCCAGGGTCTGCCAGCGTCTGGTCGAGAAGCGGGGGTCGGCCCAGCCCTCGGGGGCGGCGTCGGGGCCATCGACGAGCAGGAACGACCACGGTCCGTCCAATGAGCGGACGTCGGGCCCGCGCTCGCCCGAGAGGGCCGAGGTGGCGTCGGGGTGTGCGTCGAGGGGCGGTCGGGCCGGGAGGCGGCCGAGTTCGGTGACCTCGGGGGTGAGCAGGGGGCGCCAGTCGATGCGATCCACCCGGCGAGTGTAGGAACTCGCCGTCGATAACCTTCGGTCCATGACCTCCCCCACCCCGGCCGCGGTCGAGCGGGCCACCGCCGAGTTCGAGCGCCGTCATGGCCGCTCGCCCTCCCTCGTGGTGCGGGCCCCCGGACGCGTCAACCTCATCGGCGACCACACCGATTACAACGACGGCTTCGTCCTACCCCTGGCCCTCCCCCACGCCACGGCGATCGCCGCCGAGTCCGTGGCCGGCACCACCGTCACCGTGCACTCCGAGGGCTTCGGCGCCCAGCACTTCGATCTCGACGACTCCCCCACCGACACCGACGACTGGGGTCGCTACCTGCACGGGATGGCCTCGCTCCTCGCCGCCGACGGCCACGCCGTCGCCGCCTGGTCGGGGACGGTGGCCACCGACATCCCGGCCGGCGCAGGGCTGTCGTCGTCCGCCGCCCTCGAAGTGGCGGGCGGGCTCACCGCCCTCGCCGCCGGCGCCGGCGCCGAGCCCGATCCGTCGCTGTGGTCGACGGTCGCCGCAACCGGCACCCGGGTGGAGAACGAGCTCCTCGGCCTGCCGAGCGGGATCATGGATCAGCTGATCTCGGCCATCGCCCCCGCCGACGGCGCCCTGCTGATCGACTGCCGGGACCGATCCGGGCGACCGGTGCCGATCCCGGCCGATGCCTGGGTGGTGGTGCTCGACACCGGCACCCGTCGCCAGCTCGTCGACTCCGAATTCGCCAAACGGCGGGCGGACTGCGCCCTGGCGGCGAAGCTGCTCGGGATCGACACCTTGCGCGACGCCTCTCTCGACGACCTCGACCGCCTGGCCGGCCACCCCGACGGCAGCGACCTGCTGATAGCCCGGGCCCGTCACGTCCTGGGTGAGAACGCCCGCACCCTGGCCGCCGCCCACGCCCTCAGCGAGGGCGATCTGGTCGAGACCGGTCGCCTGATGTCGGACAGCCACCGCAGCCTGGCCGTCGACTACGACGTGTCGAGCCCTGCGCTCGACGCCATGGTGGCCGTCGCCCAGGACGGCCCGGGCTGCTTCGGGGCCCGGGTCACCGGCGGCGGGTTCGCCGGTTGCGCCGTGGCCCTCGTCGCCGCCGTCGAGGTGGAGGCGTTCTGTCGACACGTCGAGTCGGCCTACACCGCCCCGCCGGAACAGCCGGCGACGGCCCCGACGGCCCTGCACCCCGTTCGACCGGCGCCGGGGGCCACCGTCACCGTCGCCGGCGCCGACACGGGCGCGTGAGCGGTGGCGGGCCGCAACTGTCGGTGGCCCCGCTGAGCGGCTAGAACTCGACCATGAGTGATGAACTGACGGCCCTGCTCCACGCCTCGATGCCGCTCAGCGCCACGATCGGGATCCGGGCCCGGTCGATGGCCGCTGACGAGGTGGTGGCCGAGCTCGACTGGGCCCCGGAGCTGTGCACAAACGCCGAGCTGCTGCACGGCGGGACCCTGATGGCCCTGGCCGACTCGATCGGGGCGGCCTGCGCCATGGCCAACCTGCCCGAAGGGGCGGCGGGCACGGCCACGATCGAGTCGAAGACGAACTTTCTCGGCGGTGTTCGGGAGGGCACTGTGGTCGCCACCTCCCGCCCGCTCCACGTCGGTCGGCGCACGATCGTGATCGAGACCGAGATCCACAACGGCGACAAGCTGGTGGCCAAGACCACCCAGACCCAGGCCGTGCTCTAGCGGTCGTCGACGCCACTCAAGCTCGGGGCCTCCTTGTGCCGATGACGAACACAAGGAGGCAACCGTGAGTACCGACACCAAGCCCAGCGATGGCGCCGTCGAGACCGCCACCATCTTCCAGCTCGGCTACGCCAGCGCCGCCACCGTCGAGTTCAGCGCCGACGATCTGCTCGAGCTGTTGGCCAAAGCCCGGATCAACAACTCGAAGCTCGGCGTGACCGGCATGCTGCTCTACCACGAGGGGTCGTTCATCCAGGTGCTGGAGGGCGAGCAGTCGGCGGTGGAGAAGCTCTACAACCACATCGCCAAGGACACCCGACACGCCGAGACGATGCTCCTGTTCCGGGGCATGACGACCGAGCGGGCCTTCGACCAGTGGACGATGGGGTTCCACCAACTCAGCCGGGATGCCGGGGCCAACCCGCCCGGCCTCAACCGATTCCTCGATCACGGTATGGCCGGGATCACCAGTGAGGACGGCGAGAAGATCCGGTCGGTACTGCTCGGCTTCCGCGACGGCAAGTGGCGCCGGACGGTCGACTTCTAGTCCAACGGCTTCGGCGGGCTGCACCCGGCGCCGGCCCGGTACCGCCGCCCGGCGTGTGGCGGCACCGTCTCGGGGTCGGGCTCGACCGCAGGCTCCGGCTCGGAGTCGGTCTCAGGCCAGGGGCCACACGATCCGGGTCTGCCAGTCCTCGGGATCGGGGACGTCGGCCGGATCGGTGACGTAGATCTCCCACGGCGCCCCGCCCGAGGACTCCCCCTCGGCCGCCATCCAGCGGTCGATGGCCTCATGGCCGGCCCCGATCGTCTCATAGGGGCCGGTGTGGACGGTGGTGGCCGCCGTGCCGCCCGGGAGGGCGCCGGCGATGATGTCGCCGTCGGCGGGCGGGGCCGGCGGGGTGTCGACCAGCGGGATGCCGGCCTCGAGGGTGACGAACGCCGGGCTCTGGTCGAGATAGCGGACGTAGGGCGGGCCGGCCATGGCCAGACCGGCCTCCATCACGTGGCCGTATACGGTGGGGAGTGACTGCCCGAGAACCTCGGCCACCGCCGATTTGTCGGCCCGGCTTCGGATGAACAGGACCGGGGTCTCGGTGAGCTCGCTGCGTTCGATGCTGTAGGACATGGTGTGCTCCGAGTGGTTGGACGTGCCGCCGGGCCGCGGGGCCGACGGGGTGCTGGTGGGTCGGACGGCGGCCGGGAGGACGCCGATACAGGGGCCGATGTCGTCGATGAGGCGGGCCTGATCGACGTTCAGCCGTCCCGGGGTCCGCCGTCGGTAGCCGGTGGGCGACACCCCGTAGTGACGATGGAAGGCCCGGGTGAACACCTCGTGGCTGTCGAACCCGACGGCGACGGCGATGTCGAGCACCGTGTCGTCGGTCGAGAGCAGCAGCGCCGCCCCTCGTTCGAGGCGCAGGCGCCGTTGGTAGCGATCCGGGCTCTCCCCGGTGAGGGTGCGCACCACCCGCTGGGCGTGGGTGGGCGACAGGGCGACGGCTCGGGCGACCTCGGACAGATCGAGCGTGTGCTCGGCCTTGCGCATCCGGCCCAGGACGGGCAGGACGTGTTCGATCCCGGTTGCCATCGCGCTCAACCTAGTGCTCGGCCGGAGCGCCGTCTTGACCGATCTTGCGATGCTGCGGGGCGGGCCGAGCCGACCTCAGACGGCGTCGAGGGCGGTGTGGAGGTCGGTGAGCAGCTCGCCGCAGTCCTCCAGGCCGATCGACAGTCGCACCATCGACTCGCCGATCCCGACCAGAGCCCTCCCCTCGGGCCCGATCCGCCGGTGGGTGGTGGTGGCCGGGTGGGTGACCAGGCTCTTGGCGTCGCCCAGATTGTTGGAGATGTCGAACAGGCGAAGCCGGTCGAGGAAGCGGAACGTCTCCTCCTTGCCGCCGTCGATGGTCACCGCGACCACCGTCCCCCCGGCCGACATCTGCCGCTTGGCCAGATCGTGCTGAGGGTGGGAGGGCAGGCCCGGATAGAGCACCGACGACAGCTTGGCGTGACCATCGAGCTCGGCGGCCACGGCGGCGGCCGATGCACAGGCTGCGTCGACCCGGAGACGAAGCGTCTCCATGCCCTTGACCAGGGTCCAGGCGTTGAACGGCGACAGGCTGGGGCCGGTGTGGCGGAGGAACGGCATCAGGTACCGCTCGACGTAGTCGGCATCGGCCAGCACGGCGCCGCCGAGGACCCGGCCCTGCCCGTCGATGTGCTTGGTGGCGGAGTACACCACGACGTCGGCGCCGAGGGTGAGGGGCTTCTGCAGCACCGGCGAGGCGAACACGTTGTCGATGATCAGCCGACCGCCCGCGGCGTGGGTCAGGTCGGCCACGGCGGCGATGTCGATGATCTGCAGGCCGGGGTTGGAGGGGCTCTCGATGAAGGTGGCCGCCGTCGGTTTCGACAGGGCCGCCGCCCACTGATCGAGGTCGGTCCCGTCGACCAGCACGGTCTCCACCCCCAGGCGGGGCAGGATCTCGTTGAGGATGACCGAGCAGCTCCCGAACAGGGCCCGGGACCCGACCACCCGGTCGCCCGCCGACACCAGCGACGCCAGGGAGGCGAACACCGCCGCCATCCCGCTGGCGGTCGCCATGCACGCTTCGGCCCCCTCCAGCAGCCGGAGCCGCTCCTCGAACATCGACACGGTCGGGTTGCCGTAGCGGGAGTAGATGAACCGCTCGTGTTCGCCGGCGAAGGCGGCCTCGGCCTCGGCGGCCGAGTCGTACACATAGCCGGAGGTGGGGAAGATCGCTTCGGCCGTCTCGGAGAAGCCGGTCCTGGTCAGACCGCCCCGAACCAGCAGGGTGGACTCGGCCGGCGAGGGGGTGGGTTGGCCGTCGATGTGATCGGACATCGGTCAGTTCTGGGCCCACGGCAGACCGGCGCCGCGCCAGCCGCCGGTGCGGTGGCCTTCGGCGTCGTGGCCGCCCTCGAACCCGTCGAGCACGTTGTAGACCGCCTGGTGCCCGGCCGCGGTCAGGGCGTTGGCCGCGGCGATCGACCGCACGCCCGATCGGCAGAGGCAGATGATGGGCTGGCCCGGATCGAGCCCCCCGCCGGCCTGGGCCACGAACTCCGGGTTGGGCCGACCGGAGGGCCAGCTCGTCCATTCGACGAAGCGGGTGCCCTGCACCGAGGGCACGCCGACGAAGGTCCACTCGGCCTCGGTCCGCACATCGACCAGGACGGCGGCGGTGTCGGCGGCGAGCATGTCGAACGCCTCCTGAGGGGTGAGGTCACCGGCATAGGTCATGTTCGGGTTCTCCTTCGAGGCGTCGACGGCGGCGGTGGGCCGAGCGGGACGGTAGCCGCTCCGCGCCCTCGATTCCCGAGTATATTTATCGGGATTCGACAGCGGCCCTCGGCGGCCGGGAAAGTGCAGCTGGTGAGCGCCAATGAGTGACCGCGCCGATCACGACGTGCCCGAGGAGCAGCCGCTCCGCTACCGGCTCCTCACCGGGCCCGATGACAGCGCCTTCTGCGCCCGGGTGTCGGCCGCCCTCGATGCGGGCTACGTGCTCTACGGCCCGCCCTCGATCACCTGGCGGGGCGACGGGGGTTATGTGGCTCAGGCGGTCGTTCTGCCCGACTGACCATCGAGTCGGGGTCGTAGAATCGGGGGCTCCATGCGTCACCCCGTGCCCATCCTGCTCTACCACCACGTGAGCGACGAGCCGCTCCCCTGGTGCTCCACCCCGGTGCTGTTCGACCGGCACCTCGCCTGGCTGGCCGACAACGGCTACCGCACCATCAGCCTCGATCAGCTCCGGGACCGCATCGAGGGCCGGGCGGAGGGCGCGCCCCGGGAGGTCGTCATCACCTTCGACGACGGCTACGCCGAGCTGGGCGGCGACGTGGCCGATTCGCTGCGCCGCCACGGCTTCCGCGCCGCCGCCTTCCTCATCACCTCCCGCAACCCCGACACCGAGGGCGAGCTCTACGCCGACGGCTACGAGGCCCCCGACCAGACCGCCTACCTGTCGTGGCAACGGGCCCGGGAGCTGGCCGACGAGGGGCTGTTCGAGTTCCACAGTCACACCCACTCCCACCGGACATGGCCCCTCATCGCCGACGAGGCCCCGGTGCTGGCGGCCGAGATCAGCACCGCCCGCTCGCTGCTGAGCGACCGCCTGGAGCGACCGGAGACCGACTTCGACCACCTGGCCTGGCCCTACGGCCGAGCGTGCGGCCCCTGGGAGGACGAGGCCCGCAACCTGGGCGTGCCCGTCCAGTACGTGGTGCAGCGGGGCGCCGTGACCCGGGCCGACCAGATCGACCGGTTGCCCCGCATCCTGGTCGACGGGATGCCACTGTCGTCGTTCTCCCGGTGGGTCCGGATCCTGTCCCGCCGACCGACCGCCATCGCCACCAACAAGGTGTTCGGCGCCATCCGGGCCCGCCGTCAGGGTGCGGCCTATGTCTGAGTCGGTCACGTCCGGGGCGGGAGCGGGGTGGGACCGCAAGCGGTGCACCATCCTCCAGCGCCGCATGGTCCAGTACCGGACGACGCTCTTCGAGCGCCTCCGCGACGAGCTCGACGGCCGCAACATCGACCTCCGGGTGGTGTACGGCCAACCCTCCCCCAACGACGCCAAGCGCAACGACGCCCGCCACCTCAGCTGGGGTGACGAGGTGGAAGCCCGCTGGTTCACCGTGCGGGGCACCGAGTTGCTGTGGCAGCCCTGCCCGCCCGATGCCCGCAAGGCCGATCTGGTGATCCTCCAGCAGGAGAACAAGATCCTCTCCAACCTGCCCCACCTGCTGCGACGCGCCGTCGGCTCGGCCAAGCTCGGCTACTGGGGCCACGGTCGCAACCTGCAGAGCACCGATCCCGACGGCTTGAGCGAGCGGATGAAGGCCACGCTGATCACCCAGGTCGACTGGTGGTTCGCCTACACCGAGCAGACCCGCGAGCTGCTCCACGCCGACCGGTATCCCGACGAGCGGATCACCGTGCTCGACAACGCCATCGACAACGACTCCTTCGTCGCCGACCTGGCCGCGGTGGGCGACGAACGACTCGACGAGCTCCGTCGCCGGATCGATCTCGTCCCCGACGGGTCCCTCGCCGTGTACTGCGGGTCGCTCTACCCCGACAAACGGCTCGATCTGCTCCTCGACGTGGCTCGCCGGGTCCACGAGCAGGATCCGTCGTTCCGCCTGGTGGTGATGGGCGACGGACCCTCCCGAGCCGAGGTGGAGGCCTTCACCGAAGCCCACCCCTGGGCCCACTGGGTCGGCATGCAGACCGGGGTCGACAAGGCGGCCTGGTTCCGCCTGGCCAAGGTGTACCTCAGCCCCGGGGCGGTCGGCCTCCACGTGCTCGACGCCTTCACCGCCGGGGTCCCGATGTTCACCACCACCACGGCTCTCCACGGACCGGAGATCTGCTACCTGGAGAACGGCGTCAACGGCTACGTGCTCGAACCCGACCCGGCGCTGTTCGCCAAGACGGTCGCCGACGTGCTGGCCGACCCGGACCGTCTGCGGTCGCTGGTCGACGCCGGTCGACGCTCCGCCGAGCGCTACACCCTGGCCAACATGCTGACGAGCTTCGCCGACGGCATCGAAGCCGCCATCGCCACCCCCCGCCTCCGCTGACCCCGATCCAACCCGTCGCCGCGCCCAGCTGACCAGGCCGAACATCATCGACCGGTCGGAGTCCTGGGCATCGGTCTCCCGCCGCCGATAGGACCCCATGTCGAAAACGGTCCGCCAACCGCTCGCCGCCGCCCTCGTGGCGCTCGCCCTCCTGCTCACCCTGGCCCCGCCGGCCGGGGCCGAGGAGGCGGTCGGGCCCCTGCCGACGCCCGAGGACTTCGTCACCCAGCAGTACGAGGACTTCCTCTCCCGCAGCCCCGACACCACCGGCCTGAACTACTGGACGGCCCAGCTGGAAGCCGGGGCCGACCCGGCCACCCTGGTCGAATCGCTGGCCCTGAGCGAGGAGTTCGCCGGCACCATCGCCCCCGTCGTCCGCCTGTATTACGCCCACTTCCAGCGCCCGCCCGACCACGCCGGTCTCGACTACTGGGCGAGTGTCGCCCGCAACGGTGCCTCGCTGGCCGGTATCTCCGAGGAGTTCGTCAACTCCGAGGAGTTCGAGGCGACCTACGGCTCCCTGAACGACGCCCAGTACGTCGACCTCGTCTACACCAACGTCCTGGAACGGCCGGCCGACGACGCCGGCACCGCCTACTGGACCAACCTCCTGGCCAACGGCATGAGCCGGGGAGCCCTCCTCGCCGCCTTCTCCGAGTCCGAGGAGTACCAGACGAAGATGGACGGGACCGTGCGGGCCACGATGCTGTACGTCGGGATGCTCAAGCGGGCCCCGGAGAGCGACGGCCTCGACTACTGGGCCGACACCCTCGACGGCGGCGCCCGCTACCGCGACGTGATCGCCGGCTTCCTCGGCGCCGCCGAGTACGACGACCGGATCGAGGGGATCTACCCCCACGTGAACCCGCTGACCGGGGTGCCGACCAGGACGTTCCCCCTTCGCCCGGCGCTGGCGGTGAAGATCGACAACGTCGACGCCGCCCGCCCCCAGTCCAACATCGAGCACGCCGACGTCATCTACGAGGAGATGGTCGAGGGCAACCTGACCCGCCTGGTGGCCGTGTTCCACTCGACGCTCCCCGCCACCGTGGGGCCGGTGCGCTCGATCCGGACCACCGACATCGACATCCTCGATCAGCTCAACACCCCGCTGCTCGCCGCCTCCGGGGCCAACAGCGGGGTGCTGGCGGCGGTGGCCGGCGCCGACCTGGTGAACGTCAACGCCCTCGTCGTCGGGGGTGCCTACTACCGGGACGGTTCCCGGCGGGCACCCCACAATCTGTACGCCGATACCCACGCCCTGTACCTCGGCGCCCCCAGTCAGGGTGGCGTGCCGACCGCCCTGTTCGACTACCGCCGACCGCACACGACGCCCACCGGCGGCGTGGCCGCCACCGGGGTGTCGGTCGCCTTCGGCCGGGCCGACATCGACTTCACCTGGTCGCCGACGGCCAAGGGTTGGGTCCGCAGCCAGAACGGCTCGACCCACACCACGGCCGCCGGTCGAGCCCTGGCCCCGGCCAACGTGGTCGTGCTCGAAGTGCCCTACGGCGTGAGCGCGGCCGACGCCAATTCGCCGGAGGCGCACACCGTCGGGACGGGCACGGCCCATGTGTTCACCGCGGGCCGCCGGGTGACCGGCACGTGGACCCGCGGCGACTCGAGCGACCCGATCCGCATCCTCGACGCCAACGGCGACGACATCGCCCTCACCAGGGGCCAGACCTTCGTGGAGCTGGCCCCGCCGGGGTCGATCACCCTCCGCTGATCCAAAAGTGCCAATCCCGATTGCGCCACTCAAGGGCACCGCCCCACAGCCGATCGGCAGACCCGTGATGCGGTTGATTCGATGGCTCCCAACAGGCGTGAATCTGTCGGACGCGGAGTTCGAGCGTCGCCACCGGGTTGTGCGCACGCTTCTCTATCTGCACATCCCGCTGCTCGCCGTCGTCGGCGTCGTCAACGGCTTCGCCCTCACCCACGTGGCGGCCGACCTCGGCCTGGTCGTCGGCTTCGCCGTGATGGCAACCCTTCCCAGGAGCCGACTCACGCTCAGCATGTCGGCCAGTCTCGGCGTGCTGGCCGGCGCCGGCGCTCTCATCCACCTCACCGATGGCGCTATCGAAGCCCACTTCCAGCTCTTCGTTGCGCTGATGTTCATTTCGCTCTACCAGGATTGGAAGGCACTCGGGGGCACAATCCTCTTCACCGTCGTCCACCACATCGGCATCAGCCTCATCGCCCCCGAGAGCGCGTTCAGCCACCCGGCGGCCCAAGCCAAACCGGTGCTGTGGGCCACCATCCACGCCGCCTTCGTCGTGGCCGAGGTGATCGGCATCATCCTGATGTGGAGGATTACCGAAGATGCCCAAAAGCGCGCCACCGACGCCGGGGACCAGGCGATCCGCCAGGCCGAAGAGCGGACGGCGATGGAGGCCAAGCGGGCCGAGGAGCGTCTGGCCGAGGAGAACGAGCGGCGATCGGCCGAGCAGGCCCGGATCGAGCAGACCAAGCAACGGGCCGAGCACCTGGAGCGCGCCGCCGCCGCCGTGCGGGATGAGGCGGCGTCGGTCAAGCGGACCGCCCACTCGCTCGAGGAACAACTCACCTCCGCCGGGCAGTACATGGAGCGTATGCACGCCGGTGTTGAGGAGATGAACGACAAGGTGCGCCTGGCCAACGGCGCCGCCGGGGCCGGGGTGAACTCAGCCACCGAGGCCGATCACATCATGCAGCGACTCTCGAGCGCTTCGACCGAGATCAACGAGATCATCGGGGTGATCTCCGAGATCGCCGGCCAGACAAACCTCCTGGCTCTCAACGCCACCATCGAAGCGGCCCGCGCCGGCGAGTCCGGCAAGGGCTTCGCCGTGGTGGCCACCGAGGTCAAGGAGCTGGCAAACCAGACCGGCAGCGCCACCGATGACATCAACGGTCGGGTGGCGACAATCCGCTCGGCCGCCGACGAGGCGGGGGAGGCGCTGAAGGGCATCCGCGATGTCATCGAGCAGATCAGCTCGACCCAGGGCGAGATCGCAGTCGGCATCGACGAACAGTCGACGACGACGGCCGACATGACGCGCGCCATCGCCCAGGTCTCGACCGAGGCCAGCGATATGGCGGCCACGACCGACCAGCTCGTCTCACTCGTCGAAGAGGTGCTCTCAACCTAGACCCCTGTGGCAACCCCCCCCAGCGGCCGGGGGGACGACTAGGGGATTCCCCGATCCCGCGATCTTGCGTTCTGTCCTAAGTTGTGTCCCACCAAGCAAGCAACCCAGACACGAACCATCCATGGAGGGACAAGACATGGAAACACTGATCGATCTCATCCGCCGGGCTCTCGAGGGTGATGAAGCCGCGCTGGCCCAGCTCTCGGAGTCGTCCGTCGACACCATCGACGCCACGCTCGAAGAGGGCGCCGGCGATGTCGACCCGCTCGCCGTTCTGGCCGACGCTCTCGCCGGCTCGGAGCTCGACGCCGCCACGCAGGCCTCGGTGCTCGACGCCGCCACCAACACCGCCGGTGGCTACACCCCGGTCGAGGGCGACGGCTACGACACCACCCAGCTCGCCGACATCTTCGCCCAGGGCATCAACGTCACCCTCGAGGAGGGCGACTACATCACCATCGACAACAGCGCCTACGCCGACGGCACCATCAAGGGTGGCATCCACCAGGCCAACTACACCGACGTCACCGAGGCCGACGACGGCTCCGTCATCGCCGACGGCGCCTACGACTCGAACTTCCAGACCGGCGAGGGCAACGTCCAGCTGACCGACGTCCACGCCGACAACATCACCACCGGTGACAACAACACCGTGGCCTCCGACTACGCCACCATCGGCAACGAGAACGTCGACGCCGGCTACATCGAGAACTCCGAGTTCGGCGAGGGCGACCAGGATCGCTCGGTCGACGTCGACGTAGCCGTCACCGACTCCGGCAACTACGACAGCACCTACACCAGCGAGTACACCAACGACGACTACGTCAACACCGAGGTGGACATCGACGCCCACGACGGTGGCTACAAGCCGGTGAAGCCCGTCGAGCACCACGACGACCCCTACGTCGACGATCACCACGACGACGAGGTCTACGACTGATCGATCCGGTCGGACGACAACCCATCGGCGATCACGGCCCCGGCTCCCCGCCGGGGCCGTTCGTCGTTCTCGGCTCCGGACGCTAGATCTCGTCCGGCCACTCGACGTCGAGCTGGCGTTCGGCCGGGCGCTTTCGGAGGTAGTTGTCCACGTAGTGGGCCGTCGCCTCGGCGTGGGTCACCTCCTCCTGCCGCTCCAGCGACAGGTAGTACCGGTGCTCGAGGACGGCATGGAAGACCTCGGCGTCCTCGAGTTGGGCCTGCAGCTCCTCGGGGATCGACTCCACCACCGGTTCGTACACGTCCGCCAGCCAGCGGGCGGCGGCCACCGCTCGGGGTACCGGCTTGGGGGCGTCCTTCTGCAGCCAGGCCCGGTGGTTCGCGATGTCGGCCAGCAACCGCCGGGCCTGATTCTCCTGCACCTCGAGACCGGTCCGCCGCCGGAGGTCGCGGGCGTGGTGTCCCTCCTCGACCAGGATCGGCTTGATCCTGATGTCGCGACCGTCGCTGCTGATCGACAGCTCCTCGACGTCGAAGCCGAGGTCGTTGAGGTGGCGGATGCGTTGATCGATCCGCCACCGCTCCGACACGGCGAACTCCTCGGTGCGGGTGAGCTCGTCCCACAGCTGGTGGTATCGCTGCTCCAGGTCGTCGGTGATCCCGAAGGGGTCGACGTCCTCGGGGACCCGGCCCGTGGCCTGCAGGTCGAGCAGACCACCGATGATGTTCTCCTTGGCGATCGTGAGGTCGTAGCTGCGCATCCCGTCGCTGAGCGTGGTGTGGCGCTCGGTGGTCTCGGCGTCGACCAGGTACGCCATCAGGGCGCCGGCGTCGCGGCGGAACAGGATGTTGCCGAGGGAGCAGTCGCCCCAGAACACCCGCTCCAGGTGCAGGCGGACGAGGAGGACGACGGCGGCGTCGATCAGGTGCTCGGCCAACGCCGGGTGGTCGCGGCCGAGCACGTACCAGTACGGCAGGGAGTAGTCGAGGTACCGGGTGATCAGCATGGCGCCGTCGTGGTCGTCGACCCCGGCGACGATGCCGACCGGCTCCACCACCGGCAGGTGCTCCTCCCGCAGCTCCTTGAGGACGTCGTACTCCAGCCGGGCCGGCCGCTCGGTCGTCTCCTTCAGGGCGTAGACCCGCTCGTCGTAGCGGACGAACCGCACGATGTGGCGGCTGACGCCGTGCGCCATCGGCACCATGCGTTCGTGGTCCCATTCCTCGAGGGGGGTCCCCCAGGGCAGGTCGAGGAAGTCGGGGTGACCGACTCGGGTCAGGATGCTCAGCTCGTCGGCCATGGTGCGTCTTGTCCCTGGTAGCGGGCCTGCTGGAGGGTGTTCGGCGGGTGATTCAGCCTAGGGGGAGGCCCCGGGATCGGGAATCCCCTATGGAAATCCCCTACGACGGGGGTGATCCCCGATCACGGGCCGAAGGAGATGCCGTACGTTTGATCTCAACGCAAGCAACCAACACCAAACGCACGCATCCATCTCAACGGAGGGAACAACCATGTCCGACGTCTCCACCGACCTCATGACGCTCATCCAGGAGCTCCTCAACGGCAACGCCGATCTCCTCAGCAACTTCGGCGACTCGCCGGTCGACCTCGTCGAGGCCACCGCCGGCGTCCCCGGTGACGTCGACCCCTCGGCGGTCGTCGCCCAGGCCCTGGCCGGGACCGACCTCGATCCCGCCACCCAGCAGGCCGTCCTCGACGCCGTCAACTCCTCGGCCGCCGGGTACGGCACCGCCGACGACGGCTACACCGCCGACCAGCTGGCCGAGATCTTCGCCCAGGGCATCAACATCACCGTCGAAGAGGGTGACGAGATCTACGTCGACAACAGCCTCCACGTCGAAGGCGACGTCAAGGGTGGCATCCACCAGAACAACTACACCGACATCACCCAGGCCGACGACGGCTCGATCATCGCCGACGGCGCCACCGGCTCCAACTTCCAGACCGGCGAGGGCAACGTCCAGCTGACCGACGTCCACGCCGACAACATCACCACCGGTGACAACAACACCGTGGCCTCGGACTACGGCATCATCGGCGACGAGAACGTCAACGCCGAGTACATCGCCAACTCCGAGTTCGGCGAGGGTGACCAGGACCGTTCGGTCGACGTCGACGTCGCCGTCACCGACTCCGGCAACTACGACAGCACCTACACCGACACCTACACCGACGACGACTACACCAACACCAAGGTCGACCTCGACGTCGACGGTTACGGTCAGCCGGCCCCGGCCCCCTACGTCGAGGCCAAGCCGGTGTACGAGCCCGAGCCCGAGTACGACGAGCCGGTCTACGAGGCCCCCAAGCCCGTCTACGAAGAGCCCAAGCCCGTGTACGAGGAGGAGCCGTACCAGCCGGACGCCTACTACGAGCCCAAGCCCGAGCCGGTCTACGAGCCCGAGCCGGAGCCCTACGACGACTACTGCGGCGACTGATCACGCCCGGTAGCGCCCGGTAGCGCATCACGCACCTTCCACCGAGGGCGGGTCCCGACCCCGGGGCCCGCCATCGGCGCGTCCGGGCCGCGGACGCCCCCGCCCGAGGGCGGGCGGGTTCGCCGTCGGGCGGTGGGAGCGCCATCATGGCGTCGATGATCGATCTCGAACGCCAGGGCGACGTCTTCGTCCTCACCATGAACGACGACGAGAACCGGTGGAGCACAACGTTCACCCGGGCCTTCGCCGCCGCCATCGAGGAGGTGGCCGCCTCTGAAGGGCCGGCGGCGCTGGTGACCACCTCCAACCATCCGAAGTTCTTCTCCAACGGCCTCGACCTGGAGTGGATCATGAGCGACGACGCCGAGCATCCGGGCGGCGACCGCTCGGTGTTCGGGGTCGAGTTCATGCAGCTGCTTGGTCGGGTGCTGCTGTTGCCGATGCCGACGCTCTGCGCCATCGGCGGTCACGGCTTCGGCGCCGGCTTCATGATCAGCCTGGCCCACGACGTGCGCATCATGCGGGCCGACCGGGGCTACCTCTGCGCCAACGAGCTGCAGATCGGTCTGACCATCCCCGAGCCCGAGGTGGCCCTCTTCCGCCACAAGATCCCGGCTCCCGCTTTCCACGAGACGGTGATGTTGGCCAGGCGGTGGACGGCCCCCGAGGCGTTGGCCGCCGGATTCGTCGCCTCGGCCGTGGAGGTCGACGACGTCCTGCCCGCGGCGATGGCCCGGGCGGCGGAGCTGGCGCCGCTGGCCGCCGACCGGGACCGATACGGCTGGCAGAAGCGGGCGCTGTACGGGGCCGACTCGGTCCTCAACGGGCCGCACGGGGCCGGTCACGTGCTCAGCAACCCCGCCGATTTCATCGGCACCACGAGCTGACCCGACAGGCCCGATTTCGTCGGGCCGTACGCCTTTCCTAAGCTGGGCCGATGGCACCCGGACCGCACAGCAGCGTCGACGACCGCGGGTTCGGCGGCATGGTCCCGCCTCCGTCGGCCCTGCCCGACGTGCTGCCGACCGATCGGCTCCTGGCCCGGGGTAAGGCCGTGCCCAAGCTGCGAGCCGAACTGCGGGCGATTCCCGTGTGGCGGAGCTGGCTGGCGATCGTCACCGTGGTTATCGAGCCCGTCGCCATCGTGGCGGCGGCAATCCGGCTGTCCCATCCGGTGGCGTGGGTGGCGGCGTTCCTGCTGATGGGTCGGACCTACGCCCGGTTCGCCAGCCTGGGCCACGAGGCCGTCCACCGCACCCTGCTGCCGAACAAGGCCCTCAACGACTGGATCGGTAGCTGGATCCTCTCCTACCCCACCTGGGTGCCCTTCGAGGACTATCGCCGGGCCCACATCGCCCACCATCGGGACGAGATGGGGCCCGAGGAGCCGGACGTGCCCCTCTACGCCCACTATCCGGTCACCCGGGCCAGCCTGCGCCGCAAACTGATCCGCGACGCCACCGGCCGCACCGGGTGGAAGTTGTTCAAGGGTCTGATCCGGGCGGCGCGCAAGCGTCGACCGACGGCGGTCCGCATCCTGGCCTGCCAGGTGCCCATCCTGGTCGCCTTCACCGTCGTCGGCCGTCCCGAGCTCTACCTGTTCCTGTGGTGGCTGCCCCACATGACGGTGTGGCGGGTGATCAACCGGCTGCGGGCCATCGCCGAGCACGGCGGTATGACCCGCTCCTCCGATCGGCGACAGACCACCCACGACGTCCGTCAGAGCAGGCTGGCGTCGTTCTGGATCGTGCCGTTCAACATCGGCTACCACCTGGCCCACCACGTCGACATGGGCGTGAGCTGCTGGCAGCTGCCGAGGCTGCAGGAGGAGTTGGTGGCCTCCGGGTGGGTGACCGACGAGTACAGCTACCCCAGCTATCGGGCGCTGTGGCGAGATCTGGCCTCGGCCGAGTCGTAGTCGGCGGCCCCTAGGACGAAGCGAGGACGGCGGCCAGATCCTCGACGCTCGCCGGTCGGTAGGGCTGGGGCAACTGGAAGATCGCCAGGTCGACGCCGACGTCGCCGAGAGCCCGGGCCGCCTCCACCGCCCGGGCCGGACCGTCGGCCCCGTCGGCGATGCGGACCTGGACCGAGCGGGTGATCGTGGCCGGATCACGTCCCTCGGCGTCGCAGTGCCCGAGCAGCACCTCCAACTTCTGGGTGAACACCTCGGGGGTGGCGCGCGGGAGGTTCCAGTGGTCGGCCTGGCGGGCCACGGTACGCAACGTCCGCCGCTCGCCACCGCCCCCGATCACGATCGGGGGTCGGGGGCGCTGCACCGGCTTCGGTTCGCAGTGGGCGTCGGTGATGGTGACGTAGTCGCCCTGGAACGAGGTGACCTCCTGGGTCAGGAGCCGGTCGATCACCTCGACCCCCTCGTCGAAGCGATCGAAGCGCTCGGTCAGAGTGCCGAGCTCGATGCCGTAGGCCGACGACTCGCCCTCGTGCCAGCCCGCCCCGAGGCCGAGTTCGAAACGACCGCCGGCCACGATGTCGAGGCTGGCCGCCATGTTGGCCACCACCGCCGGGTGCCGGTAGTGGATGCCGTTGACCATGCACCCCACCCGGATGCGGCTGGTGGCCTGGGCCAGAGCGCTAAGGGTCACCCACCCCTCGAGACAGGGACCGGCGGTGTCGCCCACCAGCGGGTAGAAGTGGTCGAAGTTCCACGCCGACTCGAACAGCTCGATCTCGTCGGCGGCCCGCCATGCATCGAGCATCTCGGTCCAGGTGCAGTGGTGGGGAGCGGTTTTGACGGCGTAGCGCACGGCTGCGGGCCTCCGGTTCGACGATGATCGGTCCGCCCCCGATCATGGCCCGGCCGACCACCGACCCGGAAGTTGTCGATGGTGGTTCCCTCCGGCCGCGCGAGCGGCTACGTTGCTCATGGGGCTCGATGTCGATTGCTGTCGCCGACGAGGATCTGCAGCATCGGACAAGGCGGACGATGTCTCACTCCGGAACCCACCGACCCCCCACCACCCGCTTCAACCTGCGCTGGTTGGCGTCGTTGTCCGCCGCCGCCCTGGTGTTCACCGCCTGCGGCGAGGCGAGTGCCCCGGAACAGGCGTCGGCCGACGTGACGATGTCCGCCGCGGTCACCTCCGCCTCGCCTGCCACCCCGGCGGTCGCCCCGGTGCAGACCCAGGTCGACGGGCAGTTGGGCCAGCCGCTCGCCGGTGCCGTGCCGGCAGCCGACGCGAACGCCCCGGTCGACTCCCCCGCCACCCCGGTGGAGGCTCCGGCCACCCCGGCGGCCCCGGTCGAGACCGCAGCCCCGACAACCGCCCCCACCACGGTTCCCACCACCGCTCCGGCGCCGGTCGAGACGACGACGGCGCCGACCACGGCCCCGACCACGGCCCCCACCCAGCCGGCCGACGAACCGCCGCCGGCCGAGCCTCCGGCGGAGGAGGCGTCGCCCGCCATCGTCGAGTTCAGGATCCCGGCCGGCACCGGGTCGGGCGCGTGGAACACCTTCGACAACCCGGTGTACGTCGAGGTCGGTCAAATCCTGCGCATCTACAACGACGACGACCGACCCCACCACCTGCACGCCGGAGGCACCCCGGTGAAGCACGGCAACAAGATCAACCCGGGAAGCTACCGCGACCACCCGGTGCTCAAGCCGTACCAGCCCCAGGAGGGCAACCCCCGCCTCTACGAGCACGGCGGGCCCCGCTCGGCGGCGTTCTGGGTGGTGGCGGTCCAGCCCTAGGGTCCAGCCCTCGGCCGACTCACCACACGACCGCCGACTCCCGGCCGGTCGTCCTTCGGCGAGGACGATGGCCCTCGTCAGTCGACGATCGCCTGATAAACCAGGGAGCGGAAGTCACGGTCGGGTAGCTCGACCCCGGTCATGTACTGGGTCATGAACACGGCCACCAGCTCCTCGGCCGGGTCGACCCAGTAGTAGGTCTTGGCCGCGCCGGCCCAGCCGTACTCGCCAACCGAACCGGGACCGGCGGTGGGGGCCACCTCCATCATCACCCGGGATCCGAGGCCAAAGCCCATGCCTCGGTTGTCGCGGCCGAGCAGGTCCCAAGGCAGCAGCTCGTCGGGCAGGTGGTTGCTGTGCATGAGTTCGAGGGTCTTGCGACCGATCAGGTGACGATCGCCCGCCCGCCCGCCGTCGAGCAGCATCTGGGCGAAACGCCAGTAGTCGCCGGTGGTCCCGAAGAGGCCGAGCCCGCCGCGGACGAAGGTGTCCGGGGTGTCGACCGGGTAGGTGTCCGACACGTCGATCCGCTCGTGGAACCCACCGAGAGCGGCCTCCACCAGCTCGTTCACCGTGTGGTCCCGGCCGATGAGATCGGGCAGGCCGTACATGGCGGCCAGACGTCCCCGCTCGGATTCGGGCACCCCGAAGGCGGTGTCGGTCATCCCCAGGGGCTCGAACAGCCGCTCGGCCAGGAACTCGGGCAGCGGCTGGTCGGCCAGCACCTCGACCAGGCGGGCGGCCACGTCGATGCCGACGCTGTAGTGCCACACCTCGCCCGGCTGGTACGCCAGGGGCATCTCGGCGATGGCATCGACCACCTCGGCCAGCGAGCGGGTGGCGTCGTTCATGATCCGATTCCGGCGGTAGGCCTCACCGGCCGGGGTGTCGACCATGAAGTCGTAGGTGAGGCCGCTGGTGTGCATCAGCAGATCGCGGATCTCGATCGGCCGGGCCGGGTCGACCAGCGAGCCGTCCGCCGCCGCCACCTTCACCCCGCCGAAGGCGGGCAGGTAGCGCGACACCGGGTACTCGAGGTGGAACAGGCCCTCCTCGTGCAGCATCATCAGCGCCGTCGACACCACCGGCTTGGTCATCGAGTAGAGCCGGAAGATGGTGTCGGCCTCCATGGGGAGACCGGCCTCGCGATCGCGGTCGCCGACCAGGGCGGCGTGCACCACCTCACCCCGCCGGGCCACCAGCGTGCTCGTCCCCGACAGCACGCCACGCTCGACGTAGCGGCCCATGGCCGTTTCGATGCGGCCCAGCCGCTCCGCACTCATGCCGACCCGCTCCGGCTCCGACGACACCTCCACCACGTGGCCTGCGCTCATCTGCTGCTCCCCTTCCACCGATCGACCCCCGGCCCGGTGCCGGGGAACCGGAGCTTAGGGTCGCCCGGGTTTCTCCGTCACGCTCCACCCGGGGTCCGACCGGCTGAGCTACGTTGAGCGCCCGTTGATCGAGGTCGAGCACCCGCCGTCGGCGACCGTCCGACCTCCTACCGTCTCCGGCCTGCCACCCGCAGCCGCCCCCAGGAGGGAAGCCCACGTGTCGAGGTCGACCAAAGCCCTGTCCATCGCCGCCGCCCTGGCCCTGTCCACCGCCGCCTGTGGCGGTGACGACGCCGCCGCGTTCTGCGACGCCGCCCGGGAGCTGTCGGGCCTCGACCCGACGGCCGACGTCGACTTCAACGCCGAGGACCCGGGCGCCGCCATGGCCGCCGCCTTCGGCGAGTTCAGCAACGGGTTGTCGACGTTGGAGGAGTCGGCCCCGAGCGAGATCGAAGGGGATCTGCAGCTCCTCATCAGCGGCGTCGACACCCTCAGCGAGGCCCTGGAGGCCGCCGATGGCGACCTGATCGCCCTGGCCACCGACCCCGAGATGGCCGAGCAGCTGGAAGCCCTCGACGGACCCGAGTTCGAGGCGGCCGCCAACAACGTCGAGACCTACGTCCGCGACGAGTGCGGCGTCGAGTTCGACGGCTGACCGTCGCTCAGGTGTCCGCCGCCGGGGGGTCGAGCCGTAGGTAGAGGGCCGACAACTCATCCCGGGGCCCGACGTCCCGGTCGGTCACCTCGGGGTGAATCGTCGTGCCGGTGGCGAACCAGTCGTACATCGTGCGCCCGAGCTCCTGACCCCGTCGGGTGTGGATGCACAGGGCCGCGTCGGGGATGGTCGGTGCCGTCTCCTGGTGGAGGGCGAGCTGCATCAGCTCGCCGTTGATCGGGTCCTTCGGGGTGCGGGCCAGGTAGCCGGCGGCCTGGGCGGCGAACACCAGCCGGTCGTAGGCACCGGGCTCGGTGTCGTCGGCCGATTCGTGCAGGGCGCGCACGATCGAGATCGACGCCGGATCGCCCATGCCCACGTCCTCGGCGGCGAGCACCTGGAGCCGACGCCACATCTCGGCCTCGTGATCGGCGTCGGTCCGGGCCAGCTCGAGGGCTGAGAGGACGGCCTGCTCGGCGTTTCCGAGGCGGACATACTTGTGCAAGGCCGACCGCACCTCGTCGCTGGCCAGGCCGTGGACGGTGGTGCGACCGGCGAACGGGTCGGTCGACCAATGGGGAATCGGGCGCTCCCACGGCTCGGGTACCTGGTCCGGCAGGTCGCCGGCGCTTGCGTCGGTCATCGGAGTGCTCCCGGGAGTATCTGCAGCCGGTGTACGAGCCCGGCCGCGTTCTTCGTCATGTCGACACCGTCGCCGAGGACGGCCTCCGGGCGGTGGACGGCCACCGCCCGGATCATCTCGGCGATCTCCATCCGGCCGAGGGCGGCGCCCAGACAGTAGTGACGGCCGAGACCGAAGGCGAGCTGCGGCTTGGGTGCCGTCCGGTCGATGTCGAACCGGTGGGGATCGGGATACACGCCCGGATCCCGGTGGGCGGCGGCGATCCTGATGGTGACGAAACCGCCGGCGGGGACGGGCACGCCGGCCACCTCGGTGTCGGCCCGGGCGTACTTGATGGTGTGGCGGATAGCCGGCTCGAAGCGCCCGCACTCCTCGGCAGCGGCGGCGACCAGGTCGGGGTCGAGACCGATGCGACGGTAGGCGTCGCGCCGACCGAGCAGGGTCCATAGAGCGAGGCCGGTGGTGTTGGCGGTGTTGTCGACCGAGGCGCTGAGCAGTTCCTCGACCAGGTGGAACACGCTGCGGTCGTCGAGGTCGCCTGCGGCCACGGCGCCCAGCAGCATCGAAACGACGTCGTCGCCCGGCGCCCGACGGCGGACGGCGATCAGTTCCTCGGTCAGGGCAGCCATACCGACCTTGGCCGCCCGAACCGGCTCCACCATCTCCGTAGTGGCGGTGAACACGGTCAGCAGTGTCTTGGACAGCGCCGCCAGCTCGGGGGCCAGCGACTCCGGCGCCCCCACCATCCAGCAGAACAGGCGGGCGGGAACGACGTCGGCCAGGTCGGCCATCACGTCGAAGGGCTGATCGGGCTCGGCCGCAGTCACCAGCTCGTCGCACAGGGTGCGGACCCGGGTCCGGAGGCCCTCGATCCGGGGTGGGGTGAACCAGGGCCCCACCGTGCGGCGGAGGCGGCGATGGTCGTCGCCCTCGGAGTCGGTCAGGGTGTGGCCGACCTCGCCCCACAGCGGCTCGATGCCCCGGGTCGCGAGCAGCGGATCGATGCCCGGGATCAGGGACCGGTCGGCGAAGGCCTCGGCCGAGGACTCGTAGTCGAGGGTCGACAGCCCGAGGGGGTCGGTGGCGACCGGACTCTCGGCCCGCAACCGGTCGAACACCGGGTGGGGGTCGGCGAGGAACGTCGACGACCCCGGGTCGAGGGCCGGCCGGGCACCGGTGGCTTCCATACCCCGGTGATTCAACCCCATCGATGTCGATACTCGGGGTCGAGCATGTGAACGGTCTGTGACAGGCCTACTCGTCGGCCACCATGGCCCGTCTGCGAGCGAAGGGGCCGATCACCGGCAACTCCAACCACGAGCCGCGGTACGTCTGGACCAGGAGCACCACCCACACGGCGAGGGCGATCATGCTGGCCACCGTGCTGATGAACCCCGGCAGGAACGGGACCGCCCCCACCACCAGGCCGAGCAGGATCACCACGCCGAAGAAGACGAGCGACTGGATGGCGTGGAACCGCACGAAGGCGCTCTTCCGCTCGATCAGCAGGAACACCAGGCCCGAAACGACCACGCTGACGGCCAGGACGGCGGCGACGTTCTCGTCGAGTCCGGTGGAGGACTTGCCCACCGGCTGCCGCAGTCTGGCCACGCCGTGCTCCCTTGGTGCCGTCGAAACCCCACCGCACGATCGAGCAGCGGGTGATCCACGCTAGTCGAGCGGCCCTGCCGCCTCACCTAGCCCTCCTGGCGGCCCGGCTCGGCGGCCGGCGATCAGGGTTGGGGGCCCGAGGTCCAGATCTCCTCGCCGTCGTCGTCGACCTCGCCCGATCGCACCAGCCCGATGGCCTGCGCCACCCGCTGTGACGCCGTGTGTTCCGGGTGGATGTGGGCCTGAAGGCGGGCGATTCCGTCGGCGGCCAACGTGGCCACGAGGGCTTGCGCCGCCTCGACGGCGAGCCCCCGACCCTGCCAGGGGATCCCGACCAGCCACGCCACCTCGGCCTCGTCGCAGACGATGGTGGCCTGGACGAAGCCGACGGCTTCTCCGGACGCCCGCTCCCGGAGCACCCAGTTGCGCCAGGCCTCGCCGCCGTCGGCCGGGCCCCGCACCTGGGCGCCGTACCGGGCCTGCAGCTCGTAGAGGGTGGGAGGGGCGCCGCCGGTGTAGGCGTAGAGCTCGGTGTCGGCCAGGACCGCCACCATCTCCTCGGCGTGGTCGACCCGCAGCGGTTCCAGCAGGAGGCGGCCATCGGGGTGCATGATCGGCGACCGTAGTGGATCGCCGCCGCCCGGCCGCCGGGTTTCCGACCGGCCGCGAGTGCGGCCGTCAGACGTGTCGGCGCCACCCGCCGTCGGCTCGCTCCCACAACCCGAGCTCCCAACCGGTGTCGGTGGCGGGGTCGATCAGCTCCTGGGCCCGCTCACCGTAGGGATCGAGGGCGTCGACGCCGTAGGCCAACGACAGGTGCAGCCAGTCCTTGGGCCGCAGCGCGTCGTCGCCGTCCACCAGGGCGTGCTCGGCGACGAACTCGGCCGTCGCCTGCTCCAGCAGGGCCGACTCGACCGTGAGCCCCACCCAGTCGTCGCGGCTGACCAGGCCGGTTACCCGCACCGCCTCAGTCGGGACCGGCCGATGACGCTCGATCACCGTCGTCGCCTCGTCGATCACCCGGCCCAGGTCGGCGGGCCGCCGGTGGAAGAAGCCGGTGAGGGTGAGATGGGGCGGGTAGCTCTGGGCCGTGGTCGGACCGAGTTCGGTGGTGACCTGGGCGAAGAAGGCCTCGATCTGCTGGGCCAGCGCACCGGTGGGCGTGGCGTACAGGATCAGGTGGAGGCGCTGCATCGCTCGCACACTACCGACCCCGGTCTTACCGCCAGGCGACGACCGGTGAACGGGTCGCGAAGTCTCCGTGAAGGTCTCGTGGGCGAGTTGTCTTGACAACTTCGCTGTGCTCGGATGGCCTCCATGGCCACCGCAGACCGGCCGGATGCGACCTACCTCGCCCTGGCCGACGACATCGAGCGTGACATCCTCCGCCTCGCCGCCGGCACCCGCCTGCCGAGCGAGAACGATCTGGCGGCCCGGCACGGCGTGAGCAGACTCACGGCGCGAGCAGCCCTCCAGGAGCTGGAGCAACGACTCCTGGTCCGGCGGTCGCGCGGTTCGGGCACCTACATCGCCCTGCGTCTCACCTACCCGATCCGGGGTGGCGATCAGCCGAGCTGGAGCCGTCTGGTCTCGGCCGCCGGGCACGACCCGACCTTCGAGCTCCTCGAGGTCGACACCATGCGGGCCCCGGCCGCCGTGGCGGCCAAGCTCGAGATCTCGCGCGGTCGCACGGTCGCCCAGCTGCGGCGGCGAGGCTTCGTCGACGGCGAGGTGGCCATGGTCCAGACCCACTGGTTCCCCGTCGATCTCGTCCCCGAACTCGGTCGCCACCACCACGGCGACGAGCCACTGTCGACCACCCTGAGCCAGGGCTACCAGATCGTGGCCACCCGGGCCTGGAGCCGGGTGGAGCTGATCCCGGCGCCGCCCGATATCGCCCCCCTGCTCGACCAGGTGGGCCGTCCTCCGACCTGGCGGGTGGAGAACCTCAATCGCTTGGCCGCAGGCGACCGAGCCGTCGAGTACTCGATCGGCTGGATGCGGGCCGACTCCTTCCGGGTCGTCCTCGAGCTCGATGAGGCCACCGCTCCCACACCCGCCCCCACCGTCGCAACCAACGGCAGGAGGGACCCCCACACGACCCCACCATCCGACCACGCGATCACGGAGCGCCGATGACCGAACCCCTACACCGCACCCGCCGGGTGGAGGCCCTGGCCGCCGCCCCCGCCGACCGCCTCCTCCCGCTGGCCGAGCGGGCCCTGGCCGCCTCCGACGGTGAGGCCGACCCGGGTCGCCCACCGCTGCGAGCCGTCCACCCACCCGAGGTCGGAACCGTGACGATGACCGTCCGGGAGCCGGTGGAGCGCACCCGCTTCCTGCTGGCCGATGTGTTGGTCACCCGCTGCGAGATCGAACATCGGGCCACCCGAGCCTGGGCCATGCGCATCGGCGACGACCGGGAGGCCACCCTGGCCGCCGCCATCCTCGACGCCGAGACCGAGGCCGGCGGCCCGCTGGCCGCCGACGTCGAGGCCCTGTGCCGAGCCGTCCACCACCGCCAGGCGGCGGACCGGTCGGCCGAGTGGGACGAGCTGGCCCCCACCGTCGTGTCCTTCGAGGAGATGAACTGATGCACGTCGCCGATCTCACCCTCACCGGTGCCCGATCGCAGGCGGTGTTCGACACCCTCCTGCGAACCCTGGCCGAGCCCGGCACCGTCCTACCCCTCCCCGCCACCCTCACCGCCGAGGCGCCTCGACCGCTGTGGTTGCCCCTGGCGCTCGCCGACGTCGACGTCCGCTGTGCCGTCATCGACGCCGACGGCGGCCGTGAGGCGTCTCTGGAGGCCCTGGTGGCCGACGCCTGCGGGGCCCGACCGGCCGAGGTCGCCGACGCCGACATCGTCACCTACCTGACCACGCCGCCCACCGTCGACGACCGCCTCGACCGAGGCACCGCCCTGGCCCCCGAGCGGGGCACCCGGGTCGGCATCGCCGTCGGCCACCTGGCCGTCGCCTCCGCCGAGGCACCCCGGTCACCCGAGGTCACCCGACTGCGCCTGTCGGGCCCCGGGGTGCCGGGCGAGCGACTGCTCGATGTGACGCCGACCTCGGGCTCGACGATCGCCGCCGTGGCCCCCGGTCTGGGCCAGGCCGGCGGCACCTTCCCCACCGGCCTCGACGTCTGGCTGTGGGCCGACGACGGCGCCGTGGCCGCCATCTCTCGATCGACCACGGTCACCGTGGTCGCCACCGACGAACAGGGAGTCAGCTGATGGGATACGTCGCCGCCAAGGGTGGCTACGAGGCGATCGGTGCCGCCGAGGACCTCGTCCGCCGCCGTCGATTGGAGGGTCGCAGCTCGTGGCTCGAGATCGACCAGATCATCGACCGCCTCCGCTACTCGGTCGACCGGGTGATGGGCGAAGGGGGCCTGTGGGACGAGGAGCTGGCCGCCCGGGCCTTCCGTCAAGCCGAGGGTGACGTGATCGAGGCCGCCCACCTGATCCGGGCCCACCGGGCCACCCTCCCCCGGTTCGGCTACACCGAGACGGCCGACGCCGACGACATCGACGTTCTGCGTCGGATCGTGCCCGCCTTCCGGGAGCCGCCCGGCCCCCAGCTCCTCGGTCGCACCCTGGACTACACCGGTCGCCTTATCGATCGGACCCCGGAGGACGAGGGCCGTCGCCTGGCGGCCGAGGCCGCCCTGGCCCGCCATGAGGCCGACGAGCAGGCCCGATCGGAGTCCACGGCGACAGCTCCTGCCGAGACCGGTACGGGTACGGGCGACACGCCCGAGCAGGGCGCCGACGAGCCGGAGGCGCCTCGGGTGCCCGGACGGCTGATGGACGTGCTGCGGGAGATGGACTCGCTCGTCGACCGGCGCCGCACCGATGACCCCGAGCCCTTCGACATCAGCCGCATGGCGGCCCGACCGGGCGCCCCCCGCTCGGCCCGACTGTCGGCCATGGCCCGGGCCGAGACCGGGGCCCTGGTCCAGCTCTGGTACCGCAACATCCTCGGCCCCGACCGCGACCTGCACGAGGTGACGCTGGGCGAGGTCCGCCACGGTCGCCTGCCGGTGTCGATGGTCAATCCGGTCATCGGCGAGCCCGTCACCCTCGGCACGCTCCGGGTCACCGAGGTCGAGGCCATCGAGGACCTCGACGGGGCCGACGAGGATCGCACCCGCTTCGACGTCGGCTACGGCATGTGCCTTGGGCACAACGAGCGGAAGGCGATCGCCATGGCCAACCTCGACATCGCCGTCCACCGCAACGCCGGGACCGGCCCCCTCGAACAGTCGGTGCTGATGACGACCGACGGTCTCGACGCCTCGGGCTTCCTGGAACACCTCAAGCTCCCCCACTACGTCACCTTCCGCTCGATGATGGAGCGCAAGTCGGCAATGCGGGCCGCCGACCACGTCCGGGCCGAACGTCTGGCCCAGGGCCGGTCCGACTGCGAGGTGACCGACCTGGCCGGGACCGGGATCGAGGCCGGACGATGAGCCTGCTCGACCGGCTCGCCCCGACCGACCCCGCAGCCGGAGACACCCCCGAACCCCACACCAGCGAGTCGGCCGGCTCACACTCCCACGGCTCGGCTGCCGAGGAGCGGGTCCCCATCCTCGACGAGTCGGCCAAGCGGGAGATCCGCCGGGCCACCCTCACCGCCGTCGCCGTACCCGGCTACCAGGTGCCCTTCGGGTCCCGGGAGATGCCGGTGGCCCGGGGCTGGGGCTCCGGCGGCCTCCAGATCACCCTCGCCGTCGTGGGCGAGGACGACGTGGTCAAGGTGTACGACCAGGGCGAGGACGGCGGCGTCAACGCCGCCAACCTGCGCCGCCTGATCCGCAACGCCGAAGGCGTGGCCACCACCACCGACCCCCGCCACGCCGACGTGATCCAAACCCGGCACCGGGTACCGGAGGACGAGCTGGTCGACGGCCAGATCCTGGTGCTTCAGGTGCCGGTCCCCGAGCCGCTGCGCGGGGTGGAGCGGGACATGACCGAGCTGCGCCGCATGCACGCCGAGGGCGACTACGCCCGCATGTGGGTGTCGCTCTACGAGGACATCGTCCGCAACGGCGTCATCACCCGCACCACCGGCTATCCGTGCGTGGTCGACGGGCGCTACGTGATCGCCACCACCCCCATCCCCCGATGGGACGTGCCCCCGCTCCATCAGAGCCGCTTCCTCAGCCTCTTCGGCGCCGGGCGGGAGAAGCGGATCTACGCCATCCCACCCCACACCGACGTCGAGCCCCTCACCTTCGAGGATGTGCCCTTCGAAGTGGAGGAATCGAAGATCCCCTGCGTCCACTGCGGCGTGCTCGACGAGCACGGGATGTCCGCCGCCTACCTGGTGGAGCTGCCCCAGCAGGACGGCTCGTCGGTCTGGGTCTGCAGCGACACCGACTGGTGCACCCGCCAGCAGATCGAGGCCGGGCTCCTCAACCCCGAGGCCGCCCAGCAGGAAGGAGAGCTCTGGTGACCGTCACCAGCACCCCACCCCACGCCGCCGCCGAACCCCTGGTCAACGGGGTCGGCGACACCTCGACCGAGCCGACGGCCTCCGCCATCGCCCCGTGGTCGATCACGGTGGAGAGCCTCGGTCGGGTCTACGGCCCGGGCGGGGCCGACGCCGTGCCCGGCACCGGGCCGGAATTCGGCACCTCGGTCAGCCCCACCACCGGCGCGGTGGTCGGCTGCTGGGGCATCGACCTTGCCGTGGCCCCGGGCGAGGCGCTGGGCATCATCGGCGAGTCCGGCTCGGGCAAGTCGACCCTGATGCGCTGCATCGCCGGCGACCAGAAGACGAGCGCCGGCTCGGTCCATCTGGCGTCCTGCGACGACGGCGCCACCGACATCCTGCACCTCGACCCCTCCGCCCGCCGGCAGCTTCGCATCGACCAGCTGGCCGTCGTCTACCAGGATCCGGCCGAGGGCCTCGACCTCCATGTCACGGCCGGGGGCAACGTGGCCGACCGGCTGACCGCCGCCGGTTGGCGCCACTTCGGCCGGATCCGGGAGCGGGCGGCCGAGCTGCTGGCCCGCACCGAGGTGCCCCTCGAGCGCATGGACGACCCGGTCGCCACCTTCTCGGGCGGCATGCGCCAGCGGGTGCAGCTGGCCAAGGCCCTGGCCAACCGGCCGCCGGTCCTGCTGCTCGACGAGCCGACCACCGGCCTCGACGCCTCGGTCGCCGCCGGTGTCCTCGACCTGATCCGGGACCTGCTGGACGAGACGGGGGTGGCCGCCATCGTGGTCTCCCACGACTTCAACGTGATCGAAATGCTCACCCGACGGTGTGTGGTGATGCACCACGGCCGGGTGGTCGAGGAAGGGCTGACCGATCAGCTGCTCGAAGACCCGCAGCACCCCTATAGCCAGCGCCTGGTCGGCGCCGCCCGAGGGTGAGCGCGATGTCGCTACCGACGAACCACACCGACGACCGCACGCTGCTGTCCATCCGGGGCCTGGTCAAGTCCTTCCGTCTCCACGCCGTCGGCGGCCGGGTCGTGCGCGGCCTGGTCGGGGTCGACCTCGACCTGTTCGAGGGCGACCATCTGGCCCTGGCCGGGCGGTCCGGGGCGGGCAAGTCCAGCCTGATCAAGTGCGTGCACCGCACCTACGTGGCCGACGAGGGCTCGATCACCTACCGGGCCGCCTCCGGCGAACGGATCGACCTGTTGGCGATGTCCGACAGCGACGTGGCCGACCTTCGGGCCCGGGAGATCGGGTATGTGTCCCAGTTCCTCCGGGCCGCTCCCCGCCGACCCGTCCTGGACGTGGTGGCCATGGAGGCCCGCCGGGTCGGCGTCGATCCCGACGCCGCCGACGACCTGGCGGCCGAGGTGCTGCGCCGGGTCAACATCGGCTCCGAGCTGTTCAGCACCTTCCCCTCCCTACTTTCCGGCGGGGAGAAGCAGCGGGTGAACCTGGCGGCCGGCATCGTGGTCGCCCCCCGCCTGCTGCTACTCGACGAGCCGGTGTCGGCCCTCGACCCGGCCAACCGGGAGTCGGTGCTCGACGTGATCGCCGAGCTCACCTCCCGAGGATCGACGGTCCTGTCGATCTTCCACGACCTCGATGCGATGCGACGCCTGGCCGACCGCGTCGCCTCGATGGCCGACGGCGCCATCGTCGGCCTCGGCGCCCCCGACGAGATTCTGGAGCCCGCACCCGTATGACCTCCGTTTCCACCTCCCCCGACACTTCCGACACCGACGACGGCCGCGACCGCGACGAGGCGGCCACCGTCAGCCTGTACCGCAACGTGCGGGCCGTCACCCCCGACGCCGTGCTCGACGACGCCCACGTGGTGGTCGAGGACGGGGTGATCACCTCGGTCGGCACCGGCGTCGCCCCAGCGGCCAACGGCCGGGCCCAGCGCACGATCGACGGGCGGGGCCTGCTGCTTCTGCCGGGCCTGATCGACACCCACTCCGACGGGTACGAGAAGGAGATCAGCCCTCGCCGCACGGCGCAGTTCGATCTCGGCTTCGCCATCGAGTCGTTCGAGGGCCGGCTGCGCAGCGCCGGCGTCGTCACCGTGTGCCACGGGGTCGGCTACCAGGAGAAGGAGGGCACCGATCGATCGGTGGAGCGGGCCAAGGCGCTCTACGACGCCATCGAGACCCGCCGGGCCGAACCGGCGGTCGGCGTCGACCACCGGATCCTGTACCGCACCGAGGCCCGTGACCTCGACGCCCTCGACCATCTGCTGGCCGATATCGACGAGGGTCGGACCGGGGGCGCCGAGCGGGTCCTCGTCTCGTTCGAGGACCACACCCCCGGCCAGGGCCAGTACCGCGACGTGACCCAGTTCGAAGCGGCCGTCGATCCGGCCTCGGTCCCCGAAGGGATGACGGTGAAGGAGCACGTCCAGGGCATCATCGACCGCAACGAGGCCCTGATCGCCGTGCGCGACGCCAACCGGTCGAAGCTGACGGCGCGGGCCGAGGTCGGTGACATCATCCTTCTGGCCCACGACGTCGACACCGCCGAGGACGTGACGATGGCGCTGGAGATGGGGGCGTCGGTGGCCGAGTTCCCGGTCTCGTTCGATGCAGCCTCAGCCGCCCGCGACGCCGACATGACGATCGTGATGGGCGCCCCCAACGCCCTCCGGGGCCGCTCCCACTCGGCCAATGCTTCGGCCCGAGACCTGATCGCCGAGGGCCTGTGCGACGTGTTGGCCTCCGACTACTTGCCCTCCACCATGCTCGGCGCCGTGTCGCAGCTGGCCACCGAGGGCGTCTGCGACCTGGCCGCCGCGGTCCGGCTGGTGACGTCGGGACCGGCGGCCATGCTCGGCCTCGATGACCGCGGCCGGATCGCCGAGGGTGCCCGGGCCGATGTCATCCTCGTCGACGACCGGGGGTCCTGGCCGTCGGTGGTGGGCGTGTACCGGGTCGACGACGACCCGGCTCGCCGCCTCACCGCCTGACCGCCTGGCCGTCTGGCCGTCTGGCCGTCTGGCCGAGCCTCGGCTCGGGTTCTCCGTCTGACCGACCCGGGGTCGGCCCTCAGCGGGCCGAGCCGGCGGCCGACAGCTCCTCGACCAGCAGGTCGCAGAAGAAGCTCATCGGCGGCGTCGGGGCGTTGGGCGTCTTGCCCAGGTCGTCCCAGCGGCGCAGGTCGGCCGCTTCGGCGTGGCCCGGCTGGGCCTCGAAGTCGGCCACCTCGCCCGGCGTCATCGGCCCGCCCTGGACCACCAGCGAGCGGACCGAGGCCGGCGAGAGGCCGTCGTGGTAGGTGGTGTCGGTGGCGACCAGGTACCGCTTGGCCGGTACGTGAAGCCGGATGGGCTCGGTGACGGCCTCGGAGAACCAGTTGGCCAGGAAGCGGGAGCCGACGTCCTCGTGATGGCGGTCGGTTTTGAGGAAGTCATGGTCGCGGTCATCCTCGCCGAGCAGGAGGTGCCCGATGTCGTGCAACAGTGCCGCCAGCACCGTCGGGCGTTCGGCCCCGGCGGCGAGGGCGAGGGCGGCGCACTGCAGGCCGTGCTCCACCTGGTTCACCGCCTCGTCATACCGGGTGGTGCCTCGACGCTCGTACAGCCCGACGAGGGCGTCGGCGATCTCTTCCGGCCCGTCGAGGGCACGCCAGACGGGTGTGGTCGGGGTGCGGTCGTCGGTCATGGCGATGCTCCTTGCTGTGCGGGTCGGGGCCCGGCTCCGGGTCCGACCACAGGGATGGCTAGATGATCTGGCGCCGGACCCAGCCGGCCAGCAGCTCGATGGCGTAGACGATGACGAAGATCGACAGGATGATGCCGCCCATCGTCTGGAAGTCGAGTGTCTTCGAGGCGTTCTGCAGGAGGAAGCCGATACCGCCGGCCCCGACGATGCCCAGCACCGTCGAGCTGCGCAGGCTGATGTCGAGCAGATAGAGGGAGTTGCCGACCAGCGACGGCAGGGCCTGAGGCGTCACCGCCGTGCCCAGGTCCTGCAGGCGCCCGGCCCCGGAGGACACGACGCCGTCACGCGGCCCCTGGCGGACCTCTTCGATGTTGTCGGCGAAGAGTTTGGTGGCGAACCCGATCAGCCCGAAGGCGAGGGCCAACGTACCGGCGGCCGGGCCGAGGCCGATGGCGACCACGAGCAGCACGGCGACCACGATGTCGGGGGCGGCCCGCACGAGCAGGGCGGTGAAGCGGGCGATGGCGTAGGACGCCCGACCCGGCGCGGTGTTGGACGCCGCCACGAACGACAGCGGTATCGCCACCAGGAGGGCGAGGAAGGTGGAGGCGAAACCGATCGCCACCGTCTCCAACAGGTCGCTACGAACCCTGGCCGTGAACCACGCCAGGTCCTTGGGGATCAGACGCCAGACGATCTCCGGAAGGTTGGTCAGCTCGACGAACATCTCCCGGAACGAGATGTCGGGGACCACGAACGACAGGACGAACAGCAGAACCCCGATGGCGGCGGCCACGTTGAGCCGGATCCGATCTTTCGTCCACGGTGGCCTCAGCGAGCGCTCACGCGTCGGTGCCATCGGTGCCGACCCGGTCGCAGCGCCGCCGGCCGACATCGAGGTCGAGGTCGGGAGCGATGCCGGACGGCGACGGAGAAGCCCGGTGAGTAGGCCGGCGGAGCGGCGCGGGGTTGCGCCCTCGCTGCCGAGGATGGCCCGGCGGGTCAGCGAGGAGGCGATCTCCATGATCACCACCAGAACCACGAACAGTAGGGCCACCCCGAGGAGGTCCGGGTAGCGGAGGTTGCCCTGGTAGCCCCGGAGGATCACGCCGATGCCGCCGGCTCCGACGAAGCCGAGGATCGGAGCACCGCGGAAGTCGATCTCCAGCCGGTAGAGCGACACCGAGATGACGGTCGGGGTGATCTGGCTCCAGATGCCGGTGGCCATGTCTTGGAACGGACCGGCCCCGGTAGCCAGCACGCCCTCGCGGGGGCCGGGGTCGATCTCCTCGATGGCATCGGCCAGGAGCTTGCCGATCATGCCGATCGAGTGGAGCCCGATGGCGATGATGCCGGGTAGCACGCCGATGCCGTAGACCCGGACGAAGACCAGGGCGAAGGCGATGGTGGGCACCGCCCGGGTGAAGACGATGAGGGCTCGGGCCACGACCCGCACCACCCGGTAGGGCATCACGTTCTCGGCGGCGGCGAAGGCCAGTGGGATCGACAGCAGTACGCCGATGGCGGTGCCGGCGAAGGCCATGAAGAAGGTGTCGAGGAGGGCCTGGATGATGACCGAGCGGTCCTCGGAGGCGATCACGGGCCGCCACATGCGCTCGAGCAGGTTCTGCGTCTCGGGCCAGCCCTCGATGATGCCGCGCACGTCGATGTCGACCCGCCACAGGCCCCACACCGAAGCGGCGAGGAAGCCGACGGCCAGGGCGTACATCGTCGCCCGCTTGGCCGTCCACGGCGGACTGACGCTGGACGGTGCGCCGCCGGGCGATGCCGGCCCGGGCCGTTCGGGAGCCGACCGGGGACTGTCGATCGCGACCGTCATCAGGCGACCACCGCCTGGTACTCGTCGGCCTTCTCGCCCGTCGGGTCGAGGCGTCGGTAGACCTCCATCACGCTGTCGTGGTCGAGGTCGGCGTCGACGGGCGAGTCGAGGACGATCCGGCCGTCCTGGAGGCCGATCAGGCGGTTGGCCCACCCCAGGGCCAGATCGACCTGGTGGAGCGAGCAGAGCACGGTGATGTTGTCTTCGATGCAGCATTGGACCAGGAGGTCCATGACCTGGCCGGAGATCTCGGGGTCGAGCGAGGCGACCGGCTCGTCGGCCAGCACGATGCGGGGGTTCTGCATCAGGGTGCGGGCGATGGCCACCCGCTGCTGCTGGCCGCCCGACAGGGTGTCGGTGCGCTGCCAGGCTCGGTCGCCGAGGCCGACCCGGTCCAGCTTGCGCAGCGCCTCCTCCCGCAGTGACCTCGGGTACATCAACGCCCCCAGGCGCGGCCCGCGGACCCGGCCCAGCGCCCCCGAGAGCACGTTCTCCATGCAGCTGAGGCGGCCAACGATGTTGAACTGCTGGAAGACGAAGCCGACGTCGCGGCGCAGGGTCCGCAGCTGACGCCCCTTGGCCGCCGGCACGTCGACCCCGAGCACCTCGACCGAGCCCTCGGTGGGCGTGTGGAGGCCGTTGAGGTGACGCAGGAGTGTCGACTTGCCCGAGCCGGAAAGGCCGATGATCACCAGCATCTGGCCCTCGGGCACGTCGAAGGAGACGCCGTCGAGGGCCCGTACCCGGCCGTCGTCGAAGGTCTTCACCAGGTCGCGTACGACGACGGCGTTGGTGACGGATCCGTTCCTCGACGGCGTGGCGCCGAGCACGGGGTTGTCGGTGAGATCGATGGCGGGCGTGTCAGTGGTCATGGGTGTGATCCGATCGTCGGTGCTCGAAGGAGTGGTGGTGGATGGGGGGAGACGGTGTTGTGGGTACGACACGAGCCCGAGGGGTGAACCTCGGGCTCGTGTCTCACCTCAGTGGTGGTGTTCGGTGGCGATCAGCCGCAGCGGCTGGCCTGCGTGATCTCACACACTTGGCGGATGCCGTCGTAGAAGGAGTCGTCCTTGG
Organism: Actinomycetota bacterium; assembly: GCA_039201605.1. Taxonomy (GTDB): domain Bacteria; phylum Actinomycetota; class Acidimicrobiia; order Acidimicrobiales; family SZUA-35; genus CADEDH01. The sequence continues at coordinate 57,887 of JBCCRO010000027.1, forward strand.
AGACGAAGCCCCAGGTGTCCTCCTCATCGGCGAACGAGCAGTCGTTGTCCTCGGCGGTACCGGTGCAGTACCCGTTCTCGATGGCCCAGTCGACGTTGACCTTGGTCGTCATGACGTCCTGGAAGGCGGTGACGAAGTCGGCCGGGAGACTGTTGGAGATCGCCATCGGAGCGCCGGCGATGATCTGCGACTTCCAGATGATCTCCAGGTTGGCTTCGGCCTCGTTCACGCTTTCCTCGCCCTCGGCGGTGTCGATGACACCGGCGACATCGCCGGACTCGATCAGCTGCGAGGTGACCATCGAGTCGTAGGCGAAGCCGGCGTCGCAGTCACCGTTGGCGACCGAGATGGCCGAGGCGTCGTGGCCGCCGGCGAAGGTCGGGTTGATGTCGGTCGAGGTCTCGGACGGGTCGAGGCCCACGGCGAGGAGACCCTCGGAGGGGAACAGGAAGCCCGAGGTCGAGCCCGGGTCGACGAAGCAGATGTTCTTGCCTGCGAAGTCCTCGATGGAGGCGATGCCGGAGCCGGGCTGGGTGATGGCGTAGGAGCGATAGCCGGGCTCGATGTCCGGGCCGTCGGTCTGGACACCGGCGACGGAAACGTCGGCGCCGTTGTTGGTGGCGATCACGTAGGAGAAGCCCCCGAATTGGGCGGCGTCGACCCGACCGGCGATGATGCCCTCGATCACGCCGGCGTAGTCCGACGCCTGGAAGAACTCGATCTCGATGCCGAGCTCGTCCTCGAGGATGGCCCGGGTGGTGGCGAAGTCGGCTTCGAGGCTGCTGGCGGCCTCGGCCGGCACGGCCCCGAACACGATCGAGGTCGGCCAGTCGGCGCCTGCCTCGGCCCCGGCGTCCGCCTCGGGCGCCGCCGCTTCCTCGGTGTCCTCCGTCGTCTCCTCCGCGGTCTCGGAGGCGCTGGCGTCCTCCGAAGGCGAGGTGTCCTCGTCGTCGGAGCTACCGCAGGCGGCGGCGATCAGACTGAGGCTGAGGAGCAGGGCGAGGAGGCCCGGCAGTCGCAGGTTGGTGTGGCTGGTCAACATCTGGCGGTCCCTTGTCAAACAATCGGCCCGACGCCCGCGCGTCAGGAAATCTGGGTGATTGCCGAGGACGCTAGGCAACGGTGGGCAACGGCAAATGACGTGGACATGGCGCGATGACGATCAGTCGATGACGGTGACCTTCTCGTTCGTCGCCGTTCGCTTGGGCGTGGCCGACCGTTCAACCAAGGCCACCGCAGGCGCGCTGGAACAGGCCGCCCGTGACAAGGTCAACGGGGGCCGGGGTCGGCGAGGGTCCCGGGCTCGGCCCTGCAGTTCAACCTGCTGCCGGCGCTGGCCGAGAGCCCGGGAGCAGCGCCGGCTCCGGCTGATCGGTGACGTCGCCCATGAGTTGCGCAACCCGCTCAGCACGGTCCAGGGGACGATGGAGGCCCTGCTCGACGGCGTGCTCGAAGCCGACGATGACACCTTCGCCCGCATCGGTCGGGAGGCCGCCCGCCTACGACGCCTCGCCGATGACCTGTCGTCGCTGTCGGCGGCCGGCGAGTCGGGCGCCCTGACGCTCGGTCCCGTCGACCTTGCCGCCGTGCTCACCGAGGTGGTGGAGCAGTTGCGCCCCCAGGCCGCGGCCAAGGAGCTCGCCCTCGACCTGATCCCGGCCGATCTACCGCCGATTCGGGGCGACGGCGACCGCCTGACCCAGGTGGTGATGAACGTGGTCGGCAACGCCGTGCAGTACACCGACGTCGGCGGCGTCAGGGTGCAGGCGAGGGTCGAGGGGGTCGACGTGGTGATCGAGGTGTCCGACACCGGTCGCGGGCTCGCCGCCGGGGACCTCACCCGGATCTTCGAGCGGTTCCACCGGGTCGATCAGTACTTCGCCGACGGCACCGGTGTGGGCCTGGCCATCGCCAAGCTGATCGTCGAGGCCCACGACGGCCGGATCACGGCCGCGAGCGAAGGGTTGGGGCACGGCACCACGATCACGATCGAGTTGCCGATCGGCCCGGCCTAGGGGCCTGGCGGCTACGCGCCGCCGGCCCGGGCCTGGCGGGCCAGGGCCACCAGGTCGGCGGCGGTCGCACCGTTGCCGCCGACCAGGACCGGTATCCCGTGCTCGGCCTCCAGGCGGGCCTTCGCCTCGGCCGCTCGCTCCCCGGCCTCGTTCCCGGTGGCCGACAGCACGACGAGCTCAGCCGGATGAGCTCGGAGGAAGCCGTCGATCTCCGCCAACGGCATGTCGGCGCCGAGGTGCTCGACGGCCCAGTTGTCCTCGCGCAGCACGGCGGTGGCCATCGTCGTCGGCAGATGATGGGTGTCGCCCGAGAGCCCGGCCACCACGGCGGTGCCACGTCGACGCCCTCGGGGGTTCGGCATGATCACCCCCAGGAGGCGGTGGACGATGGCCGTCGCCCGATGCTCGACGTAGATCGTGGCTTCGCCTCGCAACCAGGCGGCCCCGATGTCGGCCATGGGAGGCGCCAACACCTCGTCGATCAGGTCGACCACCGAGGTGCCGTTGGTGGCCAACAGGCGGACGATGCCGGTCGCCTTCTTCTCATCGCCCGCCAGCAGGGCCGCGTGCAGGGCCTCCCGCTGCCGATCCAGTCGCACCCTGGTCGGCGTCGGTGGAGCGACGGGGCGTCGCCGATCGGCCTGGAGGGCGGCCAGATCCTCCCGAGCGACGCGATAGGCACCGTCGACCATCGTCGCCGTCAGACGACCGCTCCGCACCCATCGGTAGGCGGTCTGATAGTGGACGCCGACCTCCTCGGCCGCCTGGGCCAGGGTCAAGGAAGAGGGGCCGGACATGGACCGATTTTACACGAGGATAAATTGATGCCTTGATGCGCTAAATAAGATTGAACGTTGCTAAAACCTTTCATGTCGCCGGTTGTGGCGACTGCGTGAAAGGAGCCAACCAATGCTCGAACTCTCCGAGCTCCAGTACAACCTCGTCTACAACTCGTTCAGCTTCGTCATCGCGTCGATGGGCGCGGCGACGGCCTTCTTCCTGCTCATTCGGAGCAGGATCGCGCCCCAGCACCGGATGGCGGTGACCCTGACCACGCTCGTCACCGGCATCGCCCTCTACCACTACATCCGAATCTTCGGATCGTGGGAGGACGCCTTCAGCTTCAACGGCGAGCGGTTCATCCAGGACGGCCTGCCCTTCAACGAGGGCTACCGGTACGTCGACTGGCTGCTCACCGTGCCGCTGCTGCTGGCCGAGCTGGTCGTGGTGCTGAAGCTGGCCGAGGCCAAGTCCCGCAGCCTGATCATCCGCCTCGGCGTCGCCTCGGTGGCGATGATCGTGCTCGGCTACCCGGGCGAGATCGCCGATCCCGACAGCGCCTCGCGCTGGGTGTGGTGGATCGCCGGCATGATCCCGTTCGTCTACATCCTGTACGTGCTGTTCGTCGAGCTCGGCGGTTCGCTTGAGCGCCAGAGCGCCCGGGTCCGTCGCCTGGTCGGCTACATGCGGTACGTGCTCCTCGTGACCTGGAGCGTCTACCCGCTCGCCTACCTCGCCCCGCAGTTCATCGACAACGAGGCGACGGCCGAGGTCCTCCGACAGGTCGGCTACTCGGTGGCCGACGTGCTGGCCAAGCCCCTGTTCGGCCTGCTGGTGGTGGCCATCGCCCTGTCCAAGTCCCGCGACGACGGCTACATCGCCGCCATCGAGGGCACGGCGTCGCACACCGGCGCCGAGGCCGAGACCGCAGGGGTCTGACCACCCCTGGTTCCCCGGTCGGTACCGACTGACACGAGAGGTATCGACTGCCCGCTGAAGGGGCCCGGCGCGGTGGGCGCGCCGGGCCCCTCGGCCCGCCCACCGGCGTCGAGGCGTCGCCGCCGACGAGCGCGACCGACGATGTGCGCCTTCTACATTGGCGGCGTGAGCGACGCACAGCACCGACTGGCCGTCTACGGGACGCTCGGGCCCGGCTGCCCCAACCACCACGTGCTGGCCGACGTCGCCGGCCGGTGGCTCCCGGGCACGGTGCGGGGCACGCTCCGCACCCGGGGGTGGGGCGCCGAGCTGGGCTTCCCCGGCATCGTCCTCGACCCGTCCGGCGACGAGGTGACCGTCGATCTGCTCGAGTCGACCGACCTTCCCGACCACTGGCGCCGCCTCGACGAGTTCGAGGGGCCCGGCTATCGACGCACGGCGGTGACCGTCTCGACGCCCGAGGGTGACCTGGAAGCGTCGATCTACGAGCTCGCCGCCCTCGACTGAGACCGACGTCGACCGCGCTCCGCTCCATCGAACGGCGCCTCTCGACGCGCCACGGCGGCGCAGCACGGGTCCGTGGGCACGCCCCGGGTTCAACAACCCGCCTCGGAGGCCGACGGGAGCACGTCAGTCTCGAGGAGAGTCCAGCTCGTGCCATCACGACTCCAAGGTGCCGAACCGACGGCCGACACGCCGTCGCGCCCGTCGGTCGTCCTCGGCGCCCTGCTGATCGGTGGGGCCTACCTCGGTTGGCGGGCCACCACCCTCGGCTCGGGGTGGTCGCTGGTGGTCACCGTGCCGTTGTTCGTCGTGGAGGTGCTCGCCCTGGTCGAGCTCACCGTGCTGGCCCTCGCCACCGGCGGCCTGCGGCGCACCTCGTCGCCGGCGGCACCGCCGACCAGCCTCGACCTTCGACAGGACGTCGACGTCGACGTCGCCATCACCGCCGACCGGGCCGAGGTCGTCGACCTCGAACGATCGCTCCTCTCGACCACCCGAATCCACGGTCGGGGCCGGGGTCGCATCATCGTGATCGACGACGAGGACCGCCCACCCCTGCGAGCGGCGTCCACCGCCTCGGGCGCTGACTACGCCGTCGACCCGTCGCTCGCGGTGTCGCCGGCTGCCGCCGTCCATCGCCACACCGGCAGCGACCTGTACCTGTGGCTCAGCACCCGTGAGATCGCCGACCCTGCGATCCTGACCGCCACCGCCTCCTCGCTGGTCCGCAGCCGAACCGCGGTCTGCCAGGTGGCGAGCTGGGTGCTGAACGCCGACGCCCTCGCCCACCTCGAACGGGAGCGGGACGACGACGCCCTCCTCAACCGGGTCACGGGACCTGCGCTGAGCCGCTGGGGTGCTGCGCCGTGGATCGGTCCCGGCTCGATCGTCCGGCGCAGCGCCATCGACGCCGTCGGTGGCGTCGGCGACCGGCCCTCGACGCCCAGGTTGGCCGCCCGGCTCCACCGGGCCGGCTGGACCACGCACTTCGAGCCCCGCACCCTGATCGGCACCGTCGCCCCCGATCAGCTCGCCACCTCCCTCGCCGCCCGGCGACGGCAGGCGGCCGAGACCTGGGACCTCCTGGGCTCACCCGACGGCCCCGTCGGACGGGGACTGCACCATCGGGCACGGCTGGCCCAGGTGACGCTCGCCCTGCGGGTCACGGTCGGCCTGCGGCTCATGCTGCTGGCCGCAGCCCTGGTGGCGGTCCTGGTGGCGGGCGCCGTGCCACTGGTGGCCTCCCCCCTCGCGTTCGCCCTGGCGTGGGGCGCGGCCGCCACCTCGGCGGCGGTGGTCAGGCTGATCCTGGCCCGCGGTCATCGGCGGCTGGGCGACGGTGTTCGCCAGGGCTGGCGGACCGTGGACGCCGACGTCGCGGGCCTCCTCGACGTGGTGTCGGGCCGACACCGGCGACGCCGACGTCTCACCGACCCGGCCCGCCGGCCCGGCGAACGTCGGGACCCGGCGTCGTCGCCCACCGGCTGGCGGGTGCTGTCCCGCTTCCGCTTGGCCTACGGCGCCGTACTCGCCATCGACGCCGCCCTCCTGCTGCGGACGGCGACCCTGTTCGACGACGACGTCGTGCCCGCCTTCACCACCGGCTGGCGGATCGTCGCCCTGTCGCTGGCCGTGATCGCCCTCCTGCCCATCGTCGACGTCCTCCAGGTCGTGGTCCGACGCAGTCAGCGCCGCCGCCACCACCGGCGAGCGGCCGTGCTGACCGCCGACCTCGACGGCACGCCGGCCACGACGGTCGACGTCACCCCGCGCGGGGTCGGGCTCCTGTTGCCCGTGGCCCCCGTCATCGGGGCCACCGGAACCCTCAGCGTTCACCTGCCGACGGCCGAGGGCCCGACGGCGCGGATCATCGGCGATGCCGAGGTCCGCAGCGTCAGTCCCGACGGGCCCGGCCGCTGGCGGGTCGGCCTCCAGCTCACCCGGCTGTCGGAGCCGGCCCACCGGGCGCTTGTGGCGTACTGGGCCCTGGGTCAGCCGGGCGAGGACGACGGCGCGGCGCCGGCCCAGCCCGCCACCGTCGGCGCCGGGGCGGTCCAGGAGCGACGGACGCTGCGGTCGCTCACCGCCACCGCCGTCGTCGGCGGCCTCGCCACCCTGCTGCTCGGCCCCGCCGCCGGCGTCGCCTTCGCCGCCGGCCCGGCCTCGGTGGCCGAGGTCTGCGTGGCCACCGTCGACGCCCGCCCGGTCGCCGACGTCGCCGTCGAACGGCTCGATGCGGCCGGGGCCACCCCACTCGGGGTGACCGGCGGCGACGGCTGCCTCCCGGTGGCCCCGGCCGAGACCACCACCGGCTTCGCCCTCGGCCACCACGGCATGGCCCGGGAGGCCGACGCCCTGGAGTACGGCACCGATCGGCTCGCCGTCGTCCTGACCCGCCAGGAGATCCGGGTGGTGGACGGCGACGGCGCTCCGGCGCCGATCGCCGACGTCCGGGCCTGGAGCGACGGATGGCGTCCGACCACGGCGGTCGGGCCCTCCACCACAAGTCCCGACCCGACCGCCGACCGGTACGTCGACGGCCTGCTCCCGGTGGAGCACATCGAGGTCACCGTCGACGGCCGTCGCCACGTGAGGCCGCTCGACGGCGACCGGGCGACGATCGTCCTGCCCCGCCTCCGCCTGGCCGCCGGGGCCACCAACCGCCTCGAACTCGACGACGGCACCGGATGGGTCGAGGTGGAGGACGGACGCACGGTGGCGCCGGGCCCACTGTCGATCCGCATCGACGGCGAACGCATCCTGCGTCTCGACCTGCCCGAGGGCCACGAGGTGATGCTCCCGGCCGGAGACCTGATCGCCCTGTCGGTTCCCACCGACGACGCGATCGACGCCGATCGCAACGCTGAGACCACGACGACGTCGATCCCGGCCGACCGTGACGCACCGGCCGACACGACGGCGTCGATCACGATCCCCGGCGACCCGGCGGCGGATCCGAGCACCTCCTCGGTGCCGTCGTCGGCGGCCGCCACCACCGGCCTCGAACCCACGAGCACCTCGATCGGCCCCGCGCCTACGGAGCCGACCGCACCCGACACCACCGTCGAGGGTGACGGCGGCGTCGGTCAGCCGGAGCCGACCTCGACCACCGTCATCCCGGAGGACGACGGCTGATGACCCCCCGCCGCCTCCTCCCCGCCCTCGGCGCCCTCGCCGTCGTCGTGGCCGCCGTCGTGTTGGTGGTGAGCGCCGTCGAGACCAGCACGGCCCGGCTCACCGCCTCGACCAGCGGCGGCGGGTTCTTCTCCGCCGGCACCGTCGTGATCGACCAGCCGGGGGTGGCCGTCGACCTGCTGTTCGACGCCGACCTCCTCGTGCCCGAACAGGTGTCGAGCGGCTGCGTCGTCGTCGAGTACCGGGGCTCCATCCCGGCCGGCGTGCACCTCCACGGGCGTCTCCTGGGCGGCACCGGGTTGGAGGAGTTCGTCGAAGTGCGCTTCACCGAGCTGCGGGACGACCGCTGCCCGGACGTCGTCGACGGCGACGGACGACCCGTCGCCGCCGATCCGGTGTCGGGCCGATACAGCGGGCGGCTGGACGCCTTCCTCACCGACCACGGCAACCACGACGAGGGCCTGGTCCTCGACGCCGGCGCCGAGGCCGGTGACCGCTTCGTCGTGTGGGCCGAGGCGTGGCTGGTCGACGACAACCGGGCCCAGGGCCGATCGACCGAGTTCGCCGTGGTGTTGGAGGCGCGCCCATGACCGGCGGGGCTCTGCGTCGTCTGGCCGAGCCGGGTCGGTGGGCCACCCTGGCCGCCGGGTTGGTGTCGTGGCTCTACCTCACCCTCGTGGTACTGCTGACGGTGTGGTTGGCCATGGCCATGCTGGCGACCGGCTGGCGACCGATCGTCATCACCGGCGGTTCGATGCAGCCGGCGCTGCGGGTGGGCGACATCCTGCTCGTCGAGGACCATCCCGACGAGCTGCTCGGCCAGCGGTCGGTGATCACCTACGAGGGCGGCGGCGAGCAGCTCGTCACCCATCGGGTCCACGAGGTGCTCCCCGAATCGCAGGCCTACCTGACCAAGGGCGATGCCAACCCCTCGCCCGACACCGACCCCGTACCGATCGGCGAGGTGGTTGGCGTCGGTCGGCTCGTCGTCCCCCTGCTCGGCCTCCCCGCGGTGTGGCTGGCCCAGGGCCAGATCCCGACTCTGATCGCCCTGGGCGTGATCTCCTCGATGGCGCTCTGGGTGGCGGTGACCGGCTTCCGAGAGACCTCGCGTCAGCGTCGGCCGGCGCTCGATCGCAGCTCGGACCTGGCCGACAGGGGCGTGATTCGCCTCCGGACGCTGGCCGCCCTGGTGATCGCCACCGATCTCTACCTCGACCGGGACGCCGTGAGCTACGACGTGTGGGGTCAGAGCCGGGTCCAGCTGGTGGGCGTCGGGCTGGTCGTGCTGCTCGCCACCAACGTCATCGTCGGTCGGCTCCGCCGCCGGAGCACGGGGGTACCGGCCTCGGCCGCCACGGCCCAGCTCCTCGTCGACACCGCAGTGTCGGTTGCCCTGATCTCGCTGCAGAGCAGCACCGGGGTGGCCTGGGCCATCATCACCCTGCCCATCCTCGAAGCGGCGATCCGGTACCGGCTGGCCGGGGCCCTCATCCACTGGACCCTGATGACGATCACGACCGTCGCCGGCCGCCTCTACGTGCTCAGTCACTCCGGCGCCGGCCTCGGCGCCACCTTCGACGAGTTGGAGCAGCTGTTGGAGCAGCTGGGTGTGCTGCTGCTGATCATCGTCCCCGGTGCCTATCTCACCGAGCAGCTCCTCAGCGACGTGCTCCGCCAGCACGAGGCGACGGCCGCCGCCGCCCGCCGGGCCCAGGTGCTGGAGCGGGTGGCCGAAACCGGCTACGAACTGAACCGGCTCGGCACCGAGCTGTTCGCCAGCCTGACCCAGGCCGTCACCAGCCTCGGGTTCCGCCACGCCGACGCCCTGCTCCTCGGGCCCGACGGTCACTGGCGGGTCCTGGCCACGGCGAACCCGGGCCTGCCGTCACCGGGTGGACCGGCCAGCGGTCTCCGTCCGGTGGACCTGACCCACGCCGAGGTGCTCATCGACGACCGGGACACCGAGATGTCGGAGCTGCTGGCGCTCCAGACCCACAACCTGGCCCAGGTGGCCCGACTCACCCTGTCGAGCGAGGAGGGTCGCCACGTCGTCCTGCGGGCCGCCACCGGTGTCGACGACGAGATCGGCGACAGCGGCATCGACGCCCTCCGCCTGCTGGCCGGGCAGGCCGCCGTCGCCCTCCAGAATCGCCGGCTGGTATCCGAGTTGCAGGACGTGCAGTCGGAGCTGGCCCATCAGGCCCTTCACGATGCGCTCACCGGTCTCCCCAATCGGGTGCAGTTCCTGCGCCACCTCGATCGGGCCCTGACCGCTCCGGACACCAACCGACGCCACGTGGTGATGTTCCTCGACCTCAACGGGTTCAAAGGGGTGAACGACACCCTCGGCCACGAGGTGGGCGACCTGTTACTCGAACGCGTGGCCGACCGGCTGGGCAACGTGGTGATCGAGGGTGGGCTGGTGGCCCGCATCGGGGGCGACGAGTTCACCGTCTACCTGGAACCGGTCGCCGGCCCCGAGGTCGCCGTCGAGGTGGCCCGACAGATTCACGAGGCGATCAGGTCGCCGTTCCAACTGGGCGATCAGACCGTGACCGTCGGCGTCAGTATCGGCATCGCGGTTGGCGAGGTCGGCCTCGACGGTGGCGAGCTGGTGCGTCGGGGCGACGTGGCCATGTACGCGGCCAAGCGGGCCGACGCCGCCACCAACATCGTGGTCTACGAGCCGTCCCTCGACGACGAGGAGCGGCGCCGCACCCGACTGGCCGCCGACTTCCGCAAGGCGCTGGAGGGTGGGGAGCTCCGATTGGCCTACCAGCCGATCGTCGACGCCGCCGACCGAGGGATACGCGGGGTGGAGGCGCTGCTCCGCTGGGACCACCGCGAGCTGGGGGCGGTCGACACCGGCACGATCCTCGTCCTGGCCGAGACCGGCAACCTGGCCGACGATCTGACGGCGTGGATCTTCGCCACGGCGCTGCGCGAGATCGCCGAGACCCGGATCGACCCGACGGTCGACTTCATGGTGGCGATCAACGTGTCGCCGATCGAGGCGGCGTCGCCCCGGCTCGTGCCGGTGGTCGAGCAGTCGCTCGTCGAGAGCGGACTACCGGCGTCGTGGCTGGTGATCGAGCTGAGCGAGCGGATGGTGGCCAACGGCGACGCCCCGAGCGCCAACATCACCGCCCTCATCGACCTCGGCTGCGGTCTGGCCCTCGACGACTTCGGCCAGGGGCAGACCTCGCTGGCGCATCTGCGCGACCTGCCGCTTCAGCTGCTCAAGCTCGACCTGGCCCTCGTCCAACAGGCCGCCCACTCCGACACCAACCGGATCATCCTCAACTCGGTCGTGTCGCTCGGTCATGAACTCCACCTCGGGATCGTGGCCGAAGGGGTCGAGACCGAGCAGCAACGACAGGTGGCGGTGGCGGGCGGCGCCGACCTGCTGCAGGGATTCGGCATCCACCGGCCGATGCCCTTGACCGACCTCCGCCGGCTCCTCGCCGGCCAGGGCCTCCTCGCCACCGTGCTCGAGACGACCCCCGAACCGACCGAGCGGCGGCCCTGATGGCCCGCCCCCTGCTCGAGGCGCGACCGACGTCGGCCCCCGAACCGCTCGAACAGCGGAGTCGACGGATAAGCCAGCTCACGGCGAGTGCCCTGGCCGCCGCCTTCTCGGCCCTGATCATCGCCACCCTCGTCGTGAACCGCTCGACGAACCTCGACCCCGCCGGCACGCTGGCCAGCGGCGACCTGGAGGCGGGCACCATCTCCCTGGTCGACGACGACCAGGGCCGCCTCCTGTTCGACCTGGCCGACCTCGGGCCGTCCCGACCGGTCGCCCACTGCATCGAGGTCACCTATGACGGCACCGTCGTGCCGGTCGACCTGGCGATGCGGGCCGAGGCCAACGGCACCCTGACCCGCTATCTCGACGTCACCGTCGAGCACGGCACCGGTGGAGGCTTCCGCAACTGCGACGGATTCACGGCCGACGGCGAGGTCTTCATCGGCACCCTGGCCCAGCTCGCCGCCTCGGGCTGGCTCCCCCAGGACCGGATCCTCAACTCGGGCGACAGCCGCAGCTATCGCGTCACCTTCGTGCTCCAACCCCGCCAGGAGGCGCTTGGTCAGTCGGCCAGCACGTCGTTCGTGTGGGAGGTCACGCCGTCGTGACCGACACCGACGCCACCGCCCCGACCGACACCAACACCGGGACAGACTCCGACTCCGGCACCGGCACCGGCACAGTCTCAGACACCGCGGGACGGCGGCGCCTGCTGGGCCCGGTCGGGATCGTGGCCGTCGTCGTCGCCCTGGCCGCCCCGCTCGCCCTGTTCTGGCTGGCGGCGGACTCCTCGGCCGAGATCACCGATGCCGAGGTGCTGGGCACGAACCGTCTCGGGGCGGCCTCGATCGACCTCCGGATCGCCCGATCGGGCGGTGACACGGCCGAGGACGCCATCCTCTCCGCCCGCGACCTGGCCCCGGGCGATCGGGTGACCGGCCAGCTGGTCGTGTCCAACGCCGGCAGTATCCCGGCGTCGTACCAGCTGTCGCTGGTCACCGAACCGGACCCCCTCCTCGACTGGATCCGGCTGCAGACCTGGGCGGCCGAGGACCGATGCGAACCGGCCCAACTCGACCGGCTCCCCACCGAGGGCCTGGCGGCGATCACCGGGGAGCCGTCGACGACACCGGGCCCGGCCGGGATCCTCCGACCGGGCGATGTGGCCACGATCTGCATCGGGGCCACCCTCGCCCTGGAGGCCCCCAACGAGGTCCAGGGCCGGCAGGTCGACTTCACCGTGGTGGTGACGGCGGAACAGGTGCTCGACGAGACGACGGCGGGCGAATCGTGAACCCGCTCCGACCCCGCCTCCGGCGGCCCGCCCTGGTGCCGCTGCTGTCGGTGGTGGTGCTGATGGTGACCGGTCTCGTGCTCGGCGGGCTCGCCGCCGGCTACCGCCCGGTCGTGATCCTCACCGGCAGCATGGGCGACACCGCACCTCCAGGGGCGCTGGTGATCGCCGCCCCGCTCGAGGGGCCGGCGGTGGTGGTGGGCGACATCCTGGTGATGCGGCGGCCGGGCTCGGCGCCGGTCACCCATCGGGTGATCGAGATCGAGGACGCCGGCCCGCCACCCGACGCCGGCTCCGGGGTGGCGGCCGACGGCGGCGACGACGGGGTCGTCGGCCGCGGAGCGGCGCCGCCCCGCTTCGCCACAACCCAGGGCGACGCCAACGAGGCGCCGGACGCCGCCCCCTACCCGTTGGAGGGCTCACAGCTCGTCGGCCGCTGGATCGTACCCAGGGTCGGCGGCTGGCTCCAGACGCTGTTCTCGCCCGGGCCGGTGTTGGCCGTCGTGGCCTTGGCCATCGCCGCCTGGGCCGTCGGCGCGCTGCAGCGGATCTGGTCCGATCCCGGGGCGTCCGACCCCGAGCCTCCCGAAGACGACAGCGGCGGCGAAGGGACGATCGGACCGTCGGCACCGGCGGAGTACGACACCTCGGCCGGGTCAACCCCGGCCGAGGCCAGTCTCGAGGCCGAACCGGTCGGCGCCCGCCGTCGGCGACTGGCCCTGATCCTGTCGGGACTGGCCGTTCCCGCGCTCGTGCTCGGCACCGCCGGCGTGGCGTGGGCCGTCCTCACGGGCAACGACTCGGTGTCGGTCAACGACTTCGGCACCCTCGCCTGCTTCGACCCGGAGCTGAGCTCGGTCCAGTCCGGCGAGACCGTCCATGCCGTCGACGGCACCGTGACCGAGGCCATCACCGCCGTCGATCCGGCCTCGTCGTTCGTGCTGGCCTCGCTGCGATCATCGGCCGACGAGCCTGCCGACTCCACGGTCATGGTCGAGCTCGGCGGGGGTGGCACCACCGTCGATCTGACCCGGGCCACCGACGCCGGTGCTCCCCCATCGGTCACCGTCGCCTGGTCGGTGGTGGAATACGGCTGCGGCGTGTCGGTGCAGCGGGGCTCGGTCGTCGGTGACGGCACCTCCCAGCTCACCGTGCCGATCACCACCGTCGACGAGGCCGCCAGCTTCGTCCTGGTCGGCTCGGCCCCGCAGGCCTCCGCCACCGCCTTCGGCGGCGACGACCTGTTCATCGGCGAGCTGGCCGATGCGTCGACCCTGCGGATCCGCACCGCCGGATCCACCTTCGACACCGGCCGCGAGTTCGCCTGGCAGGTCGTGACCTTCGACGACCCGGGCGACGTCCAGGTCCAGACCATCACCACCACCCTGAGCCTCGGGCAGGCCTCGACGACGGCGGCCATCGGCTCCCCCGTCGACACCGGCGCCACCTTCCTCCTCACCGGAGCCACCTCGGCATCGAGCGGGGCCGACGTCGGCGAGCGGCTGGTCCGCACCCACCTCGTCGACGGCTCGACGATCGCCGTCGACCGCAGCGTGGCCGGCGAGGCCATCGATGTGCAGGTGCAGGTGGTCCACCTGAAGGACGGGTCGAACGTACGCCACGGCATCGTCGATCTGGTGGCGACCGAGAGTGCGGCGACGGTCACCATCGACCCGGTGGACCCGGCCCGGGCCACCGCCATCGCCACCGTGGCGACCCCGGGCGTGGCGGCGGGCGGGATGACCGACCACGTCACCGACGACGTGCCGGGCGAGGCCTCGGCCACGTTCACCGTCACCGACCCGACCACCGTCGCCGTCACGCGATCGGCCTCGGCGTCGTCGGCCTCGTTCGGCTGGCAGGTGATCGAGTGGGCCGGACCGACGTGGTGGGACGGCACCTACCCCTTCCGACAGCGCATCGACGTCGCCGCCGGTGGCATCGCCGCCCCCGACGACTACACGATCTCCCTCGCCGTCGACCACGCCGCCCTGGTCACCAGCGGCCTGGCCCGCGCCGACGGCGACGATGTCCGCGTCCTGCGGTGGGACGGCTCGACGTGGACCGAGCTCGATCGCATCCTGGACGACGGCTCGACCTGGGACCGATCCGACACCACCCTCTGGTTTCGCACGGTGGCTCCGGTGGCCGCCGACACCACCGACACCTACTGGCTCCACTACGGCAACAGCGCCGCCACCGCCCCACCGGCCGACCCGGAGAACGTCCTCCTTCTCACCGAGGGCTTCGAGTCGGGCACCCTCGGCGACTTCGTCGACCGCACCGCGGGCACCGGCTGGTATCAGGCCGATCCGTGGACCCGCCGCATCCCGCTCACCGTGCCCGCGGGCACGGTGGACGCCGACCTCGCCGACTACCCGCTGCTCGTCACCTTCTCGTCGGCTGCGCTCGCCGCCGACGCCCTGCCCGACGGGAGCGACATCCGCTTCACCGCCGCCGACGGCGTCTCCGATCTGGCCCACGAGCTCGAGCGGTACGACCCCGCCACCGGCTCCGTCACCGCCTGGGTGCGGGTCCCGAGCGTGGCCGGGGCCTCCCCGACCACGCTGTATCTCTACTACGGCGCAGCGGACGCCCCCGACCAGCAGGCGGTCCGTGAGGTGTGGCCCGACGACGTCGAGGCGGTCTGGCACCTGCACCGCGATCCGGCGGGCTCGGCCCCCCAGCTGGACGACTCGACCACCGGCAACAACGACGGCCTGAGCGGCGGGGCCATGACCAGCGGCGACCTGGTGATCGGGACCACCCCGGCCGTCGACCTCGACGGCGCCGACGATGTGCTCCGGGCCGCGGCCTTCGACCCTACCCCGACCGGGGCCCTCTCCGTGTCGGGGCTGCTACGCCTCGACGCCCACACCGTCGACGGTCCCGTGTTGACCAAGGCCGACGACGCGACCACCCGGATCCTCGACCTGTCGGTCACTACCGCAGGCGCTCTGCAGGGGCGACTGTCCTTGAACGGCTCGGAGGTGACCCTCATCGGAGGCACGGTTCCGACCGGGGCCTGGCACCACGTGGCCATGACCTGGGACGGCGCCACCCAGCGCCTGTGGATGGACGGGGTCGAGGTGGCGGCGCAGCCTGCCGTCGGCATCCTCGATCGAGACGGCACCATGCCGGTAACCGTCGGCAACGTCGCCACCGGCGACCGCCCCCTCGACGGAGCCGTCGACGAGGTCCGGCTGGTCAACACCGCCCGCTCGGGACCCTGGCTGGACGCACTGGCCACCAACCTCAGCAACCCTGGCGCCTTCGTCTCGGTTGGCTCGGTCGAGACCGGCTCGTGGCTGGGTCAGGGCACGTGGGACCACCGCAAGCCGCTGTCGGTCGACCACGACCTGATCCCGAGCGACCTCGGCGATCACGCCCTGCTGGTACAGCTGACCGACGCCCAGCTCGCCACCTCCGCCGCCGTCGACGGTCGCGACCTCGTGTTCACCGCCGCCGATGGCATCACCCGGCTCGACCACACCGTCGAGACCTTCGACCCCGGCACCGGTGCGCTGTCGGCGTGGGTCCGGGTGCCGAACCTCTCCTCCTCGACCGATACCGGGCTTTTTCTTTACTACGGCAACACCTCGGCCGACTGGCAGCAGGACCCCGGCGCCGTGTTCGGCGCCGAGGCGGATCTCGTGTTCAGCGGGATGCCTTAGCCATCGACCAGGACGACAGAGACCATGGCTACACCAGCCGCCAACAACCGACCAGCGACGACGCGGGGCCGAGCGGGGACGCGAGTCCTGGCCAGCCTCGCCGTGCTCGGCCTCGCCGGGGCCATGTTCACCGTCGCCTCGCTCGCCCTCTTCACCGACTCGGAGTCGGTTGCGGGCAACACCCTCGGCACCGGCACCATCGACCTCACCGCCAGTCCGGCGTCGGCCGTGCTCACCGCCACCGACATGGCCCCCGGTGATCAGGTCACCGCGCCGGTCACCGTCACCAACAGCGGGTCGCTCGAGTTCCGCTACGCCCTCTCCTCGGTCACCACCGAGAACGCCCTGGCGGCCGAGCTGGTGTTGTCGGTGAAGAGCGGCGTGACCACCTGCGACGACGCCAACTGGGGCGCCGATGGCACCACCCTCTACACCGGCGTGCTCGGCACCACCGGCACCACCGCCGTCCTCGGGTCCAACGCCCAGGGCGCCGACACCGGCGACCGGGTGCTGGCGGCGGGTGCCAACGAGATCCTCTGCTTCAACGTGACCCTGCCGCTGTCGACCGGCAACAGCGCCGAGGGCCTCAGCACCACGGCGACGTTCACCTTCGACGGCGAGCAGACGGCCAACAACCCGTAGGGGTCCCATTGGCCGCCGGCGAGACGCGGACGGCGGGCCGTCGCCACCGACCGGTGGCGACGCTCGCCGTCGCGCTGGCGGCCCTGCTCGGGTCGTCGGCCCTTCCCGCCGGACCGGCCGAACACCTGCTGCCCGGCGGCGCCCGACCGGCCGCCGCCCAGGTCGAAACCGACGACACACCCGAGGCCGATCCCGGCTCGTCGGCCACCCCGGACGCCGATGACGGCACCGGAGCGATCTCCACCGCCGACTCGGGGACGGGGTCGTCCCGCCGGGCCGACCTGGTCGTCCCTCTGGGCCACGGGGGCGCCCTGGCCCGCTTCGCCCTCGAAGGCGGCGGACCGATCGGCCGCTCGTCGATGCCCTCCACGTCCGGCTCCCTGCCGTGGGCGGCCGACGTCGGCCCCGGGGGTTGGGTGTACGTGTCCGACGCCGGGGCCGGCACCATCGAGCGGTTCGACGCCACCACCGGCGCCCACCTCGACACCCCGATCCCCCACCCGGCCGATCCGACGAACGGCGGTGTCGAGCCCGGCGAGCGTTTCGTGCCCCGCGGCCTGGTGGTGGATCCCACCGGCGATCTGATCGTCGTCGATGCCGGCACCGACCGGTTGCGGGCCTTCCGACCCGACGGGGTGGAGCGGACGGCGTTCGACTTCGCCTCCGACGTCCTGATCGATCCCGTCGACGTGGCCATGCTCGCCGACGGCTCGCTGGTGGTGTCCGACCGAGGTGACGACGACCTCGAACGCTTCGACGCCACCACCGGCGCCCACCTCGGCCCCCTCACCGCATTCGGGCCGGGCGACCGTCCCGCCGGCCTCGCCCTCGACGGCGACGGCCGGCTGCTGGTTGCCCTGGCCGGCGCCGGGGCCGTGGTCGGCGTCGACCCGGACACCGGGGCCGTGACCGCCCCGGTCGTCACCGATCTGGCCCGGCCGATCGGGGTCGCCGTCGACGCCGACGGGGCGGTATGGGTGGCCGATACCGCCACCGACCTGGTGGCCGCATACGACCCCACCGACGGCAGGCCGACCGGACAGCGGCTCGACCTCGGCGACGGCGCCGCCCCCCGTCTGCTCAGCGTCCTGCCCGAGGCGACCGGCGAGGTCCGGGCCGAGATCGGGGGCGACGGCGGCACCGACCGCTGGCTGGACGCCCTCGACCGGCCCTCCGATGCCGACGCCACCGAACCTTCGACCGCAGGGGAAGCCGACGAGGAGGCGGAGCCGCCCGGCGACGACCCCGACGACCCGGCCGTCGACCCGGCCGATGGCCCGACGACCGAGCCGACGGGGGACGAGCCGACGAACGAGCCGACGGGGGACGAGCCCGGCCGACCCCGTGCGGATGAAGCAGAAGACGGGCAGGCCGACGCCGGCGCCGCCGAGGCGCCCGCCGACAGCGTGACGTTCGTGGCCAACGAGGGCCAGGCCGACGCCGACATCGACTTCGCCGCCCTGACCGACGACTATGACGCCGTCCTCCTCGACGGCGACGCCGCTCTCGTCGGCGACGGCGCCGACACCGCCGATGCCGTGGTGATGGAGGTGGTCGGCGGGGCGACGAGCACCGAGACCGCCGTCGTCGACCCGGCCCTGGTCGACCCCGAGGCACCCCCGACGGATGTCCTGGTCAAGGGGGCCGCCGGCGCCGTGCGGACCGTGCCGTCCCCTGAACCGGCAGCGGCGGCGGCCGTCGACCGTCCCCAGGCCGTCGAGTTCACCGACGTCCTCCCCGGGATCGACGTCGTCTACTCCGCCGACGGCGACGACCTGGAGTACAGCTTCATCCTCGACCCCGGCACCGCCCCCGACGATCTCGCCGTCAACTTCGACGGCGCCCTGGCCCTCACCATCACCCCCGACGGCGATCTGCTGATCGATGCGGTGGCCGGCCCCGACTATCTGTCGACGGCGCCCGTCAGCTTCCAGGATGTGGGCGACCGGCGGGTCCCGGTCGAGAGCGGGTATGTGATCCGGCCCGACGGCACCGTCGGGTTCGAGCTCGGGGCCTACGACCTGGCGCTACCCGTGGTCATCGACCCGACGTTCGTCGCCGTGGAGAGCGCCGCCGGATCCTACGCCACCGGCAGCACGATCGACCTGCCGGTACCGGCGACCGTCGCCACCGACGACCTGATGATCGCACAGGTGGCCTACAACGCCACCGGCGGCGGCATCATCGCCGCACCGGCGGGTTGGACCCTGCTCACCACCGCTTCCGCCAACGGCGTGACCCAGTCGCTCTACTGGCGGATCGCCACCGCCACCGAGCCCGCCCACTACGGCTTCACCCTCAGCAGCGGCGCCACCGACACCGCGGCCGGCGCCATCACCCTCCACGACGGCGTCGACACCTCGTCCCCCATCAACGCCGCAGGCTCGCGCACCAACGCCTCCGGCGCCGCCGTCTCCGCCCCGTCGATCACCGCCACCACGGCCGACGCCACCCTCCTGGCCTTCTTCGCCGTGCGCGACGACGGCGCCGCAACCCCGCCCTCGGGAATGAACGAACTCCTCGACGTCACCAGCGGCGGCGGGGGCTCGGCGGCCGACGAGACCCTGGCCACCGTCGCCATCGAGGAGCTGTCCGCCGCCGAGACCACCGGCGATCGGACCGCCACCGTCGACGCCAGCGACGGCTCGGTCGGGGCGCTGGTCGCCCTGAGACCGGCCACCGGCGGCAGCGGCGGGGCTACCGACCTGGTGATGGTCACCGGCGACGGCGGTTTCTCCAGCGGCACCGACTCGGCCAAGCAGTCGTTGTTCCAGAGCTGGGGTTGGACCGTGACCGCCATCGATGACGGCGTGTCGGCGTCGGCCTTCACCAGCGCTGCCGCCGCCAACGACGTGCTGTTCGTCAGCGACACCGCCAACGGCACCATCGCCTACGACGTCCGGGACCTCGACATCGGGATCGTCAACGAGAACTTCTCGGGCTGGAGCGGCCTGCTCTACGCCGGCACCCAGGACCAGGACTGGAACAACGACACGACGGTCGACATCGTCGACAACAGCCACTACATCACCTCGCCGTTCCCCACCGGCAGCGTGACCGTCCACACCTCGGCCGACGACGTCAACTACTGGGACGGCGACAGCAGCGCCCACCCCACCGGGGTGACCACCCTGGCCGACGGCCCCCGGGACACCGACCACTACGCCCTCAACGTGGCCGAGACCGGCGCCGCCCTCTACTCCGGCAACACCGCGGTCGACCGTCGGGTCTGGTTCCCCTCCGACGCCGCCGACCCGGCCAACTGGACCGCCGACTACCAGACCCTGCTCGAACGCTCGCTCGACTGGGCCGCCGGCAACGAGGTGGCACCGGCGGTCGCCTCACCGACGGCCACCGTCAATTCGACCGGCGACGCCTCGGACGCCACCATCGGCGACGACATCTGCGACACCGGCAACCTCAACGCCGAGGGCGACGCCGAGTGCACGCTGCGGGCCGCCATCGAGGAGGCCAACGCCTCTGGGGCGGTCGACACCGTCCGCTTCATCATCCCCACCATCGACGGCGGTCACTCGGCCGGGGTGTGGACGATCACCCCGACGACGTCGAACCTTCCGGCGCTGACCGACGCCGTCTCGATCGACGCCACCACCCAGGCCGGCTACACCGACACCCCGGTGGTGGTGCTCGACGGCTCGGCCCGCTCGGGTGGCGACGACGGCCTCTGGGCCAACGCCGACAGCACCTCGATCTCGGGGCTGTCGGTGGTGAACTTCCCGGACGACGGCGTCCACACCAGTCGCAACTCGGTCACCTTCGCCGGCCTCTGGCTGGGTGTCCTACCGGACGGAACGCCGGCGGCCAACGCCTCCAGCGACCTGGTGGTGTGGGGCACCGCTTCGGGAACGACGGTCGACGCCGTGGTCTTCGCCGCCGGCGGGAGCGGGCGGGGCGTCATCGTCGACGGCACCACCTCGGGCACCGTGATCCGCAACAGCTTTTTCGGGGTCACGCCCTCCTTCGTCGACCTCAACCCCCAGGCCGAAGGCCTCATCGTCAACAACGGGGCGGCCACGGTGACCGTGACCGATTCGGTCTTCGGCCACCTCCCCAACGCCGCCATCCTGCCCCAGGGCGGGACGGTCACCATCACCGGCAACGCCTTCGGCACCGACCCGACCGGCACCGAGAACCTCCCGATCAACCAGGCGATCTGGAGCAGCGGCTCAGCCGACGTGCTCTTCGGCGGGACCGGCGCCGGCGACGGCAACCTGATCCGCAACTCGTCGAGCAACGCCCTCCACCTCGACAACGCCTTCAGCGGCGAGTTGGCGGTGCTTGGCAACTCGATCGCCGGCAGCAACAGCCTCGGCATCGAGCTCGGAGCCGACGGCATCACGGCCAACGACGCCGACGACGGCGACAGCGGCCCCAACGGCCTACTCAACTACCCGGTGATCACCTCGGCCGCCGAGTCCGGCGGCACCGTGATCGTCGACTACCTGCTCGACGCGCCCGCCGGCGACTACCGGGTGGAGTTCTTCACCAACCCGTCTGGCGCCGATCTGGCCGGCAACGGCGAGGGCGAGGTGTTCGTCCACGCCGCCTCGATCACCCATACCGGTTCGGGCGCCGAGCCCTTCTCGACCAGCTTCGTCGGCGTCACCGGCGACGTGCTCACCACGACCGCCACCGAGGATCGGGGCGGAGGCGACTTCGGGGCGACGTCGGAGTTCTCGGCCTCCGACCTCGTCCACACCCCGGGCTCCGTGGTGCTCGACCGGGTGCAGTCCGGCGGCGTCGTCCTGGCCGACGGGTCCTCCTCGGTCACCGCCACCATCGACGGCGTCGACCCGGCAGCCTCGTTCCTCGTCTTCTCGGTGCGGGGCGACGACTCGACCCCGTCGGGCTTCTCGATCACGGGTGCCCTGACCGACTCGACGACCCTCACCTTCGACCGGACCGGCTCCACCGGCGATGTGACGATCGAGTGGTCGGTGGCCGAGTTCGCCTCCGGGGTGTCGGTGCAGCGGGGCGTGGCCACCCTCACCTCCAATAGCACCGACGTCGCCGTGTCGGCGGTGCCGACCGGGCGCTCGTTCGTCCTGATCGGGCACCGCTCCAACGGCTCGACGTTCGGCACCGACGATTTCGTCAGGGCGAACCTGCGATCGCCGACCAACCTCCGCTTCCAGGCCTACAACGCGCCGTCGATCACCGCCCCCTGGCAGGTGATCACCTACGACGAGGCGATCGTGCAGCGCGGCACCACCACCCTGGGCGGCGGCGACGCCACCAGGACCGCCACCGTCTCCCCGGTCGACACCACCAGGGCATGGCTGACCTACAACCTCGCCACCCAGTCCGGCACCGGGGCCGACATCGGTCAGAAGCTGGTGCGGGGAACCGTCGACGACGCCACGACCCTCTCCTTCGATCGGCTCAACACCGGCCAGCAGGTCGACGTCGACTGGCAGCTGATCGAGTTCACCGACTCGACCGAGGTCCAGGTCGGCAACGCCTCGTTCGGCCCGACGGACTCGACCGTCGACGCCGCCGTCACCCCGGTCGACCCGGGGCGGACCATCGTGTCGGGCGGGGCCAACGGCTACGGGGGCCGGACCGATCTCGCCACCGACGACAATCCCGGGCACGGCTGGTTCACCACCGTCCTGGCCGCCGCCGACACCCTGCAGGTACGGCGGGGAGCCACCGGTTCCACCGCCGATCTCGCCTGGTTCGCCATTGAGTGGGTGTGCCCCGACAGCGATTCGGACGGCGTGACCGACTGCCACGAGGACGCCGACACCGACGGCGACGACGACCCCGCAACCGACCCCGGCCCCGACACCGACGCCGACACCACCCCCGACTACCTCGACCCCGACGACGACGGCGACGGCAACCCCACCTCCACCGAGAACGCCGACCCCGACAACGACGGCAACCCCCGAGACGCCCGAGACACCGACCACG
>JBCCRO010000028.1:0-72158 GCA_039201605.1 Actinomycetota bacterium
CTCACCGTTGTTCTTGAGGGCCACACCGACTGGGTGCGGTCGGTGGGGTGGTCGCCTGATGGCACCCGTCTTGCTTCGGCCAGCGACGACGGGACGGTGCGGGTGTGGGACCCTGCCACTGGTGACAGCGCCATGGTTCTTGAGGGCCACGCCGACGGGGTGGTGTCGGTGGGGTGGTCGCCCGATGGGACTCGTCTTGCTTCGGCCAGCGACGACGGGACGGTGCGGGTGTGGGTCCCGGCCACCGGTGACACCACCATCATTCTCGAAGGTCACACCGACTGGGTCCGGTCGGTGGGGTGGTCGCCTGATGGCACCCGCCTCGCCACAGCCAGCAACGACTGCACTGTGCGGGTGTGGGACCCAGTTACCGGTGACAGCGCCATGGTTCTTTCGGGCCACATCAACTGGGTGGTGTCGGTGGGGTGGTCGCCTGATGGCACCCGCCTCGCCACAGCCAGCTACGACCGCACTGTGCGGGTGTGGGACCCGGTTACCGGTGACAGCGCCATGGTTCTTTCGGGCCACACCGACTGGGTGGTGTCGGTGGGGTGGTCGCCTGATGGCACCCGCCTCGCCACAGCCAGCAGCGACGGGACGTTGCAGGTGTGGGATGCCGCTTCGGGGGCCTCGGTGAGTTGGCGGGTCGGTCTGGCGGCCCAATCTGTCGCCTTCTCCCCACAGGGGCACCTGCTTGCGATCGGGTTCGACAAGGAATGGCTTGTGGTCGAGCTCCACGAGAACAGGCGTGGCGCCGACGGCTAACGTCGAATCGTGGCCCTCAAGAAGATCACCTTCCGGCTCAAGGCTCCGTTCGCAGAAATCGGCGGAGAGTGGGAAGTGGAGAAGGCCGAACAACAGGCCGCCTGGGAGATGTACGTCGAGCTCGCCACGCGAGTCAGCGTCGCGCCGCTCGGCGCCGATGAAGGCCTCTTGCGGGAGGCGCTCGCCAGCTTCTACAGCTTGTACGACACCACTCGGCAGATTCTGCGCACCTACGGGCCCGAGGTGGCCAAGGTTCCGACTACGGCCAACGACCATCTCGCCTACAGCTTCGGCTACCTGGCCGCCTGGATCCTCAACGGTGTGCTCCGTCCCCTCCTCGCCAACTGGCACCCGGCACTGGAGGACTGGGAAGCAAAGCGCGCCGACGATGTCTCCCGCCGAGAGCACGAGCGGGCCTGGGACCATCACGACGAGCTGAGAGACGAGATCGAGAAGATCCGCATTGTGCTCAACGATTACGCGTGGATCCTCGCTGACGCATGCGATGCTCCGGCTCTGATGGTCGCCAACACCCAGATCCGGCCCGGCGGCGGTCAGCTTTAGCGAGCCTTGCCGTCGGCCCCGCGGTAGCGATCGATGAGAACGTTAGAGGTCGTTTCGTCGCCCTTCAATGCCCCGACGTAGGTCGAGCACAGTGTCTCCACCGAGTGGCCCATGCGGCGGGCCACCTCACCGAGGGGTACACCGGCGTTGAGCCAGGTGGTGGCAGCGAAGTGGCGGCAGTCGTAGGGACGTAGTGGCGGGTGCTCGATCTTCGACAGCGCAAGGTGCCACGCTCGCCGCCAGTTCGACGGTGATGGTCGCCGATCGTTGATGGTCCGGAACATCAGATCGTCGGGGCCAAACGATCCGTCGTCTATCCACGACCGCAAGAGTGAGACCAGGTCTTCGGGGATCGGGACCGTACGGTCGCCGGTCTTCGGATCACCGGGCTCGTCGAAGTCGATGTCGGCCTCCGTGACCTCGATGGCGCCCCACCCGTTGGCGGGTAGCGACAAGGCACGGGGACGGAGCATCACCGTCTCCGACGGGCGGAGACCGGCGTAGGCGAGAACCGTAGTCATGGCCTGATAGGTACGACTCGCAGGCTGATGGTTGCGCATAGCCTCGAGCGCCGCCTGCATCGTCGCCTGATCGGGAAGACGCCGGATATCGATCGCTCGGGACGCAGCCTTCCTGCGTACCTTGCGGTTCTTGGCTCCCCGGGCCTGAGGTGGCCACGGGTCCCGAGGTAGCAGCTCGAGGTCGACGGCCCGACGGATGCAGGCTCGAGCCGCCTTCCGGTAGCGGAGAGCAGTCACCGCTGCGAGTGGTTTGCCCGACACCCCGATGCCGAGCCGTCGATCGACCTCGGACAGCAGCGAGCGGTCCAGATCGCCGAGCGGGAAGCACCATCGCTTGAGCCACTGCTCCATCCGGCGATCGAGCGATGCTTCGGGGCCGAGTGCCTCCTGGAGGTAGAGCCGAACGTCGGTCGGTGGCGTCGGTGCCGACGGCTTGATGAGCAGCGGGACGAGCCGACTCATCTCCTCCACGGTGCTTCGGCGAGTTCGTGGCGCCCATTCTTCCCATTGCTCAGCCAGCCACCGCCGCACCCACTCGTGAGCAAGTAGCGGGTCGGGCTCGTTCCACGACGATGGTTCGCCGGTGGACCGGTCGAACCGTTCGCCGTTGCGCTGGGCGACGAGAAGCTCCGAGCGGAGGTGGTCGGCCTCGGCTCGTGTGCGGAAGGACCGTTGGAACGAAGCCTCGCCCACGAACCAGCGGACGATCCACGGCTTGTGGGCATAGCCCTTCGATCCTCGCCGATCCTGAATCTTCCAGATGCGGAGCTCATCCCCGCCCGGCCTTGGCATCAGTCGGTGGGTTCGCCCTGGAGAAGCTCGTCGATGGCGGCTCGGGGTACGAGTACTCGTCCGCGAATCTTGATGGTCGGGATGTCGCCGTTGCGGCATATCTCGTAGGCGGTGTTGCGGCCGATGCCGAGGATCTTGGCGACCTCGGGGACGGTGTAGGTCTGGCGTTCGATCAGGGGAGCTGGGGTGGCCATGGGCTGGTGATATGCCTTTCGGGCTGGTCGATCACGCTGAGTGAAGGGACGTGGACTACGTGCCCTCAGTCTGTGTTGGGCATGTAGCCCCGACTTGGTGGGGGCAGGTGGCGTGTTTGCACTGGTGGGGAGTGTCCCGGGCTACGTGCCTAGGGACGAGGGGCACGTAGCCGAG
Organism: Actinomycetota bacterium; assembly: GCA_039201605.1. GTDB lineage: Bacteria > Actinomycetota > Acidimicrobiia > Acidimicrobiales > SZUA-35 > CADEDH01. Next base: position 3,012 of record JBCCRO010000028.1, read on the forward strand.
GGCACGTAGTCCTGTGGGTCACGGTCTGTGATGTTGGAGTGATGGGAGTACAGGCCCTTGGGGTACGTGCCCTGCGTTCCACACTCGGAGGGCACGTAGTCCGTGCGGTGTTTGTTTCCCCTGGTCAGAGTCGGCGGCGCCTACGTGCCCTCAGAGGGCACGTAGCTCAGGTGTGGGCACGTAGCCCCCTACGGAGGTTCGGCAGGTCCGTTATCGAAACTCTGCTGGATCCCGTCAGTAGGTGTGCTGGGGAGGCGCCAGATGGAGGGTCGGCCGCTGAGGGTGTCGTCACGCTCGATGAGGACGCCGAGACGCTCGCGTGCGGTGCGGAGCGTCTTGTCGGTGACGCCCTCTTCCTTGGCGAGGCGCTTGATGTCGGCCCGCGGCTGGGGCTTGTGGGCGAGGAGAGAACGAAGCCAGTCGATCGCCTCTTCGAGCTGGGTTCGGTCTTCGGGGGCGCTTTGATCGAGGAGGTTGTCGGGGTGGTGCCCGTCTTCTTCGCCGACGATGACCACCGCAGCGGTGGCGATCGGGTCGGTCGGGTCGTTGGGGTTGTCGATCTCGGTGCCTTCGATGCGGTATCGGATGGCGCCGACGTCGGTGATGCTCGTGTTGTTGGCCTTGGCCAGGACGCAGAGGCGGTCGTTGTCGTCGTGGGGGTGGGGGCCGACGCCGAGGACTGAGCGGACGGCTGAGCTGAAGGCTCGGCTGCCGTTGATGCGGGCGAGGATGTCTCGGATGCCGGTGTTTTTGTTGAAGTGGGCGAGGCCGAGTGCTCCGCAGCGCAGTGTTTGGGTGAGTTCGGAGAGTTGGCCGACGGCTGCTTGGACTTCGGCTTTCTTGTGGCTGTCGGTGTCGCCGAGGTGGGCGTCGAGGGGGTCGATGACGATGAGGCCGACGTCGAGGCCTTGGAGGGCGTTCTCGAGGTCTCGGAGGTGGGTGTCGAGGGTGAAGGTTTCGTGGTGGAGGTCGACGAAGTGGAAGCGGGAGAGGTCGGCGCCGGCAGCGAGGAGGCGGGGGGTGATGATGGTGGAGCGGTCGTCTTCGAGGCCGATGTAGACGACATCTGAGGGTTTGTTGCGGCGTTCTCCGGGGAGTTGGCCTCGGGTGAGTCGGGCGGCGAGCCAGCAAACGAGCAGGGTCTTGCCGTGTCCTTCTCGGCCGGCGAGGAGGGTGACGCCGCCGATGGGAATGCGTTGGTCCCATACCCAGTGGGGGCGGGCCACGGGGACGGTTTCGGCAGGGGTGAGGGTGAGGCGTCGGGTCCGGGCGCCGTCTCGGAGGACGTTGAGGCGGTCGACGAGTTCGGTGACGTGGCCGTTGTCGGGGTTGCGGGCGAGGTCGAGGGCGGTGGCTTGTATGCGGCGTCGTGTGGCGAGGTCGCCGATGACGCCTGCGTACTTTGCTACCGAGGTCGCCACGGGTGCATCGGTCAGGGCCTCGGCCAGAAGGGCCCGCACGTTCTGGGCTCCGATGCGATCGACGAGACGAGGGTCAAGGGCGTTGAGGAGCAGAACGGCGTCGGGGCGGCCGCCGTCGGCGGCGATGGCGAGGGCAGTGCTGATGATGGCGGCGTTATCGGGTGAGCAGTCACCGGGGTCGAACCCGTCCAACGCCGCGATGGTGTCGGGCCCGTTGAGCATGAGGGCCCCGAGGACGCCTCGCTCTGCGGCGTGGTCGTAGGACACGGGTTCGAGGCCGGGGCCGGTGCCTGCGGGTGTGGTCATCCGTCCTCGACCGGGACTGCTGCGGGGACGGGGCTGGTGGTGAGGTCGTGGCCGGCGCCGTGGATGTGCTCGGCCCAGGGGCGGACGGTGTCCAGGAGGTCGAGATCGGTGGGGCAGGCGGTGCCGGCGGTGGCGAGGGCGTATTCGAGGTCGAAGATGTAGGCGGCGAGCTCTTCGTCAGGCGGTCGGCTGGAGGCGGTGCCGTCGAGTGCGGCGTCGATCCAGGGGTGCACGAGGATGTAGCGGTCGACGGTGGTGGCCACGGGGGCTTTGGCGTGGCCGGCGGCGTATTCGAGGTCGTAGAGGTAGGCGGCGATGTCTCTGTCGGGCGGGCGGAGGTGTGGCATGCGTCTGCGTTCCTGGGCGTGGGTCGGGGCGGTCATTGGGTGGTGTCGGTGAGGGTGAGTTGTTGGCCGTGAGGGGTGATGGGGCTGGGGGTGGTGTTACCGAGTTGGCGCCAGACCTGGGCGTAGCGGTGTTCGTAGAGATCGTGGTTGGCGGGATCGAGGTCGATACCGGTGGCGTCTCGGCCCCAGATGTCGGCGACAGCGAGGGTGGTGCCGGTCCCGGCGAAGGGATCGAGGACGTGGCCGGGTCGGTAGTTGTCGTGCCCGCAGCCGGTCCAGCTGTCGGTGGTGGCGTGGCTGTTGAGGTGTGGTTGGCCTTTGGCGAGCCGCCGGCCCTGCTTGGTCTTGGGGCCGGTGTGGTCGACGAAGCTGGCACCGCCAGCGTCGACGGCCCGCCCGTTGCGATCGACGTAGCTCGTGGTGGTCTGGCGCCGTCGTGGCTGACCGCAGGTTTGGCAGACCTGGGCCGGGCACATGGAAAGCACGAGGCGTTCGGCGAGGCGTGGGGGCCACATGGCGTAGTGAGCGAGGCTGCTGCCTTGGGTGTTCACCAGCCAGGCGAGGTCACCGTCGCCCTGGTCTTCGTGGTCGGTCCAGTAGTCGAGGGGTGGGGCGCCGGCCGGGTTCTGGGTGATGTGGTCGTTGGTTTCACGGGCGCCGCCTCGTGTGGGCTGGCGGCGGTGCTGGCGTTGGGTCTCGGTGGAGCGGGGGTTGGGGTGGCGGACGGCGTCGAGGTCGAACCATCGGTCGGTGGTCGTGGTGGCGACGGTGATGTAGGTGGTGGCGGGCCGGTACTTGTCGGCGAGGGCGCCGGGGGCGGGGTTGTTCCGGGCCCAGACGATGACGTTGCGTACCCGCCACCGCTCGAAGGTGTGGGTTGGGTTGAGCAGGTTGTGTCCGTAGGCCAGCGACGCAGCGAACAGCGTGGGGACGAGGCAGAGCGATTTCGCCATTGGCCAACCGGGGATCTCGTCTCGTCGGTTCGGGCCGGGCCGGTGGTCGGCGGGGAGGATGCCGGCGGCTTGGTCACGGCGTCGGCTGGATCGGTGCGCTCGGCTCTCTGGGTGCTTGCGGCGCCAGGCATGGGCGCCGGCTCGGCGTGCGGCTTCGGATCCGGCATAGCCGATCTGGCCTTCTCGGAGACCGCCGGGGTGGTAGTCGCCGCCGCCCCCGCCGGACCCGGAGTAGGTGTCGCCGAGCTCGACGGCGATCGACCCGTGCGGGGCGAGCACCCTTCGGCACTTGGTGGCGAGGGTGAGGAGCCGGTCAAGGAACGCTGCAGGGTCGGACTCGTTGCCCCATTGGCCGGGCAGGTCGTTGTAGTTCCTCAGGGCGAGGAACGGGGGCGATGTCGCCACCAGATCCACGGTGGCGTCGGGGAGGGTGGCGAGGACGTCGAGGACGTCGCCGGTGTGGCGGGTGACGGTCATGAGCCACCCCCGATGAGGGGGCTGAGGATGTGGTGAAGGTCGTGGCTGTCAAGGGCGACTGTTGCGGTCTCGGCCCTGGTGATACTCCGGGTAATCCTCATGACGCTTCATCGGCGTTTGGGGCGGGTATGGCCGGCTTCTCTGAAGCGGTGCCATGGGGTATCTGGATATCGGCCTGGGCCGGGTGCAGGTGGCCCTCGTCGAGTGCTCGATCTCGGGTGAGGACGCGGACGGTTTGGCCGTTGCGGTGGGGAATGAGCACCTCTCCGGAAGCTGGCATGACGATCACGGGGAACGGGGTCGTCTCCCGTGGTGTGAGGCTGACGTCGAGGGTGACCTGGTCTCTGTCGACGGCGCGGGTGGGGAGCAGCTCGTCGAGCGGTGGGAGCCGTACGAGGTAGTCCTCGATGGCTCGGGTGATGAGCCTGTTGACGCTCACTTCCCGCTCTTGGGCGACGGCAGTGAGCCGGTTGGCGAGTGCGGGGTCGAGGCGGACGAGTTTGGTGGTGCGTTCGCCGTAGATGCGTGGCCGTCCTCGGGTCATGACGCCCTCGCCTCGTCGAAGTCGACGCTGGGCTCTGTTGAGGGTGTGGGCGGGGCGGCCTTCCGAGGCCCTGACCGAAGATCACGACGGGTGCCGGTGGTCGGGCCTGTGGTGGTCCATTGGGCGTTGGTGTCGAGCAGTTCGTCCTCGCGGGCGGTGAGGACGGTCTGGACGAGGTGGCCGGGGGCTTCTGAGGTTTTGATGATGAAGCGGCCTTTGCGTGCAGCGGAGGTGTTGGCTCGGACCTCGGTGAGTTCGCCGTGGGTGAGGCCGAGGCCGGCGTTTGCGATGAGGTCGGCTTCTGCTCGCTGGAGTCCGCCGAGGGCGAGAGCGGCGCAGCGGGCGAGGATGTTGGACCCGCCGGGTTGTTCGGTGTCGGTCCACGAATGGGTGACGACGATGGTGACGAGGCCTTCGTGGCGGTCCATGCGGAGTAGGCCACCGACTTGGGCGGCGAGGGCGGGGAATTCTCTGGTTGCCCTCCAGATCTCGTCGAAGATCATGGCGTGCACCCCGACGCCTGGGTTGTGGTGGCGGTTGAGGTAGATGGCGGAGTGCGCTGCGGTCCAACAGGTGACCACGACGGCAGCGGTGAGGGTCTTCTCGATCTGGGGGATGCGGCTGGTGTCGACCACGACCGGGCGGGAGACGTCCCACGGCTGAGCGGTGGCGCCGGAGAGGGTGTGGCCGATCTGGCCGGCGGTGAGGGCGGCGACGTCGAGGGTGAGGGGCTCGAGGAGTTCGTCTGCTCGCTCGACGGGGCGGGCGAGCGCCGCGGCCAGTTCATCGAGCCGGTCGGTGAACACCGCCGGTAGGTCGGTGATCGTGGCTCCGGGTCCGGCCAAGCTCGTGGCCGTCGCGAGGGCCGTCTCTTCCCACCCGGCAAGTGGTGCGCCTCGATGAACGCCGACAACCGTGGCCACGAGCCGGTCACGGCGTGCTGTGAGCTCAGCGAGCACGTGGTCGGGTGCATCTTCGGCTCTGGCGGTGGCGATGGCCCCGGCGGGGTCCAGGAGATCGAGACCGCCGTTGCGGTCGAGAGTCAGGGCTTGGCCGCCGAGGGTGTCGACCAGAGCGGCATACTCGTGTTTCGCGTCGAAGGGCACCACGACGGGGAGCCCTTGAGCGGCGAGACCGACGGCGAGTTTCTTGGCCAGGGCGCTCTTGCCGACACCATTGGCGGCCAGGATCGCGAGCTGCGCTGCTCGTTGACGGCCGGTTTGGAACCAGGTGTAGGGGTCATAGCAAGCGAGTTGCCCGGAGTCGGGGTGCACACCGAGGGGTGTGCCAATGAGGTCGGGCGCGGTGGGTGTGGTGAAGGGCCACAGGTCAGCAGCGGTGGTGGTGTCGCAGATCCACTCGCGGGCGGGGCTGATGACCCCGGCTCCGCCCTTCCCGCTCATGGTTGTCTCGGTGGTCATGGGCGGCCTGTGTGGACGTCGACAGCGATCACGGAGAGGTCGTGTGCTGCTTGGTCGACCTTGTTGGCGATCAGGGTCAGGCGGGTCCTGTGGTGCTGGTCGAGGGCGTACAGGAGGTCGTCGAGGGCTTGGCGTGTGCCGCTGCGATGGCTGAGGTCGTTGCTGAGTTGGTCGTACACGTTGTCGAGGAGGCGTCGGATTCCGGGGGCGCCGTTGGTGAGGTTCGGCACCTGCGGCGCTGGCCACGCGGTCGAGCTCGTCGTGGTTGGAGTGGTGGTCATCGGGTTCGGCTCCTCGGTCGGTCGTTGGCGAAGGGGTCGCTGGTGGTGCGGGCGGCGGTGATGGTGTTGGTGTGGCGGGCGTTGTCCCGGATGGCGGCCAGGCCGACGATGGCGAAGGTGGCGATCCCGAGGCCGGTGAAGGTGACGGCGATCGGGAGCCGCCACCACGGACCGCTCCCAGCGCTGGTGAGGGCGATGAGGACTTCCAAGCCGGTGCCAACCACCGCAAGCAGGAGCGAAGCACGGCGTGTCATTGGGCCAACCCCTTTGCGAGGGGTACGGGTAGGGCGCCGGGGAGGGTGGCGACCCAGATGGTCTGATGCGCCCCGTTCATGACCCGGAGATGCGGCGACAGCGGTGCAGCTGCAGCTCTGGTGCGCTCGATCGGTCCGGCCGGGTCAGCGTCGGCTGGGAGCGTGAGGGTGATGGCGAATGCGACACGTGTGAGTGCGGTGCGGCCTCGGGCGAGGGCGGTAGCGGTTGCGGTGGCGTCTTCGTCGGCGACGAGGTCGGTGGCGGAGGGGCGGCGGTCGCCGGTGAACGCGAGGCGGGTCTCGATGGCGTGGCGCATGCTCTTGGACCACGTGCGGGCCTCGATCGCATCCACGGGCCGGAACAGCAGCGCCCACCGCACCGCCCTCGTCCCCTCGATCCCAGCAGCCAATCGCTCATGCACGGCTGGGGTGACAGCGGTGTCGGGGGCGATGCCCATGGTGAGAGAGATGGCGTCGAAGTTGTCGACGCAGTACCGGGCCCGCCGCTCCAGATGCGTAACGGGGCCGGCGCCACCGACCCCGATCGAGATCTCGTCGGCGGTGGCGAGGTGTTCGCGTCTCGCCGGGTTGTACATCCCCGCCCACACAGTGGCCAGGTTGCGACGGTCGAGGGCGGTCACGGTCCCGGCACCGGACTCGGAGAGGGATCCGGCGAGGCGTTCGACCCGGGCGGCGAGCTCGGGGCCACCGAACCGGTTCCGAGCCCGCCCTGACGATGGGGCCCAAGAGATCGTCACCCAGGTGCGGACCCCGACCCGCCCAGTGCATTCCTTCACCACACCGGCCAACAGCTCGGCCGCTTGCTTGCGGCCAGCATCGGCGCCGTCGGTAGCGATCAGGTCCCGCAGGTGGTCTCGGGCCGGTGTCCGGAGCGTGGGGGCTGCTTCGGACACGACCTGGATGCCGGCCAGGTCGGGCTCGTCGGCCATGGCGGCAAGCCACCGATCCCACGCAGTAGTGCGCGCCGCGATGTCATCGGCGTCGGCCAGGCCGGCGCCATCGGGTCGGCACTCCAGCACGATCGAGGCGGTGTTGGCCTTGGGGTGATGCACCACGGCGAACGCCTCACCCGGCTCGGGCTCAACTCCGCTGCGGTCGTCGTCCTGGTCCTCGCCAGCGTCGACGTCGCCAGCCTCGGTGCCGTCGAGGTCGGTATCGAGGTGGAAGGGGAGTTGGGTGACGGAGACCTGGTTGAGGAGGCCCGGGAGCTGGGTGGCCTCGACGTGGTCGGTGGAGAGCCACCAAGGGGCGGAGTAGAGGGCCCGACCCGAGTATCGATGCAGCAGCCACTTGGCCTCGTCGAACAGCCGGTTGTAGAGGCTGCGGTCCCACCGGTCCCGGGCCATGAACGGCCCGACCACGCACGCCACCACCGCCGTCACGACGGTGACACGGGGGAGTTTGTCTTGGGGTGGGATGAAGGCCACGAAGATGACGAACAGCCCGATGATGGCCACGATGGACCCAGTGCGGCCAAGGCCGTAGAGGTACTCGGCGTCGGGGTCGTGCCACAGCCCGAGCCCCCGCTCGGCTTCACGGCCCGGGGTGGTATTGGTTGTCATGGGCGGTCCTCCAGCTCGGTCTTGATGGTCTGTTGGTGGTGGACCAGGAGTGCCTTGATGGCGTCGGCTTGGCTGGTATGGCCGGTGTCGATAGGGGTGGTCTCCCACCAGGGCGTGTTGGGGCGTGGGGAGTCCCGGTATCGGGGGTGCCAGAGGGTGGGGAGTGCGTCGAGCCGGTCGACGCACCCGAGGAGGACACCGACAAGGAGGCCTCTGCGGTCCGTTACCTCGACGAGGTAGGTGAGGTCGGTGCCGGGGTCGAACTCGTCCAGCGGGTCGTGGCCGTCGCTGGGTGTGGTTGATGTGGTCATCAGTCTGAACTCCTTGCGGCGAGGGCGACCCCGTTGAAGGCCACGGCAACAACGAGGGCAGCCAGGGCCCACCAGGTGGCGGCGCCGACGTCGGGCAGTGCGGTGAAGGATTTGCCCAGCGCCAGGGCGGCGATGGGGGGCCACAGGACGTTGGCGGCGATCAGTGCGGTGACGATGGGCAGCAGGTGCCGAAACGTGCGAGAGATCGACACTGCGGCAGCCAGGGGCCAGACGGCGATGAGGATGGCGACGAGGAACTGTTGGAACTCGAGCGCCACTTTGACGAGGGGGATGACGACGGCGGCGACGGCTCCGGTGTAGAGGTTCGCCCCGGACACATCCGGCCCGTCTTCGCCGACGGTGGCCTCAACCGCGAGGCCGGTGAGTTCACCGGAGGCTTCGATAGCGAACAGCCCGACGACGACCCCGAACGAGGCGATCAGTACATAGCGGATGGTGGCTGCGCTCAACCAGCCCAACCGGGCCGAGAGCTTGCGGCGGGGTACGAGCATGGCGAACAGCACCGTGGTGGCGATGATGGCGAACGCGACATGGGCGGCGATGATGTGGATCGAGACCTCGATCCCACCCAGTGCGAGACCGACGGGGGCGCCGGCGAAGGCGAGGGTGTCGGCCAGGTCCCCGAACGCTGTGCCGGCGAGATCGGCGCCGGCCTCGTTGAGGGCAGAGATACCGGGCCCGAACACCACATCTCCGGCCACGTCGGTAGCGAGGTCGACGGGGTCGCTGGTGGCGACATCGATCCCGCCTTCGACCACATCGCCGGGCGCTCCAGCAACGGTCTCGGCCCCCTCGAGGACGGTTTCGCCGATGTCGACAGCGGTTTCGGCGGTGGCGGTGGCGGCGTCCTCGACCGGGTCGGGGATGAGGGCGTCGAGGATGCCCTCGGCTGTGCTGCTCCCCTCCTCGTCAGTGGCGGCATCGGTGACGCCATCTCCTGGGGCGTCGGGGACGGTCTCGGGAGTGGTGGTGTCGGTCTGGTCGTCGGGTGCCTGGCGCTGGGTGAGGAGTGTCATCAGCCGGCTCCTTCGCCGAAGGGGGCGTAGGCGGTGCCGGCTTCGGCAGGTTCGTGGATACCGGGGGCGCCGTTGTTGAGGTAGGCCAACTGCCAGCGCCCCTGCTCCCAGACCATGCGGGTCTGCGTCACCCAGAGAGGCCCGTTGTCGCAGCGGTGGAAGATCCACACCCAGAACGGATCCGGGCGTGACCACCCGACCGGCTCACACACATGGTTGATCGCAGCCGGGTCTTGGCTGCCGCCGTGGCGCTCGAGGCGGGCCTGGCGGCCGGGGGTGTCGGTGGCGATAGACGGGATCCACTCAGGGGCGAGCTGATCGATATAGAGGGCGTGCGCAGCGACCACTGCAGCCCCGAAATCGGTCTCCGGTGCACACACCGGAGGCTGGCCGGGTTGGTTGGCCGGCCACCCGTTGGCATAGGGCAACCAGACACCCGACTCCGGCTCGCCCCAGAGTTTCCACTCGATCCCGTACCCGCCAGGGGTCGGGTCACACGGAACACTGAAATCGGCAGCGTCGGGCGGCAACGTCGGCACAGCAGACGGCGGCGCTTCACCCTCGCCGAACGTGACCGTCACCGTCCCCAAACCCGAGCCCGGGACTGTGGTCGACGGTGAAACGGCCTCGGCCTCCGCAACAGCTGCGCTCGCCGGGTTGGTAGTGGGGGCGGTACCCCCGCCTGCGACAGCGGCGTCGTCACTGCCGTTGCGGGCGAGGGTGAGCCAGAGGCCGACGATGACACAGAGGCCACCGACGAGGCCCAGGATCAGGCTGGGGATCTTGGCGTCCAAGGCAATCAGCCCTCCCCGTCGTCGGCGGGTGCCTCGGCCGCCGGCGGTGTCCCGCCTCCACAGCCGAGGTTCACGCCGAAGGCGTTGAGCAGGATCGGAAGGGAGCCGAGAGCGAGGGCGGCGATGAGGAGTCCGGCCATCCACCCGGGGAGCTTGGAGAGCTGCTTTTTGGACACCATCGATACGAGCAGGAGGGCTGCGCCGATGATGAACACGATGTAGCCGGCGGCACCGTTGAGGTAGTTGAAATAGGTCTGGGTGGCGTCGGCCACGAAGGGGATCTCTTCGCAGCCATCGGCGGTGATCTGGCCAAGGAGGCCGAGGACGTTGGTGGTGTGGTCGTGGGGATTCATGGGTTCGTTGTTCCTCCAGGAACGGCAGTGGTCGGGTCGGGGCCGGGGTCGGCGATCGTGGTCGTCGGTCCGTCTTCGTTGGTGGTGTGGTTGGTGCAGAGGCCGCCGTATTCGCTGGCGATGCCGATGCCGAACACCAGCACCACGGCGAGGACGACGGTTGCGGTTACGTACTTCTCGGGCATGGGATTGGTCAGGCTCCTTGGGTTTGACGGATGACGAACAACACGACGATCACGGACACACAGGCCCACCCGGTTGGGGTGAGGCGAGCGAGCAGGCCGACGGCGGCCCGGAGGGCAGAGGTCGATGCCCGGGCCGCTGCGGTGAGGGCGGTTGAGGCGATGCGTGTGGCGTGGTGGCGGGTAGGGCTCATTTGCCGTTCACGCTCCAGTGCCACGGCTCAGAGGGGAGGTTGTAGAGCCCGAACGTGGCGGCGTTGTTGGCCAACCAGATGAACGCCACCGATGACCGGGACGTGATCGAGGACCCGCGGTAGGTGAAGTCGATGGCCAGGCCGGACTCGTGGTTGGAGAACCCAGGCCGTGCGGTCGGGATCCGACACGCAGAGGCCGGTGCCCACTGGGACGGGTCCTCGTTGGCGGAGTGTGTCCACGAGCCGTCGTTGGGACAGCCGTTAATCCGGCGGAGCTCGTGCTGGCGGATGTGTGACCGCCACCCGAACCCGCCGAGCACGATCCCGTCCGCCTCGGCGGCGGCCAGGAGTCCGGCCACGTCATCGGCGATCGAGGCATGCACCTCGATGCCGGACACGTTGACGATGTCGTCCTCGGACACGATCCCGGTCACGTCGCCTCGGCTGCCGACGATGAGTTGTCCGGGCCCGGCCGCTACCTCACCGTCCGGTGCGGTAGCGGCGGTGGCCACCAGGCCACCGATGGCGATGATGAGACCGATGGCGATGGCGAACATCGACCCGCCACACCCAAGAGCGAACCTCACCGCCAACACCCCCAGTCCCCCTGATCGGGCGAGCGCTCGTCGAGGGTGGGCGGGGCCCACGACACCGCCGCGGATGCAGCAGTCGGGGCCGGCGGGTTGGGCGTGTAGCGGGTCGGTGTCGCAGGCCCCCAAAGGAGCTGTTTCGGGTTGTTTCGCCGGTTTCGGGGGGTGCGGGTGTTGCCGCTACAAACGCACGCTTCGGGGCTGTGGCCAGGGAGAACGGGTGTAGCGGGACGTGTTGCGGCTTGTAGCGCCGACGCTACTTTTCGTGCCTGCGCTACAACCCAGCGACACCCCAGCAACACGAAGATGACTCGGATCACAGCTGGTTCTCCCCATCGTCGGGGCGACGCCGGGGAGGCCGACCGGATCGGCTACCCGGGCCTTCTCCGAGGCCCTCATCGGTTGTGTCGGGGTGCTGGTCGAGGGGGTCCTCGTCATCCGGGTCGAACCACTCGTCATCGACCAGCGCCAACTCGTCGTCAACGACGCCTGCATCGACCCAGTCCGGCTCGCTGTGACCGGCCACGGCATCGTCTTCGCCCGTCCGCTGTCCGCCGAGGCTGTCCGGTCCCGAGCGGCCATTGGATGCCGACTGATGGAGGCTGGTGTCCGGCCGATGTTCGGTCTCGGCTGTGTTGCTGTCCGCTGCGTTGGGTCCGGTGTCCGCCCAGTCGTCGGCGAGGATGTCCGGGTCGGTCAGGCGGTCGTGTCCGGGGGCGGTCGTGGCCTGGGCGATGGCGTGCCACTTGACGCCCTTGCGGACACCGGACGGCTTGCCCTTGAGGGGACGGAACGTTGAGCGGACATTGGCCGCCTCGATGCCGTGGCGGGCGAGCTGGCCGGATAGGGCCTCGACCGCGCGCTTCACGTCCGCCGGAACGCCGGCGGCCAGGTCACCGACGGCCGGGTACTCACCGGGCATGTCCACATGCAGGACATGGACCAGCTCGACCCACTGCAACGCCTTGGTGGACTTCGGCCACACTCGGGCCACTCGCTCGAGGGTGGACTCAGTGTTGTCATCGACCGGGCCCTCACAGGCGGCCATGCCGGTCAGGCGGCCCGTCCGGTGGCGCATGAGGCGGAGGCGTTCGATCTCGTCTTGCAGCTCGCCGGTGTCGGGGTCGAGGTAGTAGGCCTTCACGATCCGGATGTCCTTGCCCGACCCGAAGTAGGAGATCCCGACGTCTTCTCGGGTGAGCTCATCGGCCCGGAACCCGGCCCCGTACTTCCCGGACCCGAGCACGAGGTCGACCTGCACATGGCCCTGGACGGCGTAGCAGTGCCGCCACGTACACATGTCCGCAATCGGCAGGGTCGCCTTCTTGACCTCCTGAGTGCCGGCGACGACGGTGATGGCCACCGCCCGGCCCTTCTTCACCAGCCGGGAGATGAGCCGCAGATACTCCTTGGCCTGATCGGCGAACTCGAACGCCTCCTGGGTCTCGTCCAGGAAGATCACGATCGGGTGCAGATCCAACTGCCGGATCGAGGCCAGGCGATCGTTGGTCTTCGGCGACCGCATGTTCTCCGGCAGCCCCTTGAGGGTGCGGAACCGGGCGTCCATCCGCCGATTCAGCTCAACCAGATCGGCGAGGACCGCACGGTGGTCCTCGGCGTCAGACCCGGAGCGGTAGAAGTGGGCGATCGGCTTGAAGGGCTCCCAATCGATGCCGCCCTTCAGATCGTAGAAATGCAGCTCGACCCGGGCATCGGCAGCATGGGCGGCGGCGTCGTTGATCAACCCGACGGTCTTCCCCGAGCCCATCACCCCGCCCGTCACCGACGACGCGTAGGCCTTCCGAGCGGTGACCGGCTCGCCGAGTTCGTCGACGCCGACTGGGACTTGGTCGGTGAAGTAGTTGAACGTCTTGCCCTTGAGGGGCCACGGCGGGGTCTTGGTGCGGCGCAGGCTCTTGCGGGTGACGACCATGCGCAGCCACCCCGCCGATTCCTCCGAATCCGACGACAACCACACGCAGTTGATCGGGTGTTCGATCGCAGCGGCGAACGCAGCCCTCGACGAGATCACCGTCTCGGCCTGGACGCCGAGCACGACGATGGCTTCCCAACCGGTGCGGGTACGGGCCGGGGGCTGGAGCACCTTCGGCCCGCTGCCGTCCTTCGGGAGGCCGCCGGCAGCGGCCAGGCCCTTCATCATCAACGACTCGTCAAAGACCGGGCGCTTCGTCGAGCGCACCGGCAGCCGCTCGATCACCCGCTGGTCGCCCCTCGGGCTGCCAATCCACCCCAACACCAGCAACCCCGCCAGGAGCGCCGCTGCGCTCAGTACGGGGAAGGTCAGGGCGATCGCCAGGCCGGTCGGTGCACCGAACAAGATGGCGAGGGCGGAGAACCCGACCCGGTACTGCACCTGCTTGATGTGCAGCTTCCGGAGCTTGGTCACGTCACCCCGACCAGTCGTGTTCATCGTCGACCGGTCATCGGCATAGGCCGTGCGCCGAAACGCCCACTCCGCCCACCACGCCATCACCCGCCCCGCTCCTACCGGAGAACGGAGCAGTAGCCGGGCGAGGTAGCGGGGTAGGCGCCGGCCGTGGAAACCAGCCCAATCTCGGACCGAGTCGAACCGGCCCAACAGGCCCGCTCGTTCGCTCGGGTTCTTCAGCTCCTCGAGCTCGGCGTTGGTGGCGACCTGGCCGTCAATCACCAGCCACGATTGACCAGCATCGTCGCTGTCGTCGTCGAGGATGTCGACGACCGGCGCTGCACCCGAGGGTGTCGCGCCGGCCACAGACTCCACCGGATGTGTCGCAGGCTTGGTCGGTGCGGGCGGCTCGTGGTGGAGGTCGGGCACCGGGACCAGGTGCCGGCGCTCGCCCGCACCGTCGTCGTCGGCGTCGTGGTGGTTGTTCATCTTGTCGGTCACTGGTCGCCTCCGGCGCTCGTCGAGTCACCACCGGCCGCCCCATTGGCAGCCCGCTCAAACACGCGGCGGATCGTTCGCTCGGTCACCCCGAAGCGCTCCGCCAACTCCTTCGTGGACACATCCGGCCGCTCAGCCCGAGCAGCCAACACCGCAACGTCATCGACCTTCTTGCGGCCCTTCCCCGGCTCGCCGGCCACAGACGCCGATGGGGCTGAACCGCCGCCGCCGGCGACGACGCTCAGCTCGGCAGGCTTCGCCTTCACCGACCTGGGCTTCGAACGCACACGACGCTCGGCCCGGCGGCCACTCACCGACGGCCACAGCTCATGCAACGCCAGACCAGCCAGGACGAGCAGGCCGTCGACGGTGAGCGGCCAGGCATCGGCCTCCCAACCGACCAAGCCGACATCGAGGGCCTGGGAGCGCATGTGCCGGTACGACATCGCCAGAGCGAGCACACCCAGGCCAGCGGCCAGGATCTGGCGGGCTCGGGCCTCCCAGCCCTGACCCGGGATCCACAACACCAGCACCTCGGCGATCACCACCGCCAACACCGGCCAGCCCTGCACCGCCCTGGCTGCCCCGAAGGGCTCGGCGGTGGCCATGTTCGCCCACAGCGATACGCCGACGCAGAGCAGGAAGGTGACCGCGGCCGCGCCGAAGGCAGCTCGATGCTGCACCGTTGCCTGGGAGCTCACCGGGACGCCCCTCCAGCCTCGGTAGGGGAGCGGTCGGTGGTGGGGTGGCCCGCTGTAGCCACCCCACCACTCGTCCCGCCGTGAGCGACCTCCGATCCGGCCGACGGCCGGGGAGCGCTCAGCCAGATGTCGGCGAGACGGGCGTGGTCGAGATCGACCAGTGGCTCGGGTGTGGGTCGGCCGAGCTGGGCGCAGAGCCGAGTGAGCCGCTGTTCAGCGCGACGGACTCGGGACCGGGCCCAACTCGACGGATTGGCCAGAAATGCGCACTCGGCAGCGACGACGTCGAGCTCGGCCTCGAGCATGGGGCGTTCCGCCTCGATCATCGCCAGCTCCACCAGCGAGGGCCGCGAACCCTCAGGGTCCGGAGTAGCAACCAGGCACACCGTCATCGGCCTGACTCGCTCTCGTGTTCGCTGGCAACGACGGCGTAGGTGTCGAGGATGTCCTCGGCCAACTGGCGCAGCAGGGCGTCGAGGTCGTCGAACGGCATCGTGTCGGCCAAGACCTCACACACGGCCTGGCGCGTATCGAGAACCATCTCGACCGTCTCGTCCAACAACGTCGGGTCGACTGACGACGAGAACAGGGGCCCGGCGGTCATTGGGTCACCGCCTTGCGACGCTCTCGACGCAGCCGCTGACGAGCCCGTTCGCTCGTGCCGCCCCACACGCCGAACTTCTGCTGCCGGGGTGCATCGGCCGACTCGCCGAGAGCGAACCAGAGACAGTCCTGCGTCACCGGGCACGCGGCGCAGACCGCCTCGGCCTCAGCCGCTGACTCCCCACGAACTGGGAAGAACCGATCGGTGTCAAGCCCCTTACAGGCGGCCCGCTCCCACCATTCACCTGAGCCGTCGGCTCGGCCCGAAACGACAGCGGCGCTCATTGGGCCACCGCCTCACCAGCATCGACGCTGTGCGCCCGCGGTATCTCGTGGGCGGTCTCGGCCGCCGCTTCGGCCTCGATTAAGGCGAGTACATGCGCCCTGTGGGCGTCGTCGATCAGGAACCGTGGCCTGACGGCCACGGCCTTGCGTTTACCCTTGGTCACGGGTGATTCCTTCCCTACTGCGAGGTGGGTCAGTGAGTTGCCTTGGCCCGGTCGGAAGGTCAGAGAGCCGACCGGGCCGCTGGCGAACGTGGAGGGTTCAGCCCTCCGGCTGGTTCAGCTGCTCCCCCGCTTCGCCGATCACGTTCGTGGTCGTTGGCGTGAAGCTCGGCGAGGCGATGTCAGTGCCAGTGAGCCAGATGCCGACGCCGATCATGGCCAGCACGAGAGCGGCGAGGGTCTTTCCGATGCCGGGGTCGTGCTGGTAGTAGGCGAGCGACTTCCAGGGGTCTGTCTGCTGCATGGCGTCGGGCCTTGTCATCGCCGCCGAGGGCGGAGCAGCTCATTGATGAAGCTGGCGATGAATGCGACGAGGAACACGGTGGTCCTTTCGAGGTAGCTGGAACTTGTTACCTACCTTCCTACCTACCTGGGTAGGAAGTGTCAAGGGATTCTCCTGGGAATCTCAGGTTGCCTAGGTCGGTGAGTGGGCGGGCGAGTAGTATCCGGGGCGCATGGATTCCTCACCCGACGACCCTCGGTCGCCCTACATGCGGATCGTGGACGAGCTTCGGGAGAAGATCGCGACCGGCCTGATCCCACCTGGCGAGAAGCTCCCGTCGAACGCTGATCTCAAGAAGACCTATGGCGTTGCGAGCATGACGGCACAGAACGCCATCAACCGGCTGAAGAGCGACGGGCTGGTCTATGGCGTCGCCGGCAAGGGTGTCTTCGTCCGCTCGGACATCGACCTCGACGCCCTCCGGCAAGGTGTCGCCTCGGAGCCTGTAGCTGCTGATGATCTCGGCAAGGTGTTTGCCCGCCTCGACGAGCTCGAGGCGCGGGTCGCCGAGTTGGAGGCGGAGAGGGGAGAGGGTGGCTCGTGACTGCGCAGTCCTCGGCCGCAGGCGATGTGATCGCCGATGCCCTTTCTACTGCCGCACAGTCCGCCGGCTACCCGACGACCCACGTCGAGCAGCTGAGGACTGGCAACAACTACATTTACGCCGACCGCAGCAACGGTCTCATCTACCGAGTGCCGGTCCTCGAGCGCCAGGCAGACAACCTGGCCCAGGAGAACGGGCTGCTCCTCGACCTCGCCTCCGCCGGCGCTCCGATCGTCGCTCCCAGCCAGCAGGATCCACTTCGTCTCTCCACCGGAGACCTTGCGACTGTTTGGCCTCTCGGTGGACAGCCCGACCCGAACCCGGCGGTCTCCCTCGCCCCGACGCTCGCGTCCCTGCACGACGTGCCGCCAGTCGACGGCTTGAGGCGATGGGATGGCTTTGAGCGGGGTCACCGCCGAGTCGAGTTGGCCCGAGCAACTGGCGTTCCCTCCGAGCTCGTCGACGAGGTGTCCCAGCGCCTCTCCACGCTCGAAGCCCAGATTCCAGACTGGACTGCCGACAAGGTCGTGCACGGCGATCCCCACACCGGCAATCTCGTGAAGATCGACGGCCAGCACCTGCTGATCGACTTGGACGACATCGCCACAGGTAGTCCCGAGATCGACCTCGCTGTCCTCCGCACGGCCTACACCAGGTTCGACGTCATCCCCGGATCATGGGACCAGTTCCTGGCCGCCTACGGCCGACCGGCCACTCGTGACACGATCGATTGGTTCGCGCGAGTCCGGCAGGTGTCCATGGTCGCCTGGCTGTTCACACTCTGGGACCTGAGACCGGAGTCTCAACAGGAAGCAATTCATCGGGTCTCGACGCTCGACACGGCGGCAGTTTGGAATCCACTATGAGCCAGCAAGACAAGTCCCGTCCGGCCACCCCTCTCGCCCAGCGAGCGAAGGTGCGGGTGTGTCAGGTCAGAGCCATGGGCTCACCCGCCCAACGCCACCACTTGGTCGGCACCGACCTCACCACGGCGCTCGACTTCGGGCGGCTCGCCGCCCCGCTCGACGCAGCCGGCCCACTCACCCCGATCGTCGTCAGCCAAGCGGTCGAGGACAGGCTCACCATCGAGGGACCGCGCATCGGCTCCATCTCGGCCGATTGGATGCGTCTGCATTTGCAGACCCCCGCCTCGGGACTCGTCGACGTCCGCCTCTTCGCCACTGATCCGGACTCGATCGAGGCCACCGTCGACCTACTCGAGGATCTTCGGGACGAGGCCGTAGTGGGCGAGCCGGCCTCCCCTACCTACGACGGCATGGCCGAGTACGACGACCGGCCGCTCGCCACTCGGCCATTCCATCAGCTGACGTTTCTTCCTGCCGCAGATCCGGAGGACGAGCCGCGCTGGGAAGACGTGCAGCGGCTCATCTACAGAGCCGACCTGGAGGCGATCGAAGAACAGAGCTCGATCAGCCAACCCGTCGAGATGAATCGCCGGCCCGGCCAACTTGCAGCGGTCGGAAGCCTCGGCACCGTCGGGTGGGGGTTGCAGGACTACATCGAGCCCGCCACTGTGCTTTCGGCGACGCTGGGCATTGCGTCGCTCGATGCGATCCAGACCGTTCGCCTGCGGTCGGTCGAACTCTGGCGTCAAGCACAAGAGCTCGTCGGCCCTGTTAGCGCGCAACGGACGACTACTCCGGCGAACCTACGCAGCGAGGTTGGTTGGCTGCAGGCGGGGTTGGCGTTCTCCGTCCTGCCGTCGTCGGTCGTGTCGCCGCTCGTGCAGAGCGTGCGTGTCGAGTCGTACCACCAGGCCCTCTACGACGTCGCTGACGTGTTGACTCAGCATGATCAGGTCTCCCAAATGCTCGATCGCTTGGCAGGCATGCTCGCCGTTCGGCGGGGCGGAGGATCCTGACGATCACCTGGAGGTGTCGGGTGAGGGACTCGTGCTCTCGGCCGGCGAACTGAGGCTGGCTACCGACTACTGCCTAGCTCTCGACGGCTACGTCGGCTTACATGTGTTCAGGCTGGCGGCGGTGCCCCTCCGGACAGTCACCCTGCCGGTACGGGGCTATCTCTACCGCCGCCAGCCGACCAACCTGACAGCGAGAGCGTCGGTCCGGGGTCGGTGGATCTTCCGAAGCCTCTGCGAGCTGCCGTCGCCGGATGGTATCGCCTCGAGTGCCTCGGGTTCGCCTATTTGGACCTAGCGCACCATGCGTCTGCCTGACATTTACAAGGATCGGTGCGGGTGCCTACCAGTACTACCCGGGATCGAATGCCGCTTGAGAAGCACTCCTCAGCACTATCTGGCGCCACGGTCGAGGCTTGGAAAGCGTATGTCAGGGCTAGATCAAGGCGCGATGGCGTATCTTGTCCAAACACGCCGGAGTTGAACGAGGAGGGGTTTCCATGTCTGGGCACTCACCGGCTGAGCTTGATGCCATGAAGTTACTTGAAGAGATCGACATCCAGCGCACAAGAGTTCTCGTAGCGCAAGGGCATCTGCAGGAGATCCTCCCAGTTGCAGGCACATCGGAAGCACTCGACGAGCCCGCCGTCGAGGCGGCCCTCACTGCCGCACAAAGCGAGCGACACCGATTAGCCGAACTCCGCCAATGTGCGGAGGATCAACGGTCCCAGGTGGTCGGCGACACAGTACGTTCGCTGCTCGACCTCTGCGACGATGCCCTGTCAGAGTTGGACGAGAGCATGAGGAGAATGACCGAAGGTCTCACAGGGATCACGTGCGATCATCGAGAGAGGATTCGCGCGATCGAGACCGCTGTCATCGCTGATTTCGATCGAATCACGTCGGGGGGTGCAGCTGAGGCGTCGAAACCGTTCTGGAAGAGACTGCTGTTCTTCCTTCCTGACTGAATGGCGGTCAGCCTTTGTCGGACAGCAAGATGTCACCTTCGTCTTGTTTTCCGGGCAAACTGCAACTGGAGTTGAGCCGGGTAGACCGGGTCGGGATCACTAGCACGGCCGCCCGTGGTGCTCCGATCCGTGGCCGGAGGTACAAGGCGGCGGGTGGCGGCGTCGGTGCGGGGTTCGACTTGACGAGGGTCGACATAGCCACACCTCTGCACAGACACGCACCCAGATGTGTGGCCGAGCGACGGGGCCCGACTTATGGGAGAGGCCTACACTGTGTCGCACGTATCTGGTTCCGTCGGTTGGGCGCCCTGGCCTTGGAGGCGATGAACGGATGAGAATCTTCCTGTCGCACGGCAGCAACAACAAGGCGATCGTGCGTGATCTGCGCCGCAGGTTCCCTAGCTACATGGATGTTTGGTTTGACGAGGAGAGTCTGGTCTGGTCGGACGACCTCCAAGTCGAACTCCGTCGTGCTATTGAGGAGAAGTCGAGCTTCCTGATTGTCTTTCTTGACGACGAGGCCATGGATCGAGACTGGCTTGTGACCGAGTTGCAGTGGGCCCTGGACCACGAAGCGAGGCTTGGCCGGAGCTTCGTCCTGCCAGTCCTCGTGGGCCAAAGCCTCGTCGACGTTCCCTCGGCCCTACAAGGCCGCCGCTTCCTGCGACTTGCGGACCAGGAGGACGCTACGGCCGACTCTCTCGTCGCGCAGATTCAGAAAGGCCTGTACCAGCTACTCAGCAGTGCGATCGAGGAGTCCGAGGATCGAGTCTACGATGAGCACCGGCTTCCTCAGGAACTCGTAAGTCACCTTGCCGACACCATCAGTATCTCAGGCTTTCGGCCGGACCTACTCGTCGGCGTGGCCAGAGGGGGTCTGGTGATTGCAGCCGAACTGTCACAAGACTTCCAGCGGCGATTCGATTCTGCGCCGAAGATTCCAGTAGTTGGTCTGTGGCCTCATCCTGAGTTTGAAAACGAGCACAACCCGCAGCACATCTCCGTGAAACCTGCCGACCCGGGAGCGCAGCCACGAGTTCTTATCGTCGACGACGTTTGCGTCAGTGGCCGGACTCTCTGGAGTGCAAGAAAGTATGTCCAAGAACATCTCGATGCTCCCTCGGCACTGATCGAGACAGCGGTCGTGTCATCGCAACAAGGCGACGTCTTGAAACCGACGTGGGCTGTCCAGCAGGACATCGAACGTGCACTTGATGCAGCCGGTGAGTGGGAAGGACCCTAGTGCTCGGTCCCTTTGTTGGTCCCTTGCCGCCCTTTAGGCCTCGGTAGGCAAGAGGAGCCTGAGTGCACACACAACCGGCGTCTTGCGAGTGCGCTAGCTGATCGGAAGTCTCGGACGCTGGCAGGCAGCGATCTTCGCTAGGTGCGAGCCGCCTATCGGTCGGGCTCGCGACCCCAGCCGCACGAGCATCGGTAGATCGATTCAGGTCCCGCCATAGATCCTCGATGCCCGACTCGAATGCGGAATGCGGCGACGGTCTCGTACCTGTAGCGCCAGCACCGTTGCCGCAATAGCGGCAACAAGGAGGCCCACGGCTGCATAGACCGGCCAGTACTCGTGGAAGTCGAACAGCGATGTCTGGCGATCGACGTCTGTTGTCGAGGTCCCGAAGAAGGCGAGCAGGAGCGAGATAGGAATCGTGATGCCTGCAAGCGCCTGCGCACCGATTGACCACCGGCGAACACGGAGCTCGCTCACTATGGCTTCGGTGTTCTGCAGGCTCGCCAGCTCGTCGCCGGCGCTCGCTCGCAGGCGGCCCAACATTCGATCTACGCCGGCGGCAAGTTCACGGATCCCGGCTGCCTCGTAGAGAGCTTGGTGGTACGACTCGACCCGCAGGCTCGGCAGTAGAGGCGTGATCGTGGTCGATGCTTCAGCGCCGAACGTCAGCTCGGCCTCGAGAGAGCTGAGCGTTTCCTGGGTTGCTACGAGTTCACGCCTCAGCTGTCGGCGGGCGGCGGCGGTTCGATAGGTCCTATCGCTATCAAGGGCCTGCTGGTGAAGGCCCTTGAGCGTGGCGTGGGCGATCGAGCGTGTGCGCTGGAGGCTCGATATGGCGGCCACGTTTAGCGCAGCGGAGAGGACTGCGCCTTGTTCGACTTCGCTCTGGATCCGCCAAAGCACGGATCCGTATGTGCCCACGGCGGCCACTTGGCCCGGTCGTCGGTTCAGCTCGGCCGGCCGACGGATCGAGGTGAACTCGGGTCGAGCCTCGGCGTCGTAGCGGTAGATCAGGCGTTGCCAAAGCTCCCAGTCAGGTTCTTCGTGGTCGTCGGGGAGCATAACGATCTGGTGCATCGGCTCGACGCGGGTCGGCGGTGCTCCTGGGTCGGCGAGGTGCTGCAGGTCCCAGGTGTCGGGCTCGCCGTCGAGGCCCTCGTAGTAAAGGTCCTCGAGGAGGTTGAGGCTGTCTGTGAGTGAGACCCATTCGATTGCGAGTAGCCGCACGTCGACAAGGCCACCGCCGGCTACGTCGATTCGCAGTCGCGTCCACTCGGCTGGCCGGCCGTTCCAGCGTTGACCGGAGAGTTCGAGCTCGTCCCGCTCGCTGATCGCAGCGGCACGCGGCGCCACGTCATCGGCAGCTTCAACGAAGGAGTTGAGCCGGCCGAAGTCGAGCACCTGTGTCACCTGGACGCCGATGGCGTCCAGGCCGGAGGCGTCGTCAGAGGTGGTGGCCCGTACATGGCAGACCCTCAGTCGTCGGCGGTCACTAAGAGGGCCTGATGGCGGGGGTGTTGGTTTGCCGCCCATGATGGGAACCGTACTGCTTGCAGCGACGAGCGGTGTGGGTCGACCGAGACCGAGGCCGAGTGTTCTCCGACCAGAGCCGGCGCAGTACCTGGGAAGGTTCAGCCGCCACCATCCGCAGCTCTGGTGTCGCCTCGACCAGTTACTGAGCTCGACTACCGTCGCCACAAAGCGGCGAGGGGGACAGCGGCGACAATGAGTTACAAGTACCAGCTCGGATCATGGTTCGCCGCAGATCTCCCCAACACCTCGGGGGAGCCGGTGGCCGTTAGCGACACTGCTGAGACCAAATCTGCGATACCCGAACAATTAACCCCTTGGTGGATGCCTTCTTGGCTCGGACGACCGTTGGTCCGGCGGGATTGGAAGAAGCGAGCATCTGGCCGTCTGCCTAAGCCAGAGGATCTGGCCCCGTCTGATTCCTGGGACCCGCCCGGCCGGTACGACCCACCCCGCGTAGGGATAGCGTGCTCAGGGGGCGGGATCCGGTCAGCGAGTTTCTGCCTGGGTGCGCTGCAGGCAATCGATGCCTCCGGCCCCACTGGGCGAGGAGGGCTCAAGGCGGTCGAGTACGTCGCCGCAGTGTCCGGGGGAGGCTACGCAGCTGGTGGATGGGCCGCCTCATCGCCTAGCGACGACGTCGACAAGGCGGAGATTCCGGTCTTCGGCCTGAACTCGCCCGAAGAGGAACTGGCTCGCCGCAACTCCTCGCTTCTCCCCGATCTTCGCTCGATCATTGGCGGTCTGGGGCGGCTGTGGGTCGGGCTGACCCTTAACTTCTTTATCGCCGGCCTAGCCCTCTACTTGCTTGCCGGCTTGCTTGGTTTGACCGCTCGCTACTTCATCGACGAGAACCTCGCTGCAGCGGAGCCGATCATTGAGATAACCCAGCAGCCCGTTGCTGAGCCCTCGACCGTGGCGCTTGATCCAAGTGTTGTGGGAGCAAAAGGTGTGGAGCGACCCGTTCACCTTCCCGAGAACCAGATCCCTTCGCTCCGCTTTGCAGCGTCCGAGGACGTCAAGGCACAAGCCTGTACGAATCCGGATACGTGTGCGGCATGGGTGATCACGGGCGTTGCCCTCTCACCCCTTGAGTTCGAGGCAAGCAAGCTGAACCCTAGGTGGTCCGATTGGCTCCCGGAGCGTCAGCTGTCAGAGGCGTTCGACAAGGATGCTACCTATGGGGTGGAGCTCGACCCTCAACGTCCAGGCGTCGTGGTCAGAGAGGGCGGCAAGCTTCGGATCACTGCCCAGCCGACGGTGGTGCTCAACGAGGCGACGCTGGCCTTCCTCGACCGAGTCGCGGCAAGCACATTACGAGAGGTTCCCGAGGCCACCGACGACATTGATGTCCCGAAGGTTGCGATCGAGCAGCAGCTCCGCCTCGAAGTGGTCTCTGCAGATAGCTCCGGTCCGCCGCAGAGCGATCAGTTCCGAGTTGTCGAGGAGATCCAGATCGTACAGCGGTCCGGCACGACTGGTCGCAACGGCCGAGGCTCTCCAGCGAGTTGGCCGAGCTGGCAGAAGTGGGTGCTGGGAGTTACAGCAGCGGGTGCCGCACTCGCTGGGATCGTCCGTGTCGTTGCCCGACCCGTTGGTCGCCTGCGAACGGCCCTTCTCACGAGGACAGCATGGCTCTTCGGTAGTGCGTTCGCTGTCAGTACGGGAATGGTGGTCGTGGTCCCGTGGCTCGCTCGTTCGCTCCCAGCCACCACTGCGAATGTCGTTGGGGCAGTTCCCTTGATCTCAACGGGCGAGACTTTGAGTGGCGAAGCAACGCTTGCAACAACGGTCGGTGGCGGTGTGCTCCTCTATCTCGCGACGCTTGGGCGACTCCTCCGGGGCCCGGTGACTCGAGCCGCACGGAAGTGGCCGTGGAGGGTCGGGCGGATCGCAGTGGGTGTGCTTCTCGTGATCTTGCCCTTGCTTGCGTTCTCGGAGTTCCTTGAGATCAGCGCAGCCAACGGCCTCTGGGGTGGCCTCTGGGACCTCAGCGGTGGTTTCATGCCGGTTCCTGAGGTTGTGAGACTCCTCGTCGCAGCGGTCGTCCTCATCTTCCTGCGGGTGGTCATCGACAGTCACTCGTGGTCTCTATTCCCCCTCTACAAGCGGTGGCTGAGTCGAGCCTTCGTCTCAGATCCATCCGAGGGCGCATACCGGCCCAAGAACCAGGACCAGCCCCGAGCCCCGACACCTGCAAAGGCGAAGAAGTTCGACTACGAGCTTGTATGGAAGGATCCCTACACCCAGCTTGGCAAGGGTGGTCCAGAGCTCATTCTGTGCTGCGCTGTGAATCTCCATGGCCGTGGGGAAGCCGCATCTGGTCGAAAGGCAGGCTCTTTCGTATTCTCACGCGAACATGTCGGTGGGCCCGACGTTGGCTGGCATAGGACATCCGACTACCTCAAGTGCCTCAAGGGTACCTCGCGCAGGAAGGACGTCACGATTCTGGCGTCGATGGCCATCTCGGGAGCTGCGTTCAGTCCCGGAATGGGCAAGATGACACTCGGCTCACTTGGTGGGCTCATGGCACTGATGAACGCACGGCTGGGAGTCTGGCTGCCACACCCTGGCCTCACAAAGAAGCTCAATAATGAACTGATCAAGTGGCGAGGTCGGCCCGGTTGGACGTGGTGGATCCGTGAGATCTTTCTGCTCTTTAGGGCAAAGTCCACGTACCTGTACGTCTCCGATGGTGGCCACTGGGAGAACCTCGGAGTGGTCGAGCTCCTCCGCCGAGGCTGCAATCAGATCTACCTAGTCTCCGCAGCTGGCGACGGCCGAGACGGCTTCGCCACCATCGGTGAAGCCATCGCGCTTGCGCGATCAGAACTTGGCATCGAGATCGACATCCCCGAGCTCGACAAGCTCCGCGCCAAGACCGGAGACCCCAAGTCCGAGGAAGAGACGCTCGTTCTCGCCGACGGGACCGTTCGCCGGTATGCCGCACACACACACGTCATTGGCACTATCCGGGACCACCACACCGGCAACCGGGGTCAGCTCATCGCCATCGAAGCCAACCTGACCAAGGGCATGCCCTGGGATGTCATCGCCTACGCCGAAAGCAACAAGAACTTTCCTGACGACAGCACCCTCGACCAGTTCTTTGATCATCGGCAGTTCGAGAGCTACCGGCGACTCGGCCAGTATCAGATGGCCGCCGCCCTCAAGCAGAAACCGCTCCCAAACGACGGGCGGCCGCGCCCGTCCATTTCCCCTTAGAGAAGCGGCCCATCCCGTTTGGGGCCGGGGCCTCGTATGAGGCACGAGCACGACGGATTGCCAGCTCTGTGCCAATCTCCGAGGCGTCGTGAGCGATGGTGTTCTCCCGCATCGCGCGGGGCAAGCCCTGCGACTACTGGCCGCGATAGCGTCCCTGTATCTCGGCCAATTCCGGCCCTAGAATCAGGCCCATGGGCGACACTCAACAACGGCGAATCCGGCCCGATCCGCTCCTGGCAACGAGCCGCTGAAGCGTTGGATCCTGTCCATTTGCTACGGGTACCCCTGGAGGGCGGCGAGCGGGTGATCCGACCGGTGCTGGTGGTGGTCGTCCTGGCTCTGGCCTCCCGGATGCTCGGCCTCTGGGAACTCCCGAGCTGACCGCAACCGGCCCCCGGCTACCCCTCTTCCTCCACGAAGACGAGCCGGCCTTCCAACCGACCCTCTTCGCCGCTGGCGGAGAAGGACTCGATGTGGGCGCCGTCATCGGGCTGGTATCGCACCATGAGCTGGAGGGCCGGATACACCCCGGGGACGACGCCATCGGGGTATAGGAACGACGAGCCGCTGACATCGATGGGGAAGGACCGGGTCCGGGCGGTGGTGGCCACCCCCAGGACCTCCAGCGGCGGCTCGGCATCGCTGATCAGGATCTCGATCTCACCGTCGACCCCGAAGTCTTCGGCCTGGTACTCGAAGGTCGCCCCACTGCGCCGGACCTCCACCGGGAACTGACGACCGAGCGAGTCGAAGAGCACGATCGAGACCGCCGGCTGGCCGCCGAAGTGGTAGAGGCAGAGCACGCTATCGAAGTCGGCGCCGGGCGAGGGGGACGACGAGGCGAACCTCGGCTCGTGCTCGCCTTCGAGCTGGTCCCTGACCTCGAACCACTGGGCCTCGGTCGAGGTCAGCTCCGACGGGTCCCTGGTCAGCACCGTGTCGGCGTCGAACTTGTCGGGGTCGCCCTCCAGGGACACCAGAATGCGGTACTCGTCGGGGGGTGGGAACTCGCAGAGCAGCGTGACGATCCCACCGCCGGGCGACTCCAGGGCACTGTCGGCCAGGACCTGGCGCACCCGCTCCACCTTCTCGGCGTCGCTCACCCCGGCTTCCTCGCCCCCGAGGTCCCCGCCGCCCGCCGGCGGCTCGTCCTGCTCATCGCCTTCAGAGCCCCCGCCTGCTCCGTCATCGGCGCCCTCGTCGAACCCCTCGTCCGAACTGTCGTCGGCGCCGCTCTCGGTGATCACATCGGTGGCGTCGTCGTCGGCATCGTAGCAACCGCCGCCGCCGCAGCCAGCGAGCAGGAGCCAGAGCAAGGCCAGGAAGTAGTACTTGCCCACGGTGCCTTCCTTCGACGGTGTCGGCCGTAGTCGACTGACCGCCATAAACTACCATCTTTCCGATGACCGGGGTCTTCCTCAGCTATCGGCGGGACGACAGCGCCGCCGCCACCGGCCGGCTCTACGATCGCCTCGCCCGCCGGCTGGGCCGTGACCAGGTCTTCCAGGACGTCGACACGCTGCCCCTAGGCGAGGACTTCGACGCCATCGTCGCCTCCTACATCGACCAGGCCGACGTGGTGCTCATCGTCATCGGTCCTGGTTGGCTGACGGCATCGGACGATGCCGGTCGGCACCGCCTGAGCCAGCCCGACGATCCGGTGGCGACCGAGATCCGCACGGCTCTGGCCAACGATGGTGCGACGGTCGTGCCCGTGCTGGTGGATGGGGCGACCATGCCGACCGAGGCCGAGCTCCCCGAGGACCTCCGACCGCTCGTCGGCCTCAACGGGTTCGCCATCCGTCAGGACCGCTTCGACCTCGACGTGGCCGCCCTCTTCGACAAGCTGGGCCTTCCGCCCAGGCGACGGGTCTTCATGCTGGGGGTGGCGGCGTTGGTGGTGGCCGGTGCCATCGCTGCGGTCGGACTTATCGTCTGGGGCCGCCAGGAACCGACGGTCATGGCCGGCGACTTCAACGTGGCCGTGGCCGCCGTCGACGTCGCCGACGGCGTCGACTCGGCCGATGGCCGGGAACTGGCCGAGTTCCTCACCGGTCGGCTGGCCGGCGAGTTGGACGGGCTCGGCCTGGAGGCGCAGGTGTGGGGCCCGGACGAGACCGGCCCGATAGAAGGGGCCACGCCGGCCGAGCGAGCGGAGGCGGCCGCCGATCGGGCGGCCTTGATCGGGGCCGATGTCGTCGTCTTCGGAGTGATCACGGCCGTCGACGGCGCCAGCGAGTCCTCGGCCTACCAACCCGAGTTCCACTTCGACCAGACGGCGATCGAGATGCAGCCGTCGCTGGAGATCGACGGGACCTTCGGGCCGGTCACGGTGATCCCCCGCCCCTTCGGCGATCAGCTCGATTTGGTCGACAGCCCGGGCTTCAGCGCCCGGGTGAACGCCATGAGCAAGACCGTCGTCGGCCTGTCCTACTCGACGGTCGGCAACCACCAGGAGGCGCTCACCTGGTACAGGGAGGCGTTGAAGACCCCGGGGTGGGCCGTCGCCGATGGTCATGCCGTCGTCCATCTCCTGGCCGGGAACGCCCAACTCAGTTTGGCCTTCGTCGATGACGACTACTCGGCCGTGGAGACGTCCCGGGCCTCGTTCGACGCGGCCGACAAGGCGGATCCCGGATTGGTCCGGGCCGCAATCGGCCTGGCCGCCGTCGACTACCTGACCGCCGCCGGGTCGCTGAGGGGACCCTTTGATGCGGTGGACGAGGACCTGCTGGCCGACGTGCAGGATCGGCTGGAGGCGATCGTCCGCACCATGCCACCGGACCGGTCACCCGAGGTCCTCGCCGCCGCACGGTTCAACCTGGGCCAGGCCCATCTCGTCGAATTCTTGGCCGCCACCAGCGACGGGTGGGGGCCGGAGGCCGAGCGGGCCAGCGCATCGGCCGAGGCCGCCTACACGGCGATCGTCGAGCAGTACGACGAACTCGACCAGCCCGAGACGATCGCCGCCCTCGCCGCCCGAGCCCACGCTCGCCTCGGCCTGCTGTCCTTCGAGCGGTGGGCGCTGAGCGACGGCGACCTGGAGGAGGCGAGGCGCTCCTACGAGGCCGCAGTGGCGATCGCACCGCCGCCGCTGCGATTCCAGTACCAGGGCGACCTGGCCGAGGTGGTGTCGATCGAGCAGCCATGCGAGGCCACGGTGCTGTTCGCCGATGCGGCCGGCGCCGCCGACCTCTACGGGCGTCAGGATCTGCGGTCGGAGTATCAGATCCGGCGGGACGAGGAGGCCGACCTCTGCGAATCGATCGGCCAATCCACCGGCTGACGCCCGGGCGCCCCTTGCCTGCTACCAGACCGTGGTCCCCGCCGACTGTTCTGGGCACCCGATGTAGGGTCGCTTCGAGGCCGTCGGGAGGTATCCGACATCCTAAGGATCCATCGGCTCAGCAGACAGGGGTTGGTCCTCGGCAAGGTCTCGACCGGCGCCGCTGTCGACCAGCTCGAGGGCGAGGACCTGGCCGGCGTCGATGTCGGCCAGCTGGAGGGCGCCGCCCGGTTGCTTGGTCTATTTCGTCGCGTGTGGTGTGGATGTGGCTAGGTCGAATGCGATGGAAGGGAACCTGGCCCGGGGTGAGCGGCCGAAGTCGCAATGCCCGTCGCGTAGCGAACCCGAGGGATGCGAAGACGTCGCAGCACCAGCCCTTAGCTTAGCGGCTGGCTGGACTCGCTCTCGCCGACAGCGAGAACGAGGAGTGCTTGGACCTCTCACGTCGGGCACTGGGTCTTCGGCTGAGCGAGAGCGTCGATGGAACGACCATCGACCTCCGCAACTTAGAGGGCGTCCGAGATCGCATGGAAACCGCTGATTTCATCGACCTCTTGGACGAGCGCCTCGACGAGCCCTCCCGGCAGAACGTCCCCCAGGCCCTTGACGATCCGCCCGCTGCCGACGCCGAGCAGAACTAGACCATCCAATGAATCGGGCGAATCGACCACCGTGCACGACTCGCACCCGCCGTGCACCCGCAACGGCAGACCATGAACCGGGATTGAGTGGGACAGGCCGGTACCCCATGGCACGCGGATCCCGCTCCGAAAGCGGCTCCTGGAGCCGCCGATCGCAGTGCCCCCGGTGGGATTCGAACCCACGACCAATGGATTAAAAGTCCACTGCGCTAACCAGGCTGCGCCACAGGGGCGCATCAGAGGCTAGCGGCTCAGCCCGCCGGGTGGCCCCTGGTTATCCGGTGGGCGATTGGGGCCTGTGCTGCGGGGTTGCCGACGGCATCTGGCAACATTGCCGGATGCGTTCGCCCCGGCTCGCCGCCCAGCTCCTGGCCGTCGCCCTCGTGGCGGTGGCCTGTGGCGAGGTGGTGGAGCCCGAGGGATTCGCCGTGTCGACGTCGATTCTGGCCGTGGACGGCGACGACGCCGGCGCTTCCAGCGTCGGGGCCCCGGCCTCCGACAACGATGATCCGACCAGCCTCGTGTCGCCCAACTTCCTCCCTCAGCGGTCGCTGGACTACACCCCCGAGCTGTTGATCAGCACCGACGAGGAGATCCTGCTGGCCGGGCCCGGGGGCGCCGCCAGCGGCCTCACCGGCACCTACGCCGGCCTGCCGTCGGCCCGTGCGGTCGACGATCTACTTGGCGGGCTCGTCTACCAGCAGGCCGGGGTCGACGGCGACGTCCTGTGGCTCACCAGCGAGGACGCCACCGTGCAGGTGCTGGCCGAGGGCGTCGAACTGCTCGACGTCGGCTTCAGCCGCGCCGCCTTCGCCGTGGTCCAGTCCGGTCAGGAGCTCGAGCAGATCCGGCTGGCCGATGCCGAGCGTCAACCCTTCATCACCCTGGCCGAGGGGGAGGAGATCCTCAATCTGTCGGTCAGTGGCGGCCTGCACGCCATGGCCATCGCCAACGAGGAGTGCGGCGACCTTCGCTTCTTCGACGTCGAGGGCACCGAGATCGGTGTCCAGGGCCCGGGCGAGCCCAACTGTCCGGTGCCGAGACGCCCCTACTTCGCCACCGTCGCCCTCAGCCCGGATGGGGCGGCCCTGGCCTACACCATCGTCACCTACCGCGATGACGGCCTCGAAGCGGGTACGGAGTTGGTGGTGCGCGACCTGGCGAACGGACGGGCCTATTTCCGGCGCAAGATCGGCGAGGACGGCGACCGGATCACCCAGCTCACGTTCGACGGCGACCGGGTGGCCTATCTCAAGTCGACGGCCGATTCGGCGCAGATCACCGTGCTCGAGGCCATCACCACGGGGCAGGAGCAGACCATCGATCTCGGCGCGACGACGACCGAGATCAATGCGGTGTCGTTCGCCCGTCTGCCGTTGGCCGAGGGCTGATCGCCGAGCGAGGCCGGAGGCGTTCCGGCCCGCCCGACGACGACGAGCTCGGCGCTAGCCGAGCGCCCGGTAGGCGGCGGCCTTCTGGGCCCGCTGGTTGGTGCGGCGCTTCCAGGCCTTCGTCTTCCACACTTTGAACCGGCGGCGACCGACCGGTGCGGCCTCCATCTTCTCGGTCGGGTCGACCTTCAGGGCCGTGTGATGGGGCCGGGGAAGTGCGTGATCCTCCGGTTCCTCCATGCAGGCGAGTTCCATGTGGGCGGCTCGGCGGACCTTGCGGTGCTCCACCCTGCGCTCGTTGCGATCCGGGCGATGGACCGACGAGGCTCCGGGCTTGCGGCCCTTGTTGACTCGCGTTCGCTGTGACACGTGTACTCCCTTCCTTCCTGCGCAGTACCCGAGCAGTGCGTGGACTGCGCGTCGCTGAATGCGTCTCGGTATGGACGGTGTACTCGTCGATTCTTGCTCACCGGGAAACCCCGATCCAGAGGGCATCAGGAAGAGAGATGGAGTCCATCTACAAGGAGATGAGAACCGATGTCGATTGGGTGAGTCACCCCTTGCGGAGGGTCTCAACGTCACTCCGGGCGCCGCCCACTACCCTCGGATTCGTGACCAACTGGGGACCCGCCGAAGCCGATCACGATCCGACCGAGGAGCCGGTCGCCGACCTGGTGACCAGCCCCACCGGCGACGAGTTGGAGTGGGACGCCACCGACGAGCAGCCTTCGGCCCCCGGCGCCCCCGGCGCACCGGCCGACGAAGACGATGACGATGACGCGGTCGCCGTCGAGCCGGTCGGCGACGAGCCCGAGTCGATGGCGACCACCGAGGCCCCGGCAGAGGCCCACCCGATGGCCGAGGGCGATGGCAGCGACGGTGAGGTGGATCCGGCGGCCGGTGCCGATGATGCACCCCACGGCTTGGGCGCCACGGCAGCCGATGCGGCGGGCGAGATGGACGAGGACGCGGACGCCATCACTGTTGTGGGCGGTACGCCCGGCGAGATCGTCGAGGAGGTCGACGCCGTCACCGTTGGGGCAGATGCGGCGAATGCGGTGGGCGAGATGGACGAGGACGCCGACGCCATCATCGTTGTGGGCGGTGCGCCCGGCGAGATCGTCGAGGAGGGCGTCCCGAGCGCCGATGGAGCCGACGAGCCCGAGCCGGTGGCGAACACCGAGGCCCTAGGGGAGGCCGGGTCGGGTGGTACCGCTGACGGCGTCGAGCCGATGGCGCCCGTACCCCCGCCGACGACCGACCCCGACCTGCCGACGATGGCCGATCTCGACGCCCTCAGCGCCGAGCTCGATGCCGTCGACGCCACCCTGGTGGCCCTCGACGCCCGCAGCCCGTCGGGCGATCTCGACACCGATGCCGGATCGGCCCCCGACGGCGGCGCCGACATCGACCACGAGGTCGCCGTCCAGCCCGAACCGGCCGGCTGAGCACCCACCGTCCAGCCGGTTCGGCCGGCTGAGCACCAGCGGGGAGGGGCCGCCCGCCGTGCGGGTCCGGCCGCCGCTGTCGGCTAGTCGCCCTCGCCGCTCTTGGCGATCAGGAAGCCCCGGGCCCGCTCGGTGAGCGGGTAGCGGTTCACCAGCTTCCAGAAGGCGGCGGAGTGGTCGGCCACCTCCAGGTGGGCCAGCTCGTGCACGATCACGTAGTCGACGACCCACCCCGGGAAGGCGGCGAGGCGACTCGACAGCCGGATCGACCCGTCGCTCGGCGTGCACGACCCCCAGCGCTGCACCTGGTTGTCAACCCAGCGGATGCTGCTCGGCATCGGCAGGTCGTGTTCGACGGCGAGGTCGGCGGCCCGTCGGGCGAGGTCGATCCGGTCGGAGGCCCGGGCCCGTTCGAACTTGGCCCGGAAGTGGGCGACGAACTCCTCCTCCTCGCCCCGGGTGCAGCGATCGGGAATGCGCACCTCGAGGACGTCGCCCACCAGTCGGGCCTGGGCTGTCTTCCGGCGCCGGGCGCTTCGCATCACCTCGATGGTGAACGGCGGCGCCGACACCCCCGCAGACGCGCGATGGGCCGAGCCCGACCCGGCGGGTGGGGGAGCGGTCGCCGTCGGTCGGGGTCCGGCTTTCGGTCGGCGTCGGGGCCGGGTGGGACGCGGCGGCGCGGTGGTGGGGGCGCTGCCGGGCAGCAGCTCGTCGAAGCTCATCTGCCCCTCGATCGGGGTGGTCGTCGTCATGTCGATCAGACCCGGCCCGAGGAGCCTCCGGTCGACAGCTCCGGCGGGATCAACTCCAGCCGGTCGCCCGGGGCCAGGGTGCCGCTGCGATGGTGCAGCACCCGCCCGAACAGGTTGGGCGTTCGCCCTACCCGGACGTCGAGGTGGCTCTCCATCTCCACGATCACCCCGCCGTGGCACACCACCAACAGGGTCGAGGGGCCGAACTCGGCCACGATCTCGTCGACGGCGCTCAGGACCCTGGCCAACACCGAGTCGCCGGTCTCCCAGCCCTCGGGGCGCTGCCCGGACTCGATCCACCCGGGATAGGCGTTCTCGATCTCGGTCGTCGTCATGCCCGACCACACGCCGGCCGCCCGCTCTCGCAGGTCCTCGAGCGTCTGCACCGGACCGACGCCGATCTGTTCGCTGATGATCGTCGCCGTCTCCAGCGCCCGGATCTGGGGCGAGGCGATGATGGCGTCGACCGTCCCGATGCTCTCGGAGGCGGCCAGGGCCTGACGGCGCCCGTGATCCGAGAGCGGCGGGTCGGCCTGCCCCTGCCAGCGATGCTCCAAGTTCCACGTCGACTGTCCATGACGGATCATGAGCAGGGTTGTTTGGCCGTCGGTGTCCATCGGCCGGAAACCCTAGTTTCCCCAGGGCTCCAGGCCGGGATTGGTAGGCAAGATCGTGGTGGAGAACCGGGGTCCGGCGGGCGAAGAAACGGGGCCCGACGATGGCGGGGGCGGTGGCTGCTGGCAGAATACGTTCGTGGCAACGCTTCGACTCTTCGCTCAAGCCCGCGAGGCTGCGGGAACCAAGAGCCTCGACATCCCCGGGGAGACCGTGGGCGATGTGCTCGACGAGGCCTGCCAACGATTCGGTACGACCTTCGCCGCCGTTCTCGACGGTTCGAAGGTCTGGCTGAACGGCGCCGAAGTGACGCGTTCGGCGTCGGTCGTGTCGGGCGATGAGGTCGCCGTCCTGCCACCCGTGTCCGGAGGTTGACCGCGATGTCCTCTTGGCCGCCCGACGAGGGGCAGGCGCCTCGCCGCACCGTCCCCGCCCCACCCCCCGACCGCACCCGGTCCAGCGTTCCGCCACCCCTGCCCCCGGTGGCCGAGGAGGAGGAGCTCCCCGGCACGTGGCAGGGCTACGGCAGCCTCGACCCCGATCGCGACCAGGCGGCCCCCGATCGGGGGGCGATCCCCGATCCGACGGCCTTCGCCGACCCCGCCCCGGACCCGGCGACCCGGCCCTACGGGGCCACGCCGTCCTACGACGACCCGGAGCGCTTCGCCTCGCCGCCCCCGCAGTCGGCGGCCGCCGGCGGTGGTGCCGCCGATGCCTACCCCCGGTACGGAGCTGCCGATCCCGGCCAGTACGGGGCGGCCGACCAGGGAGCCGCCGGCTACGGCGCCACGGCCTATGACGCCGCCGACACCTACGGCTACGACTACGGCCAGCCCGGCGGCGTCCTCGACTCGCCCGACGGCTACGGCTACGACGACGCCGACTACGGCGACGAGCCGCCCTACGCCGCGGCCGCCGGGGCCGAGGGGGCGGTCGACGACGGCAGCCGGAGGGGCCGCCGCCACGCCCGACAGCGGTCGCGGGCCCTGGCCCGGGAGGAGCGGTGGCAGCGCCACCGGTTCGCCGTGCCCTACCGCACCGACGGTCCGAAGCTGACCTTCGGCGTCCTCTGGTTCCTCCTGATCGTCGGCGCCATCCTCTACTCGCCCCTCTTCGTCGCCGCCCTGGCCGCCGGTGTGGCCGGGCTGGCCGGGCTCCAGATCGGCTACGCCTGGTTCCCCCGGCACAACCCCACCCGCCTCTGGGCCGCCGCCGGCGCCTTCATCTCCGGACTGATGGGTGCCCTGGGGCCGATCGGGGTGGTGGCCGCCGCCGTCGTCGGGCTGGTGATCTCCTTCGCCTACGCCGTGGCCAACCCCTCCCGCAGTCAGTCGATGATGGCCCTGGCCGAGGTGGCGATGCGGGCCATCGTTCCCGCCGGCGTGGCCGCCGCCTCGCTGGCGGCGCTGGCCGACATCGGCATCGGCGCCGCCCTCGCCCTGGTCGGTCTCGTCAGCGCCTACGAGGTGGGCGACTTCCTCGTGGGGTCCGGCTCGATGAACGCCGTCGAGGGCCCGCTGTCCGGCTTCGTGTCGCTGGCGGCTGTGGTGTTCATCCTGTGGGTTGTGACGCCCGATCCGTTCACCTCGAGCAGCATCGTCCTGTTCGGCGTGCTCACCGGGGTCGGGTGCGTAATCGGCCAGATCTTCGCCTCCGCCATCCTGCCCCGGGGCGCGGCGTGGGCCCCTGCCCTGCGCCGTCTCGACTCGTACCTGGTGGTGGCCCCGATCTGGGTGCTGCTCCTCGGTTCGGTCGACGCCACCACCCTCTGACCTGGTTCTCGGCCGGCCCGGAGCGACCCTCCCCGGATCGGCGGCCTCGGCCAGTACCCTGATTTATCGTGCTCGCCGACCTAGACCAGCTCCTGGCCAAAGATCTCCTGCCCGACATCACCGCCGTGCCCCTGTCGGATCTCCGCGATCTCCGGGTGACGTGCAGCGCAGCCGAGGGCGACGTCTCCTTCGTCCGTCGACTGGCCCAGGGCCGGCTCGACATCGTCGGCCATGAGACCCGACGCCGGGCCGGCGTGGCCGACGGCGATCCCGACGTGTCGACGCTGCTGTTCGACATCCCCGACATCCTGATCGACGGCAACGGCGGCTCGGCCGGCCCCAGCGGCACCCCCGGGGCCCGTCCGGTGGCCGTCCACGAGCCCGGCGTACTGGCCCAGTCGCTCATCGCCGAGCTGGAGCGGACGGTCACGGCGGCCCAGCTGAGCAGCCTCGGCGACCTCGACGACGACCGTCTGGCCGGCCTCGTCGAGGATCTCGGGCGCTTCGAGGTCGACCTGTCCACCACCCGACGCCGTCTCCACGAGCGCATCGACGCCATCCAGGGCGAGATCGCCCGTCGCTATCGCGATGGTGAGGCGTCGATCGATTCGTTGTTGAATTAGTGGCATGAGCGACGAGCGGCGGGACATTGGCGGGTTCATCCGTGAGCAGCGGACCCTGGCCGAACTCAGCGTCCGCCGACTCGCCGACCTCGCCGGGGTGTCCAACCCCTACCTGAGCCAGATCGAGCGGGGTCTGCGCAAGCCGTCGGCCGAGATCCTCCAGCAGCTGGCCAAGGCCCTGCAGGTGTCGGCCGAGACGATGTTCATCCAGGCCGGCATCCTCGACGAGGAGTCGGTCGGGCCCACCCCCACGCTCGAGGCCGCGATCCGCTCCGCCCCCGAGCTCAACGAGGAGCAGCGCAAGGCCCTCCTCGGGGTCTACCGGTCCTTCGTCGGCACCCTGCCCAGCGAGGCGGCCGACGGAGGCGACGCCGAGCTCGAGGCCGGTGAGGGCGCCGACGACGGCGCCGCCGAGGACGACCCGGCTCAGGACAGTCCGGCTGAGGACAGTCCGGCCGATGGTGGTGTGGAGACGACGTCGTCGTGAAGCTCGCCATCCTCTCGCTCCACACCTCGCCCCTGGCCCAGCCGGGCACGGGCGACGGCGGGGGGATGAACGTCTACGTACGGGAGTTCGCCTCGGCCCTGGCCTCGGCCGGGGTCGACTGTCGGGTCTACGTCCGCCGATGGGCCGACGAGCTCCCCGACGAGGTCGAGGTCGAGCCCGGCTTCCGGGTGGTCCACATCACCGCCGGTCCCAGCGTGGCCACCAAGGAGGAGCTGGAGGCCCACGTCGAGGCCTACGCCGCCGGGGTGGCCGCCGACTTCGACACGTTCCGGCCCGACGTCATCCACGCCAACTACTGGCTGTCGGGCGTGGCCGGGCGTCTGCTCAAGCAGCAGTGCGGCCTGCCCCTGCTCACCACCTTCCACACCCTGGCCCGGGTCAAGGCCGAGCTGGGTGACCCCGAGCCCGAGCACCGGGCCCGGGCCGAGGCGGCGGTCATGTCGTGCGCCGACGCCGTGTTGGCCAATTGCACGGCCGAGGCCGAGCAGCTGGTCGAGTACTACGGGGCCGACCGCGACCGGATCGAGATCGTGCCCCCCGGTGTGGACCACGCCTTCTTCTCCCCGGGCAGCCAGGCCGGCGCCCGCTGGGCGCTGCGGACCGACGACGCCCCACTGCTGCTGTTCGTCGGCCGGATCCAGCCCCTCAAGGGGGTCGACGTGGCGGTGCAGACCCTGGCCGCCCTCGAGCGCGATGACGCCCGGCTGTGGATCGTGGGCGGCGCCAGCGGAACCGGGGGTGACGGCGCCGTCACCCGGGTGCGGGAGCTGATCGCCGAGCACGACCTGTCGAAGCGGGTCAGCTTCATGCCGCCCGTGCCCCACCACCTGCTGTCCACCTACTACCGGGCCGCCGACGTGTGTCTGGTGCCGAGCCGTTCGGAGTCGTTCGGGCTGGTGGCGCTGGAGGCGGCGGCCTGCGGCACGCCCACCGTGGCCTCGGCCGTCGGCGGGCTGCTCACCCTGGTCGAGCACGGCCACACCGGCTACCTGGTCGAGGGCCGTGATCCCGCCCACTACGCCGCCCACGTCGATCGCATCCTGGCCGACCCGGTGTTGGCCCGCCGCCTCGGCATCTCGGCCGCCGCCCGTGGCCGGACCTACACCTGGAGCCGATCGGCCGAGCGCCTGCATCGCCTCTACGTCGACCTCGGCGCCCGGGCCCTGGCCCCCTGCGACTGAGCCCGGCCGACCGGAGCCCGGCCCACCGGGCGCGCTCCGACTGAGGGCCCGTCGGTCCGGTCTCCTACCCTCGGGTCCGACCAGAACGCCCGTCAACCTCCGAAGGAGACCGAGGTGACCATCCCGGCCGACCCCGATCAGCTCCAGCTCCTCGAAGCCCACATCGACCGGTGGATCACGGCCGAACGGTCGGCCAACCCGGTCGTGGCCGACGTGGCCCGCAACGTCGACGGTCGACGCAGCTGGTTCGTGCGCCTGACCGGGGTCGAGCGCGACTCGTTCACCGTCCGTTTCCACCTCGAACAGCGCACCCTCCACTACGAGACCTACTTCATGCCCGCCCCCGAGGAGAACGAGGCCGAGCTGTTCCGCCACCTCCTAGTCCGCAACCACCGGTTGTACGGGGCGACGTTCGCCATCGGCGACGAGGACGCCGTGTACCTGGTGGGGCAGCTCCCGAACGAGCAGATCAACGACGTCGAGCTCGATCGCATCCTCGGCTCGATGTACCAGTGGGTCGAGCAGTTCTTCCGTCCCGCCATGCGCATCGGGTTCGCCTCGAAGTTCGGCTGACGAGGCCGCCTTTTTCGACAAAATACGTTTGAATACGCTTGTGTGGCCCACTAGGGTGCTGCACAGTACCGGGTGACAGGCGCTCGTGGGTACTTGGGGAAGCGCCCTCCGGCCCCTGCCACCCGGTGCTACCTTCCGGCCGTGGCCACCCCCGCACCCTCTCCGTCGGCCCCGGTCGACACCGTGATCTTCGACCTGGGCAACGTGCTGATCCCGTGGGATCGACGGTTCCTCTACGAGAAGCTGATCGACGACCGGGACGAGCTCGACCGCTTCCTCGACGACGTCCTCACCCTCGACGCCAACGCCGACCTCGACCGGGGCACCCCGCTCCCCGAGGTGGTGGCCGGGCTCATCGAGCTACATCCCGACCACGCCGACCTGCTCCAGGCCTTCGCCGACCGGTGGATCGAGACGGTCGGCCCCGCCATCGAGGGGTCGGTGCGGCTGCTGGAGCGGCTCGTGGCCGCCGGTGTGCCCTGCTACGCCCTGTCGAACTTCGGACGCGACACCTTCGAGCAGACCGAGGGTCGCTTCCCCTTCCTCGACCGGTTCGAGGGGCGGCTCATCTCCGGCTACGAGGGCGTGGTGAAGCCCGAACCCGAGATCTTCCACCTCCTGTGCCGCCGTTTCGGGCTGAGGGCGGAACGGTCGCTGTTCATCGACGACTCGGCCGCCAACGTCGCCGCCGCCCGCGACCTCGGCTTCGCCGTTCACCACTTCGCCGACCCCGAGGCCCTCGAGGCCGATCTCGTGGCCCGAGCGTTGCTGCCGGCCACGGCGGAGCGGGCCTGAGCCGATGGCGGGTCGGCTGCCGCAGGGGGAGAGCCGGATACCCTCGCCGCCATGACGGCATTGCAGATCATCGGCGGCGGCAAGATGGGCCAGGCGCTGCTGGGCGGGCTCCTCACCGCCGGGTGGGCGCCCGCCGCCGACCTGGCCGTGGTCGAGGTGTCGCCCGAGTTGCGGGCCGACCTGAGCGCTCGGTTCGACGGTGTGGCCGTCGTCGATGCCCCTCGGCCCGGGGTCGACACGATGGTCGCGGTGAAGCCGCACATCGTCCTCGACGTGTGCGCCGCCCTCGACGCGCCCGGACGGGTCCTCTCGATCGCCGCAGGCATCACCGTGGCCGCCATGGAGCGGGCCCTGCCCCCGGGCACGGCCGTGGTGCGGGCCATGCCGAACACCCCGGCCCTGGTCGGTGTGGGCGCGGCCGCCCTCACCGGAGGTACGGCGTCCACCGGCGACGACGTGACCTGGGCCTCCGGCATCCTGCGGGCCGTCGGCGAGGTCGCGGTGGTCACCGAGGCCCAACTCGACGCCGTCACCGGGCTCTCCGGCTCCGGTCCGGCCTACGTGTTCCTGGTGGCCGAGGCCATGATCGACGCCGGAGTGGCCGCCGGCCTGCCGGCCGACGTGGCCCGGACGCTCGCCACCCAGACCCTGCTGGGGGCGGCCACCCTGCTCAGCCAGGGAGACCAGGCGGCGGCCGAGCTGCGGGCCGCCGTCACCACCCCGGCCGGCACCACCGCCGCCGGCCTGCGGGTGCTCGAACAACGGGCGGTGCGGGCCGCCTTCATCGACGCCGTGCAGGCCGCAACCGACCGTTCCCGTCAGCTGGGAGGCTGAGCGTGACCACCGACCTCCGTTTCGACACCATCTCCTTCCTGTCCGACTACGGCCACGGCGACGAGTTCGTCGGCGTCGTCCACTCGGTCATCCGCTCCCTGGTCCGGGGCGTCGACGTGATCGACATCTGCCACGAGGTCGAGCCGTTCAACGTGCGCGACGGGGCCCTCACCCTGGCCCGGGCCTCGCTCCACCTGGTGCCCGGCGTGGTGCTGGCCGTGGTCGACCCCGGCGTCGGCGCCGGGCGCAAGGGCGTCGCCATCGAGGTCGGCGACGGCCAGAGCTTCCTCGTCGGTCCCGACAACGGTGTCCTGGCCCCGGCCGTGGCCATGGTCGGTGGCGCAACGGGGGCCGTGGTGCTCGACAACCCCGAGTACCAGCTGCCCGGTCCGTCGAACACCTTCGACGGCCGTGACGTGTTCGCCCCCGCCGCCGCCCACCTGTGCCGGGGCGTGCCGATGGAGGAGCTGGGCACCGTGGTCGACCCCGTGCAACTCGTGCCCGGCGTGATGCCGGTGAGCGAGCCGGAGGACGACGGCACCCTCAGCGCCGAGGTGCTGTGGATCGATCGCTTCGGCAACGTGCAGCTCAACGTCGAGCCCGAGCAGCTCGCCGGGTGGCCCGAGACCATCGAGATCCGGGGCGGGAGGGAGAGCCGGGTGGCTCAGACCGTCACCACCTTCGCCGGTATCTCCACCATGAGCCTGGGCCTCCTGGTCGACTCCTACGGTCTGATCGCGGTGGCCGGCAACCGGGAGTCGGCGGCCGACGCACTGGGGGTGGCCGAGGCCGACCCGGTGGTGCTGGCCCCGCTCGCCGGTCGACCCCCGGCCCGGACCACCTCGACCGAATCACCGGTGGTGTTCACCACGAACCCCGGCCCGGAAGGCGGAGCGGCCCGATGAGACCCTCGATCGTGATCACCCTGGCCCTGCTGCTGCTGGCCCTGCTGGTGGCGGGAAGCCTCCAGATCTTCTTCCTCATCCGCTGAACCTCGGTCGACGGCCTTCGACGGTCGACCGTCGGCTCGCCGTCCGGCCCGGTCAGCCCTGGAGCTGTTCGAGCAGGCTGCGGACGTCGCCCACCTCGACCTCACCGGTCGCCGTCTCGGGCCCCGACCCCTGGTCGGTGTCGAGGTCTCCGTCGAGCCCCGGGGCGGTCCCCAGCCACCAGGCGATGAGGAAGCTGTAGAAGGTCGGGATGGGGCGATGGCGCCCGTCGACCTCGACGGCGTACCGCTCACGGGGAGAATGGGGCACCCGGTCGGGGGTGGCGCCGTCGTCCTCGGTCGGGTCGGACGGTTCGTCCAGCGCCGACCACGGGGTCGACGGGGGACCGGTCGACGGCAGCGGCGCCGAGCTGGGGTCGGCGGTCGGACGGTCGACGATGGCGCCGTCCCCGGCGGTCGTGGTCGAGGGGATCGGCCCGGCGGCGGTGCTGCCGGTGCCCGCATCGGCGGCGGCCGGGGCGGCGGCGGGCGGTGCCGTGGGCTCTGGGGCGGTGGCGTTGGCGGTGGTCGTCACCGTCGGCGGCGGGGCGGAGAAGACACTGGCCGGGATGGTCGTGGTGACGAGGGGCACCAGGGCGGCGGAGGGAGCCGGGGCTCTGGTGGTCGTCGGTCGGGCGGTGGTCGGGGTGGCCGTGGTCGGCGGTCGGGCCGAGGCCACCGTGGTCGGCGGGGTCGGCGGCCGGGTGGTCGGCGGCGCCGTTGTGGGCGTCCGGGTCGTCGGCGGCCGGGTGGTGGCCGGCGGCCGGGTGGTCGTGGTGGTCGGGGGACGGGTGGTCGTGGTGGTCGGTGGCGCAGTGGTCGTCGGGGCGACCGTCGTCGGTGCAGGTTCCTGGCCCCGGACCGCCATGAAACGATGGGTGGTCCACACCCGACCCTGGCCGTCGAACACCACGCCGACGCCCATACGGTCGTAGCGGGGGTCGACGATGTTGGCCAGGTGGGCGGGGCTGGCCACGAAGGCCTGGTAGAGCCGGTTGATGTCGATCACGTCGTGGGTGCCGACGTTCTCGCCCAGCACCTCCCAGTTGGCCGAGATGCCACCCGACAGGTCGCCGGCGTGACGGAGCACCCCGTCTCCGGCCATGGTCTGCGACCACGAGCGGGCCTGGCCGACCAGTTGGCCGTCGACGGCGAGCGGCGCCAGGCCATGGGCGGCGCGGGTGCCGTTGATCAGCGAGTGAAAGGTGGCCTCGGCCTGGCCGGTCGTCATTTCGGCCGCTTCAGCGGCGTTCGGCTGGCCGGGCGTCAGGACGACGGTCGCCAGAAGCAGGGCGACCACGAGTTGGCGGATTCCCACGGTAAGACCTCAACCGGTGGCGGACGTTGGTCTCCTGCCAATCGGTTGGGTCCGGGGTGACTTGAGGCGGGGTTCGTCCCCCCAGGTCAGCGACGTGAGCCGGTGGTCGCCTGACGCTTGAGCGGGGTGCCGACCCAGAACTGGGGGAGGATCCGGCGCAGCGATCGCAGCACCTCGCCGTCGCCCTGGGGGGTGAGGGTGAGGGTGTTCTCGGCCCGCTCGACGGAGCCGTCGAGCAGCCACTGGCCCGCCGGGCCGGCGTCGACGCCGCGCAGCTCGGCGGTGTCGGCCTGTTCGTCGCCGACGGCCCACGTCGAGCTGATGCGCCACTGTCGGGTGCCCGGGTTCTGGAGGGCCAGCATCACGCCGATCGCCTCCTCGTCGAGGCCGGCTCCGGCCAGAACGGCTCGGGCCATGTCCGGGGTGTTGCGCAGCTGCTCGGCCCGGGCCACGTCGTTGGCCGGCACCCGGATGGGGCGGGACCCCACCGACTCGGGCTGGCGCAGCAGGATCATGTCCGACAGCGTCTCCGGC
The DNA here is from genome assembly GCA_039201605.1 of Actinomycetota bacterium. GTDB lineage: Bacteria > Actinomycetota > Acidimicrobiia > Acidimicrobiales > SZUA-35 > CADEDH01. The sequence goes on from JBCCRO010000028.1 coordinate 45,691, forward strand.
ATCCGGGTGATCCGCAGGGGGGCGACGTCGATGAGGTCGGGGTCGAGCGAGGAGGTGACCACCGCCCGCTGCGGGGTGGCGTGGATCGTGGTGAGGCTGGTGTCGCCGTGCGCCATCACGTGCACCGACACCACCAGGGAGGCGGAGTCGATCACCTTGAGCATGGCGGTGACCAGCGGGTCGAGGTTGCCGTCGACCATGATCCCGCCCGACTCCATGCGGACGACGGCCACCGGGCTGGCCAGGCGACGACCGCTCACCTGTTCGAGCGCCTCCGGCAGCAGGTTCTCGGGGATGCGGAGACGGCTACGGCTGCGGTCCAAGATGGGGATGAGCTGCGACGACATGCGACCCGCTCCCAGACTCGTTCTGTTCACCCGCTGGCTCCTGTCCCGCCGTTCGTCGCCCCGATGCCTCGTGCCCCACTACCCGCCCCGGCCAAGATAGAAGGCTGCCGGGGTGGGCGAAAGGCCCGAGAGCAGGTTGTCATGGTTCCTGGGCCATATGGCCCGGGTCGAGGCGGGTTCCCGGTCCCGAACTGTGCTGAAATCATCGGCGTGAACGTCGTCGAGCAGTTGTGGGACCCCGCCAGTGAGCCGTCGGGAGGCGACGAGGCCGGTCCGCCGGCGTTGATCACCACCTCGGGCGCGTTGACCCGGGCCGAACTCCGGGAGCGCAGCGAACGGTGGCGGGCCGACCTGGCCGCCGCCGGGATCGAGCGCGGGGATCGGGTGGTGCTGATCGCCGGCAACGGCGAGCTGTTCGTCGTCGCCTACCTCGCCCTGCTCGGTCTGGGTGCGGTGACCGTGCCGCTCAATCCGCAGTCGCCCCCGGCCGAGCTGCGCCGGGAGGTCGACGACGTGGTGCCCCGCGCCGCCATCGTCGAGCCCGCCGTCCTGGTGGCGGCCGGTGAGGCCGGGGCCGAAGCCCTCCTCGGGCCGTCGGTACCCGTCATCGACGTGGCAACGCTCGGCTCGGGCGAGCCGATGGCGGCCCGGTCGGTCGACCCCGACGACCCCGCCGTGCTGCTCTTCACCAGCGGCACCGCAGGCATGCCGAAGCCCGCCGTCCTGACCCACCTGAACCTGGCCTCGGCCATGGCCTCGATGGTGTCGCTCCCGGTCGACCTGATCGGGGCCGGCCACGTCGCCCTGGCCGTCATCCCCCTGTTCCACGTGTTCGGCCTCCACACCGTGATCAACCTCGGCACCCGGATCGGGGCGACCCTGGTCATCGACGACTTCCTCGGCGCCGATCACGTGGCCGACCTGGTCGATCGTCACGGCGTCACCCTCCTCGTCGGTCCGCCGGCGATGTGGCAGGTGCTGGCGGGGGCGGACGGCCTCGACGCCGAGGCCTTCGCCTCGGTGAAGCTCGCCATCTCCGGCGCCGCCAAGCTCGATCCGGGCCTGCGGGCCCGGGTGGCCGAACGGCTGGGCCTCACCCTCGACGAGGGCTACGGCCTCACCGAAACCTGCGCCGTGGCCGCCTCCAGCGTCGGCATCGAGGCCCCGGCCGGTTCGGTCGGCCACCTCATGCCCGGTATCGAGGCCCGTCTGGTCGACGGCGACGGCCGCGACGTGCTCGTCGGCGACGCCGGCGAGGTGTGGGCCCGGGGCCCGATGGTGTCGCCCGGCTACTTCACCGTCGAGGCCGACGGGCGGGCCCGCCTGGTGTCGAACCGGGATGAGGACGGCTGGCTCCGCACCGGCGACGTGGCCGTGGTCGACGACGGCGGGTTCCTGTCGATCGTGGACCGGGCCAAGGACCTCGTGATCGTGTCCGGGTTCAACGTGTACCCGGGGGAGGTCGAGGTGGTGCTCCAGCGGCACCCGGCGGTGGCCGAGGCCGCCGTGGTCGGGGAGGCCGACGCCGACACCGGCGAGGCGCTGGTGGCCCACATCGTGCTGGCGGGGGCCGCCGCCGAGGCGGGCGAGGCCCCGGTCGACGAGCTGCTCGCCCACTGTCGACACCAGCTGGCCCGGTACAAGGTGCCTCGCCGGGTGGAGGTGCACGACGTCCTCCCCCGGGGCCTGGCCGGCAAGCTTCGACGCCTGGAGCTGCGCTGAGGTTCGGACCGGGCCGTCACCGCTGAATCAAGCGGAAATTGTCACGTGATCACCCCGCTCGTGCATTTGTGAACCGACGTCGGGGTCCGTAGCCTCGGGACGTGAGTAAGGGACCGGTCTCGGCAGCAACGGTGGGTCGTCTACCCACCTACCTCCGTGCCGTGCTCGATCTGGCCGCCCAGGAGACGGCGACGGTGTCGAGCGAGGGTCTGGCCGAGCTGGTGGGGGTCAACGCCGCCACCGTCCGCCGGGATCTGGCCACCCTCGACATCGTGGGCACCAGGGGCGTCGGCTACGACGTGAAGTACCTGGTCTACGAGATCTCGGTGGAGCTCGGGGTCAATCAGGAGTGGCCGGTCGTGGTGGTGGGCGCCGGCAACCTGGGCCGGGCCCTGGCCAACTACAAGGGGCTGGCCGATCGGGGCTTCCCCATCCGTTGTCTGTGCGACATCGATCCCGAGAAAGTGGGAAAGGATGTATCGGGGCTGCCGGTTTGTCATCTCGACGAATTGCCCGAACTCGTGCCCGAACAGGGGATCACGGTTGGGGTGATCGCCACCCCGGTTGAGGGGGCCCAGCACGCGGCTGACAAACTGATAGCCGCAGGGGTCACTTCGATCCTCAACTTCACCGCACACCCCATCGTCGTCCCCGAGGGAGTCATGGTTCGCCGAGTAGATCTCGCCACCGAACTGCAGATTCTCAGCTTCTACCAGCAGCGAGGCCTCGCCGCCTCCGGCGGTACCGGCGTACCCCTGGAGTCGGCATGAGTGCCCACCGTGAGCGATCACGGCGGCCGGTAGAGTTGGGCGCCGGGAGTCAACGATGACCATCACCGTCATAGGCCTCAATCAGCGGAGCGCTCCCGCCCACGTCCTCGATGAGATGAGCCTGGGCGCGGACCACCTGGCCAAGGCGTTGGCCGAGGTGACCAACAGCGACGTGGTGAGCGAAGCGGTCGTCGTCTCGACCTGCAACCGCACCGAGGTCTACGTCTACGCCGAGCGCTTCCACGACGGGTTCCGCGACGTTCGCAACGCCATGGCCCTCCTCAGCGGCCTCGACCCCGAGACCTTCGACCCCCACCTCTACGTCCACTACCACGAGGGCGCCATCCGCCACCTGTTCGAGGTGGCCGCCGGGCTCGACTCGGTGGTGTTGGGCGAGCACGAGATCCTGGGCCAGGTGGCCCGGGCGTGGGAGACGGCCCGCATCGAGGGCGCCTCGTCGTCGGTGCTCAATCTGGTGTTCCAGCGGGCGGTCGAGTGTGGCAAGAAGGTCCGCACCGACACCGCCATCGGGCGCAGTACGGCGTCCCTGTCCCACGCCGCCGTCTCGCTGCTCGGCGAGCGCCGCGCCGATCTCGAGGGCGCATCGGTGCTCCTGATCGGCACCGGCGAGGTCGGCACCTCGGTCGCTTCGGCGCTGACCAGGGCGGTCGACGTCGAATTGACCGTGACCAACCGCACTGCGGCCCGGGCCGATGCGGTGGCCGCCGAGCTGGCCGCCGCCACGGTGCCCTTCGCCGACATCGACCAGGCCCTGATCGACGCCGACATCGTGATCGCCGCCACCGGCGCCCCCGAGCCCGTGCTCTCCCTCGATGCGCTACGAGCGGCGGCGGAGGCCCGACCCACCCTCGTGATGGACCTGGCCCAGCCGGCCGATGTGGCCGAGGGCGCGGCGGCGCTCGACGGTGTCGATCTCTGCCCCCTGGTCGAGGTGCAGGCCGTGGCCAACCGGGGCATCGAGGCCCGCCAGGCTCACGTCGCCGACGCCCGGGCCGTGATCGACGACGAGATCCAGCGCTACGCCACCGCCAACTCGGCCCGACAGGTCGCCCCCCTGATCGGCGGCCTGCACGGCTGGGCCGACGCCGTGCGGGAGGGCGAGCTGGATCGCTATGCCGCCAAGCTGGCCAACATGGCCGACGAGGATCGCGATGCGGTCGAGGCGCTCACCCGTTCGATCGTGGCCAAGCTCCTCCATCAGCCGACCGTGACGCTCAAGGACGCCGCAGGCACCGCTCGAGGCGAGCGGTTGGCCGACGCCATGAGGGAGTTGTTCGACCAGTCGTGAAGGTCCGGATCGCCACTCGCCGCAGCCCGCTCGCCGTCTGGCAGGCCGAACGGGTCGCCACCCTCCTCACCCGGGCCGTGCCCGGGTTGACGACGGAGCTCGTGACCACCGACACCGCCCCCGACCTCGACCTCTCGGCCCCGATCGAGACCTTCGGCGGCAAGGGCGCCTTCAGCAAGGAGGTCCAGGCCCTGGTCCTCAACGGCGCCGCCGACCTCGCCGTCCACTCGGCCAAGGACCTGCAGGCCCGCACCCCGAGCGGCCTCGTGATCGGCGCCATCCCCGAGCGAGGCACCGTCGACGACTGTCTCGTCGGCTCCACCCTGGCCGGGCTGCCGATCGGTGCCACCGTGGCCACCGGCTCGCAGCGCCGCAAGGCCCTCCTGCTCGACATCCGTCCCGACCTCCAGGTGGTCGGCCTGCGGGGCAACATCGCCACCCGGCTGGCCCGCCTGGCCGACGTCGACGCCATCGTCTCCGCCTGGGTCGCCCTCGAGCGGCTGGGGGAGCGACCCGACGTGGTCGAGCGGCTCGACCCGGAGACCTTCGTCCCCCAGGTGGGCCAGGGTGCCCTGGCCGTCGAGTGTCGCAGCGACGACTCCGCCGCCCTCGAGGCCCTGGCCGCCATCGACAATCCCACCGCCCGGGCCACCGTGACGGCCGAGCGGTCGTTCCTGGCCACCCTCGGCGGCGACTGTGAGCTGCCGGCCGGGGCCAACGCCACCCTCGGCGCCGACGGCAAGCTGACGATCCGGGGGATCCTGGCCGAGTCGGCCGGTCTGCGCATCGGGGCCGGAGCCGATGGCGGCGCCGCCCAGGGCGTCGAGGCCGACGGCGGGAGCCGTAGCGCCGCCTCCGCCATCGATCGGGTGCGACGGGCCGAGGTGGTCGATCTTCCGGCGGCCGACCCGGGGCGCTGGCTGGCCGAACGGCTGCTGGGCGCCGACGGCGGGCGGTGACGACAGCCACCCGTGGCCCGTTGACGGGCCGGCAGGTGGTGGTGTGTCGCCGTCCCGACGACGCCGAGGCGCTGACCGACCGCCTGCAGCGAGCGGGGGCCCACGTGCGCTGCCTCCCCGTCCAGGCCCCGGGCCCGGCCACCGACGGCGGCGCCGCCCTCCGTCACGCCGTCGCCCGACTCGACCGCTACCGCTGGCTCGCCGTGACCTCGGCCGCCGCCGTCGATCCCCTGATCACCGCCGGCCTCCCGGTGCGGCGCCCCGTCGGTGGGGTGGCCTCCTCGACTCTCACCCCGTCTCCCTCGGCCGTCCCGGAGGACGGCCTGCTGGTGGGCGCCGTGGGCCCGGCCACCGCCGCCGCCCTCGATCGGGCCGGATGGCGGACCGACGTCCTGCCGCCTCAGGCCACGGCGGCCGATCTGGCTCGGGCCGTCATCGAGCACGATCGGGCCCTCGGTCGGAGCCCCGGTGCGGTGCTGGCCCCGCTGGCCGCCGGCGCCGGCCCCGACCTGACCGCCGGTCTCGGGGCCGCCGGCTACGACGTCGAGCGGATCGAGGCCTACGCCATGGCCGCCGTCATCCCCGACGTGGCGGATGTCGACCACGCCCGACGGGCCGACGCCGTGGTGGTGGCCGCCCCGTCGGTGGCCCGCCGTCTGGCCGAGCTGGGGGTGCTCAACGGGGGCGCCCGGATCGTGGCCATCGGCCCCCGGACCACGTCGGCCATCCTCGCCCTTGGGGCGCGGCCGCCGGTGGAGGCCGCCGCCACCGACCCGGAGGCGGTCACCAATGCCGTGGTCGCCGCCACCACGGGCACGCCACTGGTCTGAACGACCCCGTTCGACCGGCCCGCCCGAGGCGTCGCGCCGGTGCCCGACGCGGATACAACTGGTAGGTGGCCTTTCCCCAGCACCGCCCCCGCCGCCTCCGTCGGACCGCCGCCATCCGCCGGATGGTCGCGGAGACCCACCTCGGTGTCGACGATCTGATCGCCCCCCTCTTCGTGCGTGAGGGCATCACCGAGCCGGTCCCCATCGAGTCGCTCCCCGGCGTCGTCCAGCACACCACCAACACCCTGGTGACCGAGGTGAAGCGACTGGTCGGCCTCGGCGTCCCCGCCGTCGTGCTCTTCGGCATTCCGCTCCACAAGGACCCCGAGGGCTCCGAGGCGTGGAACCCCGACGGCGTCGTCCAGGTCGCCCTCCAGGAGTGCCGTCAGGTCTTCGGCGACGAGATCGTCCTGATCGCCGACCTTTGCGTCGACGAGTACACCAGCCACGGCCATTGCGGCATCGTCGGGTCCGACGGCTCGGTCGACAACGACGCCACCCTCGAGCTCTATGCGGCCGCCGCCGTGGCCCAGGCCCGGGCCGGGGCCGACATCGTCGCCCCCTCGGGGATGATGGACGGCCAGGTGTTGGCCATCCGAGACGCCCTCGACGGCGAGGACTTCACCGACACCTCGATCCTGGCCTACTCGGCCAAGTACGCCAGCGCCTTCTACGGTCCGTTCCGCGATGCGGTCGACGTGACCATCGCCGATGGCGGCGACCGCAAGGGGTACCAGCAGGACTGGCGCAACAGCCGGGAGGCGATGGAGGAGATCCGGCTCGACCTGGAGGAAGGGGCCGACATGGTCATGGTCAAGCCGGCGCTGGCCTACCTCGACATCATCACCAGGGCCCGCATGACCTACGACGTCCCACTCGCCGCCTACCACGTCAGTGGGGAGTACGCCATGATCAAGGCGGCCGCCGCCAACGGCTGGATCGACGGCGAGGCGGCGGCGGCAGAGGTGCTCGGCTCGATCAAGCGGGCCGGTGCCGACATGATCCTGACCTACCTGGCGGCCGAGGTGGCCGAGACCCTGAACGGTTGATCCCATGACCAACGACGCCCTGTTCGAACGAGCCCGCACCGTGCTGCCCGGCGGGGTGAACTCGCCCGTCCGGGCCTTCCTCTCCGTCGGCGGCACCCCCTACTTCGTCGACCGGGCCGAGGGGGCTCACGTCTACGACGTCGAGGGCAACGAGTATCTCGACTACGTCCAGAGTTACGGCGCCTCGATCCACGGTCACGCCGACCTCGAGGTCGTGGCCGCCGTGCAGGCTGCGGCCAACGCCGGCACCACCTACGGCGCCCCCACCGAGCGCGAGGTGGAGCTGGCCGAGCTGGTGTGCGATTGGGTGCCCGGCCTGGAGATGATCCGCATGACGTCGTCGGGCACCGAGGCCGCCATGTCGGCCATCCGGCTGGCCCGGGGCGCCACCGGGCGCGACAAGATCGTCAAGTTCGCCGGCTGCTACCACGGCCACGTCGACTCGCTCCTCGTGGCCGGCGGCTCCGGCGTGGCCAACCAGGGCCTCGTCGGGTCGGCCGGGGTGACCGAATCGGCTGTCGCCGACACCGTGGTCGTGCCGTACAACACCGTCCCCACCCTCGACACCGACACCGCAGCGCTGTGCGTGGAGGCGGTGGCGGCCAACATGGGCCTCGTCGCCCCCGAGCCCGGCTTCCTCCAGGCTCTCCGCGAGGAGTGCGACCGGGTCGGGGCGCTGCTCTTCTTCGACGAGGTGATCACCGGCTTCCGCCTCGGCCGGGGCGGGGCCACCGCCTGGTCCGGGGTCACGCCCGATGTGTGGGCCTTCGGCAAGGTGATCGGCGGCGGTCTGCCGGTCGGGGCCTTCGGCGGCAGTCGTGAGGTGATGGGTCACATCGCACCGCTCGGGCCCGTCTACCAGGGCGGCACCCTTTCGGGGAACCCGCTGGCCACCGCCGCCGGTCTGGCCGCCCTCCGTCAGCTCGACGACGATCGCTATGCCACCCTCGCCGCCACCGCCGAGCGGTTGGCCACCGGGATGGCCAAGGCCATCTCGTCCGCCGGTCTCCCGGTGCACGTCCCCGCGGTCGGGCCCCTCGTCGGGCTGTTCTTCACCGACACGCCGCCCCGGCACTACGACGATGCGAAGGAGGCGGCGGAGAACGGGCTGTACGCCCCGTTCTTCCACGCCATGCTGTCCCGGGGGGTGGCGCTGGCACCGGGGCCCTACGAGGCGCTGTTCCCGTCCCTGGCCCATACCGAGGCCGATATCGACCGCACGATCGAGGCGGCGGGCGAGGCCGCCGAAGAGGTCGCCGCCGCCCGCTGAGGCCCGTCGACGGGCTGCCTCGGCCGCCGATCCGGCCACCTCTGCGATCCCGCCCCGTCCCCGACTCAACCCCGTCGCACCCGCCCCGCCGACAGGCCGGATTCGCCCCTCCGCCCCCGGACCCCGCCCACGCAACACCAGGCCCGAGGCGGCGGTCCCGATCTCCTCCGCATCACAGCGACAACCTCCCACGTTGTCGCTCCGACGCGGACTCTTCCTGGATCACCCGCCCGCCGACCGGGCGGCGTCGAGGGCGGGCGCAGTGTGTTCATCGCCCGAGGCGACCGGGCGTTGTCGCTCCGACGCGGACTCTTCCTGGATCACCCGCCCGCCGACCGGGCGGCGTCCAGGGCGGGCGCAGTGTGTTCATCGCCCGAGGCGACCGAGCGTTGTCGGCCGGCGGGCTGAGGAGAGGGTTGCGGGCCTTCGGGGCGCCGAGTGAGCGCCTGTAGGCGACCGGAAAGGTGCGCTAGGCGGCGCGACTCGGGAACCGGGTGCCGGTAGGCGCACAAACAAGCAGGTGGCCATAAACCCGCCACCGGCGCGCGCCGTAGAACAACTATGGCTCTCGTCGGCGATGCGCTCTCGAAGTTAAGACATCTGCGGTTGGCGGCGATCACGTTCGCCCTGTGGGCGGTGTTCAGCGTCCAGTTCGACGAGCCCGCCATCTCCACCGGCATCATCGAGCGGGAGGCGCCGATCATCGTCGAGTCGCACGACGTGAGCAGCGTCGATCCCGACGACCCCGAGCTGGTCGAGGAGATGCGCGAGGTCCACGAGGCATTCGAGGCCGGCGAGTCCCGGGCCGTCGCCGTTCCCGTCCACCCCGACGTGCCCTTCGCCGCCTCGGTCAACAGCGGCATGTTCGTCTCCTTCGACGCCACCCACCCCTCGCCCTCCAACGTGCAGGCCGTGGTCAACGCCGCCGCCGCCGACTGGGATTCCGCCGTCGCCACCACCTCGGCCACCCCCGTCGAAATCGCCGTGATCTGGAAGGATCTCGGCAACTCGAACCTTCTCGGCTCGGCCGGCCCCGCCGGCCTCTACCGCGGCGGCTCCCTGCCTTCCGACGCCTGGGTCCCGGCGCCGCTGGTCAACGTGCTCCTCGGCTACGACTACAACGGCGCCGGCACCCCCGAACTCACCGTCAACCTGAACTCCCAGGCCAGCTGGTACATCGGCACCTCGGGCGACCCCGGCTGGGGTGAGATCGACCTCTACAGCGTCGTCCTCCACGAGATCGGCCACGGTCTCGGCTTCCTCGGCTCCGGCAGCCTCCACAACCACTCACCCAACACCGTCCCCACCCTGGAGGACACCCCGTTCGTGTTCGACCAGGAGGTGACCTACGGCGGCGCCCCGCTCCTCGACTACGGCAACGCCGACTCCTTCCTCCGCTCGAACAGCCTGTTCATTAACCTCAGCGACTCGCTGTCCAACAAGCTCTACGCCCCATCGACGTGGCAGGAGGGCAGCAGCTTCAGCCACTTCGACGAGTCGAGCTACCCGGCGGGCTCCGCCGGAGCGCTCATGACCCCCAGCATCGGCAGCGGCCAGGTCGAGCGCACGATCGACGCCGCCACCCTGGGCGTCCTCGCCCGCACCGGCTGGCCCATGCGGGTCGGCGCCGCCACCCCGACGATCACCGGAGCCTCCGGCGCCGACGGCCAGGCAACCGTCTCGTGGACCCAGTCGCTGCGGCAGGTGGCTCTCGCCCCCGACTCCTACCGGCTCGAGGCCCGGGTCGGCTCGTCGGTCCACGGCTCCACCTCGGTCTCGGCCGCCACGGCGAGCGCCACGGTCACCGGCCTCAGCGGCGGCACCACCTACACCATGGCTGTTGTCCCCGTCGTCGACGGTGTGGACGGCACCGCCGCCACCACCAGCGTCACCACACCCTCCTCGGTCGGCTCCCCCAAGGCCATCGACGTGGGCGGCGAGGGCCTGACCCGGACCGTCACCTGGCTACCGGGCGACGGGATCGCACCGACCAGCTACGACATCGAGACCTCGCTCGACGGCGGTGGCTGGACCTCGGCTGGCTCGACCTCGTCGACGGCCAAGACGCTCACCCTGAGCGAGGGCGTGTACCAGGTGCGGGTCCGGGGTCGCAGCGGGGCCGTGGTCGGCGGCTGGGGCTACTCGATCCCGACCGGCGTGGCCGACGGCGCGGTTCGGCCGGTACCCCTCGACGGCCAGATCAGCCGTCTCTACCAGGCCTACTTCCTCCGGGAGCCCGACGACGCCGGGTTCGACTACTGGGTCGGCACCCGGGCCAACGGCGCCGATCTGGGGGCCATCTCCCAGGAGTTCGCCGGGAGCAGCGAGTTCGTCACCGCCTACGGCAGCCTGTCCAACGCCGGGTTCGTCGATCTGGTCTACGCCAACGTGCTCGATCGAGCCCCCGACGCCGAGGGGCGGGCCCACTGGATCGCCCAGCTCGACGCCGGCATGAGCCGGGGGGCGGTGATGACGGGCTTCAGCGAGTCGACCGAGTTCGTGGCCAACACCGGCACCTCCGCCCCGCAGTCGGCGATCGAGGCCGAGGTCTACCGACTGTACGTCGCCTTCTTCCTCCGCACCCCCGACGCCTCGGGCCTGGCCTACTGGGTGAGCGTCCGAGAGAGCGGGGCTTCGCTGGACGCCATCGCCGCCTCGTTCTCCGCCTCGGTCGAGTTCCAGAGCGACTACGGCTCCCTGAGCGACGCCGACTTCGTCGAGCTCGTCTACCACAACGTGCTCGCCCGCAACCCCGACGCCGCCGGGGTCTCCTATTGGCAGTCGCTGCTGGCCGCCGGTACCGACCGGGGCGCCATGATGATCGGGTTCTCCGAGTCCCAGGAGTTCATCCTCGCCACCGGCACCGTGCCCTAGGCGGCGCGGGAACCCCGTCCGGTCGGCAGACCCTCGTCGATCACCACGAGCACCAGAGCGGCCCAGATCCACACGAAACCGATCAGTCGGGTCGAGGTGACCGCCTCCCCCAGCACCCGCCAGCCGACCAGGAACTGCAGCGTCGGGTTGAGGTACTGCAGGAGCCCCAACACGGTGAGCGGCACCCGTTGCGCCGCGGTGGCGAACGCCAGCAGCGGTAGGGCGGTGACGGCGCCGGTCAGCGACAACAGCAGGATCGTCGTCGCTCGCCCATCGCCGGTCAGGGCGACCCCGGACGCTCCCCGCAACACGAGGACGAGGAGCACCGCCGGCGCCAGGAACCCGGTCTCGAAGGTGAGGCCCGAGATCGGATCCCAGGGACCCTCCTTGCGGAAGAGGCCGTAGAGGGCGAAGGAGATACCGACCAGGAGCGCCACCACCGGCAGCCGGCCCAGGGCGAGCACGTTCCACAGGATGCCGACGATCGACAACGTGATCGCCGCCCACTGCAGCGGGCTCAGCCGTTCGCCCAGCAGCCCAACGCCGAGGGCCACCGAGCAGATCGGCATCAGGAAGTAGCCGAGGGCCGCTTCGACCGCCCGGCCGTTGCCGACCGACCACAGGAACAGCGCCCAGTTGGTCCCGATGGCCAGCGCCGCCCCGACGCCGTACAGCAGGTGCGCTCGGCGGAGATGGTCTCGGCGGGAACCGGGGTCGAACAACGAGGCGTCGACGCCCGCCGCCGTGAGTCGACGCCGGAGCAGGCCGACGCCGATCACCAGCGTGGCGAAGGCCAGCACGATGCGAAAGGCGAACTGCTCGATCGGGTCGACCGACGACAGCTGGCGCCAGAAGATCGCCGATGCACCCCACCACACGTACGCGCCGCACACGAGGGCCATCGCCCTGCGGTCGCTAGCCAACGGTGGCGTGCGTGGTGGATGCAGTTGCGGTTCGGGGGAGCGCGGCCAGGTCTCTAGTTGACCATCCGGTCGTGGCCCTCCCAGTAGGGGGCGCGGATCTCGGTCTTCAACAGCTTGCCGCTCGGGTTCCGGGGGAGCGCCTCGGCCTCGTCGAACGACGTCGGGCACTTGTAGCCGGCCAACCGCTCCCGGCAGAAGGCGTTGAGATCGGCGTCCGACACCGGGTCCATACCCGGGGTCCGCACGATCACCGCCTTCACCGTCTCGCCCCACTTCTCGTCGGGCACCCCGATCACGGCCACGTCGGCGATGCCGTCGTGCGACATGAGCACGTTCTCGATCTCGGCCGGGTACACGTTCTCGGCGCCGGACACGATCATGTCCTTGATCCGGTCGTGGATGAACAGGAACCCGTCCCGCAGGTAGCCGGCGTCGCCGGAGCGGAACCAGCCCATCCCGTCGGCGTCGCGACCCTCGGGGAACACCGCCGTCGTCGCCTCGGGGTCGGCGTAGTACGACTTGAGGTTCTGCGTTGAGCGGATCCAGATCTCGCCCACCTCGCCGTCGGCCATGTCGTTGCCGGACGGATCGACGATGCGCAGTTCGCTGCCCGGCATGGCCTTGCCGGCCGAGCGCAGCAGATAGGCCTTGGGCCCACCGGGGTCGTGGTCCTCGGCGTCGAGCTGGGTCACGGCGCCCGTGGTCTCGGTGAGGCCGTAGACCTGACAGAAGCCGCAGCCGAGCGCCTCCATGCCGCCGACGAGCACCTCCTCGGTGATGGGGGAGGCGCCGTAGATCACCCGGCGGAGGCTGGAGAAGTCGGTGTCGTCGATGCCCGGGGTCATCAGGAGGAACTGGATCACCGCCGGCACGAGCAAGGCGTTTGTGATCCCGTGCTCGGGGATCAGGCGCAGGATGCCGACCGGGTCGACATCGCGCATGACGATGTTGGTGCCACCGTTGAACAGCGCCAGCAGGCCCCAGCCGCTGCCGGCGATGTGGAACAGGGGCATGGCCACCAGGCTGACCGAGGCCTCGTCGAAGTGCCACATGTCGCTGGCGGTGGGGAGCATGCCGAAAAAGTTGTTGTTGGTGAGCTCGACGCCCTTGGGCAGGCCGGTGGTGCCGCTGGTGTAGAGCTGGAAGCAGGTGTCGTCGGGGGCCGAGGGCGCCGCCGGATCCTCGCTCGACCGTTCGGCGATCCAGTCGGCGTACGTGGCGTAGCGATCCGACTTGCCGAGCACGACGATCGTGGGCGAGCTCTCGAGCTCCATGGCGTCGAGCTGATCGAGGAACTCCTCACCGACGAAGAGGACCTTCACCTTCGAGTGATCGAGGATGTAGGCCATCTCCGGCGGGGCCAGGCGCCAGTTGACCGCCACCGTCACCGCGTTGATCTTCGCCGCCCCGAAGAGCATCGAGTAGTACTCCGGCGCGTTCTTGTCGAGAAAGGCCACTCGATCCTGCGCCGCCACGCCCTCGGCCAGCATGGCCTGGGACACCCGACTCGACTCCTCGTGGAGCCGGGCGTAGGTCCAGACGTCGTCGTCCTGGATGAGAGCGTGCTGATCGGGACGGTCCGCCGCCATCGAGCGGATCAGGTCCCCCAGGGTCATCGAGGTGGTCATAGGTCACATCATCGTCGACAGGTCGCCCGCGGGGAAAGTGGAGGCGGCGCTCCTGCCCGCCCCACACTGCCCGGCGCGTGCCACCGCCCGACGCAGCGGGCGCCCTCCCCGGTGTACGACGAAGCCCCGACGCCTGACGGCGGTCGGGGCTTCGACGAACCGGATTCGGCTGACGGTCGCAGGCGACCCGGGGTCTACTCGCCGCCCTCCTCGGCCGCGGCGAAACCGGCCGGGCCGGGACAGGGATGATCCTCGTCCGGGGCGCCGGTGCCGGTGGCACCGGGGGTGACGTCCGGATTGGCGCAGGCCAGGAGCAGTTCGAGGTCGATCGGCGTCTCGTCGCCGCTCTCGTAGGCCTCGCGCATGTGCTCCATCCACTCCTCGTAGCCGGGGGTGGTGGTGTCCTCGCCCGACAGCACCGCTCGCTCGTGGAACACGACCAGCTCCAGCTGGACCTGGTTGAGGGCGTTCTCCTGGGCCGGCATCTGACCGAGGCTGCCCGCCACCCGTCGGCCACCGGCGCCGTAGCTCTCGCCGATGATGGCCGAGGAGCCTCGGGCCACATGGGCCATCATGTCGATCGGCTCGGGGAACGTGCCGAGCACCTCGCCGTCGGAAAGCTGATAGCCGGAGCCGCCGCCACCGGCGGCACCGTGACACCCGGCGCAGCCGGACGAGGCGTAGTAGAACTCCGCTTCGATGAAGAGGATGTCCTCGACCTCGGGCTGCTGCATGGTGCCGGCGAAGGACCAGGCCCAGATCGGCAGGGCGGCGACGATCGGCAGCGCCCAGACCGGGATCCGGGTGCGGGCCTTGGAGGCCGTGACGTAGTGGGGCTCGGGCTTGACCGGCTCGGGTTCGGGGTCGAGGTTGGGGAGGGGGGTGGCCGGGACGGCCGGAGCGGCCGCTGCGGCGGCGACCGGAGCGGCGTCGCTCGGGGAGGCGACGGGTGCGGCGGAGTCCCCGCCGTCGTCACCATCGCCGGTCTTGCCGGCTTTGGCAGCCTTGCTTCGCTTCAGGAGATGTTCGGGAATCTCGGTCAACGGGTCCTCCGCAGGACTGGGACCTGAAGGGCCTGGGGGTCGGGGAACAGGCCGGTCGGGGTTCTATCGGCTGTCGCTTGCAAATTCCATCACAAGCGGCGCAAGACTACCGAAGTATTGGCCGGGACCGGCAACCGGATGCTAGACCGAGACCCTGTTGTAGCGTCCATCCGACCCCGCGATGGCCGACGCCGCCACCGCCGGCCGTGACGAACATGGCAATGGTGTCTCCGGATGCGTCGTTTCGCCACCGGTCGACTACATTCGTGCACAGCTTCACAAGCTCAACAGGCAACACCGTCATGACGGCCGGCCTCCGGCCGATGCGGAAGCTCAAACCCCGACTCGATAGCAGGAGTTCGCCCCGTGGTCGCACTCGTTACCTCTCTGATCGCCTCCGTCGCAATGACCTGGGGCATTCTGTGGTACGCCAAGCGTCGCCCGGTCGGTACTCCGGTCTCCTGGGGCGAGGCGCTCACCGGGTCGATCTACGTGTTCTTCCTCGCCTTCCTCGCCTACGGGATCGTCCCCCACCAGTGGCTGACCCTGGCCGAGAACGAGCTGAGCTGGCGGGCCGACCGCATCCTGATCGGCCCCGGCGATCTCAACGAACCCGAGATCAAGGTCTCGGCCTTCCCCTTCGACGTCACCTACCGGACGATCTCCGATTCGATCGCCGCCGGTTTCTACGTCGTCTTTTTCGGGGCCCAGCTCTGGCTGTGGTCCGTGTGGCAGACCCGTGACAAGCGGGCCGAGAAGACCACCGAGGTAGTGAAGAGCTCATACGGTCGTCCCCTGGTCAAGCAGGGCTGAAGGGAAGGGACAGCGCATGGTCACCACCGACGCCAATCCGCCACTTCCGGAATTCCGCACCGACTACCTCCTGATGGAGGTCGACGCCGACTATCTCGGTCGAGCCGTCAAGCCAAAGCAGTTCATCCACATCGACCAGTCGGAGTGCATCGCCTGCGAGGGCTGCGTCGACATCTGTCCGTGGAAGTGCATCCACATGCAGACCACCGACTGCGTGGACGAGAGCTACGGCATCGCCAAGCCCGGCGACGACCCGAACGACGCCTTCATCTTCACCATCGATGACGACGTGTGCACCCGCTGTGCCCTCTGCGTCGACCGCTGCCCCACGGGTGTGATCATCCTGGGCAAGATCGGCGACCCGCCCCCCACCGGCGACTCCCACCAGCGCACGACCTCCTACGGATACGGCTACGGGATGCGCCTCGCGTAGGCCCCAGGTCATATCCTCACCCTCGAAGACCCGTTAGCAACCTCCAGAGACGAACAAGGACAGCGTCAAACCAATGGCAAAGTCGATCCAGGACAAGCCAACACTCGCCGAGAGGCTGAGCGGCGGTGCGTCCAACTTCACGTCCTCCATGCAGGATTCGCAGGCGTGGAACTCGATCTTCCGGCCGGGCTCGGTGTTCCGGAAGGGCTACACCGACAGCCCCCGAAACCGGTCCTACGTGATCATGAACAGCGTGCTCTACCACCTGCACCCGGTGAAGGTGAAGCGGCACGCGGTGAAGGTGAGCTACACGCTGTGCCTCGGCGGCCTGAGCTTCTTCATCTTCATCCTGCTGACGATCACCGGCATCTTCCTGATGTTCTTCTACCGGCCGACGGCGGCCGCCGCCTGGAACGACATCGAGACCCTCCAGACGCAGATCGCCTTCGGTCTCCTGGTGCGGAACATGCACAGATGGGGCGCCCACCTGATGGTGATCTCGGTGTTCCTCCACATGGCCCGGGTGTTCTACCACGGCGCCTACAAGGCGCCCCGTGAGTTCAACTGGGTGATCGGCGTGAACCTTCTGCAGTTCACGCTGCTGCTCTCCTTCACCGGCTACCTCCTGCCCTGGGACCAGCTGGCCCTCTGGGCGGTGACGGTGGGTACCAACATGATGGGCTTCACGCCGGTGTTCGGTGATCAAGTGAAATTCGTCCTACTGGGCGGCCAGGTGATCGGTACCGACACGTTGTTGCGGTGGTACGTGCTGCACGTCCTCCTCTTACCGTTCGTGACCGTGATCTTCATGGCCATCCACTTCTGGCGAGTCCGCAAGGACGGCGGCATTTCGGGACCGCTCTAGGGGTTTAGGGAGATAAGGACATGACGGAGATTCCAGAACACCTTCGCAAGCGGGCGGAAGAGGCCCGGAAGAAGGCCGAGGCGGCCAAGGGCGCCGACTCGGAGCCTTCCGCTGCCGAGCCGTCGGGCGCGGCAACCAAGATCCCGGCCCACCTGCTCGACCGATCGAAGTCGGCCAAGCAGAAGGCCGGCGGCGAGGTCGAGGCCTCGGGTGGCGGCACCGCCACCGCAGTGGCCCCGGCCGCCGGGGGCAACGTCGCCGCGGCCGCCGCCAGCGGTCCGCTGCCCACCATGACCGGCCCGGCCGGCCACACCCAGCGTCTGCTGACCGTGGTGAAGTCCGGTTCGATCCAGGACATCAAGGCCAAGCCCCTCGACAAGGTGCACACCTGGCCCCACCTGCTCATCGTCGAGTTCGGCTCGGCGCTGTTCATCACCGCCTTCCTCACGATCTTCTCGATCTTCGTCAACGCCCCGCTGCTGCGGCTGGCCGACGTCAACGCCACGCCCAATCCGTCGAAGGCCCCCTGGTACTTCCTCGGTCTGCAGGAGTTGCTGACCATGTTCCACCCGATGGTCGCCGGCGTGACCATCCCCGGCATCGGTCTGTTCGCTCTCATGGTCGCCCCCTACATGGACAAGAACCCGGACAACCGGCCCGAGGCGCGTAAGTTCGCCATCGGGGTGTTCTCGGTCTTCATGATGTTCTGGGCGGTCCTCACCATCATCGGCTCGTTCTTCCGAGGCCCCGGGTTCAACTTCGTCTTCCCGTGGGTCGAGGGGATCTTCTTCGACCTTTAAGGAGCAGGAGCACACCTCATGGACAGCTTCATCATCGCCATCATCGGCTTGGCCATCCTGGCCATCGTCGTGGTAGCGGTGTCACTCCGACGAAGCGACACCACTACCGCCATAGGCCAGCTCTCGAGCGAGACGGTCCGCAGGGACCGCCCGAACGACCAGATCAGTGCCGAGACCTCTTCCGACAAGGTCGTCGCAGGCAAGGCCGTGGAGGCCGCGGCCCGGGGCGGCGCCCCCGGTGCCCTCGTCGCCAAGCAGGACGCCCTCATCGCCGAGCGCGAGTCGGCCCCTCCTGTGGTCTACGTCCCGCCGGATCCCGAGACCCTCGGTGTCACCCGGCGTCAGTTCCTCAACCGCAGCATCATCGCCACCTTCGGCTTCGGGCTCTCGGCCTTCGGCGCCGCCTGCCTGGCCTTCCTGTGGCCGCCGCCCGGCGGCGGCTTCGGCTCCAAGGTGAACGTTGGCCGCCTGGCCGACATCGAGGCCGCGGTCCGAGCCGGCGACGGCTTCTTCTACGTGCCCGAGGGCCGCATGTGGGTCACCGAGTACCCGGCCGAGGCCGTGCCGAAGGCATCGACCAACTACACCTTCTACCCCCAGGTCGAGCAGGGCCTGCAGGCCGGGTTCACCGCCCTGTTCCAGACCTGCCCCCACCTCGGTTGCCGTGTGCCCGAGTGCGTCACCTCGCAGTGGTTCGAGTGCCCCTGCCACGGTTCGCAGTACAACCAGGCCGGCGAGAAGAAGGGCGGTCCCGCTCCCCGGGGCATGGACCGCTTCCCGATGGAGGTCACCCCGGCCGGTGAGCTCGTCGTCGACACCGGCGTCATCATCCAGGGCCCCCCGATCGGCACCAACACCACCGGCCAGGAGGCCGAGGGTCCCAACTGCCTTAGCGACGTCGGCGGCCACTGATGCTCCTTGCCGCAGCTGCTACTTCTAATTTCCGCGCCATTGGACTTACCGTCGCCGCACTGGTGCTCCTCGCCTTCCTGGCGATGTTCGTTCGCAATATCCTCAAGGCCCGGCCCGAACTCGGCTCCGAGATCGAGCTGGCGGCCAACCGCAAGGAGTACCTCTCCGACGAGGACCTGGAGGGTCCCAAGCTCGACAAGGCGCTGAGTTTCGCCCTGGTCATGCTGGCCATCCTCGCCATCGTCCTGCCCTTCTACTGGCTGGCCGAACCCGGCCGTCAGGACGGGGCCGTCGCCGCCTACAACCTCTCGTTCGAGGTGGCCGGTGAGAACCTCTACGCCGAGGGCGCGGCCTGCGTCGACTGCCACGCCGCCGGCGGTGTGGGCGGCGTGCGCGAGGTCGTCTACCAGGACGGCGACGGTCAGTTCGTGACCAACGCCAACTGGAAGGCCCCCGCCCTCAACGACGTGCTGCTGCGCTACAGCGAGGACGAGGTCCGCTACATCCTCAACTTCGGGCGGCCCGGCTCGCCCATGGCCGCCTGGGGTACCCCCGGTGGTGGCCCGCTGACCTCCCAGCAGGTCGACAACATCATCATCTACCTCCGCACCCTGCAGAAGCAGAGCATCGACCCGGTCGACATCAACCTCGCCGGCACCGATGAGGAGGTGGCGGCGGCCCAGGCCGAAGCCGACGAGATCATCGACGGCATCCGCACCGAGGTCGAGCGCTCGATCGCCGACGGCGAGTTCGACACGATCGGCGAGGCGGTGTTCAACCTCGGCTTCTACAGCGGTTTCCAGGGCGGTTCGCTGTCCTGCGCCCGCTGCCACACGGCCGGTTGGTCGCTCGGGCTCGAAACCGCCCTGGAACCGGGCATCGCCGGCTGCGGTGGCGGTGATCCGTCCGGCATCGGCTTCAACCTCTGCAGCGGCTCGGTGAAGGACCGCTTCGCCGACGACGCCTGGAAGGCGGCCGACGGGTCGTGGCTGCCCTTCGGTGGTCTGGCCGACGACGAGGGCTTCTACATAGAGGCGCTCGACGGCTCCAAGGTCCGCCTCGACGACACCGGTGCTCCGGTGACCGACGAGGGCCAGCCGTACATCATCCTGGACGAGGCGACGACGCCGGGTCAGGGTGGCGACCTCGCCGCCTGTAGCTACGTCTCCCAGCTCTGGGATCCGGAGGCCGGCGACGCCTATCCGTTCGCCATGGATGCCGTCGTCGAGACCGACGAGAGCGGGTCGTTCATCGACCCCGAGCCCATCACGGCCGCCGACGTCCCCGGCAGCGAGGTGCTGACGCTGGTCGACGGTCGCCTCGCCGGCGAGTGCACGGTGGTGGAGATGCCCGAGCGCACCTCCTACGACCAGTTCAACTTCATCTACTCCGGGGCCGACGCCGGGTCCGGTTACGGTCGGGGCGGCCAAAGCGCCGCCGGTATGATGCCGGGCTTCGGGGCCCTCCTCCCCGAGGACTACATCCAAGCCGTGATCGATTACGAGCGAGGCCTCTGATGCTGCAGACCGCAATGCAACTTGCCTTCGTCGACGGTGTCGCCTTCGACCCCTTCTTCCGAGGCCTGTTGTCGGTTCTGGCCATCTCGGTGGCCCTGGTGGGCGGCACCTACCTGATCATCGCCACCAACACCGGCACCCGTCTCGGGTTCCTGGTGTCGGCCGGCTCGCTGTTCGGGTGGATGTTCCTCATGGGCATCGTGTGGACGATCTACGGCATCGGCTGGGCCGGTCAGGCCCCGACCTGGTCGCTGGTGGAGATCAACTTCGACGACGCCGAGGACATCGACGACGGCCTGCTCTTCTCCGAGGTCGAGTTGGCGGCCGAGCTGGCCGAGGGCTCGTCCGACGGGCTGCCCGACGGCGGTCTGGGCCAGACCGGCTTCTCGGCCGAGGCCGTGCTCGAACGCTTCGCCGATGCCGATGACTCGACGCAGGCCGTGGCCCAGGAGGCGATCGCCGACGCCGCTACCGTCGGCGACATCCCCGATCAGGACGTGGCCCAGCAGGCGGCCCTCGTCGCCTCCGGCGACATCGACCTCGACGACTGGCGCTACCTCGTCGCCTCGGACTCGATCCGGGGCGAGGCGCAGGCCTCGGCCGACGCCTTCCTCGTCGAGCGGGAGATCTTCGAGGTGGGTGGCTACGTGCCCAGCCAGTTCGGCGCCTTCATCATCGACGGCAAACCGGTTTTGGCCGAGGACGCCAACCAGTTCCAGCGCGTCGCCCACTTCTTCAACGAGACGATCCTCAATCCCGCCTACGACCAGGAACTGATCGTCGTTCAGGTTCAGGGAGCAGTGGCTCAGCCCACGCTCCCGGGCCAGCCCCCACCCGTCGCGGCCGTCGATGGCGACGCTCCTTTGGTGAGCGTGATCATGGAGCGAGACCGTGGTGGGCCTATTCCGTCACTCTTCAGCGGTTTGCGGTTCACGCCCGCTATGTTCACGATATTTAATGGCCTTATCTTCGCCGTGCTAGCGATGGCCATGCATTATCGCGACGCCCGCGAAGATCAGATTCGCTCTGCAGCCGCCAACTAGCGGCACTCATCTCGAGAGGAGGACAGCATGGCGCAGTACCTGCCAGTCCTGGCCCTGCTCATACTCGCCGCGCTGTTCGCGGCGCTGAGCTTCGTGGCCTCGCGGCTGCTCGCCCCGTGGAACCCGACCAAGGTCAAATCCGATCCCTACGAGTGCGGCATCACCCCCGGTCGTGACGTACCCGAACGGTTCCCGGTGCGCTTCTACCTGGTGGCGATGCTGTTCGTCATCTTCGACATCGAGATCGTCTTCCTCTACCCGTGGGCGGTCAACTACCAGGCCCTCGGTGTCTTCGGCCTGGTGGCGATCCTGATCTTCTCGGCTTTGGTGTTCGAGTCGTTCGTGTATCTGATCTCCAAGGGCGCACTCGACTGGGGCCCGCTGCAGGTGTCGCGTCGGCAGGATCCGATGCGGTCCGCCAGCCGGACGTCGGACTCCACCGTCCGCCGCGTCGGCGGCGATGGCCGGGTCGAGGTCGAAACGCTCTCCGACGACCGGGAAGAGGTGGCGGCGTAACATGGGTCTGCTCGCCAACGTTCAGGACGACGGCTTCGAGGGCCTGGACCACAACGTCCTCACCGCCCCGCTGGAGAAGCTGGTCAACTGGTCCCGGGCCCGATCGTCGTGGCCGGCCTCGTTCGGCCTGGCCTGTTGCGCCATCGAGATGATGGCCACCGGCGGCTCGCACTACGACATCTCCCGTCTGGGGATGGAGGTCTTCCGGGCATCGCCCCGCCAGGCCGACGTGATGATCGTGGCCGGTCGGGTCAGCCAGAAGATGGCCCCCGTTCTCCGTCAGATCTACGACCAGATGATGGAACCCAAGTGGGTCATCTCGATGGGGGTGTGCGCCTCCAGCGGCGGCATGTTCAACAACTACGCCATCGTCCAGGGTGTCGACCAGGTCGTCCCCGTCGACGTGTACGCCCCGGGCTGCCCGCCCGGTCCGGAGACCCTCCTCCACGCCATCACCACCCTCCACGCCAAGATCGAGGACGGTGAGCTCCTCCGTCGCCGCGACGCCTCGGGCGCCGGCGCCAACATCGTGATCGAGCAGCGCGACGGCCAGGGAGCCCCCGAGCTGATGACGATCGGTCGCCGTCGATGAGCGCCGAGGCCACCGACGTGGACACCGAAACCGAGGAGCCGGCTCCGCCCGCCACGCTCTACGACGCACCGGTGCAGACCGTCGGCGATCAACAGGTGATCCACCCCCACCGCGACGAGTGGCACGAGATGGCCATCACCCTGCTCAACGACGGGTGGAACATGTGCGTCGACATCACCGCCGTCGACTACTCGGCCTACGCCGCCGAGCGGAACCTGCCCGACGGCGTGATCCCCGAGCGGTTCGAGGTGGTCGCCTCGTTCGTGTCCTACGGACGTCGAGCCCGCATGCGGGCCCGAGCCCAGGTGCCCGGTGACGACCCGCGGATCTCCTCGCTCTACGCTGTGTATCCAGGTATCGACTTTTCCGAGCGGGAGGTTTTCGACCTGTTCGGCATCACCTTCGACGGCCACCCCGACCTCTCTCGCATCCTCATGCCCGAGACCTGGATCGGTCATCCCCTGCGCAAGGACTATGCCGTCGGCGCCATCCCCGTCCAGTTCAAGGCCGGGGGCGGAGCAGCGGACGAGGGAGTCACCCCATGACGGTCACCGATGGTTCCACCGATTCCGTACCCGACGAGAAGGGCGCGTCCGGCAAGGCCACGGGCGATGCCGACGGCGCCGTCGATCGGGTCGAGAGCCAACTCGACCTGCTGCCCCGACAGGGGGCGGTGCTGCGCATGTCCGAGGTGGCGGCCGCCGCCGACGCCGAGGGCGAGCTGCTCGAGGGCGAGAACGATCAGACGATGATCGTCAACATGGGTCCGGTCCACCCCTCGACCCACGGCGTGCTCCGCCTGATGATGGAGCTCGACGGTGAGGCCGTCGTCCGCTCCAAGCCGATCATCGGCTACCTCCACACCGGCATGGAGAAGACGGCCGAGGGCCTCACCTTCCTCCAGGGGCCGACCAACACCACCCGCATGGACTACGCCAGCCCGTTCTTCAACGAGCTGGTCTTCTCGATGGCCACCGAGGAGCTGCTCGGGCTCGAGCTGCCGGAGCGGGCGGTGTGGATCCGCACCCTGATGTGCGAGCTCAACCGGATCTCCTCCCACTTGCTGTCGATGGCCACCGGCGGGATGGACATCGGCGCCGTGTCGATGATGATCTACGGCTGGCGGGAACGGGAGCAGGTGCTCCGCTTCTTCCAGAAGGTCACCGGCCTCCGGATGAACCACAACTACATCCGTCCCGGCGGCGTGGCCGCCGACCTGCCCGACGGCTGGCAGGAGGACGTGATCGGGCTCATGGAGATGCTCCCGCCCCGTCTCGAGGAGTACGACATCCTCATGACCGGCCAGCCGATCTGGCGCGACCGGCTCCAGGGCGTCGGCGTGATCAGCCAGGAGGAGGCCGTCGCCCTGTCGGCCACCGGGCCGGTGCTGCGCAGCACCGGGGTCAACTGGGACCTCCGGCGGGACATGCCCTACCTGGCCTACGACGAGCTGGAGTTCGACGTGCTCGTCGGCAGCTACGGCGACGCCTTCGACCGCTACGCCATCCGCCTCAACGAGATCCGAGAGTCGATCCGGATCGTCCACCAGATCGTGGAGAGGATGCCCACGGGCGACTACCGCTCCGACGACACCAAGGTCACGCCGCCGCCTCGGGCCCGTATCGACGAGTCGATGGAGGCCCTGATCCACCACTTCAAGATCTTCACCGAGGGCTTCAAGGTGCCCGAGGGCGAGGTCTACGTCGCCGTCGAATCCCCCCGGGGTGAGCTGGGTTGCTACCTGGTCTCCGACGGCGGCCCCAAGCCCTACCGGATGCACATCCGGGGGCCGAGCTTTGTGAACCTGCAGACGATGCCCCACATGATGTCCGACGGCTTCCTGGCCGACGCCGTCGCCGTGATCGCCAGCGTGGACCCCGTACTCGGCGAGGTGGACCGCTAGATGCCGCCGTTCGCTCCGCTCACGCCGCTCGCTCCGCTCACTAACCAGGTTCCGCAGCTCTGCGGAACCTGCGGCTGGAAGGCCCTCCAGTAATGCCCCGCTTGAACGAGGCAAACGTGGAGTTGGCCAACGAGATAATCTCGCGCTACCCGCGCAAGAAGTCGGCCCTGATCCCGCTGCTGCATCTGGCCCAGGAGCAGGACGGCTACGTCTCCGACGAGGCGATGAAGCACCTGGCCGAACTGGTCGAGGTGACCCCGGCCGAGGTGCTCGGCACCTGCTCGTTCTACGAGATGTTCAAGCGGGAGCCCGTCGGCAAGTACGTGATCAACATCTGCACCAACATCAGCTGCCAGCTCAACGGCGGCGAGGAGCTGCTGCACCATGCCGAGGAGACCCTCGGCATCCGCCCCGGCGGCACCACCGACGACGACCTGATCACCATCGAGGACGTCGAGTGCATCGCCGCCTGCACCGAGGCCCCCTGCCTCCAGGTCAACTACCGGTACGAGTACCGGGTCGAGAACGACGACTTCGACAAGCTGGTCGCCGACCTGCGCAACGGTCGCCGCGACGACATCCCGCCTCACGGGACCCTGGGCAAGGTCCGTCAACACATCGCCCCGAGCCAGCTGGCCGGCATCGAGCCCCCCGAAACGGCGGGCACCCCGGCCTGGTTCAGCTCCCGTCAGCCCGAGGAGGACTGAGGTGGCCACCAACGCCTACGTGCCCCACGCTGCGGGCTACGTCGACAACGAGGGACCCAAGGTCGTGTCGGCCCGGTTCGCCGATCCGGAGAGCCATCAGCTTTCCCGCTTCGTCGCCACCGGCGGGTACAGCGGTCTGCGCAAGGCCTTGGACATGGCCCCCCACGAGGCCGCCGGCGTGGTCAAGGACGCCGTGCTCCTCGGTCGCGGTGGCGCCGGCTTCCCCGCCGGTATCAAGTGGGGCTTCATGCCCCCGGTCTGGCCCCGGTACCTGGTGGTCAACGGTGACGAGTCCGAGCCCGGCACCTACAAGGACCGGCTCCTCATGGAGCGCGATCCCCATCAGCTGATCGAGGGTTGCGTCATCACCTGCTACGCCCTCGGTCTGAACACCTGCTACCTCTACGTCCGGGGCGAGATGGCCGAGGCCCAGGAGCGCATCGCCCAGGCCCTCAACGACGCCTACGAGGCCAACTACGTCGGGGCCAACATCTGCGGCACCGATGTGAGCATCGACGTGGTGCTCACGTGGGGCGCCGGCGCCTACATCGTGGGCGAGGAGACCGCCCTCATCGAGAGCCTCGAGGGCAACCGGGGCATGCCCCGGCTCAAGCCCCCGTTCTTCCCGGCGGCAAAGGGCCTCTACATGAAGCCCACGATCGTCAACAACGTGGAGACGCTGGCCAACGTCGGCTGGCTCATGATCAACGGCGCCGACGAGTACAAGAAGATGGGGTCGGAGAAATCGCCCGGCACCCGCATGCTGGCCATCAGCGGCCACGTCAATCGGCCGGGTGTCTACGAGGTGGAGCAGGGCAAGGTCACGTTCCGCGACCTGTTCTACGGCGACAACTACTGCCAGGGCATCCGCGACGGCAACGACCTCAAGATGTTCATCCCCGGTGGCGGCTCGGCCCCGTGGTTCTTCCCCGAGCAGCTCGATCTGCCGATCGAGGCCGGCGATGTCGGCGCCGCCGGCTCGATGCTCGGCTCGGGCGCCATCGTGGCCATGGACCACACCACCGACGCGGTGAAGGCCTGCCTCCGGGTGGTGCGCTTCTTCGCCCGGGAGTCCTGCGGCAAGTGCACGCCCTGTCGCGAGGGCACCACCTGGGAGGAGAAGATCCTCCAGCGCATCCTCGACGGTCACGGCCGCCCCGACGACATCGATCTCCTGCTCGACGTCGGCTCGCAGATCAGCCCCGGCGACTATCCCAAGGCGGCCTGGGAGGAGAAGGGCCTGGCGGCGGTGCCGTTCCCACCCAAGCAGACCACGATCTGCCCCCTCGGTCCCTCGTCTGTGGCCCCCATCACGTCCGCCATCCGCCGATTCCGTCCGGAGTTCGAGGCCCACATCGCCCGCAACGACGAGTACGCCGTCGCAGTCCAGATCAACGGCAACGGCGCCCACAACGGCAACGGCGACAACGGCGCCCACGCCGAGGACGAGACCGACGCCACCGAAGAGGTCCACGCCTGATGACGCCGTTCACGCCGTTCGCTTCGCTCACTAACCAGGTTGGGGCTGTGCCCCAACCTGCGGTTTCGGCCGGTGGGTTCGCCTGGATGACGCCGTTCGCGCCGGTCACGCCGTTCGCTTTGCTCACGCCGTTCGCTTTGCTCACGCCGTTCGCTTTGCTCAC
>JBCCRO010000029.1:0-69708 GCA_039201605.1 Actinomycetota bacterium
ACGGGTTGTGATACGGCAACGACAACACCCCGGTCCCCAACTTGATATGGCGGGTCTGGGGCGCGGCGTAACAGATGAACATGAACGGATCAGGAATGATCTCGGTACCGGCCGAGTGATGCTCACCCACCCACACCTCGTTATACCCCAACCGATCAAGTAGCTGCACCGTCTCCAAATCCCGCTGAATCGCAGCAATCGGATCCTGCCCCGCCATCGGATGAAACGGCGCCATAAAAATACCGAAACGCATGATGATCTCCTTCTGTGGTCAGTGGTCGTTCGTGGTCACGCCAGGTCGTCGACGGCGTCGATGAGGATGTGGTGGCTGACCGAGCCGGCGGTGCGGGCGGCCAGGTGGGGGGCGTACTCGGGGTCGGCGACGAAGGCCTTGGCCGCCGCCCGGTCGGGCCATTCGAGGATCACCCGGAGGGCGACGTCGGGGCCCTCGCCCTCAACCCGTTCGTGGCTGGCGGTACGGGCCAGGTACTTGCCGCCGTGTTTGGTGATGATGGCGGCCACCGGGTCCAGGTAGCCGGGGATCCAGGCGTCGTCGGTCGGGGTGACCTCGAGTACCGAGTAGCAGGTCATGCTTTCTCTCTTTCGTTGGCTGTGGGGTCTTTCTGCAGGGGGCGGCGGCGATCGGCATCGACACCGTCACGAGTCGATGCGGGCCAACGGGGCGCCCTGGGCGATGGCGACCCCCTCGGCGACGTACTGGTACATGGTCCCGGCCACCGGTGCCTCGACCTCCTGGTCGACCTTGTCGACCTGGACCTCGGCGATGACCTGGCCCTCCCGGACCTGTTCGCCGTGATTGACGAACCAGGTCCCGACGACCCCCTCGGCCGCCGGGTCGTCGGTCGACATGACCGGGAACGTGACCTCGGTGATCACGAAACGAGATCCTTCACCGCAGCCGAGATCTTCTCGCGGGTGGGCAGGATCCCGTACTCCAGGCTCCGGGCGTAGGGAATCGGGACATCGGGAACGGCCAGCCTGGACACCGGCTTCTTGAGCATCGTGGGATCGGTCTCGGCCACGATGGCGGCGATCTCGCCACTGACGCCGAACGACTTGTAGTCCTCGTCGACGACGAGCAGTCGCCCGGTCTTGGCCACCGACTCCAGCACGGTCTGGCGGTCGAGGGGTACCAGGCTGCGCAGGTCCACCACCTCGACGCTGATCCCCTCGCCCTCCAGCTGCTCGGCCACGTCGAGGCTGTGCTGGACCGACAGCGACAGCGTCACGATGGTGACGTCGGTGCCCTCCCGGGCCACCGCCGCCTCACCGATCGGCACGGTGAAGGCCTCCTCGGGGACGTGGGCGATCGAGCGCTGGTTCTTCTCCATCCACACCAGACCCTGCGCCCCCTTGTGGAAGAGGTAGATCACAGGGTTGTCGTCTCGGATGGCGGAGGCCATCAGGCCCTTGGCGTCGTAGGGGTTGGACGGCACCACCACCTTCATGCCGGGCAGGTGGGCGAAGGTCCCCCACAGGCACTGGGAGTGCTGGGCGGCATCGGAGTAGCCGCCGCCGGTGGCCGCCATCAGCACCATCGGCACCTTCACCGCCCCGCCCGACTCGTAGTGGATCTTGGCCATGTGGTTGCTGATCTGATCCATGCACACGCCGTAGAAGTCGACGAACATCAGCTCGACGACGGGCCGCAGGCCCTCGACGGCGGCGCCGATCCCGGCTCCGATGAAGCCGGTCTCGGAGATCGGGGTGTCCATCACCCGCTCCGGACCGAACTCGGCGAACAGGTCGGTGGTGGAGCCGAAGATGCCGCCGTAGGCGCCGACGTCCTCGCCCATCACGAACACGTCCGGATCGGCCTGCATCTCGAGGCCGATGGCTTCGGCCATCGCCTTGGCGGTGGTGATACGGCGGGTTGGGGTTTCAGTGGTGGTCATCGAGAGTTCCTTTCGATCTGTGTGGTTCGCGGGTTCCGCCGTCGGCGGGACCCGAGGCTGCGGCCGAGGCCGCAACACGCTCAGGCGAACACGTGCAGCAGGGCGTCTTCGGGGGCGGGTATCGGGCTGTTCACGGCGAACTGGATGGCGGCCTCGACCTCGGCGTTGGCGGCGGCTGCGATCTCGGCCATCTGGGCCTCGGTCAGGTCGCCCGACGCGGTCAGCGCCGCGGCGTACCGGGGCAGCGGGTCCCGCTCGTCGACCGTTTCGAGGTCGGTCCGGTAGGCCTGGGCGTCGCCCTCGAAGTGCCCCCAGAGTCGAAGGGTGTGGACTTCGAGCAGGCTCGGCCCCTCCCCCGCCCGGGCCCGATCGATGGCGGCGCCGGCGGCCTCGTAGACGGCTTCGACGTCGTTGTTCTCCACCCGCACGCCGGGGATGCCGTAGCCGGCGGCCCGGTCGGCGTTGGACGTATTGGCCGTCGAATCGGCCCTGGGCACCGAGATGGCCCAGTCGTTGTCCTCGATGACGAAGACCACCGGCAGGTTCCACAGCGCGGCCAGGTTCAGCGACTCGTGGAAGGCGCCCTGATTGGCCGCCCCCTCACCGGCGACGGCGATCGTCACGTTGTCGGTGCCGCGGCGCTTCATGGCCAGGGCCTGGCCACAGGCCACCGGGTAGCCCTGGGCGATGATGCCGGAGCACGAGAAGTGGTTGTCCGGGTCGAACAGGTGCATGTGTCCGCCCTTGCCCTTGCACAGGCCCGTCGTGCGCCCGTAGATCTCGGCCGTCATCGCCTGCATGTCGACCCCGTGGGCCAAAGCGAAGTGGTGGGGCCGATGGGGGGCGGTGATCGCATCGCCCTGACGGAGGTGGGCGCAGACGCCGACCGCCGCCGGCTCCTGTCCGGCCGAGAGGTGCATCTCCCCCGGGATCAGGCCGGCGCCGATGTCCCACGCCGGCGTCTTGTCAGCGTGGTACTCCTGCAGGATCCGGGACTCGTACTGCCGGATCCTGACCATCTCGGTGTAGAGCTCGAGCCGATTGGGTGGCTTCACAGTGGTTCCCCTTCTCATCTGGGCTGTTGGGTGGTTGTTTGGCGTCGCCGGTGGACGACGACGATGAACGAGCGGCGGGTTCGGCGGCTTCGGCGGTTTCGGACAGGAGACGCTCCTCGGCGGCGAAGCGGAGGGTGGCCGCGACGTCGACGACGACGGGCCCGTCGTGGCGGAGGGTGATGCGGGGCCGCCGGTCGATTCCGAAGCGGATGAGGCGTTCGCCGTCGACGGCGACGACCCCGGAGGCGGCCCGGGCCTCGACGGTTCGGCCCGCCACGAGACTCGACAGGGTGTGGACCGACGTGGAACTCAGGAGCCCGGGACCTATCGGTGGGTGCACGGTGTAGCGTGCGGGCTCGCCCAGTCGGATGGCCAACCCTTCGGGATGGCGGCGGGCCACCGGTCGGAGATGGCCCCCGATGGCCGACAGACCGATGGCGTCGGCCTCGGCGAAGCTGAGGTACAGCTCCCGCAGGGTGGAGGAATCCCACACCGCCCCGGACCCGACACCGTCGACGTCGGTGATGGCGACGTCGACCAGGGCCCGCTCGATTCGGTCGCCGCTCACCACCTCGAGGGTCTTGGCCCGGTAGGTCCCTGCCGTCCTGCAGTCCCGATGGGTGGCGACCAGCCCGGCGGCCACCCCGGCCACGGTGGCCTCCGATGCCTGGGGGAAGGCGTTGTTGGTGCCGGTCGAGATCGACACCAGGGGCACCGCACCGGCGTGGGCGGCCACGACCCGGTTGGTGCCGTCGCCGCCGAGCACGACGATGGCCCCGACCCCGGCCTCGACCATGTGGCCGGTGGCGGTGCTGGTGTCGGCCTCGGTGCGGGTGATCGGCTGGTCGACGAAGGTCAGCTCGGGCCAGCTGGCATTGGAGGGCCGACCGACACCGCGCAACAGGCCCGACATGATGCCGGAGCCGTCGGCCATGGACAGGACCCGATCGACGCCGACGGCGCCGAGACCGGCCAGCACCCGGTGCAGCAGGTTCACCTTGTCGTGCGTGGTGAGCGAGCCGCCCTGGGCCACGAGGCGTCGAATATCGCGAGCCGACGCGGGGTTGGCGATGATGCCCACCGTCGTCGATCGCACCATCTCGGCCTCACCCCCGTTCGTGCCGATCCGTCCTCACGCCCCCGACGTGTGGCTTGGTTCGACGAGTCTCGGTGAGCGCTCGCCTCGGAGGGGATCTCAATTTGAGACCGCCTGAGACTCATGTCACAGCTACGACTACGATTCCTTTCAGGAATCCAACACGGATCGAAGGGGGACGAGCGACGTCATGGCTCCCGCGCCCGGCAAACCGAAGCCAGGGACAGCCAACATCGCCGCGGCCCATCGCCGTTCCGCCGACTACGGGATCGACCCGACCACCACGGACATCCCCCACGTCGGCACCCCCGGCGACTCGGCCGACGCCCTGCGCCGGCTCAGCTCACCGGTGCTGCAGGATCTCCTCGATCAGATCGCCGACAGCGACTTCGGGCTGGTGCTGGCCGACCCGGCCGGTCGACTGACCAGGCGCGAGGCCGCCACCCGGACCACCCTCGCAGCGATGGACGACCGGAGTCTCGACGTCGGGTTCTCGCTGGCCGAGCCCGATGTCGGCACCAACGGCGTCGGCACGTCGCTGGAGACGAGGCGGCCGGCGATGGTGGTGGGCCAGGACCACTTCCTCGAGTGCTTCAAGTCGTTCACCTGCGCCAACGCCCCGATCATCAACCCGATCAGCCGACGGGTCGAGGGCACGGTCGGCGTGCTGTCGCCGGTGGAGGACACCAGCCCCCTGCTGTTGTCGACGGCCATCCAGCTCTCGAGCCAGATCGGCGAGCTGCTCTTGGAGCAGGCCACCCCCGAGGAGCGCTTCCTCCTCCGCCACTTCCTCCTCCGCCGACGCCACTCCCGCACCTCGATCGCCGCCATCGGCAAGGACGCCCTCATCGCCACCCCGCTGGCGCAGCGACACCTCGCGGGCACCGACCACGCCGAGCTGTGGTCGCGGCTCGAGAGCAGGGTGCCGGACGGCCGCATCTTCGAGATCGAGATCGAGCGGCCAGCCGGGGCCCCTCTCCACCTCCGCTGCGAGCCGCTGGTCCGGGGCGGCGAGTTCGAGGGGGCGGCGGTCGAGATCGTGTCCATCCCCCAGGAGGAGTCGACGACGAAATCGAGCCGCCGGGCGACACAGCTCGGGCAGCTCGTGGGCGTCAGCGAGCCGTGGCGGTCGCTGGTCCGGGAGGCGCTGCTCGCCGCCCAACTGCGCGAGCCCGTCCTCGTCGTGGGTGAACGGGGCACCGGCCGGTACGCCGTCGCCGAGGCCATCGCCTCGCTGGCCGGCGGCGACGCGGTGCAGGTGTTCGACAACGCCGGGCCATCGATCGACGGCGCCGAGGCCTGGCTGATACGTGTACGGCGGGCGTTGCAGACGGCCGACATCGTGATCTTCCGGCGGGTCGACCGGTTGCCGGCCGAGATCGCTTCGGCCGTGGCGGCACTGGTGGCCGCCCATGACGAGGCCTGGGTGCTGGCCACGGCCGAGACCACCACCGCCACCGAGTCGGGGTCGGCCGCACTGCTCGACCAACTCAACGTCATGCAGATCGAGGTGCCGCCCCTCCGCAGCCGCCGCCAGGACATCGCCCCCCTGGCCATCCACTTCGCCTCCCGACTGGGCCGGGCGTCGCTCGACGAGCAGGTGCTCAGCGCGCTCTACCGCCAGCCGTGGCCGGGCAACGTGATCGAACTCCGGCAGGCGGTGCGATCGGCCCACGCCCGGGCCCGGACGCAGCCCCTGACCGTCCGCCACCTCCCGAGACAGATTCAGCAGAGCCCGGGACGCCGCCCCCTCCACGGTCTTCGGCAGCACGAGGCCGACGCCATCGTCGCCGCCATCGACGCGACGTCGACTCGGGCCGAGGCGGCCGACCTCCTCGGCATGTCCCGGGCCACGCTGTTCCGTCGGATGAAGGCGTACGGCATCACCACCGACCGGTTCTGAACCCGAGCGGGTATCGACGCCGGATCGGCGCGCCCCGGCCCGTTCGAGAACCGGCGGGCATGGTCCGCCTGCGGTCTGCTCCGGCCCCTCGACACCGACGGCGATCGGCCCGGCGCACACCCGGCAACCGGCGACACCGACGCCGACACCGGCACCGGCACCGGCACCGGGGAGCGACACCGGCGATCGGCCCGGCGCACACCCGGCGACGGGGATCGAATCGGTGAGGAGCTTGCGTTATCCAACGTGCGTTGTATAACCTGTCCCCAGTTCGACAACAAGCGTTGCACAACAGGGCCTCGCCGTCGGACGACGTCAACAAGGAGACGCACGATGAACACCTTCACGATCACCCGCGATATCGACGCCCCGCCGGCCACGGTCTGGGACATCCTCGACGACTTCGGCAACATCGCCGACTGGAGCCCCGGCATCCGCCGCTCGACCCTCACCTCGACCGGCCCGGTCGGCCAGGGCGCCACCCGCCACTGCGACTTCGCGCCGATGGGCGGCGTCAACGAGCGCATCACCCACCACGAGCCCGGGCGGCGGATGACCGTGCACCTCTACGAGACGTTCAAGATGCCGGTCACCGACGCCATCGCCGACTTCCGACTGGAGCCCGACGGCGACGGGACCCGGTTGACGCTCGGCGTGGAGTACCGCCCCAACCGACTGGGTCGGATCGCTCCCGGCACCACCGAGAAGCAGATGCACAAGGGCATGAACGGCCTGGCCGACGACCTGGCCCGCGAGGGCGCCCGCCGAGCGGCCGAGGCCACCGAGGAGGCCGGCGATGTCGCGGCCTAGCGCAGCTCACCCCCACCCTCTCCCCCGCACCGACCCGACCACCGACACCACCGCCCGCACCAGCGGGTCAGACCAGAAGTAGGAACCGACCGACCATGGACACCACCATGCAGATCCTCATCGGCCTCGTCGCCGTACCCCTCGCCGCCCTCGGCATCCGCTCGATGTTCCTCCCGGCCAACATGGGCGCCGCCGTCGGGCTCACCCCCGACGGCATCCCCGGCCTCAGCGAGATCCGCAGCGTCCTCGGCGGGCTGTTCCTGGCCAGCGTGGCCATGATCGTCGTCGGCCTCGCCACCGACGAGACCACCTGGTTCCTCGCCGTCGCCATCATCCTGGGCGTAGCCGCCATCGGCCGGTTGGTGAGCCTCGTCGCCGACGGCTTCGTCAAGGACGTCGTACCCCCGCTCGCCATCGAGATCGTGCTCGCCGCCGTACTCGTCGTCGGTCACTACACCCTCGGCTGAGGACGGCGGCCACGCCACCGCCGGCAGGGCACGGCCGCCCACTCAACCGTGGGCGCCGCCCCCGGTCCCGGCCGCCTGCTCACCGGCCAGGTAGCGGGCCGGCGTGGTGCCGAAGGTCCGGCGAAAGGCGGCGATGAAGGCGCTCGGCTCCCGGTAGCCGACGGCGGCCGCCGCAGCCGTCACGTTGCCGTCCCGCCCGAGCACGATGATGGCGTGCTGCAGCCGGAGCTGGGTCCGCCATCGACCGAACGTGGTCCCGGTCTCCTGCTGGAACAGTCGCTGGAGCGTCCGCTCCCCGGCCCCGACCGCCCGACCGAACTCCGGGAGCGTCCGACCGTCGGCCGGATCGGCGGCCAAGGCCTCGCCGATGGCCCGCAGCCGACCGTCCCGGAGTTGGGGCAGGCTGAGCTCCGGCGTCGGCGCATCGGCGAGCTGATCTATCAGCACCGCCTCGAGCCGATGCCGGATCGGGCCGGTCGGATCGGTGTCGAACAGGTGGGCGATGAGCTCTCGGAGCAGCGGGCTGACCGTGATCACGGCGACATCGTCGAGCCGGGGAATGGTCACCGAACGGCTGATGTACAGCGTCGACATCTCGCTCACCGTCATGGCCGAGACCTCGTGGGCGATGCGAGCGGGCACCCAGACCGCCCGCTGGGGCGGCACCACCGATCGGGCGGCCGAGGTGTCGACCCGGAGGAGGCCCCGGCTGGCGTAGACCAACTGGTGTTCGTCATGACTGTGGGCCCCGGTGGTATGACCCCGGTCGTACTCGAAGCGAACCGGACGGATGCAGGGCGGGAGTGGCTCGCTCCCGGCTGCTGACGACTGACGGTTTCGCGGCATCTTCTGGCAGGATAGCCCTTCACCGTCAAGACCGATCCGGGGCACGATGGGCCCGTGACCGAGAGCGACGAGCCGGGACCGACGGCGCAGCGGGCGGAGCGGCTCTTCCTCCAATCGGGCTTCGTGTGGCAGTTGTGCTGGTCGAGCTTCTGGACGCTCTTCTTCCTGCGCGTCGTCGTCGACGTCGGCCTCGACCCGCTCCAGCTACTCCTGCTGGGCACGGCCAAGGAGATCACGATCCTGACCGTTGAGATCCCCACCGGGGTCGTGGCCGACATCCGGGGCCGGCGGCTCTCGGTGATTCTGGCCTTCGCCATCTGCGGTACGGCCATCGCCGGGGCCGGGCTGGCCCCCGGGTTCATCAGCCTGGTGGCGACCCAGGTCCTGTGGGCGTTCGGGTCGACGTTCCGCAGCGGGGCCGAGGCGGCCTGGCTCACCGACGAGGTCCGCTCGCTGGAGCGGGTCGACGTGATCCTGCCTCGACGTGGGCGGACCGAAGCCGTCGGCTCGATCGTCGGCCTCATCGCCCTGTCGCTCCTCGCCGCCGCGACCGGTCTGTCAGCCGCCCTGGTCGTCGTCGGGTCGATTCTCGTGGTCTGGGCCTGCTTCCTGACCCTGCGCATGCCCGAGACGGGCTTCCGCCGTCAGGCGGCATCGGGCCGACGCCGCTTCCGGGCCCTGCTCAGCGACGGTGTGCGCGCCTCGCGTCGGCCCGGCCTCCGAGTCCTGGTGATCGCCGCGGTGTTGGCCGGCTTCGCCAGCGAGGCCGTCGACCGGCTGCACGTCGCCCGCCTCGACGAGATCGGCCTCCAGACCATCGCCGTCGATCCGGCCCTGCTGGTGGGGGCGGCGGCGGTGCTCACCTCGGTCGGTGCCTTCCTGCTGCTCGGGGTGCTGGCCCCGCTACTGCGAGGACCCGGTCTGGTCCCGGCGCTCACGGCGCTGCACCTGGCCACCGCAGCCGGGGTGGCGCTGCTGGCCCGGGTCGATCTCCTGACGGTGGCGGTCGCCGGTTTCATCGCCCAGGGCACGATGCGGAGCATCGCCCGGACCGTCACCATCGGCTGGACCAACCACTTCACCGAGGCCGCCAACCGGGCCACCGTCCACTCCTTCGTCGGGCAGGCCGGGTCACTCGGGGAGATCAGCGGCGGGATCGTGCTCGGAGTGCTGGCCCAACGGGTCGGCATCGTGGCCGCCCTCACCGCCTCCGCCGCCGTCTACCTGGTAGCGGCGACCACAGCCGGCCTGGGTCGCAGGCGATGGGCGGCGACGGCGGTCGCCCTCAGCTGACGGCGCCGCCAACCGCCTCCGACCGGGCGCGGCGCCGAGGACGAGCCGGCGGGTCGACCATCGGTCTCCCGGGGACGGCGAGGCTCGCCGACGGGGCCCCGAATCAGCCGGAGCGACTGAGGAGCTCGATCACCAGGGCAGCCGACCACGAGAAGTCGTCGCTGCCATGACCGGTGCCCCGGGCCGGATCGAAGTACTCGTGGAACCCGATCCGGTCGCACAGCTCCAGCGAGCCCGACCGGAGCTCGTCGCCCAGGGCCTGGTGCCCCTGGCGGTAGAGGCCGTCGGCGATGAGCCACGTCATGTTGATCCAGGCCGGACCCCGCCAGTAGCGGCCGGCGTCGAAACCGACCTCGTCGGCGGGGATGGTGAGCGGCACCCGGCCGCCGCCCTCCACCTCGACGAGGAAGTCGCGCTCGAAGGCCTCCAGCAGTCGGGTTAGACGCCCGGGCTTGAGGGGCCGGGCGGCCATGGTCATGAACGCCCCGGAGGTGCGGACCGGCAGGATCGAACCGTCGACGGCGTTGAGGGAGTGGTAGAGACCGGTCTCCGGCACCCACAGCTGATCGTCGATGGCGTTCCATACCCGGTCGCCCAGCTTGCGGCGCTCGGCGCCGTCCCCGCCCATCAGTTCGACCAGCGTGGCCAGATCGTCCTCGGCCCGGACCAGCAGCGAGTTCATCACGATGTCGCAGACACGGAACGGTAGAGCCGAGGGATCGCTCGGGTTGTAGCCCTCGGCCCGC
This sequence comes from Actinomycetota bacterium, assembly GCA_039201605.1. Taxonomy (GTDB): domain Bacteria; phylum Actinomycetota; class Acidimicrobiia; order Acidimicrobiales; family SZUA-35; genus CADEDH01. The sequence continues at coordinate 10,133 of JBCCRO010000029.1, forward strand.
AGCTGCTCGACCAGGTACAGGTACCGGTCGTACTCGGCATCGCTCGGCCGGTCGGCGGCGTCGGCATGGGTCAGATCGGCTCGTCGGTACGGCGCCGGCGAACCCGGCGGCACGTGCACCGCATCGAGGGCCGGGTCCCACTCCGGGTTGTTGTCGCGGCCCGACCCCCACGGGTGCCAGGCCTCGATCAGGGGACCGTCGACGGCTCGGACCCGGTGGAGGTAGTCGTGCCACTTGGCCAGCTTGGGGACCATCGACTCGATGAACGACCGGGCCTCATCGCCGGGCGCCGCCCGGTACACGGCCAGCACCGCCGTCGCATGCACCGGGGGCTGACAGATACCCGACGAGGAGACATCGTCGGGGCAGGCGGGCGAGCGCCACGACTGCCAATAGTCGCCGCCGGGGAAGTACCCGGGGTCGTTGTCGGCGAAGACGATGTGGGGCACCATCCCGTCGGTCCACTGGGCGGCGAAGAGGGTCTCCATCTCGACCATGGCCCGGTCGAGCCGCCGGTGGCGGTTGCCGATGGCGATGAAAGCCGAGTCCCAACTCCACTGGTGGGGATACAACCGAGGGGCGGGTTTCGTCACTCGCCCGAGCCAGTTGGTGTCGAGCACGGCTTGGGCCCGGTCGTTCAGATTGTCGTGGTTCATCACAGCCAACGCACTTTCACCGCATGGTGCGAGCCCACCGCATCGGCCGTTACCGTACTTGCTCTCCGCGCTCGGCGTCCGACGGCGGGTAGTCCCCCCTGGGCCCGACCTTGACGTACGGGTGCCGCCGACCCTACGTTCTGGATAGAACGTTCTAGTCAGATCCTTCACCGACAGAAACGAACGAACGCCGATGCCGAAGACCCCGACGGCGCAACCGACCACCCGCACCAGGCTGGTCACCGCCATGAGCCGCAGCCTGCAGGTGCGCGGCTTCGGGGCCACGAGCATGAAGGATCTGCTCGACTCCACCGGGGTGTCGTCGGGGTCGATGTACCACGCCTTTCCCGGTGGCAAGGAGGAGCTGGCGGCCGCAGCCGTGCGCGAGGTCGGGCTCGACGCCGCCGCCCGCATCCGGCGGGTGTTCGCCGCCCGCCTCACCGCCGCAGACGGCGTGGCCACGATCTTCGCCGCCCTGGCCCGCGATCTCGAGGCCGGCGGCTTTCGCTTCGGCTGCCCCGTCGGCGTGCCCGCCACCGAGGCCTCCGCCGCCTCCGAAGGGATCCAGATCGCCTGCGACGAGGCCTTCGACGCCTGGATCGCCGCCTACGGCGACGCCCTGAGAGCCGAGGGGTGGGACGATGATGAGGCCGTCACCATGGCCCTCTCCATCGTCACCGCCTACGAGGGCGCGGTCACGATCGCACGGGCCCGGCGGGACACGTCGGCCATCTTCACCATTAGTCATGACCTGGTGACCCGCATCGAAGCCGGTGGCCGCCCAACGACCACGGAGGATCCATGAGCCACTTCCAGTGCATCGTGCAGGCAGGCGGCAACGCCGACATCCGCAGCGACCAGCTCGCAACCCGGCTGCAAGCCCACCACGCCGGCCACTACCCCGGGGAGGAGGCCACCGTCGGCTGGGTCAAGGTCCAGCCGGGCTACTTCTTCACCGAAGGCCGACAGAGCACCTCGTCGATCATCGCCTGTTCGCTGGCCCACACCACGACGCTCGACGCCCGAGAGCACTACATGCGGGGTGTCTGCGACATCTGGACCGAGATGACCGAGTGCACCGACCACGAGGTCGTCGTCTCCGTCACCGAGACCGCGCCCACCACCCAGGAGTAAGACCGATGCCCTTCTACCACGCCATCGTCCGACCCGATCTGCTCGACGAGTCGAAGCGCCACGCCTTTGCCAACGACGTCGTCGAGGTCCACTGCGACGTGACCGGGGCTCCGCCCTCCTTCGTCCACGTCATGGTGACCGAGGCCGACGAGAACAGCCTCGACGCCGACCGCAACGCGGTCATCAACGGCACGATCCGGGCCGGCCGCACCGACGAGCAGAAGGCCGAGATCGCCGGTCGCCTGAGTCAGGCCCTCGCCGCCACCGCCGAGGTGGACGTCGACTCGGTCTTCACCACGACCCGCGACATCCAGGCCTCCTACACCATGGAGGGCGGGGCGCTGCTTCCCGAACCCGGCTCGGCCGAGGAACAGGCCTGGATGGCCGGCCCCGTGCACTGAGATCGCCGCCACCGACCGGTGGGGGCCGGCGGCGACCGTAGGCTCGGGTCATGAAGGCACACGGTCTCAATCCCCGGCTGCGCAAGTCGCCGTTCTTCGCCTCGTCGCTCAAGTACGGCGCCACCGAGTTCCACCCCTACAACGGCATGTGGATGCCGGTGGGCTATGACACACCGGTCAACGAGTACTGGAACGTGATCGAGCGGGCCGGCCTGTGGGACGTCGGCGTCCAGCGCTGCGTCGAGATCTCCGGGCCCGACGCCGAGGCCTTCATGAACCTGCTCACCCCGCGCGACGTGAGCAAGATCGCGAACGGTCAGTGCCGGTACGTCTTCCTCACCAACACCGAGGGCGGCATCCTCAACGACCCCGTGCTGCTGCGGATGGACGACGACCGCTTCTGGCTGTCAACCGCCGACTCCGACGTGTACCTGTGGGCCAAGGGGGTCTCCACCTTCTCCGGCCATGACGTCGAGGTGACCACGCCCCACGTCTACCCCCTCCAGCTGCAGGGGCCCGCCTCCCCCGCCATCGTCTCGTCGGTGTTCGGCGACGACGTCCTCGACCTCGCCTACTACCGGTGGATGTACGGCTCGGTCGACGGCATAGACGTCGTCATCTCCCGCACCGGCTACAGCTCCGAGGTCGGGTTCGAGGTCTACCTCCTCGGCCGGGAACGGGGCGACGAGCTGTGGGAGTTGCTGATGGCGGCCGGTGAGCCCCACGGCCTCGCCCCCGGCTCCCCTAGCCGGATGCGCCGTATCGAGGGCGGCATCCTCGACTACGGCAGCGACATCACCACTGCCGAGAACCCCCTGGAACTCGGTCTGGAGCGGTTGATCGCCTGGGACAAGGACGACTTCCTGGGCAAGGCGGCGCTCGAGCGGATCCGCGACGAAGGTCCGTCCCGCCGTCAGATCGGCGTGTTCATCGACGGCGAGCCCTTCATCAAGAGCAACGAGCACCGGTGGCCGGTCCACATCGGCGACACCCAGGTCGGGGTGGTGACCGCCGCCGTCCCCTCCCCGCGCCTCGGCCGCAACATCGGATTCGCCCTGATGGACGTTCCCCACGACGCCGACGACGCGCCCCTCACCGTCGACACCGCCGAAGGGGTGCGGGCGGCCGAGCGGACGACAACGCCCTTCATCGCCTCACCCCCGGCCAAGACGGCGCCGCTGCGCTAGCGACGGCGGTCCGTCACCGGGGCGCGGACTAGCGTGCGGCCATGGGTCACGAAGAACGCATGACGGCGGCCGGGATCGAGCTTCCGACCGCCTACCCTCCGGCCGGGCTGTACGTGGGCGCCGTCCTCGTCGACGGTCTCCTCCATGTCGGGGGCCACGGGCCCATCGACGGCGACGGCAACCTCATCGCCGGCAAGGTCGGGGCCGACGTCGACCTCGACCGGGCCCGGCACGCCGCTCGACTCACCGGCCTGCAGATCCTGAGCACGGCCAAAGCCGAACTCGGGTCGCTCGACCGCATCGTCCGGGTGGTGAAGGTGTTCGGCATGGTCAACTGCGCCCCGGGGTTCAACCGGACCCCGGCCGTCATCGACGGGTGCTCCGAGCTCTTCCACCAGGTGTTCGGCGACGCCGGCGTCCACACCCGCTCCGCCGTCGGTATGGCCGAGCTCCCGTTCGACATCGCCACCGAGATCGAGGCGGTCTTCCGCGTGGCCTAGTGCCGGCCCGAGGCGGGGGTCCGATGGCCCACCCGAAAAGTAGTGATTGGAACGGTCCTTTCGTTGGGAGGGTTTGCTGCCGATTGACCTGCGATGGGTCGACAATTCGGAGCGAACCGATGACGATGGATGAGTTGCGGGACGGGCTGCGTAGCGGCCCCGGTCTGGGGAGTCTCAACGCCAAGCTCCTGCTGGCGTTCCTCGCTTTGAGCCTGGTGCCGCTGTTGATCGTCGGGTGGCTCAGCGTCTCCCGGGCCAACAGTGCACTGGAATCGGCCGCCGGCCAGCGGGTCGAGGTGGCGGCGGTGGAGGCGGGCGACAAGATCGACCGCAACCTCTTCGAGCGCTACGGCGACGTACAGGCCTTCGCCGCCAACCCCCTGGCCCAGGGGACCCCGGAGGAGGCGACGGGCATCGTCGACTTCCTCACCGCCACCTACGGCATCTACGACCTGATGCTCGTCGTCGACCTCGACGGCAACGTCCTGGCCACCAACACCATCGACGGCTTCGGCGACCCCCTCGACACCGGGGCCCTGATCGGGCGGAACGTGGCCGGCGAGGAGTGGTTCCAGGTCGTGGCCGACGGCCAGGTGCCCGACGGCGGCACCTACTACACCGACGCCGAGCGCAACGGCCTGGTCGGTGAGATCTACGGCGACGACCGACTGACCCTGCCCTTCACCGCCCCCATCTACGACAGCCAGGGCACCGTCGTCGGCGTCTGGCACAACGACGCCTCGTTCGAGCGGGTCGTGACCGACATCATGGTGTCGCTCCGCAACGACCTCGCCACCACCGGTATCGAGACCGCTACCACCCAGGTGCTCAGGGCCGACGGCGTGGTGCTCGACAACTCCCAGGGTGCGGCCATCCTGGTCGACAACCCGGCCGCCGACGGCGGCGAGGCCGCCGGTCTGGCCACCCAGTCCAACGGCGAGCACGGCTTCGCCCGGGAGAACAACGCCACCACCGGTGTCGACTCCTTCTACGGCTACGCCTCCACCGACGGCGCCCTCGGGTTCGACGGCTACGACTGGGGCATCATCGTGGGCCAGGAGGCCTCCGAGGCCCTGGCCACGGCCAGCTCGCTCCGCAACACCATCATCGTGTTCGTCCTGGTGGCGGCGGCCATCGTCGCCGGTCTGGCCCTGTGGCTGGCCCGCGGCGTCTCCCAGCCGCTGGCGACCATCACCCGTCGGGCCCACCAGATCGCCTCCGGCGACCTGAGCGAGACCGAGCTCCAGATCCATCGCAACGACGAGGTGGGCCAGCTGGCCGAGGCGTTCAACGACATGTCGTCGATGCTGTCGACCGTCGGCGCCCAGACCCAGTCGATCGCCGACGGCCACCTGACCGCACCCATCCTCGACGAACCCCTCCCCGGCGCCCTGGGCGGTGCCATGGGGGCGATGATCGAGTCACTGCGAGCGACGGTCGATCAGCTGAAGGCCTCGGCCGGGCAGCTGACCGACGCCGCCGACAGCCTGTCGGTCTCGGCCGACTCCATGGGCGACCAGGCCCAGCGGACCTCCGACCGGGCCAACGCCGCCTCGGACACCGGCGAGGAGGTGGCCAGCAGCGTGTCCAGCGTGGCCACCGCCATCGAGGAGATGAACAACTCGATCCACGAGGTGGCCGAGAGCGCCTCCCAGGCGTCGAGCATCGCCAGCGAGGCCGTCGGCGTGGCCGCCATGACCACCGAGTCGATCACCCGACTGAGCCAGTCGAGCGAGGAGATCGGCGACGTGCTGCAGCTGATCAACACCATCGCCGAGCAGACCAACCTCCTGGCCCTCAACGCCACGATCGAGGCCGCCCGGGCCGGCAGCGCCGGCAAGGGCTTCGCCGTGGTGGCGAACGAGGTGAAGGAGCTGGCCAACCAGACGGCCGACGCCACCAACGAGATCGCCCTACGGGTGCAGTCGATCCAGGACGCCACCGCCGGGGCCATCGAGGCCAACACCCGGATCGGCGAGACCATCGATCACATCAATCAGATATCCGGCACGATCGCCGCCGCCGTCGACCAACAGTCGGTGACGACGGCCGACATCGGCGAGAACGTCGATCAGGCGGCCACCGGTACCAGCGCCATCGCCACCAGCGTCGAGGAGCTGGCCGGGGTCACCAACGACACCCTCCGCACGGCCCACGAGACCCGCGAATCGGCCACGCACATGGCCGATATGGCGACCGAACTCAACCAGCTGGTCGACCACTACGACTGAGCGGGGTGCCCGGCGCGCCGCGCCGGGCGCTCAGACCCGGCTGGAGGCGACGAAGTGCCCGGGTGACACCTCGGTCATGCTCGAGTCCCGCTCCGTGTAGTCGAAGTCGGCCTTGAGGATCTTCCGCTCCCGGCCCCGCTCCTTGTCGGGGTCCGGGATGGGGACCGACGACAGCAGCACCTGGGTGTAGGGGTGGACGGGGTTGTTGTACAACTCGTCGGTCTCGGCGTACTCGACGATCTTGCCCTTGTACATCACCGCCACCCGGTTGCAGATGTAGCGGATCATGCTCAGGTCGTGGGCGATGAAGAGGTAGGTGAGCTGTAGCTCCCGCTGGAGATCCTGGAGCAGGTTGACGACCTGGGCCTGGATCGACACGTCGAGGGCGGAGATCGGCTCGTCGGCCACGATGAAGTCCGGTTCGACGGCCAGGGCCCGGGCGATACCGATGCGCTGACGCTGCCCCCCGGAGAACTCGTGGGGATAGCGATTCACGAACTGGCGGTTGAGACCCACGATCTCGAGGAGCTCCCTGATGCGCTCCCCCTGCTGCGCCTTGGGCAGACGGCTGTGGACCTGGAGCGGCTCCTCGATGATGGAGCCCACGGTCATGCGGGGGTTGAGACAGGCGTGGGGGTCCTGGAAGATCATCTGCATGTTGCGGCGCATGTCCCGCAGCTCGGAGCTGGGGAGGCCGACGATGTTCTTCCCTCGGAACTCGACGGCGCCGGAGTTCGGCTCGTGAAGCCGGAGCATGGTGCGCCCGGTGGTGCTCTTGCCACTGCCGGACTCGCCGACCAGGCCCAGGGTCTCGCCCGGATAGATCTCGAACGAAATGTCGTCGACGGCCCTGACCACGCCGACCTTGCGCTTGAACACGATCCCCTGGGTCACCGGGAAGTGCTTGACCAGGTTCTTGACCCGGATCAGGGGCTCATCGGTGCTCGGGCCGGCTGCGCCCGGCTCCTGCTCGGTCGTTGGAGCGGTCATCGGCCCACCTCCGCCGGAAGGTCATACCAGGTTGCTGCGAGATGCTGAGGGTGCCCGCCGTCGACCGTCTCGAGTGGCGGCCGCTCGCTGAAGCACCGGTCGGTGGCGTAGGGGTTCCGGGGGGCGAACGGATCGCCCTCGGGCGGCCGCAACAGGTTCGGCGGCGAGCCCGGGATGGGGACCAGACGCTCGACGCCCTGGTCGGGCCGAGGTAGCGAGTTGAGCAGGCCCAGGGTGTAGGCGTTGCGGGTGTCCTTGAACACGTTGTGCGTCGGCCCGCGCTCCATGATCGTGCCGCCGTACATCACCTGGATGGTGTCGGCGATACCGGCCACGACGCCCAGGTCGTGGGTGATCCAGATCAGCGACATCCCCAGCTTCTCCTGGAGGTCGGTCATCAGCTCGACGATCTGGGCCTGGATGGTCACGTCGAGAGCCGTCGTCGGCTCGTCGGCGATGAGCAGGGTGGGGTCGCAGGCCAGGGCCATGGCGATCATGGCCCGCTGGCGCATGCCGCCGGAGAACTCGTGCGGGTAGTTGTCGATCCGCTGGTGGGGTTCGCTGATACCGACGAGGTCGAGCAGCTCGATCGCCCGCTCCCGCCCCTGCTTCTTGCTGAAGCCCAGATGGAGCTGGACGGCCTCGCTGATCTGACGCCCGATCTTGATGACCGGGTTCAGAGACGTCATCGGATCCTGGAAGATCATGGCGATCTTGCTGCCCCGGACATGCCGGATCTCCTCGTCCGACATCTTGAGCAGGTCCTGGCCCTCGAAGAGCACCTCGCCACTCTCGATGCGGCCCGGGGGCATCGGCACCAGCTGGAGCATCGACAGCACGTGGACGCTCTTGCCACTCCCGCTCTCGCCGACGATGCCCAGCGTCTCGCCCTTCTTGAGGGTGTAGGAGACGTCGTTGACGGCGTGCACCACGCCGTCCTGCGTGTCGAACCGCACGACGAGGTCCCGGACCTCCAGGATTTCGTTCACCTGTCATCTCCCTTGCGGTGCCCTGAACGCAGCGTCTCTCGTCTCGCCGGAGGGGTCGCTTGGTCACCTCTCCCGGCTGTTCGCACCACGAGCCACACCATACATCAAGGGTCTCGGGCCGCCACTGCCCGTGGTGGCAGGCATCAGCCGCTAGTAGGGCGACTCGTAGGGGTCCTTGCGGACGCCGGGCTGGGGCTCGATCGAGAGGATCTCGGCCTCGACGATGCGGAGCCCGGAGTCGGCGTAGGGCACGTCGGGCTCGATCCAGACCACGTCGGCGATCACCCAGGTGTTGTCCTCCAGCGGGGCGTCGAGCCCGCGCAATGCGACCTGGAGGGGGATGCCGTCGGCGGCGCAACAGCTGACCAGGAACCGGGTCAGCTGGAAGCCATCGGCGATCTCGTCGTCGTTGACCACCAGGCCCTCGAGGCGTACGGCGACGCCGTCGAGCGACCGCTCGTCGTCCCAGATGGCCCGATCGAGGAAGTCGTAGACCCGCATCTCCACCGGTCCGCCGCCGGTGTCGAGGGGCGGGAACTCGTCCGTCTGCTCGGTCGGGGAGAAGGCCTCGATACGTGACGCCGCCGCGGCGCCGAGGCCGGTGGGGGCGACGGCGACGAGGACGGCCAGCGGCAGCAGGAGCAGCCAGCCGACCGTCGGGGCGACCCGCCACCGGCTGGTGGCCCCGATCCGCTGCTCCTCCCGGATCCCGACCGCGATCTCGAAGGCGCCGAAGGCGATCAGCACGACCGCGGCCAGTAGGAGGGGGATGAACATGTGCTGCTGGACGAACCACCCGTAGCCCCCGGACCACAGCAGGCGGGCCGCCATGGCCCCGATCGACACCATCACCGCAGCGCGACCGAGCCGGTTCACAGCAGCACCTGCCCGAAGACGACGGCGGAGACCACGGCGATGGTGAACGTGACCGGGGCGAACCGCATGGCGAAGGATCGGCCGAAGACCCCGGCGTGCATGGCGACGAGCTTGATGTCGATGACCGGGCCCACGACGAGGAACACCAGACGGGAGGTGAGCGAGAACTGCGGGAGCCCGGCGGCCACGAACGCATCGGCTTCGGAACAGATCGACAGGATCACCGCCAGGAAGGCCAGAACGAGAATCGACATCACTTCACTCGACACAACCGAGTCGAGAGCTGAGCGCGGAATGACCAACTGGAGGGTGGCGGCGGCCAGGGCCCCGAGCACGAGGTAGCCGCCGGCGTGGACCAGATCGCGCGAGGCGACGTCGACGAAGCGGTGCAGCTTGGTGGCCGAGTGGTCGTGATCGGTGCTGAGGGCGTCGAGCAGGCTCTCGTTGCGACGGTTGGCCCACCAGGCACCGACGGCCACGGCAACGGCGAACGAGGCGAGGAACCGGGCCAGGACCACCATCGGCGTATTGGGGAAGGCGACGGCCGTCGACACCATCACCACCGGGTTGATGGCCGGAGCGGCCAGGAGAAAGGTGAGGGCGGCGGCCGGTGGGGTGCCGGCCGAGACCAGCCGGCCGGCGATCGGCACCGAGCCGCACTCGCAGCCCGGCAGGGCCAGGCCGGCCAGGCCGGCCGAGGGCACGGCCAGGATCGGCCGCTTCGGCACCCGTCGCTCAACCAGCTCGGGGGAGACGAACACGCCGATCAGACCGCTGATCACCACCCCCAACACCAGGAACGGCAGCGCCTGGATACAGATCGACACGAAGAGCGTCGACCACAGGCGCAGATCCTCGTCGCTGAACAACCCGAGTCGGTTCCGGAGCAGGAGGGCGGGGACCAGCAGCACGACGACGGGCCACGGGCCGAACACCCGGCGACTGCCAACATGGTGGTCATCCGGGTGGTGGTCGTGACCGTGATCGTGGCCATGGTCGTGTTCGCCCGCGACGTTCATCTTCGGCGCCGATGCGTCCGTCACCTGTGAGACGATAGCGGCCAGGCCCTGCCGGGGATCACCATGGGCCGAGTTGTGGACCGCGGAGCCCGGTCGGAACCCCCGGGCGATCGACGGCTCGAAAATCGTCGGGCCTGCGGGTGGGCCGGGCCTAGGTTGGGGCCATGGGCCAACCGCACGAGGAGTTCCGCCAGGGGCTCGACTACCTGGAGGCGGTGACGGCGCTCCTGCAACGGTCCCGGCTCTCCCACCCCACCGAGGGGTCGTTCGAGGCCGCCGAGATCCAGTGGTGGTGGAGTCGGCGCCGACCGACCGACGAGCTGCCCCAGCTCTTCTGGTTCGACGACGAGGGCCGTCCGGAGGCGGCGGCGATCATGACCACCTGGGGCGACGCCGTCGGACTCGACCCGCTGGTCCTACCCGGCAGCGACCCCGCCTGGCTCACCACGGTGATGACCCGTGGTCTGGCCCACGCCACCGACCACGGGCACCACGCCATCGAGCTGGAGGTCGTGTCCACCAACCGGCACCTGCTCGACCTGCTCGCCGCCGAGGGATTCGCCTTCGCCGAGGACGGACTCGTCGAGCACTGGATGGCGGCCGAGGACCGGGCGCCGATCAGCCCGCTCCACGACGAGTACCGGCTGTCCACCCGCCGGGAGACCCCCGACGTCGTCTACCACTACGACAAGCGAGGCGGCCCAGACGTCGAGGCCCGCCTGCAGCAGACGTCGCTGTACGACCCGGACCTCGATCTGTTCATCCGCCGCCACGACGGCGAGCACGCCGCCCACTGCCTCTTCTGGTACGACCCGGTGACCGAGACCGGGGTGGTCGAACCGCTCCGCACCGAGGACGACCACCAGCGCAGGGGCCTGGCCCGCCATCTGCTGACCGTGGGGCTCGACCGGCTGGCTGCGGCGGGGGCCAAGCGCCTCAAGATCTGCAGCGAGGTCGACAATCCGGCGGCCCGCCGGCTGTACGAGGGCATCGGCTTCGAGCCGGTGACCCAGACCGTCGTCTACGCCCGCTCCGACTCGAACGCGGACCGTGGCACGGCCGACTAGGCCGAACCGGAGGCGGATCGGGGAGCCGCCGACCGGCTAGCGGGCGGCGTAGGCCTCGACCACCGGGGCCAGCTCGGTGGGCGTTGCGCCGTGCAGGATCACGCCGTCGGCCCCCAGGTCGAACTGGCGACGCACCGTGGCCACACAGGCCGGAGGTGTACCGACGGCGGCCGGGGCCAGCCACTCGTCGGGCAGCAGGGTGGCGACGTGTTCCAACTCCTCGGTGGAGGCCCGGCCGTCGATGGCCCCGGCGAAGTTCGCCACCAGGGGGTCGGCCCGGAAGGCGGTGAGCACCGCCGGATCCCAGCCGTTGGTCTCGACCATCAGATCGCCGTAGGCCTGGAGGTAGGTGGCCAGACGACCGACGGTCTTCTTGAGCCGCAGCGGTTCGGGCAGATGGTCGCCCACCGTGGCCAGGCACGACCACACCCGGACCGCGGCCGGGTCCCGACCGGCCTGTTCGGCCGCCGACTTGACCGTGGCAACGCAGCGGCTCAGGGTCTCGTCGGTGAAGTAGGTGTGCAGGATCACGTCGTCGAAGGCCCGGCCGCCGAGGGCGAGCGAGTTGGGCCCGAAGGCCACCAGGCCGAGGGGGATGTCCTCGTCGAAGTCGGGATCGAGGCGGAGCGCAGGCCACGCACCGGCGGGCCCGTCGTGGCCGACGATCGTCTCCCCCTTCCACAGCCGCCGCATCAGCTGGGCGAAGTCCTCCATCTGGGCGGTGGTGATGCGTCCCATGCCGAAGGCGTCCTGCATACGGGCGATGCCTCGACCGATGCCGAGGGTGAACCGGCCGTCGGTCAGGCGGTGCATCGTGGTGGCGTAGGAGGCGGTGACCAGGGGGTGGCGGGTGTTGTGGTTGGTGGCGCCGGTGATGATCCGGATCTCGTCGGAGGCGACGGCGGCCGCCCCGCTCAGGGTCGAGGCCTCCTTGATGTTGAACCGTTCGGAGATGAAGCACGCCCCGAGCCCCATGGCCTCGGCGTCGCCGATCTCCTCCACCAGCTCCCGAGGGCTCTCGGGGGCGCCGGCCAGGGTGTAGAAACCGAGTTCGGGGAAGGCGACCATCACGACACCCCCAGGGCGGCGGCGGCCCGGTCGGCCACCTCGACGCCGCGGAGCTGGCGGAGGAGCAGCAGGCCGTCGACCAGGGCGATCGACGCCTCGGCCTCCGCCCGCCGGGCCTCCTCGCCGGCCGCGCCGTCGAGCATCGACGCCGCCCACTGGATCCAGGCCTCGACCAGTTCGGGCACGACGCCGTCGTAGGGGGCGAGGCCGGCGGCGGCCAGGCCGGTGGCCTCGAAGAACAAGGCGAAGACCCGATCGTGCTCGGGGCTCGACAACACCGGCCAGGCCCGCTTCACCAGGTCGCCGTGGCCGGTGAGACCGTCGGACACCACGTCGGCCAAGGCGCCCTGCAGCTCCCCGGCGATCGCCACCAGCACCGACCCGATCAGGTCGTCCTTGGTGGGGAAGTAGTAGACGATGACGCGGTCGCTGACGCCGAGCCGCTTGGCCAGGCGCCCGAAGGTGAGGCGGCTGAGGCCCTCGTCCCGAGTGGCGGCCAGTGCCCCGGCGAGGAGGTCCTCCCTGGTGTGCTTGTGTCCCATCGCCCCCCCGATCCTACTGCTCGGGGCCCCAGGCTCTAATTGATCTGCCGCTCCCGGCCCTCCCAGTAGGGAGCCCGCAGGTTGCGCTTGAGCACCTTGCCCGGCCCTGACTTGGGCAGTGGCTCGACCGAGAAGTCGACCGACTTGGGCACCTTGTATCCACCGATCAGGCCTTTGCAGTGGGCGATCAGGCCGGCCTCGTCCAGCTCGGCGCCCTCCCGGCGGACGACGACGGCGTGGACCGCCTCGCCCCACTGCTCGTCGGGGATGCCGAACACGGTGGCCTCGAGCACGGCCGGGTGGGTGTAGATGGCGTCCTCCACCTCGGTGCAGTACACGTTCTCCCCGCCCGAGACGATCATGTCCTTCGACCGGTCGACGAGGAACAGGTAGCCGTCGCTGTCGAGGTAGCCCAGGTCGCCGGTGCTGTACCAGCCGTCGATCAGCACCGATTCGGTCTGCTCCTGCTTCTTCCAGTAGCCGACCATCACATTGGGCCCCTTGACCGTGACCTCACCCACCTGGCCGACACCGAGGGCGTCGCCGGCCGGGCCCCGGATCTCGAGGGCCACGCCGGGGGGCGCCGTCCCGCAGCTCTTGGCCCGATCGGTGCCGAGCTCCCGATCCTCGTGGCGGAAGATCGTGGCCAGCGGCGACAGCTCGGTGGCGCCGTAGAGGTGGATCAGTTCGCACTCGAACAGCTCCCGGGCCCGTTTCAGCACCTCGAGGGCGATCGGCGACGCCCCGTGCGACAGCCAACGGAGGGTGCCCACCTCCCGTGGCGCCGACGTCTGCACCTCGACCATGGCGGCCAACATGGCGGGCACGGCGATGGCGCAGGTGATGCCCTCGCCCGCCACCAGGTCGAGTGCGGCCCCGGGGTCGAAGGCGGGGAGCACGATGTTCGTCCCGCCAACCCACATGAGGGACAGGGCGGCGTACACCCCGGCGGCGTGGAACATAGGGGCCATCGTCAGGTAGCGATCGTCGGAGGCCAACGGCTGATCGAGCTGAGTATGGACGGCGTTGGCCATCAGGTTGGTGTGGGTCAACATCACGCCCTTGGAGGCACCGGTCGTGCCACCGGTGTAGAACAGCCCGGCCAGCGTGTCGGGGGTGACTGCGGGGATGACTTCGGGGGCGGCGGCGAGCAGCTCCTCGTACTCGCCGGTGTCGATGCGGATCACCCGATCGACGACGTCGGCCAGGCCCCCCGGATCGCGGTCGCAGATCAGGATCTTGGCCTCGGCGTCGGTGGTGGCGTAGATCAGCTCGGGCTCGGCCCACCGGGTGTTGTGGGGGACGATGGCCCGGGCGGCGCACGGGATGCCGACGAACAGCTCCAGATACTCCGCCGAGTTGAGCGACCACAGGGCCACCCGGTCGCCCGGATCGGTCAGGCTCTCCAGCAGCCCGGCCACCTTGCGAACCCGCGTCCCGAACTCCCGATAGCTCCGGCGCTCATCGCCGCAGACCACGGCTTCGCGCTCGGCGAAGAGCTGCTCAGCTCGCTGCAGGGGGTCTCGCAGGGTGTACACGTAATTCAACCTCCGGTTGGGGTCGGCCCGCCGCGCTGCTCGTTCGCCGACGGCGCTCCGGGGACACAAGGTAGCCGGGCCCGGCGGTTCGTTCGAACGGGCCGGGAGCGCTTCCGACCCCCGGCTCGGAACTCGCCCCCGCAGGCCGACGAGCCGTGCCAAGCTGAGCGCCATGGATGAGTTCCGCCCCTACGAGCGCGAAACCGACCTCGAGGCCGCGGCCCGGATCTGGTACGAGATCGGCTGGATCGAGGACACGGAAAAGACCGAGGCCCTCGGCGGGTTTCTCGATGCCGGCAACGTCGAGGTGGCGGTGATGAACGGCGAGGCGGAGTGCCTCGTCCACTGGTCGCCGGGCTCGGTCCGCTATCAGGACGAGCAGCTGAGCATGGGGGCCATCACCGCCGTCACCACCAGCCAGATCGGCCGCAAGCGGGGGTTCGCCTCGTCGCTCACGGCCTCGGCCCTGGCCCAGGCGGCCGAGGCCGGTCACGCCGTGGCCATGCTCGGCATGTTCGAGCAGGGGTTCTACGACCGGTTCGGGTTCGGCACCGGGGCCCACGAGCTGACGGTGTCGTTCGACCCGGGCCGGCTCGACATCGGCCACGTGCCCTACCGGGTGCCGGAGCGCATCCCCCTCGACGCCCACGTCGACTTCCACGCCGCCATGGCCGGCCGACTGACCTCGCACGGTTCGGTCGTGCTCGACGCTCCCGATCTCTTCGCCGCCGACATCGGTCTCAACACCAAGATGTTCGCCCTCGGCTACCGCGACGACGGCGGCGCCCTGACCCACTTCCTGGCCGGGTCGCTGGATCAGGGGCACGGCCCGTGGGACATCCGCTTCCTCGCCTATCGCAACACCGAGCAGCTGCTCGAACTGCTGCGCCTGCTCAAGGAGCTGAGCGACCAGATCCGTCTGGTGAAGGTGGCCGAGCCGGCGCACGTCCAGCTCCAGGCCCTGCAGCGGGAGCCGATCCGCGAGCGGTGGCAGTCGAAGGGGGCCGAGCGGGAGTCGTCGACCCGGGCCGACGCCTGGTACCAGTTGCGCATGCTCGACGTGGACGCCTGCGTGTCGGCCCGCCGTTGGATCGGGCCACCGGTGCGGTTCAATCTCACCCTCCACGATCCCCTCGGCGACCGGAGGGACGGGCCGTGGCCCGGCGTCGGCGGCGAGTACACGGTGACCTTCGGTGAGACCTCGGGGGCCGCTCCCGGCCATCGGGCGGGCCTGCCGACGCTCGACGCCGGCATCGGGGCCTTCAGCCGGCTGTGGTTCGGCGTCCGTCCGGCCACGGTCCTGGCCACCACCGACCGCCTCGCCGGGCCGCAGGGCCTCCTCCGGGACCTCGACGCCGCCCTCGCCCTCCCCCACCCCGTCCTCGGCTGGGAGTTCTGACATGGAGCCGATCAGCGAGGCCGCCTTCGAGCAGCTGGTGGGCGACGCCCTCGACTCGCTCCCCGAGGAGCTGGGCTCACTGCTCGACAACGTGGTCATCCTGGTGGAGGACGAACACCCCGAGGAGGATCTGTACGGCCTCTACGAGGGCATCCCGCACCTCGAACGCGACGACTACGGCGGGCTCGCCCTGCCCGATCGAATCTGGCTGTACCGACTCCCGTTGTGCGCCGACAGCGAGACGGAGGCCGAGCTTCGGGACGAGGTGCTGGTGACCGTCGTCCACGAGATCGCCCACCACTTCGGCATCGATGACGACCGCCTCGACGAGCTGGGCTGGGGCTGATCCCGACCCGTCCGAGTGAACCGCTACTGTGAGGCCCCCGCCGATCGTCACCATGGACGAGCGGCGTTTGGGGTGAGGGATGATGCTGGATGGGGAACGAGAATGAGGGCCGCGCATCGCGGGCGGAGGAGATGCGCACGCGTCTCCTCGACGCCGCCGAAAAGCTCTACGCCGCCGAGGGCTCGACCGCGCTGACCAACCGCAAGATCTCGGCGGCGGCGCTCACCACCACACAGTCGATCTACACCTACTACGGCAGTCGTGAGGCCCTGATCGACGACATGTACCGGCGAGCCATCGAGGGGGTGCAGTCGCTCCTCGACTCGACGGTCGTCGTCGCCCCTCCGGTCGAGCAGCGCACGCCTCACTCGATCGTCGACACCTTCCAAACGCTGGCCCGGGCCTACCGGCAGTACTGCCTGGCCCACCCCGCCCGATTCCGACTGCTGCGGGCCGCCGGCGCCGATCCGGAGGCCCCGGAGGAGGCCGGGCAACTGCGTGAGCGGCTGGTGGCAACCCTCATCGGGTTCGGCCGTTCGGGTGGCCACTGGCAGGATCCGATCTACGAGAACCGGGTCCGCCTCACCGTCTCGGCCGTCCACGGGTTCATCATGGCCGAGATCGACTCCTTCGTCCGTCCCGAACACGGGGGCGACCGCCTCTTCGACGAGCTGGTCTACCGCTGCCTCGTCCCCTACGAGCAGCTCGAGGCCGTCGAGTTCGACTGGTCCAACACGTCGGTGCCGCCCGCGGGCTGACGAGAGCTACCGTTTGGGGCGGGTTGGCGGCGGTGCCTCCCCGCATCGGAGGTTCGGTGGACCACAAGCGGCCAGAGGGCACAGTGCGGGAACGCACCCGGCGAGCGCTCCTCGCTCTCGCCTGCGGCGCGCTCCTGGCCACCGGCTGCGCCCAGGCCAACACCGTGGCCGCAGCCGACACGCCCCCGCCGCCGGCCGCCGCTCGGACCCGGCCGACCACCGCCGTGACCGGCACCGCGGCCGATGCCGGGCCGCCCCCGATCACGGCCCTGGTGACGACGCAGAGCTTCCTCGACTCCCCCGTCGCTGTGCCCAACGACCCCGCCGGTGCCGGGCGGACGGCCAACACGCTCGCCTCCGAGGCGCTGGCGGCTCTACCCGAGCCGGACCCGGCCGACCGGGTCGGCGCCCCGGCGCCGGGCGACGAGGTGGCGGCCGCCGACGGTGCCGACGGTGAGGGAGGCGATTCGGGGGACGACGGATCGACCCTGGTGGCCCAGGCCACCGTGCCGACGATCGAGGCCCGCACCGCACCCGAGCTCCTGGCCGAGCCGTTGGCCGCCTTCGCCCATCCGACCGAGCGGGGTGTACCCCTGGTGTTCCAGGTGTTGCAGGGCCCGGTCGACGGCTGGGTTGAGGTGCTGCTGCCCGTCCGGCCCAACGGCACCACCGGGTGGATCCAGGCCGACGAGGTGGACCTCACCCGCAACCGCTACGCCATCGATCTCGACGTCAGCCGCCACGAGTTGACCGTGTTCCGCGACGGCGAGGCCCTGATCACCACCCAGGTCGCCGTCGGCACCGGGGCCACCCCCACCCCGATCGGCCGTTTCTACCTCACCGAGCTGCTGCGGCCGCCCGAGCCGAACGGGGTGTACGGCCCCTTCGCCTACGGCCTCTCCGGCTTCAGCGAGACGCTCGACTCCTTCAACGGAGGCCCCGGGATCATCGGCATCCACGGCACCAACCGGCCGGACCTGTTGGGCACCGACGTCAGCCACGGCTGCATCCGGGTCGACAACGACGTGATCACCGAGCTGTCGACCTTCCTTCCCCTCGGCACCCCGGTCAGCATCCATCGCGCCGTCCCCGAGCGCGATCCATCCCGGTCGTTCTGAGCGCCGCCGGTGTCGGTGACGCCGAGGACGAACCGGGATGGATCGATCGGCTTCGGGTGAACGGCACCAGGGCCGCTCTCGGGATCAGCCGGTGAAGGGCGGATCCTCCTCGACCGGCTCGGCCGGGGGCGACTCCTCGGTGTCACCACCGTCGCCGCCACTCACCGTCAGATCGTTGGTCACCGAGTAGGCACCGTCGAGACCCTCGACCGCAGCCACGGCGGCGGTCACGTCGTCGTCGGAGCCGAGCTCGCCGGCGAGGGTGATCAGACCGTTGGTGACGGTGACGTCGACGGCATCGAAACCGGCGGCGGTCAGCGCCGCCAGCGCCGCGGCCTGGATGTCGTCGTCGGAGGGTGCCTCGTCGGCCGAGGCGCCGTCGCTGTCGGTAGAGCCGTCGGCATCGTCAGCCGAGCCGTCGGCGTCGTCGTCGTCCGAGCCGTCGGCGTCGTCGTCGTCCGAGCCGTCGGCGTCGTCGTCGCTGCCCGAGGCCTCCTCGTCGTCGGCGCCGGCGGCCATGGCCAGGAGGTTGTCGACCCCGGCCACGCCGTCGATACCGGCAACCGCGTCCTCGGCCGCCTGCATGGCGTCCTCGTCGTCGACCTCGCCCCGCAGGGTGATCTCGCCGTCGTTGACCTCGACATCGACGTCGCCCAGCCCGGCCTCGGCCAGGGCGGCGATGGCCAGGGCCTCGAGGTCCGGGGTATCGCCGTCGGCGTCGCCATCAGCATCGTCATCGTCTTGGGAGGTGGTGGGCGACGACGGCTCGTCGTCGGCGGCCTCCGTCGTATCGGTGTCACCGTCGCCGGCACCGGCATCGGTGTCGTCACCGCCACCGCACTGGGACAGGATCAGGGCCAGCAGCAGGAGCAGGGCGACCAGCGCCAGCAGCAGCCAGACCGGGTGCATACAGCCCCGACGGTTGCTGCCGTCTCCGGTGTTGAACATGCCGCCGAAGCGGGACGTCCCGGCTGCCGCCGCGGCTCCCCCGGCAGCGGCTGCACCACCGGCCGCGGCCTTGGCCCCGGAGGCGGCCTTGCCACCCTTGTCGGCGGCACCGGCCGCAGCGGCTCCGGTCGAGGCCGACACGGTCTCGGCGGCGGCGCCACCCTTGTCCGCAGCACCGGCGGCGGCGGCCGACACGGTTTCGGCTGCGCCATCGGCCACGGTGTCGGCGTCGTTGTCACTGCGATCGGCGAGCGCCTTGGCCCCGACGGCGGCACCGGCCACGGCGGCACCGGCCACCGCGGCCTTGCCCAGGCCGGAACCCTTGTCGTCGTCATCGTCGTCGTCGGCACCGGAGGAGGCGACGGCATCGACGTCGAGGTCGGCGTCGCCCTCGTCGTCGTCACCGCCCCGACCGAAGCGACCGGTCACGGCGGCGAAGGCCCCCTTGCCCTTGTCCAGGGCGGCGCCGGCGGCATCCTTGGCCGCGTCGGCGGCATCCTCGGCGAAGTCGCCGACCGCCTCCATGCCGTCCTTGGCCGCATCGGCAGCAGCACCGGCCGCATCCTTGGCCCCGTCGGCGGCCGCACCGGCGGCACCGGCGGCCGCACCGGCTGCGCCCTTGGCCGCATCGGCTGCCGCACCGGCGGCATCCTTGGCCCCGTCGGCGGCGGCGCCGGCCGCGTCCTTGGCCGTGTCGAGCAGCGAGCCGTCATCGTCGTCACCGAGCGCCTTGGCGCCGGCCAGGGCGGCGCCGCCGACGGCGACGGCACCGGCGGCCGCGGCCGCCGTACCGAGGCCCGAACCACCGTCGTCATCGCCGTCGGTGTCGGTCGACGTCGAGGTGGCGGCGGCCGCGCCCCCTTCGTAGGCGGCGAAGCGGGCGGCCTCGACGTCCTCCTTGGTCCACGGGTGGCGGTTGCCGCCGGGCTCGTAGTCGTCGGGGTTGGCGTCGGTGGGATGGGTGGCCGACAGGGTGAACCCGCAGGCCTCGGCCGCCGACGGCGAGTCGAACCACACCTCGGGCTTGGTCGAGCGGTACAGGGTGGAGTCGGGCCGGTAGTAGCGGCGTGAGCCGTCGGCGCTCACGTTCCCCTTGATCGGGTAGAAGCGCGGCATGTCCATGGCATTGGCCAGGGAGGCATGTGAACCGACCCCGTAAGGATGGGCGTCGGTGTCGGTGGCGGGCTGGCCCAGGTTGGCGAACCCGAGGGCGGCGGCACCGGCGCCGGCCACCGCCGCTCCGGCTGCGACGGCACCCACTCCCACACCGCCATCGGCATCGGCGTCCGCATCGGCATCGACATCAGCGTCCGCATCGGCGTCGGCGTCGGCGTCGACATCAGCGTCGGCCGACACGGTGTCGGCCACGTCGTCGTCGGCCGAGCCGCTGATCAGGGCGTTGACCTCGACGTCGCCGTCGGCATCGGCGTCACTCTCGGCCGCGGCATCACCGTCGGCATCGGCGTCACCGTCGGCGAGGGCCCCCGCCGCAGCGGCGGCGGCCACGCCGGCGCCGCCGGTGAGGGCGGTAGCGATCAGGCCGGCGACGGCGGTCCGATTGGTCTCGATCTGGGCCACGGTGCAGGGGTGCTGCGAACCGCCGGGCTCGAACTGCTCGGCGTCGGCGCCGGCCGGATGGGTCGGGGCCAGAGTGAAACCGGCGGCCTCGGCCGCCGTCGGCGAGTCGAACCACACCTCGGGCTTGGTCGCCCCGTAGTTGCGGCTGTCGGACCGGTGATAGAAGCGGCGGCCGTCGTTGCGGATGTTGCCCTTGATCGGGTAGCAGTCCGGCGTCTCCCGCTCGTTCTCAAGCAGGCCGTGGGACCCGGGGCCGTAGGGATGGAGCGAGGTGCCACCGGCGGCCTCGATGCGATTGGCCTCGACCTGCTCGATCGAGCAGGGATGGTTCTCCCCGCCGGGCTCGAAGGTGGAGCCGTCGGCTTTGGCCGGGTGGGTGGGGGCGGCGGTGAAGCCGGCCGCCTCGGCGGCGGAGGGCGAGTCGAACCACACCTCGGCGTGGGTCTGCTTGTAACTCCGACTATCCGGACGGTGATAGTAGTGAATCCCGTCGTTACGGATGTTGCCCTTGATCGGATAACACGGAGGCATCTCCAGTGGACTTTCCAACAAGCCATGGGAACCTGGCCCGTAAGGATGGAGATCCGATCCGCCGGTCATTGCTTCTTCGCTCATCTTGACTATCCCGCCATGTGACTGCCGATGCGAGTCCGCCCTTGTGCGCTACGCGCCCGACAACCTAGCCGCCGAACCTAGGCATTTCTCACCCTCGGCGGCTGAAATCAGCGGACGGTGGGCCACCGGCGGCGAACGGTGGGCGTCGTCATCTGAATGTCAACACTTCTTCATGCAGACACAATGAGAACAGGCTTATCGACCCAAACGTTTGGACAAGGGTCGACAAAACCCCCTGCTGGCAGGGGGGTCTAAAGGTCTGTGGACCGACGCAAGGACATGAGCAATTTCACCAGTTCGTCGGGTGAGCCCACGGTGAGGTTCGCAACATCGGCCAACTCGGCCGGCAACTCGTCGGAACCGACGACCACACAGACACCCGTCTGCGGGAGCTGGCGGACGGCGTCGAAGCCCGGGAGATCGACGAGATCGTCGCCCGCAAAAAGCACGACATCGGCCTCCGGATCGAGCGCTCGACGGACCGCCGTCCCCTTGTCGACGGCCACCGGAGGGCGAAGTTCGACGTGCATACGCCCTGGCTTCATCGACAAACCGCTGTCGGCGGCCACCCGGGCGGCGATCTCCAGCGCCGCCGGTTCCCGCTCCGGGACCCGGCGGTAGTGGAGCACGAACGAGATGCCCTTGTCCTCCAGGTCCACCCCGTCCGGCATCGTCGATCGCACCACCTCCAGGCTGTCCCGGACGACCGGCATCCAGCCGACGACGGCCTCGTCCAGCCGGGCGGCGCCGTTCTCCATGGCTTCGAGGCCGCTGTGACCGACCAGGCGGACCGCCGGGTCGAGACCGACGAGGGCGCCGGCCAGGAAGTCGACGGGTCGCCCCGACAGCACCACGACCTGGCAGCCGTCGACGGCCAACGCCGACAGCGACTCGACGGCCCCGGCGACCGGCGTGGCCGCCGCCGGATCCTCGACGATGTGGCTGAGCGTGCCGTCGAAGTCGGTGATCACCGCCGGTCGACGGGCGGCGGCGAAGGCTTCGATGACGGAGGTGGCGGTGGTGGTCACGACGGCTCCGGAGGGGGTCAGGTCAGGGCCTCGACCAGGGCGGCGAGGTCGGGTTCGATGACATCGGGATCGGGCTCGACCGGCAGGTCGTCGGCGGTGATGACGCCGGTGAGGACCAGGCCGAAGCGGTAGCCGAGGGCTCGGGCGAAGAGGCCGTCGGTCTCCGGGCGGTCGCCGACCATGATCCCGTCGGTGCCGAGACGATCGCGCACCAGGTCGGTGATGGTGGGGTGGGGCTTGCCGGCGACGACCGGCTCGACCCCGGAGGCGGTGGCCACGGCGGCCACGATCGATCCGTTGCCCGGCAGGAGCCGATCGGCATCGGGGAAGGTGGCGTCGTCGTTGGTGGCCACGAACCGGGCTCCGCCCCGGATGGCGGCCATGGCCCGGGCGATGTCGTCGTAGGACAACTCGTGGGTGAGGCCGACGATCACGGCATCGGCCGGGCCGTCGGTCACCACCTCGGCCCCCTGCTCCTCGATGGCGGCGTGCAGGCCTCGGGAGCCGATCATCACCACCCGCTCCCCCGCCTCGAGCAATCGGGCGGCGGCCACCGCCGAGGTCACGACGAGCTCGGTGGCGTCGGGGATGCCGTGACGGGCCAGCTTCTCGCCCACCTCGGCCGGCGTGCGAACGGCGGAGTTGGTCACGAAGGCCAGCGGCGCACCCACCGAGCGCAGGTGGGCAATCGCCTCCGGGGCGCCGGGAACCGTCTCGCTCCCCCGCCACACCACGCCGTCGAGATCCAGGGCCCAAGCCGTCACAGAGTGGGAGGGTAGCGACGCCACGCCGGGGCGAGACGGGGTGATCGACCTGCTGCGACCAGGGTGGGCGCCCGACCGCCGACCGCCGCGGGGCGCGGCGTCAGCGGCGTGGGTCGAGGGCCGGCCCGCTCGACTCCACCGACCCGCTCGGCTCGATCGGCTCGATCGACACGACGGTCCGGGGCTGGTCGATGCGGCGGGCCGCCTTGCGCAGGAACATCTTCTCGTCGGCCTCCTGCAGCGCCACCTCGAAGGCCCGGTCTTCACGAAGCGGGGCCCGACCGATGCTCACCCCGATCTCCCACGATCGGTCACCGGCCGGGATCGGGGCGGAGAGGGACCGGTCGATGACGGCGATCAACTCGGCGACGTCACCCGAGCCGATCGGGAGCAACATGACGAACTCGTCGCCCCCCATCCGACCGACCACGCCGCCGGCGGGGGCCGCCGCCACCAGCCGCCGGGCCACGGCGATCAACACCTGATCGCCCACGGCGTGACCCCCGGTGTCGTTGACCTCCTTGAAACGGTCGAGGTCGAGATAGAGGACCCAGGCGAACCTCCCGGGATCCCGCTGGTAGCGATCGGTGGTACCCCGTCGATTGGGCAGGGCGGTGAGATCGTCGGTGAGGGCGCGAAGCCGCTCCCGTTCGGCCATGGCCGCAGCCTGCTGCCGAAGCTCGAACAGCTCCCGGAAGGTGCCGTTGATCTTGGGGATGGCGGACCCCACCACCAGGGCCAGGAACACCACCACGGCGAGGGCGTTGGGCCACAGCCCCTGCAGAGCGGTGACGACGAGCGTTGGCAGGAACAGAGCGACGAACGCCAACTGTGTCGGTCGGGCGATGGGACCGGCGGTCATGATCAGCCCGATCGAGCCCGCCAGCAGGACGAGGGTGTTGTGCAGCAGGAACGCCTCGTCGGCGGCGGAGGCGTAGTCGACGAGGACGGCGGAGCCGGCCCACAGATGGCTGAGCGTCAGCATGACCACGAATGTCACCGGGAGGCCTTCGGCGGTTCGACGGGCCGGGAGCAGGCGTCCGTAGGCGGCGAGGGCCAGTACGGGCACGCAGAGGTAGCAGACGGCGAGGTGGATCAGCAGCCGGCGGGGGTCGGCGTGGGACAGCCCGAGCACGGTCACGGCGGAGCCGAGGGTGAAGACACCGGCCAGCAACAACCGACGGACGCGGACGAAGTGCAGGGTCAGGAGCTCGTCGAGGGGTGCATCCGGCTCCTTCGCCATCACCGCGGTATCGACGCCCGGCACCCGTCGCTTGAGGCCGATCGCCGATGTGACCGATTTCCGCCCCCGGTAGATACCCCCATCAACACCCGTATCCAGCTGCCGACAGGCGATACTCACTGACGAGCAACGCGCCTCGCCGGCCTCGCACCAGCGTCCGCCCCGCTGGCGACTCCGGACGGCGAGCGAGCGCTGCTACCGGGGACAGGCCGCTGTCCCCTCCACGCCTGGAGGTCCGCTCACCGCAATGGAACCGTTGCCGCTCACACCGATGCAGCAGGGGATGCTGTTCGAGACGATCGCCCTGGGTCGCCCGTGGACCAACCTCCAGCAGATCGTGTGCCGCCTCGATCACGAGCTCGACGTCGACGGCCTCGCCGCCTCGTGGCGAGCGGCCCAGGAGCGCCACCCCGTGCTCCGATCCCGGTTCGAGTGGCGGCGGGGCGAGGATCCCCGCCAACTCATCGCCGAGCCCGACGACGCCGCCGCCATCCCGCTGCACGTCGAGGACTGGTTGGACGACCCGGACGCCGAGGAGCGGCTGCGCGCCTGGCTGGCCGCCGATCGCCGACGCGGTGTCGACCCCGAGCAGGCCCCGGTGCAGCGCCTACACCTCGTGCGGCTCGGCCCCGACCGGTCGGTGCTGGTGTGGACCTTCCACCACGCCCTCCTCGACGGCCGGAGCTTCACCCGTGTCCTGGAGGACGTCTTCGACCACTACGACACCGGCTCGCTGTCCGAGGTCGGTGTCGAGGCGCCGTTCGCCCGTCACGCCCGAGCCGTGGCCGAGCGCCTGATCGAGCCCGAGCGCGACTACTTCGCCCAACTCCTCAAGGGGATCCAGGGGCCGACCGAGATCCCGATCGAGCGGGCCGTCGTCCCGGCGGAGCCGGCGCCCCATGCCACGGTGGAACGACACGTCACCGCCGCCGACACCGATGCCCTCCGAACCCTGGCCGACAAGACCGAGACCACCCTCTACACCTGCCTGTTGGGGGCGTGGTCGGTGCTGCTCAGCCGCTACGCCCGCACCAGCGACGTCGTGTTCGGCTCCACCCGCTCGGGGCGTCACCTGATCGAACACACCGCGGACACCGCCGGCTGCCTGATCACCACCGTGCCGACCCGGGTCGACGCCACCGCCGACCGGACCGTCGCCGATCACCTGCGGGCCATCCGGGCCGATCAGGTGGCCGTCCGCCCCTTCGAGCAGGCCGCGCTGGTCGACGCCACCGCTTCGATCCCGCTGCCACCCGGCTCCGGTCTGCTCACCACCAATGTCGTGTTCGAGCGGTACCTGATGGACACCCACCTCCAGGGGCGGGGCGGTGCCTGGGCCTCCCGTAGCTTCGAGGTGCTGGAGGAGGGCGGGTTCGACCTCAGCCTGGCCGGCTACGAGACCGACGGTCTGCGGCTGGTCATCGAGTACAACCCCCACCGCTACCCCGCCGAGCTGGTCGAGGCCATGCTCGGCCACCTCGGCCACCTGCTGGCCGAACTGGGCCGGGCCGACGGTGAGGACACCCTGGCCTCGCTGGCCATGGTCCCGCCGGCCGAAGCCCGTCGCCTGGTGGACCACGACGGCTTCGACCCCGGCCCCGACGCCTGCTACCCCGACACCGTCGAGGCGGCGGCGGCCCGCCACCCCGACCGGGTGGCCGTCGCCGCCGTCGGCGACGCCCGGGCACTGACCTACGCCCGGTTCGACACCGAGGCCAACCGCCTGGCCCACACCCTGATCGAGCACGGCGTCTCCCACGGGGACCGGGTGGCCGTGTGCCTGCCCCGCGGGGTCGACTACGCCGTCGCCATCCTCGCCGTACACAAGGCCCAGGCCGCCTTCGTCCCCATGGATCCCGGGTACCCGCCCCAGGCGCTGGCCCACATGGTGGGCGACAGCGGGACCCAGGTGCTGCTCACCACCGAGGCGGTGGCGGCCGGCGCCGAGTTGGCGACCCCCACCGACCAGGTGGCCACCCTCCACGTCGACGAGCTCGACACCTCGGACAAGCCCTCGACCGCCCCGCCCCGGCCCGACCTGGCCCCCGGGTCGCTGGCCTACATCATCTACACCTCTGGCTCGACCGGCGTGCCCAAGGGCGTCCGCATCGGCCACGACAACCTCACCTCGCACAATCGGGCGTTCCTGCGCGACTACATCGAGCTCCGCCCCGAGGACAAGGTGCTCCAGTTCGCCGCCCTGAGCTTCGACACCTCGATCGAGGAGATCACCCCGACGTGGACCGTCGGCAGCCAGCTGCTGCTCCGCAGTGACGAGATGGCCTATTCGCTCCCCCGCTTCGTCGAGGTGGTCACCGCCGAGCAGGTCACCGTGATCAACCTGCCCACCGCCTTCTGGCACGAGCTGGTCCACCACCTCGACAAGCACGGAGCCCGGCTGCCGGACTGCGTCCGCGGCGTGATCGTCGGCGGCGAGAAGGCGGCGGCCAACGCCTTCCGCACCTGGCTCCGGGTCGCCCCCGACATCCCCCTGATCAACGGCTACGGGCCGACCGAGTGCACGATCTCGACGACCGTCCAGGATCCGCTGGCCGCCGTCGACCCCGTCCTCACCACCGAGCTGCCGATCGGTGGCCCCATGGCCAACTCCCGGTGCTACATCGTCGACGACCGGGGCGAGCCCGCCCCGATCGGCGTGGCCGGCGAGCTGTGGGTCGGTGGCCCCTGCGTCGGCCAGGGCTACCACGGCCTCGACGAGCTGACGGCCGAGCGGTTCAAGCCGGACCCCTTCCACCCCGAGGGCGACGCCCGGGTGTACACCACCGGCGATCTGGTGCGCTGGTTGCCGACCGGCGACATCGAGTTCCTGGGCCGGATCGACCGCCAGGTGAAGATCCGGGGCTTCCGCATCGAGCCCGGCCAGATCGAGATCGCGGCCGAGGCCGTGCCCGCCGTGGCCCAGGCCGTGGTGGCGGCCCGACCGGCGGCGGGCGGCGGTCAGCAGCTTGTGGCCTGGGTCCGCCCCGAGGGCAACGCCACCGTCGACACCGATGCCGTGCGGGCCCACCTCCAGAGCACGCTGCCGGCGCACATGGTGCCCTCGGCCATCCTCGCCCTCGACACGTTCCCGGTGACCGCCGGGGGCAAGGTCGACCAGCGGGCCCTCCCCGATCCCGAGCCGACCGACGCCGCCGTGGACGCCGTCGACGACCGGGAGCCGATCGACGACCTCGAACGATCGGTGCAGCAGGTGTTCGCCGACACCCTCGGCCTCGACACGCTCCCCCTCGACGCCTCGTTCTTCGACCGGGGCGGTCACTCGCTGCTCGCCATCCGCCTCCTCGACGGGATCGAGCAGGCCACCGGGGCCCGTCTCACGCTGCCCGCCCTCCACCAGGCCCCGACCCCGGCCCTGCTGGCGTCGGCGCTGCGCGACGGGAGCTACGGCTCGCTGCGCTATCTGCTCACCGTGCAGAAGGGCGAGCCGGGCGAGGGCCAGGCCCCGCCCCCGATCGTGGGCGTGCACGTGCTGGGGGTCAACAACGAGTACTTCGTGCCGCTGGCCGAGCGGCTGGGACCCCGCCAGTCGGTGTACGGGCTCACGCTGGGCCGCATCGGCACCACCGACCTCACCGACATCGACGAGATCGCCGACGCCTACGCCGAGGAACTGCAGGCCGCCCTCCCCGACGGTCCCGTGATCCTGGCCGCGGTGTCGCTGGGCAGCGTGGTGACCCTGGAGCTGGCCCGTCGGCTCCGGGCCGTTGGCCGCGAGGTCCTGCTGGTCGTGCTGTTCGACGCCCGCGGTCCGGGCGGCTCGCCCGACCCTTCGATCGCCGATCGCCTCCGGGTCCACGGTTCGCAGCTGGTGACCCGGCGCCGCCACTACCTGGCCCCCCGCATCAAGGACCAG
This sequence comes from Actinomycetota bacterium, assembly GCA_039201605.1. Lineage (GTDB taxonomy): Bacteria > Actinomycetota > Acidimicrobiia > Acidimicrobiales > SZUA-35 > CADEDH01. The sequence continues at coordinate 38,002 of JBCCRO010000029.1, forward strand.
GCCCGGTCGCTGCAGAACCGGGGCCGCCTCGTCTGGGGCGGGATCCGGGAGCGACGGGGCCAGGACGTGTCGGAGGAGGTCCGCCTCATCCGGGCCGACCGGGCCCACCAGGCCGATCAGGAAGCCCACGAGATCGCCTCCTACGACGGGGCGGTGGCGCTGTTCCGGGCCGATGAGGAGATCTTCGACGATCCGGCGTGGCGGGAGGACGGCATGGGCTGGTCCCATATCGCCGTCGGCCCCTTCCACAAACTCGACGTCCCCGGTGAGCACCTGTCGATCCTGGCCGAGCCCAACGTGGCCGACCTGGCCCGCAAGCTCGAGGAGACGGTCTCGGCCCGGCTGGCCGCCGGTGGCGACGCCAGTACCACCAGCTCCCCGTAGCCACGTGACCCCCGGAGGCCGACGCCCGTCGATCGGGCCCGGCCGACCGACCGGGCGCACCCAGCGGGCGGGCCTGCAACACTCGGCCCATGAGCTGGCCCTGGCCCTTCACCCCCTCCTCGACCCTCGTCACCCCGACCGGCGCCACCGAGGCCGTCACCCTCGATCACGACGGTGACCACCTCCGACTTACCGCCGACCGAGCGCTCGAAGGGCTGAGCACCGGGCGCTATCGCCGGCCCAGCGCCCACGTCACCATCGACGTCGCCGACCTGCCGCCGGGCACCCGGCTGGCGGGCTTCTCCTACACCCAGTTCGCCCTACCGGTGGCCGGCGGCGCCGATCGTCCGTTCCGGTTCGACCCCACACCCAACCTCAACTCGCCCCCCGTCGCCCTCCCGCTACTGCTCGAAGCCCGGGACGGCACCGTCACCCTCCTGGCACCCCTCGACGCCTGGCACGAGCAGATCATCGCCATCGAACAGACCGACGAGGGCGTCCAGCGCCTGCATTGGGGGTGGCACGGCGACCTCGATCGGGTGGAGGCCGGCTTCACCACCACGCTCGGCGTGTTCACCGGCGACGGGGCGGCCGACGTGCTCGGCCGATGGGGGCGCCGGATCCGGGCGGCGGCCGGCACCCCGCCCCGCGATCGCTACCGCAGCCCCGTGGTTTCCCACCTCTCGTACTGGACCGACAACGGCGCCGCCTACTGGTACCGCACCGAACCGGGCCTCGATCTGCCGACGACGCTGGAGCGCACCCTGGCCGGTCTCGACGATGCCGGGGTGGTGATCGGGGCCGTCGAACTCGACTCGTGGTTCTACCCCCACGAGACCAGCCGCCCGATCACCGAGGTCGGCTACCTGGAGGACGTGCCACCAACCGGGATGCTGAGCTGGACCCCGCGGCCCGACGTCCTCCCCGACGGCGTGGCCGCCCTGGCCGAACGCCTCGGGAACCGGCCCCTGATCCTCCACAGCCGCCACATCTCCCCGTCGTCGCCCTACCTGACCGACGGCGAGTGGTGGGGCGACCGGGTGGCCCACCCCGTCGATCCCGCCTTCTTCGGCCGCTGGTTCGACGACGCCGCCTCGTGGGGTGCGACCACGATCGAGCAGGACTGGATGGTGGCGGTGTGGTTCGGGGTGAGGGAGCTGCGACGAGAGCCGGGCCGAGCCCGGGCCTGGCAGCACGGCCTCGACGAGGCGGCGGGGGCCACCGGCATCGACCTGATCTGGTGCATGGCCACCCCGGCCGACTTCGTGGCGACCGTCGAACTGGCCAACGTGGTCGCCGTCCGGACCAGCGACGACTACCGCTTCACCGCGGACCCGGCCGATCTCTGGTGGTGGTACCTGGCCGTCAATCGGCTGGCCGACGCCCTCGACCTCCCGACGTTCAAGGATTGCTTCTTCACCGTCGACGACCCCCACCCCGAGGTGGAGGCGTTGCTGTCGGCCTTCTCGGCCGGGGCGGCCGGGATCGGCGACCGGATCGGTCGCACCGACACCAGGCTGCTGGCCCGGCTGGCCCGCCCCGACGGGCGCCTGATCAAGCCGGACCGTCCCCTGGCCCTGGCCGACCGCTGCCTCTTCGATACCAGGGAGACGGCCGAGGGCCTGTGCTGGGCCACCACCTCCTCGGGCCCCTGGCGCTACGTCGTCGCCCTCCATACCGCCGAGGGCGACAGCGCCGGCCACGCCGATCAGACGATCACCGATCGCTTCGACCTCGACGGTGAGTACCTGGTCTACGATTGGCGCGCCGGAACGGCGAGGATCGCCGACGACGTCGGCGCCGAGTTGAGCCACCGCGACTGGGCGCTCTGGGTGTGCTGCCCGCTCGATGGCCAGGCCCCCGCCCGGCGGGCCCTGATCGGCGACCCGGAGGTGTTCGTCACCATGGGCGACGCCCGGGTGCGGGTCGACGCCGAGGACGGCGGTGCACCCCTCGGGGCCGTACTGCTGGGGGCGGACGGCGCCGTCGAGGCCGACGTCCGGCCGCTGTGGTGGCACGAGGAGGCCCCGCACCTCCGCCGGGGATGATCGGCCGTGGTGGGCTGCGATCACATTCCTCACCGGGCGATGGGCCGGTCGTGATCAGGCGGTGGTCACGTCGTGGTGAGGGCGCCCAGCACCTCGATCGAGGCGAGGGCGTCATCCTGGTCGAGCGACATCGAGCGGACGACGACCTCGTCGAACCCGATCGCCTCCAGCGCCGCCACCTCGGCCGCCGCGTCCTCGGGCCCGCCGACGAGCAGTACGTCGGGCCCCAGCCCCCGGTAGCCGGCGGCCATGATGGCCTCGGCCCGACGCCGGGCCTCGTCGCCGTCGGGCCGGAGCAGCACATCGCGCCGCACGGTGGCCCGGGGCGTGGTGCCGTGCCAGGCGCACGCCTGGCGGTACCGGCCGAGCAGCTCGGCGAGCCGCTGGTGGTCGGGGCCGGGCCCGGCGTACCAGGCACCCCCCATGCGGGCGGCCCGTTCCATGGCCGCCTCGGAGCCACCACCGACCCACCACTCGATCTCCTGCTCCGGCACCAGCCCGATCCGGGTCGGTCCGATGCCGAGCTGCTCGCTCGTCATCTCCTCCCCCGCCAGCAGCCCGATGACCACCCGCAGGGACTCGTCGGTCACCGCGCCTCGGGTGCGCATCGAGGCGCTCATCGAAGCGAACTGGCCGTCGCCCGAGCCGATGCCGACCTGCACGATGAAAGGGGCGTCGACCAGGGCGGCCAGGGTGCCGATCTGGCCCGCCATCAGCACCGGGTGCCACAGCGGTACGAGGAACAGGCAACCGGCGCGCCGATCGGGCCACTCGGCCAGGAGGCGGCCGAGGGTGGGGGTGTTCTGGGCGTACCAACCGGGGTGGGCCTGGCGGTCGCCGACGCTGAGCGAGGTCAGCCCGGCGGCGTGGGCCGCCGCCGCCCGCTCCACCATCATGGCCAGCGCCCGGCTGGGGCGGTCGGCCGTGATCGACGACGACACCGAGATCCCGATCTTCATGAGCGGCAACCTAGCGGCGCCGCCGGGATCCGGCTGCTCGACGGCCCGGGCCGGGTCAGGTTTCGCTGACGCGCTTGAGCCGGGCCAGGCCCTTCTCGAAGTCGGGGCCGACCATCTTGTCCATGCCCCTCCCGATCAGACCCATCACCTTGACCATGAACGTCTTCTCGCCGGTCATGCGCCACGTCACCTCGGTGGCGTCGCCTTCGGGCGACAGGACGATCTCGGTGATGTTCTGGGCCTTGAACGGCTTCATGAACTCCAGGTCGATCTGCACCCGCTCGTCCTGGTCGAGTTCGGCCAGCGTCATGCGGCCCTCGCCCACCTTGCGGTTGCCGTTCCAGTGATAGCTGGAGCCGACCGTGCCCTGCTCCCCGCTATAGGTGGTGTCCATGTCGGGGTCGAGGTCGGCCCAGGGCGACCAGGCCTCCCACCCCTCCAGGTTGCCGATGCGGGCGTAGATCTCCGCGGCCGGTGCGGCGATGGTCTCGGCGCGTTCGACGACGTACTGCTCTGCCATGTCCTGTCCCCCTCGATTTTCGGACCCCGTCGAGGATAGTCGAGCCCCGGCACCCGGACCGGCGAACGGCCAAGCGGGCCGGGGGTGCCCGGCCCGGCTCAGCGGGCCTCGGTGGCGACGGTCGCCTCGGCCACCGCCTCGGGGCCGTAGGCCATCGGCACCAGCTCGCCGGCCAGCCACGCCTGACGCTGATCCAGGTCGTGACCCGAGCCCCGCACCCCGCTCACACCGTGGGGCACGATCCAGCCCGACCGGTCCCAGTCGGCGAGGTCGAAGACGTAGCGGGCCACCGAGCCGGCGGCCGCCTTGTCGCCGAACAGCGGGTAGTAGGCGGCGCATCGGACGGTGTCGCCGTCGCCGGGGACGCCGTCGACCGGCGGGTGCAGACCCTCCAGCTCGGGCCGCAGCAGGGCCAGCGGATGGGGCGACAGCATCGTGTGGACGCTCCCCCAGCGCCAACCCTCGGGCTCGGGCCCGTGGTCGGCGGCGAGGCGGGCCGCCACCTCGTCCAGGGCCACGCCGAGCCGAGCGGCCAGGTGCTCGGACCCGGCCGCCGGATCACCCGAGCCGTAGCCGGGGAGGTGGGCCCAGCCGTCGCCGAGCAACAGGCGGCCCGACGCCTCGTTGAGGGCGCGGGCGGCGAAGGCCGGGGTGGGCCAGCCCGGCGCGCCCAGGTGGGCGTCGTGGAGGCCGAGGACGCCGGCCACCTCCTCGGCCCACCACCGACGGACGCCGGCGCAGACGGTGGCGGCGATCGAGTCGCCGTCGACCCGTCCGTCCCACGCCTCGACGATGGCCTGGACGGCGGCCCCGGCCTCGGTGGCGGGGGTGGCGGGGGCCAGCCGGGCCTGCAGACGGGGGGCGACGAGCGACTGCACATCGAGGTGGATGGCGGCCATGGCCTCGACGTCGGCCTCGGCCGGGTCGAGAGCGTCCAGGAGCTCGACGATGCGGTCGTGGCGGGCGGGCCCGGCGAAGTCGAGCGACACATAGGGGGTGTCGTCGCCGATGCGGTTGTTGGCCGTCACCAGGAACCCCCGCTCCGGGTTCCGCCATCGGTGGAGGTCGTCGTAGGGCACCGTCCGCTCGGGGCGCCAGGTGTGCTCGTCGTCGCCGGGCACGGGGGCCCAGCGCGATGCGGGCGGTCGCTCGACCACCCGGCCCCGCAGGCGGAACGAGATCGAACCGGCCCGGTCGGCGCTGAGCACGTTGTTGACCGGGACCACCCACGGCCGCATCGCCGCTTCGAGGGAGTCGACGTCGGTGGCGGTGAGCATGGCCCGGGCGCCGTCGAGGGTGCGGTCGCCGCCGTGCCACGGCGTCCACTGCACCGACAGGCACGGCTCGCCGCTCGACGGATCACCGAAGGCGACCGGTCCCCGCTCGGTCTCGGCGATCGTCACCTCCACCGGGTCACCGTGGCGAACGGCGACGGTTTCGGTGCGGGTCACGGTCGTCGGTCCGGACTCGACGAACACGTCGGTGTCGTCGGCCATGCCGTGGGTGATGCACCAGGCGACGTCGGCGTTGTGACCGAAATGGGGGAAGCCGGGCACGCCGGGAAAGGCGAGGCCGATGACGTCGAAGTCGGGGCCGGCGACGTGGCACTGGTGGTAGACGTTGGGGAACTCGACGCCCCGGTGGGGATCGCCGGCCAGCAGGGGTGCGCCGGAGGCGGTGCGCGAGCCGTGCACGGCCCACGAGTTGGAGGCGCCCTCGGTCTCGGGCAGCGACCGGAGGTGCTCGGTGGCGGCGGCCACCGCCGTCTCGGCGTCGACCAGGAGGTCGACCGATGCGGTGCCCGGGGTGGCGGGGACCATGGCCGAGTGGTCGCCGACCTCGCCCACCATGGCCCGCAGCAGGGCGGGCTGGGCCCGCAGCGCCACCGTCCCCCGCCACAGCTTCCGCAGGAACGTGCCCATGAAGAAGTGACGGATCTGGTAGACGGCGACGCAGTGCCACGGCTCCCACGGCGCCGGTGCCTCGTCGTACACGTCGAACTCGGTGGGGAGGGAGTCGACGTTGGCCGCCAGCCAGGTGTTCACGCCATGGGCGTAGGCCTCGGTCATGGCCCGGGTCTCGGGGGTCAGGGTCGCCCAGTCGTCCCGGGCCCGCTTGGCCAGGTCGAGCCGGCGGAAGAGGACGTCCTCGGCCAGGGCCGGACGTCCGGCGATCTCGGCGCAGCGACCGAGGGCCTTGCGGCGGTCCCACTCCATCTGCCAAAAGCGGTCGGTGGCGGCCAGCCACCCCTGGGCGGCGAAGGCGCCTGCGGTGTCGGGGGCGACGGCGTGGCCGATCCCCCACCGGTCGAGGGTGACGGTCACCGGGCCGGCGGAGGACAGCGCTGAGGACACGGGGCGACGTTAGCGCCGGGCGGCGGCCGGTACCGCAGCCGGGGCCGACGGCGACCGACCGGTCGGCACCCACCCGCCGTGATCGGCTACTCGTCATGGTCGGCTACTCGTCATGGTCGGCTACTCGTCGTCGGCGGCTACTCGTCGTCGGCGGCCAGGATGGCGTACAGCTTCTTGCGGGCGTCGGTGAGGACGGCGATCGCCTGCTCGACCTGGGCGTCGCTACCGGCGGCGCCCACCTGGCGGCTGGCGGCGCCCAGCTGCATCATCGAGCGGCGGAGCTTGCCCGAGCGGGCCCCGCCCTCGCCCTGGAATCGCTCCCAGGCCGGGGGTTCGTCGATGGCGGCCGCCGCCTCGCGGCCGGCGTCGGTCAGCGAGAAGACGTTCTTGCCGCCCTGGGTCTCGCTGACCACCAGCTCCTCGTCCGCCAGCTGCTGGAGCGTGGGGTAGATCGAACCGGGGCTGGGCTCCCAGCCGCCGTCGCTCCGCTCCTCCATCTCCTGCATCAGCTGGTAACCGTGCATGGGCTCCTCGGCCAGGAGGACGAGGACTGCGGCGCGCACGTCGCCCCGGCTCACCCGGTTGCGCCGTCGCCGGCCCCCCGGTCCGTGCCGCCCCGGGCCGCGGAGTCGTTGGCTCCGACCCCGCCGGCCGCGCCGGCGGTGGTCGGGATGATGATCGATGTGTTCGTGATGGTGTCGTCGACTGGTCATGGTCGATGCTCCTCGTGGTGGGGGTGGATCCGGACGATGGGCCGGATCCGTACGTTCGAGTTATCGCGATATATCGTTAGTGTTCTTATGACAACCTCCGACCTGTCGTGCTAACCACGGGCCATGACCGAGACGGCGTCGCCGCAGTCCACCGATGGGCCAACTCCCCTGTTCACCTCGCTGTCCGAGGCGCTGGCTCGTCGGCTACCGGGGTTCGACGAGCTGCTCGACGTCGAGCGGCTGTCGGGTGGGGCGAGCCAGGAGACCTACCGCCTTCGGCTGCGACGAGGCGGCGAGGAGACCGTGCTCGCCCTGCGCCGAGCCGCAGGTGGGGCGGCGGCGGCCGGGATCGAGATCGACGGTGAGGACCGCCGACCCGGCCTGACGGTGGAGGCCCGGATCATGCAGGTGGCGGCGGCCGCCGGTGTCCCCGAACCCGAGGTCCACCTGGTGCTGGAGCCCGACGACGGCCTGGGCGAGGGCTTCGTGATGGAGTGGCTCGACGGCGAGACCCTCGGCGCCCGCATCGTCCGGGCTCCGGAGCTGGCCGAGATCCGCCCCCACCTGGCCCGCCAGTGCGGGGAGATCCTGGCCGCCATCCACGCCATCGACCCCGTCGAGACCGGGCTCGCCCCTCACCTCACCGCCCTGCCCACCGAGGAGTTCGTGCACCTGATGTGGGACGAGTACAAGTCGCTCGACAGCCCGCAGCCCATGATCGACTACACCGCCCGCTGGCTGCTCGATCACCTCCCGCCCGTCGGCGACCACCGGCTGGTCCACAACGACTTCCGCAACGGCAACCTCATGATCACGCCCGAGGGCGTCACCGCCGTCCTCGACTGGGAGGTGGCCCACCTGGGCGACCCGATGCGGGACCTGGGCTGGATCTGCACCCGGTCGTGGCGCTTCGGCCGCCACGACCTCCCGGTCGGCGGGTTCGGCCACTACGACGATCTGTTCGCCGGCTACGAGTCGGTGTCGGGCCGCCCCGTCGATCCGACCGTGGTCCACTTCTGGGAGGTGTTCGGCTCGTTCTGGTGGGCCATCGGCTGCCTCAAGATGGGCGACCACTGGCGCCACGGCCCCGACCCGTCGGTCGAGCGGCCCGGCATCGCCCGCCGCTCCTCCGAGTGCCAGGTCGATTGCGTCAACCTTCTCATCCCGGGCCCGGTCACCCCGCTCGTCCCCGCCGACGATCGGCGATCCGGCGACGGCACCGCCGAACGCTCGTCGACCGACCTGCCGACGGCCGACGAGCTGCTCACCAGCGTCACCCGCTTCCTCCGCGACGACGTTATGGCCGACACCGAGGGCCGCACCGCCTTCCTGGCCCGGGTGGCGGCCAACTCGCTCGACATCGTCCAGCGGGAGCTGGCCCTCGGACCGCTCCTCCGGGCGGGTGAGCGGGCACGGCTCGACGCCCTGCTCGGCATCGGCGACGGCACCGAACTGCCGCTCCTCGATTTGCGGCGGCGGCTGGTCGAGGCCATCCGATCCGGCCACCTCGGGCTCGACGACGCCGCCTTCCAGGAGCACCTGCGAACGACGGTCACCCACCAGGCCGGCATCGACCAGCCCCGGTACCCGGGCTACGAACTCGCCGTCGGCGAGACCTAGACAACCACCCGAGTGCACATCGTCGGCCCGGTCATCGCCGGCCTGCGCATCGACGACCTGGACATCGCCGGCCCGGACATCGCCGGCCCGGACATCGCCGGCCCGGATACCGTCGGCCCGGTCATCGCCGGGCACCGGCGAAGGGATCAGCGACTGGTGAGCCCGTGGTCGACCGAAGCCGACAACGGCGCCGCCAGGTGCTCCCGCACCTCGCCCGACCGGATGCCGGCCTTGTTGAGCAGCGCCTCGCCCCGGGGGTCGTCGTGGACGGGCAACACCCCGAAATGCCGGAGCACGGCCCGGACGGCGGCATGGGCACCCCGGGACGACCCGTCGGCCGACTTGAGGGCGAAGCCGAGGCCGCGCTCGGGGAGCGCCCCCATGAACATGCCCTCGGCCCCGCCCTTGACCAGGACGGGCTCGGTGGCCTCCTCCTCGATCCGGTGCTCGGTGCGGCCGGTACCCGACACCCAGAACGACCGCCGGGCCGCCTCGGTCACACGGGGAGCGGCGGCGGCGTAGACGTCGGGCAGGTCGACGGGATCGACCAGTCGGGCCATCGACAGCGCCAGGTTCTGCAGGGGGACGGCGTAAACCGGGATGCCGCAGCCGTCGACCCCGGGTCGCTGGCTGGAGAGATCGAACCCGGTGCACACCTGCGTCGCCTCGGTGACCAGGCGCTGGACCGCCGAGTCGCGGTCGATGTAGTGCTCGATCGGCTCGCCGAGGTGGCGATGCACGGTGAGGAAGCCGGCGTGCTTGCCCGAGCAGCCGTTGAGCAGGGCATGCGGCTCGCCGCCGGACCGGATGAACGACCGCTGGGCCTCGATGCCCAAAGGCACATCGGCCCCGCACTCCAGGTCGTCCTCGCCCAGGCCGAGGCGGGTGAGCCAGGCCTCGACGGCGGCGACGTGCTCGGTCTCGGCACTGTGGCTGGCGCAGGCCAGGGCCAGCTCCTCGACGGTGACGTCGAAGGCGTCGGCGGCACCGGTGATCACCAGGGGCAACGCCTGCACCGCCTTGATGGCCGAGCGGGCGATGGTCGGCCGATGGCGATCGCCCCACGCCTCGAGTCGGCCCTGTCGGTCGGCGACGACGGCGTGGATCACATGGCTGCTCTCCACCACACCGCCCCGGACGACCTCGATCGTGAACGATCCGCTGCCACTCATGACACCCGCTCCTTCCCGCTCATCCGAAGCCCTATCGGCCGACCGTGGCCTCGACTTGAGCGATCGGCCCGCGTCCTGCGGAACCGTCTTCGAGGCCCTGCCCGCCCCGGACCGCCCGAGGATAGTGGCCTGCATCGTTGGCCCTGCTCTCCATTGGCTACCCTGGGCATCCGTGATCGGCCGGTCCCATCAGCTGACCCTGGTCGCCCTGGCGGCCCTGGGATCCCTCGTGGTCCATCAATTGGCGTACCTGGCCGCCTACCCGGTGCAGGCCACCCGGGCGGCCCAGCTCGCCGATCACGGTCACCTGACCACCCAGTTCGCCCTGGTGACCCCGATCGCAGTGGTGGCCGCCGCCGCCTTCATCCTCCGCCAGGCCAAGGGACTCGGCCTGGGGGCGGGCCTCACCGCCCGCCAACTGACCGTGTGCACCTGGCTGCTGTTCGGCATCCAGGAGACGGTCGAGACCGTCCTGCGAGGCGATCCCGCCTGGTCGGTGATCACCCAGCCGGCGGTGGTCCTCGGGCTCCTCATCGCCCCCCTCGCCGCCGTCGGCTTCCGCCGGATGCTGCAGGTCGTCGAGGACGCCGTCCGCCAGTGGTACCAGCGTCCGACGACGGCCCCCCTCCCCCGCCCGCGGGCCCTGCGCCCGGTCTCCGACCGGCCGCTCGCCGCCCGGTTCATCCCCACCGGCCCGACGCGAGGTCCTCCTGCGATTACGTGCTGACCCACCCCATCACACGTAATTCGACTGGAAGGACAATCAACATGATCAGCATTTCGCGGCGCGCCGCGACCCTCTTGGCGTTGCTCTTCGGCTTCGCCCTCATCGCCGCCGCCTGCGGTAGCGAAGACGCCACGACCGACGCCGCCACCGACGACGGCGCCATGGAGGACATGGACGACGAGGCCATGGACGACATGGAGGACGACTCCATGGAAGACATGGCCATGGACGACATGGAGGACGGTGATCACGATCACGGTGTGCTCGAGGTCCCGGAGGGGATGGCCGTCCCCACCGTGGCCATCTCCACCACCGAGGACTCGGTGAAGGGTGTGAACCTCTTCGTCGAACTCGGCGACTTCACCATCTCCCCCGAGAACGCCAGCACCGATCCGGTGGACGGCGAGGGCCACCTGCACCTCTACATCGACGGCGAGCGGGTGATGCGCTTCTACAACACCGCTCTCCATCTGGGTGATCTGGAGCCCGGCGAGCGCGAGATCATGGTGGAGATCAGCGCCAACAACCACAGCCCCTACGCCGTCGACGGCGAGGCGATCACCGCCACCACCACGGTGACGGTGCCCGATCACGGCGATCACGGCGACCACGGCCACGGCGACGGCGCCGAGCCCCTCGAAGCCGCCGACCCGGCGCCCACCGTCGGCATCAGCGTCTCGGAGGACCCGAAGTCGGGCTGGAACGTCGCCGTCGAGCTCACCGACTTCGAAATCGCCGCCGAGGCCGAGGGTTCCGACCCGGTCGACGGGCAGGGTCACCTGCACCTCTATGTCGACGGTGAGCGGGTCACCCGCCTCTACGGCACCGATTGGCACCTGTCCTCGCTCTCCGAGGGCAGTCACGAGGTCATGGTCGAGGTCTCGGCCAACAACCACATGCCCTACGGCGTCGGCGGTGCCCCGATCATGGCCATGGCCACGATCGAGGTCTCGGCCGAGCAGGCCACGGCCGGCGGCCACGACCACGGCGATGAGCATGACCACGGTGACGAGCACGACCACGGCGAGGACAAGGACAAGGACGAGGACGAGGACGGCCATGACCACGACCACAGCCACGGCGACGCTCAGACCGACGAGGAGCGGGCCGCCCTCGGCGATCCCGACCAGGTGATCGAGGCCTCGGTCGCCGGTGGCGAGATCACCATCGACGCCGACCGGATCGACGTCGCCCTCGGCAGCACCGTGCTGATCGAGGTGGCGGCCGACCTCACCGAGGAGATCCACCTCCACGGCTACGACGTGCTGGCCGATGTCACCCCTGATACGCCGGGGCAGATCGTGTTCGTGGCCGACGTGCCCGGCGTGTTCGAGATCGAGTTCGAGCAGTCCGGCATGTTCCTCTTCGAGGTGGCGGTCAGCTGATGATCCTGGCTCATGGTGTCGGGTCCCGAGGCGACCTACCGCTTCCCCTGTGGATGTTCGCCTGGGGCTCGGCCCTTGCCATCGTGATCTCCTTCGTGGCCCTCGGCATGCTGTGGACCCAACCACGGCTGGCCGAGGCCTCGAAGGGACGCCTGTTGGTGCCCCTCGGTGGCGAGACCACCGGGGCCCGCACCGTCGGCGACCTGGCCTTCGGCGTCCTGGCCGTGATCGGTCAGGTCGCCGCCCTCGGCCTGTTCCTGCTGTCGTTGTGGGCGGGCTTCTTCGGCGTCGACGAGACCAACAACAACATCCTCCCCGTCACGATCTACGTGATCGTGTGGGTGGGGGCGATGCTGCTCAACGGTCTCGTCGGCGACGTGTGGCGGGTGATCAGTCCGATCAACACGCTCGCTCGTCTCGGCGCCGAGGCCAATGCCCTGGTGCGACCCAACGCCGAACGCACCCCCGCTCCCCCGCCGACCTGGCTCGGCAACTGGGGGGCGGCGGCCGGGTTGTTCGTGTTCCTGTTCTACGAGCTGGCCCACCCCAACGGGGCCTCGCCCCGGGTGCTGGCGTGGATGCTGTTGATCCACACCGTCATCTGCATGGCGCTGGCCGCCCGCTACGGGGCGGCCTGGATCATGGACAACGAGCCGCTCGGCGTGTTGTTCACCCGCCTGGCCGCCATGGGCGCCTTCTTCCGGGGGAAGGCCGGGCTGCGAGGCCGGGCCCCGATGACCGGTCTCGCCGTGATGCCCACCCCGGCGGGCACGCTGGCCACGCTGCTCGTGGTGCTCGGGGGCACCACCTTCGACGGATTCAGCGAGAGCGAGGCCGGACGAAACGTGTTCGGCCGCCCGGAGGGTTGGGGCGGGGCGGTCACGCTCACCATCGGCCTGATCGTGTCGATCCTGGCCATCAGCGTCTTCTACCTGGTCGGCATCTGGTGGACGACCCGGGTCACCGGCATCGATCGCCGGGAGGCGGCCGACGCCTTCACCCCGTCGCTGGATCCGATCGTGTTCGGGTACGCCATCGCCCACTACGCCCAGCTCCTCGTGGACGAGACCCAGAGCTTCGTGTTCCGACTGTCCGACCCCGGCGGGCTCGGTTGGAACCTGTTCGGCGGGGCGGACGGCCGGATCGACTACGGCCTGATCGACATCGACGTGGTGGCCTGGATCCAGGTGTTGGCCATCCTGTTCGGTCACGTCGGTGCCGTCGTGGTGGCCCACGACCGCTCGATCGAGCTGTTCAAGGCGGGCGAGTCGCTGCGGTCGCAGTTCGCCATGCTGCTGGTGATGGTGGCCTACTCCACCCTCGGCCTCTGGCTGTTGCTCAACGCCTGACGCGGTTTCGGGCCTCCGCCGCGGTGGCGACCGACCGACCGGTGTTCACAGAGGTTCGAATCGGAAGGCCAAGATCGGCCGATTCGGACCTCTGTGGACGGCCTGGCCACCGTCGACCGACCCCGACCCGGACCGCACCGTCGACCCCGACCCGGCCACGCCGACCCGCCGAGTGGGCCCGGGCTCGGTTCGGTTCGGCTCGGCTCGGCTCGGCTCGGGAGGCGACGGGCGCCGGGGCGAGCCGTTCAGGCGTCGAAGCGGCCGGGATCGGCCTCCAGGAGAGCGGCCAGCCGCCGCAGGCTGCTGGTGCCCTGGCGCTTGAACACGAGGCCGAAGGCCCGGGCCCCGAGCCCGCCGAGGGGGCCGGCCCACTCGTAGGCGTAGGACCAGTGCAGGGTGCAGCCGTCATCGCCATCGGGCTCGATGAGGTAGTCCTCGGCGAAGGCGGCGACGGGCAACGTCGAGTCGGTGAAGTAGAAGTTCATCCGTCGCCCGTCCTCCCAGGCGACGAACTCCTCGTCGATCCTGGCCCGACCCCGGGTCACCGTCCGCGTCGTGCCGACCCCGAACGGGGGCTCCGACGTCCACTCGACGTCGATCCCCAGCCACTCCTTCCACGCCGGGCCGTCCTCCAGGCAGCGGAACAGGTCGGCCGCCGGCCGGGCCACCGACTGCACCAGGGTGGTGGTGTTCGGTCCGGTGGTGGCGTAGTCGGCGCCGACGGCTCGCATCGGTCGTGATTCGGGCATGGCGGTGACCCTAACCCAGAGGCCGGTCGAGGCCGAAGCGGTCGCGGGGAAGGTCGTCGAGCGAGTCGACGACGAGGTCGGCGCCGGACAAGTCGCTGTGGATCGTGACCGGGTTGGGGAAGGCCACGCATCGCATCCCGGCGGCCAGCGCCGCCGTCACCCCGTGGAAGGAATCCTCGATGGCCAGGCAGTGGGCCGGTTCGAGGCCGAGGCGGTCAGCCGCGGTGAGGAACAGATCGGGCCACGGCTTGGCCCGCTCGACGTGATCGCTGGTGGCCACCGTGACGAAGCGGTCCAGCAGACCACGCTCCCCCAAGTGCCCCTCGACCCACCAGGTCGGCGAGCTGCTGGCGATCGCCACCGGGATCTCGACCGCGGCCAGATGGTCGAGCAGGGCCAGCACCCCGGGCCGCAGGTCGCTGGCGGCGATCCGGGCGGCATGATCGCGACGACGGCGCTCCTCCACCATCTCCATGTCGAGCGACTCACCCACCCGCTCCCGGAGGTCGATGGTCCAGTGGGGCTGGTCGGCCCGACCCACCCGATCGATGAAGTGCTCGATGCGGAACTCGACGCCGTGACGCCGGTACTCGGCCTGCAGCGAGCCGAACTCACTCCACTCGGTGTCGAGGATCGTGCCGTCGAAGTCGAACACGACACCCTTCGTCGCCGCATTCGTCACCGGGCCTCCACGTACCGACGTCGCCACTCAGTCGACATGGGTGCGGAGCACGCCGATGTCGGCGATCTCGACCTCGACGCCGTCGCCGGCGGTGAGCAACTGCGGCGGGTCCATCATCGACCCAACGCCCTCCGGGGTGCCGGTGGCGATGACGTCGCCCGGGCGGAGCGACGTGGCCCGGGTGATGTACTCGATCGTCTCATCGATCTTGAACAGCATCCGGTCGGTGGTCGACGACTGCATCGTCTCCCCGTTGACCCGGGTCATGATGGCCCGACCGTAGGGGTCGCCGTACTCGTCGGCCGTCACCACCACCGGGCCGATGGGGCCGGAGCCGTCGGGGTTCTTCCCCAGCGCCCACTGCGAGGTGGCCCGCTGGTGCTTGCGGCCGCTGAGGTCATTGAAGCAGGTGTAGCCGAGCACGCCCGCCATGGCCGAGGCCGCCGGGGTGTCGACCAGGTGGTCGCCGATGATCACGGCCAGCTCGCACTCCCAGTCGAGCCCGGGCTCGCCCGAAGGCACCGTGATCCGCGCCTCGTGACACGACAGCGAGGCGTACCACCGGGCGAACACGTTGGGGGCCGGTGGCCGCTCCCGACCGGTCTCCTCCACGTGGAGCTGGTAGTTGAGGCCGAGACAGAGGATCTTGGCCGTGCGCGGTACCGGCGGCACGGCCGTGGCCTGCGCCTCGGCCAGCGGTACGGCGGGCCCGTCGGGGGCGGCGGCCCGGCTGCGGGCGGGATCGGCGTAGAAGTCGTCGACGGTGGTGAGCACGGTGGCGGTGTCGCCGTCGACGACGGCGATCACGTCGGCGCCGTCATGGGTGAATCCGAGGTACCTCATGGCCGCTCACCCTAGCGAGGGGCGCCGATCGGACCCCGGTGGGCCCATGGCCGCCACCGCCGCCAACGCCGCCACCACGGCGATGCCGAGCCCCCACCGTCGGCTCCCGGTCACCTCGGCCAGCACCCCGACCAGGGCCGGTCCGAAAGCGGTGGAGAGCCCGAAGATCATCGTGATCAGTCCCATCGACTCGCCCAGGCTCGATCGGTCGAACAACTCGTCGGCGTAGATACCCATCAACGGCGACGTGGCCCCGATCCCGAAGCCGGCAACCAGGGTGTAGGCGGCGGCCACCACCAGGTTGCCGGCGAAGGCGACGAGGGCGATACCGACGGCGATGGCGGCGAAGGCCAGACGGACCGCCTGCCGGGCCTCCATCCG
The DNA here is from genome assembly GCA_039201605.1 of Actinomycetota bacterium. Lineage (GTDB taxonomy): Bacteria > Actinomycetota > Acidimicrobiia > Acidimicrobiales > SZUA-35 > CADEDH01. Next base: position 53,888 of record JBCCRO010000029.1, read on the forward strand.
GTCCAGCATCCACCCCAATGGGATCCGCCCCGTGACCTGGGCGACGCCCCGGGCGCCGGCGAGCCAGGCCGCGGCACCGGCCGACAGCCCGGCTCCGACCATCACCGGCACCTGGTAGAGCAGCACCGTGCCGACGGCCAGGCCGACCAGGGCGACGGCGACGGCGTAGCGGCGGGCGGCCGAGGTGGCGAGGACCTGCGAGACCGCCCCCGGACCCCGCCGCACCGCCGCCGCAGCGTCCGGGCGGTCGCGGATCCCGACGGCGGCCACCACCAGTACGGCGGCCGTGATCAGCACCAGCACGCGGAGGGTGGCCCGCCACCCGATGCGCTCGACCAGGGCCGCCGCCAGCGGCAGGTAGATCATGCTGGCCAGCGCCCCGTAGACGGTGAGCACGGCGATGGCCCGGGCCGACCGCTCGGGGGCGATGCGGACCGCCGTGCTCTGCGACACGTGGTAGAAGGCGAGCGCCTGGAGCGCCGCCGCCCCGGGCACGGCGCACAGGGCGAACAGCAACGGTGTGGCGGCGAGCGACGCAGGCAGCAGACCGGCGGTGGAGCCGACGGCGGCGAGCAGAAACGCCCGCCGACAACCGACGCGGTCGACGTAGCGACCGGCGGGCAGGCCGAGCAGCGCCCCCGCCGCCATCGACACCCCGAACACGGCCGCCATCGTCCCCTCCGACCAGCCGGTGTCGACCAGCAGCGGCTCCAGGAGCACGCCGAAGGCGTAGTACCAGGTGCCGTAGGCGGCGATCGTGACGAGGCCGAGCAGGCCGATGCTGAGGTGGGGAAGGCGGCCGGTCTCGACGCTCACCCGCCGGGAGCGGTGGTCGCCGTGGCCGGGGCGTCGGGGTCGAAGAGCTGGTTGACCCCGGGGGCCGTGGTCGTCACCTGCCGGCGCTCGGTGTAGAGCACGTCGACCCGGAACCCGTCGTCGTCGGCCAGCGCCTCCAGGTCGGTGACCAGTCGGTAGATCAGGGGCTCCTGACCGCCGGTGACCTCGACCACGGCGGAGTCGCCGTCGTAGGTGAAGTCGTCGACGGTGACCCCCACCCGGGCCGCCCACTCGTCGACGACGAGCCGCATGTCGTCCTCCACCTGCTGCACCGGGGGCACGGTGGTGCCCGGGGTGATCGTCTCCCGCTCGGTCCAGTTGAGGCGCAGGGTGAGATCGGCATCGACGTTGGTGCCGATCCGATCGACCAGCGGCTGCACCGGTGGCGGCTCGCCGGCCCCGGCCACGTCGACCCGGACCACGCCGTCGGTGATCGACACGTGCTCGAGGGCGTAGTCACCGTCCTCACCGTCGGACAGCCACGCCTCGACCTCGGTCCGCACCTGGTCGAGCAGGAGGTCGTCGTCGGTCGGGGCGGCCGGCACCGTGGTGGTGGCCCGCTCAGTGCGGATCCACTCCACGATCACGGTCACCTCGCCCAGCTCCCGCTGCAGCGCCTCGGTCAGCTCGGTGTCATCGGGCGGTGGCTCGAAGCCCCGCAGCTCGACCACGACCTGGTCACCGCTGATGTCGACCTGGCTCGACAGGTCCCGCCCGTCGAGCCACTCGTCGACGATGGCCCGGGCCGTCCCCTGCTCCTGTGCCGCCTCCACGGCGTCGGCCGAGCTCCGGTAGAGGGGGACGGCGATGGCGGCCACGATGGCCCCGGCGATCACGGCGGCGACCACCAGCTGCAAACCGGTGTTGGACAGACGCCGGGGCGGGACGAAGCCGGTGGCGATGAACACCATCACCCCGGCGAAGATGATGGCGGCCAGGTTCGTCGTGTAGAGCAGCATGGCGCCGACGGCGAGCTTGAGGTCGCCCGCCTCCAGGGTGATGCCCACAGCCCCCAGCGGCGGCACCAGGGCCACGGCCACGGCCACGCCCGGCAGGGCGGCCGATGCGTCCTTACGGACGGTGGCGTAGGAACCGGCGGCCCCGGCGGCCAGGGCCACAACCAGGTCGCGGATGTCGGGCTGGGTGCGGGACCGCACCTCGTTGGGCAGCGGTCCGTCGGGCAGGAACCTCGACAGCAGGTAGGCGAGAGCGATGCACCAGGCGGTGGCGACGGCCACCCGGAGGAAGGCGACGATGGCCTTGCCCCACAGCGACATCGACAGCGAGGCGGCGGTGGCCAGCACCGGGGTCATGAGCGGGGCCAGGAGCATGGCGCCGATCACCACGGCGGCCGAGTTGGCCGACAGGCCCATCACGGCCACCACCACCGACAGCGTCAACATCACGGTGAAACGCCAGGTCCAGTGCTCCACCCGGGTCATGGCCAACTCGTTCATCACCCGTCGGCGCTCCTCGGGGTCGAGGTGCCGGTGCCACCAGGCGTGGTCGGTGATGGCGGCGAAGGGGGCGGTCAGCGCCTCCCGGAGCTTGAGGTCATCACGCTGGTCGGTGGCGGCCATCGGCGAAGAGTCTAGGGGTTGTCGGCCTCGGGCAAGGTCGGCCCCGCCCCGGGACGGGTGAGATCACCGTCGGTGCCGTCGACGGCGGCGGGGCCGACCGGGCCCTCGTCGGAGGGGCCAACTACCATTGGGGCCATGGCCACCACCGGCGCCACCGATCGGCCTTCGCTGCTGGCCCGCATGGCCTCCACCGGTGCGGGGCTGCTGGCGTTGTCCCTCCTGTCGATGTGGGCCATCGAGGTCACCGACAGCGTCATCCTCGACGACCGGCTGCAGTCCAACGGCATCCAGCCCCGGGAGCTGAGCGGGCTGGACGGGGTGCTGTGGGCCCCGTTCCTCCACGGCGGCTACCGCCACCTGATCTCCAACTCGGTGCCGTTCCTGGTGCTCGGTTTCCTCGTGGCCCTCCGCGGCCTCCGCTATTGGGTGACGACCACGGCGATGGTGCTGGTGATCGGCGGCGGCCTCACGTGGCTGCTCGCCGGAAGCGGCAATCACATCGGGGCCTCCGGGATCGTGTTCGGGTACTTCGGGGCCCTGATCGGGGCCGCCTTCTACGATCGGCGGGCCCGGATCATCGCTCCGGCCCTGGTCGCCATCCTGCTCTACAGCGGCATGATCGTCGGCCTGGTCCCCCAGGAGGGCATCTCGTGGGAGGGCCATCTGTTCGGCCTGATCGGCGGTGTGCTGGCCGCCCGAACCCTGGCCAAGGGCCAGCGGGCGCCGAAGAAGACCCTGAGCGACGAGCCGCAGTATCCGTGGGAGCTCGACGAGCCCTGGCTCAACGAGTGAGCTTCTCGGCCAGGCGCGCCATCTCCACCGCGCCCAGGGCGGCCTCGGCCCCCACGTTGTGGCCGTCGCCGGGCTGACTCCGAGCCAGCGCCTGCTCGGCGTTCTCCACCGTCAGCACCCCGAAGAGCACGGGAACGCCGGTGTCGAGCTGGGCCTGCTGGACGCCACGGCCACACTCGCCGGCCACCAGCTCGTAGTGGGTGGTCTCACCTCGAATGACGGCACCGATGCAGACGACGGCGTCGACCTGCCCCGATCCGGCCAGCAGCTTGGCCGCCAGCGGGATCTCGAAACAGCCGGGGACCGAGTGCTCGATGACGGTTCGCACGCCCAGGTCGGCGAGCGCCCCGTCGACGCCGTCGGCCAGCCGTTGGACGATGTCGGCGTTCCACCGGGCACGGACCAGCCCGATCTTCAGTCCGCCGCCGTGCAGTCCCGCCGGTACCTCGGCTCGTTCATCTCCAGTGGCCACGGACCGCAGGGTAGCGAGCGCGCCAGGAGCGCACCCTCTAGGTTTGGGTCATGGGCGTGATCAGACGACTCTTCCTCCGCCGCTTCCGCGGCCTCGGCCTCCTGTCCGACCTGTTCCTCGTGGGCGCCGCCGGCGCCCGCCTGGCCAGGGCCCGGCGCCAGCCGGCCAACGGCGCGGGCGCCGTCTCCCCCGGCGAGTTGGCGCTGGCGGGCGGCGCCGCCTTCCGGCTGCTGCGTCGGCTCCGACGGTCCCGCAAGGCCAAGCGCCTGGCCCGGACGGCCGACGTCACCGTCGAATGAGCGGCCGACCGGCCGCCGGACGAACCCCGATCCCCTACGACGACGCCCTCCGCCGGCGGCTGGTCGCCAACCTCGGTCGGCTCGACGTGCGGCACCACCCCCTCGAGGGGCGACGCCACGCCGCCGTCGGTCTCGTGATCCTCGACTCCGACGCCGAGCTGCACGGCGACGACCCGATCAGCCTCGGACGGGACGAGCTGCTGGCCGAGGTCCCCGGCACCCACGGCGCCGACGTCACCGGCCGGGTCGACGGGACGGCGGGCGGCGCCGCGCTGCTGTTGACCCGGCGGGGGTCGCATCTCAACGCCCACGCCCGGCAGTGGGCGCTCCCCGGTGGACGCCTCGACGACGGTGAGGGTGCGCTCGACGCCGCCATCCGGGAGATCGCCGAGGAGGTCGGCCTCCGGGTCGGCCCCGACGATCTCCTGGGCCGCCTCGACGACTACCCCACCCGCTCGGGCTACGTGATCTCGCCCTTCGTGTTCTGGGCCGGCGCCGACGCCGAGCCGGTGGCCAACCCCGACGAGGTGGCCTCGGTCCACCGCATCGCCCTGGCCGAGCTGGCCCGACCGGACTCGCCCCGGTTCGTGTCGATCCCCGAGAGCGACCGACCCGTGATCCAGGTGCCGATCGGGGGCGATCTGATCCACGCCCCGACCGGGGCCGTGATCCACCAGTTCCGGGCCGTCGGCCTCGACGGTGGCGACGAGCGGGTCGACGGGTACGAGCAGCCTCCCTTCGCCTGGAAATAGCGCGGGGGCGATCGGCCCGGGCCTGGACCGCCCCGTCACCGGCCCGCACCGCCCGGTCACCGGGGCCTCATCGGCTGCGGCCCCGGCGCTCGAGGCGACGGCGCCATCGGTCACGACACTGCGTCGGGGGCTCGGACGTGCGATGCTCGTGCGAGTGTGGACCAGCGAGGAACCACCGACGGTCGAGATCGAGGACGTCGACAAGACGTTCTTCGATCACGGACGTCGCACCGATGCCCTGCGCGGTCTGGACCTGACCATCGCCGCAGGTGAGTTCGTGAGCATCATCGGGCCGAGCGGGTGCGGCAAGTCCACGCTGCTCCGCCTGATCGGGGGTCTGATCGAGCCGGACCAGGGCCGTCTCGCCGTGGCCGGGCGTCCGCCGACCGAAGGCCGATCGGCCAAGCGGTTCGGATGGGTGCCCCAGTCGCCGGCGCTTCTCCCCTGGCGGACGGTTCGCCAGAACCTCACCCTCCTCCCCCGCCTGAACCAGAGCCAGGGCCGAGGCCCGGTGGCCGACGACGAGGTGGACGCCCTGCTCGACGCCGTCGATCTCGCGCCGTTCGCCTCGGCGCTGCCGGCCGAGCTCTCGGGCGGCATGCAGCAACGGGTGAGCCTGGCCCGGGCCTTCGCCCTGCGTCCCCCGATCCTGCTGATGGACGAGCCGTTCGCCGCCCTGGACGAGATCACCCGGGCCGGCATGCGGTTCCTGCTCCTCGATCTGTGGCGGGACACCCGGGCCACCGTGGTGTTCGTCACCCACTCGATCGAGGAGGCGGTGCTGCTCTCGGACCGGGTGGTGGTGCTGACAGGCCGACCGGGCCAGGTGTCCGACGAGTTGACCATCGACCTCGACCGGCCCCGGGCCCACGGCGTGCAGGACGCGGAGGAGTTCCACGACCACACCGTGCGGCTCCGAGCTTCGCTGAACAAGGCGGCGGAAGCCACCCATACCATCCCCGGCCCGGCTCGCCACCCGGCCGGCGGCGGTGCTGACGGCGCCCGCTCCGCCGAGGCGGAGGCCGTCGCACAGGCGTCCGCTCCCGCAGCCGACGAGGCCGGGGCGACCGGAGGCGGGGCTGCGGCCTCCGGGCGGCGATGACGGCGCTTCCCCCGAACCTCGCCGTCGATCCCTCCCCCGATGATGTCGGGGAGGCACCGCGGTCGTCGCTGCTGCGCACGCTGGCCCCCGGCGTGGGCCTGCTGGTGCTGTTCGGCGGGTGGGAGGCCTACGTCCGCCTGGCCGATGTCTCACCGCTCACCCTGCCGGCCCCGAGCCGTATCTTCCGGCACCTGGGCGGCGACCCCGGCTTCTACGTGGCCAACGGCTGGGTGACCCTGGTCGAGGCGATGGTCGGCTTCGTGCTGGCCCTGGCCGTCGCCCTCGCCGTGGCCACCGCCATGGCCCACTCCCGGTTCGTGGAGCGGGCCACGATGCCGATCATCGTCTTGATCCAGTCGACCCCGGTGGCGGTGTTGGCCCCGGTCTTCCTGCTGTGGTTCGGGTTCAGCCCGGCGCCGAAGATCCTGGTCGCCGCCCTGTTCGCCTTCATCCCGTTCGTGGCCAACGCCCTGACCGGGCTGCGCAGCGTCGACCGCGACACGCTCGAACTCATGCGCTCGGTCGACGCCAGCCGCCGCGAGATCCTGTGGAACCTGCGACTGCCCCACGCCCTGCCCGGGCTCTTCGCCGCCGCCCGGATCTGCGTCAGCCTCGCTCTGGTGGGAGCCGTGATCGGCGAGCTGTACGGTGGCTCGACCCGCGGGCTGGGCTACCAGGCTCGTATCGCCCAGTCGCGCAGTCTGGTCGACCAGCTGTGGGGCAGCGTATTGTCACTGGCGCTGATCGGCGTCGTGCTGACGTTGGCGGTGATGGCACTGGAGCGGCGAACGCTGCGGTGGCACACCTCGCAGTCGACGACCTGAGGAACCGATCACCCGACGGGAGAGGAACAGCACATGTCCACCGGATCCGCTCGACGCGGACACGCCTTGGTGGCCCTACTGACGGCCCTGATGCTGATCGCCGCCGCCTGCGGCGACGACACGACCGACGACGCGGCCGACACCTCGGCGGAGACCGAGGCCGAGGACACGGCGTCGGCGTCCACCACCGACGAGACCCCGTCCGACGACGGCACGGCCGACGGCGACGACGCTGCGTCGGCCTTCGCCGAACGGTGCGAGGCCAACCGGGCGGCCGGGACCATCACCTACCTCTCGGCGTTCGACTTCGCCGCCGCCGCCAGCATCCTCGACGTGATCGTGGCCGACGCCGAGGGCTACTTCGAGGAGCTCTGCCTCGACGTGGAAATCGTGCCCGGCTTCGCCCCCACCGGCGGCCTCGTCGCCCAGGGCCAGGCCCAGTTCAGCTCGGCCGGCTCCTTCGGGGAGGTGGTCAACACCAACGTGCAGGGCGAGGCCGATCTGGTGGCCATCGCCCACTACGGCAAGACCTCGATCGAGGAGCTGATCGTCCCCGCCGACAGCGAGATCGCCGAGCTGACCGACCTCGAAGGGGCCACCGTGGGGATCAAGGGTGACCTCCCCTACTCCCTCCAGGCCATGCTCGGCCAGGCCGGGGTGGAACGGTCGAGCCTCGACGAGCCCCTGCTCGACGGCTTCGACCCCGTCGCCCACCTCGAACTCGGCATCGACGCCCTCCCGGTGTACAAGAGCAACGAGCCGGCCCAGCTCGACGCCGCCGGGGTCGAGTACCGGGTGTTCGACCCCCGCGAGTTCGACGTCCCGTCGTCGTTCGGGGTGTTCTTCACCTCGTCGACGTTCCTCGAGGAGCATCCGACGGCGGTGGAGGACTTCCTGCGGGCCTCGTTCCGGGGCTTCCAGTTCGCCGTCGACGATCCGGAGACCGCAGTCGGTCACGCCTTCGAGCGCATCGACGCCGCCGGCAACCCCGCCTTCCTGTCGGCCGAGGGTGAGGGCTTCCGCTGGGTCACCGAGAGCTCCCTGGTGCTCGACACCACCCCGACGGGTGAGGGCCCGGGCCTGATCGACATCGACCGGTTCGGGGCCGAGATCGAGTTGCTGACCGAGGTGGGCGTGTTCGAGGAGCTCCCGGACTGGGAGCCGATGCTCGACGCCTCGGTGGCCGCCGAGCTCTACGAGGGCACCGACGTCGTGTGGCCGGTCGAGGGCTGAGAGCACACCGGTGACCGAGTACGGGTTGCTCAGCCTGGCCGATCACATGGCCGACCCGGTCACCGGTCGACGCGAGTCGCAGGCCGAGCGGTTGCAGCGAGTGGTCGACACCGCGGTGCAGGCCGAGGCGGCGGGGTTCCGGGCCTTCGGCGTCGGCGAGCATCACTTCAGCGACTACATCCTGTCGTCGCCGGAGCTGGTGCTGGCGGCGGCCTCCACCCGAACCGAGCGGATCTGCCTCGGCACCTCGGTGACCCTGCTGGCCAACACCGACCCGGTCCGCCAGGCCGAGCAGCTGGCCACCCTCGACGTGATCAGCGGCGGTCGGGCGGAGATGACCTTCGCCCGCGGCGTGTCCGAGGCCACGGCCAACGCCTTCGGCATCGCCGACTTCGACGAGATCCGCCCCCGTTTCGAGGAGTACCTGCGGCTCGTGCTGCGGCTGTTCAACGAGGAGTCGGTGACGTGGGAGGGCGACTACCGCGCTCCCCTCACCGACATCCGCCTGCAGCCGAAACCCATCCAACAACCGCATCCCCCGATCTGGATCGGGGGTGGCCTGTCCCAGACCTCCAGCGGGCTCGCCGCCGACCTCGGCCTGCCGCTCTTCCTGCCGAGCCTGTTCAAGTGGCCGGCCGACTATCTCGAGATCGTCGGGTTCTACCGGGAGCGGTTCGAGGCGGCCGGTCACGACGCGTCGCCTCGCATCGGGTTCCCCAGCTATCTGCACGTGGCCGCCACCAGCCAGGAGGCCAGGCGACGCTGGCGGCCCTACCTCGAGCACTACCGCGACTTCGCCCTCACCCTCCGCCAGGGCTTCGGCCGGGCCACCGACTACGACAGTCTGCTGGAGGGGCCGGGGATCTGTGGCAGTCCCACCGAGGTGGTGAACCGGATCGGTGAGATCGACGAGCTGCTCGGCCTCGACCGGCATCTGTTCCTCCTCGACGCCGGTGGGGTACCGGCCGACATCCTCGACGAGCAGATGGACCTCCTCGCCACCGAGGTCCTCCCGCAGATGGGCTAGTACTCACCCGGTCGAGACCTCGACCGCCGCCTTCAGCCGCCGAGCCAGGGCTGCCACCGATCGGGGTTGGCGGCGATCCAGGCCGATGCGGCGGCATCGATGGTGAGCCCGTCCATCTCGACCGCGGTCAGCATCGAGAGCTGATCGTCGGTGGTGAGCGTGAACTGCTGGAGGAAGGCCAGCACCTCGGGCGCCCGGGCCGGCAGCTCGACCGAAACCGCCTTGAACAGCTCGTCGGTCGGGTAGTCGCAGTCGACCCGGCCCTCGGCCGCCGCCGACGGTCCGGTGCAGTCCGGGCCGTGGGCGGGAAGGGCCACGTTCACCAGGTCGAAGCGGGCCACCGCCGAGGTGGGCGTCCACCAGTAGAGCAACACCGGCTCCCGGGCCTCGACCCGGGCCTCCACCTCGGCCAGGGTCGCCGCCTCCGACCCCGAGTACTGCACGGTGAAGGGCAGACCGAGATTGTCGATCAGCTGTTCGTCGTACTGGGCGTAGTCGGGATTGGTGCCGAGGAACCGACCTCGGCCGCCGCTGGTGGCGGTGGCGAACCGGGCGGCGGTGGCGGACTCGGTGTAGCCCTCCCACCCGGCCAGGGCCGGATCGGCATCGATCATGTACTGGGGCACGAACCAGCCGACCTTGCCGGTGGCACCCAGCGGGCCGATGTCGACCACCTGGTCCCGGTCGAAGTAGAGGCGGTCCTGGTCGGACATGCTGGAGGGCCAGATCTCCAGCACGGCGTCGACCTCGCCGTCGGCCAGCTCCTCGTAGATCTCCCTGGTGTCGTCCATTCGCACCGGCACCACCGGGTAGCCGAGGTTGGCCTCGATCAGCTGTTCGGCCACGGCCACGTTGAGGGCGGACGCCGTCCAGTCGTTGACCACGAACTGCAGCGTGGGGCGGATCAGTGGGGCCGTCGGTTCGACCGAGGTCTCGACCTCCTCGGCGCTCGGTGTCGAGGAACAGGCGGCCAGCACCAGGGCGGCGCCGAGCAGCGTGGCCAGCCGTCGGCGACGTCGGCCACGGGCCGGTGGTGGGCCGACCGAGGGGGCGGGCGGCTCGATGGGGCTCCTCACGTCCACAGCGGCCACGCTACCGTGAGCCGATGGACGGTATTCACGATCTCGGCGGGGTCCAGGGCTACGGCCCCGTGCTCTACGAGCCCGAGGAGCGGGCCACGGTCGACGAGCGGTGGGAGGCGGTGGCCGGAGCGGGCATGTTCGCCATGCTTCGGCGCGGCGTCACCAACATCGACGCCCACCGGCACCGGATCGAGCGGCTCGACCCCGAGCGGTACTTCCCGATCGGCTACTGGGGCCGCTGGCTGGCCGCCGTCGAGTCGGCCATGGTCGATCAGGGCGTCACCACCACCGCCCGCATCGAGGAGCTGATCGAGGCCGGCGGCCACCACCCGACCGACTCGGCGGGACCGCCCCGCTTCCACCCCTCGGTGGGCGCCGAGGCCACCGAGCACACCGTCGGGTTCATCCGCCCGGTGGACGATCCGCCCCGCTTCGCCGTCGGCGACCGGGTGACGACGCTGACCCATGCCCCCCACGACGGCCACCACCGGTTGCCCCGCTACGCCCGGGGACGGACCGGCCGTGTGGCGCGGGTCTACCCCGCCTTCACCTTCCCCGACACGCTGGCCCACGGCCGGGGCGAGCAGCCGTGCTACGTCTACGCCGTCGCCTTCTCCGCCGCCGAGCTCTGGGGCCCGGACGCCGACCCGGCCCAGGTCTGCCATCTCGACACGTTCGAGCCCTACCTGCTGCCCGCCACCAACACCGAGGAGACCTCATGACCGCGCCCAACCCACCGGCCTCGGATCCCGGCGCGGCGCCCGCCGTCGACCTCCACGGCGAGCACCTCCACGGCGAGGATCTGGCCCGGGCCCAGGCGGTGCGGGCCGAGGCCCTCGAAGCGTTGCTGGTCGAGGCCGAGGTGCTGTCGGCCTCCGAGGTCGATCACTACATCGAGACCTGGAACCACCGGATCGGCCCCATGGCGGGGGCGAGGGTGGTGGCCCGGGCCTGGATCGATCCCGGCTTCCGTGATCGCCTGGCCGAGGATCCGGTGGCGGCGGTGGCCGAGGTGGGGGTGGACACCGGCCGCCTGGAGCGACTCGAGGTGGTGGTCAACGAGCCCGGGGTCCACAACGTCGTCTGCTGCACGCTCTGCTCGTGCTACCCGTGGACCGTTCTCGGGCTGCCGCCGAGTTGGTACAAGTCGCCCGAGTACCGCTCCCGCATCGTGCGCGAACCTCGCCAGGTGCTGAGCGAGATGGGGCTCGACCTCGATCCCGACACCACGATCAACGTGTGGGATTCCAGCGCCGAGCTCCGCTATCTGGTGATCCCCGAACGCCCGGCCGGCACCGACGACCTCGACGAGGAGGCGCTCCGGGAGCTGGTCACCCGGGACGCCATGATCGGCGTGGCCGTCGTGCCGCCGCCCGACGTCACCTCGTGACCGAGGCCGACGTCGACCCCGACACCGGCCTGAGCGTCGGCGTCGCCCCACCCCGCGACAACGGTGAGCTCGTGTTCACCGCCCCCTGGCAGTCGCGCCTGTTCGCCACCACGATGGCGCTGCGGGAGCGGGGTCTGCTGGCGTGGGAACCGTTCCGCCAGGCCCTGATCGCCCATATCGCCGACCACACCGGGTCGCTGACCTCGGCCGATGCCTACGACTACTGGGGGTGCTGGCAGGCGGCGCTGGAGGAACGGCTGGCCGACACCGGGCTGGTCGCCGCCGCCACCCTCGACGGCCGCTCGGCCGAACTCGCCACCCGACCGGGCGGCCACGACCACCCGCACCGCGGACACGGCCACCCCCACCTCGACGACGGCTGAGCCACCGAACGGCGGGCGCACACGGGCCCCGCTCGCGACCACGACGGTGATGTCCGCGGTCCGACGAGGGGGGGGTCAGGCCTCGGGGTCGAAGAAGGTGACGAAGCACTCCTCGGGCACCGACAGCCCGAAGTCGGTGCAGTAGGCCCGGCCGTCCTCCTGCTCCTCGCCGAACCCGGGGACGTACAGGTTCCAGAACCCCGGGCGAAGCGAGGCGAACCGGCTCGACGGCAGTAGCTCGAGCCCGGTGTGGCCCTCGGCCACGAACTCGTCGAAGCGCTCCAAGGTCGCCGGCCAGTTCGCCGCGTCGTCGGTGAGCGAGGCCAGGTTGGCCCGGTAGCCGGCGTCGGGCAGCTCCCCGATCACGTACAGCTCGATCACCTCGGTCTCGCCCACGAGGTCGCCCCGGGTGGTGCGCACGCTCAAGGCCTGACGGCCGGCGGTCTCGGGGGTGAAGGCGAGCGGGAGGGCGGCGGGTCCGGCCACCGGCTCACCGTCGATCAGCAGCTCGAACTCGGCGTCGTCGTGGCCGGTGACGTCGAGGGCGTAGGTCTGCCCCAGGTCGAGGGGCCCGGACGAGCCGTCGACGAAGGCCAGGGTGACCTCGACGGCGTCGTCGCCCCGCAGGGCGAGGAGCACCCCGGCGCCGACGGCGGCCACGACGAGGACGGCGAACATCCCTCCGAGGAACGCTCGACGCCGCCTCGGCGGCCGATCGAGGGTAGGGCCGGGTGCGGCGTGGGCGGGTGGCGCGGCGGCACCGGACAGCCGGGACGGCACCTGCGCCGTCCGGTCCGAGGCCGGATCGGTGACGGCCGTGGCCGAGAGGGCGTCGGCCGCCTCCACCCAGGTGGGTTGGGCGGCGGCGTCGGAGCCACGGGGTCCGGCCAGCACCGTCGCCGGCGTCGCTCCGCCGGCGATCACGGTGGCCGGGGCGGCGGGGGCCGACGGGCGATCGAGGTCGGCCACCAGTTCGGCGGCCGACGGGTACCGGTCGGCCGGGTCGAAGGCGGTGGCCCGACGGATGATCGAGGCCAACGGCTCGCCGATCCCGGCCGACCCCGGATCGGGAAACGGCTCGCTCGAGGCTCGGCGGATGAGCATCCACGGCGACTCGTCGTCGGGGTGGACGTGACCGGGCCTGCCGGTCGCCAACTCGTAGAGGGTGGAGCCCAGGGAGTAGACGTCGCTCCGCACCGACGGCGCCCCGCCCTGGAGCACCTCGGGGGCGGCGTGGGTGAAGCTGGCCGTGATCTGGCCGGTTGCGGTCTGGTCGGCGCCCTCGACCCGGGCGATGCCGAAGTCGGCCAGGGCCGGCTCTCCGAACGCCGTCATCAGGATGTTTGCCGGCTTCACATCACGGTGGAGCACGCCGGCGTCGTGGGCCATCCCCAAGGCCTTGCCCACCTTGCGAGCGACGTCGAGCACGTCGGCGGCGGCCATCGGCCCTCCGGCGTGGACCCGGTCGAGCAGGCTCCCCCCGGGGCAGTAGGTCATGATCAGGTAGGCCCGGCCGTCACCGGTGAAGCCGCTCCGGTGCACGCCGACGATGTGGGGATGGTCCGACACCGCGCCCAGGGCGTGGCACTCGCGCTCGAAACGCAGGCGGGACTGGGGGTCGCTCAGCGAGCTGCGGACGACCTTGACCGCTACCTGACGGCGGAGGTTCTCCTGTTCGGCCCGGTACACGTCGGCAAAGCCGCCGCTGCCGATACGGACGGCGGGTCCGAGGCCCTCTATGCCGAGATCGATGGCTCCCGGCTCAGCCACCAGCCGGTGCGGCGGGATCGAACTCCTGGGCGAAGCACTGATCGGGGACGGAGAGGCCGAACCCTTCGCAGTAGGTGATCGCCTCGGCTCGCGTCCCGAAACCACCGACGAAGAGGTTCCAATAGCCGGGGGCCAGGCTCGGGTACCAGTCGCTCGGGAGCAGCTGCAGCTCGGTATGACCGGCGGCGACGAACTCGTCGAAGCGACGGACCGCCTCGGCCCAGCCCTCGACGTTGGGATCGGTGTTGACCGAGGCCAGGTTGGCCCGGAAGGTCACGCCCGGGGCGGCCTCCTCGGCGGCGTAGACCACGACCGGGGGTGTCGACGTCTCACCGGTGGCGTTGGTGATCTTGACCTCGACCAGGTGACGGCCCTGGGCGAACACCACCGGGGCCAGCTGGGGTGCCGGCTCGGCGGCGGCCACGCCGTCGACCAGCAGCTGGTAGGTGGCGTCGGTGGGGCCACCGGCGACGTTGATCGTGTACTCGGTGCCGGCCATGATCGGCCCGACGGCGGCGGCGTCGAACTCCACCACGGGCGGTGTGGTCGTCTCCGGTCCGGCGACATCGGTGTCGGTGACGGCCTCGCCGGCGTCGGTCGGGTCGGTGGTCTCCTCTTCGACCACGGTGATCGGGTCGCTGGCCACCTGGTCGTCGTCGCCCCCGCGGGTGAGGAAGTAGGCGGCGGCGATACCGGCGAGGATCACGGCGCCGAGGCCGAGTCCGAGCAGAAGGGTGGACGGCTCCTTGGGCTTGCGGCTCTTGGGGGCCGAGCGGGTGGCGGCCGACCGGGGAACGGCTGGTGCGGTGCCGCCGCGGGCGCCCTTGGCCCCGCGGGTGCCCTTGGCTCCCGGGCCACCCTTCCCGCCGGGGGCGGGGCGAGTGCCACGGGTGCGGTTGGCCGCGCCCTTGCCTGCGCCGCCGAGCGGCTCGGCACGGGCGGCCAGCATGGCGGCCGGGTCGCCGGCCTTGGGGTCGTCCAGCGGGTCGAACGGTGGGGCGTCGAAGGCGGACGGCCCGAAGTCGTCATCGCGAGCGGGGGCCCGACCGGGGGGCCGCTCGGCGGTGCGGGGGGCTGCGGAGTTCGGCCCCGGGAAGAACATGGTCGAATCCTCGTCGACCCCACCTCGGGCGGCGGCGGCCGCCGCGCTCATGGCCGGGGAGAGGTTGTCCTGGGCGGGGGCGCCGGCCGGGGCCGGACCGGCGGCACCACGGCGACGAAGCGGCATCGTGCCGCCACCGGCGGGGCGGCGAGCGCCGGGCGAACGATCGGGGCCGGGCCCGGGACCAGCGCCGGGGCCGGGGGGCGGTGCCTCACCGCCGCGCCCTGCGGGGCGACGACGTCGGGGGCCGGAACCTGGCGGTGGCTGATCGGTGGGAGCGGGACGGCGGCCCGGGGGCTGCTTGCGTCCACGGGGCGGCTCGGCCCCGCCACGGCGGGAGTCGATCGGGGGTGCCTCACCGGTCGGCCGGGGCCGTCGTGAGCCGTCACGGCCCCTCGGCGGCTCCTGAGCGCCACGGGCCGGACCTCGGGATTGACCACGAGCCGGACGTCGAGGGTCCTGACCGTCCTGACCACCGGGCATGCGCTCTCGACCTCGAGCCGAGCCGGATCGAGACGGTGTGTCGGCCGATGGCCTCTTCTGTCGCTTCAACGGGAAATCCCCTCTACCAGCTCCGCCCGCTGGTTCGTGGCTACCGCACACCAGTTTTAGTCCGCAATCGTCACCGACCCAAGGGCAACGTCGTGTTACCAATGGTTCGGCCTAGACCAGCGGGCCCGGCGTGCAGGTCCGTGACCCGGCCCATGCTAGGCGGATGAACCCAAAGTTGGGCTCATGGCCTCCGACCGACAACGTACCCCTTATGACTGATTCGTCATCCTACGTCCTCAAACGGCAGCGATGCCAGTGCACCCCCATCGCTCTCCTGGCGATTGCGCTCTCCATCACCGGCTGTGGCCTGATCGGCACCGACGGCGAGGACGCCTCGCCGTCGTCCGAGGAGACGGCGCTCGACCCGACGACGGCGGCCCCGGTCGGGGCCGAGGACGAGCCGAGCGACCCGGTACCGGGGTCGGAGGGCGGAGCCCCGTGCGCCTCGACCGAGGCGTCCACCGTGGGGACCGTGGCCAGCCCGGCTCTCACCGAGACGTCGGGCCTGGCCGCATCCGCTCGTCACCCCGGCGTGGGGTGGGCCGGCAACGACACCGGGGCCGCGACCCCCCGCCACCCCAACGCCCCCGCACGCGACGACCGCGGGGGGGCCAGCGTGCCCGC
>JBCCRO010000030.1:0-68055 GCA_039201605.1 Actinomycetota bacterium
ACGGGTTGTGATACGGCAACGACAACACCCCGGTCCCCAACTTGATATGGCGGGTCTGGGGCGCGGCGTAACAGATGAACATGAACGGATCAGGAATGATCTCGGTACCGGCCGAGTGATGCTCACCCACCCACACCTCGTCATACCCCAACCGATCAAGTAGCTGCACCGTCTCCAAATCCCGCTGAATCGCAGCAATCGGATCCTGCCCCGCCATCGGATGAAACGGCGCCATAAAAATACCGAAGCGCATGTCTTGGTCCCCCTTGGATGTTTGACACTCTTCGAGCTGGTGCTCGACGCTTCGTAGCAATCGTAGGTTGTTCTACCCAACGGTTCGAATCGGTGTAGGAGCAACGACCGGGACCCTCAGCGGGCGTCCGGTGCGGCGCTGCACCGGAGATCGTGGCGGTGAAGGCGGGCACGCTCGACGACCGCACCGACATCCAACCGGTGATCCAGGCCCACTGCGATGACAAGCAACCGTGGGTCGACCTGGGCGAGATCACGGCCGTGGCCGCCGAGTAGCGCGCAGCCCCGTCCGCCCACCACGTCGGCCCGCCTTGCGACGGCGGACCGCCGGCGGCGGTAGGGCAGGGACCGGGGTCAGAGGCGGTCGAGGCGCACCAGCAGCGAGGAGCGGTCGCCCAGCGTGCGGCCCAGGCGGCGGGTGCGGTGGCTGTGGAGGTGACCGCCGTTGAGGAGGCGCCGCCGTCGGAGCCGTCGCAACGGGTCGTCGCCGACGAGCGGCTCCAGCCGATAGCGATCGTCGAGGCGGCGGACCGACCGGAGCACGAGCCCGTCATGGGCGACGGCGGCGGCCAGGGCCAGGAACGCCACGGCGGCGGGCAGGGTACCGTTCGCCAGGAAAGCGGCCCACCGGTCGGCGGCGTCGCCTCGGGTGTTGGCGGCGGCGTGGTCGAGCACGGCGACGCCGAGCAGGGCGACCCCGATCGCCCAGGCCCAGGCCCGACGGTAGGTGGCGGCGATGCCGAGGCCGATGGCGGCGGTCATCGTCCAGAGTCCGTGTCCCAACACCAACCGCTCCTCGATGTGGACCGAGGTCGGGAACAGCCATGACCACGGGCCGTCGTCGAATCCGTCGGCCGCCAGCCTGACCCGGATGGCGTCCTCCCGGAAGGCGAAGGCGGCGCCCGAAGTGAAGCCCAGGATCGCCAGGTCGCTCAGGCCGGGCCAGGTCCATCGCCGCCGGAGCGGCCGGAGGAAGAGGGCCACCGGGGCGAGCTTGGCCGTCTCCTCCAACACCGGTACGAGCACGGCTCGCTGAGCGCCGCTGTCGACCCCGAGCGCCCAGCCGGTGCCCTGCCCGATCACCCAGACCGCCAGCGGCACCAGGAAGTAGCCGACGAGCCACACCCGGACGACGTCGGCCACTCCGAGCGTCCTGATCCCGATGGTGATGGCGGCCAGCCAGGCGGTGACCCAGCAGGCGAACAGCGCACTGTTGATCATCTCGTAGCTGGAGGTGGCGGCGTAGGAGCTGATCGACCAGGCCAGCGCCAGCAGCGACAGCGCCAGGCCCACGGGGACCAGTCGTCGGTCGTGGGCGTCGGCCACCGCTGCCAACCGACCGGCGCCGACCGGCGGGGCGCCGACGGCGTTGAGCGTGGCCTTGGGGGCCGGGCCTACTCGGCGCACTCGTCGTCCTCCGGTTCCTCGGGCTCGCCCTCCTCGGGGGGCGGGGGTGGCTGCTCACCGGAGCCCGGCAGGGGACCGGGCTCGGGCGACGGCTCCGTGCCGTCGCCCGGTGCGCCGCCGGGGATCAGCGGTGGGAGGCCGCCCGGGGCGTCGAAGCCGGGCCCGCCGGTGCCGGGGAGGTTGAACTCGACCAGGTCGTGGGCGCCGCCGACGCTGTCGACGCCAAGGCCGTCGCCACCAGCGCCGTCGAGACAGACGGCGACCACCAGATCGAGCGCCAGGCGGGCCTCGGAGACGCCGCCGAGCAGGAGCCCGATCGACTCGATCAACCATGTCGGCACGCTCAGCCTCCCCGCTCGAAGGCGACGACGACGGCGACGCCGTTGGACGAGGTGCCGTAGTAGACGAGGTCGTCGATGACGGGCCCGAAGCGGGTGGCCTGGCCGATGTCGGCGTCGGGACCGAAGGCGTCCTCGAGGGGCAACTCCCAGAGGAGCTCGCCCTCTGCGGTGTAGGCCACGGCGAAGGGGCCGCCGAAGGTGCCGTCGTAGATCACGCCGTCGTCGGCCACCGCCATCGGATTGCCGGTGTTGCGGAAGGCGACGAGGTCGAGGGTCCAGTCGATCTCGCCGTCGAGGTCGACGCCGGTCACGAGTTCGCCGTCGTAGAACACGAACCGCTCGTCGGCCACCACGCCGGCGTTGGGGGCACGGCTGAGGGGGCGCGAGCCGTCGGGTGCGCCGGGGATGCGCCACCGCTCCACCAGTTCGCCGTCCTCGGCGGCCAGCGCCACGGCGTAGCTGGAGTTGCCGTCGTCGTCCGCCCGGTCGCCGGTGGTGGCGAGGAACGTCACCCCGTCGATCGACAGCAGCGCCCCCGGCACGCTCACCAGCTCGCCCGGCACCGTGCGGGTGTCGAGTTCCCGGCCGGTGGCCGGATCGAGCAGGGCGACTTCGACCGTCCGACGATCGCCGTCGTCGACCCGGGATGCGTGGAGCAGCGACCCGTCGGCGGCCACGCCGACCCCGAGCGACGACGGCCCGAGGTAGGGCCGGTGCCACAGCACACCGCCATCGGGGTCGATGGCCCACAGCACCGAGCGGTTGCCGTCGAGGATGATGCGGCCGTCGATCACCTGGCTCCGGTATCGACATGACGTCATCGACGGCTCGTCGGCGTCGAGGTCCGGGAAGATGGTGCGTTCCACAGCCCCGGTGGTGCCGTCGACGATGACGATGCCGGCGGTGCCGTCGGCCTCCTCGGGCAGGAGCGGACCGCGCAGCTCGGCCTGCAACCCGATCCGCCCGTCGCCCAGTGCCATCGCCGGGCAGGCCTCGACGATCCCGTCCAACCGCCAGACCTCCTCACCGGTCGTCGCGTCGAGGGCCACGGCCACGCCGAGACCGGTCTCGTCATCGGTGGCATTGACGATCACGGGGCCGGCGCCGTCGGCGACGAAGCCCGGCTCCGCCTCCGACAGGCCGTCGAGCACGGTCAGCCAGGCCACGGCGCCGCCGGCGGCCACGTCGGGGACGAACGCCGTTCCCTCGGCGCGGGCCTGGGCCCGGGCGGCGCTGACGGCGAACGAGTCGTCGCCGGTGAGGCCGACGTCGAGCAGGCAGTCGGTGAGGTACGGCTCGAGCGTCACCCCCGCCTCGGCGCAGGCGGCCTCGGCCGCCGCCAGCTGCTCGGGCGTGAGGTCGGTGACCACGGCGGCCGAGCGGGGGAACGACTCGTCGGTGAACGTGGCGGTGCTCTCCCCCCGGCCGTAGGGGAACAGGCTGGTCTCGTCGGTGACCCGCCAGCTGTGACCGAACTCCCGGTGCACGGTCTCCCAGTCGGGCACCCCGACGTACGGTCGGCCGTCGCGGCTCACGAGGTCGTCGCCGGGGTCGCCGTCGGCATCACCGAATAGCCCGAGGGTCGTACCGCGCCGCTCCTCGGCCAGGTGGACGTACACGTTGAGATAGGAGCTACTGACGCCCTCGGCCTCGACGTAGGACCCGTCCGGGGCGGTGACGACGACGGCGTCGGCCCGTCGGTCGATCGACAGCGCGCCGGCGGTGGTGGTGCCGTCGACCTCGAGCCGGAGCCGATCGCCGTCGACGAAGAGCAGCGGCCCGCTGTCGCCCGCCACCAGCGCCACCCGGTCGGCGCCGACCTCGACGCCGAACGCCGTGGTGACCGACACCGACCCCGAGGAACCCCACGGCTCCATACGGAGCTGCACCTCCAGGTCGTCGGCGAGCACCGCCGTGTATTCGCCCGCCCCCTGCAGGTCGTAGCGAAGCTGGTCGAACGTGGTGAGGTGCGGGTCGCCGACCGAGCTGCCGCAGCCGACGCACGGCGGTGGTCCCTCCGGTGGCGGTGGCGGCGGCTCGGGTGGGCAGTCGGCGGCCAACTCACCGTCGAGCGAGAACTCCCCGCAGAACGGCGGCGGCGATCCCCCACAGGCGGCCAGCAGGAATGACGCAGCAGCGGCGGCCAGCAGCCCGAGCAGCAGCCGGAGGCTCATTCGAACATCCACTCGATAGAGCGGTGGAGCCGGTCGAGCCCCCTGTAGATCTCCGCCGCACCGGCATCGGGCAACGACTCGGTTGGGACCGATTGATAACCGTCGCCGCCGCAGGCCCGCGCTGCTTCGAAGACCGGGTTCCAACAGATGTTGGCCCCGCCAAAATCGGCATCCACACCCCAGTAGCCGGTCGAGGTCCCGACGTTGCCGTCGATCCAGTCCTGGAGGCACTGGGTGTCGACGTCCTCCAGCTCCTCACACTTCAGGGTGTCGTTCAGGCGGGCCCTGTCGGTCTGGTCGACGAGCTTGGTCATGATCCCGCCGTCGTCCCGATAGTCCTCCGCCGTCCCGAAGCAGCGACCGTTGTTGCAGATCATGCCGTGCTCGAAGTGGCCGAAATCCCAGGCGCAGATCGCCGGACCCTCGGGGATGTCGCTGGCGCCGCCGTCGTTGTAGTCGACGCTGAGGTCCTGGAGGCCGGTGGGGTCGATGCGGTTGGCGGGATCGCCGGAGGCGTAGGTGTGGAGGTTGTGCTGCCCGGACGTCATGAGCAGGGGATCGCGGGAGATCCAGCGGGCCAGGCCGGGGTGGTAGGTGCGGGCCCCGAGGAGAACGAGGTCGGTGACGCCGTCGACCAGGCCGCCGGTGAAGCCGAAGTGGTGGAAGCCGGGGTTGGTGTCGATCTCGGTGCGACCGTCCGGGTCGTAGCGACAGTGCCGCACCACCTCGCCGGTGTCGGCGTCGATCGTCAGCCGAATCGACCCCAACCGATCGGCCACCAGGGCGTAGGTGCGACCGTGGCGGATCATGGCCACCGGCGTGCGCCCGGCGCCGGGCACGAACACGGTGTCGAGCGTGGCGTCGGGGCCGAGGGTGGCCGCCAGCCTCGCCCCCGCCCACAGGTAGCCCTGTCGGTACTCGCCGTCGACGTAGGTCGCAGTGCGCCGCCCGAACCCGTCGACCGTGTGCTGCACCAGCTGCCCCTCGGCGGTGCGGACGGCGACCAGGCGACCGAGGTCGTCGTGGTGGAACGTGATGGTGCCACTCGGGCCGGTGAGCTGGGTCAGGCGGTCGGCCTCGTCGTAGCGGGCCCGGTCCTGGCCGACCGACAGGAGGCGATCGCCGCCGTCGACCCGAAGGTAGACGGCGGGTTGGTCGTCGGCGAGGTGGTGGGTCACGGTGCGGTTGCCGAGGTCGTCCCATTGCGCCGCCCACGACGGAGCCCCGTCGACCTCCACCGCCAGTAGCCGCCCGGTGGGGCCGTGGGTGCGGGTGGTGGTGCGGCGCTCCTCGCCCACGATCTCGTCCCCGGCTACGGCTCGGTTGACGTCGTCGAAGGTGTCGGCCAGGTGGGCGATCGGTCGGTCGTCGCCGGCGACGGACACCGTTCGGGCCACCACCCGACCGTGCTCGTCGTGGCGGAAGGCGATGACCACCCGCCCCACCTCGAGGCGCGTCACCAGCCCCGTCGTCGGGTGGCGAATGAACTGCGCCGGACCCTCGGCCGTGACCAACCCGTCGGCGTCGACCGACCGGGCCAGGGTCACCGGGCCGATCGTGGTGGCGGTGTGGGCGAAGCCGTCGTAGTCGAACTCGATCCGACCGGGCGCGTGCCCCTCGCTGGTGTAGGCCGTCACCAGTGGCCCGTCCCGCTCGATGCGGGCCGCCGACCCGGCGCCGGTGGTGAGCTCGTCGACCCGCCCGGCGGCGTCGCGCCCGATGGCGATCTCGACCGACGATCCCGCCAAGCCGACGAGCTGCCCGCCGGCGTCGCGCCGAAGCGTGATCGGGCCGACGCCCTCGTCGTAGCCGAGGAGTCGGCCTGCGTCGTCGGTCGTCCACCTGAGCGCCGGTCGAAGTGCGCCGTCGCCGTCGGGACCCGGAAGCAACGCCTCGACGTCGCCGTCGGGTCGGCGACGGAGGGACCAGCGGGCGTTCCCGTCGACGGTGGTGTCGACCCGTCGCCGGTCCTCGCTGCGGGCGACTACCACCCGTCGACCGTCGGCCAGGAGGCTGGAGATCGAACCACCGGGCTGGTCCTGAATGACCGTCAGTTGCCGGTGGCCGTCGTCCACCGTGACCAGGCCGTCGTCGCCGTAGCGGTAGGTGAGGGTCGTGGCCCCCGTCGTCTGCGCCGTCAGCCGCCCGTGCTCGTCGTAGTGGTTGCGGACGGCGAGGCCCGAGGAGGCCGAAGCTGTCGCCGCCCGACCCCTGTCGTCGAGCGTGAGGACCGAGCGGCGCCCGGCGGCCGAGGTCGACTCGGTCCGTCCACCGTCGGCGCTCGTCCACCGCCGGCGGCGCTGACCGTCGACCTCGTGGACCTCCTCCACCGAGCCGTCGGTATGCTCCTCGACCCACCGGCGACCGATCGTCGTCCGGCCCGACGGGGTTCGCCGCACCATCTCCACCCGCTGGGAACCGGTGCCGGCGGCGGTACCCCACACGGGGGAATGGCCGCCGGTCCGCACCACCCGCCGGGTCACGGTGGAGCCGTCGGCCTCGCTCACCACCTGGGAGCCGTCGGGGTGGGTGGCGACGGTGTAGGGCACCGGCGAGCCACAGCATCGGCGGGTTTCGAGCCGGCCCCCTCCCTCCAGGGGGGCCAGCTCCACCGACGATTCCTCGCCGGTCGATCGCACGAGCGAGATGCGGCGGCGGGCGCCGTCGACCGTGCGGACCACGTCGGTCCGGCGGCCCGGCTCATCCAGACGGACCAGTCCTTCCTCGTCGTACGAGGCCTCGAACCGCTGCTCCGCCTCGTCGCCCTCGCCCGTCGAGCCGGTGCCAACACGCCGGACGATGGTCGTCGGTCGGGCCCGATCGTCGTAGGCGACGTGCCAGGCGCGGCCGTCGTCCGCCGTGAGCGAGGTGAGCAGGCCCCGGGCATCGAGGCCGATGACGGCTCGGCGGCCACCGCCGGACACGGTCAGCCGGTCGCCGTGGGCGGTCACGGTGAGGCGGCGTCGCCGGGCGTCGCCGACCGCCGCCAACCGACCGCCGTTCCACGCCAGCCACCACCGGACAAGCACACCCGGGTGGTCACGAATCTCCAACAGCCGGCCGGTCTCGTCGAACACCAGCCGCTGCCGACTCGACACCCGATCGACGATCAGCCGGTCGCCCTCAGCCCGTGGCCGGGCGACGGCCCGCCGTCGCCCGCCGAGCAGCACCGCGTTGGCGCCGACGTCCAACCGGTGGTCGATGGGCAGGCACCAGCCGCCCAGGCCCACCGGCATCGACGCCGGCCCGGCGTCGGCCGAGCCGGCGAACACCAGCTCGGGGAACGGGCCCGGCACCGGGAGGCGGGCGACGAGCGCACCCCGGGTGGGGTCGATGGCGAACGGAGCCCTCACCGCCGCCCGGTCACGGGTCGATCCGGGTCCCGCTGAGGGTGACGGACTCGCCGGCGGCGACCTCTGCCGAGCTGACGGTTTCGGTGAAGACGATCTCGGGCAGGACCCCCGGTTCGGACGGCTGCGTCAGGTAGCCCCGCACCAGCTCGACCTGCATCGGGCCGCCGCTGTCGACGCTGAAGGTGACGTCGCCCTCGACCACCCACGCCGTGTAGAGGAACTCCTCCGGCGTCGTCTCGTCGAGTTCGAAGCTGAAACTCTGCTCGTAGGCCTGCGACTGACCGGCCAGGCTGGCCTCGGTCTCGAGCACATCCTCGACCCGGGCCGTTGTGCCCGTGGGCCCGGTGAGCCGCCACCCGAGGGCGAGGTCGTTTGACAGATCGCCACCCTCCTCCCCGGGGCCGTCCGACCCGTCCGTCGAGCCGTCGTTCGACTCGGCGGCGGACTCGGCCGCTTCGGCGCTCTCCTCGAGTTCGGCCTGCACGTCGTCGATCCGGTCGGCCACCCCGCACCCGGCGGCGAACAGCGCCATCGCCACCGCCACGATGGCCGCTCTCGGTGCTTGCGCTGTCATGGCCCGTCTCCCGTCGCCGCTGGGCCGCCCACCGGCGACCGCCTCCCGAACCCTTGCGGCCGGTCGGTCGGACGGACAACACCCAGACGACCCGATCGATCACCCAATCCGGCCTCCTCGATCACCCAGACCGGCTCGGTCGCGCCCGACCGGAGTCTCTATGCTGAGCCCCGATGGAGCCGGAGATGGTCGGACGGGCCGACGAGGTGGGTCGCCTGATCACGTTGGCCACGGCCGGGGCGTCGGTCCTGGTCACCGGCGACGCCGGTGTCGGCAAGTCGGCGCTGCTCCGACGGGTGGCCGACCGCCTCACGCCCGAGCACACGGTGTGGACGGTGTGGGGCACGGCGCCGGCCAAAGGCATCCCCTTCGCCGCCGTCGCCCACCTGGTCGACGGCGTGGCCGCCATCGACCAGGCCGTGCTCATCAACCAACTCGCCGTCCGCATGGCCGCCGCCACCCCGGCCGTGGTGGTCGTCGACGACATCGACCAGGTCGACGAGGCCACGCTCGCCGTGCTCGATCGCCTGGCCCGCACCGACGGCGTCGCCGTGATCGCCACCCGGCGGACCCAGGCCTCGGCGGCGGCCGAAACCACACCGCCGACCCTCAGCTGGGCCGACGCCGCCGCCCGCCTCGACCTGCCGCCGCTCGACCGGGAGGCGACGACCGAGCTCGGAGCCCACCTCCTCGACGGGCCGCTCTCGGTCGGCCTCGCCGCCGCCCTCTGGGACAAGACGCAAGGCAACCCGTTGCTGGTGACCGAGGTCCTGCTCAGCTCCGAGGCGGCCGGCGTCCTCCGTCGGGGCCCGCATCAGTGGGACCTCGCCGCCGACCTCGTCGCCGGGGCCCGGGTGACCGATCTGGTGAAGCGCCGCCTCGACGGCCTCGACGCCGACCACCGGCGCTGCATGAATCTCGTCGCCGTGGCCGAGCCGCTGCCGTTGGCCCGGCTGGCCGACGTGTTTCCCGCCACGGTGTTCGCCGAGCTGGAGCGGCGGTCCCTGCTTCGGGCCGACCAGGCCGGCGGCACCCCCACGCTCCGCCTGGCCCACCCGATCCTCGGCGATGTGCTGCGCGACGGACTGGGGCCGCTCGGTCGCCGAGCCGTGTTGCTCGAGCTGGCCGAGTGCCACGACGCCGCCACGGTGGGCGACGGCGAATCGCTCCGCCTGGCCAGCTGGTTGCTCGATCTCGGCGAGACGGCCGACCCGGCCCTCCTGCGGCGAGGCGCGGCCGAAGCGCTCGATCGGTTCGAGCCGGTCCTGGCCGAGCGGCTGCTGCGAGCCCTCGACCCCACCGCCGACCCCGCCCTGTCGACCATGCTCGGCTCGGCGCTCCGGGCCCAGGGGCGGCTGGACGAGGCGTTGCCCCTCCTCACCGCGGCCGTCGAGCAGGCGGCGACGCCACCCGACGTGCTGCAGGCCGTCGGCGCGTTGGCCGACACCCACCTCTTCGACCTGGGCGACGTCGGCCAAGCGCTGACCCTCCTCGGCGAGGGCGTCGATCGTCTCACCGCCGCCGGGGCCCCTCCCGAGGCGTCGGCCCAGCTGCGCACCCGGGCGTTCCTGGCCACCGGCATGGCGGGCGACTTCGCCACCGTGCTGGCCGAAGGCCAACAGCTTCTCCAGCTCCCGCTGCCGCCCCCGGTCGAAGGATCGGTGCTGATGGCCTACACCCTGGCCCAGGCCATGACCGGACGGCTCGACGATGTGCTCGACGGTCTCGACCGGGCCGAGCGTCTGGCCCTGGCCGACGGCGGGTCGAACCCCGTCCTTCTCCACCAGCTGCAGCTCAACCGCACCCTCGTCCTCCATAGCCTCGCCGGGTTGGATGCTGCCGCGGCCCATACCGCAGGGATGCGGGCCGCGACCGCCGAGCCCCTCCGAGCCAGCGCCCTGTTCGTCGACAGCCTGGTCCTGCTCCTCGCCGGCGACCTCGACGGCGTGCTGCGACACACCGCCGAAGCGCTGGCCGACCTGGAGCAGGGCGATCCCCTCGGGCTGATGACGCTGGCCAGGACCTACCAGGCGGTGGCTCTGGCCATGTCCGGCCGACGGACCGAGGCGGTCCGGGCCGTCACCGGCCTGGCGACCGCCGCCCATCTCGATGAACCGCGGATGGACGTGTGGCGCCAGCAGGCCGAGGCCTGGATCGAGGCCGGCGGAGAAAAGGGCGACTCGGCTACCCGCCGGCTGGTCGAGGCCGGGAGCCGCGCCGTCGACGGCCAGCATGCGGTCTGGGGAGCGCAGTGCCTGCACGCCGCCGTCCGCCTCGGACACCCGGGGCCGGTGGTGGAGCCCCTGGCCGCCCTCGCCCGGTCGGCGGGGCCGCTCGTCGAGCTCTTCGCCCGGCACGCCGACGCCGCGGCGGCCGCCGATCCCGTGCTGCTCGACAAGGTGGCCGACGACCTGCTGGCCACCGGGGCGGTCGGCGTCGCCGTCGACGCCTGGGCGGCGTGCGCCGACGCGGAGGACGACGAGGCAGCGGCGGCGCGGGCCGCGCTGCTCGCCCACCTGGCCATGGACCGCTGCTCCGGTTACCGGTCGCCGTTGCTCGACCGGGTGGCGCACCCGCTCACCCCCCGACAGCACGAGGTGGCGGTCCGAGCGGCCGCCGGCACCTCCGCCCGGGCCATCGCCCAGGAGCTGACGGTCACGGCCAAGACGGTCGACAATCATCTGCAGGGCGTGTACCTGGCCCTCGGCCTGCAGAGCCGCAGCGAGTTGACGGCGTTGTGGCACCGGGTGGCACCGACCCGCACCGCACCTGGTGTCGAGACGTAGGCTGGCCTGAATCCCGAGAACGGAAAGCGCAACGACATGGCAACCCTGGTCTGCTTCCACGCCCATCCCGACGACGAGGCCATCAGCACCGGCGGCCTCATGGCCAAGGCGGCCGCCGCCGGTCACCGGGTGGTGCTCGTGTGCGCCACCCGTGGCGAGCAGGGCGAGCCGCAGGAGGGCGTGCTCGACGAGGGCGAGGAGCTGTGGGAGCGCCGCGTCGTCGAGTTGGCCGAGGCGGCCAAGCTGCTCGGCGCCGACGAGCCCCGCTGGCTCGGCTACGAGGACTCCGGGATGATGGGCGAGCCGACCAATGAGAACCCGGCCTGTTTCTGGCAGGCCGACCACGACGAGGCCGTCGCCCGCTTCCAGGCCATCCTCGAAGAGGTGGAGGCCGACGTCGTCACCATCTACGACGAGCACGGCGGGTACGGCCACCCCGATCACATCCGGGTCCACACCGTCGGCCTCGCCGCCGCCCGGGCTGCCGGCATCGAGGGCGTCTACGAGGCGACGATGAACCGCACCGCCATCCAGGAGATGCGCGACGCCGCCCCCGAGACCTTCGAGAACGGCGATGGTGACGAGGATGGCGACGATGCGGACTTCGACGTCGACAGCTTCGGTACCGCCGCCGCCGACATCGCCTACCGGGTCGACGTGGGCGAGGTGATCGAGGCCAAGCGGGCGGCCATGGTGGCCCACCGCAGCCAGATCGGCCCCGACAGCCTGTTCCTGGCGATGCCCGATGAGGTCTTCGTCGTGGCCTTCGGCTCCGAGTGGTTCAACATCCCGGGCCGGATCTCCAACGGCAACGGTCCCGTCGACGTCGAGATGCTCCCCGGCCTGGGCTGACCCCCTCCTCCGGCTCGGTCGTCGGCGCCGCCATCGCCCGCCAATCGAGGGCGTCCAGTTATCGCCCCCGGCCGGAAATGCGCTAGCCATGGAGACATGACTGCGACGACCGAGGCCGTCACGGCCCCCATCGAGTCCGAGGACGACTTCCGCGCCCGGTGCCAGGCGTTCCTGGCCGAGCACGCCACCGGGCTGGTGTACGACAGGCCCGATCCTCGCAGCGCCAACGAGCTGGCCGCCAACAAGGCCTTCCAGGCCAAGGTGGTCGAGGCCGGTCTGGCCGGCATCACCTACCCGGCCGAGTACGGAGGTCTGGGACTGCCCCGGGGCCATGAGCGGATCTGGCGGGAGGAGTACGCCAAGCACAGCGACATGACCGGTCAGCTGACCATCAGTCACGGGATGTGCGTCCCGATGCTGGCCGAGTACGGCACCGACGAGCAGAAGCAGCGCTACCTGCCCGACGCCATCGCCGCCCGCACCGTGTGGTGCCAGATGTTCTCCGAGCCCGGCGCCGGCTCCGACGTCGCCAGCCTGCAGACCAGGGCGGTGCTCGACGGCGAGGAGTGGACCCTCAACGGCCAGAAGGTGTGGACCACGCTGGCCCACGTGTCCGACTACGGCATCGTGATCGCCCGGACCGATCCCGACGTCCCCAAGCACGCCGGTATCTCGATGTTCGTCGTCGACATGAACGCCCCCGGGGTCGAGACCCGACCGATCAACCAGGTCGACGGCGGCGTCCACTTCAACGAGGTGTTCTTCACCGACGTCCGCCTGCCCGCCGACGCCCTCATCGGCGAGCTCAACGCCGGCTGGCGCCTGGCCACCGCCATGCTGATGTACGAGCGGGTCGCCATCGGCACCGGTTCCAGCTCCGGCATCAAGACCCCGACCTCCGACATGCTGGTCAAGGTGGCCCGCAGCCACGGCGTGCTCGACGACGCCGTCGTCCGCCAGGAGCTGATGAAGGTCCACATCGAGGAGACGACCAAGAGCCTGGTCTCACTTCGCACCCGGGCCGAGATGAAGGCGGGCAAGACCCCCGGGCCCGGCGGTTCGCTCGGCAAGCTGCACGGGGCCAAGATCGCTCGCATGACCCGCCGGTTGCTGCTCAACCTCACCGGTCCATCCGGCCTGGCGTGGAGCGACGGCGAGCCCGACGGCGACAAGCACAGCCAGCTCACGCTGCGGAGCTTCGCCGCCAACATCGCCGGTGGTACCGACGAGATCCAGAAGAACATCATCGGCGATCGGGTGCTCGGCCTCCCTCGGGACGTCAGCGTCGACCGCGACGTCCCGTTCCGGGATCTGAAGGTCGGCACCCAGTCGGACTAGGCGGCGGGGCCGTCGGCGGGCGCCGCTCTTTATGTGAGACTTCTTTGCCTCGGCTTTCGGTCGGTTTACCTACGTTGAGGGTCAGCCCCCCACCAGGAGACCGATCCCCATGTTTGCTCCTCCGGCCATCCCTTCAGGCTCAGAGGAACCCGATTCCCCCGAGAACGCCCCCACCGGCCCGATGCCGCAGCCGGTTCCTACTTCGTCGTTCGCCCCCGCCGAGGTCGGCGAGCCCGAACCGATCGCACCTCCCGTGCGACCGACACCGGCACCCCATGGCGCCGTTTCACCTACGGTGAGCCCTCCCACAAACCCCCCGGCCAACGAGGCCGTCCGTCGTCCCCGATCCCGGGTGGCGGTGGCCTCGTTGGCATTCCTCCTGGGTGGCGCCGTGGGTGCCGGTGGTTTCGCCCTCGGCGCACAGTCGACCGAGACGACCGAGACGGTCCCCGCCACCACGTCGACGGTGACCGCCAACCAGGCCGCGGCGGTCGACACAACCGCCACGACGGGCCAGACCACCGCCCCGCTCGATCTCAACGTCACCGAGCCGGCCGCCGCCGTCGCCGCATCGCTCGGCCCGGCCGTCGTCCAGGTGGAGACCAACTTCGGCCAGGGCTCCGGCGTTGTCTACGAGGAGGGGCTGATCCTCACCAACCACCACGTGATCGAGGGAGCGGAGACGGTCCGGGTGCGGACCTCCGACGGGCGGGTGTTCGACACCGAGGTGCTCGGCTCCGATCCCCGCAACGACATCGCCGTGCTCGCCGCCCCGGGGGCCGACATTCCCGTCGCCGCCATCGGCTCCGCCGACGTCCTCCAGCCGGGGCAGATCACGGTGGCGATCGGCAGCCCGTTCCGTCTGCAGCAGACGGTGACCGCCGGGATCGTGTCGTCGGTCAACCGGCCGGTGCCCAACCAGGACGGCACCGTCACCGCCATGATCCAGACCGACGCCCCCATCAACCCCGGTAACTCCGGTGGCGCCCTGGCCAACGTCGACGGCGAGGTCGTCGGTATCAACACCTCGATCCGGACCGACGGCACCACCAACGCCAACATCGGCATCGGCTTCGCCGTGCCCATCGAGACCGCCATCGAGGTGGCGGAACGGATTCAGAGCGGCGAGTCGCTCGAGCCCGGCGTCCTCGGTGTCTCCGGTGCTCTCAATGACGACGACCTCGGCGTTCCCCTCGACGAGATCGTGCCCGACTCGGCCGCCGATAGCGCAGGCCTGGAGGTGGGTGATCGGGTGCTGTCGATCGATGGTGTCCCGGTCACGTCGATCGAGGAACTCGCCGGTCTGATCCAGACGCACTTCACCGGCGAGGTGATCGAACTGGAGGTGCTGCGGGGCACCGACCGGTTGACGGTCCAGGCGACCCTGTCCTGAGACCGCTTGAGGTCGGCCTCCCCCCAGTCGCCCGGGGGGAGGCCACCGCTCACTCCGTGTGTGGTCGGCCGGCCGCCTGGTTCGTCCAGGCGGCCAGCTGGTTTTCGACCGCCGACCAGACGGCGTGGGTGGGGTCGATGATGTGGAAGTGGTCGACGTCGGTCGGGCTGACGAGGGTGACGTCGTCGCCGGCGGCGGTGGCGGCGGCCACATAGTCCTCGACGAGATCGAGGGGCACGCTGTCGTCGGCGTGGCCGTGGACGACCAGCTGGGCCACGTCGAGGGGGAGCAGGGCGGCGGGTGACGCTGCGGCGTAGAGCTCGGGCGCAGTCGCACTGTCGGCACCGAGCAGCTCCCGCACCGCACCGTCGCTGAGGTTGCGTCGGTCGGCCTCGACCAGATCGGCCACCGGTGCCAGGGCGACCACGCCGTCGATCCGCCGCTCCCGGGTGGCGCCCCACAGGGCAAGGTGCCCACCGGCCGAGTGGCCGATGGCCACCAGCGGTCGGTGGCCCCGAGCCTCGCCTCGGCTGGCGGTCGGGCCGTCCGACCCCCGGTCGGCCAGATCGGCGGCGAGGGCGAGGGCGGCGTGGACGTCGGCCGACATCCGGCCCCAGACCCCGTGGGTATCCTCGATCCGGCGGTATTCGATGTTCACCGTCAGCCAGCCGTCGGCGGCGAGCGATGCCGCCAGCGGGTGCATCAGGTCGAGGGCGTAGCGATGGCGCCAGTAGCCACCGTGGACGAGGACCGCCGTACCGGGTGTCGGATCGGTGGCCGGTGGCGACCACACCTCGACGAACTGGTCGGGGTGCTCGCCGTAGGTGATGATCTCGGGCTCGGTGGCCATCACCACTGTTTAGCCGCAGCGGCTCCACCTCGGGGTGGCCATCGGCTTTGATGGGTGGATCACGGAGAGGGGAGTGCCTGTGGATTCATCGAAGAAGGCCTGGGACGATGTCGGTGACACCGTCGGGGGGTTGGGGAAGTCGCTCTCGAAGCGGCTGCGCAAGAACGATGCCGACGCCGATGCGCCGGTGAGCGACGATCAACTCAAGGGCGAGGCCAAGCAGGCGGGCAAGTCGCTGCTCGGCGCTCTGTCGGCCACGGTCGACGACGTGGGCAACGCCCTCTCCTCGGCCATCGACGGCTCCAGCCCCGGGGCGCAGGCCCCACCTCCTCCACCGGGAGCCGCAGCGCCGCCACCCGCCCCCGGTTCTCCGCCGCCTGGCCCGGGTCCGGTGGCCCCGCCGGCTGGTCCCCCCGGATCGGGTTCGGTGGCGCCTCCGGCCGGTCCTCCAGGGTTGGGATCGATGCCGCCGCCCTCGGCCGAGCGGATTGCGACCGATCCGGTTGTACCGCCGGCTGGTCCCCCCGGATCGGGTTCGGTGGCGCCTCCCGCCGGGCCTCCCGGCTCGGGAGCGGTGCCGCCGCCGGTCGGCCCGCCGGGGTCGGGCACGAGCGCCGCTGCTCCACCGCCCGGTCCAACCGACTCGCTCGATCCGACGACGCTGCCGCCGCCGGTGGTGGACTCCGACGACGGTGACCCGGACGCCCAGCCGCTGGACTAGTCGACCTTGAGCGAACTCGTCACAAGCGATAGGTTGAAACGTGATCCGTAACGGTTTACGTCGGATCGACCAGTTCGAGGTGAGAGCCCTGAACCACCCGTTCAGACCCTCGGCGGCACGATCCAGCTGAACCATCGCCGAGCCGAGGAACCTGGATTGTCCTCAGAGCAAGATCCGCCTATCGATCCCGAGATCGATGTCGTCGTTGCCGCCCGTCGTCAGCTCGATGACGTGCTCGCCATCGAGGACGACGAGACGGCCCCGACGTCGCTGATCGACCTGGCCCGAGCCGCCGTCGACCAGTGGGACGGGGATGCCGCCGACTCGACCCGCTAGTCGTTTCGGTCCGTCACCCCTCGCCCCCTTGGTCGTCGACGTCGTCTTCGTTCGACGTGTCGGGAGCCAGATGCTCCTTGAGTTTGGTCAGCCCTTTCGTCCGGTGTTCTCGCACCGATCGTGGGTGAATGCCGAGTCGCTCGGCTATCTCCGTCACCGAGAGACCATCGACCAGGTGGAGTAAGGCCACCTGGAGTTGCCTCCCCCGGAGGAGTTCGTGGACGAGATCCACCAGGTGCATCCGGCCCAGCAACTCATCGATGGCACTCGGTTCATGATCCTGGTGTCGCTGCACACCCGGTCGTGGTTCCGGTGGGGGTCCATCGTCGAAGTTGGCCCGACGTTCCCGCTTCTCCCGCCGCTGCTCCGATCTGAGAAGGTCGCGGTAGGCGTTGATCGCCGACCGACGGATGTAGTTCAGCCAGTACTGCTCGCCTTTACCCCGAGCCCGCCGAACGTGGTCGCTGTCCCACTTCCGGTGGAGGTTGTAGGCCACTCGCTGAGCGATCTCATCCGCCGTGTCCGCCGAAGCCCCCGCCATCGCCGCCGCGCTCCGGGCGGTGTCGAGGATTCGCCGGCATTCTTCATTCGCGTCAGCCATGGTGCTCCTCCCGTTGTCGATCGGGAGGGCGGCACCGGGGCCGCCGCCTAGTGCGATAGAGGTTTCGTTGTCGTACTCCCCGAGCCCTGCAGAACATAACTCTCCTCGGTGTCTGGACCTAGAGCGCGCTTCGGCTTCGAAAGCGACCCTGCCTCGGGCCGTAGCGCAGTCATTTCCCAATGGCGGCCGCTGATCGCGACCACACGCCGATGAGGAGCTGCCGTCCACTCGCAACCAAGGCGGGGTCTCCCTCGGCCCCTGGCACGGCGAGGCTCGGAAGCCGTCGGCCGTGTTGGTTGTAGAGCGGTCCTCTTCACGATGATCCTTTCGTTCTTTTCAGGTAGTAGGGCTGAAAAGAGCAGAAGAAGAATCTGAACAGTGATCTTGTCACACGAACCGGTTACCGGACAAGTTGCTTACCAACTTTGTGTGGATCGGTTACGGTAATCGAAGTACAGTTCGTACCGACGTGGAGGATCTGCGCTCGGAAGGGGAGGTGTCGAGTGGCTACGACCTCGCCGCTGGTTGCTCAACTGGAGTTCAGCGTTCGCATCCGGGAGCGTCGGCGCGAGCTCGAACTCGACGCTCGCACGGTCAGCTCCCGGATGGGCTTCTCGCGTAACTACTACTCCGCCGTGGAGAACAATCGGGCGAAATTGGCCGACGACCGCCTCCCTGAACTCGCCACCATCCTCGAACTCGACGAGGCCACCACAGCCGAACTCGCCAGTCTACTTAGCGCATCTCGCAAGTCCGGCTGGTGGGATGCTTACTCGAAGTTCATCGATGAGTCCTTCGTCGAGCTCTGGGCCTTGGAGGATGGTGGCTCTGCGATTGACGTGTATGAATCCAGCGTCGTGACGGGTTTGTTGCAGACTCGCCAGTACGCCGAAGCGATGATCAAGGTTGACCCCCGGACTAGCGCCAAGGACACACGTCGATTTGTTGAGGCTCGAATGAAGCGACAGGAGCGACTGGCAGGTGGCAATCCTCCCGAGCTTCGAGTGCTATTGAGCGAGTCCGTGGTCATGCAGGAAGTCGGTGGTCCAATCGTCCTCAGGGGCCAGCTTCAGTATCTTCTCGACAAGGCAGACAGGATGCGTGGGGCGCTCCGTTTGCGGATCACGCCGTTTACTGCGACTGAGACTATGGCGGCCTCTTCCCTCTTCTTCATCGGATTTGATAGCCCGCATCTGGAGCGAGTCGTATGGCGCGAGGCCGGCAGCGCGTTGGGCTTCTCCTCCGATCCAGACTTGCTCGAGGATCTCTCGCTCGCATTCGATCGCGTTTGGGATTCGGCGCTTGATGAGGTTGAGACACTCAACCTAATTGCCGGCCGAGCTAAGTCACTCTCTGCGTAGCTTCTAGCTCGTACTGTGGCCATTTTGCGCAACACTTGACGTTTGGTTGACAAGCGTTCTCACTGGCGGCGCCCACGGCTAAGGTCCGCCGCTGGGGCAAAATGCGACGGCGGGCCTCATCAGGGTTTCCGAGATCGCAAAGGAGCGAATTTGTCTCGACCACCGAGTGGCCATAGCTGCTGGGCGTACGCCTGGCCTGAATTCCGGAAGCCGACCGCCTCTGTAGGCGCTGGTGCTTGCGTAGAGATTCGAGTTGATTCTGTAACCATCTTGATTCGAGATTCCAAGCAGAACCATCAGGCTCAGCAGCCGGTGATCGAGGTTTCGCTCGATGCTTGGTTCCAGATTCTCGATGAGTTTGCCGGGCGACTGCCGCTCAACGTCAATGGCGAGTTGCGTATCGACAAGGCTGAAGACGGTTCGGCCACCTTCACGTCGGTCGCCACCGGCGTGTGCCTGTCCTACACGAAGGCCGAGATCCTCGCCTTCGAGCATGGCGTGCTCAACGGGGAGTTCACCCCGGAGCTCGTCGCCGTCTGATAGCTGGAGCGGGTGTCGGCCCAAGGTGGGCCGACACCGCTTCCTAGTTGTTGCTATGGCCGTTGCCGTTGACGAAGGTGCTGACCGGCGCAGCGGCGGTCAGGTCGATCGTTTCGGTGGCATCGCTGAGTAGGGACTGACCGGCGTCGAGATCCTCGGCGTCGCCCTCGTCACTCTCATCCGCCTCGGCTGACAGGTCCGCTTCGGCGGCCGGCATCTCGATGGCGCCGTCGCCCTCGGAGGCATCGGCCTCCGCCTCGCCGCCATTCTCGGCGTCGGAACCGGAACCGGAGTCGGCAGCGGCCTCGACCGAGCCGTTGTCCTCGGCGGCGGGAGCGTCCACCTCGTCGTCGCTCTCGGCCGCATCCGCCAGATCGACCACCGCATCGGTGTCGACGTCATCGGCCGACTCGTCGCCTGCCGACTCGGGCTCAGCGTCGGCGTCGACGACGACCTCGTCCTCCGCCGCGACGTCCACGCCCTCGTCCGACACGATCGCTTCGACGGCCGAGCCCTCATCCTCGGCGGTGGCTGGCTCGTCGTCGGCGGGTGAAGACGAATCGGCCTCGGCCTCAGCCTCAGCCTCAGCTTCGGTGGTCGGTGCCGCCTCGACCAGACCGACGGCGGCAAGCGCCTCGTTGGCCTCGGCGTTGAGACCGGACAGACCGCCGCGGGCGATGGCCTCCAGGCCGGCGACCAGGGACTGGCGAGTGGCGTCCAGGTCTTCGACTTTGGCCCTCAGGATCGACTCGGCCTTGTCGTAGCGCTCGCGAGCGTCCTGATGGCGGACGTCGAGCTCGGCCTGCAACGCCTCGAACTTCTCCAGCTCGGCGGCATGGCGTGCCTTTCGGTCCTGCTCGGCCTCCTGGCTGAGTGTGGCCGCCTCGGCCTGGGCCGTTCGGACGATGTCGGCCGCATCGCGCTCGGCGTCCTCGCGCGCCTGCTGGGCCGCCACCTCGGCCGAGTCGAGCTGGACGGCCCGCTCGTGCTCGGTGCGCTCACGCTCGGCGGCGGCCGCCTTCAGCGTCACGACCTCGTCCTCGAGGGCGCGAACCTGCGCCTTGCTCTCCTCCAGCGCCTCTCCCCACGCCTCCGCCTGCCGCACGAGGAACGCATCGACCTCATCGATGTCGTAGCCCCGACGCACGACCTGGAAGCCCCGCTGATTGGTGCTCATCCGCCTTCTCCTTCCCGCCCCCACACACCCGAAGTCGATCGACTCAGGCGACGAGTTCCCGGGAAGTATACGATGCTCAACGGTCCGGAGTCCCGCCCATGAGGGCTAGGGAAAGGTGACCGGACTAGGTTCGATGGGTTCGACCAACTGAGGCGGAGCAGTTTGAATCAACCAGTTGACTTCGAGCTTCGCTCGAGAACGTTGCGGCGAGCAGCGATGTTCGTCCTCCTCGGCGTCTTGGCCGTCCTGATCGCTGCGGCGCTGCCCCAGCGAGGTCAGACGTTGGACGTCGCCGTTTTCGGCCAGCCGGTCGACGAGCTGTGGGTCCTGCTCTGCGCCGCCCTGGTGTTCTTCATGCAGGCCGGCTTCCTGACCTTCGAGGTGGGCCTGGCCCGCCGCGAGCACGCCACCGCCGTCGCCATGAAGAATCTCATCGACTGGACGGTGGGTAGTCTTGCCTTCTTCTTCGTCGGTTTTGGCCTCATGTTCGGCTCCGGATCGGTCCTTGGCACCGATTTCTTCCTGCTTGACGGCATCTTCGACGTGTCGGGCACGGTTTCCGGGCCTACCTTCTTCTTGTTCCAGCTCGCCTTCGCCGGCACTGCTATTACCCTCATTTCAGGGTCGTTGGTGGAACGCACATCCTTTTTGGCCTATGTGATCGTCTCCGCTGTCGTCGGCCTCCTGATCTACCCGGTGTACGGGCACTGGGTGTGGTCGGGCCTGTTCGTCGAGGGCAACGACGGCTGGCTGGCCGAGCAGGGCTTCCGCGACTTCGCCGGTGGCACCGTCGTGCACACGACCGGCGCCTGGGCCGCCCTGGTCGGTGTGGTAATGGTCGGACCCCGCATCGGGCGGTTCCGGCCCAACGGCAGCGTCCGCGCCTTCGAGCCGTCCAGCATCCCGCTCACGGCACTGGGCACCCTGATCCTGTGGTTCGGCTGGTTCGGGTTCAACGGCGGTTCGGGGCTCGCCCTCACCGCCGACGTTCCCCGTATCATCCTCGTGACCAACCTGTCCGGCGTGGCCGGTCTCCTCGGCGCTGCTCTCTACGCCTACCTCATCGAGGATCGGGTCGACATGATCGGCAAGATGATCGGCGGCGCCATCTCGGGACTGGTCGCCATCACCGCCGGCGCCGACGTGGTCACCCCGCTCGGGGCCATCGCCATCGGGCTCATCGCCGGCGTGCTCTACGACCTCGGCTACGAGGCTCTGCTGCGTTTGAAGGTCGACGACGCCCTCGGCGTGGTGCCCGCCCATGGGATCGCCGGAGCCTGGGGTACGATCGCCGTTGCCATATTCGCCCCCAGCGCGGTGCTGGGGCGATCGAACATCGAGCAGCTCGGGATCCAGGCCTTCGGCGTGTTCGTGAACATCGCATGGGTGGTGTCCACGTCCTTCATCGTCTTCTGGGTCCTCAAGCGGACGATCGGACTCCGGGTCTCGCCAGTACGGGAGCAGCAGGGTGTCGATCTCGAGTCTGACGATCTGCCGGTCGGTTTGGTACTAGGCGGGAGTGAAATCACCGACGATGAGCTCGCAGAACTTCTCGACTGAGCCCGAGCCGGCGCGCGGCCTCGACGCTGTCCTGCCTCCGGGCCAAGATGAGGGGGCTCAGCCGAACGCGGCGGCCAGTGAAGCTCATCCGGTGGACAAGATCGCCGTTCGCAAGCTCGGCGGCTTCAACCTCATCACCCCCGAGCAATGGGGTGCGATATCCGCCGCAGACCGCAAGGAACTGATCAAGACCAACATGGTCACCTTCCTCTACGAGGGCGAGGAAGTGCCGCTCAAGCCGGCCCTGCTGGGTATCCGCCGCCAGCTGCAGGCGCAGGCCGAGTACGACGGTGTCGGCCAGCAACCGGGGTCGATCCAACCCCGACCGGCCGATTCCTGATCATCACCGCCGGGCACCGGTGATGCGACATGACAGCGAGGCGAGGCGCGGAACGGTCCGGCCTCGCCCAATGACCTAGCGAAGGGGCGTGAACAACGTGGCGGGACCCGACAGGCAGTATGGGCGGGCGAAGAGAGCACGAGGACGGCGGAACTTCCTCCGGGTGGCGGGGGCCGGTGCGGTGACGGCGGCCGTCGGTGCCAGTGCGTACACGACACTCCGGGACGACGCCACGGGCACGGCATCGTCCCCCGAGGCCGGCGGGACGACCACGACGGCCCCGGGTTCGACGACGACGTCGGCGTTGACCGATGCCACCCCCCAGCCGGTTGCCACCGAGGCCACCGAGGTCGTCGAGTGGGTGATGCCGACCAGTTGGCCCACGTCGCTCCCCGTCCTGTGGGGTAACTGCGAGCTGTTCGCCGAACGGGTGGGCGAGCTGACCGGTGGCGGCTTCCGGATCACCCCCCAACCGGCGGGCGCCGTGGCCGATCCCATCGGCCTGCTCGACGTGGTCGAGGCGGGCGACTTCAGCGTCGGTTCCTCGGCCACCTACTACTACATCGGACGGAGCCCGGTGCTGGCGTTCGGCTCGGCCCTACCCTTCGGCCTCTCCGCCCGCCAGCACAGCGCCTGGCTGTACTACGGCGGCGGCCTGGAGATCCTCAACGACTACTACGCCCGCAACTTCAACATGATCCAGTTCCCGGCGGGCAATACCGGGGCCCAGATGGGCGGCTGGTTCACCCGTGAGGTGTCGAGTCTCCAGGATCTCGAGGGCCTGCGGATGCGCATCCCCGGCCTCGGCGGCTCCGTCATGGCGCGCCTGGGGGTGGACGTGATCAACCTCGGCGCCGGCGAGATCCTGCAGGCCTTGTCCACCGGCGAGATCGACGCCGCCGAATTCGTCGGCCCCTTCGACGATGCCAACCTCGGCCTGCAGGGCGGCGCCCCGTTCTACTACTACCCGGGCTTCTGGGAGCCGGGGGCCTCGCTCGACATGATGGTGAACCTCGACGCCTGGAACGCGCTCCCGGTCGGCTACCAGCACGCCTTCCGGGCCGCCGCCTTCGAGTCGCAGATCCGGGTGACGGCGGAGTACGACGCCAACAACGGCCAGGCCCTCAACGACCTCCTGGCCAACGGGACGGAGCTGCGACAGTTCCCCGACGACCTCCTCCAGGCGGCGCGGGCGGCGTCGGCCATCGTGCTCGACGAGATCGCCGCCGGTGATCCCGAGTTCGCCATCATCCTGGAGGAATGGCGCAACTTCCGACGCCAAGTGAGTCGCTGGTTCTCGCTGGCCCAGTTCTCCGCCGACTCCCTCTAGGCACCCGATCCTGGAGTCACCCGTCGGTTGATCCCGGCGGCTAGGTTGCCCTCCGTGGGAGGGGAGACCACAGCCGCCGGGTCGTCCGCTGCGAGCGCTCCGGCGCTCTATGTCGTCGTCGGCGCGCTCCTCCTGGCGCTGACCGTCGCCGTCGGCGGCCGCAGCGACCCGGCCGAACGGTCGACCATCGAGGCGCTGACCCCGGTCGGCGATGGGGCCGATGGCGGGACCGCGGCCGGGGGCGACGGGGCGGACGGGGCGGACGGGGCGGAGGTCGACGCCGGGGTCGGCGAGGTCGAGTCCGTCGCCAACACCACCACGACCACTACGACCACTGCGACACCGTCGACCACCGAACCCCCGACTGGGCCGGTGACCATCGCCTTCGGTGGTGACGTGCACTTTGAGGGCTTCCTCGGCCAAGCCCTGGCCGACGAGCCGCTGACCATGCTCGACCCGGTGGCCGACATGATGGCCGACGCCGATCTCGCCATCATCAACCTGGAGACCGCCATCACCGAGCGGGGCTCCCCGTCGGCCAAGCAGTTCAACTTCCGGGCCCCGCCGGCCGCCTTCGACGCCCTTCGGGCCGCCGGTGTCGACGTGGTCTCCATGGCCAACAACCACGGCCTCGACTTCGGGCCCGACGGCCTCGACGACTCGTTGCTGTACGCGGCCGAGGCCGACTTCCCCGTGGTCGGCATCGGCCGCAACGCCGAGGAGGCCTACGCCCCGTGGTCGACCACGATCAATGGGCAGCGCATCGCCGTCATCGGCGCCACCCAGGTGCTCGACAGTTCGTTGATCGCCACGTGGACGGCCACCGACGAGCAGGCCGGCCTGGCCTCGGCCAAGGAGGTCGACACCCTCGCCGGCGCCGTGGCCGCCGCCCGGGACGAGCACGACACGGTGATCGTGTTCCTCCACTGGGGGATCGAGGGCGACACCTGCCCCGCCCCCCGACAGCTGGAACTGGCCGACACCCTGGTCGAGGCCGGGGCCGACCTGATCGTCGGCGGGCACGCCCACCGGGTGCAGGGCGGGGGCCGCAAGGGCGACGCCCTC
The DNA here is from genome assembly GCA_039201605.1 of Actinomycetota bacterium. GTDB lineage: Bacteria > Actinomycetota > Acidimicrobiia > Acidimicrobiales > SZUA-35 > CADEDH01. The sequence continues at coordinate 24,352 of JBCCRO010000030.1, forward strand.
ATCCACTACGGGCTCGGCAACTTCGTCTTCTACACCGAGGGCGGCGCCGGGACGACGTCGGGTGTGCTCCGGGTGACGATGGACGGACGAAGGGTCGAGGACTACGAGTGGATTCCCGCCCGCCTCGACCGGGGGGTGGCCACCCGCCTGACCGGCGACGAGGCGGTGGCCGCCGTCTCCGCCTGGGACGACCTCCGGGCCTGCACTGACCTGTCGGCCTGAGCGGCCCGCGCCGAACGCGGCTTTGTCGACAATCTTGTCAACTTTTTGGCACACTCATCCGGTGACCGCTGGCGTCCCCTGCATGGTGCTTCGGGGAGGCTCCTCCAAGGGTGCCTTCTTCCTCGCCGCCGACCTGCCGACCGATGAGGGCGAACGCGACGACCTGCTGTGCCGGATCATGGGCACGCCCGATGATCGACAGATCGACGGGATCGGGGGCGCCCACCCGCTGACGTCCAAAGTGGCCGTCGTCGCCCCCGCCGCCGATCCGACCCGGGCCGACATCGACTACCTCTTCCTTCAGGTGGGAGTAGGGGAGCGAATCGTGACCGACCGCCAGAACTGCGGCAACCTGCTCGCCGCCGTCGGGCCCTTCGCCCTCGAACGCGGTCTCCTCCCGACCCGGCCGGCCCAGCCGACCTCGTCGGCCGTCGCCGACGACGGACACCGCAGCGTCCGCATCCGCATGGTCAACTCCGACTCGGTGGCAACCGCCCGCTTCCCGGTGGCCGACGGACTCCCCGTGTACCAGGGCGACACGGCGATCGCCGGCGTCCCCGGCACCGCCGCCACCATCACCCTCGACTTCGAGGACCTGGCCGGCGGCACGGCGGGCGCCCTTCTCCCCACCGGCAACGCCGTGGACGAGGTGGCGGGCACGCCCTGCACCCTCATCGACAACGGGATGCCCGTCGTCGTGTTGGCGGCCGAGTCGGTCGGCCTCTCCGGCCACGAGCCGTGCGCCGTCCTCGAGGCCGACGACGACCTCCGTCGCCGACTGGAGGCCATCCGCCTGGAGGCGGGGCCCCGCATGGGCCTCGGCGACGTCGCCGCCACCACCATCCCCAAGCTGACCATGGTCTCGGCTCCCCGCAGCGGCGGCCATCTCGCCACCCGGACCTTCATCCCCCATCGCTGCCATCAGGCGATCGGTGTGCTCGGGGCGGTCTCGGTGGCGACGGCCGCCCTGCTCGACGGCGCCCCGGCCGCCCGGCACCTGGCGGCCGTCGACGGCGACCTCGTGCGGCTCGAGCATCCCACCGGCACCTTCGACGCCGTGGTCGGGGTGATGGCCGGTCCCGACGGTGTGCGGGTGGAGCGGGCCGGCATCGTCCGCACCGCTCGCAAGCTCATGGACGGCCTGGTCTTCCCCCGCACCCCGGACGCCGTCGGTGCCGACGGCACCGCGATCGACTGAGGCGACGATGGCATCGACGAATCCCCCGCACGAGTTCCCCCTGGAGCGCACGGTTCCCGGCCCCCGGCCGGAAGCCTCGGCACCGACGGCGTTCGACCCTCCACCTCTGGCCTGCGACGCCCACTGCCACGTGTTCGGTCCGGCCGATCGCTTCCCCTTCTCGTCGACCCGCACCTACACCCCGCCGGACTCCGGCATCGACGACTTCGGACGGCTGCAGGCCCGACTCGGTCTCCAGCGGGCGGTATTCGTCCAGGCCAGCTGTCACGGGGCCGACAACGCCGCCATGCTCGACGCCATCGATCGGGGGGCCGGCCGCTACGCCGGCGTCGCCATGATCGACCCCACCTTCACCGACGACGACCTGGCCCACCTCGACGCCAACCAGGTGCGGGGCATCCGCTTCAACTTCGTGGCCCACCTCGGGGGCGCCCCCGACCTGGACGTGTTCCGTCAGCTGGTCGGCCGGGTGGCCCCGCTCGGCTGGCACATCGTGCTCCATCTCGACGCCCGGGATTTCGCCCGCTACAGCAGCCTGCTCGATGCGCTGCCCGTGCCCTACATCATCGACCACATGGCCAGGGTCCCGGCGGCCGACGGTCTCGACCAGGAGCCGTTCCAGCGTCTCCTCGAGCGGTTCGACACCGACGAGCGTTGCTGGGTGAAGATCTCCTGCGCCGAGCGACTGACCGAGGGGCGGGTCGCCCCCTACGACGACGTCGTCCCCTTCGCCCGGGCCCTGGTGGACTGCGCCCCCGACCGGCTTCTGTGGGGCACCGACTGGCCCCACCCCAACCTCGTCGACATGCCCGACGAGGGCGAGCTGCTCGATCTGCTCGCCGCCTTCGTGCCCGACGAGGTCGCTCGCACCCGGATCCTGGTCGACAATCCGGCCGTGCTCTACGACTTCGATTGAGGGGCCACAGCCGGTCGTCGGTCGCCGTGCACCGGTGGTCTGCGATGTAGCGCTCCCCGGCCGGAGCGATCAACAACATTGTCAACAATGGCGCCCAGGATTGTTGACACGGTTGTCGTCGGGCGGGAAAGTGGGCATGCGTCACAACCGGCGCAAGAGCCGCAAAACTCGAGGGTGATGGCAGATACGACGCACGCACAGCCGACGGTGACCGACGCCCTGCGGGCGGACATCCTCGCCGGTCGGTTCGAGCCCGGGGATCGTCTGCTCGAGGTGGCACTGTCGGAGCACTACGCCGTCGGCCGCGCCGCCATCCGCTCGGCCCTGGTCGAGCTCACCACCGAAGGGCTGGTCCAGCGGCAGACCAATCGGGGTGCCGTCGTCCGCCGCATCTCGATCGAAGAGGCCATCCAGATCAACGAGGCCCGCGCCGCCCTCGAGAGCCTGATCGCGGCCAAGGCGGCCAGCATCGCCACCGCCGAGGAGCGGGTGGAGCTGCAGGGGATCATCGATCGGATGCGGGCGGCCGTCGCCGAGGACCGGGGCGGCGACTATTCCGATCTCAACGCTCTTCTCCACCGACGGCTTCGGGAGATGGGCGGCCATGTCGTTGCGGCCGAGCTGGTCGACAACCTGCGCAACCGGGCCGCCCACCACCAGTACCGGTTGGCCCTGATGCCCGGGCGTCCCGGTCAGTCGTTGGAGCAGCACGCCTCGATCGTCGACGCCGTGGTCGCCGGCGATGAGGACGGGGCGGCCGAGGCCATGCGGGTCCACCTGCTGTCGGTCATCGATGTGCTGCGCCGCTGGGGCGACGCCTCCGGCATCGGTTGACACGTCGATTGCCGACCGCCCCTGCAGTAGCGTCGGGCCATGGGCTACGTGATCCGTGAGCCGGTCGAAGGCGACGCCGCTGAGATGGGCTCGGTCCACGTCCGGGCCTGGCAGGCCGCCTACCGGGGGATCATGCCCGACGACTACCTCGACGCCCTGTCGGCGGACGAGCGGGCGGCGATGTGGCGGGAGGGTTTGGCCAATCCCCCTCGGGAGCGGTTCGCCCGCCGGGCGGTCGAGGCCGAGGACGGTCGATTGGTCGGCTTCTGCGTCGTCGGTCCGGAGGGGGCCGACGAGGGGGCGGCGGGCGGCGAGCTCTACGCCATCAATCTCGACCCCGACCACTGGGGCACCGGGGCCGGTCCCGCCCTCATCGATGCCGGGCTGCGGGCCCTGGTCGACGCCGGGTTCGGCGAGGCCGTCCTGTGGGTGGCGCCCGGCAACGCCCGCGCCCGCCGCTTCTACGAACGGGAGGGTTGGGTGGCCGACGGCGCCGAGCGGACCGACGAGGTGCTCGGCGTGGTCGTCGAGGAGGTGCGGTACCGGCGGTCGTTGCCGTAGGGGTCGCCGGGCCCGCCGTCGGGCCGACCGGGTGTCACGGGGTCGGCCGGTTCAGTCGAGGTAGACGACGCCCAGATCGTCGAGCGTGGCCCGCAGGCTGTAGAGGTCGAGCCCGAGTTCACCCGCCTGCAGCTTGGTCCGCGTCGCCTCCTCCTTGGCCAGCCGGGCCTGCGACTGCTCGAGGCCCCAGGCCGCCTCGGCCCGGGGCACCACCACCACGCCGTCGTCATCGGCGCAGACGACATCACCGGGGTGGATGATCACCCCGTCGATCGAGATCGGCACGTTGACCGAACCGGGGGTGGCCTTGACCGTCCCCTGGCACGATACGTGGCGGGTCCACACCGGGAAGCCCATCTGACGGAGATCGAGGGTGTCGCGCACGCCTGCGTCCATCACCAGCGCCCGCACCCCCCGGGCCTGGAGCGAGGTGGCGATCAGGTCGCCGAACATGCCGTGGGTGCTCGGCGTCGTGGTCGCCACCACCAGCACGTCGCCCGGCCGGCAGACCTCGATGGCGGCGTGGATCATGATGTTGTCGCCCGGGTGGCTGAGCACCGTGACGGCGGTGCCGGCGACGCGGACGTCCCGCTGGATCGGCGCCACGTCGGGTCCGAGGTAGCCGCGTCGACCGATGGCCTCGTGCACGGTGGCGGTGCCGATCGGGGCCAACCCGTCGACGAGGTCGAGCGGGGTGCGGTCGATCGAACGGACGACGACGTGGAGGTCGGGGGCGGAGGTGGGGTCGGTCATGGGAGCACCAATCGGGGGAAGACGCGTCGGGCGTTGTGGTGGAAGATCTTGTCCCGAGCCTCGTCGTCGAGGTCGGCATGATCAAGGTAGGCCTTGGTGTCGTCCCAGTACCGACCGGTCTCGGCGTCCACCCCACGGACGGCCCCCACCATCTCCGAGGCGAAGAGGATGTTGTCGGTCGGCACCACGTCGAGGAGGAGATCGATGCCGGGCTGGTGGTAGACGCAGGTGTCGAACCAGATGTGGTCGAGCAGGCCGTCGAAGTCCCACCCCTTGTCCTGGGCCATGCCCTTGAACCGGCCCCAGTGGTAGGGGACCGCTCCGCCGCCGTGGGGGATGATCCACCGCAGGCCGGGGAAGTCGGCCATGAAGCCCGAGCTGAGCGCCTGCATGAACGCGGTGGTGTCGGCGCCGAGGTAGTGGGAGCCGGTGGTGAAGAAGTGGTCGTTGCAGGCGGCGGACACGTGGATCATGCCGGGGACGTCGAGCTCGCACATCGTCTCCCACAGCGGCCACCAGTAGCGGTCGTGGAGGGGTGGACCGGTCCAGAAGCCCCCGGTGGGGTCGGGATTGACGTTGCAGCCGATGAAGCCGAGCTCCTCGACGCAGCGACGGAGCTCGTGCACCGAGCCGTCGATGGCGACGCCGGGCGACTGGGGGAGCTGGCACACCGGGGCGAAGTTGTCGGGGTAGAGGTCGCACACCCGGCGGATCAGTTCGTTCTGATGCTCGGTCCAGAACAGCGAGGTGTGCTCGTTGCCGATGTGGTGGGCCATCCACGACGCCCGGGGCGAGAAGATCGTGAGATCGGTGCCCCGGTCGCGCTGCAGCTTGAGCTGGGCCCCCTCCAGCGACTGGCGGATCTCGTCATCGGTGACGGCCATGGCGCCCTTGGTGCCGACGTGGGCCGGATCGGCGGCAACCGCCGCCTTCTGGGCCTCGCGCCAATCGGCGACGCCGTCGGGCGTGGTGGTGTAGTGCCCGTGGCAGTCGATGATCGGGGTCACGTGCCGGTCTTCTCCGTCTACTCGCTCGATTTGCGGCTAGGGTACCGATTGTTCACAATCTTGTGCACAACAAATCTTGTGTACCGCAGAGTGATCGTCAAGCATGGCCGATCTCGGGCTCCGGGGCCGGTGGGACGATTCGGGGTGAACGGGAGGACCATCGCGTGCGAACCCAGGTTGCGATCATCGGTGCCGGTCCCGCCGGTTCCCTCCTGGCCCTGGCCCTGCACCGACAGGGCATCGACACCGTGGTCGTGGAACGCCAGACCAAGGAGTACGTGCTGAGCCGGATCCGGGCCGGGATCCTGGAGTCGACCACGGTCGAGGTGGTGCGAGCGGTCGGGGTCTCGGCCCGACTCGACGAGATCGGGGCCCGCCACGAACAGGTGGAGCTGGCCTGGGCCGGCTCGCAGGTGCTGCCGATCCGGTTCACCGACCTCGCAGGCAAACCGCTGGTCGCCTACGGGCAGACCATGCTGCAGGAGGATCTCTACACCGCCATCGAGGCTGACGGGATCCCGATCGTCTTCGGCGCCACCGACGTCGCCCTCCACGGGATCGACGGGGATTCGCCGTCGCTGTCCTTCACCGCCGAGGGCGAGGATCAGCGGCTGTCGTGTGATCTGATCGCCGCCTGCGACGGCCAGTACGGCGTCGGCCGTACCGCCATCCCCGAGTCGGTCCGAACCGAGTACGAGAAGGCCTATCCCTTCGGGTGGCTGGGGATCCTGTCGGAGACCGCGCCCCTGCCCCACCTGGTGTACGCCAACCACGAGCAGGGCTTCGCCCTGTGCTCCCAGCGCAACGAGCGCCTGAGCCGCTACTACGTCCAGTGCCCCCTCGACGACACGGTCGACGACTGGTCCGACGACCGGTTCTGGACCGAGCTGCTGGCCCGCATCCCGGCCACCTACGCCGAGGGTCTCGAAACCGGACCGTCGATCGAGAAGTCGATTGCGCCCCTGCGTTCCTACGTGCTGGAGCCGATGCAGTACGGACGCCTGTTCCTCGCCGGGGACGCCGCCCACATCGTGCCCCCGACCGGGGCCAAGGGGCTCAACCTCGCCATCTCCGACGTCCACTACCTCAGCGCCGCCATCGCCGCCCACTACTCCGGCGACCCGGCCCCGCTCGCCTCGTATTCCGACACCGCACTGCGGCGGGTGTGGTCGTCGGTCCGCTTCTCCTGGTGGCTCACCACCCTGCTGCATCGGTTCCCCAGCCAGACCGATTTCGACCAGCGAGCCCAGGAGCAGGATCTCGCCTACCTTGCCTCGTCGACGGCGGCCCAGACCTCCTTCGCCGAACAGTACGTGGGCCTCGACCTCTGACCCCACCACCGACCGGATCGACTGGAGCCGTTCCCGATGCCACTCGACAAGCCCTATCTCGACGTCCCCGGTACCACCATCTTCGATGCCGACCAGGCTCGGAAGGGGTACCAGCTCAACCAGTTCTGCATGTCCCTGATGAGCGAACCCAACAGGGATCGCTTCCGGGCCGACGAGGTGGCCTACCTCGACGGGTGGGATCTGACCCCCGAGCAGCGGGAGGGCGTCCTCGCCCGCGACTTCAACCGCCTGATCGATCTCGGGGGCAACATCTACTTCCTGGCCAAGATCGGGGCCACCGACGGCCTCAGCTATGTGCAGATCGTGAGCTCGATGACCGAGAACGACGCCGAGGCCCACGCCGCCATGATGGTGGATGGCGGCCGCAGCCCCGAGGGCAACCGCTACCTCCACGAGTGGGATCGGGACGGGGAGGAGGAGCGATGACGGCCCGGATCACCGCCGGGGTCTTCTCCAGCCACGTGCCGGCCATCGGGGTGGCCATGGATCTGGGCAAGACCGAGGAGCCCTACTGGCAGCCCCTGTTCGCCCGCTACGAGGCGGCCCGAGCGTGGATCGCCGACAACCCGCCCGATGTGGTCATCCTCGTGTACAACGACCACGCCAACGCCTTCAGCCTGCAGATGATCCCCACCTTCGCCCTCGGGATGGCGGCGAGCTACGAACCGGCGGACGAGGGCTGGGGGCCGCGGCCGGTGCCGACGGTGCCCGGTCACCCCGAGCTGGCGGCCCACGTGGCCCAGTCGGTCATCCAGCAGGACTTCGACCTCACCCTGGTCAACGAGATGACGGTCGACCACGGCCTGACCGTGCCCCTGTCGGTGATGTTCGGCCAACCCGACGCCTGGCCCTGCCCCGTGGTCCCCCTCGCGGTGAACGTCGTCCAGTATCCGGTGCCCTCGGGTCGGCGCTGCCTGGAGCTGGGCAAGGCGATCCGGCGCGCCGTCGAGACCTTCGACGACGATCTCGACGTGCAGGTGTGGGGCACCGGGGGCATGAGCCATCAGCTCCAGGGGCCCCGGGCCGGGCTGATCAATCAGCCGTGGGACAACGCCTTCCTCGACCGGCTGATCGCGGAGCCCGAGGAGCTCGCCGCCATGCCCCACCTCGACTACGTGCGGGAGGCCGGCTCGGAGGGCATCGAGCTGGTGATGTGGCTCGTGGCCCGGGGTGCCCTGGCCGACCTCCACGGCGGTCCCGCCCCCGAACCCGTTCATCGCCTCTACCACGTGCCGGCCAGCAACACCGCCGTCGGCCAACTGATCCTCCAGGAGGAGTCGCCATGACCGTCCAGATCGCCGTCGTCGGGGTCGGAGCCTTCGGCAACAAGCACCTCGACGGCCTGGCCTCCATCGCCGACGCCGAGGTGGTCGCCGTCGCCGACCCGGTGGCCGGTACGGCGGCCAAGGTGGCCGAGGCCCGCGGCGTGGCGTGGCACAGCGACTCGCTCGACGATGTCCTGGCCAGCGAGCAGGTCGACGCCGTGATCCTGGCCACCCCCACCCCGGTGCACGCCCCTCAGGCCATCGCCTGTCTCGAGGCGGGCAAGCACGTCGAGGTCGAGATCCCGATGTGCGACAACCTGGCCGACGGCAAGGCGCTGGTGGCCGCTCAGGAAACGACGGGCCTGGTGGCGATGTGCGGTCACACCCGCCGGTTCAACCCGAGCCACCAGTGGGTCCGCCACCGCATCGAGTCCGGCGAGTTCACCATCCAGCACCTCAACGTGCAGACCTTCTTCTTCCGTCGGACCAACACCAACGCCCTGGGCGAACCCCGCAGTTGGACCGACCACCTCCTGTGGCACCACGCCGCCCACACCATCGACCTGTTCCAGTACCAGACCGGCTCGCCGGTGGTCGACGCCCAGGTGGTGCAGGGCCCGATGCATCCCGAGCTCGGCATCGCCATGGACATGTCGATCCAGCTCACCACCGAGGCCGGGCAGCTGTGTTCCCTGGCCCTGTCGTTCAACAACAACGGCCCCCTCGGCACCTTCTTCCGCTACATCGGCGACAGCGGCACCTACATCGCCCGCTACGACGATCTGGTCGACGGCTACGAGGAGGCGATCGACGTGTCACAGGTCGACGTGTCGATGAATGGCATCGAGTTGCAGGATCGGGAGTTCGTGGCCGCCATCACCGAGGGCCGTCAGCCCAACGCCTCGGTGGCCTCGGTGCTGCCGTGCTACGAGGTGCTCGACCGACTCGACAGCCAGCTCGGCGGCGGCTGAGGGGTCAGGCCGGTCAGACGCCGAGCTCCTGATGGCGGATGATCATCTCCGCCATCGAGGCCTCCATCGGGGCCACCGTCTGCAGCGTCCAGTCGTCCGGGTTGGGGATGAAGCGGCGGCGACGGTCGACGACGTCGAGCACGTGGACACCGCTGCGGAGGGCGTCGACGGCGAGGAACAACCCCGACTCGGCATCGAGGGGCGCCACCGTCTGGAGCCACTCGCCGAACCCGGCCTTCTTCTCGGGGTCGGCCGGCAGGCCGGACAGGTCGACGATCCGCTCGGCCGACAGATCCTCGCCGACGAGGATGAGCTCTCCCCGGCCGGTGTTGGCCACCTGATAACCCTGGTGGTAGCCGGTCCGCAGCGGGCGGAAGCTGTGGGGGTGGAGCAGGCCGAGGTCGGTGGTGGTGTGGCCCCCGTCGGCTCCGATGACGAACAGCTCCGGCCGGTGGTAGCCGGTGGCCAGCACCCGGCCGTCATGGTCGTAAAAGACGCCGTTCATGTTGAGCGGGGTCTGCTGAGTGGCCAGGCCCTCCCGGGGAAGTAGCGCCGGATCGACGATCGAGACCGTGCTGGGCACCCCTCCGGGCTGCTCGGACTGGGCCGCCTCCAGCCGGGCGGCCTGCTCGGCGCTGCGGACGAAGTGGGTGTCGATCCGTTCGGCGTAGGTGTAGCCGTTGTCCCAGGCGTTCCACTCCCAGAGCACTTCGCCGGTCACCAGGTCGACCTCCTGGATCGTGTCGAACCCGGTCGACACGATCAGCATTCGGGCGCCGTCGTCCGAGAAGTCGACGGTGTGGAGGTAGGCCATCCAGGGGTTGGTGTATTCCTGGACGCCCTCGGGCCCGAGCAGGTGGAAGCGGTCGCCCGAGGTGTAGGCCACCCGGGAGCCCTGCACGGTCAGGTGGTAGGGCTCGACGCACTCGATGCCGCCGAAGCCGGCGAGCTGTTCGTCGTCGAGGGCGTCCATCCCGAGGGTGGTGAAGACGATGCGGCCGGTGGAGTAGCGCCGCTTCGACGTGTCATCGGCCGCGGTCAGGCCGAGGGTCTTCTTGCCCTTGCGCTCGATGATCTTGCGGACGATGGCCTGCTGATTGAAGCCCTTGATGGTGATGAACACCGACGCATCGCGTCCGAGTGTGGGATCGACGGTGTAGTCGGCCACGTGATCGACGATCGTTGCCATGACGCCCCCTTTGTCCAGCGGACCGGTTGACGGATGATCTGCCGCCCGCGTTGTGGGGATGACGGTAGTTGCCCTGGGTACAGGTACTCAAAAGGGTTTGGAAACGTTCGACACCGGTTCGTCGGCCATCGGGCGGGCCTCGACCATGTCGTGGGCCTCCGGCCCCTTCGTCCGCCACCACCGTCCGTAGGCGGCCGCACCGGGGGTGGCGCTGACGCCGTGGGCCACGATCGACAGGAGCACGGTCCACGACATCACGGTGAACACCGGGCCCAGGTCGACGTCGTGGGCATGCTCGACGGCCGAGATGCCGAACAGGATCGACGCCAGGCCCCTCGGGCCGAACCAGCCGAAGAAGCCGACGGTCTGGGGGCGGAGGCCGCTGCCCACCAGCGACAGGGCGATGGCCAGCGGCCGTACCAGGACGAGGCTCCCCACGGCGTAGAGGGCCACCCGCCAGTCGAGCTCGGGCAGTGCCGGGCCGACGACGATGGCACCGAAGACGATGAAGGCGACATTGGCCAGCAGCTGGGCCAGATCCTCGGTGAACTCCTCGATGTGGGCGCAGGTCTCGCGGGCGACGGTGCCGAACGACAGGCCGGCGACGAAGGTGGCGATGAAGCCGTTGCCGCCGACCTCGAGGGCGGTCACGAACGCGGACACCGCCACCCCGAGCACGGCCAGCTGACGGGCCACGCCGGCCATCCAGCCCCGGGCCGATGACCGCTCGATGAGCCACCCGGCACCGCAGCCGATGACGACGCCGACGGCGACGCCGAACCCGATCTGCTCGGCGGCGAACGCCAGCCAGGAGCCGGCGGTGGTGAACTGATCCTCATCGGCGGCGAGGGCGACGAACAGGGTCACCGCCGGGAGGGCGATGCCGTCGTTGAGCCCGCTCTCCACGTTGAGCGACTCCCGCACCCGGATCGGCACCGCCTCGTCGCTGACCACCGCCTGGCCCAGGGCGGCGTCGGTCGGGGCCAGGATGGCGGCGATCAGGGCGGCCACGGCGAGCGGGATGTCGAACAGGGCCCACGCCAGCACGGTGCCGAACCCGATCGCCAGGGGCAGGCCGATCGCCAGCATGCGGGTGGGGAGGACGATGTTGCGCCGCAGGCGACGGACGTCGATGCCCACCGCGTCGCTGAACAGCAGGAGGGCCAGGGTGGCCTCGGCCAACAGCTCGACGCCCTCGGAGTCCAGGGGCGGATCGACCACGTCGAACCCGGCCGAACCGATGAGCAGGCCGAAGCCGACGAAGAACATCGGGCCGGTGAGCGGCGAACGCTCCACCCGACCCGAGATCAGCCCGTAGGCCACGAAAAAGGCCGCGATCAGGCCCACGTCGAACGCTTGCATCCGCCCATCCTTCCAGGAATCTCCACGCCGATTCGGCGGACCGGGAACACCGTCGGCACCCGATGCGTTCCCATTGGCCTCCGGCCTGGCCCTGCGGCGGCGCCGGTCGGGGGAACGTGCCAGGATCATCGGCAGCAACAAAGGGGAAGGGTGATCACGTGAGCACCACTGAGAAGCCGAGCATCGTCGAGCCCGCATTGCCCGACGGTCGGTACGCCTGGCACAAGCTGGTCGATCTCGACGAGCTGCCCGAGGGTCGGGTCACCACGGTCAACATCGGCCACGAGAGCCTGGCGGTCACCAACACCGCCGAGGGCGGCTACGGCTGCCTGGCCAACGCCTGCCCCCACCAGGGCGGCCCCCTCGGTGAGGGCTCGATCGAGAAGGGGTGGCTCCGCTGCCCGTGGCACGGCTACGACTACTCGCCAAAGAACGGCCAACCCCCGGGCGCCCACGCCGACAACCCCGGCGCCTACCGGACCGAGACGCGCCCCGACGGGGTGTACGTGGCCCTGCCGGTGGAGGTGGCCCGGCCCCGCAGCGTCTCCGACGTGATGGTGGAGACGATGGTCAACTGGGGCGTCACCCACGTGTTCGGCATGGTGGGCCACTCCAACCTGGGCTTCGCCGACGCCATGCGGGTGGCGGAGCAGCGGGGTGAGCTGTCCTACATCGGGATCCGCCACGAGGGGGCGGCGTCGTTCGCCGCCACCGCCTACGGCAAGCTCACCGGGCGGCTGGCCGGGTGTTTCGCCATCGCCGGGCCGGGGTCGACCAACCTGATGACCGGCCTGTACGACGCCAAGACCGACCGGGCTCCGGTGCTGGCGCTCTGTGGCCAGGTGCCGTCCAAGCAGCGGGGCCGCGGCGCCTTCCAGGACACCGACCTCCACGCCGCCTTCCACGACGTGGCGCGCTACTCCGAGACGGTGCAGGCCGGCTCCGATCACGCCGAGCTGATGACCCTGGCCTGCAAGACGGCGATCGTGGAGCGAGACGTGGCCCACCTGGTCTTCCCCGACGAGGTGCAGGAGCTGCCGGCCGCAGAGGGAGCCAAGGCCGGTGGACCGGCCGGTCGGACCGGGGAGCGGCGCATCGCACCGCCGGCCGACGCTCTGGAGGCGGCGGTGGCGGCCATGACCGCGAGCGCCCGGCCGATCATCATCGTCGGCAACGGTGCCCGCGACGGCATCGCCGAGATCATCGCCCTGGCCGAGCGGCTCGACGCCCCGGTGCTCACCACCTTCAAGGGCAAGGGGCTCATCTCCGACCACCATCGCCTGGCCGGTGGTGTGCTCGGCCGGTCGGGAACGCCGGTGGCGAGCTGGTTCATGAACGAGAGCGATCTGATCGTCACCTTCGGTGTGTCGTTCGCCAATCACACCGGCATCGCCGACTACAAGCCGATCGTGCAGGTCGACTTCGACCCGATGGCCCTCGGCCGCTTCCACCCGGTCACCGTCCCGGTGCAGGGTCACGTCGGCGTGACGGCCCAGGCCATGCTCGACGCCTGCGATGTGGTGAGCCGCGACGGCGCCGCCACCGAGGTGGCCGAGCGGTGGGAGATCTGGCGGGCGGAGAAGGCCAGCCGCCGCCTGGACGATCACGGTGAGGGGATCAACGCCGCCGCCCTGTTCGCCGCCCTGAGCGAGTGCGTTCCGGCCGATGCGATCATGCCGGTCGACGTCGGCAACAACACCTATTCCTTCGGCCGCTACTTCGAGGTGAAGGATCAGGCGGTCATCATGTCGGGCTATCTCGGCTCGATCGGGTTCGCCCTCCCGGCGGCCATGGGAGCGTGGGCGGCGACGCAGAGCCAGCCCGACTTCGCCGGTCGGCCCGTGGTGTCGATCTCGGGCGACGGCGGCCTCGGGCAGTACGCCATGGAGATGACGACGGCGGTGAAGTACGGGATGAACATCACCCACGTCGTCATGAACAACAGCGAGCTGGGCAAGATCTCGAAGGAGCAGCGGGCCGCCGACTTCGACGTGTGGCAGACCTCGCTCCACAACCCGTCGTTCGCCGCGTTCGCCGAGCTGTGCGGGGCCAAGGGCATCCGGGTCACCGAGCTCGACGCCCTGCCCGCCGCCATCGGCGAGGCGGTGGCCCACGACGGTCCGTGCCTGGTCGAGGTCATCACCGACGCCCTGCTGGTGTAGGCCGGCACCGAGTTGTGTTCGGTCGATCTAGCCCTCGCAGCCGATCGGGTCGTGGCCGATCGTGACGAGCAACAGGTCGCCGGACCGGGTGATGTGGCGGACCGGTCGATCGAGTTCCACCAGCTCCTCGCCGGTCCCCGATCGGAGGAGGAGGCCCTCCGGCACGGCGACGGCGATCACGTCACCGTCGACGAGATGGCGGTCGGAGGGGCCGCCGCCGTAGCCCTCGGCGGCTCGGATCCGCTCGGGGGCGTCGTCGTCGCCGGTCACCACCAGGAGCTCGATGGTGCTCGGCCGGCCGGGTGGCGTCACGGCGAAGACGAGGCCATCGTCGGTGGCGCCGAGGAACCCGTTGCCGCCCTGACCGTTGACCGTCAGCGCCATCGACCACAGTTCCACGGCCGGGTCGTCGGCCCGCACCACGGTCAGCTCGCGGGTGCTCACCGCCGTCTCGGGAAGATCGTTGCGCACGTCGTAGACGATCAGGTCACCGTCGGGGTCGTTCGGGTTCGGGGCCAGTGAGGCCGAGCGCAGGTCCTCCTGGGTCCACCGGGGTAGGCCGTCGTCGAGTCCGTACACGGTGAGGCGGGCGTTGGGGCCTTGGGTGGAGCCGAAGAGGGTGAGGGCATGGCGACGCCCGACCTGGAGCCAGGGCCCGAGTGACGACTGGCTGCCGAAGGCGTCGTACACGTCGTCCCACGGCAGGGGGCTGGTGTCGGTGATGCCACCGTCGGCGCCTTCGATCCGCAGCACGGGCTCGGCGCCGTCGTGGAACCAGACCAGAACCGGCAGCTCATCGTTGACCGGGGTGGAGGCGATGGGAGCGGGGTCGAAGACGCCCGCCGGTGGGCCGAGGTCGACCAGGTCTCCGTCGGCGTCGATCCGGGCCCGGTAGGGCTCGTAGTCGTCGAGCGCAAGGCCGCCGTCGACGTCGAACAACGCTCCGCCGTCGACGGCGACGGCCGGGCGCAGGACCACGGCCTCCACGTGGTGCTGCCACGCCACGGTGCCGTCGCTCATCCGTAGTGCCGTGACGCTGGGGAGCACGGTGTCGAGCCCCGGGTCGACCACCAGGACGGTGTCGGCGTCGATGGCGAGGGGCGGCCGGTCGAACGACGGGAGATCGCGCGACCACACCTCGCTGCCGGTGGCCAGTGACCACGCCACCAGCGTGGGGGCGGTGGCCACGACGCAACCCGTGCCATCGTGTATCTCGGGCGGCAAGGGGTTGTAGACGGGTTGGGCTGGGTCGAGCACGAGCCCCGGCGGCTGACGGTCCATGGCGTCGTCCAAGCTGGCTTGAGCGGCCTGGGCGTAGGGCGTGGTGCCGGCCACGGTCGGGTCGCTGAGGGCGGCCGGCGCTGGGTCGTCGACGATGAAGAACGAGGCGACGGCGAAGAAGCCGCCGGCGACCAGGATGAGCCGGTGATGGTTCGGGAGGGGTTCCGCAGCCGGATCGCCGGTGGTGGCCGTCGGCAGCACGCGGTTGGCCTTGCGGAGCACCAGGAGGACGCGGACCGCCAGCCACAGGGCGACGGCGATCACGACCACGACCTCGCGGCCGGCGCCGCCGACCTGGACGAGGAACAGGAGGATCATCGGCCCGATGACGCCGGCTATCAGGATGTGGCCCGCCAGGCGTTCACTGCGTTGCCGGAGCTGCTCTTCGCCGACGGTGGTGGCCTGACCGGCGATGCCGGTGAGGATCGAGCGGATGAGAAGCACCAGCACGGCCCAGCCGACCAGCGCGGCCACGATGCCGAAGCCGCCGTCTCGCCCCGTCAGCGGGCTCGAATCCACCGCTTGGCCGACGCCTGCGGCGCCGATGGCCGCCAGCTGTTCGGCCAGGGCGAAGGTCGCCAGGACATAGGCCGCCCATCGGGCTGAGGCGTAGGAGCGGGCGACGGGCCGCAGTCGGGCGGTGGCCCAGGCGATGAGCAGGAAGCCGAGCACGTCGGGGAGGAGATCGAAGCCGTTGATCCACAGGTCGAGGCCGACCAAGAGGAAGCCCCAGAACATCTGGTTGAACGACCCGTTGCCCCGGGCCCCGACCGGATCCACCGGCCCGCTCGTCGGCGCGCTCGTCGACGGTTGCCGTACGTCGTCCTCGATCGGTGTGTCGCCCATGGTCCCTCGCCTCGCCTCGCCTCCATGATCGCTCGACGGCGCCGGGGATGGGCCTCACCTTGGCCGTGGTGGCGACCGGTCACAGGAGAAGGAGGCTGCGAGCCGATCGGCGGATCCGCAGGCGTTCGCCCCACCCGATCTCCAGTCGGTCGCTCTCGATGCCGTCGCCGAAGGCCACCAGCCGGTCGGACTCGCTCTCGATCACCAGCTCGGCGCCGTCGACCAGGAGGCCGGCGGTGAGGTCGGTGCCGGAGCTTGGCGAGGGCCAGGCCTCCCGCACGAACCAGGCCAGGTCGGTCGAGGTGGTCTCGGGGAGGGCCCAGTCGAGCCGCCGCTCCCGGTGCACCGATCGACACCAGCTGGTGGCGCCGGTGGCGGTGCCCACCAGCACCCCGGACGACGACTGTCGCTCGGCCGCCCGGTCGAGGACGAGGCTGTAGCGGGCCGACTGGTGGCTGGGGTGGCCGATGTAGACCTCGTTGAGGGCCCGCAGGCTGCGCCCGTCGCCGGTGGCGAGCTCGACCAGCGAGCGGAGCTCGGCCGTACCGGTGCACGGCTCGTCGGGTGCCGAGGCGGCCGCCACCCGTCGGAGGATGGCGGCCACCCGGTCGGGCCGGTGGCGGACGAGCACGCCGGCGTTGCGGGTGGGCTCCGGGTCGACGCCGACCACCGGTTGGCCCGAGAGGTACTTGGCCACGTTGGCCACCAGGCCGTCCTGGCCCACGGCGATGACCACGTCCTCCGGGCCGAACAGCCATCGGTCGAGGTCGGCCCGATCGAGGGAGGCCCGCCGCCAGTCGACGGGGACGGCGGCGGCCACCATCTGCAGGGCCTCCTGCTGGTGGGCGTGACTGCGATCGAGCTCGTCCAGGCTCCGACCCCGCCCGGAGAGGACGAACTCGACCTGGCTTCGGGAGCCGTGCCGGGCCACTAGGTGGTCGTACTCCGTGGGTCGGCTCACCACGAGCGCCCGGGGGGCTACGGTCATCGCTCGTCGCCGGGCTCGAGCGCCCGCCGCCCCTCGTCGTCGGCGCCGCCGCCCAGGCCGCTGTCGCTCACGGCGGCACCCAGGAAGCGGGCAGCCAGTGAGCTGACCAGGTCGGGGCTGAGGACCAGGGTGCCGATGTCCGGCAGGCCGCCGGCCAGGTCCCCCACCGCCAGCGACAGCAGCACGGCGTCGTCGGCGTCGCCGTAGGCCGCCACCCGCAGCCGCTCGGCCTCGGCCTTGGCCGCGCCGAGGTCGCGCACCGTGGCCGCCTGGGCCCGACCCCGCACCTCGGTGGCGTCGGCCTCGGCCGCCACCCGGATGCGGACGGTCTCGGCCTCGTCGGTCACCCGACGCTGTTCGTTGGCCCCGGTCTGGGCCACGAGCTGCTCCTCGCGGATGGCCAATTCGATCCGGTTCTGCAGCTCGTTCTCGCTGATGCCGCGCTCCTGTTCGACGGCCAGGGCCCGCCGCTCGAACATGGCCCGATCGGCCTCCTGCTGCAGCTGTTCGCGGACCGGAGTCTGCAGCGCCTGCTCCATGTCGGTTTCCGGTCGGACGGCGACGACACGGACGTCGACGATCTCCAGCCCGGTCTCGATGAGCCGATCGTCGGCCCGGAGGCCGGCGCCGAGCGTGCCCCGCAGCGCCGGCACACCCTGGCCAAGCACCTCGGTGAGCGACAGGCTGGCCAGGACCGCCGTGGCGTGCTGCTGGGCCAGCTCGGTCAGCAGGCCCCCGATCTGCTCCAGCGGCGTGCGCACCCAGGCGCCGGTGGTGTTGTCGATGGTGAAGTCGATCCGCTCGGCGGCGGCGGAGGGGCGAGCAATCCGGTAGGTGATCGAGGCCTGCACCGAGATCTCCTGGAAGTCGCTCGTGCGGTCCCGGAAGATCAGCGGCAGCTCGCGCTCGTCGATCGGGAGCTCGCTGATCGACGAGGTCCGGGGGACGAACCAGAAGGACTGGCCGATGCCGTCGTTGACCACCTGGCCGTTGCGGAGGCGGCGGACGTAGGTGGTCGACGAGGAGCGGAGGTGGCTGACGATCGGTCGTCGGGTGATGGTGGCCATGAGGATGGTCCTCTCGGGTGCTGATGGTCGCTTCGATTAATCGTCAGTTTGACGAATAGTTGATTTATCGTCAACATGACGATTGGCACGTCGGGTTGGGTAGCCTCGGGTCGTGGGTCCGTTCTCGTCGATCGCCGTCACCGTGGATCTGGTGGTGTTCACCATCCGGACCGAACGCCTGCACGTGCTGACGGTGACGAGGGGGGTCGAGCCTTTCGAGGGTCGCTTGGCGCTGCCCGGTGGTTTCGTCCTGCCCGAGGAAGACCTCGACCAGGCGGCCGGGCGGGAGCTGGCCGAGGAGACCGGCCTCGGCCGGGGCGACGGCCTCCATCTGGAGCAGCTCGCCACCTATGGCACCCCGGGCCGGGATCCCCGCCAACGGGTGGTGACCGTGGCCTATCTGGCCCTGGCCGCCGCCCTCGGCGACCCGACGGCGGGCACCGATGCGGCGGAGGCCCAGTGGCTGCCGGTCGAAGACGTCCTGGTGGGCGGCCTCGCCTTCGACCACGATCGCATCCTCGACGACGGCCTGGATCGGGCCCGGGCCAAGCTGGAGTACACCACGCTCGCCACCACGTTCTGCCCGCCGACGTTCACCGTGGCCGACCTCCGTCAGGTCTACGAGGCGGTGTGGGGGGTGTCGATCGACCCCCGCAACTTCCACCGCAAGGTCGTGGCCAGCGAGGGGTTCGTCGAGGAGACCGGGGAGCGGACGGCCGAGGGGCGAGGGCGACCAGCGATGTTGTTCCGGGCCGGGCCGGCCACGGCACTGCATCCGCCGATCGTCCGCCAGGGCTCGGTTGCTCGGGAGCTCGGCGGGTAGTCGACGGCCCGGCGTCTACAACCCGGCCGGGAGATGATCGAGGACCCGGGCCCAACCACCCTCCGCCGGCGCCGGGATCACCTCATCGGCCAAGGCCAACGCCTCCTCGTGACCGCCGGCAACACCGAGGGCGACATCGGCCGCCGCCAGCATCTCCAGATCGTTGTTGCCGTCGCCGATCACGATCACCCGCTCGGGTCGGAGATCCCGAGTCTGCAGGTAGGCCTCGATGCCGGTCTGTTTGGAGATCCCGGCCGGCTGGACGTGGATCGACCAGTGCTGGTCGGGGGTGGCGGCGTCGTAGAGTACGTCGCGGTAGACGGTGACCTCGGCCCAGCCGTCGGGCATCGCATCGGCCAGCGGCTCGACCTGTCGCCGGTCGACCCCGATCATGGCCAGCGACAGAATCGGTCGATCGGCCACCACCGCCTCAGGGTCCGCCACTTCGAAGTGCTCCCCCATGGAGGCGCGGTGTCGGGGGCTGGTCGTCACGTTCGGGCGGCCGGCGGTATCGCCGTCTCCGAGATACAGCACCGGATTGACCCCGTGGGACTCGAACAGGGCCAGCAGCTCACGAGCCCTGTTCGCCCCGAACTCGGCCACATGGAACCGGTCGCCGGAGGCGAAGTCGACCCCGAGGGCGCCGTTCAGGAGGACCGAGGGCAGGACGAGTCCGTTGCCCCGCAGCCCCTGCTCGGCCGACAGGGCTTGACGGCCGGTGGCGACCAGCAGCTCCACCCCTCGGGCCTCCAGCTCCGCCACCGCAGCCAGGGTCTCGGGATGGCATCGCAGGTCGCCGTCCCACAGCGAACCGTCGAGATCGGTGACGACCAGCGGACCCGTGGTCGAATGGTCGAGCTGTGCCGTGCTGGCCGGAATGCTGCTCATCGCCGGCTCGATGGTAGTCAACGTGCGGGATGCGGCCATCGGGTTTGGCCCGGTGACGACCGATGGTGGAATGGGGGGCATGATCACCCCGGCTCGATCGTCTGTCGTCCGACCGATGCTGTTGGCGTTGGGTCTGGTGGCCCTGGCCCTGGTGACGCCGGCCTGCGGTGGCGGGTCCGACGATGATCGGTCGACGGCACCGGCCGAGATCGACGGTGCTACGGCGACCGCAGCCGACGGCGACACCGGGGCCGATACCGCTGAGCGTGACCCGGCTTCCGGCGGTGGGGAACCCCCATCGGCGTCCGCTGCGCTCGGGGAGGTGATCGGCTCCGGTGGGGACCCGATCGGGGTCGACCTGAACCCGAGCGGCAACCGGGTGGTCGAGGGGGCGGCCGCCTTCGACGAGGCCGAGCCGATCGACGTCGCCCTCGACGGGACGCCGTTGTGGGTGGTGCCGATCGACGGGGAGTGGGTGGTCGTTCTCGACGACGGCACGGCTCACCTGGTGACGGTGGACGCCGCCGGCGCTTCGACGGTGACCGGCATCGGGAGCGGACCGGTCGATCAGCCGCCGCTGGTCGTGGCCGGCCCCGATGGGCCCGTGGTGGCTTCGGTTCTCGAGCACCCGCTGCTCGCCCGCTTCGACGACCCGCTCCCCGACACCCGGGTCGTCACCGCCGACGGGGTGGCGGCGGCCCTCGTCGGACCGACCGATCGCTATCCCCACGGCGTACTCGGCGACCGTCTGGAGGCCGAGGCCGTCCAGATCGTCTTCCTCGACGAGGACCGCTCGATCACGGTGGGACCGGACGAGCCGTCGGTCATCGAGGGGATCTCGCCCATCCTGGCCGACCTCGACGGCGACGGCCGACCCGAGGTGATCGTGACCCTGAGCAACGGTGAGGTCGGGGCCTGGCTCGCCGCCTGGAACCTCGACGGTGAGCTGGTGGGCGAGTCGATCGCCATCGGTCTCGGCAACCGGTGGCGCAACCAGCTGGCGGCGGCGCCGACCGCTCCCGACGGGTCCATCGAGCTGATCGACGTCCGCACACCGCACCTCGGCGGCACCGTCGAGTACTTCCAGCTGACCGACGGCGAGCTGGTGCTGACGGCCGGCCGGGCAGGGTTCACCAGCCACCGCCTCGGTAGCCGCAACCTGGACGAGGGCATCGTGGTCGACGGCGACGGCGATGGTCGGCTCGACGTGCTGGTCCCCACCGACGACCGCCTGCAGCTCGGCCTCATCACCAGGACGGGTGAGGACGCCGAGGTCGTCGCCCTGCGGGACCTCGACGCCAGGCTGACCACCAACGTGGCCGCTGCCGCCGACGAGACCGGTGCCGTCACGATCGCCGCCGGCTTCGAGGGCGTGCTCCGCCTCTGGCGCCCCTGACCGAGGGCCGTGGCCCTGCGGGCGCCGGGCCGCCGCCCGGCGGATCGATCGAATTCGCTCGACCGGTCGGGCCGCGCCCTCCAGCATGGCTCGCAGGCCCGGGGCGGATGCGCCGCCCTCATCGAGCGACGCGGAGAGGAGGGCCTGACCATGGTCGACGTACGACACGACGGTGACCGGGAGCGCGTGCGCTCTTGGGCCACGGATCTGGAAGAGAACACGATGCAGCAGGCCCTACGGTCGGCCCGATGCGACGCCGTGTCGGGTCCGATCGCGCTGATGCCCGACGCCCACTGGGGCATGGGGGCCACCGTCGGCTCGGTGATTCCCACCGAGTCGGCCATCATCCCGGCCGCGGTCGGTATCGACATCGGCTGCGGGGAGAACCAGGCCGACCTGGTCCGCATCGAGCGTCGTCTGGAGGCCATCGTCAACTACAAGGGCGTGTCGTAGCGGCGCCGCTCACCGCATCATCCGCCGGTGGTGCGGTGAGCCGTGGCCCGTCGCGCTCGGCGACGCCGTGGGCCCACACCCGGGTGCGGCGCCGGCCATCTGCGTGGGTGATAGTCCATGGTGCAGCCATCTTGTCGGACCCCAGACGGGCCTCAGGCGGCCGTGGCGGCGCTAGGAGCCCTTCCCGAGCAGTGTCGGCAGGAGGGCCGCCGCCACCTCGGCCGGGCGCTCCTCGTGGGAGAACAGGCCGGCATCGTCGATCACCGTGATGGAGGCGTCGGGGAACGTGTCGACCATCTCCCGCGCCCGCTGTACCGGGAAGAACGGGTCCTTCGCGCCCCAGACCAGCTTCACCGGCTCGTCCATCCGCCGGTGGGCCTCCCCCAGCCTGCCGACCCAGCCGGTGTCGAACGTCTTCAGCAGGCCGGCCGCCGCCCGCCGGCGGGCCGGGATCGTGGCCAGGGGTTGAAGGAAGAACTCGTCGAACTCACCCTCGAGCAACGACTTGTCGGCGAAGGCGTCGCCGAAAACGAACTTGTTACGCCGCAGGAGCGGTCTGCCGCTGATCCATCCGAGGATCGAACCCAGACCGGGGCTGTTGCGAACGGCGAGGAACGACTTGAACCGCCAGTTGAGGCCCTGGGGCTGCTCGGTGTTGATCAGGCCCCAGGACCGCACCCGGTCGTCACCGGCGAGGGCGTGACGGGCGATCATCCCGCCGCTGTCGTGGCCGACCACGGCGACGTCGTCGAGGCCGAGTTCGTCGACGACCCGGCGCACCGAGACGATGTGTTGGTCGAGCGAGATCACCGTGTCGTCGTCGAATCGACTGTCGCCGGCTCCGGGCAGGTCGATCACATGGCAACGCACGTGATCGGCCAGGTGGGGGAGGAGGCGGCGGAAGGTGGCGCCGCTCACCGGGAAGCCGTGGACGAAGAGCACGTCGGGCCCGGAGCCGACGGTTCGGTAGGCGGCTTCACCGGCGCCGACGTCGATGTGGCGGTCGGGAGCTCGGCGGAACAGGTCGGCGGCGTCGGCTGCGGTCAGAGTGGACATGGGCGTGCAACTCCCGGGATGTAGTGGTCACTGCGAATCTAGCTGTAGTGGTCACTACAAACAAGACCCGGCGTCCGAAGCCGCCCGCCCCGCCGACGCCGCTCCGTCTCGGGGGCCGAATAAGAGGTCGCCCGGCTGCTCCGGGGAGGCTGTTCGTAACCCGTGTGACATAGGTGACATCTGGCTTTGACGAGCATCCGGCCAGTGTCTACCGTGTGTCGCCACATGGCCGAGGACCGGTCGAGGTAAGGGGAGAACCGAGTGTCATTGTTGGATGTCTCCGACATCACAGTCAGGTTCGGGGGCATCACAGCTCTCGACCGATTGTCGTTCACGATCGAAGAGGGCCAGATATGCGCTCTGATCGGACCGAACGGCGCCGGAAAGACGACGTTGTTCAACGTCGTCAGCCGGATCTACGACCCGACGGAGGGGTCGCTCACCTACGACGGGGACGTCGATCTACTTCAGCTGGCACCGCACCAGATCTCCCGCAAGGGCGTCTACCGCACGTTCCAGAACCTCGCCCTGTGGCGGGGGATGACCGTGCTGCAGAACGTGATGGTCGGTGACCACACCAACACCTCGGCGAACTTCTTCGACTCGATGTTCCGCTTCACGGTGAAGAAGGAGGAGGAGGATCTCGAGGTCCGGGCCTGGGAGGCGCTGCAGGAGCTGGGGCTGGAGCAGTACGCATTCCACCCGGCCGCCGGCCTGCCCTTCGGCACCCTGAAGCGCATCGAGCTGGCCCGAGCCCTGATCGGGCGGCCGAAGCTGCTCATGCTCGACGAGCCCGCCAGCGGCCTGACCCACTCCGAGGTCGACGAGCTGGGAGCGACGATCCGCGAGCTGAGGGATCGGCACAACCTGACCATCCTGCTGGTGGAGCACCACATGCGGATGGTGATGGGCCTGTCCGAGAAGGTCGTCGTGCTGAACTTCGGGGCCAAGATCGCCGAGGGCGAACCGGCCGAGATCAGCGAGGATCCGAGCGTGATCGAGGCCTACCTGGGGAGTTCCGCAGCATGAGCACCGTTCTTGACGTCAAAGGGCTCACCGGGGGCTACGGGCCCATCCAGGTGCTGCGCGGCCTCGATTTCAATGTCGACGATGGCGAGGTGGTCGTCATCCTGGGGGCCAACGGCGCCGGCAAGACCACGACGCTGCGAGCCCTGTCGGGCATGATCCAGCGGTCCGGTGAGGCCACGTTCGACGGCAACGACCTGATCTCGATGAAGCCGGCCGACATCGTCCGGCTCGGCATCGCCCACGTCCCGCAGGGCCGAGGCACCTTCCCCGAGCTGTCGGTGGAGGACAATCTCCAGGTCGGCGCCTACGTCCGCAAGGACGCCGAGATCGAGAAGGACATGGCCCAGTGGTACGAGGTGTACCCGGTGCTCTACAACCGACGCGAGCAGCTCGCCGGCTCACTGTCGGGTGGCGAGCAGCAGATGCTGGCCGTGTCCCGGGCCCTGATGTCCCGACCAAAGCTGCTGCTCCTCGACGAGCCGTCGCTCGGTCTGGCCCCCATCATCGTGGCCGATCTTTTCGAGCGGCTGTCCACCATCAACGCCGAGACGGGCATGACCATGCTGGTCGTCGAGCAGAACGCCCAGCTGGCGTTGGGCATCGGCAACCGGGGCTACGTGCTCGAATCGGGCTCGATAGCCATCTCAGGACCGGCAGACGAGCTCATCAATGACGATGCCATTCGCAAGGCGTACCTGGGCGTCTAGGAGGAACACGAACACATGGAACTCTTGCTCGCTCGGCTCTTCGACGCCGTCACCAACGGGGCCGTCTACGCCCTGATCGCCCTTGCGCTGGTCCTCATCTTCAAAGCCACCACCCTGATCAACTTCGCTCAGGGTGAGCTCGCCATGCTCGGGGCGTTCATCGTCCTGGTCATCGGCGTCGAACAGTTCGGCGGCGGTCGCCTGGCGCTGTGGGTGGCGTTGTTCCTGGGCATGATCATCACGGCCGTCCTGGCCGCCGGCATCGAACGGGTGCTGATCCGACCATTCGACCCGGCCGACCATCTACCACTGGTGATCATCACACTCGGCCTGTTCCTGGGCATCAACGCGCTGGCCGGCATCGTCTGGCGCTTCGATCCCCGGGCCTTCCCGGCGATGTTCCCCGAGGGCAACGCCATCACCTTCGGCAACGCAACCCTGTCGTGGTACACGCTGTTCACCTTGGCCACCGTGGTCATCGTGCTGGCGGGCCTGACGCTGCTGCTCAACCGGACCAAGATCGGTCTGGCCTTCCGTGCCGTGTCGTCGAACCTGGAGTCCTCCGAGCTGGTGGGCATCCGGGTCGGCCCGACGCTCCAGTTCGGCTGGGCCCTGGCCGCCGCCGTCGGCACCCTCGCCGCCACCATCTTCGTGGCCGATCCGGTCCGTCAGCTGGAGCCGACGATCATGCTTCGCATCCTCATCTTCGCCGCCGCAGCTGCGGCGCTCGGCGGGCTCGACAGCCTGTGGGGCGCCCTGGCCGGCGGCATGGCCGTCGGCTTCGTGCAGTCGGTCGTCGTGCAGTATTCGCCGATCCCGAACGAGCTGAGTCTGGCCGCAGCGACGGTCGTACTGCTGATCGTTCTGACCGTGAAGCCATCGGGCTTCTTCGGCACAGCACAAGTCGAACGGGTTTAGGGAGAGGGTTCGTTCATGGCAGCAATCACCTTGCAAGAGGGCTCGACCCGACACCGCATCTGGACCTACGGAGGCTGGGCGGCCTTCGTGCTCTTCATCATCCTCGTGGCCTTCGCCTACGTCGACGTGGGCTCGATCGAGATCGGGGACAACTCCTACAGCCTGAGCGTGACCCGCCTGTCGAAGGCCATCGCCTTCATGGTGGCGATCCTCGGCCTGCAGGTCGTCGTCGGCTACACCGGCCAGCTCGCCCTGGGGCAGAGCTTCTTCTTCGGCACCGGCGCCTATATCACGGCCTGGTTGGTCCAGGACCACAACTGGCCGTTCCTGGCCACGCTGGTCGTCGTCGTCCCCTTCTGTTTCCTCCTCGGGATGCTGCTGGGCCTACCGGCGCTCCGGGTGAAGGGCTTGTACCTGGCCCTGGTGACCCTCGCCTTGGCGGCGGTGTTCCCGGCGATCGTGCAACTCGAGCAGCTGTCGGAGTACACCAACGGCGCCGGCGGCAAGCTGATCGACAACGATCTTGAGGCGCCCTCATGGATTCCCTTCGAGCCGTTCGCCGAGTTCCTGCAGGCCCTGCCGGTCGTCGGTGGCTTCTTCGGTGAGGAGGGCCTGACCGGTCGGGAGATCGATCGCCTGTGGGTGTTCACCTTCATCACCCTCGTCGCCGCCGCGTGCTTCGCCCTGGTGAGCAACATGCTGCGGAGCCGTCCCGGTCGAGCAATTCGGGCCATCCGCGACAACGAGACCGGCGCTGCGGTGTCGGGCGTGAACCTGCCCCTGTACAAGACGCTGTCGTTCGGTGTGGCCTCGGCCCTCGGTGGTGTGGGCGGCATGCTCTACGTCACCGAGCTGGGCATCGCCTCGCCGCTCGACTTCACCCAGATCCTGGCCATCAACTTCATCGTCGGCCTGGTCGTCGGCGGTGTCGGTACCCTGTCCGGTGCCGTGGTCGGCGGCTTCCTGATCGCCTTCATCCCGGAGTGGTCGTCGAGCACCGAGTCGGTGGGTGGCATCCCCGAGCGTTGGCTCCAGGGTCCGACCGGCTCGCTCTTCCTCGGCATCATGCTCATCATCTTGACCTTCGTACTGCCCGGCGGAATCGCCCAGGCGTTCCGGCGGATCAAGGCCCGCTACATTCGGACGATTCCTCGCCCACCGACCCGCCCCGGAGCCGTTGCCAAGGAGCAACCGGTCCCCGAGGAGGAGCCGGTTCAGGAGGAGGAAGAGGTGGCACCCGCCGGCGAAGAGCCGGTCCAGGCGGGATAGCCAGACGGGCAAGGGGGACTAATTCCACCTGCCCGGGATCAGAGCGGAATACCGTCGTGCACGGACGCCTCCTCGGCGTCAGCGCACGACAAGCAAGAACCAATCATCAGAAATGGAGAGGAACCCCACTATGCGAGCATCAAAGCGATGGCTTCGCCTGTTGGCACTGCTCATGGCGTTCGGTCTTGTGGCCGTAGCCTGCGGTGGCGACGGCGATGATGAAGACGCCTCGGCCAGCGAGACGGATGCGTCCGCCTCCGAGGCCTCGGCCTCCGAGGCCGACGACTCCTCGGCTTCGGCTTCCGAAGCCGACGACGGTGAGGCCATGGAAGACGGCGCAGGCCTCCCGACCGAGGGATCGGTCGAGGTCGCAGCCGGCACCGTCCTGAACCTGGACGAGTGTGAGGACTGGTCGGCCACCCAGGGTGTCGACGGCGACGAGATTCGTCTCGGTTGGTCGGGCCCCGAGTCGGGCACGCTGGCCGCCTTCGGCGCCATCGGTGAAGGTATGCAGTTCTACTTCGATTCGGTCAACGACACCGATCCGATCGACGGCAAGGAGATCGTCCTGATCACCCGGGACGACGCCTACGAGGCCGGTCGGACCGTGGCCAACATCGAGGAGATGATCGAGGCGGACGACATCTTCGCCTTCGTCCACCTCATCGGTACGCCGAACAACCTGGCTGCCCGTCCCATCACCGACGAGGCCTGCGTGCCTCAGCTGTTCAACTCCTCGGGCTTCCCGTTCTGGGGCGACCCCGCCAACTTCCCCTGGAACGTCGGCAACATCCTGAACTACGTGACCGAGACCGAGATCTGGTGCCAGGCCATCGTCGACGAGTTCGGCGAGGGTGCGACCGTCGCCGCTCTCATCATGAACAACGACTTCGGTACGACCTACCTCAACACGCTCAAGGACAGCCCCGCCTGCTCCGGCGTCGAGCTGGTCGAGGAGCAGTTGCACGATCCGGCGGCGCCGGACATCACCAACGAGATGACCACCATGATCGCCTCCGACGCCGACGTGCTCGTCGCCGGAACGACCTCGGGCTTCTGCTCGCAGGCCACTGCGATCCTGGCCGGCTCGGAGTGGCGTCCCCGCTTCTACCTGTCCTACACCTGCAACAACCTCTCGAGCTTCTTCGTGCCGGTTGCGGCCGAGGCCATCACCCTCAGCAGTGAGGGTTCGGCCCCGACCATGGCCAACTCCAACAAGATCTGCGGCGATCCCATCTACGCCGACGATCCGGCCGTGCAGGAAGTGGAGCGGATCCTGGACGAGTACGGGGGCGTGACCTGCGCCGACGGTTCGTTCTCGACCGGTGTCCTCTACGGACAGTTCGTCGAGGACGTGCTCCGTGACGCCGCCGCCATGGAGGGTGGCCTCAACCGGGTGAACCTCATGGCTGCGGTGTGGAATGCCGACACCAGCAACGACCTGCTGCTCGGCGGCACCCTCAAGCTGGACGGCGTCAACGACGCCTACTGGACCGAGGCTGCCCAGCTGCAGGAGGTGACCGATGACGGCTCCGGTGGTGTGACCTTCACCAGCATCGGCGACTTCATCGACTTCGAGGGTCAGGGCGGTTCGTTCGGCGGCTGATCGCCGTGAACCGCTAGTGCTCTAGCTGACGCAGGTCGGCGGTCCGTGGCTTTTGCCACAGGCCGCCGGCCTTCGTCGTTTTCAGGGGTGGCGCCAGTACCTCCTCGAGCCGGGACGGGCGCCCGCACCTCGTCGAGGCGGGTGGACGACGAGGTCGCCGTCGCCGAACCGGTCGCCGGACGCGCAACGGGGCGACGCCCGTACCCCCGTGAGGAGGTGGTGGCGCCGCCCCGTGCCGGATCAGGTCACGGTGTGCGGATCGGTCAGGCGTCCCGCAGCTCGCGGCGGAGGATCTTGCCCGAGGCGCTCTTGGGGATGGCCTCCAACGTCTCCATGGCCCGGACCTGCTTGTAGGAGACCAGGTGCTCGCCCACCAGCTCCTGGAGCTCGTCGAGGGTCACGGTCTCGCCCGGTACCGGTACCACGAACGCCTTGGGCAGTTCGCCCGCCTCGTCGTCCTGGATGCCGATCACGGCCACGTCGGCCACCTTGGGGTGGGTCACGATCACGGCCTCCAGCTCGGCCGGCGGCACCTGGAAGCCCTTGTACTTGATCAGCTCCTTGAGCCGGTCGACGATCGACACGTGGTGGTGCTCGTCGACGATGGCCACATCGCCGGTGTGGAGCCAGCCGTCGGCGTCGATGGTGGCGGCGGTGGCCTCCGCGTTGTTGAGGTAGCCGGTCATCACCTGCGGACCCCGGACCCACAACTCGCCCCGCTCACCAACCGGCTGATCCTCGCCGGTGCCCGGATCGACGATGCGGGTCTCGGTGTTGGACACCGTCACCCCGCTGGTGCCGGGCCGGAAGTCGCCCTCGGGGGTGCAGTGGCTCACCGGGCTCAGCTCGGTCATGCCGTAGCCCTGCACCACCTCGCAGTTCACCCGGGCCGCCGCCTCCTCGGCCAGCTCGGCCCCGAGGGGGGCGGCACCGGAGAAGATCTGCTTCAGCGACGACAGGTCGTAGTCGTCGACGATCGGGGCTTTGGCCAGGCCGAGCACCATCGGCGGCACGGCGTAGAAGCGGGTGATCTTGTGTTCCTGGACGGCGGTGAGGGCCTCGACCATGTCGAAGCGGGGCATGGTCACCACCTTGACCCCGTTGGCCAGGAGGCCGTTCATCAGCACCTGCATGCCGTAGATGTGGAAGAACGGCAGCGCGGCCAGGGCCGCCTCGTTCTGGTCGTAGACGATGGCGTGCTGACACTGCTCGATGTTGGCCACCAGGTTGCGGTGGGTGAGCATCACACCCTTGGGGAGGCCGGTGGTGCCCGAGGAGTAGGGGAGGACGACGGTGTGGGTCGCAGTGTCGACCGGCACCTGCTCGATCGGCTCACCGAACAGCTCGGCCGCCGACCTGGTGCCTTCCGGCCCGTCGCCCAGCACGTAGACGTCGGTGACGTCGGTGCCCTCGATGGCCTCCAGCGCCGTCTCGGCGAACATCCCGATCGTCACCAGAAGGGAGGCGCCGGCGTCCTGGAGCTGGAACCGGACCTCGCCCGCACCGTACGTCGGGTTGATGGTGGTGACGGCCCCGCCGGCCACGGCGGCACCGTGGAAGGCGATGGCGTACTCGGGGATGTTGGGGGCCATGATCCCCATCACCGAGCCCGGACCGAAGCCCTTGGCCGCCAGTCCGCCGGCTAAAGAGTGGATGGCGCCCTGCAGGGCCGAGAAGGTGTACGAGCTGTCGCCCGAGGTGTTGGTCATCGCCACCTGATCGGCGAGCTCACCGGCCTTGCGCAGGATGTGGGACGTGATGGTGACGTCCGGGATCTCGACGTCGGGTAGTGGGCTTTGGTGAATGATGACCACAGGGGCACCTCGCTCGTACAGGGGGATTTCGATACGTAGGCCCCGCAGCATAGGGGCTCGACGGTCGTCGGTTCCTATGCGGTCAGGCGGGGGCGCCGGGCCTGGTCTGCGTCGGCCGCTCCCGCAACCACTCGATGAGCGCCGGGGGCGGTCGGCCGTGATCGTCGGCGGCGAAGGTCGGCACATCGGTCGGGGGGAATCCGGCGGCCACCGACTCCAGGCGGACGATGGGACGGCCGAGCCGGGCGGCCAGGCCGATCCGCTGGGCCAGGCGCCACGAGGTGGCCCCGCGCTCGGTGATCACCGCCACCACGCAGGCGGCGGCGGCCAGGGCGGAGTCGACGGCGTCGACCACGGGGGTGGCGTCGGACGCCTCCACGGCCGCGGCCGGGGGGCCGGGGTCGTCGGCGGGCGGGTCGAGGGTGGTGACGTCGAAGCCGAGGTCCGCCAACGCGGCGACGGCGACCGAAACCTCGTGGCCGTCGTCGTCGGCGCCGATCACCACCACCCCACGACCGGGACCACCGGGGCGGGCGGCGGCGGCATCGAGGACGTGGGGCGACACCGCCGCCGACCACACCGGGTCGCCCTCGACCGCCAGCGCCACGACCGTGGTCTCGTTGGCGTCGACGTCGGCCACGGCCAGGACGTGATCGCCGGCCCTGGGGGTGACGGTGGCCGTCGCCACCGGCTCCGGGTCGGTGGTCCGGCCGCTGCGGGCCCGGAAGTGGACGGTCACCGCCGTGCCGTCGAAGTCGGCCTCCGGGCGGACGGCGGCGGTGGCCCGGGTCGGCACGCCCGTGTGGGGTGGGAGCAGCGCCGTCGTTCGGCCGGCGGCGTCGTCGAACTCGTAGGCGGCGGCGGCCCCGTGCAGCAGCAACAGGTCGTGCACGTCGCCCGCCATCACGCCGCCCACGATGGCGGCTCCGACCGCCACCACGTCGGTGGGGGAGGGGGCGGGGAGCGGGGCGATGCCGAGGTCGAGCGACAGGGTGTCGGCGAACACCGGCCGCGTCGCCGCCCCGCCCACCAGCACCGCGCCGTCGAGATCGGGCACCGGCCAATCGGCGGTGTCGAGAGCGGTGCCGACCAGAGCCCGGAGGTGGGCGGCGGTGGCGGTGGCGGGCCCCTGCCACACCTCGGTCGTCAGCTGGAGGGCCAGGTCCGCCTGCGGCGACGGGCCGGCTCCAGCGGGCCCGGCGGCGGGCAGACCGTCGAGATAGTCGGGCACCCGCACCACGGCCCGACCGGTGGCCGCCAGCTCGCGGTCGGCCGCTCGGGCGGCGGCCAGGAGCCGGGCGTAGGGGATGGCGCCCCCGGCCGGGTCGACGCCGGTCTCGGCTCGGATCCAGCGGGCGATGGTGGCGGCCACGGCGTGGTGCCATCCCTCGCCGCTCACCCGGTCGGTGGAGGCGGCGTAGTGGGCGTCGAGCACCCCGCTGCCGGTGTCGATCAGGGCGACGGACAGGCCGCCTCCGCCCGCGTCGATCAGGAGGAAGGTGCCGGCCGGGGCGTCGGCCAGCGTGGCGGCGGCGGCGCAGCTGGTCGAGGGGACGAGGCGGGCCACCTCGACCCCGGCCCGGCGGACGGCGTCGGCCAGGGCGAGCCGGTGGCGGAGGGGGACCGACGGTCGGACCGCGACCACCGCCCGGATATCGGCACCGGCGGCGGGCGCCTCGGGGACGGCGGCCGCCACGGCCTTGGCCACCAGTGCGGACACGACCTGTTTCGCCGTCGGGGCCGGATCGGTGGGGGTGGTCGGTGAGGCCTCGTCGGCGGCCAGGGTCAGCGGCCGTTCGACGGCGCCCAGGAGGTGGAGGAACGACCGGACGGCCCGATCGGGTCGGGCCTCGGTGAGGGCCGACGCCTCGTCACCCACGACGAAACCGTGGGCGGTGGCGCAGGCCACAGCCGGGATGCGGGCCCCGTCGGGTATGACGGCGCCGCGGTCGGTCAGCCGTGCCGCCCGAACGGCGGTGGCGCCGATGTCGAGGCCGATCGTGATGGACACGTCGTGCGACGCTAGCGCCGACCGGCCGTGCTCAAGCCGGCCTGTGGCACTTGTCCGTTCGGAATCGGACCATCTAGTGCCCTGGCCACCAACCTTTGCGGTGTTTGCCCGGCGCCTGACGCCGCTGGGCGGCGTCCTCGTCGCCCCTCTCACGCTCACAGGTGAGCGGGACTCCTGCGTCCTTGCCAGCGACGCCATTCACTCGGGCAAACCCGAGCGAACGTTCGTGGCCAGGGCACTAGGTCAGCGAGGCCCGGAACTGGTAGATCCCGGTCGTGCTCTCGATGGTTCCGCCGTCGCCACCGGCGAACTCCAGGGCGTAGGTGCCGGTCTCGTCGAGGACGAACGGGCCCTGGGCCCGACAGCCGCCGTTGCCGATCCAGCCGACGTCGAAGCGCTGGCCGAGCGGATCGACGATGAACAGGTCGAGGTCCTGACGGCAGCTGTCGGCCTGGCCGATGGTGAGGATCTCGACGGCGAGCACCTGGCCGGCGGTGGCGTCGAAGGTCCACACGTCGGAACCGAAGACCTCGGAGATCTCACCCCCCTGCACGGTGTCGAAGGTGAGCGAACTCTCGTCTCGCTCGGTGAGGATGCGGGGGACGAACTGGTAGGGGCCGCTGGTGCTCTCGATGGTGCCGCCGTCACCTCCGACGAACTGCAGCTCGTAGTCGCCGGTGGTGGGCAGCAGGAAGGGCCCGTGACCCTCACACCCACCGTTGCCGATCCAGCCGAGGTCCCAACGGTTGGCCCGGGAATCGGCGAGGTAGAGGTCGAGGTCCTGTCGGCAGTCCCCGGCGGCGGTGCCGATCGAGAGCACCTCGACGGTGAGGATCTGTCCTTCGGTACCGGAGAAGGTCCAGTAGTCGGCGGCGAACACGCTCTCGATGTCGCCGCTGTTGATCTCGCCGAAGGTGATCGGGTTGACGTCGGGGCTGGTGACCGGTTCCTCGTCGTTGGTGCTGTTGAGCTCCTCGAGCACGGGGAGGGCGATGGCGAGGTTGTCGGCTGCCGAAGGCAGCTCGATCGACCCCTCGGCCACGGTCGGGGGCTCGTCGGCCCCGCCCCCTTCGGTGGTGTCGCCGGTGTCGTCGGCGTCGGTCGTCGGGTCGCCGTCGGTCGTGGTGTCCGCCTCGTCGGTGGCCTGCGTGGCCAGGGCTGCGGACTCGGTGTCGCCGTCGACGACGCGGACGAGGACCTCGGCCTCCGGGCCGCTGGTCGAGGCCCCGCCACAGGCGGCGCCCACCACGGCAAGCGCCCCCAGTACGGCCGTCAGCCGTCCGAGTGATCGTCGAGTGTTTCCAGTCATTCCCTCTCCCCTCACGGCCCGGCCGCCACCGTCACCACACGCGTCACCCGATCATCGCCCGCCTCCAGGCCGATCTCGATCGTCCCCGGCGACGACGGGGTGATCTCGACGGCAGCCCCGGTGAACGACTCGCCGTTGACCGTCCAGGCGCCATCCTCGACGCCGGGCGCGGTGAACACCGCGGCCTGCCCGACGGTCACCGCCGCCGGACCGACGATGACAACCGACGCCGCATCGGGCGCGGTGGCGGTGAACACCAGCTCGTCGGCGCCGTCGCCCTGGGTGGCCGTGACCTCGACCCAGCCCTCGGTGCCGGGGGTGACGGCGATCGTGGTGCCGACGAACTCGTCGCCGCCCACGGTCCAGGTGGCCGGGGCCCCGTCGGTGGTGGTGAAGGCCACCTCCTGGCCGACCGGGCCGGTGGTGGGGCCGGTGATGGCGCCGTCGCCGCCGAGCACCTGGGTGGCGAGGAGGGCCAGGCCGCCGACCACGGCCACCGTCACCACCCCGAGCACGACGAGGAGGGGCAGGCGGGACCGACGGCCCGGCGCCGACACCGCGCCCTGGAACGAGTCGGTGGGCGCCTGCGGCGACGCCGCATACCCGGCGGGGGCACCGTAGGCCGACGTCGTCGGCGGGTGGGCCTGACCGGCCGGTGTGTACTGGGCCGGGGCGGGACCGGGAGCCGGGGTGGAGGCCGGGTTGGGCGCGTCCGAGTGGCGGGCCGCCGTGGTCGGCTGGGCGGCGAATCGGTCCGGCACCACCGGGGGCGGCATCGAGCCCAGCGAGCCGGGGGCCGACGGCGGTGCCGCCACCGTCTGATAGGAGGCGTCGGCTCGGGGCCGCACGGGGGCGCCGCCGGGGGTGGTCAGCGCCGTGCTGAGCGAGCCGAACCAGGTGTCGATGTCGCGATGGCGAACGTCGGACCGGACGGCGAGACCGCGCTGGAGCTCGGTGGCCAGGGGGCCGGTGGCGGCCATGGCGTCGTCGGCGAAGGCCGACTGCCCGAGGGCGATCAGGGGCTGGGGCTGGGTGCCGCTGACGGCGGCCACGATCAGGGCCGAGGCGGCGTAGACGTCGGCCGAGGCGCTGACCGAAGCGTCGCCCCGGAACTGTTCGGGGGCGCCGTAGCCCGGGGTGCCGCCCGCCATCGTGGCGTGGGCGGCGTGGGGGTCGACCACCTTGGCCAGACCGAAGTCGGCCACGGCCAACTCCTCGTCGGGCCCGAGCACGCCGGCGATGACCGTCGAGCGGGCCGACTCCGCACCCCGGTTGACCCGGATGAGGTAGTTGCTCGGCTTGAGGTCGCGGTGGACCATCCCGGCCCGGTGGATGTGGCCGGTGCAGATGGCGATGGCCCGGGCCAGCTCCACCGCCTCGGGCACGGTGAGGCGGCGGCCAAGGCCGTCGAGCCGGTCGGCCAGCGTCCCCCGCTCGCAGTACTCCATCACGAAGTAGGGACGTCCGTTGTCCTCGCCGATGTCGTAGACCGTGACGAGGCCCGGGGTCTGGAGCTGGCGCATGACGCGGGCTTCGGACACGAAGCGTTCGCGGAGCTCGGCGTCGCCGGCCATGTTGTCGGCCAGTACTTTGATCGCCACCCAGGCCTGCAGGTCGGGGTCGTGGGCCAGGTAGACGGTGGCGAATCCGCCCGTCCCCAGCACGCTGTGCACCTGATATCGACCGATTCGATCCGGGATCACGCCACGCCCTCCCGTCGCCCCCGGCGCAGTCTAGGGCAGGGTGTCCCCGACCTGGGGGCCGATGCCATACCGCACCGGTACTTTCACCCTGGGCCGGATAGTCACCCGTCGCTATGGATCCGTTCTGAACAAGTTTGGGGTCGGTCGCGCCGGGGGGAAGGCGCGCCAGCCGTCGGCCGTGCCGACCAGGCCGAGGCGGCGACCGATGTCGTCGGCCTCGGCATCGTCGAGCTCGGCGGCGTTATGGCGACCGGCTCCCGACGCCGCCGTCGCCCGGTCGAGCAGGCAGAGCAGCAGCTCGTGGTCGAGCTTCTCCACCCGGGCCTGGTCGATCGCCTCCTCCAGCTCCTCATCGGCCTCGACGGTGACACCGGCGGCCCGGAGGCCGGCGGCCAGCAACCGTCGGGTCGGCACCTCCACCGTGGCCCCACCGCCGTCGGTCGCGTTGCGGGCCAGGAGCTCGCGGGCCGCCGCCACCGTGTCCGGTCCGGGGGCGGCGACCTCGAGGAGGAACAGATCGGCGTGGGCCACGAACGCGGTCGAGCTCATGGCCACGAAGTCGGCCCGGGCCGCCTCCAGCAGCTCCCGGGCCTCGTCGGCCCGACCCTGCCTGCCGGCCAGGCGGCCGAGGTTCATCCGGGTCACGTGCACCGCCATCTCGTAGCCGGCGGCCCTCGCCTTGCGGTTGGCGTCGGTGAGCAGCTCCCGGGCCTCGTGGTGGTGGCCCTGGTTGGAGCGGATCTCCCCCAGGTTGTTGAGCGACGAGACCACGCCGCTGATATCACCGGCGGATGCCCGCAGCCGGTGTGATCGCTCGTGGAGTCTGGCCGCCCGATCCCACTCCCCGGCGTAGTAGGCGGCGATGCCGAGGTTGTTGTACAGGCCCGACTTGAGCACGGCATCCTCGATGGCGTCGACCAGTTGCTCGGCCTGTTCGGCGTGGTGAGCGGCCTCGGCCCGGCCCTGGTACGTGCCCGCCAGCTGGAGGACGTAGTGGGCCCGGAAGCGGGCGGCCACGGGGGCCGTGGTGTCGCCCGCCACCGCGGTGGCCGTCTCCCAGCAGTCGTCGTAGCGGCCCTGGCGGAAGCGGATGCCTGCGATGGCCACCGCCAGCTCGGCCGGCTCGTCGGGGAAGCCGTGGTCGAGCTCGGCGGCGGCGGCCAACCCCCGTCGGTACCAGCGCACCGCCTGGTCATAGCGGCCCTGTCGTTCCTGGAGTTGGCCCTGCTTGCGGAACAGGGGCAGCCGCTCGTGGTCGCCCGCCGCCAGCAGCGACCGAGCCGACCGGTAGGCGTCGGTGGCCGTCTCGTAGCGACCGGCCCGCTCGGCGGCGTCACCCAGCTTGGTGGCGACGTGGCTGCGCTGGCGTCGGGTCACGTCCTTGGGGTGTCGACCGGCGGCCAGAGCCCGCTGGTAGGCCTCGATCGCCTCCACCGGCGACGACAGGGCGACGGCCCGATCGCCGGCCCGGACCGAGTACGACCAGGCCCGTCGGTGGGCTCCGGCCTCGCTGAAGTGGCGTGACAGCACGTCGGCCACCTCGTCGATGCGGGCTCCGACCGACGCCTCCAGATGCTCTCCCACCCGCCGGTGCAGCACCCGACGGCGGGCGAAGGGCAGGCCCTCGTAGGCGGCGTCGCGGTACAGCGTCTGGGTGAACCGCCACCGGCCCGGCCCCGACGGCTCGATCAGCCCGGCCAACGACTCGTCGTCGAGCCCGACCTCGGCCCGCGAGCCGAGCAGGACGTCGAGCGTCTTGGCCGGGAACGACACCCCGATCACGGCGGCGAGGCGGATCGCCCGACGGGCGGCGGGCGGCAGATCGTCGATCCGGGTGGCCAGCAGCCTCTCCACCGAGTCGGGCACGGCGCCGCCCGCGGTGCCGACGGCCCGGGTCAGCTCCAGGGCGAACAGCGGGTTGCCGGCGGCTCGCTCGATGATCACCGCCAGGTCGTCGTCGGACAGGGGTCGCTCCGACGACTCGATCGCCAGTCGGCGGACGTCGGCGTCGTCGAGGGGTGTCAGCGCGATGCGCTCCAGGTGCTCGCCGTCGAGGGAGGGGCCCTCGGTCTTGGCCCGGCGGCTGACGATGACGGTCCACGGTCGATCGAGGGCGGTCCGGGCCAGGTGCTCGACCAGCTCCCGGGAGCCGTCGTCCACCCACTGGGCGTCCTCGACCACCAGCACCGCGTCCCCGGCGAGGGCCCCGTCGATCAGATCGACGACGGCGTCGTGGATCCGGGCCCGACGGAACTCCTCGCTGATGGCGGCCGCCTCGGGGGTGGCGGGCACGTCGGCCCCGATGGCCACCGCCAACAGGGGGACCATGGGTGCCAGCGACGGGCAGCGCTCGTCGACGATCTTGGCCAGGATCTCGCCGGTGTGGAGCGGACCGGCCAGCGCGTCGAGCCCGAGCCCGGTCCGCAGCATGGTGCGGGCGGCGCCGTAGGGCGTGGTGCGACCGAACTGCGAGGCCGTACCCCGCAACAGGTGGAAGGCCTGAGACGCCGCCGCCCGTTCGACCGCCTCGGCGATGAGCCGGGTCTTGCCCGACCCGGCCGGACCGACCAGGTCGACCACCCGACCGCCGAGATCGATGGCGTGCTGAAGACGGTCGCAGTCCTCGTTCCGGCCGTGCAGCCGCCCCTCGGCGAGCTGCAGCCGGGCGGCGTGCTCGAAGCCGAGCACCCGATGGGCGGTGATCGGCTCGCGCTTGCCCTTGACCCGGAGCGGGTCCAGGCGTTCGGAGAGGTAGGTGTCGCGGGCGTCGGCCAGCACGTCGGCCACCGCCACCACCTCCCGATCCTCTGCCGGCCCGAGCATCCGGGCCGCGGTGTTGACCACGTCGCCCATCAATGTGTACGTCCGCCGGTAGGTGCTCCCGAGAAACCCGGCGAAGGCCCGACCGGTCTGGACGCCCTGGTAAAGGGTGAACGGACCGGGGAGGGCGGCCAGGTCGAGGGCGGCCCGGAGCATGGCGTCGCTGGTGTTGCCCACGTTGCGGGGTGCGCCGGCGCACAGCACCACCTTGAACCCGTCGGGGGCGATGTCGGTGTGGAGGGCGGCCACGTCGTAGCGGTCGACGACGGCCTCGATGCCGTCGATCAACCGGGCCAGCTCGGCCGCCGCCACCGCCGGGCCCCGCGCCGCCCGCAGCTCCCCGATACCGCCGACGAGGAGGAAACCGACGGTGACCAACCGATGCTCGCCCCCGAGGTCGGCGAAGGCGTCGAGCTGATCGACGACGGCGGTGGGGACGAAGTCGCTCAGCGAGCTGTCGGCGGGGACCCGGCGGTCGGGGGCGGCGGTGGGGGCGAGGGTCGGGGCGCCCCGGAGGACGCGACCCCCGGCGCTACGGTCGCCGACCAGGGCCGGGTCCACGCAGGCGGCGATCGTCGCCGAGGCCAACGTCTGACCCTTGGACGCCGCGCTCTCCAGCTCGATCACCCGGCCTGCCTTCTCGCCGATGATCAGCAGCTCCCGGTGGCCGCCACCGACGAGATAGCAGTCGAAGGGGCCGTCGCCCACCCCCACCGTCATGGTCAGCCGCGCCCGGCGGGCCGCCCCCGAGGTGGCGAGGGCCTGCTGCATGGCCAGGCCGGCGTTCGCCGCCCGCCGCTCGTGATCGTCGCCCCGGAACAGCACGAGCAGGGCGTCGCCCCCGAACGTGATCACCTCGCCGCCGTAGCCGTAGGCGGCGCCGATGAGGGCCTCGAAGCAGGTGTTGATGAGGACGGTGATCTCCTCGGCTCCGGCCTTGCCCTTCCCGGCCAGACGCTCGGACAGGGCGGTGAAGCCGGAGATGTCGGCCGACAGCATCGACCCGTCGATGGCCTGCCAGTGGGAGCCGGGCTCCATCGACCGCTCGACGGTGATCCGGGGAACGAAGGGCGCCAGTCGCGCGGCGTTCATGCGGTCCACCCCCCGGATGTATCGATCGTCGGTCGAAGCCGTCGCTGGGCATACCGTAGCGGTCGGCCGCGAGCCGTCGAGCCGGTTGGGTGTCCCAGCCTGTCGCCGTGGCGGGGGCTTCCGGCCCTTCGGGATGCAGCGAGGATGGTGGATGACCGACACCCGTGACGTCGGAGGATGGGACCGGTCGATGGCTCGGGGCGGCGGTGAGCGTCATGGCGATCGGCTTCGTCGCCGTCCTCCTCGCCGGCGCCATCGGCAGTCTGGCCCCCGACACCGTGGTGGCGGTGGCCGACCCGTTCGTGTGCGACGGGGAGCTGGTGCGTTCCTCGGTCGCCGGCCCGTCGGGGCAGGGTGGCGAGGCGATCAGCAACGACGTCCGGTGCGTGGCCGATGACGGCACCGCCCGGGGGATGACGGCCCGGGTGTACCTCACCGCCGGCCTGGTCTACGCCGCGGCGCTGGGGGCGATGGTGGCGGCGGCGATGGCGCTGCGGCGGGTGCGCCGCCGTCGGCCCGTCACCGAGCGCGCCCGGATCGACCGGTCGGCCCGGATAGGCGTGCGGCTGGTGACAGCGGTGATCGCCGCACCTCTGCTCGTGACCGGCCTGACGGCGGATCCGTTGTCCGTCGGCCGCCTGTGGTCGGCGGCGTTCGTGGTGTGGCTCGGGGCGATCCTCGTCGTCGACCATCCGGTCGACGACCAGGTCGACGAGGTCGACGCCGCCGCCCTGCGCCGTCGGGCGCTGCGCCGCCTTCCCGGTTCGGCCTTCTTTCGGATCGCCCCCGGTGCGATGACCCTCTGGTACGCCCGGGCCGACCTCGTCGACGGCGACCCGACCCGCGGTCCCCTCACGGTCGTCGGCGCCGTGTTGACCGTGCTGGGTGTCCTCGGCATGGTGAGCATCATCCGCACGCTGCTCGATCCCGAGCGGCAGCTCCGGCGACGGCGCCGCTTGCCGGCCGATGCCGAGGCCCACCGGGAGCGGCGCGACCGGCTCCGTCGCCACCGCGGCGCCGGCTTCCGGAGCCGCTGACCGTCGGTGCCTCCTGCCGCTGACCCGATCGGTGGTCGCCGACGGGCCGGCCGCCGGCCGCGGGTCGGGTCGCCTTTCAGGCGTTCGAGGGCGCGGTGCTAGCTTGAGCGACATGGTCGCACCACTGGACGGGATCCGGGTCGTCGAGTTCGCCAACTTCGCCGCCGCACCGACCGCGGTGGCCATCATGGCCGACCTCGGCGCCGAGGTGACCAAGGTCGAGACCGTCGGCGGCGACCCCATCCGCGGTCTGATGCGGCAGGCCAAGGTGCCGGACGACGCCCCCAACCCCGACCACCCGTTCCAGTTCATCAACCGGGGCAAGCAGTCGATCGAACTCGACCTGGGGCAGCCCCAGGGGGTGGAGGTGGCCCACCGGCTGGCCGCCGAATCGGATGTGGTCGTGTTGAACATGCTGCGGGATCGCCGCCGCCGGTTCGGGATCGACATCGACGATCTGCACGCCGTCAAACCCG
This sequence comes from Actinomycetota bacterium, assembly GCA_039201605.1. Classification (GTDB taxonomy): domain Bacteria; phylum Actinomycetota; class Acidimicrobiia; order Acidimicrobiales; family SZUA-35; genus CADEDH01. The sequence goes on from JBCCRO010000030.1 coordinate 64,733, forward strand.
ACCTGGTGATCGGGCTGCTGTCGGGCTACGGCGAGCGGGGCGAGGAGATCAATCGCCCCGGCTACGACGTGACCGCCTTCTTCGCCCGGTCCGGTCTGATGAGCGGGATGACCATGGACGGTCAGGTGCCCCCCACGCCCCGTCCCGGCCAGGGTGACCACACCGCCTCGCTGGCCTTCTTCGGGGCGCTGATGACCGGGCTCCGGGCCCGAGACGTCAGCGGCGAGGGGCAGGTGGTGGAGGCGTCGCTCCTGCGGTCGGCCGCCTTCACCCTCGGGCTCGACCTGGGCATCGCCGTCGTCGACGGGCGGGGGACCCGCGACAAGCCCCGGGAGGAGGGCCTGTCGGTCATGCTCCAGCCCTACGAGTGCGCCGACGGCCGGTGGCTGCAGTTCACCATGCCCGGTGGCGGTCGTGACGCCTGGGCCCGCTTCTGCACCGCCCTCGAACGTCAGGACCTCATCGAGGACCCGCGGTTCACCAGCGGGACACTCCGCTACCGCAACATGGCCGAGCTCGTGCCCGAGATCGCCGACGCGGTGAAGCAGCGCTCGCTGGCGGAGTGGGGGCCGCTGCTCGACGCCCAACGCTGCATCTGGGCCCCGGTCAACAGCGCCGCCGACGCCGCCGTCGACCCCCAGGTCCGGGCGGCCGGGGTGTTCGAGGAGATCCACCATCCCGACGCCGGCACCTTCGACACGGTGGCCGCCCCCTTCCGCCTCATCGGCAACGACGACATCGGCGTCCGGGGCCCCGCCCCCGAGGTGGGTGAGCACTCCGAGCAGGTGCTGCGCCGTCTCGGCTACGGCGACGACGAGATCGCGGACTTGGCCCGCTCCGGCGTCGTCCCCTCGGCCGAGGGCTGACGCCGCCGTCGAGGTGGGCCGGGCCGACGCCCGGCGGGGCGTCGGTTCAGTGCACCCGGGCCAGGAACGCCTCGAGGGTGGCGAAGAAGGCGTCGGACTCCTCGATGAAGGGGTAGTGGCCGCTGTCGTCGAACACCGCCAGCTCGGCGGCGGGCAGCAGGTCGGTGAGGCGCCGGGCCCCCGGGTCCGGCGGGGTGATGAAGTCGTGCCCACCACCGACGCACAGGGTCGGGGTCTCGATCGTGGGCAGGGCCTCCAGGGTGTTGAAGGTGCCGAGCAGCCCGGCGCTGGCGTTCCACCCGGACGCCGAGTAGGCGGTCTCGCCGTGGATGCGGGCGGCATCGTCGGCCGGGTACTGGTGGAAGTACAGCGGCCAGACGGTCGACCACGTGGCCCCGAAGGTCTCGTCGTCGGCGATCGGCCCGGTGAACAGCGAGCCGAAGGCCGCCAACTGCTCGTCGGTGCCCGACGGCTCCGGCGCGTAGTCGAAGGCGGGCACGGTGTTCATCAGCACGAGGGCGGCGAGGCGATCCTGATGGGCGGCGGCCAGCGACTGGGCGATGAAGCCGCCGTAGGAGTGGCCTAGCACCGTGGCCCGCTCAAGGCCGAGGGCGTCGAGCACGCCGACGGCGTCACCGACCAGCTCGTCGAAGGTCAGCTCGGGAGGGTCGCCGACGAGGCGGGCCGACCGTCCGTTGCCCCGGTGGTCGTAGTAGATCACCGTGTAGCGGTCGGCCAGGCGATCGAAGTAGGGGCGGAAGGCGGCGTGGTCGAGCCCGAGGCCGCCGTGCATCAGCAGCAGCGGCGGTCCCGACCCGATCGTCTCGACATGGAGTTCGGTGCCGTTGATCGCCTGCAGTGCCATGGTCGGTCTCCCGTTCGCTCGTGACCTGGCTGTGAACGTAGCCGAGTCGTGAATCACCCCGCCCGCACGGCGGTGTGACCGCCGCTCCCGTCAGGCGGCGAAGGGCGGAGGACGCTCAGCCCGGGTGGAAGAGGAGGCGGATCCGCTCCAGCCAATCGTCGACGTCGGGGGCCACCTCGGCGTCGGTCTTGCCCAGGCGGACCAGCACCAGGTCGGCCACCGGGTCGACGATGATCCGCTGCGTCTCGTAGCCCGAGGCCCAGAACACCCGGTCGTCGGTGTCGTGGATCCACCAGTGCGATCCGTAGCGCCGTCCGGTCTCGTCATCGGCCGCCCGCAGGGTGCGGGCGTAGTCGACCCACCCCTCGGGCAGCAGCCGCCGGCCGTCCCACACGCCGTCGCGGAGATACAGCAGGCCGAACTTGGCGAACTCCCGGGCGGTGGTGTGCAGGAACGACGAGCCGACCCAGGTGCCGGCGTCGTCGAAGGTGAGGCGGGCCTCGATGCCGAGCGGGTCGAGCAGGACCTCCCGCATCCAGGCCTCGAAGGCCGGGCCCGCCCCGACCACATCGGCCAACAGGCGACAGACGAGGACGGTGGTCCCGCTGGCGTAGTTGAACACGGTGTCGGGTTCGGTCAGGGCGGGGAGGGCGGCGGTGTAGGCCGCCATGTCGGGGTTGCCGTCACCGAAGAGCATGTCGATGCAATGGCTGACGGTCTCGTCGGTGTAGTCCTCTTTGAATTCGGTCCCGGGGACCATGCGCAGCAGGTGGTCGAGCGTGATCCGGGATCGGGGGTCGGCGGGGTCGTCCCAGCCCGGCAGGTCGACCGGCCGGTCGAGGTCGAGGCGCCCCTCGGCCACCAGGACGCCGACCAGGGCCTGGGTCATGCTCTTGGCCATCGACCACGAGATGAGCGGCTCGTCCGGCCCGGCGGTGGGGCCGTAGGCCTCGGCCACGAGGCGCCCACGGTGGACGGCGACGAAGGCCAGCGACCGACCGAATCGGGCCACGGTCGCCTCGTCGTCGACCGTGGGCCCGAACGCCTCGTCGACCAGCGTGGCCAGCGGCGCCGCCACCTCGGGCGGCGGGGCCGAAGTGGGCCACGCCCCGGTGGGGTAGGGCACCCCGTCGGGTTGGGGCGGAAGGTCGACGAGGGGAGCGGAGGGAGGGGGAAACACGGCCACGGCGGTCCATTGTGGCCCTCCCGGGCACCGGGCGCCCGCCCCGGCGGCGGGTGACGCCCCCAGTCCGAACTCAGGGTTTCTCGGGGTCGTATCCGGGAGAGGCCCGATGGTGTGCCGGGCCCTGCTGCCTCATGGTGGGGGTATGACCACGCAGACCACCACCAGCTCCACCGTTCCCACCGCTCCCGCCCCCGCTCCTCGTCGTCTGTACCGCAGCAACGACCGGCTGCTCGGCGGCGTGGCCGCCGGCCTGGCCGACTACGCCAAGGTCGACGTGGCCGTGGCCCGCCTCGCCTTCGTGGCTGTGGCTTTTTCCGCGGTTTGGGGGCCGCTTCTCTCAAACATCGCCTGTAACATCATCCCCCCGCCCCCGGGGCCCATGCCGCCGGCGCCGATGGCCCCGCCC
>JBCCRO010000031.1:0-66974 GCA_039201605.1 Actinomycetota bacterium
GACACCACCCCCGACTACCTCGACCCCGACGACGACGGCGACGGCAACCCCACCTCCACCGAGAACGCCGACCCCGACAACGACGGCAACCCCCGAGACGCCCGAGACACCGACCACGACGGCCAACCCGACTATCTCGACAAGACGACCTCGGCCGCCGTCGGGGTGGTCGTCGGCCAGTCGACGATCAGCGCCACGTCGGGCGGCCTCACCGCAACGCTGGACGACAACGATGAGTTCGGCCGCTCGACGGCCCCGATCGGCGACCTCGACGGCGACGGCGTCGTCGATCTGGCGGCGGGCGCCGGTCGCGACGACGACGCAGGCACCGACGCCGGAGCGGTCTACGTGCTGTTCATGAACGCCGACGGCACGGTGGCCTCGGAGCAGAAGCTGACCAACGGCGTCGGCGGGCTACCGTCGGTGATCAGCGCCGGTGACCGATTCGGGGAGACGCTGGCCACCCTGGGCGACGTGGACGGTGACGGGGTGCCCGACCTCGCCGTCGGCGCCCTGCAGGACGACAACGGCGGTGCCACGACCAATGCCGGCGCCGTGCACATCCTGCTGCTCAACCCCGACGGCACGGTGAAGAGCCATCGGAAGCTCGACGCCTCGGTCATCTCCGGCGTGGGGGTGTCCGACTACCTCGGCGAGTCGGTGGCCGGCATCGGCGACCTCGACGGCGACGGCGTCCGCGATCTCGCCGTCGGCGCCCTCTACGACGACGACGGCGGCAGCAACCGGGGCGCCGTCTACATCCTCTTCCTCGGTTCCGACGGCTCGCTCAAGGGCCAACAGAAGATCAGTGACACGGCGGGCGGTCTCACCGCCGCCCTCGACGACGGCGACGTGTTCGGCACCGGCATCGGCACCGTGGGCGATGTCGACGGCGACGGGATCACCGACATCGCCGTCGGGGCCCGCAACGACGACGACGGCGGCGCCAACTACGGCGCCGTCTACGTGCTGCTCCTCAACACCGACGGCACGGTCAAGGCCGAACAGAAGATCTCGACCACCACCGGCGGTTTCGACCCCCTCACCACCCCCGACTGGTTCGGACGCTCGGTCGGGGCCCTGGGCGACCTCGACGCCGACGGCGTGCCCGACCTCGTCGTCGGAGCCGACATGACCGCTCCCGGCGGCTCGATCTACGTGCTTCTGCTCAACGACAACGGCACGGTGAAGCGCACGTCCACCATCGACGCCACCACCGGCGGGCTGACGGCGGTGGACAGCGGCGATCAGTTCGGTGGTTCGGTGGCCGGCATCGGCGACTTCGACGGCGACGGCACCATCGGGATCGTTGTCGGCGCCCGCAACGACGACGGCGGCGGCACCGACCGGGGCGCCGTCCACCTCCTCGACCTGCGGGCGGTGTGCGTCGACACCGGCGACGACGACGCCGACGGCGTGCTCGACTGCTACGAGGACGCCGACACCGACGGCGACAACAACCCGGTCTCCAACCCCGGGCCCGACACCGACGCCGACACCACCCCCGACTACCTCGACCCCGACGACGACGGCGACGGCAACCCCACCTCCGCCGAAGACCCCGACCCCAACGGCGACGGCAACCCCCGCGACGCCCGAGACATCGACCGCGACGGCCAGCCCGACTACCGGGACACGCCGACCCGGGCGGCCGAGGCCGTGGTGGCCACCCAGCAGAAGATCAGTTCGACCGCCGGTGGCCTCACCGGCCCCCTCGACGACAGCGACACCTTCGGTTCGGGCGTCGGCCCCATCGGCGACCTCGACGGCGACGGCGTGGTCGATCTCGTGGTCGGGGCCGGTACCGACGACGACGGCGGCGGCAACCGGGGCGCCGTCCACGTCCTGTTCATGAACGCCGACGGCACGGTCAAGGCCGAGCAGAAGATCAGTGACACCACCGGCGGCCTGGCCGCAGCGCTCGACGACGGCGACTTCTTCGGCGAGTGGGTGCGAAGCGCAGGCGACCTCGACGGCGACGGTCGCAACGAGCTGGTGGTCGGCGCCCGCTACGACGACGACGGCGGTGGCGATCGGGGCGCTCTCCACGTCCTCTTCCTCAACAGCGACGGCACCGTCAAAGCCGAACAGAAGATCAGCGACACCACCGGCGGCCTCACCGCAACCCTCGACGACGACGATGGGTTCGGGGTGGCGGCGGACGGGATCGGCGACGTCGACGGCGACGGCGTGCCCGACATCATCGTCGGGGCCGATGCCGACGACGACGGCGGTGGCGATCGGGGCGCCCTCTACGTCCTCTTCCTCAACACCGACGGCACCGTCAAAGCCGAACAGAAGATCAGCGAGACGACGGGTGGCCTGGTCACCACCATCGACGCCGACGGTTTCGGCGAGGCGGTGACCGGTCCGGGCGACATCGACGGCGACGGTACCCCGGACGTCGCCATCGGCATGTGGGGCGACGACGACGACGGCGGCCCGGCCCGGGGCGCCGTCCACATCCTGTTCCTCAACACCGACGGCACCGTCAAAGCCGAACAGAAGATCAGCGAGGTGACGGGCGGGCTCGGGGCGTCGCTGGACGACGACGACTGGTTCGGCGGCTCCGTCGGGGCCCTGGGCGACCTCGACGCCGACGGCGTCGGCGACCTTCTGGTCGGCGCCCCCGGCGACGACGACGGCGGTACCGACCGCGGAGCCGCCTACATACTCCTCCTGCGGGCCGACGGCACGGTCAAGTCGTCGGCCAAGATCGCCGACGCCGAGCTGGCGTCACTGGATGACGACGACTGGTTCGGCATCGCCGTCTCCGGTGTGGGCGACCTGGACGAGGACGGCGCCATCGACATCGCCGTCGGCGCCCTCTACGACGACGACGGCGGCTCCAACCGGGGGGCCGTGTACCTGATCGACCTGCAGACCTCGTGCATCGACGCCGGCGATGACGACGCCGACGGGGTCCTCAACTGCTACGAGGACGCCGACACCGACGGCGACGGCGATCCGTCGACCACGCCGGGGCCCGACACCGATGGCGACACGTCGGCCGACTACGTCGACAGCGACGACGACGGCGACGGCGACCTCACCGTGCTGGAGAACGCCGACCCCAACGGTGACGGCAACCCCCGCGACGCCGTCGACGGCGACCACGACGGCCAACCCGACTACCTCGACGGGCCGACGGGCACCTCGGGCGGCCTCGTGGCCGACGAGGTGAAGATCAGCGGCACCACCGGTGGCCTCACCGCCTCCCTCGACGCCTTCGACCTGTTCGGCCAGGGGGCGGCCCCGGTCGGAGATCTCGACGGCGATGGCGTGGTCGACCTGGCCGTCGGGGCGTACCAGGACGACGATGGTGGCAGCAACCGGGGCGCCGTCCACCTCCTCTTCCTCAACCCCGACGGCACGGTGAAGGCCGAGCAGAAGATCTCCGAAGCCGCCGGGGGCGGCCCCGGCCTCGACGACTCCGACCAGTTCGGCCGCAACGTGGCCCACCTGGGCGACCTCGACGGCGACGGACTGAGCGACATCGCCGTCGGCGCCTTCCGCGACGACGACGGCGGCACCAACCGGGGGGCCGTGTACATCGCCTTTCTCAACGCCGACGGCACGGCGCGGGCGATCCAGAAGGTCAGCGCCACCGCCGGTGGGTTCACCGGGCCCCTGGCCGACGGCGTCGAGTTCGGCCGCGACGTCGCCGGCCTGGGCGATGTCGACGGCGACGGCGTCGTCGATATCGCCGTCGGGTCCACCCAGGACAACGACGGCGGCACCGACCGCGGTGCGGTCCACGTCCTCTTCCTCAACCCCGACGGCACGGTGAAGGCCGAGCAGAAGATCAGCGACACCACCGGCGGCCTCACCACCGCCCTCGACGACGATGACGAGTTCGGTCTCGGTCTGGCCGGTATCGGCGACCTCGACGGCGACGGCGTGGCCGACCTCGCCGTCGGCGCCCACAAGGACGACGACGGGGCGGCCGACGCCGGTGCCCTCTACATCCTGTTCCTGAACGCCGATGGCACGGTGAAGGCCGAGCAGAAGATCAGCTCCACCAGCGGCGGGCTCGGCGTGAGCCTGGAGACCGTGACCGCCTTCGGGGCCGGGGTGACCGCCATCGGCGATCTCGACCTCGACGGCAACGTCGATCTCGCCGTGGGCGCCCCCTACGACGACGACGGGGAGAACTACGCCGGTGCGGTGTACATCCTGTTCCTCGACGACGACGGCACCGTCCGGGCCGCCGACAAGATCAGCGCCGCCAGCGGCGCCTTCACCGGCCCCCTCGACAACTTCGACAACCTCGGCTTCGGCCTGGCCCCCCTCGGCGACCTCGACGGCGACGGCACGATCAACCTCGCCGTCGGGGCCAACGGCGACGACGACGGCGCCAACTCGGCCGGCGCCGTCTACATCCTCGACCTGGCCGACGCCTGCACCCTGGGCACCGGCTACGGCGAGGCCTGCCCCTTCACCGCCCTGGCCCAGGTGGCCGACGACCTCGACGGTCGCTTCTGGTTCGACTTCGGCGACGGCGCCTTCCAGGCCTCGGTCAGCTCCGATGAGGGCGGAGCCTGGGTTCAGATCCTGCAGTACAACCACGAGGGCGGCACCAACCCCAACGTCGACGCCCGTAGCGCAGGCGAGCACTGGCCCGCCTCCTCCGCCGCCCCGCTCGGCACCGACCAGTCGGCCCAGGCGACCTGGGGCCACATCGGCCAGGCGGCAGCCGCCGCCATCCCCGACGCCGACGCCGACCTGGAGCTCCGCTGGTACGGCGAAACCTCAAACCACAGCCGCGTCGTCCACTTCCGCTCCCCGTTGCTCGGCGAGATCCGCACCGACGGCGCCGACGACTTCTTCGCCGCGGGCCTCGCCACCACCCACGTCCCGCTGACCGGCCACACCGCCGACGCCCCGGCCTCGATCGACAACGGCTACGACGGTCAGGGCGACCTCGTCCTGACCAGCTTCCCCTGGTACGAGACCGGCACCCGCCACTGGGGCATCCGGGGCCTCGGCTATCGCTGGGAGGTCGACGACTACGCCAACAACGCCGACAACGACACCCTCCACCGGGTCTGGATCCGGGTACGGCGGCCCACCGTGGTGGTCAACTCGACCGGCGACGGCGCCGATGCCAACACCGGCGACGGCATCTGCTCGACCGGCGGCACCAACATCGACGGCGATCCCGAGTGCACGCTGCGGGCCGCCATCGCCGAGGCCAACGCCTCGACCGCCGTCGGCGCCATCGACTTCGCCATCCCGACCGCCGACGGCGGCCACGACGGCGGCGTCTGGACCATCGCCACCACCTCCGAACTCCCGACCATCACCGGGACCGTCGACATCGACGGCACCAGCCAGGTCGGCTACGCCACCCCGGTGGTCACCGTCGACGGGTCGGGCCAGGGCTCCGGCCGCGGCCTGACGCTGACCGCATCCGACGCCACCATCCGCGGCCTCAACGTCCGTGACATGCCCCACGACGGCATCTACGTCGGCGGTGCCCGCAACACCATCGCCGACAACCACCTCGGCACCGACGCCGCCGGGCTGACCGGCGCCGGAAACGCCCGGGCCGGGGTCGAGGTGGGCGGCATCGACAACGTGATCTCGGGCAACGTCTCCTCGGGCAACGGCCGCGACGGCATCATTATCCGCAACGCCACCCGACCGGTCATCATCGGCAACCACCTCGGCCCCGACGTCACCGGCGACGCCCTCATCGGTCAGGGGCAGGAGGGCATCCAGGTGGAGGACTCGTCGGTCGACGTGGTGATCGGCAGGCCCGGCGACGGCAACGTCATCAGCGGCAACAGCGGCGGTGGCATCCACGTTTTCGACGGCACCCCCGACCGCCTGATCCTGCAGGGCAACCTGATCGGGGTGGGGGCCGACGGCGCCACCAGTATGCCAAACGCCTTGTTCGGTATCCGGACCCGACCGGCCTCGATCGACTGGCTCATCGGCGGCACCGGCGCAGGCGAGGGCAACACCATCGCCGACAACTCGGGGCCCGGCATCCGCATCGACGACGCAGCATCGACCGGCATCAGCGTCGTCGGCAACCGCATCCACGACAACACCGGAATCGGCCTCGACCTCGGCTCGGACGGCGTGACCGCCAACGACGCCGGCGACGCCGACACCGGAGCCAACGAGCTGCTCAACACGCCCGTCGTCGCCCGGGCCATCGAGTCGGGCGGCACCGTCACGGTCGAGGCGACCCTCGACGCCCCCGCCGGCGACTACCGCATCGAAGCCTTCATCAACCCGTCGGGGCCCGACGACACCGGCTACGGCGAGGGCGAGGTGGTGGCCGGGAACACGTCGATCACCCATACCGGCACCGGGGCCGAGAGCTTCTCGCTGATCTTCTCCGGCGCCGCGGGCGACGTCGTCTCCCTGATCGCCACCGAAGACCTCGGCGGCGGCGACCTCGGCTCGAGCTCGGAGTTCTCCGGGAACGGGCTGATCACCGACACCGAGACCCTGGTGGTGAACGCCACCGGCGACGACACCGACGCCACCGCAGGCGACGGACGCTGCGACTCCGGCGCCGCCAACGCCCTGGGCGCACCGGCGTGCACCCTGCGGGCTGCGATCACCGAGGCCAACGCCTCAGCCGGGATCGACACGATCGTGTTCCACCTGCCGGCGGCCGAGCCCGGTCACAGCGGCGGGGTGTGGACCATCTCCCCCACCGGGTCGCTGATGCCCCCGATCACCTCGACGACGACGATCGACGCCACGACCCAGCCCGGCTTCGTCGACCGACCGGTCGTCGGCGTGAACGGGGCCGGCATCGCCTCGGGATCGTCCTCGAACGACGGCCTCACCTTCCAGGCCACGGCCCCCGGCTCGGCGGTGGTCGGCCTCGCCGTCTACGCCTTCGCCGACGAGTCGATCGTGGTCAGCGCAGACAACACCACGATCACCGGCAACTTCTTCGGCGCCGCCCCCGACGAGTCGATCCCCGCCCACCCGTCGCCCGTCTCGTCCCGGGCCGAGGTCTACCTGATCGCCGACGGCATCACCTTCGGCGGCTCAGACCCCGGCGACGGCAATCTGATTGCCAGCCCCACAAGCAACGAGAGCCTGTTGCTGCAGTTCACCTTCGACGGCACCGTTGTCGAGGGCAACCGGTTCGGCACCACCTTCGACGGCAGCGCCCAGCTGGGCACCGGGAGCGACCGCACGCTCGTCGCCCGCAACACCACCACCGGTCTGGTGATCCGCGACAACCGGTTCGCCCAGGCCGACGAGATCGCCATCTCGGTCGAGGACAACTCGACCGCCACCGTCGTCGGCAACGTCTTCGGCACCGACGAGGCCGGCACAGCCGTCTTCCCGATCACCTCGGCGGTCCAGGCCGGCGGCAGCGCCCAGGTCCGCTTCGGGGGAACCGGTGCGAACGACGGCAACCTCGTCCGCAACGCCGGCGACGACGCCGTCGTCCACGTCGGCGGCGCCACCGGCACCCTGACGGTGCTGGGCAACGACATCGCCGGCAGCGGCGGCCTCGGTATCGACCTGGAGGGCGGTACGGAGAGCACGGAGGGCGTCACCGCCAACGACGGCGGCGACGGCGACACCGGGGCCAACGGCCTGTTGAACCGACCGGTTGCGACGTCGGTCGCCGAGTCGGGCGGCACGCTCACCGTCGGCGTCGACCTCGACGTCCCGGCCGGCGACTACCGGCTGGAGTTCTTCACCAACCCGACCGCCGGTCCCGATCCCAGCGGCTCCGGTGAGGGCGAGACGCTCGTCCACGCCGAGGTGATCACCCACAGCGGCTCGGGCACCGAGTCCTTTGCGGTCGCTTTCGCCGGGAACCCGTCCGACCACATCACGGCCACGGCCACCGAGGACCTGGGCGGCGGTGCGTACGGCGCCACGTCGGAGTTCTCGACGTCGATCACGATGCCCCTGGTGGTGAACGCCACCGGCGACGGATCCGACGCCACGCCCGGTGACGGGTTCTGCGACACGGGCGGCACCGCGGCCGACGGCGATGACGAGTGCACCCTGCGGGCGGCCCTGGAGGAGGCCAATGCCGCCGCCCATGCCGACACGATCACCTTCGACGTCCCGACCGGGGACGGCGGCCACGACAGCGGCGTGTGGACCATCACCCCCGCCGCCGCCCTCCCCGTCATCGACGACCCGGTCACCATCGACGGGTCGACCCAGTCGGGCTACGGCTCCACCCCCGTGATCGAGATCGACGGCCGCGCCCTCTCGACGTCCGGCATCGACGGCCTCCGCCTGTCGAGCGGGTCCGACGGATCGACGATCCGGGCGCTCGCCGTCTACGGGCTCCCGTCCAACCCGCTTGAGATCGACGGCGGCGACGGCCACCTGATCGTCGGCAACCACCTGGGCACGGCGGCCTCCGGGCTGTCGGTGCCGGCGGCCTCCGCCGCGTCGGCCCTGCACATCGCGAGCGGCGGCGACCTCACCATCGGCGGTACCGCAGCCGGCGACGGCAACCTCCTCGCCGGTGGCGACAATGGCATCGTGATCGACGGGTCGGGCGGCGTCGACGGCGTGGCCATCGAAGGCAACCGGATCGGCACCGACGTCACCGGCAACACCGAACTGGGCGTTGCCTACGACGGCATCCGCGTCCAGGACGGGGCCGCCGACGTCGTCATCGGCGGCTCGACGGCCGGATCGGGCAACGTGATCGCCGGCACCGGCAGCCAAGGCGTCCAGATCAGCGGCGAGGCCACCGACGGCGTGGTGATCGAAGGCAACTCGATCGGCGTCGGGCTCGACGGCACCACCGCCCTCACCATCGGCCGGGAGGGCATCCAGGTCATCGACGGCGGTGACGGCATCTCGATCACCGACAACATCATCGGCAACGTCGGCGATGAGGGCATCGAGTTCGACGGCGACACCGTGGGCGGCACCGTGCAGGGCAACCGCATCGGCCTCGACGGGGGCGGCGCTCCCCACCCGGTGTCGAGCCACGGCATCCTGATCGACGACGCCGCCGGCACCCCGACCGGGATCCTGATCGGGGGCACCGGAGCCGGCGAAGGCAACCGCATGGCCAACACCATCTCCGACGGCGACGGCATCCGCCAGCTCTCCACCGGTGACAACGCCTTCCTCGGCAACCGGATCACGGCCAGCGACGGCCTGGCCGTCGACCTCGGCGTCGACGGCGTGACCGTCAATGACGCCGGAGACGTCGACGACGGCCCCAACGGCCTGCTCAACCATCCGGAGATCACCGACATCACCGAGTCCGGGGGCACCCTCACCGTCGACTACGACCTCGACGTCCCGGCCGGCGACTACCGCGTCGAGTTCTTCACCAACGACATCGCCGATGCCAGCGGCCACGGCGAGGCCCAGACCCTCGCCCAGGCCACCTCGATCACCCACACCGGTTCCGGGACCGAGTCGTTCTCCGTCGCCTTCACCGGCACGGCGGCCGACGTCGTCGCCGCCACCGCCACCGTGGATGTCGGCGGCGGCTCCTACGGCGCCACCTCCGAGGTGTCGGGCTCGGCCAGCGTCACCGTCGTCGTCAACAGCACCGCCGACTCCGATGACGCCAACCCCGGCGACGGCGTCTGCAGCACCGCCACCACCAACGCCGACGGCGACCCCGAGTGCACCCTGCGGGCCGCCATCACCGAGGCCAACGCCTCGGCGGTGGTTAGACAGATCGAGTTCTCGATTCCGACCACCGACGGCGGGCACAGCGGCGGTCACTGGACGATCAGTCCGTCGTCGCAGCTGCCGACCGTCACCGGCGCAGTGCGTATCGACGGCACCAGCCAGCCCGGGTACAGCGCCAACACCACCGCCGCCCCTCTCGGCCTCGACCAGCTCCCGATCATCGGCCTCGACGGCTCCTCGGCCGGCACCGCCGACGGGCTCGTGGTCGGCGCCGCCGACGCCACCGTCGCCGGCCTGCGGATCGGCGGCTTCGACGGCGACGGCATCGTGCTCGACGGGACTCGGGCCTCCATCACCGCCGTCAGCGTCGGGGTCGACGCCGCCGGAGCGGTGGCGTTCGCCAACACCGGCGAGGGGATCGTGGTGAACGCCGCCGACGCCACCATCGGCGGCCCGGCGGCGGCGGATCGGGTGCTGATCTCGGGCAACGACACCAACGGGGTCCGGGTCGACGGCCAGGCGGGCACGACGGTCGATGGCGCCATTATCGGGCTCGACGCCGCAGCCGACGCCGTGGTGCCCAACGGGGCCAACGGCGTCCGCCTCGGCAATGCGACCGGCGCCACCGTTCGCGACAGCGTCATCAGCGGCAACGACGAACCGACCTTCGTGGCCGACGGCATCTTCGTCACCGGCGGCTCCGGCCACCGGGTCCAGGGCAATCACCTCGGCACCAACGCCGACGGCGACCCGCTCGGCAACTTCTGGGCCGGGATCGCCGTCAGCTCCGCCACCGACATCCTGATCGGCGGTACTGGGGTCGATGAGGGCAACGTGATCGCGTCCAACGGGTCGAGCGGCGTGATCGTGCAGGGCACCTCGACGGCCGCCGTGCTTGGCAACGCCATCTCGGCCAACGACGCCCTCGGCATCGACCTCGACAGCGACGGCGTGACCGCCAACGACGACGGCGACGCAGACACCGGCCCCAACGACCTGCTCAACTTCCCCGTGATCGACTCGGCCACCATCGACGGCGGCACGGTCACCATCGGCTTCAGCCTCGACGCCCCCGCCGGCGACTACCGCATCGAGTTCTTCGCCAATCCGGCCGGGGCCGACGGTTCGGGCCACGGCGAGGGCGGGAGCCTGGTCCACACCGCACTCGGCACCCACACCGGTTCAGGGGTGGCGTCGTTCACCACCACCTATGCCGGCTCGTTCGGGCAGGTGCTGACGGCCACCGCCACCGAAGACCTCGGCGGCGGATCCCACGGCGCGACCTCCGAGTTCTCCGCCGCCGCCACCGTCGTGGCCGAGACCCTGACCGTCAACGCCACCGCCGACGACGGCGACGCCTCCCCGGGCGACGGCGTGTGCGACACCGGCGGCACCAACAGCGAGGGAGACCCCGAGTGCACCCTGCGAGCCGTTCTGGAGGAGGTCGACGGGGCCGGGGGTGACGGCACCAGGGTCGAGTTCGCCATCCCCACCTCCGATCCCGGCTACTCGACCGGCCCCACGGCCTTCACCCTGACCCCCACCTCGCCCCTCCCGGCCGTCACCCGACAGCTGGTGATCGACGGCGCCAGCCAGAGCCAGTACGCCACCCTCCCCGTGATCGTGCTCGACGGGTCGGCGGCGGGTACCGGCGCCGACGGCCTCCGGCTCCGGGCCGGGGCCGATCTCAGCACGATCAACGCCCTCACCATCCACTCGTTCGGCCAGGCCGCCCTCGACGTCCGCGACGGCGACGGGCACACGATCACCGGCAACGTCCTCGGCCTGATGGCCGACGGCGACACGGCGGCCGGCAACACGTACGGCCTCTACGCCCACACCAGCGTCGGCCTGACCATCGGTGGCACCACGGCGGCCGAACGCAACGTGATCTCCGGCAACGAGGACGGCGTTCGCCTCGACGGCAACTCGACCGACGCCGTCATCGTCGGCAACCACATCGGCACCGACGCCGCGGGCCTCGTCGACCGGGGCAACCAGCTCGACGCCATCCACCTGGCCGGCAATGCCGATCGGGCCCGCATCGGAGGGTCGACGGCGACGGAGAGGAACGTTCTGGCCGGCAGCGGGGACGATGCGATCAACGCCGCCGCCATCGACGATCTGGTGATCGAGGGCAACCACATCGGGGTGGGTGCCGACGGCGTCACGCCGCTCGGCAACAGCGGGGCCGGGATCGAGCTCAACTGGGGCCGACGGGCGACCGTGACCGACAACGTGGTCGGTCCGGGCAACAACGGCATCGTTCTCGGCAACCACGACGACGCGGTCATCACCGGCAACTCGATCGGTACCGACCCCACAGGCATCGAGACCTGGGCCATCGGCCAGAACGCCGTCGTCCTCCGCAACGGCACCGAGAACGCCCTGATCGGCGGCACCACGACGGCGGAGGCCAACCTGATCCGCAACGCCGGAGTCGGAGGCGTGGTGCTCGAAAGTGCCACCGACACCGGCAACGCCGTCATCGGCAACTCGATCGCGGCCAACACCGGCCTCGGGATCGACCTCGGCGACGACGGACGCACCGCCAACGACGCCGGCGACGTCGACTCCGGCGCCAACGACCTCCTCAACCACCCGGCCATCTCCCGATCGGTGGAGACCGCCCCCGGCACCCTGACCACCACCATCGAGCTCGACGTACCGGCGGGCACCTACCGGATCGAGGTGTTCCGGGCGCAGGACGACGACACCCCCGACGACGGTGGCGCCGGGGAGGGCCAGACCCTGCTCGGCTCCTCGTCGGTGGTCCACACCGGCTCCGGGTCGGAGACGTTCACCGTGACCCACGACGGCGCCGCCGGACACCTGGTGGCCGCCACCGCCACCGACGACACCGGCGGGGGATCCTACGGCTCGACCTCGGAGTTCTCCCGGGCCCGCACGGCGCTGGCCACCGACGAGGTGGCGGTCAACGACGGTGGCGACGGCGGCGACCTGGCGCCGGGCGACGGTGTCTGCGACAGCGGCGGCGTCAACGCCGAAGGGGCCACCGCCTGCACCCTGCGGGCCGCCATCGAGGAGCTCAACGGCGCCGGCGGCATCGACACGATCCGCTTCGATCTGCCCGCCGCCGATCTCGGCCACAGCTCCGGCGTGTGGACGATCAGCCCGGGCTCGGCCCTGCCGTCGATGAACGAGTCCGTCACCCTCGACGCCACGACCCAACCCGGTTGGGCCGACGGACCGGGCACACCGGTGGTGGAGCTCGACGGCGCCTCGGCCGGCGCCTCGGCGAACGGTCTCGACGTCAACGCCCCCGCCAGTACGGTGCGGGGCCTCGCCATCGGCAACTTCGACCGCACCGGGCTCGAGGTCTCCGCCGGATCGACCGCGGGCACCGTGATCGCCGGCAACCACATCGGCACCGACGCCTCCGGTCTCGTCGATCGAGGCAACGGGTTCTTCGGGGTCCACCTCCAGGGCGGCTCCACCGGCACCACGATCGGGGGGACCGACGTCGCCGACCGCAACGTGATCAGCGGCAACGACGACGTCGGCGTCACCATCCAGTCCGACGACAACGTGCTGCTGAACAACTTCGTCGGCACGGACGCCACCGGCCTCGCCGCCCTTCCCAACGACAACGACGGGATCCGGATGACGGCTTCGGCACAGGGCAACACCATCGGCCAGACCGGGGCCGGCAACGTCCTCTCCGGCAACACCAGCGACGGCATCGAGGCCAAGATCACCGTCACCGACAACACCATCCGGGGCAACCTGATCGGGCTCGGGGCCGACGGCGACACCGTTGTGGCCAACGGCCGCCACGGCATCATCCTCTTCCAAAGCGACAACAACGTCATCGGAGGAACCGGGGCAGGCGACGGCAACGTGATCTCCGGCAACGGGCAGCGCGGCGTCGTCGTCGACTCCGACAACATCGCCGCCGCCACCGCCAACCGGATCATCGGCAACCGCATCGGCACCGACGCCACCGGCACCCTCGCCCGCGACAACACCGACGAGGGCGTGCTCGTCATGCGGGGGGCGACCGCCACCGTCATCGGCGGGTCGACGGTGGCTCACGGCAACGTGATCTCGGGCAACACCGGGGTCTCGGGCGGCATCCTCATCACCGACTCCGCCACCGCCGGCACCGTCGTGCAGCACAACCGGATCGGCACCGACGCCACCGGCACCGTGGCCCTGGCCAACGGCGGATTCGGCCTCAGTATCCAGGACGCCCCCGACACCGACGTGCTCGACAACCTGATCTCCGGCAACGTCGACGACGGCATACGCATCGACGGGGCAGCCGCCACCGGCACCGAGCTGTATCGCAACCTGGTGGGCGTCGACGCCGTGGGCACGACCGCCCTGGCCAACGGCGGCGACGGCATCGAGATCGGCACCGGGGCCGAGGGGACCGTGACCGGTGCCCCCGGCGACGGCAACGTGCTCAGCGGCAACGTGGGCCACGGCCTCCACCTGGCCGGGGCCGACGCCACCGTCATTCGGGCCAACCACATCGGCACCGACGGCGGGGCCACGATCGACCTCGGTAACGGCGGCGACGGCGTCGCCTTCACCGGTGCGAGGTCGAGCGACACCGTCATCGGCGGCACCGGCTCGGGCGAAGGCAACACCATCACCGGCAACGCCGTCGGTGTCAGCGTGGCCGACGGCGCCGGGAGCGGCCACGCCGTCCTCGGCAACCGGATCCACGACAGCGACGCCCTCGGTATCGACCTCGTCGGGGGCGCCGAGGACGCCGCAGGCGTGACCGCCAACGACGGCGGCGACGTCGACACCGGCCCCAACGACCTCCTGAACCACCCGGTGATCGAGAACGTGCAGCGGGTGGACGGTGATCTGGTGGCCGAGATCACGCTCGATGTGGCCGCCGGCGACCACCGGATCGAGCTGTTCGCCAACACCGACCCCGATCCCGACGGGTACGGCGAGGGTGAGACCCCGTTGGGCGGGGCCACCGTCACCCACACCGGTGGCGGGGCCGAGACCTTCACCGTCTCGGTCACCTCGGCCGCCACCGTGCTCACCGCCACCGCCACCGAGGACCTCGGCGGCGGCGTTTTCGGCTCGACCTCGGAGTTCTCGGCCGCCGTCCCCTCCCCCGACCTCGTCGTCGTCAACTCGACCGGCGACGCCGACGACGCCGTCACCGGCGACGGGCAGTGCGACACCGGCGCCACCAACGCCGACGGCGACCCCGAATGCACCCTGCGAGCCGCCCTCGCCGAGGCCGACGACCCGACGACCCCGGTCGACACGATCTGGTTCGCCCTGCCAACCGGCGACGGGGGCTTCGGGGGCAGGTGGTGGACGGTGAGCCTCGGCGCCGACCTCCCGGCCATCGTCGATCCGGTCACCATCGACGCCACCACCCAGACCGGCTACGCCGGCACGCCACTGGTGGTCCTGGACGCGACCGGCACCTCGGGCGATGTGTTCCGGCTGCGGGCCGCGACCACCGTCGCAGGCCTGTCGTTCGTCGGCGGACCGGCCGACGCCATCCGCATCGGGGCCGCCGAGGTGACGGTCCACTCGTCGTACCTCGGTCTCGACCCCGACGGGACGACCGGCGGATTCAAGGCGACAGGCTCCGACGGGATCGTGGTCGACACCGGCAGCACGACCGGCGTGATGATCGGGGGCCAGGGGCAGGGCAACCGCATCGAGGGCTTCGGCGGGAACGGCGTCGTCGTCCGGTTGGGCGGCGCTGCTCGGATCGAGGCCAACACGATCACCGGAAACGGGGCCGACGGTGTCCTCGTCAGCGATGCCGGTGCCTCGGCCGACACCGCCGTCGTCGGCAACGCCATCGCCGCCAACGGCGGACTGGCCATCGATCTGGCCGGGGGCGGCGAGACGGCGGACGGGGTCACGGCCAACGACGTCGGCGACATCGACACCGGCCCCAACGGGCTCCTCAACACGCCCGTGATCCGGTCGGTGACGGCGGACGCCGGTTGGCTGACGATCGAGCTCGGGCTCGACGTACCGGCCGGTACCTACCGCCTCGACGCCTTCACCAACCCCGGCGGCGCCGACCCCTCCGGCTCGGGTGAGCTGGAGCAACCGGCGGGAACGGCGACGATCGTCCACCCCGGCGGTGGCGAGCAGGCCTTCACCGTCGTCGTCCCCGGCACCGCCGGGGCACCGGTGACCGCCAACGTCACCCTCGACCAGGGGGCCGACGTCTACGGCGCCACCTCCGAGGCCAGCGGCCCGCAGACGGTGGTCGACGCCTCGGCCGCCACGGTCGAGGACCTCTCTGTCCGACGCAGCGACACCGCGGCCCGGGGCGGGCTCGACCCGTCGTCGACCGCCACGTCCGGGACCGCCGGGTCGGCCGTGGGCTTCGACGGAGGCGGCGACCGTCTGCTGGGACCGGCTCTCGACCTGGTCGACACCGAGCTGACCGTCGCCGCCTGGGTCCGGGCCGACGTCCTGACCGGCACCGATGTCGTGGTGTCCAAGGGCGGCGCCGACGGACCGGTGTACGAGCTGGCCGTGGAGGGCGCCACCGGCAACGCCGTGGCCACCATCGACGTGGCCGGCGGCGTCACCGTGCGGGGCGGCACCCTGAGCACCGGGGCCTGGCACCAGCTCGCCGCCGTCTGGGACGGCACCGACCTGGTGTTGTACGTCGACGGGACCGAGGTCGACCGGACCGGGGCCACCGGGTCCCTGTCCACCGACGTCGACACCCCGCTCGTCGTCGGCAACGACGCCACCGGTGGCGCCGGCTTCGACGGCCTCATCGATCACGTGCTGATCGAGCACCGGCCCACCGGGCCCGACCACCTCCTGGTCGACCGGCTCGCCGCCATCGATGCCGACAGCCTCCTCACCGTCGGCGAGGAGCAGAGCGGCGTGCCGGATCCCTGGACCGTCACCACCGACCAGGCCCGATCCGGGACCCGCTCCCTTCTCGCCCCCGAGACCCCGGTCGGCACCGGTGCCGCCTGGGCAACGGCTCCGGGCTTCGACGAGCCGGGCTGGTCGTTCACCTCGTGGTGGTACCTGAGCACGGCCGACGGCGTCGATCTCGGCGTCACCAACCGGGCCTCCGAGACCCCGGCCGACGGCTTCGAAGCGGCCGTGGTGTCGGCCGCCGGCCTCGAACTGCGGCATCGAACCGGCGGTACGACCGTCGTCGACGCCCCGGCCGACGGTGCCCCCGCCACCGGTGGCTGGGTGAAGGTGGAGCTGCAGACCGACCAGGACGGCAACAGCCGGCTGCTGCTCGACGGCGTCGAGGTCACGGGCTGGACGGCTCAGGGGGCCGACCCGTCCTCGGGCTCGATCGGCCTGCGGACCGGGCTGCTTCCGGGGGGCGAGCGGTGGTACGTCGACGATCCCCAGGCCCGCAAGCTCGTCACCCCCGAACCGACCGCCACCCTCGGGC
This sequence comes from Actinomycetota bacterium, assembly GCA_039201605.1. Lineage (GTDB taxonomy): Bacteria > Actinomycetota > Acidimicrobiia > Acidimicrobiales > SZUA-35 > CADEDH01. The sequence goes on from JBCCRO010000031.1 coordinate 17,015, forward strand.
CCCTCGACCGGGACTGACCTGTGGCACCGTCGGTGGACGCCGGGGCTCGCTGCCGCCGCGCCCGTCGTTTAGCGTCGGCGATCACACGACGAACGAACCAGGAGCAGCCCCCATGATCCCCGAGTGCCATGCCGGTGACGATGCTGCGGCCATGATCGAGGCGCTCGACGCCGCCGGCTGCCTGGTGATCCGCCAAGCGGCGTCGTCCGAGACGATCGCCGCCGTCCGGGCCGAGCTCGACGAGCACCTGCGAGCGGCCAGGACCCACGCCGACAGGCCGGAGGACTTCTACCCCGGCCACACCCGGCGGATCACGGCCCTCATGGGCCGTTCACCGGCGGCGCTGGGGCTGGCGATGGACCCCAGGATCAGCGAGCTCTGCGACCATCACCTCCTGCCCAACTGCTCGGACTACCACGTGCACGTCTCCGCCGGTCTCGAGGTGGGGCCCGGAGCCCGCGACCAGATCCTCCATCGGGAGGAGGATCCGTTCTCCTTCTTCCCCGTGCCCCGTCCCAATCTCGTCCCTGGCCACGATGTGGGCCGTGTCCGAGTTCACCGCCGCAAACGGGGGCACCCGGATCGTTCCCGGCAGCCACCGGTGGGAGGCGGGCCGCACGGCAGAACCGCACGAGGTGACCCGGGCCGAGATGCCGACGGGCGCGGTGTTGATCTGGCTCGGCGGCACCCTCCATGGGGCCGGGGCCAACGTCACCGAGGACGACCGGCGGTACGGCGTGATCATCACCTACTCGCTCGGGTGGCTGCGCCAGGAGGAGAATCAGTCGTTCACCATGCCTCTAGCGGAGGCGTTGGCCCTGCCCGACGCCACCCGTCGTCGACTGGGTTTCGACATGGACTACAACGGCGCCCTCGGCTTCTACGACCCGTCGGTGCTGCTCTAGCCCCTTCGCCGCCGCTCGACCCCCGGTCGAGACGGCCGGCCGGTTCCGTTGCGGAGCGGATATCGCTGCGTGGTTGCCTCGCTCGCAGGACGGAGGAACGTCCTCGTCCCGACGAAGGATCACGACAGAGATGCGCCGCCTACTTCTCCTCGCCGCTCTGGGGCTCCTCTCCACGCTGCTCACGCCGAGCCCGGGAGCCGCCCAGATCACCGACGACCGACCCACCCCGCCCTCGCCCCGCAACGCCGTCGTCATCGTCGTCGACGACCTGCCGTGGCACATGATGGAATACCTGCCGAAGACCAGGGCGCTGCTGCTCGACTCGGGGCTGGAGTTCGACAACCACATCGTGAGCACGTCGACGTGCTGCCCGGCGCGGGCGTCGATCTTCACCGGTCTCCAGCCCAACAATCACGGCGTGATCAACAACACGCCGCCCTTCGGCGGCTCGACCCGTTTCGATCATGAGCAGACCTTCGTGGCCTCGCTCCACGACGCCGGCTACAGGACCGGCCTCTTCGGCAAGTACATCAACCGCTTCGGGTCGATCCAGCCTTACACCCCGCCCGGCTGGGACACCCACAACGCCCTGACCTTTCCCAGCTCCCCGACCAAGGGGTTCTTCGACTACAAGATCATCGAGGACGGGACAAGCGTGAGCTACGGCACCGACCCCGAGGAGTACTCGACGACGGTGCTGCGGGACATGACGCTCGACTTCATCGACACCCACGCCGGGACGGCACCCTTCTTCGCCTACTTCGCCCCCTTCGCCCCGCACAAACCGGCGACGGCCGAGCCGCAGTACGAGGGCCTCTACCAGGACATCGAGGTGCCGCTCCCGCCGAACTTCAACGAGGCCGACGTCAGCGACAAACCGAGGTTGGTGGCCGACAGTCCCCCACTCACCGCGGCCGAGGAGGCCGAGATGGAGCAGCTGTACAAGGACATGGCCGAGACGCTGCCCTCGATCGACGATGCGGTGGAGGACATCGTCCTGAAGTTGAAGGAGAAGCGGGTTCTGGGGCGGACCCTGATCGTGTTCGTCTCGGACAACGGCCTGTCGCTGGGGTCGCACCGGATCGAACGGAAGGAGTGCGCCTACGAGGAGTGCATCCGCAGCCCGCTCCTGATCCGCAAGCCGAACGCCCGCTTCACCGGCGCCAGCGACGAGCTGGTGACCATCGCCGACATCGCTCCGACGGTGCTCAACTGGCTGAAGGTCGACCCCGAGTGGGAGATGGACGGCGCCAACCTCAACCGGTTCTTCCAGTGGCCGAACTGGACCGAGCGCGACGAGGTGCTGATCCAGGTGCACGGCCGGGCCTTCAATCAGAACGCCAACTTCATCGGCCTACGCACCAAGACCGAGATGTACGCCTTCTACCGGAACGGCCAGGAGGAGTACTACGACCTCACCGTCGATCCCTACCAGCTCGACAACGCCGTCGACGACCCCTCGTACGCCGCCCGGGTGGACGAGCTCCGGGCGGCGTTGGAGGCACGGAAGGAACCGACCGACCTGTCGGTTGCGGCCGAGGCGTCCACCCTCACCGTCGGCGACGGCGATCGGGTGACGATCGACATCGAGGTGACCAACAACGGATCGGTCATGGCGACCAACGTGTTCCTGGCCCTGGACACGCCGGGCAAGTTCCGCCAGGTCGGGTGCTCGGGTTCGGACTCGGCGGCCTGCTACACCTTCGGGTCCGACCGGGAGCTGCGCTACATGGTGATCGACCCGGGCCAGACCGTCACCGGCACCTTCGAGATCGAGGTCCGGGCCGGGGTGAGCCCCGGGATCTCGCGGTTCAACGGCACGCTCGACCTGTTCAACGTCGTCGACCCCGACACCAGCGACAACACCGTGCGCATCGAGTTCACGGTCGAGTAGCGCGGTACCCGGAGGATCCCGGCGGCCAGGTCGGCGGGACGGCGACGGCCCGGACAGCGGCTCGTCACGGCGCCGCCGTGCACCACCCCAGACCGCCCCGACCGACCGACCGACCCGAGAATCGATACAATTTGTATCGTGTACGTGAAGGACGACGGTGACGTCGAGGCGACCGGCTCCCCGACACCGCCACCGCCTCTACCGCCGACACCCGTGCCCCGCCGCCGCCGGCGCGCCCTCCGCCTGATGCTCGGCGCGGCCGTCGCCCTGATCGCACTGGCCGTGATCGTGGTGGTGGCCTACGTGGTGGCGCTCCGCCAGCCCGACACGCCCGACCGGGGCGAGGGGGCACTCATCGCCCGATCGATCACCGTCGCAGGCGAGGAACGCAGCTATCTCCTCTACGTGCCGGACGGCCACGATGGTGCGGCCGGTCCGCCGCTGGTGGTGAACCTCCACGGACTGTCGTCATCGGGCGCCAACCAGGCCGACCGCTCGGGTTTCAACGCCGTCGCCGACGACCACGGCGTGATCGTCGTCTATCCCGAGGCCCGGCGCAGCGGTGCCGTCGGGCTGAGCCGATGGGACGTCACCCTCGGTGACGGCACGGGTGACGAGGAGTTCATCGCCGCACTCATCGACGAACTGGTCGCCACCTACGGCGTCGACCCCACGCGGGTGTACGCCACCGGCCTGTCCTACGGGTCGGTCATGGCCTACACCCTGGCCTGTGTGCTCAGCGACCGGTTCGCCGCCGTCGGTGGCGTGGCCGGCGGGCTGCCCCGGGAGCTCGTCGACGACTGCGCTGCGGCCCGACCCGTGCCATTGCTCCACATCCACGGCGACGCCGACTACATCGTGCCCTTCGGCGGGATCGGCGATCTCACCCTCGGCGCCGAAGACAGCGTCGACGCCTTCCGCCGGGCCCACGCCTGCGGCGCCGACCTTCTGGAGGTGGCCGAGCCGGATCGTGACCCCGACGACGGCACGACGATCACCCGCCGTATCGCCACCGACTGTGCCGACGGTGGCGCCGTCGAGCTCCACGTGGTCCACGGTGGCGGCCACAACTGGCCCGGCGGCACCCGCACCGTGCGCCTCGTGTTCGGGCCGATCAGCCGCGACTACTCGGCGTCGGAGGTGCTGTGGGAGTTCTTCGCCGACCACCGGTTGCCGACCGGTCCCTGAGGCGCCGATCCCCGAGCCACGGATCCCCGGGTCGCGGCTCCCCGGTCCCATTCGCCCCGCCGGTCGCCGCGGGCTAGGAATACGGGACGCTCGGTGAAGGAGGAACGGTCATGGCCGACGATGATCACAAGGTGCTCGGCATGTCCCGGGACGAGCTCCTGGCGTTCAACGACGGGGTGGCTGAGGAGTTCCGGGCCAACGGCGGTCGATGCGGCGGCATGTTCGAGGGCAACCCGATGATCCTCGTCACCATGACCGGCGCCCGGTCGGGCCGGCCCCGGACCACGCCCCTCACCTATTGCGCCGACGGCGACGACTGCATCGTCATGGCCTCCGCCGGCGGCAGCCCCAGGCACCCGCAGTGGTACTTCAACCTGGTGGCCAACCCCACCGTGACCATCGAGCGCGGCGCCGAGACCTACGAAGCGGTGGCCACGGTCACCGAAGGCGACGACCGCCGGGGCGCCTACGACAAGATGGTCGCCGCCCTACCCCGCTTCGCCGACTACCAGGCCGAAACCGACCGCGCCATCCCGATCTTCCGCCTCGCCCGAACCTGAGACGCTCGGCCGCACAAGCCGGGAAGGAGAACCGATGACCGACTGGACGACCCTGGCCGCCCGGGCCGGAACCGCAGGCCACGACCTCGTCGGCTGGCTGATGTGGGACGCCGGCGCCATCGAGCGCTTCTCCCTGCTCGGTGTCGACAACGGCGCCGGGTGGATCGTGGCCTGGCGCCTGGCCGTGCTCGGCGACGTCTCCCCGGCGGCCGCCTCCGCCGCCACCTACTCGATCCACCCCGACGTGATCGAGATGGTGATGGGCTTCTACCGGGGCGTGGCCGACGCCGACGCCATCCGCTCCGTGCGCGACGAGTCGGCGATGGCGGGCCTGGAGGACATCGCCCCCGGACTGGCCGCCGAGCTGGCCCCTCTGGCCGATGACCTCTGGCGCGGTGTCGACAGCGTGCACTTCGGGGCCCGACCGATGTTCTCGGCCTTCCGGGCCGAGGAGCGGCCAGGACCGGACGGCGGGGCGCTGTCGGCCTGGCTCGCCGCCAACTGTTTCCGGGAGCTGCGGGGCGACAACCACTGGGCGTTGTGCGCCGCCGCCGATCTCGACGCCGTCGAGGTGGGGCTGCTGCACGCCGCCATGGTCGACCCCGACGAGTACGGCTCCGAGGAGTGGATCGCCCGCAGCCGCGGCAACGACGACGACGCCATCAGCGCCGGGTGGGCCCGGCTCGAGGCCAAGGGCTTCGCCGCCGGGTCGGCCCTCAGCGAAGCCGGTCGACGGTTCCGCCTCGACCTGGAGCGACGGACCGACGCCCTCACGGCACCGGCGTGGGAGGCTGTGGGCGAGGCTGCGACCGTGGCCTTCTGCGACGCGATCGAACCCCACCACCAGGCCTTCCTCGAACGCATCGACGCCACCGCCGGGCCTCGGTGGATGCCGGCATTGCGCCATCGGGCGGTGGCGGGCACCGACTGAGTCGACCCCCGTCCTCGCCCGGCTCGGCCCGCCCCCGCTCAGGCCGGTTGGCGGCGCCGCACCCGTCCGGGGGTCACGCCGTAGTGCTTGGCGAAGGACCGGGCGAAGCTGGCCGGCTCGGCGTAGCCGACGCGATGGGCAACCGCCTCGACGCTCAGGCCTGCGGTCTCCAGCAGTTCCCGGGCGATCGACAGGCGGGTGTCGGCGTACAGCTCGCGGAACGTCGTGCCCTCGTCGGCCAGCCGGCGGCGTAGGGTCCGCTCGTTGACCGCCAGCCGTCGGGCGGCGTACCCGATCTGGTGCTCCTGGGCGATGTCCTCGACCAGTACATCGCGCACCTTGCCCGACCACGGCTGCGTGTCGTCGGTCAGCCGGGCGGCGAGTGCCTCGCACTGCTCGAGGCAGAAGCGGAGCGTGACCGGGTCGGACCTCGGGACGGGGAGGTCCGGCACGTCGGCGGGGAAGACGACGGCGTCTTTGTGGGACTCGGCCTCGACGGCCAGCCCGATGCGGTCGGCCAGCGCCCGGCCGTAGTCGCTCGACAGCGTGGTCTCGATGCGGAACCGGCTCAGCACGTCGCTGTCGACCACCTCCCGGGCGAAGTGGATGGTCACCATCGACTGCCGTTCGAGCACGTAGGGCCGGACGGCGGGGTCGAGCGCCGACAGGTCGAACACCAGGCGAGCGTCGTCGTCGGGGGCCTCGTGGAACTCGAGATCGGCGAAGGCGAACGACAGCCGGGCGTAGTCCATGGCGGTTTCGATGGCGGCCCGGAAGGTGGGGCTGGTCAGCACGGCAAAGCCCCAGATTCCGAAGGCGTTGACGTGCAGGCGCTCGCCGACCGCAACCCCGAGTCCGGCCTCGGCCGGATAGGCGGCGGCGATGTTGGCCACCGCGGTCAACTCCTGGTCGATCGTGACCTCGCGGTCGGCCTCGGCCAGGTCGCTCTCATCCAATCCGGTGCCGGCCAGGGCGACGTCGAGCCCGATCCCCAGGTCCTGTGCCGTTTCGCACAGCACGCGCAGGCTCGTGGCCGGACGGGTGCTGTTGGCCGACACCATCACACCAGCGTAGGCAGCCGGGGGCCGCCAGGCCGGGTGGGCAACCCAACGGCTTGTCCGATTCGGTCAGGTCGTTGTCCCCCGGGGACATGGCTTCGGGTGCCGATCGAACCGACGATGCAGGTGTTCCTCATCAGCTGCTGCGAAAGCGAGCCGTCATGACCACCACCGACCTCACCCTGACCGACCGGGAGTCGACCCGGATCGCCGCCATCAACGAATCCGGCCGCCAGCCGGTGGTCCTCGTCCACGGGCTCTGGCTGCTCGCCGGCAGCTGGTCCCGGTGGGAGCACTTCCTCACCGAGCGCGGCTACGCGCCGCTCGCCCTCGACTGGCCCGGTGAGCCCCGGACCGTCGAGGCCGCCCGGTCCGATCCCGAGCTGCTGGCCGGTACCGGCATCCAGCAGGTGGCCGACCGGGCCGAGGCCGCCATCGAGGGCCTGACCCGGCAGCCCGCCGTCATCGGCCACTCCGTGGGCGGTCTGGTGGCCCAGATCCTGGCCGGCCGCGGCCTCAACCGGGCCACCGTCGCCGTCGACCCCGCACCGTTCAAGGGCATCCGGGGGCTGCCGTGGTCGGTCGTCAAATCCTCGTTCCCGGTGCTCAAGAGCCCCGGCAACCGCAGGAAGGCCATCACCCTCACCCTCGACCAGTTCACCTACGGCTTCGCCAACGCCGTGTCGGCCGACGAGGCCGAGGCCCTGTACGAGGAGTTCCACGCGGCCGCCCCCGGTCGGCCGGTGTTCGAGATCGGTTTCGCCAACTTCACCCCCTCCGCCGCCAGCAGCGTCGACACCACCAGCGCCGACCGGGGCCCGCTGGCCATCGTCAGCGGCGGCGCCGATCACACGGTCCCGCCCTCGCTGGCCAAGGCCGCCTACAGGAAGCAGTCGAAGAACCAGGCCCTGACCGAGCTGATCACCATCGACGGGGCCGGCCACTCGCTGGTCATCGATCACCGGTGGCAGGAGGTGGCGGCCGCCACCGTCGACTTCCTCGAGCGGAAGGGGCTCAGCCCCGATCGCCACGCCGACCAGCAGCTGTCCTGACCGGTCCTCAGCGCATCTGACCGGCGGTCCGGTACGGGTGCTCCGACGCCAGAGGCGCCCCCTCGTCGAAGCGTTCGAGCCGGAACTCGCCGGTCGGGACGTTGGGGTTCCTACTGGCGCCCTCGACGATGAGGTCGGCTACCAGCTCGCCGACGGCGGGGGCGATCTTGAACCCGTGCCCGCTGAACCCGCAGGCCAGTACCAAGCGGTCGTCGTCGATGGTGATCACCGGGTTGAAGTCGGGGGTGACGTCGTAGATGCCGGCGTAGGTCGATTTGAGCCCCGCCTCGTCGAGGCGGGGGAACCGCCGCATGAGCTTGCCAACGGCGAGTTCGACGAACTCGGTGTCGGCCCGGGACTGGAAGGAGTCCGGGTCGGTCACGTACTCCGGGCTGCGGTGGTCGCTGTTGCCGACCAGCACCTCGGAGGTGGGTTCCACCCGGAGGTACTGGAGCTCGACGAGGTCCGACAGCACGGGCAGACGCCCGAGATCCCGGTGGGGGTCCACCACCAGCAACTGCTCCCGCTGGGGACGGAGGGGGATGGTGATCCCGAGCGGGGCCACCAGTCGGGCGGTGTGGACCCCGGCGGCCACGACCAGCGTCTCCGCCTCGTACCGGTCGTGGGCGGTCTCGATCACCCAGCCGCCGCCGTCCGCCTTGGCCACGGTCGTCACCAGGGTCTGCTGGCGGATGGTGACGCCGAGGGTGCGGGCCCGAGCGGCCATGGCCAGGCAGGTCCGGGCCGGGTCGCCGTAGCCGGCGGCCGACTCGTAGCCGAAGGCGCCGAAGTCGTCGAGATCGGCGAAGGGGAACAGCTCGGCCACGTCGTCCCGGCTGATCTCGTGGGTGTCGACCCCGACTCGGCGCTGCATGGCCAGGTTGGCCTGTAGGGCCGGCACATCGGCGGGGGCGACGGCGACCACGTACCCGACCTCGTGGTAGCCGATGTCGTCGCCCAGGCGCTCGGGCGCGGTGGCCAGGTAGGCGGCGCCGATGCGGGCCATCTCGGCCAGGCTCGGGATGCCGTAGTGGGCCCGCACGATGCCGCTGGAGCGACCGGTGCCACCCTCGGCCACCCCGCCCCGCTCGAACACGATCACCGAGGTCTCACCTCGTTCGGCCAGGGAGAGGGCGCAGGCGATGCCCTCGACGCCGCCGCCGATGATCACCACGTCGGCCGTCGTAGTCATGGTGGCGGGCCTCCGGTCATGGGCCTGAGCCCTCGGTCGGCAGCCCCGGTATCCAGGTGGTGCCGGCCAGGGGCACCTTGGCCATGGCCGCCGCCTCGACGGTGAGGGCGGCCAGGTCTTCGGGTTCGAGGTTGTGGACGTGCGACTTGCCGCAGGCCCGGGCGATGGTCTGGGTCTCCAGGTTCAGCACCTGCAGGTAGTTGGCCAGCCGTCGGCCCCCGATCTCCGGATCGAGGCGGGCGGTGAGGGCGGGATCCTGGGTGGTGATGCCGGCCGGGTCGTTGCCTGCCTGGAAGTCGTCCCAGCTGCCGGCGGCCGAGCCGAGGGCCCGGTAGTCGGCGTCGTAACGGGGGTGGTTGTCGCCGATGGCGATGAGGGCGGCGGTGCCGATGGAGACGGCGTCGGCCCCCAGGGCCAGGGCCTTGGCCACATCGGCCCCCGACCGGATTCCACCGGCGGCGATGAGCTTCACCCGCCGGTGGGCGCCCAGCTCCTGCAGGGCCCGGACCGCCTCGGGGATGGCGGCGATGGTGGGGATGCCCACGTGCTCGATGAACACATCCTGGGTGGCGGCGGTGCCGCCCTGCATCCCGTCGACCACGATGGCGTCGGCGCCGGCCTTCACCGCCAGGGCGGTGTCGTAGTACGGCCGGGCGGCGCCCACCTTGATGTAGATCGGGACCCGCCAGTCGACGATCTCCCGCAGCTCGATGATCTTGATCTCGAGGTCGTCGGGCCCGGTCCAGTCGGGGTGGCGGCAGGCCGAGCGCTGGTCGATGCCCTCGGGCAGGGTCCGCATGCCGGCCACCCGCTCGGTGAGCTTCTGGCCGAGCAGCATGCCGCCACCGCCGGGCTTGGCCCCCTGGCCGACGACCACCTCGATGGCGTCGGCCTTGCGGATGTCGTCGGGGTTCATGCCGTAGCGGGAGGGCAGGTACTGGTAGACGAGAGTCGAGGAGTGCTCCCGCTCCTCCGGGGTCATGCCGCCGTCGCCGGTGGTGGTCGAGGTGCCCATGGCCGAGGCTCCCCGACCGAGGGCCTCCTTGGCCTGGGCCGACAGGGAGCCGAAGCTCATGCCGGCGATCGTGATCGGTATGTCGAGTCGCACCGGGGCGGACGCCGTGTCCGCGCCGATCACCACGTCGGTGCCGCACGCCTCCCGGTAGCCCTCGAGCGGATAGCGCGACATCGAGGCTCCGAGCACCACCAGATCGTCGAGCGTGGGCAGTTCCCGTTTGGCCCCCCAACCCCGGATCCGGTAGATCCCGGTGTTGGCCGCCCGCTGGATCTCGGCGATGACCGACGGGTCGAACGTGTAGGACCGCCGGTGGCTCCAGGCGTCGGTGGTCATGCCCCGCTCCCCTGCTCGCCGTTCGACCGGGCCGCCAGCTCGGCGTCGATGTCGTCGACACCGAAGTTGTAGAGCCTCCGGGCCGAGCCGTAGCGGGTGAAGTCGGCCGGGTCCGCCTCCATGCCCGCTCGATCGAGGAGGTCGGCGAGCGTCTTCAGATCCTCCGGGCGGAGGTCCTTGCGCTCGCAGTCCGAGCCGAGGGAGGACACCCGCCCCCGGACGAACAGGTCGGCCTCGTAGATCGAGTCGCCCAGATCGTCGGCGGCGTCGCCCAACACCACGAGGGTGCCGGCCTGGGCCATGAACGCGCTCATGTGGCCGACGTCGCCCCCGACCACGATGTCGAGCCCCTTCATCGAGATGCCGCACCGGGCCCCGGCGTTGCCCTCGATCACGAGGAGCCCGCCGTGTCCGGTGGCCCCGGCCGACATCATGGCGTCGCCCGTTATGCGGACCAGACCGGACATCATGTTCTCGGCCAGCCCGGTGCTGGCGTTGCCGTCGACGACGACGGTGCCCCGCTGGTGCATCCCGGCGCAGTAGTAGCCGACGGCGCCGTCGATCTCGACGGTGATGTCGGCGTCGATACCGCAGGCCACGGCATGGGCGCCCCGGGGGTTGGTGATGCGGAACCGGCCGTCCGTGGCGTCGTGGAGGGTCCGGTTGACCGTCCGGGTGGTGGTGTCCGCCAGATCGAGGATGGTGACGTCCTGCATCGTCATGCGGCCAGGGCCCAGGTGTAGATGCGGGCCGGCTCGGGCTCCCAGACGGTGGCGTGCTCGACGTCGGGGAGCTTGGCGATCGCCCGGTACTCGGACGCCATCGCCACCCAGTCGTCGGTCTCGGCCACCACGGCCGGCTTGCAGGCGATCGGATCCCGCAGGATGGCGAAGCCCCGCTCGACGCCGATGGCGAGGGTGTAGAAGCCGTCGAGATCGTCGAGGGCCCGGGTGAGGGCCTCGTCGAGGGTGTCGCCCTCCCGAAGTCGCCACGACAGGTAGCCGGCGGCGACCTCGGTGTCGTTCTCGGTTTGGAACGACTCGCCCTCGCGACGGAGCCGGCGCCGGAGCTGGTTGTGATTGGAGAAGGAGCCGTTGTGGACCAGGCAGGTGTCGGCGCCGGTGGAGAACGGGTGGGAGCCGTTGGTGGTCACCGCCGACTCGGTGGCCATCCGGGTGTGGGCGATGGCGTGGGTGCCACCGCGACCGGCGAGCCCGTAGCGCTCGGCCACCAGGTCGGGATCGCCGACCGACTTGTAGGTCTCGATGCGTGCGCCGTAGCTGAGGACGTCGAGCTCGACGACGTTGGCCATCAGCCAGGTGCGGGCGGCGGCGCCGTCTCCCGTGGTCTCGAACACGGCGTGGTCCTCGATCGACCGCACCGTGACCTCGGCCTCCAGCACCGCCTGCAGGCGTTCGGCGGTGGCGGCCCAATCGTGGGTCGCCCCCTCGCTGAGCACGGTGAGCCGGGTGGTGGCACCCGGCTCGTCGACCACGCCCTCAGCGCCCCCCTCGCCGTCGTAGAGGGCGAACCCGGCGCTGTCGGGACCGCGGTCGCGCATCTCGTGGAGCATGAGGGCGCAGAGACGACCGAGCTCGGGGCGATGGCGTTCGGTCTTCAGGAAGAGTCCAACGATTCCGCACACGGAGGTCGATCGTAGTTGAAGTTTCTCCCACCAGTGAAATTATTTCATCTACAGTGAAGACCGTGAACGGGCGGCGGCAAGGGTGCCGTCGCCGATGTCGGTGCCAGCGGAGGCGGTCATGAGTTCGTACGAGGAGATCAGGGCCCGGGTCGAGGCGGACGGGGTGGAGTTCATCTACGCCCTGTTCGTCGAGATGCACGGCAAGCCCTGCGCCAAGCTGGTCCCGGTGGAGGCCCTGGAGGGCCTGATGGCCGACGGGGCCGGATTCGCCGGGTTCGCCGCCGGGCCGTTCGGGCAGGATCCGGCCAGCCCCGACGTCCTCGCCCTCCCCGATCCGGCGTCCTACACCCGGCTGCCGTGGCAGCCCGACGTCGCCGTCATGCACTGCGATCCCACGGTCGACGGCGAGCCGTGGCCCTACGCCCCTCGGGTCATCCTCCGCCGGGCCCTGAAGCAGCTGGCCGAACGGGGCCTCGTGCTCAAGACCGGGGTGGAGGCCGAGTACTCGCTGGTGGTTCGCAACGACGACGGCTCGATCCGGGTCGCCGACGAGCGCGACACCGATCCCCTCCCCTGCTACGACGCCCGGGGCCTCACCCGGATGCTCCCCCACCTCACCGCGGTGTCGAGGAACCTCAACGCCATGGGCTGGGGCAACTACGCCAACGACCACGAGGACGCCAACGGCCAGTTCGAGCAGAACTGGGAGTACGCCGAGGCCCTGACCACCGCCGACCGGCTGATCACTTTCCGCCTGATGATCCACACCATGGCCCAGCGCGACGGCCGCTACGCCACGTTCATGCCCAAGCCGTTCTCGGACAAGACCGGCAACGGCCTCCACACCCACCTCAGCCTGTGGGACGCCGAGGACGACCGGCCGCTGTTCGCCGGAGGCGACGGCGACGACCCGAGCGGGTTGGGCATCTCGGCCATGGCCTGCCGGTTCGCCGCCGGCCTCGTCGAGCACGCTCCGGCCCTTACCGCCGTCGCCTGCCCCACGGTGAACAGCTACAAGCGCATGGGGGTGGGTGCACCGGACTCGGGGGCAACCTGGGCCCCGGCCTACGCCGCCTTCGGCGGCAACAACCGCACCCAGATGATCCGCGTTCCGGAGCCCGACCGCCTCGAGGTCCGCCTCGGCGACGGTTCGGCCAACCCCTACCTGCTGTTCACCGCCCTGCTGGCCGCCGGTCTCGACGGGATCGACCGTGGCCTCGACGTCGGCCCGCCCAACACCGCCAACCTGTTCGAGCTGTCGGCGGCCGAGGTGGCGAGCCGGGGTATCGCCGGCCTGCCGCCCACCCTGCTCCACGCCGCCGACTGTCTCGACGCCGACGAGGTCCTGCAGGCCGGGCTGGGGCGGACAACCTCCGGGCCCTACGCCGACTACTTCGCCGAGGTCAAGCGGGCCGAGTTCATGGCCCACCACGAGCAGGTCACCGCCGCCGAGATCGACAAGTATCTGACGCTAGTCTGAAGCCCCGATGCCCGACCCGAGCCGCAAGCAGACCGGCGATCTCACCGCCGATCATGTGTCGAAGGTGGTCGGGCAGCGGGTGGCCGAGTTCCGGCAGGGGCTCGACCTGACGCTGGAGGGCTTCGCCTCCCTCACCGGCCTGTCGATCGGCATGATCTCCAAGATCGAGCACGGGCAGACCTCCCCCAGCTTCGCCACCCTCACAGCGCTGGCCAACGCCACCGGCATGCCCTTCACCGCCTTCTTCCGCGGGCTCGACGAGGAGCACGACGCCATCCTGGTCCGGGCCGGCGAGGGGGTGTCGATCGACCACGAGGACGCCCGTCCCGGCCGCACTTACCACGACCTCGGCTCGCTGCGGGGCCCCCGCCGCGAGATCGAGCCGGTGCTGGTGACGTTCACCGAGCGGGACGAGGTGTTCCCCCTGTTCCAGCACGCCGGCGTCGAGTTCATCCATCTGCTCCAGGGCCGGATGGAGTACGGCTACGGGGCCAAGCGGTACCTGCTCGGCCCCGGTGACACCCTCCAATTCCACGGCGAGGTGGCCCACGGTCCGACCGAGCTGGTCGAGGTGCCACTGCAGTTCCTGTCGATCAAGATCCACACCCCGCTCGACGCCACCGACGAGTGACCGGGATGCCGATCGCCGACCACCAGCGACCGGACCGGTTCGCCGTCACGCCCGGGACGCCGACGATGAAGGCGGTGGTCACCCGGGCCAACGGCGGCTTCGACGTGCTCGACTACGTCGACGTGCCGATCCCCACACCCGGCCCCGGCGAGGTGCTGCTGCAGGTGCTGGCCGCCGGGGTCAACAACACCGAGATCAACACCCGCCTCGGCTGGTACTCCTCGTCGGTGAGTGGCGGCACGCTCGACCTGGGCGGCGACGTCGGCGAGCAGGCGACGGCGGCCGAATCGGGCGACGGCGGGTGGAACGAGGAGACGCCGTTCCCCTTCATCCAGGGCACCGACTGCTGCGGTCGGGTGGTCGAGCTCGGCTCGGCGGTCGGCGACGCAGAGGGGCACGACGCCGCCACCACGGCGCCGGAGATCGGCCGGCGGGTGCTGGTCCGACCGTGCGTCCGCGCCGACGGCTGGGACGATCCGGCCAACGTCTGGATGGCGTCGGACTTCGACGGCGCCTTCGCCCAGTACGTGGTGGTCCCGGCGAGCGAGGTGTTCGCCGTCGAGTGCGAGTGGAGCGACGCCGAGCTGGGCTCGATCCCCTGCGCCTACGGCACGGCCGAAAACATGCTGCACCGGGCCGACGTCGGGGCCGACGACCACGTGCTCGTCACCGGCGCCTCGGGCGGTGTCGGCTCCGCCACCGTCCAGCTGGCCCGGCGACGAGGGGCCACGGTCACCGCCGTCGCCGGAACCGACAAGGTCGAGGCCGTCGCCGCGCTGGGGGCCGACCGGGTCATCCCCCGAGCGGCCGATCTGCTCGACGCCGTCGGTGAGGAGAGCGTCGACGTCGCCATCGACAACGTGGCCGGCGACGGCTTCGGCGCCGTCACCCGTGCGCTGGTACGCGGCGGACGCTACGCCTCGTCAGGTGCCATCGCCGGCCCGATCGTGGCCCTCGACATGCGCACCCTCTACCTGAAGGACCTCACGCTGATCGGATGCACCGCCTGGGACGAGCCGGTGTTCCCCAACCTGATCGGCTACATAGAGCAGGGCGAGATCGAGCCGGTGCTGGCCAAGACCTTCGCGCTGGAGCACATCGTCGAGGCCCAGCGGGCCTTCCTCCGCAAGGAGCACGTCGGCAAGTTCGTGCTGCTCCCGCCTCCCGTGGGTTGACGTCGACGGTCAGACCGACGGCTGCTGTTGGGTGGCGCAGTGGATGCCGCCACCTCCGGCGGACACCGGGTCGATGTCGAGCACGACGACCTCGCGGTCGGGGTACAGCTCGCCGATCAGGTCGGCGGCGAGACCATCGGCCGCCGCATCGCCGAACTCGGGGATGAGGACGGCCGAGTTGCACACGTAGTAGTTGACGTAGCTGGCCAGGAACTCCGCATCCTGGCGGCGGGTGGTCGTCGGCTGCTGCAGGGCCACCAGCTCGTAGGGTGCCCCGTCGAGGGTGGCGAAGGTCTCCAGCGATGTCGCCGTGTCCTGGGCCAGGTCGTACCAGGTCTCACCCGGCTCCGCGTAGGACGGGTGCTCGTGGACGATCGTGGTCGCATCGGCGAACCGGGCCAGTGTGTCGATATGGCCGTCGGTGATGTCTTCGCCGGCGACGCCGTCGACCCACAGCAGACGCTCCGCCCCCAGCGCGTCGGCCAGGGCGGCGCCGATCTCGTCGCCGCCGAGGCCGGGGTTGCGGTTGTCGTTCACCCAGCTGCTGCGGGCGGCGAGCAGCGTGCCGTTGCCGTCGGTCTCCACCCCGCCGCCCTCACCGACGAGGCCGGAGTCGATCAGGTCGACCCCGACGATGTCGGCCACCAGGGCGGCCAGGGTCTCGTCACCGTCGTGGACCTGCTTGTCGCCCCAGCCGTTGAACCGCACCCGGGCGGCGGCCGGCTCACCGGCGGCCGAGATGAGGAAGAGCGGCAACGTGTCACGGGCCCAGAGGTCGTCGACCGGAGCCTCGATGAGCTCCACGTCGGTGCCGACCAGATCGGCCGCCAGCGCCAGGTCGTCGGGCCGGACGAGCATGCGGACCGGTTCGAACCGGGCGACGGCGAGGCCGATGTCGGCGATCGTGGCCTGCACATTCGGCAGGTCGACACCCCAGACATCGGTCCGCCCGGGGAAGCACATCCACGTCGCAGCGTGAGGCTCCTCCTCGGCCGGCATCCACAGCAGATCGGCGGCGGTGTCCTCGGGCCACCGGGCCGAGCCGGTCACCACGTCGTCGCCGGACGTATCGCTGCGGGGCGGCTGGCCGCCGGTGTCGCGGGCCTGGTCCTCGGCGCAGCCGCCGAGCCACAGCCCGACCGGGAGGGCGGCGCCCGCCTTCAGCACTGTGCGCCGCGTCAGTCCCATGCAGGCCAGAGTATCGACGACGGACCACGGGACCGGCCGATCCCCCTTATCGACCGGTGGTGGTCTCCGGGGTGCGCAGGATCTTCTCCATCGCCTTGCCCTTGGCCAGCTCGTCGATGAGCTTGTCGAGGTAGCGGATCTCCCGCATCGTCGGCTGCTCCACCTCCTCCACCCGCACCCCGCACACGACGCCGGTGATCAGATGGCGATCGGGGTTGAGGGCCGGCGCCTGGACGATGAAGCCCTCGATCGTGGTGTCCTTGCGGGCGTGAGCGGTCAACTGACGCTGGGTGTACCCCGTCAGCCAGCGGATGATCTTGTCGACATCCCGCTTGGTCCGGCCCTTCTTCTCCGCCTTCTCGACGTACAACGGGTACACGTCGCCCCACGTCATGTCGTAGACGCGCTGCAAGGCCTTGGGTACCTCGATCGATTCGGCGCTGGTGGTCATGGCCACATCTCCCCCGTTGACGGCACCATCGACGCTACTCGACCCGACCGCGCCACACGCTCGGGCCGATCGTCGGGGGCCGGTCAGGCCTGCCGGCTCGGATCGGGGTGGTAGACGACGCAGAACACCGGGCTCAGCCGTTTCATCACCTCACCACCGGTCGAGGAGGCGAGGCGCTCGGCCAGGTCGTGATCCTCGGTGAGCTCACCCACCAGGTCGAGACGCCAACCGTCGCCCATCACCGTCATCCCCAGGCCCGTCGGATCGTCGGGCGCCACCAGCGGCTGCACCGGGGGCGCCACGGCGTACCGGTGGAGGAACGCCACCGGCGCCCCGGCTCGCAGGCAGCCGGTGGTGGTCAGTACCTGCCGTTGGCCGCGGAAGTCGAGTTCCTCCCGCTCGGCCCGCTCGTCGAGGCGGTCGCAGGCCACCACGCCCAGCAGCGATGCATCGTCGGCCGGGGTCGGGGCGCCGACGGCCAATGCGGCGACGACCACCGTCGCCACCCGAGCACCGATGCCGAACCGCCCCGTCCCCACACCGACGAGCCTACGGCGCAGTGTCCGCAGCCGAAGCCAACGCGACGGCACGGCGATGAGGCGGCTCTGCGAGTCGACGGACACGGTGGCACTCCGATGGAACGTGGTGGACGGCGGCGTCCCGTACTCTCGGGCCGGCAGCCGACCTTGGCATCGGGGAAGTCCCCGATTCAGCGGGATCAGCCCGTCCGGCTTTCGAGCCGGGTCGTGGCCGGGCTCGATGGTCGCCCGCACGCACTCGATGCAGGAGCAGGCGATGCGGAGGCCGGCGGCGCGGTGGACGGGTCGGTGGCGGACGCCGGGGACGGGGAGGCTTCAGCTCCGCCCGGATCGCGGGAGGGACGGCGCCAGGTCGGCGAGTCTGATGGCCAGCGCACCGGTGAGGCAGGCCAGGGCCACCGACGGCAGGTGGATCAACTCGTTGCCGCCGGTGGCGGCGGAGTCGTCGAGGGCGCCGGCCGCCGTCTGGGCGATGATGGCCACCGAGGCGATGGCAAACGCCGGTCGCGCCCAGTGGGGTCGCCAGGCCGCCAGGAGCGCAGCGGCGGCGACGCAGAAGCCGAGGGCGCCGTCGCGGGTGAGGTGGGCGTCGCTCGAATCGCCGAGGAGGCCGAGCGGATCGATCCCGATCAACCACGGCAGCACGGCCACCAGCTGGAGGCCGGCGAGGGCGACGACGAAACCCCGGAGGGCCCGGGACGGCGACGGGAGCGCGGCGCCGAGGCGACCGACCAGCTCGTCGTCGGGACGTTCCTGGCGGGCGATCGCGGCCAGGTAGTCGTCGACCAACGGGTCGAACCGCTCCTGGTCGATGCTGACGACCTCGGCCAGGTGGTCATCGTCTGGCGTCGACGACGTGGTCACGCGCTCATATCCTCTCCGGCGTCGGCCCGGAGGGCCTCGGCCAGCGCGGCCCGGGCCCGGTGGAGGCGGGAGCGGACGGTGCCGATCGGCAGATCGAGAATGGTCGACGCCGTCTCGTAGTCGTAGCCGAGGATGCCGCACAGGACGAGGACCTCGCGCTGCTCGAGGCTCAGCGTGTCGACGAGGGCGTACACCTCCGAGGTGTGGTCGGCCGCCTGCGCCGTCGGACCGCAGCCCCGCTTCATCAGCTCGCAGTTGCGCTGATGGCGGGCCTGGAGATCGAAGATGCAGCGACGGCAGATGCGGATCAGCCATCCCTCGAAGCTGCCGCTGCCCCGGAACGAGTCGAGGTAGACCCAGGCCCGGAGGAAGGTCTCCTGTACCGCGTCCTCGGCGATCGTGGGCGTCGACGCCATCGACCGGGCGTAGGTCGACACCGCTCGCTCGTGATTGCGGATCAACCGCTCGAAGTCGGCGTCGTGCACCCGGCTCAGTCAACTGGACCCGACGGCGACACGCAACAGTTTCCTCCCGCCGACGGGCGGTTTCGGTCGGCTCGGATTTTCTTGCCGGCCCCCGGAACTATCGAGGAGGCGGTCCGGTCTACGGCGCTGTGAATGACCTGAACCAGATCTCGTCGCCGGTGGACGGCGGGCGCGACTCGGTTCGCATCGGTCGGCGCCTGCTCGACGGCGATGAACGGATCCGGGTCGTGCGGACCCACCCTGACCGTCTCGATCGCGTCGTCGCCCAACGCCGGTGAGATCCCGACAGACCTGCAAACAACACCCGATCAGCAGCGAAACCGGGGCTCCGCTGCCACGAAAGGCGAACATGAGAGCGATACACCCGAACCCCGGCCACCGATCCCGGTGGACGGCCACGCTGCTGGCGATCCTGCTGGTGGCGGCCGCATGCGGCGACGACGCCGCCGAAACCGCCGCCGAGGACGCATCCTCGGCGGGGGCGACCGAGATGTCCGAGGGCGAGGCCATGGACGAGATGGCCGGCGACATGGCCGAGGGCGAGCACGACGACGGCGCGTCCCACGGCGACGAGGACGAGGGCGACCACGACCACGCCGACCACGATCACGCCGAGCACGCCATGTACGACCCGGGAGCCTGGCCGCTGGCCGCGCCCGACGTGTCATTGCCGACCACGATCACCGACGCCTCGGGCGCCGAGGTCACCATCGAGGCCGCCGACCGGATCGGGTCGATGTCCGGGGCCGCCAGCGAGATGCTGTGGACCCTCGGCTACGGCGACCGGGTCGTGGTGATCGAAGGAACCACCCGTTACCCGGACGAACTGGCCTCGCTCCCCAACGTCGGTTTCTTCCGGGCGCTACCCGCCGAGGGCATCCTGTCGGAGACGCCGGACGTGCTGTTCGTCCCCCTCGACGCCGGTCCCCCCGAGGCCCTCGACGCCATCGCCGACGCCGGCGTGGCCGTCGTCCGGCTGCCGCTCGACACCGCCGACCCCGCCTCGCTCACCGCAACAGCCGAGCTGATCGGCGCCGCTCTGGGCTCACCCGAGCATGCGCTGGCCGTCTCCGACGGCGTGCTCGACGCCTACGCCGCCACCGAGCAGGCCGCCGCTGTCGACGCCCCGGTCGTGGCCTACGCCGTCGCCCGCGGTCAGAACGTGTTCCTGACCGGCCTCGACAGCCCGTCCAACACCCTGATCTCCGCCGCCGGGTTCCCGACGGTGGCCGGGGTGATCGAATTGGCCGAAGCGGCACCACTCACGCCCGAGGCGCTGGTGGTGGCCGATCCGGCCGTGATCGTCACGACGCGGTCGAGCGTCGAGCAGGCGGGCGGCGAGGACGCCTTCCTGACCCTGGCCGGTATCGCCGAGACCACGGCCGGCACCCGGGGTGCGCTGGTGATCTGGGAGGACGACCAGTCGATTCAGCAGTGGACCCCTCGGGCCCCACAGACCGTCGAGGCGCTGACCCGGCAGATCCTGGCCGCGACCTCGTGAACGACGTCGGCACCCGAGCGCCGACCCCGCCCTCGAGCGGGGCGGGTGCGATGATGCACCCGCCCCGTTCGACCTCCCCGGTCGTGTCGAAGGCGATCCTGGTCCTCGGCGGGTTGTCGGCGACGCTGGTGGCCGCCTCGGTCTGGAGCGTCACCGTGGGAGCCGTCGGCGTCCCGGTCGGCGATGTGCTCGCCGTCATCGGCGACCTCGTCGGCATCGGCCGGGCCGGCGACGTACCGCAGGCGTCCGAGACCGTGGTGCGCGACATCCGCCTGCCCCGCATCCTGCTCGCCGTCGCCGTCGGCGGCTCCCTCGGGCTGTGCGGAGCGGCGCTGCAGGGCGTGTTCGCCAACCCGCTGGCCGACCCCGGACTGATCGGCACGTCGAGTGGGGCGGCGCTGGGCGCCGTCGTCGGCATCATCACCGGGTTGGGCGCCATCGGTTCGTGGTCGACACCGGTCTTCGCCTTCATCGGCGCCCTGGCGGTGACGGCGCTGGTGTATCGGATCGCCCGTCACGACGGGCGGACCGAGGTGGTGACGCTGGTCCTGACCGGCATCGCCATCAACGCCATGGTCGTGGCCGCCATCGGCTACGTCACCTTCCTGGCCGACGATCAGGAACTCCGCTCGATCGTGTTCTGGCAGCTGGGGTCGATGGCGGCGGCGAGGTGGACCTCGGTCGGTGTGGCCTTCGCCTTCTTCGCCCTCGGCCTGGCCATCATGCCGAGGCTCGGGCGGGCGCTCGACCTGTTGGCGCTGGGCGAACGGGAGGCGAGCCACCTCGGGGTGGACACCGAGCGCCTGCGCCGCATCGTCCTCACCGTCTCGGCCCTCGTGGTCGGGGCGGTGGTCGCCGTCGCCGGGATCATCGCCTTCGTCGGTCTGGTGGTGCCCCACGTCGTGCGGCTGGTGGCCGGTCCCGGGCACCGACTGCTGCTGCCGGCCAGCGCCGTTGGGGGCGCCCTCCTCCTGGTGGGGGCCGACGTGGTGGCCCGAACCGCGGTCGAGCCGGCCGAGCTGCCACTCGGTGTGTTGACCTCCGCCGTCGGTGGCGGCTTCTTTCTGTGGCTGCTGGTGCTCACCCGGCGTGAACAGGGCGGCTGGGCATGAGCACGATCACCGCCGAGGGCTTGTCGCTGGCCAGAGGGGGCGTCGCCGTCCTCGGCGAGGCCTCGATCACCGCGACCGACGCCGAACTCGTCTGCATCGCCGGCCCGAACGGTGCCGGCAAGTCGAGCCTTCTCGGTCTGCTGGCCGGCGATCTCGTCCCCGATCGGGGACGGGTGACCATCGACGGGCGATCGGTGACCGAGATGCGCCACCCCGACCTGGCCCGGCTACGGGCCGTGCTCCCTCAACAGCATCGGGTGGCGTTCGGGTTCAAGGCTCGGGCGGTGATCGACATGGGGCGATCCCCGCACCGCGACCCCGCACCCGAGCTCGTCGAGTCCCTGATCGACCGCCTCGACCTGCGGGCGATCCTCGAGCGGCCCTTCCGGGTGCTGTCGGGCGGGGAGCAGGCCCGGGTCGCGCTCGCCCGCATCCTGGCCCAGGACACCCCGATCGTGCTGCTCGACGAGCCGACCGCCGCCCTCGACCTCCGACACCAGGAGCTGGTGATGGCCATGGCCCGGGCCGAGGCCGACGCCGGACGATCCGTGATCGTGGTCGTCCACGACCTCAACCTCGCCGCTGCCTACGCCGACCGGATCGTCCTGCTCGCCGGCGGCCGAGTGGTCGACAGCGGTAGTCCGGCGGTCGTGCTCGACCCCAAGGTCCTGGAGACGGCCTACGGCGTTGCCGTGACCGTCACCGACCACCCCACCCGAGACTGCCCACTCGTACTCACAACCGAAAGACCGACGACATGGCGTTGACCCCCGACCAACTCGGCGAGGACGGCCTGGCCTTTCTCGCCGAGACCCACCTGGCGAGCCTGACCACGACCCGGCCCGACGGACAGCTTCACGTGGTACCGGTGGCGTACAGCTACGTACCCGTCGAGCACACGATCCGGATCGTGGCGCCGGGGGAAACGGTGAAGGTCAAGAACGCCGAAGCCGGCAGCCTCGGGGCGCTATGTTTCGTCGACGGCGGCCGGTGGATGAGCCTGCACGGCCCGCTCGACGTGCAGCGCGAGCCGACCCGGGTGGCGGACACCGTCGAGCGGTACACCTCGCGGTACGGACCGGTGCGAGGAGAGATCGTCGATCGGGTGAGCCTGGAGTTGCGGGTCGAGCTGGTGAGGGGTCGCTTCGCCATGCCCGGCCGCTGATCACCGGAGGGCTCACGTCCCGGTTCGGTCCCGTTCCCACTCGTGGCGGGTCAGTGCGTATTCCACCTCGCCCTCGTCGGTGCCGGGCAGGGGATCGTCGACGTCGAGATGGAAGGTTCGCACGTGACGGAGATCGATGCGTTCCATCACCGATCGGGACCGTCGGTTCACCGCCATCGTCTCGGCGAACACCCTGCTCGCTCCAGCGGCGAACGCCCGATAGACGATCGCCCGGGCGGCCTCGGTGGCGTAACCGTGCCCCCAGGCCTGGCGACACAGGCGCCAACCGATCTCGTAGACCCCATCCGCATGGGGGGCGGCGGCGACCCAGCCGAGGAAGCGGTCGTCGGCCGGGTCGAACAACAACCATCGGGTGCCGAGCGACCGATCGAGGTCGCGACGGGTCTCCTCGGCGTTCAGAGCCCGACCGGTGATATGGCGCATGACCTCGTCGTCGCCGTTGAGCACCGCCAGCAGAGCGAAGTCGTCGGCGGTCATCGGTCGGAGCCGCAACCTGGCGGTGCGGAAGGCACCCAGTCCGGCGAGTGCCCCGCTCCGCCCGTGATCGGTATCGTTCCCCACCTCTCCAGTGTGGCTGGCCGCCACCCCGAGGCGGGGCCACGGGCCCGGACCGGGCTGGGTCACCGGCAGCTCCTGGACGGGCGGGAGCTGGACCGGGTACGGCTGGGAGTAGGTCTCCCGACGGCGGCGCGGTCGTCGGGTCCCGGCATCCCGGGTGCCGACGGCGACCGGTGGCCTCAGAGATCGCCGATCAGCCGGCCGACGGCGTCACCGAGCGTCGTGCCGGACCGGGCCAGGTCGAGGATCACGTCGAAGTGATTGCGGTCGGGAATCTCGATCGGTTCCACCGGCCCCAGGGCGGCGGCGAAGGACCGCGACTGCGCCTTGAACTCGTCGGTCTCGTTGTCGCCGTGGGCCACGAGCGTGGGCGGGAACCCGTCGAGATCGAGGTGCAGGGGGCTGAGCCGAGCGGCCTCGTCGGGGTCGAGCCCGAGTGCGTCGTCGATCTCGGTACCGATGAGCGGTGCCAGCTCGAACACCCCCGAGACCAGCACGGCGGCCGCCGCCCCCGGCCGCAGCGCCATCATGGCGGCGAGCTGGGCGCCGGCCGAACTCCCGGCGACCACGATACGGCCCGGGTCGAACCCGAGCGCCGCGTCCTGGAGGGCGGCGAGGGCGGTCCGGCACTCGTCGACGATGCCGCCGACCGGGATCCGGGGGGCGAGCGTGTAGTCGACGGCGGCGAAGGCCCACCCCCGTTCGACGGAGTCGGCGGCGGCGAACCGGGACTCGATCTTCGACAGCTCCTGCCAGTAACCGCCGTGCACGAAGACCAGCAGCGGCATCGGCCCGCCGGTGGCGGTGGCGGTGGAGGCCGACGGGATCGCCACGTCGATGGTGTTCGACGCCAACGGACCGTAGGTCAGCACCGTCGTCGTTGCCGCAGCCTGCACGTCGGCCCACGCCCGGGCACTGCGGGTCACGTACTGCTCGACGAACGGGCGATAGTCGCCGTCGGGCAGGCAGGAGCTGGGCGAGTAGGCGCGCTCCCGCTCCTCGGCCGTCAGGTCTCTCCAGCGAAGGCCCATCAGTTGGCGGTGGCCCAGATCTCCGGGAAGAACTTGTGCCGGGTCACCTGCTCGAGCCAGCCCACCCCCGATGAGCCGCCGGTGCCGGGCTTGTACCCGATGATGCGCTCGACGCTGGTGAAGTGGCGCCATCGGTACTGCAGGAACGTCTGATCGAGGGTGAGCAGCGACTGACCCAGTCGATACAGCCGGTTTCCCTGGCTCGGGTCGGTGAACACCGCCCGCCAGGCGGCCTCCACCGATGGGTCGGCCGCATAGGGCTGCGACCAGTCCCGGTCGAGAGCGGCGTCGTCGATCGGGTGTCCGGCCCGAGCCAGCAGGGCGATCACGTCGTCGTAGAGGCTCGGCGACCGCAGCGCCTCCTCCAACGCCGGCCACACGTGGGGGACGTTGCTGTGGGCCAGGGCCAGCTGCTCGCTCTTGTTCCCGAGGATGAACTCGACGTGGCGGTACATGAACGACAGCTGCCCGGACGCCGTACCCAGCGTGTCGCGGAACTGGTTGAACCCGTCGGCGGTGATCGTCGTCAGCAGGTCCCAGGACGACTCGATGTAGTCGACGTAGGCGGTGGCCCGGTCGAGGATCAGCAGTGCGTTGTCGACCGCCCCCTCCCGGATCTGACGCTGGGCGTTGACCAGCTCGAAGTGCAGCCCCCGGAACAGGAGCTCCTTCACCTGACCCATCACGAAGAAGCACATCTCGTCGTAGCCCTCGCTCCGCGGGTGCTGGAGCGAGAGGAGCAGATCGATGCTCTGGTAGTCGATGTAGGGGTTGGAGGTGCCGTCGAAGTCGATCAACGGCTGACCGCCGGTCTCCCCCACCGTCGCCGCCCGCGACTCATCGGTGGTGACCGGCATCGGCCGGGCATGGGGCGACGCATCGACGCCGCCGGGGTCGACGACGCGGGGAACGATCGGCTTGAAGTCCGGCACGGAGACCTCCCTTGGCCGGCCTCAGCGTACCGCTGCCGAGGATTCGGACGAGTGCGGTCGCCGTCGTGGAAACCCGGGCCTCAGCCGTCGACGGTGAACGTGTCGCCGACCGACACCACGCCGGGGCTGGTGACCTCGGCGTAGGTGCCGAGGCAGGCGAAGGTGCCGAAGGCCGACGTGTGTCTGGCGTCGGCGGCGAGGGCCTTGAGGATCTGGTTGGCCTTGGCCAGGCCGGGCTGGGGCAGGGTGGTCATCACACACCGGGGGGCGGGAGCCCCGATCCGCACCTCGACGGCACCGATCGAGGCGGGCACGTCGCTCCACGCCAGATCGGCGAACCCCTCGTGACCGCCGTCGACCGAGCGAACCACGACCGAGGGCCGGAACCGTCGGACGTCGAGCACGACGTCGGGGATCAGCGTCCCGAGGTGGGCCACGGAATCGGCGACCACGATATGCAGCGCCGACACATCGACGAAGCTCGTCTTGTCGGTCAGCAGGGCGATCGGGAACTCGACCTCGGTGTCCGACAGCGAGGTGTCCGGAATCTCGGGCCACACCGAGTCGTAGGTCTCCTCCGCTCCTGCCTCGACCGGTACGAGGCTGACGGCCTCGCCCAGGGCGTCCGACAGCGCGGTGTCGAGCGCCGGGTCACCCACACCGAACGTCGCGCCGTCGGGGCCGGTCACCGCCACCCCGTCCCGGTCGACCGCGGCCGACCAGTCGAGCAGACCGCCGTAGGGTCGGGGCCGTTTGGCCGAGACGATCTTGCCGCTCGCCCGGCTGCGCAGGGCCCATCGCCGGTCACCGTCGACACCGGCGGCGCCCAGCTCGGCGGTGGCGAGGGACTCCCCTCCCATCGACTTCACCGGATGTCGCCAGATCTCCGCGACCTCATACGTCGTCATCGCTCACTCCTCACTTCCACCGCGTGCTCCCGATCCGCCTGCGACCGATCGGTCGGATCGCTCCTCGAATCCACCGACGCCGGCCGCCCGGATTGTCGTGTTCTGTCTACTCGCGAAGCGGTCCACCTGTCGTAGCCTCACAGAGGTGCGCCCCGAGGACCACGCCGCAACCCGACATCGGCTCATGCTCCCGGACGCTCTCGGCGTGGCGATGGTGAGACGACCCGCACGGGTGGCCCACCTCGCCCCATGACCTCGACGAACACGCGAACCACCGAGTGGAAGGACCGACCATGAGCAGACTCAGCTACCAGATCCCCAACTTCACCTACCCCGACACCACCCCCGCCGGTATCTACGACCTGCTGGTGGCGCAGGCCAAGGAGGCCGATGAGGCCGGCTTCGATCGGCTCACGGTGATGGATCACTTCTACCAACTCCCGGTGATCGGGGCTTTCGACGAGCCGATGATCGAGGGCTACACCCTCCTCGCCGCCCTGGCCCAACACACCACCCGGATGCGGCTGGCCACGTTGGTCACCGGCAACACCTACCGCAACCCGGCGCTGCTGGCCAAGACGATCTCCGCCCTCGACCTGGTGTCGCACGGCCGGGCGACCCTCGGCATCGGTGCCGGCTGGTACGAGCTGGAGCATCAGGCCATGGGCTTCGAATTCGGCTCATTCACCGATCGGTTCGAGAAGCTGGAGGAGGCCCTCCAGATCATCCTTCCCATGCTCAAGGGCGAGGCCGCCAACCTCGACGGCAAGCACTACCAGGTCACCGACCTCGTCAACTCGCCGGCCCCGGTCTCGACCGTGCCGGTCATGATCGGCGGCAGCGGCGAAAAGAAGACGCTGCGAATGGTGGCCCAGTATGCGGACGAGTCGAACCTGGTCGGCCTGAGCAGCCCCGAGGAGATCCCACCCAAGTTGGAGGCTCTCGACGGCCACTGCGAACGGCTGGGCCGCGACCGCTCGGAGATCACCGTGACGCTGCTCGTGGCCGCCAACGTCGCCCCCACCATGGAGGAGGCCGATGACGACCTCCGGGCGCTGGTGGCGCTGAAGGGCTGGCCGGCCGAGATGTTCGACATGGTGAAGCCGATGTTGGCCCACGGCGATCCCGACACCGTCGGCGAGAAGCTGGAGGGCTTCATGGCCGCCGGCCTCGACGGGATCGCACTCAGCCTGATGGCCAACGGCCACAAGCCCGGTCGCATCACCCAACTGGGCGAGGTCGCCACCAAGGTGCTCGGCTAGCGGCCGAGGTGCGGGGCCCGGCTACGTCGCCGTGATCTGCCACAGCCGGTCGGCGCGCTGGGCCCGCCACATCTCGGCGTAGCGACCGTCGAGGTCGAGGAGGTTTCGGTGATCGCCCTGTTCCGCGATCCGGCCGTCCTCCAACACGATGATGTTGTCGGCGGCGACGACCGTCGACAACCGATGGGCGATGACGAGGACGGTCTTGTCCTCGACCAACGTGTCGATCGCCCGCTGCACCGCCACCTCGCTCTCGGTGTCGAGGGCCGACGTCGGCTCGTCGAGGATGACGATCGGGGCGTCCTTGAGGATGGCGCGGGCGATCGAGATGCGCTGACGCTCGCCGCCGGACAGCGCACCACCGATCTCGCCCACCCCGGTTTCGTAGCCGTTGGGCAGGGCGGAGATGAATCGATGGCAGTTGGCGGCCGTCGCCGCCGCCACGATCTCGTCGTCGGTGGCGTCCGGCTTGGCCAGCCGGATGTTCTCCCGGATGGAATCGTCGAACAGGTAGACGTCCTGGAACACCACCGAGAACCGCCGCATCAGGTCGGACTGGCTGAGGCTGCGGACGTCGACGCCGCCGACCGTGATCGACCCCCGCTGCGGGTCGGCGAACCGGGTGAGCAGTCGGGTGATCGTCGTCTTCCCACTGCCCGACGTGCCGACCAGTGCGGTGAGGCTGCGCTCGGGAACCTCCAACGAGACGCCGCGCAGCACCTCCTCGTCGGTCTGGTCGTAGGTGAAGCTCACGTCCCGGAAGGCGACCCGGGCCCCCTCCACCGGTCCGGCGCCGGGAGCGACCGGGAGCGGCGGGACCGCCAACAGCTCGCCGATCCGGTCGATCGCCGCCTCCATGAAGTCGAACATCGACGACAGGTCGGCGAACAGCGCCAGCGGCTCGCTGAAGCGCACGGCGATGACGATCACGGCGAGCACGACGGCGACGTCGAGGCTGCCGCCGAGGGCGAAGCGGATGGCCAGCGCGGTGATGGCCAGGATCCCGATCTGGACGACGGCCGAGATGAAGATGCTGGGCACGGTGCTCAGTCGTAGCCCGTCCACCTGCGCCCGCCGCAGCTCGGCCAGCGAGTCCTGCAGCCGCCGGGACTCCGATCCCACCTGCCGGGTCGCCCGCAGCACGGCCATGCCCTGGGTGTAGTCGACCACGTGCGAGGTCGTGTCGGCGTGGGCCTCGGCCACGATCCGGTTCTCCCGGGCCGCTCCCTCCCTGATGAGCCGGTAGAGGGGTATCGCCGTCGGGAACAGCGCCAGCATGGCGACGGCCAGCCGCCAATCGATGAAGAAGGTGGCGATCACCACCACCATCGGGGTGACGATGATGCTGATCACGACGCTGAAGAGCCCGCCGGCGATCGACACCACGTCGGAGACGTTGCCGGTGAGGACGCTGTTGAGGTCGCCGGTCCGGCGCCGGGCCAGCTGCTCGAGCGGCATCCGCTTGAGCTGCTCGCCCAGGTTGGACCGGGTCTCGTCCGAGACCTGGATGTAGATCTCCCACTCCACCCGCGTCTCGACGAGTCGGATGGCGGCGTCGACCGCGATCAGCCCGGCCAGGGTCGCGAGGAGCCACCACACGTCGTCGGAGCCGTCGACCAGGGCGACCAGCATCGGGTACAGCAGGGCGTAGGCGAGTCCCTGGACGATCGACGACAGCAGGGACAGCACCAGGGCCCGCCGCATCAGCGGAGCCTTCGAGCCGCAGGCCTCGATCATGTTCTGGAAGGTCGTCAGCATCTGCTACCTCACTTGGTCGCCGACTCGTGGTCGGCCGGGTCGGTGGCGTCGGTCCGGAGCCCCCAGCTCTGGGCGTCGTTGAAGTGCTCCCACAGCCGGGCGTAGCGACCGCCGCGGGCGACCAGCTCCTCGTGGGTGCCCGATTCGACCGTCCGGCCCTCGTCGAGCACGACGATCTGGTGGGCGTCGGTGATCGTCGACAGCCGATGGGCCACCACGATCAGGGTCTTGCCCCTGGCCAGCTCGGCCAGGGCCCGATGGATCTTGGCCTCGTTGTCGGGATCGGCGAAGGCGGTGGCCTCGTCGAGCACGATGATGGGACAGTCCTGGAGGATGGCCCGGGCGATCGTGATCCGCTGCCGCTGCCCGCCCGACAGGCTCGAACCCCGCTCGCTGATCACCGTGTCGTAGCCGTCGGGCAACTCCTCGACGATGAAATCGTGGGCCTGGGCGGCGACGGCGGCGGCCACGATCTCCTCGTCGGTGGCGTCGGGCCGACCGAGCCGAATGTTGTTGCCGATCGTGTCGCTCAGCAGGAACGGCGACTGGAACACGAAGGCCACCGAGGCCATGAGCTGGTCGCTCGTCATCTCCCGCACATCCGCCCCGCCCACCAGGATCCGGCCGTGGTCGACGTCCCAGAACCGGGGGATCAGCTGGGCGATCGTGCTCTTGCCTGCGCCGGAGGGTCCCACCAGGGCGGTGACGGTGCCCTCCGGCACCACGAGGTCGACATCGGTCAGGGCGTTGTCGGACCGACCCTCGTAGCTGAACGTGACGCCACGGAGCTCGACCGAGGCGTCGGCGGGGGGCTTCCCCTCCTCCACCTCCGGCAGGATCTCGACGGCCCGCAGCCGACCGATCCGTTTCACTGCGGCGCCGGCGTTGGTGATCAGCTGCTGGAGCCACACGATCGGCATCATCGCCTCGGTCACCGTGGGGGCCAGCAGGAGGAACATCAGCAGGATGGGGAGCTCCACCGAACCGTTGCGGACCATGGGCACCCCCGCCGCCAGCAGCAACAGCACCGTCGGCAGGGCGGCGAACATCGTCCGGGCGAAATAGGCGCCGGTCTGCGATTTGGCCGTCCACTCCCGCACCGTGTCGGTGGCGTCGTTGAGCGCGGCCCGGTACCGCCGGAACGAACCGTCGCCGTCGTCGAAGGTGCGGACCACGTGCATGCCCTGCACGTACTCGTTGATCACACCGTTGATCCGCTCATCGGCCTCGTCGACGAGCCGTCGCCCGACCTCGTAGTCCCGGAAGGCGAAGAACATCCCCAGCAGGCCGACGGGGAACAGTGCCAGCGAGATCAAGGTCAGCCGCCAGTCGAGTGAGAACATCAGCGCCAGACCGAGCACGGGGGCGGCGAAGCTCTTGGCGAACAGCGGCGTGCTGTCGGCGACGAAGCTGTGCAGGGAGCGGACGTCGTCGAGGACGACGTTCTTGAGCGTGCCCGACCCGGCGGTGACCACGTAGCCGAGGGGCACCCCGGCCAGCCGCTCGGTGAGCTCGGTGCGCAGTATCTGCTCCAACCGGTAGGCGCCGAGGTGGGACAGGCGGAAGGCCATGGCCCGGCACAGGAACGACGCCGCGACCAGCCCGAGGGCGATGCCGAGCAACAGCCACGGCGGTCGAGCGGCGGGGTCGTCGGCCGTGAGCCGACGGGTGATCGGCAGGAACAGCAGGATCGAGCCGAGCCACGCCACGAGGCTCAACAGCGACAGGGTCATACCGGTGTAGATCTCGCGGTTGACCGGCGAGATGATGGTCCACAGGCCGTCTTCGTCGACGGTGGTCGGTGGTGGTGTTGACGGGTTGGCGATAGTGGTCAAGGCCGTTGCCTCCTGGTCTCGGTGGGGTGGGGTGAGCGGGTCAGTCGATGCGGACGGTCGCCTCCATGCCGGCCAGACGATGGCCGGGCAGGTCGCAGAAGAAGAGGTAGGTCCCGGGAGCGAGGTCGATCTGCACTTCGTCCTCCGGTGCCTCGACGCCGACGAAGAGGCGGACGCCCTGGTCAACCCCGTCCTCGTCCTCGATCAGCAGGGTGTGGGCGAGCTCCGAGGTGTTGACCAGCCCGACCTCGATCAGGCCGGCCGGGTGGTCGTAGGCGTCCTCGGCGTAGGTGGCGACCCCGGCCTCGACGGTGAGGCCGGGACCGACCGGGCCGGCGCTGTCCCCGCAGGCGGAGAACGCGAGGACGGCGCCGGCCAAGCCGATCGAGCGCAGCGGGAGACCGGGCACCGTCAGCCCGCCGCCTCGACCGAGGCCCGGTAGTCGGCCCACCGGGTGAGGACGTCGTCGCGCGAGGCCACGTCCGTGCCGCCGGCGAGCAGGATCTCCAGGTCGTCGAGGACCCAGCTCACGGTGAAGGGATAGCCGACGAACCACATCTCGCCGTCGACCTCGACCACCCGATCGTCCTGCACGGCGCCGAGGGCGTTGTAGACCGGTAGTTCGGTGAGTACCGAGCTGTCGTAGAAGGCCCCGCTGAACAGCAGCAGGAGGTCGGCGTCGTGTTCGGGCAGGACCTCCTCCGACAGCAGGGTGCCGTAGCCGAGCGTCGGGTCGGGCACGCTCTCGGCCTGGGCCGGGGGCCGGGTGACGCCGGCGTCGTTGAGCACCTGATCGATCGGGGTGTTCGACGACTGGGTGAAGAACAGCGAGCCGAACGCCCCGAGGGTGGAGATGGTGAGGTCGTCACCGTCGAGGGAGGCCACCTCGGCCGTACGGGCTTCGAGGGCGGCGATCGCCGGCTCCGCCTCGGCCTCGGCTCCCACCATGACCGCACTCTCCCGGAACATCGACTGCCAGGTGCCCTCGAAGGGCAGAACGACCGTGGGGGCGATGGCGTTCAGCTCGTCGTAGATCGGCTCCACCGCACCGTCGAAGGAGGCGATGATCGCATCGGGTTCGGCCTCGGCCACCGCCTCGAAGTTGAGCCCGGCCAGGCCGGCCGGGTTCGGGGTGACGGTGATCCCCTCGGATTCGAGCACGTCGCCTGCGGCCACCAGGCCCTGGCTGAACGTCTCGACCGGTGTGACCCCCAATTCGAGCAGGATCATGGCAGCCCCCTCGTCGAGTGCCACCCAGCGCTGGGGCTGCGCGGGCAGGACGACCTCGCCCAACGGATGGGTGACGGTGCGCGTCGCCCCGGACGCCTCGGAGTCGGACGGGTCCTCGCCCACCGCACCGTCTTCGTCGGTGGCGGAGGCCGATGCTGCGGCCCCGGCGTCGGCTCCGGCCGTCTGCGAGGCGCTGTCGTCCGACGCGTCGTCGCTCGAACAGGCCGCGGCGAGCAGCGCCAGGGCGACGAGCACGCCGATCAGCGAACGTAGGGATGTCATCGGTTCTCTCCTTGGGTTACGAGCGGGTTGGCCTCCGGGCGATCGTCCGGGGAGTCCGGCGTCACGGTGGGGCCGTGGAGGTGATGGCGACCGAGGGGTGTGATCTGCGGCGCCCCGGTGGCGGTGTCGACGACGATGTGGCCCTCGATCCCGAACACCGACGAGAGGAGCCGGTCCGAGACGACGGACGCCGGTGGACCGGTGGCCACGATCGCACCGTCGGCCATGGCCAGGAGGTGGTGGGAGTAGCGGGCCGCCAGGTTGAGGTCGTGCATCACCATCACCACCGTCCGACCGGTGAGGTGGAGATCGACGAGCAGATCGAGCACCTCGATCTGATGGGTGACGTCGAGGTAGGTGGTCGGCTCGTCGAGGAGCAGG
This sequence comes from Actinomycetota bacterium, assembly GCA_039201605.1. GTDB lineage: Bacteria > Actinomycetota > Acidimicrobiia > Acidimicrobiales > SZUA-35 > CADEDH01. The sequence goes on from JBCCRO010000031.1 coordinate 49,580, forward strand.
ATCGACGTGTTCTGGGCCAGGGCCATGGCGATCCACACCCGTTGCCGCTGTCCGCCCGAGAGTTCGTCGACCGGTCGGTCGGCGAGCGGGTCGATGCCGGTCATCACCATGGCCTCGGCCACCGCTCGGTCGTCGTCGGCGGTGGTGCGATGCAGCGGACCCTGATGGGGGTAACGGCCCCGGGCCACGAGGTCGGCAACGAGGATCCCGGCCGGAGAGGTGAGCCCCTGGGGGAGGAACCCGATCCGGCGGGCGACCTCGAGCGTGGGCAGTCGGTTGATGTCGGCGCCGTCGAGGAGCACGGCACCGGCTCGTGGGGTGAGAAGCCGCACCAGCGCCTTGAGCAGGGTGGACTTCCCGCAGGCGTTGGGGCCGACGATCGACGTGATCAGGCCGGGGGGAACGTCGACGTCGAGCCCGTCGATGACCGGCCGCCGCTCGTAGCCGACCGCCAGGGCCCGAGCGCCCAGGGTCGTCGAGTCCACGGGGCCGGTCATGCGACGCCACCCCGCCGACTTGCGCCCACCAGAAGGAGGCCGAGGTAGGGAGCGCCGACGAGCCCGGTCACCACCCCGACGGGAATCTCGGCCGGGAGCAGGACGAGACGGGCGGCGAGATCGGCCAGGATCAGCAGCAGGGCGCCGATGGCGGCGGAGAGGCCGAGGTTGACCGGCTGGGCCGCCAGGCGCTGGGCGATGGCCGGGGCCAGGAGGGCCACGAAGGGGACCGGGCCCGTGGTCGCCGTCGCCCCGGCGGCCAGGCAGGCGGCGACCACCAGCACCCGGGTGCGGAGGCGGTTCACCCCGACACCGATGGCGGCCGATGCCTCGTCGCCCACCACGAACAGGGTGGACAGCGGACGCGCCACCAGGGCGGCGGCCGGCAGCAGGGCGAGGGCGGCGAGGGCGCTGACCCGGGCCTCGTCCCAATCGCGGCCCACGAGCGAGCCGGTGAGCCAGGCGTTGGCCCGCTGGGCCTCGAACATCGAGGCCCGGGCCCACAGGTACGAGGTCACGGCGGTGGCCAGGGCGCCGAGGGCGACACCGGCCAGCACCATCCGCTCGACCGACAGCCCGCCCCGACGGCCGAACAGGTTGACCAGGAGAGCGACCCCGAGGGCACCGACGGCGGCGGCCAGGGAGACGGTGGCGCTGGTCCCCCGCCACACGACGATGGCGACCACCCCGGCGGCCGATGCCCCGGCGTTGATACCGATGATGTCAGGGCTGGCGAGCGGGTTGCGGGCCAAGGACTGCAGCAGGGCGCCGGCGGCGCCGAAGGACGCGCCGGCGCACAGGGCGATGACGAGGCGAGGGAGTCGCAGGTTGCGGAGGACGTGGCTCTCGGTGCCCAACTCGTCGCGCAGCGCCGGTACGAGGTCGCCGATCGGCACCCAGTACTCGCCGAGCGTGAGGTACAGGCCGGCGGCGACGAGGGTGGCCAGGCCCACCCGGGTCATGGCCGAGCGGTGCTCCCGGCGCCGGCCTCGGCGATGGGTGTCGAGCGTCGCCATCACAGCCTCGACGGTCGCTGCGCCGTCGATGGTCGGCCGAGGACCTGAGGGGATGGTGGCCGTCACAGGGCCACCATCCGCCGCCGCAGCACCATGGCCAGGAAGTAGGGGGCGCCGACCAGGGCCGTGACGACCCCCACCTCGACCTCCGCCGGTCGGGCGATCACCCGGCCGACGGTGTCGCTGGCCAGGACCAGCGTGGGAGCGAGGGCCGCCGACAGGACGATGATCCGCCGGTAGTCGGGGCCGACCAGAAGCCGGGCGATGTGGGGTACGACCAGGCCGACGAAGGTGAGCGGGCCGGCGGCGGCGACGGCGGCGCCCACCAGGAGGGCGGCAACGGCGGCCGTCACCAACCGGGTGCGGAGCAGGTCGATGCCCTGGGCCCCCGACAGGTCGTCGCCCAGGGCGAGGGCGTCGAGACGGGGGCCGAGCAGCAGTGCGGCGATGACGCCGACGGCCACGGCGGGGAGGGCGCCGAGCATCACGTCGAAGGAGCGGCTGGCCAGCGAACCCACGATCCACGTCCGGAAGGGGTTGAGCACCCCGGCGTCGGTGCTGACGATGGCCTGGGTGATCGAGATCAGGAAGGCCGAGATGACCACCCCGGCCATGACCAGCTTGAACGGCGTCGGCCCGCCGGGGCCGAGCCAGCCCAGCAGGTAGACGAGGCCCGAGGCGATCAGGGCGCCGACGAAGGCGGAGGGGACCAGGGTCGCCATGCCCCCGATCCACCCCAGCTTCAGGCCGGCGACGACCAGGACCGAAGCGCCGGCGTTGACCCCCAACAGGCCGGGGTCGGCGATCGGGTTGCGGGTCAGGCCCTGCATCAGTGCGCCCGACACGCCGAGCGCGGCGCCGACGACGGCCCCCAACGCGGTGCGGGGCAGGCGGACGTCGCGGATGATCAGGTGGTCGATGTCGACCGGGTCGTAGGCGGTGAAGGCGGCGAGGGTGGCCGCAGGCGAGATCGAGCGCACCCCGACGGCCAGGCTTGCGGCGGCCGCGGCCAGCATGCCCACCCCGGCGATGGCGACGGCCAGGGCGTAGCGGCCGGGCGGGCGATGAATGTCGGGCGTCGTCGTCGAATCGACCGGTGGCGCCTCACCCTGCTCCCTGCACGCCGTAGCCGTAGGCATGCCGAACACAGTAATGTCAATTACTGACGTTTAAAACACCAATTGTTGACGAAACACCCGAAGGTCCCGACGGAGGGCCGTCGCCGGGATCACGTCGACACGCCGACCTCCCACTCCTTGACGTAGGCCAGCGCCTCATCGCTGTAGTCGACGAGCGGCCGTGACGGATCGAGACTCCAGTTCTGGATCGCCACCCGCCGAGCGACGACCAGGGCGCCGGCCAACACCCGCACCCCCGTATCGAAGGGGCTGCGGTTCATGCGATGGGCGATCCACTCGCCGAGCTGCACCTCGATCTCGTGCTCGTACTCGGCCCAAGCGGCCCCGAGCTCGGTGACCTGCATCATGATCCGGGCCCGCCGCAGATCCAGGGCCAACAGCTCCTCGGCGCCGAAGTAGCCGTCGCGTGCGGTCTTGGCCACGGCGTCGACGACACCCAGATCGAGTGGCTGCCGGTAGAGCAACCCCTGGAACTCAAGGGTGCGCTGCTCGAAGTCGGCCATCAGCACGTCGAGCTTGTTTCGATAGTTGCGGTAGGCCGTGCGCTCGGTGACGCCGGCGGCCTCGGCGATCATCGCCATCGTGACGTTGTCGTAGCCGTGCTGTTCGAACAGCGTCAGCGCCTTGGAGGCCAAGCGGTCCCGACTACTCGGACGGGGCATGCCGCAGAGCGTACCCGACCCTCGCTCCCGCCCGCGGGGCGGCGCTACTCGACGAGAACGGCGGCCACGTCGGGGATGACCGTGTCCAGCACGGACCCGATCGCCCGCGGGGACGGTGCGACCAGAGCGATGACGGTCTCCTCGTCGACGTAGACCCTCCGGCCCTCCGCCCCGGTGCCCGACACCGCACCCGAGTGGGCGCGACGGGTTGGGGCCCGGGATGTGGTGTTCTGGGGCCATGCTCGATCGGTCCCCCGAGGTCGCACCGTGGTTGACGCCTCGCCGAGTGGGCCTGGCCCTGGTGGTGCTCGGCGCGCTGGGGGTGACGGGAGCGTCGGTGGTGTCGCTGCTCGGCGGCTGGATCTGGCCGTTCGACCTGCTCGCCCACTTCCGGTTGCAGTACGCCGCACTGTTGCTGGTGGCGGTGGCGGCTGCGGCGCTGCTTCGGGGCCGATGGGCGACGATCGGCATCGGCCTCCTGCTGCTGGCCCATCTCGTGCCGCTCACCCCGCTCGTGATCGGCGGCGACGGGCCCGAGGGCGAGGGCCCGAGCCTTCGGGTGGTGCAGGTGAACGTGCTGACCGGCAACAGCCGGATCGGCGAGACCGCGGCCTGGCTCGCCGAACAGGACCCGGACGTTATCGTGGCCCAGGAGACCGACCAGCGCTGGGCGATGGGTCTCGACGACGGTCTGGCCGGGTGGAGTCGACTGCCGACCGAGACGATCCGGTCCGACAACTTCGGCATGGCGGTCTACGTCCGAGACGGGCTGGAGGTGACGGCGGTCGAGGTGTTCGACGCCGACAGCACCCCGGCCGTGGCCGCCGAACTGGCACTGCCCGATGGGCGTACGGCGCTGGTGTACGCCGTCCACACCCTGCCACCGGTCGGGGCCGACAACGTCGAATGGGCCAACGAGCAGCTCGAGACCGCAGCCCGGCAGGTGAACGAGCACGTCGGCCCGGCGCTTGTCGTCGGCGACCTCAACGCCACCCGCTGGGGCGACAGCTACCGACGGCTCCGGTCCCGGGTGGACCTGGTCGACACCGCGAACGGCCGTGGGCTCCGGGGCACGTGGCCGTCGACCCTCTGGTTCACCGGGATGATCGGGATCGATCACGTGCTGGTCACCCCCGACGTGCGGGTGGACGACCGGCGGGTCGGGCCCGACCTCGGCTCCGATCACCGGGCCGTCGTCGTCGACCTCACCCTGGTCGGAAGCTGAGGGGCCACTCCCCCGGTGGGCACCATTGCGCAGACCGACAGTTCGTTCGACCCTTGCACGAAAGAAAGTTGCAATGCAACGGTGGGACCGTGGTCGGCCTACTCATGCTCCTGGGCGTCGTGGCGTTCATGGTCCTGATCGTGGTCGGACTGAGCTGGGCCTTCTCCGAGGACGTCGACCCCGGCGCCCGCGAGCCAACCCGCGGCGGGGAACCGGGGTCGATCGCCATCCCGCGACGGGTCACCATCGCGCCGCCTTCCACCCCCGGCGTGCTCGTCCTGCGGCAGACTACGAACCTCGAGGAGGCCGACTACGTCGTGCGGGTGGTCAAGTCGGGCGGCAGCCCGGCCTGGTTCGAGCCGGCATCGAGCGACGCCGCCCTCGCCTACGTCGTCGACTGAGTGGGGCGCGCTCGGAGACGGTGGTCCTGCGTTGCGCATGGGCGCCAGGTCGTCGGTAGGTTGCGGGCATACCTTCACGCAGCGCCTTCGCCCTGGCGACCGCGGCCACCGCCATGCTGTTGGCCGCCTTCGTCGGCACCGCATCGAACATCGCCATACCCATCCTGGAAGAGGAGTTCTCCGATGCCGGGCTGACGACGGTCTCATGGGTGGTCTCGGCCTTCAACGTGGCCCAGGTGACCTTCATGCTGCTCGCCGGTCGACTGGCCGACCGGCTGGGCCGACGGCGGGTCTTCCTCTCGGGGCTGCTCGTCTTCGCCGCCGGGGCCGCCCTGTCCGGGATCGCCCCGACGATCGAGCTCGTCATCGCCGCCCGCATCGGCCAGGCCATCGGGGTGTCGGCGATGCTGCCGTCGTCGCTCGCCTGCGTGCTGCCGACCTTCCCCCCGGAACGACATGCCACGATTGTCTCGCTGTGGTCGTCGATGGGGGTGCTCGGCGCCGCGGCGGCCCCGACGATCGCCGCCGGCCTGCTGCAGGTCTCGGGCTGGAGGGCCGTGTTCCTGGCCGCCGTCCCCATCGCCCTCGTCGCCTACGTCGCCGGACGGCGCGTGCTCGATGAAGGGGTGGTGGTCGAGAACCCCCCGCCCATCGACCTCTGGGGCGCGGCCGCCGGCACCGCAGCCATCGGCGGTCTCACCCTGGTGACCGTGCAGGGCCGGGTGTGGGGCTGGCTCGACCCCAGAATCGTCGCCACCACCGTCGTCGCCGTGGCCAGTCTCCTGCTCGTCGTACATCGGTCGCGGACCCACCCCGAGCCCCTGCTCGACCTCGACATCCTGCGGGTTCGCTCGTTCTCGGTCGTCACCGTCGCCGGTGCCCTCGTGTCGATGTCGACCGCCGCCACCTGGTTCCTCTATCCCCTGTTCCTGATCGAGGTGTGGGACTACTCGGTGCTACAGGTCGGTCTGGCCATGACGCCGGGCCCGGTGGCCCTCATCCTGCTGGCCCCGATCGCCGGCCGACTGGCGGACGGACACGGCTTCCGACACCTGCTGATCCTCGGGGCGACGCTGGCGACGGCCGGCACGGCCTGGATGGCCTGGCGGCTCCGACCCGACGAGATCTACCTCACCGCCTTCCTGCCCGGCACGTTGGCCATCGGCTCGGGCATGGCCTTCATGCTCGGCCCGGCCAACGCCGCCGCCCTGCGGGAGGTACCCGGCGCCCAGCTGGCCTCGGCCAACGCCGCCTACAACACGGCCCGGATGTCGGCCGCCGCCCTGGGCGTGGCGCTCATGGCCGCCATCATCGGCGACACGCCGGTGGGCAGCAGGATCGACGCGTTCCGGGCCGGTTGGTGGACGATGGTCGCCGTGATGGCCATCGGCCCGATCCTGCTCACGCTGCGCTACCCGAGAGCGCCGTCGAAGCAGGAGGACGCCACCGAACCGACCTCGGTCTGAGTCGGACCCCGGGGTGTCCCCGCAACCGCGATCCCCGACTTATGGCATAAGCCTTCCAAAACTTTCGGGGGATTCGCTAGAGTCGGCGCCATGGCCACGGCAGAAACCTGCTCGCCCATGGGGAGGCCGAGGGAGTTCGATCACGACACCGTGCTCCAGACCGTGATCGATCTCTTCTGGGAGCAGGGTTTCCGGGCCACCTCGATCGGCGACATCGTGGCGCGCACCGGCCTCAGCAACTCGAGCCTCTACGCCGCCTTCGGCGCAAAGCATGCCCTGTTCCAAACCGCCCTCGACCGCTACGTGGCCGACCACGAGCGAATGATCCTCGATCGCCTGACCAACGGCGAGCGGGGTCTGGACGACATCGAGGCCTTCTTCGTACGAGACGAACTGAGCGACCCCGACCGCCCCCGGGGTTGCCTCGCCGTCAGCACGGCGACCGAGATGCGAGACGTCGACCCGGCCCTCGTCGACCTGGGGGTCCGCCACCGCGACGCCCTGCGCCGGGGCTTCACCGCCGCGCTGTGGCGCGCCGCCGAACTCGGCGAGATCGATCCGGACCGCGTGCCCCACCTGGCCGACAACCTGGTCACCGCCGTCATCGGCCTCACCGTCATGCTCAGCGGTGGGGCCTCGACCGACGAGCTCCTCACCCACCTGGAATCGACGCTGGCCTCGCTCCGCCGGCCCTGAGCTCCTCCCGGCTCGCCGGCCGCCCACCACGCCCATCGCCCTACCCATTCCCGTCCTGCCTCGGAGGCTCCACCCCATGACCAGCAACCCCACCCCGGAGACCCAACGCCGCCTCGATCGGTTCATGACCGGTCTGGAGAAGCGCAACCCGGGCGAACCCGAATTCCACCAGGCGGTGCGGGAGGTGGCCGAGTCACTGATGCCGGTCATCGTCGAACGACCCGACTACGACAAGGCCCAGATCCTCGAACGACTGACCGAGCCCGACCGGGTGGTGATCTTCCGGGTCACCTGGGAGGACGACGAGGGCAACATTCGGGCCAACCGGGCGTGGCGGGTGCAGTTCAACAACTCGATCGGTCCCTACAAGGGCGGCCTCCGCTTCCACCCGTCGGTCAACCTCAGCATCCTCAAGTTCCTCGGCTTCGAGCAGATCCTGAAGAACAGCCTGACCACCCTCCCGATGGGGGGCGCCAAGGGCGGGTCGAACTTCAACCCCAAGGGCAAGAGCGACCGTGAGGTGATGCGCTTCTGCCAGTCGCTGATGACCGAGCTGCACCGCCATATCGGGGAGGACGTCGACGTGCCCGCCGGCGACATCGGCGTCGGGGCCCGGGAGATCAGCTACCTGTTCGGCCAATACAAGCGACTGGAGAACCGCTTCACCGGCATCCTGACCGGCAAGGGCCTGGCCTTCGGCGGCAGCCTCGTCCGCACCGAGGCCACCGGCTACGGCGCCATCTACTTCCTCCAGCACATGCTGGCCCACGCCGGCGACGACATCGCCGGCAAGCGGGCGGTGGTATCGGGCTCGGGCAACGTCGCCCTCTACGCCGCTGAGAAACTCGACCAGCTCGGCGCCACCGTGCTCACCCTGTCCGACTCGGGCGGTTTCATCCACGACCCCGACGGCATCGGGGGCGAGAAGCTGGCCTGGGTCAAAGACCTGAAGGAGAAGCGACGGGGCCGGATCTCGGAGTACGTCGACCGCTTCGGCGGCACCTACCACGAGGGCGAGCGCCCGTGGCAGGTGCCCTGCGATCTCGCCGTCCCCTGCGCCACCCAAAACGAGCTGTCCGGCGACGACGCCCGGGCCCTGGTCGCCAACGGCGTCCGGGCGGTGGCCGAGGGAGCCAACATGCCGACCCAGCTCGACGGCGTCCACACCTTCCTCGACGCCAAGGTCCTGTTCGGTCCGGGCAAGGCGGCCAACGCCGGCGGCGTTGCCGTGTCCGGACTCGAACAGAGCCAGAACGCACTGCGGATCTCGTGGACCCGGGACGAGGTCGACGGCAAGCTCGGCGACATCATGGCCAGCATCCACGAGCTGTGCGTCACCCACGGACGGGACGACGACGGCTACGTCGACTACGTCCGGGGCGCCAACATCGGTGGCTTCGTCAAAGTGGCCGATGCCATGCTCGCCTACGGCGCCGTCTGAACCGGACGACCCGGCCTAGCCGTTCCGCTGGTAGGAGTTGCCGAGCTCGTCGTTGACGACCAGGGCACCACCGGGGGCGAGGTCGACCACGAAGTCCTCCTCCGCCACCCGGGTGCTGTAGGACCAGCCGTCCGGCAGGTCGAGGCGGTCACCCAGGGTGGGCAGGTCCTCGGCGGTGAGGGTTGGGTCGGCGAACAGGGCGTAGGACTGCATGGTGTAGACGTTGCCCTCGGGATCGGTCAGCTCGTAGAGCTCGGTGCCGGCCTGAAAGGCCCAGGTGGTGGTCCGCACGACCAACTCCGGCGAGTAGGCCGCGGAGCCGCCGCTGCTCCCATCGACCGTGGCCAGCAGCGCCATGGAGATGTCGCCGAAGTCACGGAGCACCACCTCCCCACCGGCGGCGGTACCGACACCGGTCTGGTCCGGAGCGGTGTCGAGGGTGCCGTCGACCGTGAAGTACCGGGGACCGTTCATCTGGATCGAGGTGGCGTCGTTGTCGGCCGCAATGGCGTCGGGATCGAGCGCATCCCAATCCGCCTGTTCGCAGGGATCCTGACCGGGGGTTCCCCACACCTCCGTCACCAGCTCCCCGTCCTCGCCGGGGACCGACATCAGGATCTCGCAGTAGCGGAGGCCGTTCATCGTCATCCCGCCGCCGGCGGGAGCTGCGGGAGCTGCAGCGTCTTCGGAGGTCGCCGCCGCGTCGTCGGCGGCGGCCGCCTCCGGCGCTTCGGCCGTGGCGTCCTCGGCCTCGTCGGCGGCGGCCGCGTCGACGGCCGTGTCCTCGACGACGGTGGTCGAGTTGTCAGCGACGCTGACCTCGGAATCATCGTCTCCGCATGCTGCGAGCAGCAGCGCCATCGCCAGCAACGCCGGCCCTGTGATCTTCATCATCTCCGGGTTTCCTTCCGGTCGACGGCGTCGGTCGCCGTCCACGAGTGTCGTTATCCGCCGCTCGCCACAGCCGAGTCCGAACTGCGCCCGTTCGACAGAACGCAGATGAGGGCTCGGTGGTGGCTTGCGACCATGGACTCATCGTCGAAGATCGCCGTCGTCCGCGAATCCGTCACCGGGAGGCTTCGCGTCTACTCCCCGGGTAGTAGCGGCCCGGGCTCGGGGGCCGAGCGGCGCCCGATCAGAGGTCGTCGAGCCGTGTCAGCCCGGTCTTGAACGCCATCGCCACCAGCTGGGCCCGATCGCGGGCGTGGAGCTTCGTCATGGCCCGGCTCACGTGGGTCTTGGCCGTGAGCGGCGACAGGAAGAGCGTCTCGGCGATCTCGGTGTTGGAGAGTCCCTTCCCCACCAGCCCCACCACCTCGCGCTCTCGGGCCGTCAGGTGCCGGAGCGCCTCCTCGTCGACCGGGACCGACGTGGGTCCGTTGTCGAGCGAGGCCAGCAGGGCTCGGGTCGCCTTCGGGGTGAGCAGGGCCTCCCCGGCGGCGACGACCCGGATGGCGTCGAGCAGGACGTCGGGGTCGACGCCCTTGTCGAGGAAGCCGCTGGCCCCCGCACCCATGGCGGCCACCACGTTCTCGTCGAGCTCGAAGGTGGTGAGGATGATCACCTTCACACCGGCGAGGTCGTCATCGGCGGTGACCTCTCTGGTGGTGACGATGCCGTCCTGGCCGGGCATGCGGATGTCCATCAGCACGACGTCGGCCCGTTCGGCCCGGATCACGGCGACGGCGTCGGCCCCGTCGCCCGCCTCGCCCACCACCTCGAGGTCGGGGGCGGAGTCGATGATGGCCTTGAAACCCTTGCGGATCAGGGCCTGATCGTCGACGAGCACCACTCGAACGGTCACTCGACCACCTCCCGATCGACCGTGGCCGGCAGCCAGGCCTCGACCACGAACGAGCCGGCGGTCTCCCCCGCCGTCAGTCGGCCACCGTTGGCCACCGCCCGTTCGCGCATGCCGATCAGGCCGTGCCCGCCCCCGGTGCCGACGGCTGCACCGGACAGGTGGTCGACGGCGGCGGCCGAGAGGGGGTTGGCAACCCGGATGGTGAGCCGATCGGCCTCCCATCCGGTGGCGAGATCGACGACGCCGGGCCCGTGTTTCGCCGCGTTGGTCAGCGCCTCCTGGACGATGCGGTACGAGGCGAGCGAGACCGCCGGCGCCAGCGGCCGGGTGGACCCGCCGCGGGTCCACCGGACGTCGAGTCCGGCCGACCGCATCGTCTCGACGAGGTCGGGCAGCTGATCGAGGGTGGGGAGCGATGAGGTCAGCGTCTCGTCGCCGTCGTCGTGGCGAAGCACGCTCAGCAGGCCCCGCAACTCGTCGAGCACGTTCCTGCCCGCATCGCGAGCCGCCACCAGCGACTGCTCGGCCCCGTCCGGATCGTTGCGCAGCAGATGGAGGGCGGCACCGGTCTGCACGTTCATCACCGAGAGGTTGTGGGCGAGGAGGTCGTGCAGCTCCCGGGCGATGGTCAGCCGCTCCTCGCTCACGTACTGGCGGGTCTGCGCCTCGGTGGCGAGCAGCGCCGAGCGGAGCTGGGCGTCGGCCGCTTCCTGGGCTCGCCGCCACGACCGGACGGCGTCGGCCACGCCAACGGCCAGCGCGGTCCAGGCGATGAAGATCACGGCCCGGGCGTCGCCGTAGTCATCGGTGTCGTTGATCCGCACGCCGATGGCGTAGAGGCCGATCGCACTGGCCGCCCCGAGCCCGACCGCCGGCCAGCGCTCCAGGCGCACGCACACGGTGGACAACAGCACGAGGGCGGCGAACACCAGCAGGGTCGGCCGTTGGTAGGCCGCCACGAAGGCGGCGGACGAGACGGCGGCGACGCCGAACAGGGCCCACGGCCACCGGCTCCGCAACGCCAACAGTACGAAGGCGAGGACGCCGGCGACGGCGTCGATCGGACCGAAGTCGTGCTCATCGGGGGTGCCGACGCCCAGGGCGTAGCCGAGAGAGATGGTGACGATGGCGACGGCGAGATCGAAACGGCGGGCGTCGGCCCGTAGCCAGGCCATCACCGCGGCGCCGGTGCCGTCGCTCATGCGGCCCGGCGGTCCGCCGGACCATCGCCGCTCGTGAGTCGATCGGCGACGCCGGACAGCGACGCAGCATCGTCCTCGCCTCGGCTGAGCAGATCGGGGTGCAACACTCGACTCATCATCGCAGAACCTGCCTTGCCAGGCCGAGAATCGCCCGCGTCGTGGTCGACGGCGGGTTCGGTGAGTCGGCGATGTCGGCCATCCGTCCATTCTCCGGGAATCGACCGACGCCGAATCCCCCGGAGGGAGTGTTCTCCCCTACTCCCCACGGAGTACGACAGTGGCGTCCTCCATCCTCTCGATCACGGGCGACTGAAGGCGCCGCCGGCCCCGGCCACCGGCGGCGCACGGCGCCCGGCCGGGCTCACCGAAGGGCGGTGAGGAAGTCGCCGTCGCGCCCGTAGTATTGCGGTGTCGAACGGGAACACCGGTGTGAATCCGGGGCTGTCCCGCAACTGTGACCAAGGAGTGAGGCTCCATCAATGGCCACGGCCCTCGCAGGCTGGAAGGTCGGAGCTGAGCGGTGATCTGGAAGCCAGGATACCGATCGGCGAAGTCAGCGAACCAACGACGCGAGGACACGTCATCATGCAGAGTTCTTTCAGCCGACCGGCCGCGGGCCGGCGCTCCCTCCTGACCATTTTTGCCGTTGTGGCCCTGATCGCAGCGGCCTGCGGAGACGGCGAGACCGATACCGCAGCAGCACCGGCGACGGCGGAGTCATCGAGTTCGTCCTCGTCGGAGGCATCGGCCACGGACGAATCGTCGAGTTCGGAGGAGTCGCCGGATCCGTCGGTCGACGGGGAGGCAGGAGCGCCGGCCGACGAGATCGACAACTGCGGCGTGACCGTCACCGCCGGTGAGTTCGACCGGGTCGTGACCATGAATCAGGGAGCGACCGAGATCGCGCTGGCGCTCGGCTTCGGCGACCGCATGATCGGGACCGCCTACCTCGACGATGCCATCCTCCCCGAGCTGGCCGCCGGCTACGAGGCCGTCCCCGTCGTCAGCGATGAGTACCCCTCGACCGAAGCGCTCTTCGAGCTCGAACCCGATTTCGTGTACGGGTCGTACTCCTCGGCCTTCGGCGAGGAGGCGGCAGGCGAACGGGGTGAGCTCGCCGACCTCGGCGTGGGCAGCTACCTGTCCCCCGCGGCGTGCGCCGACTTCAAGGAGTCGGGCGAGCCGGTCACCTTCGACGTCGTGTTCGACGAGTTCGTCGAGTTCGCCACCGCCATGGGCGACCCGGCGGCGGGCGAGCAGCTCGTCGCTGAGCAGCAGGCGCTCCTGGACGAGTCCTTCTCGGGCGACTTCGAGTCGGTCACGGTGTTCTGGTGGGACGGCGGTCTCGATGCGCCGTTCACCGGTGTGTGCTGTGGTGCGCCCGGCATGATCATGGACGCCGTCGGCGTGACGAACGCCTTCGGCGACGTCGACGGCGCCTGGACCGAGGTGACCTGGGAGAGCGTGATCGACGCCGACCCGGATGTGATCGTCCTCATCGACGCATCGTGGGACCCGGCGGCGGACAAGCGGGCCCATCTCGAGAACGATCCGGCCCTGGCCGACCTCACCGCCGTGCAGGAGGAGCGCTATGTCGTGGTGCCCTTCTCGTCGAGCACGCCGGGCGTCCGCAACGCCGCCGTCGTCGGCGAGATCGCCTCGGTGATCCAGGAGCTGGATCTGGCGGGCTGATCGATGGGTGCCACAACGCTCGGCCCGGAGGCGCCGTCGCCGGAGCTCCAGGGCCACCTGCGGCGTCGGGCCCGGCTGTCGGCGACGGTCATCGCCTTGAGCGTGGCCGTCGCCGCCTCGGTGCTCGTCGCCGTCACCATCGGACCGGCCGACCTGTCGGTGGCCGAGGTCTGGTCGGTGGTCCTCGATCACCTCGGCGGCCCCGACAGCGGGCTGACCGTGCTGCGCGACAACATCGTGTGGGAGCTGCGGCTGCCGAGGGTGCTGGTCGCCGGCATCGTCGGTGCGTCCCTCGGGCTCGTCGGCGCGGTGATGCAGACCCTCACCCGCAACCCGCTGGCCGATCCGTACCTGCTGGGGATCTCCTCCGGCGCCTCGTTCGGGGCGGTACTGGTGCTGGTCGTCGGTGTGGGGGCCGGCATCCACGCGCTGTCGGTGGGGGCCTTCACCGGCGCCATCGGGGCCTTCGCCCTGGTGCTGCTGTTCGGTCGGCGGGGCCGACGGCTGCTCCCGGCCCGGATGATCCTGGCCGGCGTCGCCGTCGGCCAGTTCTTCAACGCCCTGATGTCGACGCTGATCGTCTGGAGGGCCGACCCGCAGGCCACCCGGAACGTGACGTTCTGGCTGCTCGGGTCGCTCAGCGCCGCCCGCTGGTCGTCGGTGGTGATCGGCGCAGCCGCGCTGGCCGGTGTGCTGCTCCTCTATGTCTGGCACCACCGGGCCTTCGACGCGTTCGCCTTCGGGGACGACTCGGCCGCCACGCTCGGCATCGATGTGGATCGGCTTCGCTGGGTGGTGTTCGTGGCCACGGCGCTGCTCACCGGCTGCATCGTCGCCATCAGCGGCGCCATCGGCTTCGTCGGGCTCGTGATCCCCCACGCCGTCCGCTTCGTGGTCGGCCCCGATCATCGACGGCTGCTGCCGGTGGTGGGGCTCGTCGGTGCCATCTTCCTGATCTGGGTCGACGTCATCGCCCGAACCGCCTTCGCCCCGCGTGAACTCCCGGTGGGCGTGGTGACGGCGTTCGTCGGGGTGCCGGCCTTCGTGCTGCTCATGCGGCGGGCCGAGGTGCGGGGATGACGCTCACGGTCGACGGCGTCACACTCGACCTCGACGGCACGACGATTCTCGACGACGCCGATCTCGTGGTCGCCCCGGGTGAGGTCGTGGGCCTGATCGGCCCCAACGGTTCGGGGAAGACGAGCCTGCTGCGCTGCATCGCCCGACTGCAGACCTTCGTCGGGGGCACGGTGTCGCTCGACGGCACCGACCTGTCGTCGCTGCCCCGGCGGACGCTGGGCCGACGGTTGGCCGTGGTCGAGCAGCAGGCCGGCACCGACCTCGACATCACCGTGCTCGACGTGGCCCTGCTGGGACGCACCCCCCATCAGCGTCCGCTGCAGGCCGAGACCACGAGGGATCTCGAGCTCGCGCGGGAGGCGCTGGTGGCCGTGGGTATGGCGGGCTTCGCCGACCGCTCCTGGCTGACCCTGTCGGGTGGTGAGCGCCAACGGGTGCACCTGGCTCGGGCACTGGTGCAGGCGCCCACCCTGCTGCTGTTGGACGAGCCGACCAACCATCTCGACGTCCGCCATCAGCTTCAACTCCTGGATCTGGTGCGTACGTCAGGTCTGACCACGGTGGCCGCCCTGCACGATCTCAACCTGGCTGCCAGGTACTGCGACTCGCTGGTCGTCCTGAACCGGGGTCGGGTCCACGCCTGGGGGCCCGTCGCCGACGTGCTCACGCCCGATGTGCTCCGCCAGGTGTTCGAGGTGGAGACGACGATCGTGACCCATCCGCGGACGAGCAGACCGGTGGTGCTCCTCGACGAGATCCACCAGGTCGAACCGGGGCCCGGCGATGTTCCCTCCCCGAGCGACGATGTGGTCGGTGGACCGGAACGTCCGACGGCCGAGACCGGCGACGACGGTCGCCGATGGGGAGGGCGTGCGCCCTCGACGCACCGGCGGGCCCGTCGCCCCTGATCCTGCATGCTCCCGTGACCGACGCCAACGCCGTGATCGATGACGTGCTCGCCACCGTCGACCGGCTTCGTATCGAGACCGGACCGGACGCCGAGGGGCGCCGCCAGTGGCTCGGGTGTCATCGGTTGCTCACCGATGCCGACCGCTTGGGGGCGGTGGTGCGGGCGATCGCCGCCGGTCGAGGCGTCGACGAGTTGGCGGCGCTGTCGGTGTTCGTCCAGGGCTATGCGTTCCGCATGGCGTCGGTGGCCATCGGTTCGTTCGTCATCTCGGGCGATGTGGTGTCGGTCGATCCGGAGCGGACCTCGCTGGCCATCGAGCGGTTTCGGCCGTCGGCGGTGTGGCTGGAGGACGTCGGGCTGGTGACGGCCGACGGTGACCCGACGGTGCTGCATCGGGAGCTGGTGGATGGCCACCTGGCCCCGCTGGTCGACGCCGCCCGGGCCGTCGCCCGGGTCGGTCGGCCGCTGTTGTGGGCCAATATCGGGTCGGCCTGCGCCGAGTCGTTCGAGGCCTTCGTCGGGCCATCTGCTCCCGACGCCGGACGGATCCGTGGCCTGGCGGAGACGTTCTTCGCCACCGCCCGACCCGAGCTGGCCCGATCCGGCCGACTCGCCCGGATCGGCGACCGGCATCGCTGGGCCTGGGAGCGCAAGGCCTGTTGCCTGTGGTACCGCACCGAGGTGAGTGGCGGCGTCAGGTGCGGCGACTGCTCGCTGTGGACCGACGCCGAACGCCAAGCCCGCTACGCCGAACGGGACCGGTAGCTCCGACTCCCCCCGGGTCGGGGCCCGACCTCGCAAGCAGCGGGTGCTCGACGGCCGGCGGGACCCGGCGAGACCGCATCGTGCCGCCACGGCGCTGGTGCTCACACCCGAGGGAGGGGATCGACGGTCGTTGAGACCGGGGTGGCGGCTCAGTCGTTCGTGAGCAGCTCGATGGCGTAGTCGAGGGCCCACACCAGATCCCGAGCCTGGCCGTGGTCGATCCAGGCGGTGACGGCGGAGGACGGGTTGCGCTCCTCGACGGTCAGGCGAGCCCCGTCGAGGAGCTCGGATTCGGCGCCGTACGTCGACTTGACGTCGGGATTCGAGAGGGCGCCGAACAGCACCATGGCCGGCTCGTCGCGGTCGGCCCGGACCAGGAGACCGATCAGGTTCCGCAGTGCGGTGACCCCGTGGGTGAGGCTCCAGACCCGCCGGTAGTGGGCCAGCACCGGGCCGAAGGCGGCGAGGGCCTCCTCGGTGTCGCCTCGCTGGGACCGGGTGGCCAACGCCGATACCGTGGCCACGCTGACGATGAAGTGGTTGCGGACCGAGCCTGCCAGCTCGATCGCTTCGTCGAGGGCGGCGATCGCGGCGGCGCCCCGACCTTCGACCGCGAGCAGCTCTCCGTCGGCGTAGGCCAGCCAGGCTCGACAGGTCGGACTCAGCGATCCGGGCGGAACATGCTCGTCGAACCGTCGCCGAGCGAGGTCGGACTTGCCGGCATACAGGCAGGCCAGCACGTCGTTCAGCACGCCGATCGTCCACATCGTGGGATCGCCGGTGGTGTCGGCGATGTCGAGGAGGGTGATGGCGTGGCCCCGAGCGGCGTCGAGATCACCGGTGTAGAGCCCGAGATTGGCGAGGGTGTCGAGGGCGAAGGAGACGACGAGCGGGTCGCCGTCCTCGATCGCCGGCCGGGCCATGGCCTCCGCCTCGTCGTAGTCCCCCCGGTTCGAGGCGTCGGCGGCAAGCGAGGCCGCTGCAGCTCCCCGACCGGCGCCGCCGTCACCGTCACCGTCACCGTCACTGTCACCGAGCGAGTCGAGCAGCTGGCGATTCCACCCGACCGGCTCGGTCCACTGCCGCTCGTGGGCGTAGTGCAGCAGGGAGGCGCTGATGGCGACGGCGAGGCCCGGCTCGTGGAGTCGGGCCCAACGGTGGGCGAGCCGGATCTCGGGGATCAGCGATTCGAGCCGGAGGAGGGCTGCGGGTTCGTCGGGGGTCCGAAGCCCCCGGTCGGCGGCCCGGACGGTCTCGGCCACATGGCGGGCGTGCCCCTCGTCGACAGCCGGGTCCCGGCCGTCGGCCACACAGGCCTTGATCGTCTCGAGGAGGTGATAGCTGGTGGGCTGGTGGGAGGTGTCCGCCACAACGAGCGAGTGGTCGACGAGGTCGGCCA
>JBCCRO010000032.1:0-65805 GCA_039201605.1 Actinomycetota bacterium
AACAGCGGCGTCATCGTGTTCTTCGCCCTCAGCGGCTTCCTCATCACCAAGCTGATGCTCGAGGAGTGGTCGGCCACCGCCACCCTCGATGTGAAGGCCTTCTACGGTCGGCGGACGGTGCGCATCATGCCGGCACCGCTGGTGATGGTCACCCTGGTCTTCCTGCTGAGCTGGCACATCATGCCCGACGCCGCCGACCGGCGGTATCTGTGGTTCGAGCTGGTCCTCACCGCGCTCTACATCTACAGCCTGCGCCCGATCCTCTTCGGCGACGGTGGGCTGTTCGGCGCCCGGCTCCAGGCCGACACCGAGACCTACATGGCCCACACCTGGAGCCTGGCCATCGAGGAGCACTTCTATCTCGTCTGGCCCTGGCTCCTTCGCGGCATGAAGCTGCCGAACCGCAACCCGTTGCTGGTGATCCGTTGGCTGGTGGGCTTCGCCGTGACCGTCACCGTGCTCCGCTGGGTGGCCGACCGTTTCATCGACCCCGACATCGTGTCGATCTCGCTCTTCACCTTCGACGGCTTCGCCTTCGGAGCCGCCCTGGCCTTCGCCATCCACAACAACCTCTACGACCGGCTCCGGTCGATCCTGCGCCTCGACGTGATCGCCGTGGCCGCCGGCGTGATCCTCCTGGTCGACCTCGTGCTGCGGGATCAGTGGGAGGGCGGCGGCGATCCGGCGTCCGCACCGTACGGCTACTGGTACATCACGTACTGCGCCCTGGCCTCGACCGCCCTCATCGGCCACCTCTACGACCGTCCCGACAGCCTGTGGGCCAAGCTGCTGTCACTGCCCCCGATCGTGTTCATCGGGAAGCTGTCCTACTCGCTCTACCTGTGGCACGTGCCGGTGCAGGTGTACATCAGCCGCGATCGGTTCCCGGACTGGTCGCTGGTCCAGATCATCATCGTGGAGCAGGTACTGACCTTCGGCATCGCCTATCTGTCGTATCGCTTCATCGAGATGCAGGCGGCGAAGCTGCGCAAGCGCTTCGTGGTGAAGACGGCGCACTAGGTCCCCGGAGGCGTCGGGCCCCTCACCTACGATCGGGAAATCCCCCGCCGCTATTGCCGCCCGCAAATATTACGGATAGGTTGCGAATCGGCGTGAGCGCTGTGACGGTCGGTCCACGATCGGCCTGCAGCTACGACGAGACGGCGGAGGAGTCCAACCCGGAAACACACCGGCCCCCAACCGGTCCGGGATGCGCTTCCCCTCGCGAGGTGATGGTGTCCGACAACCCACGTCAAACCGGCGGCCGACGCACGGCCGACAGCGACTGGCTCCACCCGCCGTCGGATCCCGTGCCCCAGGTGGAACTGGCCTCGGCCCCGATCCGCACGCCCCGGCGCCGGCCCGCCGACGACCATCCGGCCTGGGCCCGGGCCCCGTTCGAGGGCGACGCCGCAACGTCCACCCTGATGCTCGATCCCGAGTTCGATCCCGAGTTCGATCCCGAGTTCGACGTCGACGACGACGCAATATCGCTGTTCGCCCCCGAGTGGGACGACCACCTCTTCGACCCCGCCTACGACGGCAACGGCCCCCTGGACCGCCTCCGGGCCCGGTTCAGCCGACGCTCGCTGCTGGCCTCGGCCGCCGTCGCCGCCGCCGTGATCGTCGCTCTCGTCGTGGTGCTTCGTACCGACGACGGCGACAGCGCCGACGTGAGCACCATCGGCGACCGGTCGTCGACCACGGTGCCGACCGAGAGCGGCGACGACACCGGGATCGACGCCGTCCGCACCGGGCCCGAGGTCGGCACTGCCGCCGAGGGCGAGACCGTGCTGTCGCTGCCGGTCCCGGTCGCGTCGACCGACGCCACGGCCGCGGCCGGGGCGCCGCCCACCGGTGCCACCGACGGCGCCATCGGTGAGGGCACCCCCCAGCCCGGGGGCGAGGGGACGGCCGCCACCGGCACCCCGACCGGGGAATCGGCGGCGACCGGGCCCACCGGAGGAGGGGGCGGCGCCGCCGTCGCCGGCGACTACGCCGCCAACCTCGGCCTGATCCAGCAGCAGACCATCCGCAACCGCAACGAGGACGACAGCCCCTATCGGGGAACGCCGTCGGCCCAGCTCGTGCCGGAGAACCACTACGGCCCCCGCACCGACTATCTGGCGATCCAGGACGGCAACATCGAGCCGTCGTTCCCGGTGCAGTACGGCGGGCAGTTCCGGGTGGCGTGTGAGTTCTCCCACTTCGCCTACGACGACCCGCTCGTCTACCCGAACCAGCCGGGGGCGTCGCACCTCCACATGTTCTTCGGCAACACCGACACCAACGCCTACTCCACCGCCGACAGCATCAAGAACAGCGGCGGCAGCACCTGCAACGGCAGCGAGCTGAACCGCACCGGGTACTGGGTGCCGGCGATGTTCGACGGCGACGGCAACGTCCGGATCCCGGAGCGGATCGTCGTCTATTACAAGGGCGAGGGCCTGGCCAACGGCAACGCCGAGGTGTTCCCCGAGGGGGCGGCCATGATCGCCTCCACCGACCTCAACACCATCCCCGCCGCCCAGGGGGGATCCGCCGGCAAGTTCTCCTACAACTGCTCGAACAACTACTCGGGCATCGATGCCAACCTGTCGAACACCATGCCGTCCTGCGTCGGCACCTCGACCCCGGCCGGCGACATCTACACCGTGCTCGAGGTCAACACGAAGTTCCCCCAGTGCTGGAACGGTCAGGACCCCGGCAACCCGGCAAACTTCCGGCATCCGACGCGTGCCGGCTGGTACGGGAGCCTGTGCGACGGCGAGTTCAATCGCACGCTGGTCAACCTCGAATACTTCGTCAACTACCGGGTTGAGCCGGGCGAGAGCACGGCCGACTGGTATCTGTCGTCCGACGTCAGCCCCACCGAGCGGACCCTGGCCCACACGCCGGGCTCGACCAACCACGGCGACTGGTGGAGCGGCTGGCACACCGAGACCAACAAGATGTTCATCGACAACTGCGTGAACTACTCGACGACCGCCGCCAGTGGCTGCGGGTTCGGCTACCTGACCGACGGCGGCCCCGACAACGGCAACCCCTACGCCGGCCCGGCCCTCGCCCTCCGCGAGCAGTACCTCGGCCCGATGAAGGTGTCGGCCTCGGCGCTCCACGCCGAACTGTGCCCCGACGTTGGCGCCGGCGTCGGCTCGGCCATGGCCGCCGCCTTCTGCTCGCCGGCCGCCGCCGGTCCGGCGTCCGGCGGTGGTGCGCCGCCCGGTCACACCCCGCTGCACGGCGCAAGCCCGCTGTTCTGCCCGGTCCATCGGGGGATGCTGGCCAGCGATCCGGCCAGCCCGCTGAGCGGCGCCCTCGGCTGAGTGCGGCCCCGCACGCGCCGCGCCCCGACCGCAGTGTCCCGGGGCGCCACGTTCGCGGGAGGCCGACCACGGTGCTTCACGCCCCAACACCGTGGTCGGTCTCCCGCTCTAGTCGTCGGGCCGCAGCAGAAACGGATGGCCGAGGCGGGCCATGAGGTCGGCCAGGAGTCGGAGCGTAAGCCCCCACACGACCTGTTCGGGGTTGTCGAGCTGGATCCCGGGGAAGGCGTCGTCGACCGCCGGGTGGTGGTAGTCGATGTAGCGGCCCCGATCGAGCAGATGGGCCATCGGCACCCACAGCGCCTCGGCCACCTCGTAGTTGGGGGAGGTCGGGGTCGGTGTCGGCAGCCAGAAGGCGTGGGCCGACACCCTGGTCACCCGTCGGGTGATGCGGCCGCCCTCGAGGTCGGCGAGTGCGCCCAGGCGCTCCGCCCCGTCGAGGTCGACGCCGACCTCCTCCGCCGTCTCCCGGATGGCGGTGTGCACGGTGTCGGGGTCGCCGGGGTCGACCCGGCCGCCGGGTAGCGCCATCTGGCCCGACCACGGGTCGCCCTCGGCCGTCGCCCGCTGGATGAAGAGCAACTCGGTGTCGGCCGTCCCGGGGGCGAAGACGAGGGCGACCGCCGCCTGCCGGCCGCCCTCGGGCGCGGCGTCGCCGATGCCGGATCGCCCGCCCGGGCCGCTCGGGGGCGGCCGTAGTACCGATCGCAGCCGGGGCGCGTCGAGCCGACCCGATGGCGGGGACGGGTCGGTCATCGCACCAGGCGGAAGAAGGCGCGCACGTCGTCGACGAACAGCTCGGGCTGCTCGAACGCGGCGAAGTGACCGCCGCGGGGCATCTCGGTCCAGTGGCGGATGTCGAGATAGCGCCGCTCGGCCCATCGGCGGGAGGCCGGCAGGATCTCCTTGGGGAAGATGGCGGCGCCGGTCGGGATCTCCACCGGGTCGGGCCGGTAGGTGCCGAAGCTCTCCCAGTAGAGGCGGGCCGAGGAGGTGGCGGCGGCGTTGATCCAGTAGAGCATCACGTTGTCGAGCAGCTCGTCCCGGCTGAACACGTTCTCCGGGTGACCGTCGCAGTCGCTCCAGGCCTGGAACTTCTCCAGGATCCACCCGGCCTGACCGGCCGGCGAGTCGGTGAGGCCGTAACCCAGGGTCTGGGGGCGGGTGGCCTGCTGGCGGGAGTACCCGGAATCCCACCGTTCGTAGTAGGCCAGGGCCTCGCGGGCTCGGGCCTCCGCCTCGCCGTCCTCGGTCGGATCGTCGTCGGGTCGGGGTCGGCCGAAGGGCATGTTGAGGTGGATGCCAACGCAGTGCTCGGCGTCGCCCACCCCGATGGCGGTGGTCACGCCCGCACCCCAGTCGCCGCCCTGGGCCCCGTACCGGTCATAGCCCAGCTCGCCCATCAGGGCCGCCCACAGCTGGCCGATGCGGCCCACACCGAAGCCGGTGGTCGGCGGCTTGGCCGAGAAACCGAAGCCGGGGAGCGAGGGGCAGACCACGTGGAAGGCGTCCTCGGCGCGCCCACCGAACGAGGGCGGATCGACCAGTGGAGCGATCACCTTGTGGAACTCGACGACCGACCCCGGCCAGCCGTGGGTGATCACCAGCGGGAGGGCGTCGGCGTGGGGGGACCGGGCGTGGATGAAGTGGATGTCGAGGCCGTCGATCGGGGTGACGAACTGGTCGAACCCGTTGAGCTCCCGCTCCCGGGCCCGCCAGTCGTAGCCGTCGGCCCAGTACGCACAGACCTCCTGCAGGTAGGCCAGCGGGGTTCCCTGGGTCCAGTCATCGACCAGCTCGGCCTCGGGCCAACGGGTCCGGCGCAGGCGGTCCCGAAGGTCGTCGAGGACCTCGTCGGCGACATCGATCGTGAACGGCTGCATGGTGGCGACTCCTCTGGCCGGTGCCTCGGTGGCAGACGCCTGCGATGGTGCCCGGCGACCGCCGACCAGCATGGCCCACCGCCATCGTGGCCCGCCAGCGACGGGCCGGCCGTCCGCCGTCGAGCCGGCCCCGACCGCCGTCGTCAGCGGCCGCCCGTCGGGTCGGGAACGGGTGTTTCCGCCAACGCCCCTGAACCCATCGACCCAACAGCGGTGATTCTCGGCACGCACATACACCCAATCGACGAGCTGAATCGACAGGCATCCAGGCCCAGGGGTGAGCACCTATTGGCGTCAATCGGGCTCACTCGTACCGTCGGGGGGGGTGGGTGGTGCTTGGTGGCGAGTGGTGCGGCGGCGCGCTGCGTGGTGTCTCGTGCTCGTGGCGCTGTCCGGGCTCGCCGGGTGCACGTTGCGGTCGCGCTGGGCCGGGGCGGCGCTGGCCTCGATCGCGACGCTCGATGACCAGCGGGAGGTGGCCGAGGCCTCGGCCGGGTCGGTCTACAGCGTCTCGGCCGTGGCCTGCGGCGAGGTGCGCCGGGCCACCGGCTTTCTGGCCGGCGGCCTGGTGGTGACCAACGCCCACATCGCCGGGGGTGCGGAACGGCTCGACCTGTCGGGTCCCGGTGTTCTGGCGTCGGCCCAGGTCAGCAGGGTTGGGGTCGGCGTAGACCTCGCCGTTGCGCCCCTCGGTCTACGCGGTGGTCTGACGTGGGCCGACGACGACCCCGCGATCGGCGATCGGCTGGTGGTGGTGGGGCGGGGGAGCGGTGTCTTCCTCTGGCGGCCGGCGACGGTGGCGCTCTACGGCGACCCGGCGGTGTACGGCGGCGAGGGCCCGGTGCTGCTCCTCGACGCCTCGACCGAGCCGGGTTTCTCCGGCGGGGCGGTCCTCGACCTCGACGGTGAGGTGGTCGGCGTGCTGCGGGCGGTCGACACCGCCACCGGGCTCGCCGTGGCCGAGCCCGTATCGTCGTACCGGGATTGGGTGGCCCGGGACAAATATGGCGACCAAAAGACAAGCTGTTAGCAGTAAATAGAACACCGGTATTTGAGGAAATGTACGGCTGTACACGCGGCGTCATCGGTGTATGGTTGGTGTATTCGCCGCTCAGTTCCCCCCTTTCCGCCTGCGTCCTCGGCCACCGGAACCGCCGTGGCCACCCGTCCCAACGGGCTTGGTCGCAATCTGGCCGGGATTCTCGACAGCACTCGCCCGCTCGCCGTCGATCGCAACGACGGTGGTCTCGGGCGGCTCCTCGGCGGCCCGGCCGCCCCGACGCCGCCCCGGCTGCGCGAGTTCGTCACCGAGACCGCCCTGGCCGCCATCGCCGAGGGCTTCGGGGCCGAGGCCGTGGCCATCGCCCGGGTCGACGGTGCCGACGACGCCGTGATCTCCAGCCGCCTCCCACCGAGCTGGGACGAGTCGTCGAGCCTCACGTTCGAACTCCACGGCCAACTCTGGGGCCTCCTCGAGCGCCGGGGTCGCCTCGTCAGCACCACGGCGGTCGCCGCCGTCGGCTCCCGCGTGATCGAGGAGCCCCGGGAGACCTCGCACGAACTGCTGCTCGGCGGTCGCCCGACGTGGCTCGGTTGGCAGTCGACGGCCGCCGGCGACCTCGCCGCCGCCGTCGTGCGGGCCACACCGTTCTCCGACGCCGAGCGGACGGCGCTCGGTCGCCTCGTCCGCACGGTGGCGGTGGCCATCGGTGGTCGACGGGCCACCCCGGTCCCCTCGGCCGACATCTCGGTCGTGGTCACGGCCAAGGAGGACCGTTGGCGGGCCGAGGCCATCGTGGTCACCGACGGCAAGCGCCGCCGGGCCATCGCCGAGGCCGAAGACCAGGAGCTGGCGGTCGCCCGGGCGGCGGCCAAGTTCTGCCGGGTGCCGGCCGAGGTCGGCTTCGCCGGTCGGACCGAGCTCGACGGCGTCAGCGTGACGCTGGTCGTGGTCAACGACAAGCACAACGCCCCGTTCCTGGGGCTCTCGGTGAGTGAACCGGGGCGGGTCGAGGCCACGGCCGAGGCGGTGTTCTCCGCCGTCAGTGCCATGGACGGACCGCTTGGTCCGAACGGCTCGCCGAGGCGCTGAATCACCCAGGCCGGGCGCCATCACTCGGGGGTTGTGGAGAGCTACCATGACCGGCGATGTTCATGCTCCTTCGCCTGATCAAGCGCGTCGCCTCCCTCGGCATCGTGCTGGTCGCCGTGGCCTCCGTGGTGGCCACGACGGCGCTGATCGTGATCCCGCAGGCGGTCACCATCGCCACCGCCAACGAGGGCACCGCGGCCGACCTCGAGCTGAACGCCCTGGCCGAGCGCTCGTCGATGTTCGCCACGGACGGCTCCTTCCTCACGCTCCTGACCGAGGAGGAGAATCGTGAGCCGATCGAGCTGAGCGAGGTCCCCCAGCCGGTGATCGACGCCATCCTCGCCGTGGAGGACGCCGACTTCTACGAGCACGACGGCGTGAACCTGCGAGGCACGTTCCGGGCGCTGGTGGAGAACGTCAACGCCGGCGGCATCGAGCAGGGTGGCTCCACCATCACCCAGCAGCTGGTCAAGAACGCCATCCTGACCCCGGAGCAGAACCTCAACCGCAAGACCACCGAGGCCTTCTACGCCCTCCGCCTCGAGCGGCAGATGACCAAGGACGAGATCCTCGAGCGCTACCTCAACACCGTGTACTTCGGTGCCGGCGCCTACGGCGTCCAGGCCGCGGCGGAGACCTACTGGGGCTACGACTCGGCCGGCGAGCTGGGCTGGGCCGAGGCCGCCCTCCTGGCCGGCCTGATCCGCAACCCGACGAACTTCGACCCCACCCGGTTCCCCGACACCGCCCGGGCCCGGCGCTCGGTGATCCTCGATCGCCTGGTCGCCGTCGGCCACCTGACCGAGGACGAGGCGGCCGACTACGAGTTCGCCGCCCTCCCGGCCGAGCGGCAGGAGCCCTTCGACCGGGCCCCCACCGACTACTTCATCCAGGAGGCCCTGGAGCAGGTCCTCAACGACGAGAGCATCCTCGGCGGCGACCCCACCCTGCGGTTCAGCGCCGTCTACCGGGGCGGGCTGAAGATCTACACCACCTTCGATCCCGAGGCCCAGCAGGCCGCCCTGCAGGCCCGCGACGAGCTCCTCCCCGACATCACGCAGAACTGCTTCACCCGTCAAAAGCGCGACGGCGACCCCAACGGCGAGTGCCTGCCGGAGTTCACCATCGCCCTGGCCTCGATCGACTCCCACACCGGGGCCGTGCGGGCCATGGTCGGCGGCCCCGAGTTCCAGCGCGAGCGGTTCAACCTGGCCACCCAGGGACTGCGCCAGCCCGGCTCGTCGATGAAGACGCTGGTGCTGGCCGCCGCCTTCGAGGAGGGCTACACCCCGTCGGACCAGATCCGCACCGACCGGCCGTGCCGCTTCGACAACCCCGGCGGCGTGCCCGACCCCTACATCGTCGACGCCGGTTCCAGCGGTGGTGGCGTGCGCAGCATCGCCGTCGCCACCCGCCTGTCGAACAACTGCGCCTTCGTCCGTCTCGGCCAGGTCGTGAGCAACGAGAAGGTGATCGAGGTCTCCAACCGGCTCGGTATCGACACCTCGGGTATGGCCCCCGTCCTCTCGCTGCCGCTCGGCGCCGAGGAGGTCACCCCGATGGACATGGCCGGCGCCTACGCCGCCTTCGCCAACGACGGCGTGTTCAACGAGCCGTGGTACATCGAGCGCATCGAGGACAGCGACGGCAACGTCATCTACCGCCACGAGGATCTCGGCTCCCGGGCCGTCAGCACCCAGACCGCCCGTCTGATCGCCGAGGTGCTCCAGGGCAACGTCGATGTGCTGGGCGGCACCGGTACCGGCCGTCGGGCCCGCATCGAGGGCCATTTCGCCGCAGGCAAGACCGGCACGGCGCAGAACAACGAGGACGCCTGGTTCGTCGGGTTCACCGACTACTACACCACCGCCGTGTGGCTCGGTGATCCCAATGAGAAGGTCCGGATCGAGTTCCCGGAGTTCGGTGCCCGGGGTTGGTCGGGCAGCGGGCGCGGTGGGTTCGGTGGTGAGCTCCCGGCCGAAGTATGGGGGTTCTACATGACCGCCGTCCACGAGGATCTCGAGCCCGTGCCCTTCGCCGAACCCGAGCCCTACAGCGGCGGGTCGTTCCTGCGGGTCCCGGGGGAGATAGACCTGTGCAACTTCGGCGACCCTGGTAACTTCAGCGGTCCCATGGTCGAGATCGACACCGACAACGACGGCGACCCGGATTGCATCGGGCCGGTCACCACCACCACGGTGCCCGACTTCCCCGACCCGGACGATCTACCCCCGGACTTCACGATCCCGACCGTCCCCGAGCCGGACGGTCCGACCAATCCGGCCGTGACCACGACCACCGGCGGGTAAGGGCGTGAGCGCGGCCGCCCACGAGCAGATCCTGGCCGTCCAGGCGGTCGACGTCCGCCTTCGGCAGCTGCGCCACAAGATCGAGCAGCATCCCCTTCGGGCCGAGCTGGCCGAGGCCGAGGCGGCGGTGGCCGCCGAGCAGGGAAAGCTGGCCGAGGTCGAGTCCCGGCGACACGAGGTCGATCGGGACCAGAAGCGCCTCAGCGACGAGGTGGCCACCATCGAGGCCAAGCGGGCCGAGATCGAGGGCAAGCTCTACGACGGCTCGGTCCAGGCCACCAAGGAACTGCTCGCCCTGCAGGAGGAGTCGGCCAACCTGCTGGGCCGCCAGACGGCACTGGAGGACGAGCAGCTCGAAGGCATGGAGCTGCTGGAGACGGTGTCGGAGGAGGAGTCGGCTGTCGAGCAGGCGATGGCGGCGGCCACCACCGAAGCGACCGGCGTGGCCGACCGGCTGGCGACGGCGGTGGCCGAGCTGGAGGCCGAGGTGGCCCAGGCCACCACCGAGCGCAGCGAGGCGGCAGGTCCCGCCGATCCGCAGCTTCTGGCCCGCTACGAGGAGCTGGCCCCGCAGTTCGACGGGGCCCCGCTGGCTCGCCTCGTCGACGGTCTCTGCGATGGGTGCAACATCCGCCTCCCGGCGATGACCGTCGACCAAATGCAGAAGGCCGCCACCAACGCCGTGTTCACCTGCGAGGAGTGCGGGCGACTACTCGTTCGCTGAGGTCCCGAGCATGCTGGTGTGGTTCGCCGTGGTGGCGATGGTCCTGGTGGCCGAGATCTTCCAGAGCCCGATGGTCGACTATCGCATGGTCGCCCTCGGTGCCGTCCTGCCCCTGATCGAGGTGCTGATCGGCCGCCCGATCTTCCTCCACACGCTGGCCGCCCCGGTGCTGCTGCTCTGCGTGGTGATGGCGGCCACCACCGGGCGGCGGCTGGTGCGGCGACGGTTCCTCGGCCTGCCGATCGGGTTGTTCCTCCACCTCGTGCTCGACGCCACCTGGGCCAACACCAAGCTGTTCTGGTGGCCGGCCCTGGGGTTCGATCTCGGCGGCGAGCAGACGCCCGAGCAGGCCAACGGGCTGGTCGTGGCCGTGCTACTGGAGCTGGTGGGCATCGCCGTGGCCGTGTGGGCCTATCGCCGCTACGGTCTGGCCCGACCCGATCTGCGCCGACGGTTCCTGACCACCGGTCAGCTCGACCGGAGCGTGCTGAGCAGTTGATCGACCGGGCCGAGGGAGCGACACAATGACGTTGTACGTGGTACGCCACGGCCGGACCGAGGCCAACGCCGGGGGATTGCTGCTGGGCCGGGCCGACCCCGACCTCGACGACGTGGGTCGGGATCAGGTGGTGCGAATCGCCGATGCCGTCGGGCCCGTCGACCGGGTCGTGTCGAGCCCACTGGCCCGATGCCGCCAGACCGCCGAGGCCATCGCCGGCGGTGGTGGCGTTCGCGGTGACGGCGTCGAGGTCGAGGTCGACGAGCGGCTGATCGAGCTCGACTACGGCGAGTTCGACCTCCGACCGCTGAGCGAGATCCCGGCCGAGGTGTGGGCGGCGTGGCGGGCCGACGTCGACTTCCGGCCGCCGGGCGGGGAGACGCTGGTCGAGCTGGGGGCGCGGGTGTTCGCCGTGCTCGACGAGGTGAGCGGGAGCGCCACCGAGGGTGACGTCGCCGTGGTGACCCACGTGTCGCCGATCAAGGCCTCCCTGGCCTGGGCCCTCGGGGTGGGGATGGAGATCTCGTGGCGGTCCTTCGTGGCCCAGGCCTCGATCACCCGCATCGGGGTGACCGAGCGGGGTCCGTCGCTGCGCGTGTTCAACGACGAGTCCCACCTCCGCCCCTGAGCGTACGCCCGGGCGTGGCCGACGAACCGGGTGGCGGGAGCGCCGGTCGGCGACTCGGCGCCGGCGATTCGCCGGCGGGTGGGCGCCGCCGTGGTCCGGTTCTGCGCGACGTCCGCGTCGGAGCGACCGCGGCCGCCGTTGTCGCTCCGACGCGGGAGTTCGTCGGGGTTCGCCCCGCAGCGGCGGGCCCCTCGCCGGCCACCGACCGATCGTCGTCGGACCATCTCCGGCGGTCCGGGCGGTCGCCGTCGGCCGGAGAGGTTTCGAGCTGGGTGAGCCGGTCTGTAGGCGGGGTTCTGTTCCCGGCGCCGTTGCCGGCATCCGTTCGGTGACCATCCATCTGTGCGGTCCACCCGGAGATACCGACCGAGGTCGGGGGCGGTCCACCCGTTTCTCCGTTTGACCTTGCTCCGAGTGGGGTTTACCGAGCCACCCGGGTCACCCCGGGTGCTGGTGCGCTCTTACCGCACCGTTTCACCCTTACCTGTGGCCGATCGCTCGGCCCATCGGCGGTCTGTTTTCTGTGGCACTGTCCTGCGGGTCGCCCCGACTGGCCGTTAACCAGCACTCTGACCTGTGGAGCCCCGACCTTCCTCGACGGCATCGGCGTCGCCGCCCCACCGCCGCGGTCACCCGACCGACTCACCCAGATCGACGAGTGTAGGCCCCGAGGCCCGCTCAATCGGTCGAGGACACCTCGACGGGCCCGGCATCCCGGCGGCGGGCCCGCTGCCACCGGTGCACCCGATCGGCGAGGAGCGACCCGGCCGCTCCGGCGGCAGCGGCCACGGCGAGGATGGTCAGCGATCGGATCAGGGTGCCGACGGTGCTCGGCTCCGCCCGCCCGGCCAGGGTGATGATCAACATGACCAGGGCGGCGAGCAGGGCGGCGCCCACCCCGTGGGCCAGCGGCGTGTCGAGACGCAGCCGTCCGGCGATGAAGCCGGCGGCGACGAAGGCCAGCACGGCCCACACCAGGAAGGCGGCAGCGGCCGCCGTCCCCTGAGCCGACGGGCCGATCACGGTGGGCAGCAGGGCGCCGAGCAGGATCATGGCCACCGCCACCACGGCTCCACGGCCGGTCACCCGCCAGTCGAGCGCGATCATGTCGACGACGATAGCCCACCCTGCGGCGCCGCCACCGGCCAACCGGGTGGGCCGCCGGCCGCCTGGCTAGGGTGGGCGACCGCAACCCCAGGGTGAGGAGCAGGTGCTGGCCATGTCGTCGTTGTCGGGTACCCGGACCGAGGACAATCTGAAGCGGGCCCTGGCGGCCGAGAGTGAGGCCGCCACCCGCTACTTCCACTTCGCCCAGGAGGCGGAGATCGAGGGGCGGCCCGAGGCGGCGTCGCTGTTCCGGTCGCTGGCCGAGCGGGAACGGGGCCGCGCCGTCGGACTGCTCGAGCTGTTGGTCGACGCCGGCGACCCCACCACCGGGCTGCCGATGACCTCAACCGACGAGCAGCTCCGGTCGGCCATCGCCGCCGAGGAGGCCGAGGCTGCCGGCATGTACCCCGAGATGGTGGCCACCGCTCGGGACGAGGGCCTGGGCGAGGTGGCCGACTGGCTGGCCCGCCTGGCCGAAGCGGCCCAGGGCAACGCCGAGCGGCTGCGCGAGCTGCTCGACGACGACGGTGCGGCGTCTGCGTCGTGACCGCGGGCCGGCGGGGTAATGACCCCGGGGGTGGGGTGGGCGTCCACTATCTTCTGAGCCCGATGACCCATCAGCTCGATCCGTCCCCGTCCCCGTCCATCGCCGCCACCACCTCCATCGCCGCAGCCTGGCCCGGCTCCGTCGGGCCCGCTGCGGCCGACGAGGCGGGGGCATGACCGGCCTCGCCCCGTTCGGGGGCTGGGCCGGGCTCCTGAGCGAGATCGTCGACGGGCGGGATCTCACCCGTGACATGGCCCAGGCCGCCCTGGCCGACATCCTCGCCGGGGAGGCCACCCCGGCCCAGATGGCGGGTCTGATCGTCGGCCTGCGGCTCAAGGGGGAGACGACCGAGGAGCTGACCGGCCTGGCCTCGGCGATGTTGGCCGCCGCCGAGCCGCTGCGCGTGCCCGACGCCTCGATCGACATCGTCGGAACCGGGGGATCGGCATACGGGAGAGCCAACGCTCTCAACATCTCGACCATGGCCTGTTTCGTGGCCGCCGGGGCGGGGGCCACGATCTGCAAGCACGGCAACCGCAAGGCGTCATCCACCTCGGGCGCCTTCGACTTCCTGGAGGCGATAGGGGTGGGGATCGACATGACCCCGGCCCAGTTGGAGGCGTGCATCGCCGAGCACGGCCTCGGGTTCGCCTTCGCCCGCACGTTCCACCCCTCGATGCGCTTCGTCGGTCCGGTTCGGGTCGAATTGGGCATCCCCACGGTGTTCAACGTGCTCGGTCCGCTGGCCAATCCGGGGCGGGTCACCCGCCAGGTGATCGGTACCACCACAGTCGAGCTGGCGGCGAAAATGGCCCAGACGCTGCAGAATCTGGGCTCGGAACTGGCGTGGGTGGTCAGCGGCGACGGCGGGGTCGACGAGTTGACCACCACCGGGCCCACCACCGTGTTCGTGGTCACGCCCGCCGCCATCGACCGCATCGAGATCGACGCCTCCGCCGTCGGCCTGGCCCCGGTGGCATCACTGACCGAGCTGGAGGGGGGCGATCCGGCCGAGAACGCCCGCATCTTCCGGGCCATCCTCGACGGCGAGGAGAAGGGCCCCCGGCGCGACATCGTCGTCCTCAACGCGGCGGCAGGGCTGGTGGTGGCCGGTCTGGCCGACGATCTCGAGGCCGGCGTCGCCCGGTCCGAGGCGGCGCTTGACGACGGTCGGGCGGCGGCCAAGCTGGCATCGCTGGGTACGTATTCGGCAGCTTTAGACTGAGTGTTTCTTCCCACTGCGAACGGTCCGTAATAGTCTGTCCATCCATGTTGCAGACTCGATACCGTTGTAGATCGTGCGGCAACCTTACGAGGTTCGATCTAGTGGTGACCAGGCAGGTTCTGGAGAGCCATCGCGTGTCGGTCAGCGGACGTGACACGTGCGAAGGTGCTGAAATTCTGCGCCAATCTGTCGATCTGGTTAGTTGCCGCTGGTGTGGTCACGGGCGAGACACCGTGCCGCTAGGTCACGAGGAGCACTAAAGCATGAGACCGGACGCGCTTCTGCAATCGGCCTGTGAGCTTTCGTACGACATCGCCCGTCAGGGGCTCGAGTCCGACCCGCCGATCGAGGCTCCTCAGGCGATGCGCGGCTTTCTCCGTTCCGGCCGACTGACCGACCGGGCTCTCACCGTGGCCCGTTCGGCCATCGACGAAGATCCGGCCTTTCGCCGTCGCGTGGCCGAGCAGGCCGACCAGGACGCCGTCGGGCGCGCCGGGTACCTCTGGCTCCACCGGCCCATCGGCTGGGCCGCCGAGTTCGAGAATCTGGTCTCCGCCGACGAGAACGCCAACGGTTCCGGAGGCGCCGCCGACGGCGACTCCGACAGCGAGCCGGAGTCCGTACCGGCCGTCAGCGACAGCGCTGAGGGCGAGCCGGTCTATCCCACCTCACACGACGATCAGGATCCCGATTCGTCGAACGAGGCCAACGCCATTGAGAGCGAGCTGTCCAGCCTTCGCGGTCTCGTCGACCGCCTGGCCAGCGAGCGCAAGGCGGTGGCCTCTTCGGCCGAACGGGTGGAGCAACAAGTGCAAGGTTCTCGGCAACAGCCCTCCGTGTTCGACACCGACATCTACACGCTGCAGAGCGAGCTGGATTCGGCCCGGGCAGATCTCGAACAGGCCAACCAGGAGCGGGACACCGCCATCCAGCAGCATTCGGCGGCCCTGACCCGCCAGCTGGAGCTGGAAAAGGAACTCGACAACGCCAGGGAGCGCCAGGCGTCGATCGAGCGCGACCACGAGGACGCCGACTCCGAGCTGGTGATGCTGCGGGAGCAGGTGACGGTCGCCGAGGGCGCCGTCGAGCCCCTGCGGGGCGAGGTCGGGACGCTGACCGAGCAGATCGAAGCGGTGAAGGTGGCCAACACCGAGCTGACCGACGAGGTCGAGCGCATCACCACCGAGCGCAATGACGAGAACCGGGCGTCCGAGCTGCGCATCCACGAGCTGGAGAGCGACCTCGACGACCTGCGCAAGGAGCACGAGTCGCTCGCCGCCTCGTCCAACGAGCGGGCCAGCGAGATCGAGGATCTGCAGGGCAAGCTCGGCGTCGCCGCCACCCAGGCCGAGGAGAGCTCGTCGCTGGTGGAGATGCTGACCGAGGAGAAGATCGACGTCGCCAGCCGCCTGGCCGACACCGAGTCGATGCTCGACACCACCCGGACCCAGCTCAACAACGTCAAGGCCGACGCCGAGGCCCTCGCCGCCGACCTGTCGAACGTCAAGGCCCACCGCGACGGTCTCTCGACCCAGGTCGAGGAGCTGCACGCCTCCCTCAGCGAGGCCCTCGACAATCTGGCCCGGGTCCGCTCGACCAGCGACGCCGACCGGGCTTCGCTCAAGGAGGTCCGCACCGAACGCGATCAGCTGAAGGTGCGGGTGTCGAGCCTGGAGCAGGCCGAGGCCGGTGCCGAGGCCAAGCTCGAAGCGGTCACCACCGAGCGCGATGCGCTGACCTCCCAGGTCGAGACGGCCAATACCGAACGGTCCGACGCCGAGCGCAAGCTGCGTGAGCTGGAGGACACCAAGGTGCTCCTCGAGGCCGACAAGGTCCGCCACGAGCAGGCGATGACCGACATGGCGGGCGAGCGCGACGCCAAGAAGAGCGAGCTGGAGCAGGTCACGTCGGAGCTGACCGAGGCCCAGTCGCAGCGCGACGGTCTGGCCCAGCAGATCGAGCAGCTCACCGCCGAGAACGCCGCCATCCAGGACCAGCTGGTCGAGAGCGACCGCCTCCGGGTGGAGACCTCGGAAAGCCAGGGTCACGCCCTGTCCGAGCTGGCTCAGCGCCTCTCCCAGGTGGAGCGGGAGCGGGCCAAGCTCGAGGCCAAGCTCGGCGAGTCGGACGACGGCGACGAGCTGGTTTCCGGCTCGGTGGCCGACACCGACGACGAGGCGGCCGCCGAGGCCGACGACGACGTCAAGGCCGACAAGGCCGACGATGACGAGGTCGACAAGGCCGACGACGCCGAGGCCGAGGCCGACGGCGACGACGAGTTGGCCGCCGCCGAGGTCGAGGACGACCCGGCCGAGC
This sequence comes from Actinomycetota bacterium, assembly GCA_039201605.1. GTDB lineage: Bacteria > Actinomycetota > Acidimicrobiia > Acidimicrobiales > SZUA-35 > CADEDH01. The sequence goes on from JBCCRO010000032.1 coordinate 16,657, forward strand.
AGGCCCTGGCCGCCGTGATCTCCGCCGAGGACGGCGACGAGGCGCCCCAGGACAGCGGCCGGATCACCAACCGGCACAACTGGAGCCTCGGCCAGCTCCGGCGGGGCGGGGGCCGTGCCCGCCGCGGTTCCAACGACGAGCAGCCGGCCGCCGCCATCGACTCCGACGTCGACTCGCCGGTCGATGACGAGTTCGAGGCGATCGCCGCCGCCGTCGCCGAGGCCACGCACGGCGTATCGGCCGAGGTCGACGCCGTCGACCCGTTGGACGACCAGGGACACTTCACCGATGTCGGCGCCCAGCTGGCCGAGGCACTGGGCGAGCCCGAGCCGGCCCGGGTCGGGGCCGATGACGACGAGGATGAGCTCGACGCCATCAGCAACCTGATCTCCCAGACCGTTTCCGACATGAAGCTCGGGGCGACCGGCGAGCTCGCAGGTGCCGCCGACGGCAAGCCGCCGAGCATCTTCACCGACGGTGCCGCCGGCGATCCCTTCGGCGACGACACGTCGTCGATCCCACGATCGGCCGGTCCTTCGACCACGCCGCCGAGCGTGCTCGATCCGGTGGTCGGTCGGTCGAACCGACGTCAGATCACGATTCCGGACGAGCTGATGGGCGACGAGCTCGAGGTGGCCCGCCACATCGTGTCCTCACCCGACGTGGTGCTCCTCGTCGACGGCGACTCGGTGGCCCGCATGGGCTGGCCCAGCCTCCCCGTCGTGCAGCAGCGCGACGCCCTCGTGTCGTACCTGGCCGACCTCTCGGCCTCGACCGGGGTCGCGCCCGACATCGTGTTCGACGGCCGCAAAGGCGAGGAGGACGCCCTGCCGGAGTCCCGGGCGGTGCGTATCCGCCTGAGCACCCCGCCGACCGAGCCGACGGCTGCGCTCGACGAGCTGGTCGACGCCTACCCCGAGCAGTGGCCGATCGCCGTGGTGACCGACAACGACGCCCTGGCCGGATCGGCCGGCGATCGAGGCGCCTCGGTGCTGAGCAACGGACAGCTGCTCGACCTCTTCATCGATCCGTAGCCGCCGGCGGCCCAGAGTGGCCGCCCCGTCGGTCCGCCTCAGGGGTCGGGCCAGTTGACCACGCGTGGAAGCAGGGCCCGAGGGGCTCTGCTTCGCCATGCGCCGACCCAGACCCCGGAGCCGTAGGCGGCGTCGTCGACGAACCCGTACCCCAGGTGACGCAGACGCCGCCCGATGGGGCCGTGGCCGCCGCTCAGGCGCTGCCACAGACGCCACAGGAGCGCCCAGCGCAGCGGTCGGTGCCAGCCGGCCAGAGCGGCGGCCGTCGCCAGCGGCCACCAGGCCCCGGTGGCGGCGTCGGCCACCGAGCGGGCGGCCCAGGTGTGACCCCGGGCGGTGAGAAGCGCCGCCTCGACCCGATGATCGGGGAGCACGCCGTCGAGTTTGCGGGCCAGGGCCACGGCGGTGAACACCGCCACCGCCGCCGACACCTTGAACCGCCCCAGGAGGGCGAGCACGATGACGGCGGCGCTCCAGGTCGACACCTGCACCGGGGCCAGCTCCGCCCCGTGCCGTCGGGCCAGGGGACCGGCCGAGGTGCCGTAGCCGAAGCGCTGGGTCGCCAGCTGCGAGAGCGTGGCCCGGGGCCGGTGGTGGACGACGACCGACGGGTCGTAGCGAACGGCGCCGCGGCGTCCCAGCCGCCACACGAGGTCGACGTCCTCGCCGAAGCGCAGCGTCGGATCGAAGCCGCCAACCTCGACCACGTCCGCCCGTCGGGCGACCAGGCACGCCGTCGGCACGTAGGTGACGGTGCGGCCGGGACCGACGGGGGAGGGGGTGGGACCGAGATCGAGTGGTGACGAGGCCAGCTCGTACTCGGCCACGTCGCCGATGCCGGGGGCCGAGGCCACCCGGGGTGCGGCGGCCACGATCTCGGGGTCGGCGAACCACCGCAGCAGCCGCTGGAGGTCGTCGCCCCGCACCTCGACACCGGCGTCGACGAAGGCCACCAGCTCCGACCCGACCCGGGCCAGGCCGTCCTGGCGGGCCTGGGCCGGGCCGCCTGCGGTGTTCCGACGGACGACGGTGCAGTCCGGGGCGACGTCGGCCACCAGGGCGGACACGTCGTCGGCCGAGCCGTCGTCGACCACCACGAGGTCGATGCCGTGATCGGTGAGACCGGCCAGGGTGGCCAGGAGGCCCTGCTCGTCGTCCTTGACCGGGATGACCACGGTGAGGGAGGCGGCCTCCGCCACCGGCTCCTGAGTGGGCTGGGGATGGGCCATGCCGGCGTCGACCAGCCGACGGGCCAACGCCGTCGCCCCCGGCGAGTCGTCGGGCGCCTCGCCGCCGAACCACCGTGACACCGCCACGGCACCCTGCTCGGTGAGGCGCAGCACCCGGAGGGGGTTGCCGCCGAACAGCACCCTGCCGTTGGCCCGGAGGCGGAGGCCGTCGTCGGCGGCCAGGGTGGTGGTTGCCGGAAGGGGGCGCCTGGTCATCATTGGACCACTGTACGGAGGGCGCCGAGCACCGAGGTCGGCCCACCGACCTCGGCCATGCGCCCGCCGGCTGCCCGGATCAGCTCCCGGGCGTGCTGCGGCTCGTCCTGGGGGGCGAGCACCACCAGTTCGTCGAGGGCCCGGGCCGATGGCACGGGGTCGCCGCCGGTGGTGACCTCGGCGTCGGACAGCAACACCGTCAGCTTCCGGGTGGCCGTCGAGGTGGCCAGCTGGCGCTGAGCGGCCCGGAGGGCGAGGCCCACATCGGTGGTGCCGTGGCCCCGGAGGCCGAGCACCTCGCCCACCACGAGCTCGGGTGATTTGGTCTGGGCCAGGCCCTTGACCGTGACCACGCGGTCGCCGAATGCGAGCACGGCGAACTCAGCCGGGGCCCGCCAGGCGCACATGGCGGCGGCCAGGGCGGCCGAGGCCAGACGGCTGCCGTCCATCGAGCCGGAGCGGTCGACCAGCAGGCAGATGGCGGTGCCCGGCTTCTCCCAGCGGGTGGCCCGCAGCTGATCGATGGCGGGGGCCCGGCGGTCGGCTCGGGCCGCCACCAGGGCGTCCATGCTGGCGTCGATGTCGAGATCGCCGGTGGCCAGGTCGGCCCGGATCGTGGTGAGCTTGCCCACCCCTCGGGCCTTGGCCTTGCCGGTGCGGGCCAGGTCGAGGACGAGTCGACCGGCCAGCAGACGGGCCAGGCGGGCCAGGGAGACGTCGGTGGCCTGGGCCATCCGGGCCAGCAGTTCGAGGGCCTCGTCCGGATCCTCGCCGATCAGTTCCTCGAACGCCTGGTGATCGAGGGAGCCGACCTCGGGGGAGACGTCGAGGAAGTTGTCGTTGCGGCTCAGATCGCGACGGCTGACCGTGCGGCGACGGTCGTCGGCCATGGCCTGCTCGGCGTCGTCGCCCTCGAGGATCTTCTCGTCGTCGTCGCCGTGGTCGCCGCCTAGCGGCTCACGGCTTTTCCCGCGTCGGACTCCGATGCTTCGCTCTCGGACCGCTCCCCGTCCTCGTCCTCCTCGGGGGCCAGGTATCGGTGCCACAGCTCGGTGATGATGGCCTCCGGGGTCGCCGTCGAGGACTCGTGCAGTCGGATGCGGCCCGACAGGGCGGTGAGGGCGGCGTCGAGGCTGACGCCGGGATCGGTGGCGTCGACGCCCCGCAGGGTGGCCAGCTGCTCGACCAGGAGCAGGAGGTCGATGGCGCCCCGGACCGACGAACCGACCCGGATCTCCTGGTGGGAGCGGGTGGCCCGGACCAGCTCGACCACCTTGGTCGGGAAGTCGGGCCGGGCGGCGAACACCGCGGGCTCGGGGCCCTGGGTGCCGGCGATGCGGGTCTCGTCATCGGCCGACTGGTAGTCCATGGAGATCCGGCACACCCGGTCGTAGATGGCGCCCGAGATACGGGCGGTGCCGACGGCGTCGAAGGGGTTCATGGCCGCCACCAGCCGGAACGAGGGGTGGGCGTCGATCCGACCGAGGCGGGGCACGGTCAGCTCGCCCTCCGACATGACCGTCACCAGCAGGTTGAGGGTCTCCTCCGGGATGCGGTTGATCTCCTCGAGGTACAGGAGCGAACCCTCCCGCAGGGCCCGGGCCAGCGGCCCGTCGACCCACACGTCGGGGGTGTAGCCGGCCTCGAGCACCTGGGCCGGGTCGAAGTGACCGGCGAGGCGGGCCGGGGTCAGCTCGGCGTTGCCCTCGATGAACTCGAACCGCTGACTGGTGGTGTCGGCCACGCCCCGGAGCAGGGTCGACTTTCCGGTGCCGGGTGGGCCCTCGAGCAGGAGGTGCCGCCCCGCCATCAGGGCGGCGACGACGAGCTGGCCCTCCCGGTCGCGGCCAACCACCGAGCGGCCGAGGAGAGCGACGGTCTCGGGGCCGTAGTGGGTGCGGCCGCTGTCGGAACCGTCGCTCATCGGGTGCCGCCGGTGGTGGCTGTCCTCGACTGGTCGTCCACAGCGTTGCCCCTGCTCACTCGTCGTGCTCGGCCGGACGGCGTGAGCCTCCGACGTCGGCCGAATGTAGCAGTGGAGGTCGGCGGGACGGAAAGTGGGCCGGTCAGCCCTTGAGGATGCGGCCGAGGATGTCGTCGAGCGCGGAGCCGTCGCCATCGGCGTCGAGGAGGGCTCCGAGACCGCCGAGGCCGGGGGACCGCTGCTCGGTCTCGTCCCGATCCTGGCGGAGGGCTTCGCCCAGACCGCCGGCGTCGAGGCCGTTGTCCTGCTTCTGCTTGGACAGGTATCCCATGACCAGCGGCGCCAGGATGGGCAGCAGCTTCATCACCAGATCGAGGCTCACCCCCGAGGAGCGGGCCACGCCCTGCTCGACGTAGGGCTGTCGCTGGCCCAGCACGTGGCCGAGGATCTTGGCCCCGTCACCGCCGCCGGAGCCGAGGAGCCCGCCGAGCTGGTCGAAGATGGTCGGGCTGTGGTCGTCGATGGCGTTCGACAGCGAGTTGGCCCCCTCGGAGCTCCGGGTGTTGTTGGCCATGCCGCCGAGGATGGCGGGCAGGGCGGCGGCGACCGCCGCCGACACGGCCGACTCGTCGGCCCCCAGTCCCTGTGAGAGCTGGGCCAGGCCGCCCGGCCCCAGTTGCTCCATGATCCCGTCGAGTAGCGCAGACATGGGCATCTCCTTGGTCGCCGAACGCCGTTGCGGTCCCCGAGCGTAACCCGACCCCGCCCCCGGGCCACCAAACGGCTCGGAGACGGGGTCGGCTCGTCGTGCTCGATCGGTCGTTCGACGACCGGGCGATCAGAGCAGTTCGGTGCCCTTGGCGATCGTGACGACGCCGTGGTCGGACACCGGGAACCGCTCGGCGTCGGCCACGGGATCGACGCCGAGTTCGTAGCCGGGCGGGACCACCACGTTCTTGTCGATGATGCAGCGGCGCAGCTTGGCCCCCTTCCCGATCGACACGTTGCCCAGCAGGATCGAACCGTCGATCTCGGCGCCGTCGTCGACGCGCACACCGGGGGACAGGACCGACTCCCGACACCGTCCACCGGCCACCACCACGCCGTTGCTCAGCACGCAGTTGTTCACCTCGCTCGGCCCGCCGGGCCCGCTGATCAGACGGGCCGGGGGTTCGGTGTTGCCGCGTCCGTAGATCGGCCACTGGTCGTTGTAGAGGTTGAACGCCGGCAGTGGGGCCAGCAGGTCCATGTGGGCGTCGTAGAACGAGTCGATGGTGCCGACGTCGCGCCAGTAGTGGTTGTCGCTGCCGGTGTCGCCGGGGATGACGTTGTCGCTGTAGTCGTAGACGTGGGCGTCGCCGGAGGCCACCATCCGGGGGATGATGTCGCCCCCGATGTCGTGACGGGAGGCGTCGTCGAGGGCGTCGGATTCGAGCACGTCGCGGAAGGCCTCGGCGCTGAAGATGTAGTTGCCCATCGAGGCCAGGATCTGGTCGGGGGCGTCGGGGATGGTCGGGGCGTTCGGGTCCTTCTCGTGGAAGCCGAGGATGCGGGTGCCGACGGCGTCTCGCTCGATCGCCCCGAACTGGAACGACTCCCGGGCCGGCACCCGGATGGCGGCCACGGTCACCCCGGCCCCGCTCTCGATGTGGGCGTTCAGCATCTGCCGGGGGTTCATGCGGTAGATGTGGTCGGCCCCGAAGACGATCACGTGCTCCGGCTGCTCGTCATCGATGATGTTCATGTTCTGGACGAGGGCGTCGGCCGAACCCAGGTACCAGCGGGGGCCCCGCCGCATCTGGGCGGGGACGGTGGTCACGTAGTTGCCGAGGATCGTCGACAACTGCCAGGTCATCGAGATGTGGACGTCGAGGCTGTGGCTCTTGTACTGGGTCAGTACGACGATGTGACGAAAGCCACCATTGACGAGGTTGGAAATAGCGAAGTCGATAAGTCGGTATTTTCCTCCGAATGGAACGGCCGGCTTCGCTCGATCGGCGGTGAGGGGCATCAGCCGTTTTCCCTCGCCTCCTGCTAGGACAACGCTGAGGATTGGTTGACGCCCTTGGGTGCTCCGTTGCATGTCGGCGATCCTATACGTAGCTGTGCGAGCGGTTGTTTGATGGTTCGAGGCCCGTTGCGGGGCCAGGTGCGTGTTGGTTCATGGCGCTTCGAGTGAAACCCACATGTGGGTTGTCGACGGTCATATGTTCGGGGGTCTTTCGATCGTTCCGGGCAGGTTTACCGACAGCTTCTGTACACATTGAGGGCGTACGGTCGAGCCTCCGGCGCCACCCTCAGGGGGTCTGAGTCGGCCGGCGGCGAGATGAGTGAAGTGGCTTGATTGGATCGATTCCGGAGGAATCCCGATGAATGAGGACGTTGAGGCAGCCGTCGCGGGCGCGGTGCGGGAACATCGACGTAAGGTTTCGCGTTCATGAGGTCTGTGAACCGCACTACGCAAGGCTCCGAGCCCCGGACCGTGATCCGCCGCCTCTTCGAGACGCGCGACATCACCGAAGCCCTGGGGGCGCCGCTGTCGGAGGCCGATCAAACGGTGCAGTCGATGCCCGACTGCAGCCCGACCAAGTGGCATCGGGCCCACACCACCTGGTTCTTCGAGACGTTCGTCCTCGGCCCTCACCTGGCCGGCTACGAGCCCTTCGACGAGAACTACAGCTACCTGTTCAACAGCTACTACGAGCAGGTCGGGGAGCGTTATCCCCGGCCCCGCCGGGGCCTGGTCACCCGGCCCGGTATCGAGGGCATCGCCCGCTACCGGCGCCACGTCGACGACGCCCTGCATCGTCTGCTCGACGACGCCGACGCCGAGACCGCGGCCGAACTGGCCCCCCTGATCGAGCTCGGCATCAATCACGAGCAGCAGCACCAGGAGCTGCTGCTGATGGACATCAAGAACGCTCTGACCGCCAACCTGTTCGACACCGCCTACGACCAGCGACCCCATGAGCCGGTGGGCGAGGTCGGCCCCGTCGGCTGGCACCGCCTCGAAGGCGGAACGGTGTCGGTCGGCCTCGAGCCGGTGGCCCCCGAGGAGACCGGCTCGTTCCGCTTCGACAACGAGGAGCCCCGTCACGACGTGCTGGTGCCGTCCTTCGAGCTGGCCGACCGGTTGGTGACCTGTGGCGAGTGGCTGGCCTTCATGGAGGCCGGCGGCTACGACGAACCCACGCTGTGGCTCTCGGACGGGTGGTACACCCGGCTGTCCGAGGAGTGGCAGGCCCCCCTCTACTGGAGCCGGTCCGACGACGGGTGGTGGATCCACACCCTGACGGGGTCCCGCCCCGTCGATCCCAACGAGCCGGTGTGCCACATCTCGTTCTACGAGGCCGACGCCTACGCCAACTGGGCCGGGGCCCGACTGCCGACCGAGTTCGAGTGGGAGCATGCGGCGCTGACCGCACGGTCCACCACCGGCGCCCTGCTCGCCTCTGACGCCATCGACGGTATGTCGGCCGTCGACAGCAGCCGGCTCCACCCCGACGGCGCAGGGCGGCCCTCCGGCGCTCTGCGGCAGCTCATCGGTGACTGCTGGGAGTGGACGGGCTCCCCGTACCGGCCCTATCCGGGCTTCTCCGCCCCCGAGGGCGCAATCGGGGAGTACAACGGCAAGTTCATGATCAACACGATGGTTTTGCGGGGCGGCTGCGCACTCACGCCGGCCGGCCACGAGCGGCCGACGTACCGCAACTTCTTCCACCCCCACACCCGCTGGCACCTCTCCGGTGTCCGGCTGGCCCGAGACTGAAGGGGTTCACCATGTCGTGCGAACCGTCCGTGATCATCGACGTCCGTCTGGACAGCGACTGGGCCGAGGGGGAGATGCGGGACGACATCCGTCGCGCCTTCACCAACCGTCCCATCGTGCTGCCGCCCAAGTGGCTCTACGACGACGCCGGCAGTGATCTGTTCGACCAGATCACCCGCCTCGACGCCTACTACCCGACCGAGGCCGAGCGCTCGGTGTTGGCCGCCCGGGCGGGCCAGATCGCCTCCCTGACCGGGGCCGACACGGTGATCGAGCTCGGCTCGGGCACCAGCGACAAGACGAGGACCCTGCTCGACGGCTTCCTGCGGACCGGGCAGCTCCGTCGCTTCGTCCCCCTCGACGTGAGCGAGCAGACGCTGATCGACGCCGCCGAGATGCTGGCCGATCGCTACGAGGGGGTGGAGATCCACGCCCTGGTCGGCGACTTCACCCGCCATCTGGCCCATCTGCCCGAGGGCGACACCCGCATGGTGGCCTTCCTCGGTAGCACGATCGGCAACTTCTACGTCGAGGAGCGCCGGGCCTTCCTCGGCGCCCTGGCCGACCATCTGCGGTCGGGGGAGTGGCTGCTGCTCGGCGTCGACCTGCTGAAGCCGCTGGAGCGGATCCTCGCCGCCTACAACGACGACGAGGGCCTGACCGAGGCGTTCATCAAGAACGTGCTCGGCGTGCTCAACCGGAGCCTCGGCGCCGATTTCGATCCGGCCGCCTTCGACTACGTCCCGCTGTGGGACGCCGGCGAGAACCGGGTCGACATGCGGTTGCGGTCGACGGTGCCCCAGCGGGTCCGTATCGACGGTCTCGACCTCGACGTCGAGCTGGCGGCGGGGGAGGAGCTCCGGGTGGAGATCTCGACCAAGTTCCGGCAGGAGCAACTCGTGCGCGACCTCAACGACGGCGGGTTCGAGCTGACGCAGCTCTGGACCGACGACGCCGGCGACTTCGGGCTGGCTCTGGCCCGCCGGATCTAGTTCCGGGCGAGATCGGCGTCCATGGCCGCCAGGGTTTGGCCGCGGAACACGTCGACGGTGTCGATGTAGGCCTTCCGGTCGAGGGTGGCCAGGATCTCAGCCTCGGCCAGGGCCTCGTCGAGCACCTGCTCGGGCGCCACCGCCCGATCGAGGAATCCGGCGTCCACCGCGCCCTGCCCGTCGAACAACACGGCGTTGACCACCGACCGCTGCCGATGGCGGGGCGAGAGCCGATCACCGGCGATGATCATGGCCCATCCGGGCAGCGAAAGACCGATCGCCACCTCGTTCAGCCCGACCTTGATCGGGGCGTCGGGGCCGATGCGCACGTCGCAGCCGAGCAGGAGCAGGGCGCCTGCGGCCACGGCGTGGCCGGTGCAGGCCGCCACAACCGGCTTGGACGGGCCGTAGAGGCGTCGGACCAGGTGGCCGCCGCCGTCGACCATGTCGACGATGGCGTCGAGGTCGCCCGATCCCATGATGCCGAGATCGAAGCCGCCGCTGAAGCGGCCCTCGCGGCCGACGAGGACGATGGCGCCCACCTCGTCGTCGGCCTCGGCCCGGTCGAGGGCCTCGCCGATGGCGGCCTGCATGGCAGGCCCGAGGGCGTTGGCCCGGCCGTCGTCGAGGGTGATCACGGCGACGCCCCCGTGGCGGGACTCGGTGAGGAGCTGTTGGTCGCTCATGCCGACTTGCGTCCGAGCGTCACCCGCACCGGCTTCGAGTGGTTGGACGTCGGTTCGGGGCGGGAGCCGGCACCGACGCCGGCCAGGGCGGCCTCGCCATGGCCGCTGACACACTCCGGGTCGGGACCGTCGAGGGGGAGCCCGGTGAAGAACTTGGCCGCCATGCAGCCGCCCTGGCAGGCGTCGAACTGGCCGCAGCTGGCGCAGGCGCCGGCCGACTGCGGTTCCCGCAGCTCCCGGAAGAGGTCGGAGCTCGACCATACGTGCTCGAAGCCGCCGACGTCGCGGACGTTGCCGGCCTTGAACTCGTCGTGGAGCACGAAGGGGCAGGCGTAGACGTCGCCCACCGGATCGATCAGGCACACCACCCGGCCCGCTCCACAGAGGTTGAGGCCGGGCAGGTTCTCCTCGCCGAGGGCGTTGAGGTGGAAGAACGAGTCGCCGGTGAGGACGTTGGGCCGGTCGAGCAGCCAGTGGTACAGCTGGACCTGCTGCTCGTGGTGGGGGTGCAGCTCGTGCCAGCTGTCGGCGCCCCGGCCCGCCGGACGCAGCCGGGTCAGCCGGAGCTCGGCCCCGTAGCGGTCGGCCAGGGACTCGAAGGCGTCGAGCTGGGGGATGTTCTGGCGGGTCATGACGACGCTGATCTTGAACTGGCCGAAGTCGGCCTCGGCCAGGTGGTCCATGGCGGAAACGGCGGTGGCGAACGAGCCTTCACCTCGGACGGCGTCGTTGGTGGCGGCGTCGGCCCCGTCGATCGAGATCTGGATGTCGGTGTAGTCCATGGCCGCCAGGCGGCGTGCGCCCTCGGCGTCGATGCGGGAGCCGTTGGTGGAGAACTTCACCCCGACGCCGCTGGTGGTGGCGTAGTCGACGATCTCGTAGAAGTCGGGCCGGATCATCGGCTCGCCGCCACCGATGTTCACGTAGAACACCTGCATCCGCTGCATCTCGTCGATCAGGCGCAGCACCTCGGCCGTGTCGAGCTCCCGGGGGTCGCGGCGCCCCGAGGAGGACAGGCAGTGGACGCAGGCGAGGTTGCAGGCGTAGGTCAGCTCCCAGGTGAGGCAGATCGGGGCCTGGAGGCCGAGTTTGAGTTCGTCGGTGAGCGCCGTCATCGGGTCTCCGTGGTGGCGGTGGACAGGTTTGCGTCGTCGACGGGGACGAGGAAGTCGGACCGGGCCAGGGCGGCCAATGCCCGGGTGAAGGCCTGGTGGCGGCGCGGGTCGATGGCGCACGCTTCGAGCGTGTCGATCACCGAGGGCGCATCGCCGAGGGATTCGACGACGGTCACCAGGTCGGGGGAGCGCAGGAAGTTCAGTCGGCGGTTGCCGTAGTGGTAGGCCAGCGCCCCGAACGGTTCGGGGCGGAGGGCGACCCGGGGGTGCAGCCGCCAGCGGCCGCCTGCGATGGCCTCGGCGTCGATGTCAGTAGACACCGCACATGCCGTCGATCGAGATCTCCTCGACCAACAGCTCGTCCTCCACGAGCTCCGGGGCGGCTTCGACGGCTTCGGTCGATTCGGCGGCCTCGGCCGTCATCTCGGTGGTGGGTTCCATCTCCACGAGTGCGTTCCTCTCGAAGGTGGGGATCGATGTGGCCTCAGACAGTAGCGCTCAGCTCAACGCAGGTCGAAGCAGACCTTGATCGCCCCCCGTCGCCCGGCGTTTGCGGCATGGGCGATGGCGTCGACGTAGGACTCGAGCGGGTACGTGGCCGATACCAGCCGACCGAGGTCGGCCGAGGCCACGAGATCGGCGGCGAGGGCGAAGGTGCGGGCCGTGGTGCCGTCGGACAGCCGCTCGGTGCCGTAGGTGTAGGAGCCGACGAGCTCGGTCTCGCGGTGCCACAGGGCGGTGAGGTCGACCGAAACCCGTCCCGGCATGCCGACCAGCACCACCCGGCCTCGGGGGCGGGCCATGCCGATGGCGGTGTCGACCGAGGCCGCGGAGCCGACGGCGTCGATCACGACGTCGGCACCGCCGGACAGGTCGTCGCCGATCATGAAACTGCCGGTGATCCGTCGCACGGCGCGGATGAGCTCGTCGGGCTCGGTGATGATGTCGGCCCCGAGATCGGCGGCCAGCTCGCGCTGCTGGGGATACTTGGCGCCGACGATGATGGTGCCGGCCTCGGTGTAACGGCGGAGGGCGGCGATGGCCACCAGGCCCATCGTGCCCGCACCCTGGACCGCCACGGTCTGGCCGGGGCGAACGTTGGCCTTCAGGGCGGTGTGGACACCGACGGCGGTCGGCTCGATCATCACGGCCGCCTCGTCGGAGAGGTCGTCGGACAGCGGGTGGAGCTGCGATTCGTGGGCCACGAACTCCGTCGACCAGCCGCCGCCGGTGGAGGCGCAGTAGCCGGTCTGGATGCCGGGTTCGAGGGTTCCGCTGACCAGGTGGCGGTAGTCGTCCCCGTCGCCGGGGGCCGCACCCTCGAACGGCGGCTCCAGCCCGCGGGAGGCGTGGCCGAGGACGGTCTCCACGGCCACCCGGGTGCCGTCGCCGAGCCGGCCCATCACCTCGTGGCCGGGGATGAAGGGGAACGACACCCACGGCTCGAAATACCGGGCCGAGCGGCCGTCGACGGTGGCCAGGTCGGAGCCGCAGATCCCGGACAGTCCGGTGGTCACCCGGTGCCAGCCCGGTCCGGGCAGCTCGGGTGGGTCGGTCTCGACCAGGTCGAGGGGGCCGGTGCGGGCACCGCTTCCCGGGCGGAATCGGGAGGTCACTGCGGCCGCGGCGTACCGGGCCTCCGCTCGATCGAACTCCAGCGCTTTCACGCCGACACGCTATCCCCTCCGCGGCTCGCCCGGCCCGGCCACCACTCCGGACCAGGGTCTCCGGCCGTTCCTCACCCTTCCGGCCGCTCGTACCCACCCGCCGCGGTTCCACGTCTCCGCTCCGGTGAGCACCGAGCTACAGCGGGTCCCCCAGGTGCGGCGCCGGCCGAGGTGCGCAGTCCGTCTTCTTCCGCGTCGTAGCGACAATCGAGGCCGCTGTCGCTACGACGCGGAGGAACGGGGGTTCGCCACTCCGAGGCCGGCTGTGCCGTCGTCGGCGGCCTTGCGGTACGGGTGCCGTTGTGGCGGTGGCGGTGGCGGTGGTGGTGGTGGTGGTGGTGGTGGTGGCGGCGTCGGGGATCGGCTGTCACACCCCGTGCGTAGGTTGCGGGGCATGGAGTTCACCATCGATTGCCGTACCTGCCCCGTGGCCCGGTCGTCGGCCTGCGACGACTGCGTGGTCACCTTCGTCACCTCGCGTCAGCCCAATGACGCAGTGGTGATCGACGCCGCCGAGTTCAGCGCCATCCGCCGTCTGATGGCGGCCGGGCTCGTCACCGACATGTCGGCCTTCGGGCCCGACGGCGGCCCGGACCTGCGCGAAGTGAGCTGAATTGGCCGGCTGCCGGTGTCCTCGGGCTCCGGAGGCAGCATCCTGGAGCTATGGCGACGGGCGCCCACCCCACCTCCACCGACGCCGCGGTGGCGATAGACGGTGCCGAGCTGCGCGCCGTCGGGCTGGCCGCCGGGCTCAGCGCCGTCGGCGTTACCGATGCCGAGCCGCTCGAGCCCGCCCGCACCGTCCTGCCCCGGCGCCGCCAGGCCGGACTGTCCGGCACCATGCAGTTCACCTACCGAAACCCGGCCCGCTCGACCGACCCCACGCAGCACGTGCCCGGCGCCAGGTCGCTGGTGGTCGGGATCCGCGACTACCGCACCGAGCTACCGCCCCGCCCCGAGGGCCCTACCGGTCGAGTGGCCCGCTACGCCTGGAGCGACCACTACGAGCGGCTGCGTGAGGGCCTCGAGGCGATGGCCGAGGTGCTGCGAACCGCCGGTCACACCGCCCGGGTCGTCGCCGACTCCAACGCCCTCGTCGATCGCAACGCCGCCTGGCGGGCCGGGCTCGGGTGGTACGGCAAGAACACCAACCTGCTGATCCCCGAGGCCGGGAGCTGGTTCGTCCTCGGTGCCGTCATCACCGACGCCGAGGTGAGCGGGACGGCGGCGCCCGTCGCCGACGGCTGCGGTGCCTGCACCGCCTGCATCGACGACTGTCCGACCGGCGCCATCGTCGGCCCCGGGGTCCTCGACGCCCGCCGATGCATCGCCTGGCTGGTGCAGGCGGCCGAGCCGATCCCGGTCGAGTTCCGGGCCGCCGTCGGCGATCGCCTGTACGGGTGCGACATCTGCCAGGAGGTCTGTCCGCCTAATCGCATCGTCGATCGCCGCCGGATCGGGCCGTCGACGGTGGCCGACGGCGACGCCTGGGTCGATGTGGCCTGGATCCTTGACGCCGACGACGAATCGCTGCTGGCCCGCTACGGCCGCTGGTATCTGGCGAATCGAGATCCCGACGTCCTCCGCCGCACCGCCCTCGTCATCCTCGGCAACTCCGCACGGGCCGACGACCCGGCCGTCGAGGCGATGCTGCGCCGCTACGTCACCATCGAGCGCGAGCTGTTGCGGATCCACGCCGTGTGGGCGGCGGCCGAACTCGGCCTCGACGATGTGGTCGCCCTGGCCGTCGACGACCCGAGCCCGCTCGTGCAGGCCGAAGTGGCCAGGGCCAGGACCGGGGCCAGGGCCAGGGCCCGAGCGCAGGTCGAGGCGCGAGAGGTCTCGGCGTCATGACCAGGCACCTGTTGGTCACCAACGACTTCCCACCCAAGATCGGCGGCATCCAGAGCTACCTCTGGGAGCTGTGGCGGCGCCTGCCGCCGGACGAGTTCGCCGTCTACACCACGCCCTATGCGGGGGCGACGGCCTTCGACGCCGGACACGGTTTCCGGATCGAGCGTTCGCCCGAGCCGGTCATCGGCCCCTACCCGTGGTTGGTGCCCCGGCTGAACCGGTTCGCCAGCGAGGTCGGCGCCGAGCTGATCCTGCTCGACCCCGCCGTGCCCCTGGGGGCGATCGGCCCCTCGCTCGACCTGCCCTACGGCGTCGTGCTCCACGGCGCCGAGGTGACCGTGCCCGGCCGCCTTCCCCTCTCCCGGTCGGTGCTGGCCCGCACGCTGCGTCGGTCCGAGCTTGTGGTGACCGCCGGGGAGTACGCCCTGGCCGAGGCCGAGCGATGCGCCGGGCGGTCGCTGCCCGCCGTGGTCGTCCCGCCCGGGGTCGACCACCGCCGTATACGACCCCTCGACGACGAGGACCGGGCCATGGCCCGCAAGCGGTTCGAGGTGGGGCCGGAGACGTTCCTCCTCGCCTCGGTCAACCGCCTCGTGCCGCGCAAGGGCATGGATGCCCTGATTCGAGCCGTGGCCAAGCTCGCCAATGACGAGGGGCGGTCGGTCGAGGTGCTCATCGGTGGACACGGTCGCCATCGGCCCGACCTGGAGAAGCTGATCGCCGAGCACCGGGCGCCGGTGCGCCTGCTCGGACGGGTGAGCGACGAGGAGGTCGGCCTCCTCTACGGCGCCGCCGACGCCATGGCCATGCTGTGCCACGACCGCTGGCGGGGGCTGGAGCAGGAGGGTTTCGGGATCGTCTTCCTCGAGGCGGCCGCCGCCGGCATCCCCCAGGTCGCCGGTCGGTCCGGCGGGGCGCACGAGGCCGTCGTCCACGGCGAGACCGGGCTCGTCGTCGACGAACCGCGCGATGTCGGTGCGGTGGCCGACGGCATCCGACGGCTGATCGACGATCCGATCGCAGCTCGGCGCCTGGGCCGGGCGGCCCGCCGCCGGGCGGTCGAGCAGTTCGACTACGACCACCTGGCCCGGCGCCTCCGGCAGGCCATCGCCGAGACGGTGACAAGGCTCGTCTGACGCCGCACCGGGTTGTACGCTGCGAGGCGGTGCACGACGTTCCGGAGAATGCTCACACGGTCCTCCTCACCACGGTCGCGGCGTCGATCGAGGAGTGCTTCGCCGTGGCCATCGATCTGGAGGCCTACCCGGAGTGGGTCAGGGGGATCACGGCGGTCACGATCACCGAGCGCGATGACGAGCAGCGTCCCCTGCGGGCCCGGTTCGAGGCGACCGCCGTCGGTCGGCGCTCCTCCTACGAGCTGGCCTACGACCTGACCAAGGCCCCGACCCAACTGTCCTGGAGCCTGGTCGACGGCGACCTGACCCGACGGCTGGAGGGCGCCTACATCTTCGAGCCCAGCACCACGGCCGCCGGCCCCGACGCCACCGACGTGACGTGGGAGCTGCTGGTCGATCTGTCGGTGCCGCTGCCCGGGTTCGTGCAGCGTCGGGCCGAGGACAAGATCGTCGAGGCCGCCATGCAGCGCTTCACCGATCGGGTGATGGCCACGCAGCAACAAGCCTGAAGCAAAACAGGTCGGGCGACCTGGTTTTCCGTTCAGGCCCGGCTGCTTCGCGTCGAAGAGGTTGCTATGCGACTCCTCCGGCTCGATCTCGGCACCGGTCACTCGATCGATCTACACCCCTTCGTCACGCTCCTCACCGAGCTGAGCGAGACCGACCGGGTCGACGTCGTGGACGCCGTCCGGACACTGGGTGCTGGCTCGACGGCCGGCGTCCGCGGTCTGGTCCAACACCAGGGCCTGCTGCTGGAGCTCAACGGGTCGATCAGCGATCACCTGTTGGCCGCCACCGGGGCCGAGGTGGCCATCGACTGCCAGCATCTGGCCGGGGCCGACCTCAACTGGCTCCGCGACCGCATCGATCTGCAGCGCCGCCGGGCCGAGATCGCCGCCGTGCGGGTCGAGGAGCTGCGGGCCGATCTGCGGCCGGCGGCCCGGGCCGAGCTCGTCGTGCTCGAACGACGGCTCGCCATCGCCGGCCCGGCCCCGGTGGCGACGACCACCGACGTGGACGATGAGCCCCGCCGTCGCCTCGAAGCCGCCATCGCCGGGGTCGAGGCCGCCGAGCCGTGGATCGACACGACGCCTGCGGGCGTACCCGAACTCCGGCAGGGATTCGCCGACCTCGAACGCAGGCGGGCGGACAGCGCAACCCATCTCGAACGGCTGGACACGATGGTGGCCCGGGCCCAGGAGCGGGTCGACGAGGCCCGGCTGGCGGC
The DNA here is from genome assembly GCA_039201605.1 of Actinomycetota bacterium. Taxonomy (GTDB): domain Bacteria; phylum Actinomycetota; class Acidimicrobiia; order Acidimicrobiales; family SZUA-35; genus CADEDH01. The sequence continues at coordinate 33,507 of JBCCRO010000032.1, forward strand.
CGAGACCGCCGAGGAGGAGGCCCGCCCCGCGCTGCTCACCCGTGAGCAGGAGGCCCGACTCGAGCTGCTCTCGTTCCCCTCGATGGACGAGTCCCGCAAGGGCAAGTGGCGCAAGACCCTCCGCCCCGAGGAGCAGGAGGAGATGGAGTCGCTGCTCGCCATCGTCGGCGTCGACAGCTGGACCGGCTACACGATGTACCGCACCTCACCGACGGTGCCGGTGGCCAAGGCCGAGGCCATGGACGAGACCCGACGGCTGCTGATCGAGACCGAACAGGCGATGAACGAGGTGCAGTACCGGGTCGATCAGGACCAGCTGCGGGGCGAACTGGCGGCCGAGGAGGAGACCCTCCGTGACGCGGCCCGCAACTTCCTCGGCATGATGCTGCCGAGCGACGTCGACGCCGCCCTCGGCGCCCTGAGCGACCGCACGGCCAACCCCCGCTACAACCTGGCGGTCGACGAACTGGCCCAGGCCCTCGTCTACGTCGGTATCGCGGTCGCCGACGCCACCGACGCCCACGCCCTGCTCGCCTCGGCCCGCGCCGCCCTCGACGACGACGGTGGCGACGCCGTCGACGCCCACCAGGAACTCCAGGAGGAGCTGGAGGCGGCCCGCCGAGCCCACGACGGCCATCGCCGGGCCCTGACCCGACTCCAGGCCGCCGAGGCTGCCGCCACCGACGCCGCCCTCGGCCTGGCCCGGCTGGAGGAGCAGTTGGTGGCCAGCGGGGCCGATGACGCCACCGGCGTCGACGCCATCCTGGCCCGCATCGAGCCGATCGCCACCCAGGTCGCCCTGGAGGACAACGGCTCGCTGCCGGTCGTGCTCTTCGGCGAACTCCCGGTGTCGGCCGACGGTGAGGTCGACCGACTGATGGCCCACCTGAGTCACCTGTCGAGCTACGTGCAGATCATCCTGATCTCCTCCCGGGCCGCCGTGGCCGACTGGACGGCCGGGGTCGGGCTCGACAAGGCCATGGTCACCAGCCCGAAGGCCCAGGTGGGGTCGCTCCACGTGTAGAGGCCCCCGAGCCTCGACCTGCGTACACTCTCTGGCCACCAGAAACGGTGCCGGCCCGACCGGGCCGGTCGGAGCGTGTGATGAGCGAAACCCCGAGCACCAGTCCAGGCGACGACCGGTCGCCGCCGGCCCCGTCGAGCGCGTCGGGGGCGACGCTGACCCTCGGCATCGACGTCGGCGGGACCAAGATCCTGGGCATCGCCGCCACACCCGACGGGACGGTGGTGACCCACCACAAGATCGCCACGCCCCGCGTCCCCGACCAGGTGCCCGACGGCATCCTCGACATGGCCCAGCAGCTGATCGACGAGGTGGGCCGCCCGACGGGTATCGGGGTGGGCGTCCCCGGCCTGGTCGACCACGCCGGGGTCCTCCACTACGGGCCGAACGTGCCCGGGGTGCTCGGGCTCGACATCGTCTCCCGCCTGCGCGACCGCTTCGGTCTGCCGGCGGTGGCCGACAACGACGGGGCCCACGCCGCCCGGGCCGAGCATCGTTACGGCGCCGCCCGGGGTCACGCCCACGCCCTGATCGTCACCCAGGGCACCGGCATCGGTGGTGGCATCATCGTGAACAACCAGGTGCTGCGGGGGGCCAACGGCTTCGCCGGCGAACCGGGCCACATGCTGGTCGACCGGTTCGGGCATATGTGCGCCTGCGGTACCCAGGGCTGCTGGGAGGCGGTGGCGTCCGGCGCCGGCCTGGCCAACCTGGCCCGTCGGGCGGCCGAGGAGGGCTGGGGGGCGAGGGTGCTGGAACTGGCGGGCGGCGTCGTCGGCCACATCAAGGGCGAGCACGTGACGATGGCGCTCCTCGAAGGCGACGACGAGGCCGCAACCATCATCGACCGTTTCGCCTGGTGGGTGGCCCAGGGCATCGCCAGCCTGATCAACCTGCTCGACTGCAGCATCGTCGTCCTCGGCGGCGGGCTCACCGTGATCAGCGACGCCTTCATCACCGACGTGCGACGGCGGGTGTCCGACAACGTCCTCGGCGACGGCTTCCGACCCGAGGTGCCGGTGGTGACGGCCCAGCTGGGGGAGGAGGCGGGAGCCATCGGGGCCGCCCTCCTGGCCCAGGACGCCGGCTAGCGACTCGCCAAACCGGCCCGCCTCCGGGTACCGGGGCGGATAGGGTCTCGACAATGGAGTTCCGCAGGATCAGCCATCTTCCGCCCTACGTCTTCTCGATCATCAACGATCTGAAGGTGACGGCTCGGCGGGCAGGCGACGACGTGATCGATTTCGGGTTCGGCAACCCCGACCTGCCGTCCCCGGGCACCGCCGTCGACAAGCTGTCGGAGGCGGCGCAGCTCGGGCGCAATCACCGATACTCGGCGTCGAAGGGCATCCCCAAGCTGCGGGAGGCGGCGGCCAACCTCTACCAGCGCCGATTCGGCGTTGACCTCGACCCCGAGACCGAGGTGCTCAATGTGATCGGGGCCAAGGAGGGCTTCACCCATCTGATGTGGGTGCTGCTCCAGCCCGGCGACGCCTGCCTGGTGCCCGCCCCGTCGTACCCGATCCACATCTGGGGCCCGATCTTCGCCGGCGCCGCCATCCGCGAGGTGCCCCTCGCCGCCGGCGACGAGTTCATCGGCAACCTCGAGCGGTCGTGGGAGTACTCGTGGCCCAAGCCCCGGGTGCTGGTGATCTCCTTCCCCCACAACCCGACCACGGTCTGCGTCGACACCGCCTTCTTCGAGCGGGTGGTCGACTTCGCGGCCAAGCGGGACATGATCGTCGTCCACGACAACGCCTACGCCGACGTCGGCTTCGACGGGTACGATCCGCCCTCGATCCTGCAGGTGCCCGGGGCCAAGGACCGCTGCGTCGAGCTGTACTCGATGACCAAGTCGTTCTCGATGGCCGGCTGGCGGGTGGCCTTCCTCCTCGGCAACGCCGAGGTGGTGGCGGCGCTGGCCAAGCTCAAGAGCTATCTCGACTACGGCACGTTCCAGCCGATCCAGATCGCCGCCACGGTCACCCTCAACGAGGAGGCCGAGTACCCCAAGCACGTGCGGGACATCTACCAGAGCCGTCGCAACACCCTGTGCGACGGGCTCAACGGCATCGGCTGGGGGGTCGAGCGGCCCAGGGGCACGATGTTCGTGTGGGCCCCGATCCCCGAGGCCTACGCCCACATGGATTCGCTGGAGTTCAGCTCGTTCCTCGTCAAGGAGGCCAAGGTCGCCACCTCGCCCGGGGTCGGCTTCGGGCCCGGGGGAGAGGGCCACGTCCGATTCGCCCTCATCGAGAACGAGCAGCGGTCGCTCCAGGCGATCCGCAACCTGCGTCGAGCCCTACCCGATCTCGGCACGGTCGGCGCCTGAGGCGGCGAGACCGCCCAGACACATACGCACCGCGGTGGCCACCACGGTGTCGTCGAGGCGGTCGCCGTCCACCAGGTGCACCCGGGAAAGCTCCTCGGTGACCCCCCGGATCGACGTGGCCAGAGCGTCGGCGTCGCCGGCCGGGATCAGGCCCTCGTCGATGGCGTCCTGGACATGGCGGGCGGTGTCGGCCGTGGCCACCCGGCGCCCCTTCTTCAGGGCCGAGGCGAAGTTCTCCTCGCTCCAGGCGAACATCACCAGCTTCAGGATCTCGCGATGGTCGGCCGACCAGGCCAGCGAGGCCCGGATGCCGAGCTCGATCCGCTGGAGCGGGTCCTCGGCGTCGGCCAGGGCGGCCTGCTGGCAGCGACGAAGGTCGAGCAGGGCGTCGCGCAGGATCTCGAGGAACAGGTCGTCCTTGGACGGGAAGTACCAGTAGAAGACGCCCTTGCCCACGCCGACGCCGTCGACAATGTCGGACACCGACGTCGGGTGGAAGCCGTTCTCGGCGAAGCGGCGGGTGGCGTAGGCCACCAGCTCATCACGCCGTTCCCGGCCTCGGGCGGTGAGACGTCGACCGTTGCTCATCCATAGTCAGGCTACGAAACCCTTGACCGGGTGGTCAAGGGCTCGCCGGCGGCCGGGCCGTCAGTCGCGGGCCCAGCCCTTGCTCCGCTCGACCGCCTCCAACCAGCGACCGTGGAGGGCGTCGGCCGCCGTGCGATCATCGGCCGGGCGACTCACGTGCTCGGCCTTCCATGCCGCCGACACGTCGTCGATCGAACTCCAGAACCCCTCGGCCAGACCGGCCAGGTAGGCGGCGCCAACCGCCGTGGTCTCGGTGTTGGCCGGTCGGGCAACGGCCACATCGAGCTGGTCGGCCTGGATCTGCAGGAGCAGCTCCATCACCGAGGCCCCGCCGTCCACCCGGAACTCGCCCAGATCGAGACCGGCCGAGCTGCTCATCACGTCGACCACGTCTCGGGTCTGGAGGGCGATCGACTCCACCACCGCCCGGGCCAGCTCGGCCCGACCGGTGCCGCGGGTGATGCCGACGATGGTGCCCCGGGCGTACGGGTCCCAGTGGGGGCTGCCGAGGCCGGCGAAGGCCGGGACGACGAAGACGTCACCGGTGTCGTCCACGCTGGCCGCCAGCGGACCGATCTCGGCCGCCGAGTCGATGATGCCGAGGCCGTCGCGCAGCCACTGGATGGCCGAGCCGGTGACGAAGATGGCGCCCTCGTAGGCATAGGTGGCGGGCTCGCCCTCGCCCAGTGTCCAGCCCACGGTGGTCAGGAGCCCCTCGACCGGCTCGGGCAGCTCGGTGCCCACGTTCATCAGGATGAAGCTGCCGGTGCCGTAGGTGTTCTTGATCATCCCCGGCTCGAAGCAGGCCTGACCGAACAGGGCCGCCTGCTGATCGCCGGCCACACCGGAGATCGGCACGCCGGCCCCGAGCGCCGTCGTACCCTCGGCGGTGACGGCGAACCGGCCGCTGCTGGGGCGCACCTCGGGCAGGGCAGCCATGGGCACGCCGAGCAGGCCGCACAGCTCCTCGTCCCAGGCCAAGGCGCCGATGTCGAACAGCAGGGTGCGCGAGGCGTTGGACGGCTCGGTGACGTGGGCCTCGCCGCCCGACAGCTTCCAGATCAGCCACGTGTCGATCGTGCCCAAAGCCAGGTGCTCGTCGGCCTCCACCCCGCCCTCGGTCAACAGCCACTCGAACTTGGTGCCGGTGAAATAGGGGTCGAGGACCAGGCCGGTCTTGGCCTTGACCATCGGCAGGTGGCCGGCCTCGGTCAGCTCGTCACACCGGGCCGCGGTGCGACGGTCCTGCCACACGACCGCGGTGTGACGGGGGGCGCCGGTCCGGCGGTCCCAGGCGGCGGCCGTCTCCCGCTGGTTGGTGATGCCGATGGCGGCGATCGGCTCGTCGAGCTGGTCGGCCACCTCGGCGATGCAGGTCTGCATGGCCGACCAGATCTCGTCCAGGTCGTGCTCCACCCAGCCGGGCTGCGGGAAGTGCTGGGTGAACTCCCGATAGGCCAGGGCCACGATGGTGCTGGAGGAGTCGATGGCGAGGGCGCGGACGCCGGTCGTTCCGGCGTCGAGAGCGAGTACGACAGTCATGGACCGACACGATAGGCGGTTCGGGCGTTGGAACATTCGGGAGCCTCGTAGGCTGGGCGCCATGCGAGTTGGAGTCCTCACCGCCGGGGGCGACTGCCCCGGTCTCAATGCCGTCATCAGGGCTGTTGTGCGTAAAGGCGTGAAGCACTACGGAGACGAGATGCAGGGGTACCGGGACGGGTATCGAGGCCTCGCCCACAACGACTGGATGTCGCTCGACGTCAGCGGCCTCCGGGGCACGCTGCCCCGCGGCGGCACGGTGCTCGGCACCAGCCGCTTCAACCCGTTCGCCGTCGACGGCGGGGTCGACATGATCAAGAAGACGTTCGACTACAACGAACTCGACGCCGTGATCGCCATCGGAGGCGAGGGCAGCCTGTCGTGCGCCCTGGAGCTCCATCGCACCGGGCTCCCGATTGTCGGGGTGCCCAAGACGATCGACAACGACATCGGCGTCACCGAGCGCACGTTCGGGTTCGACACCGCCGTCGCCATCGCCACCGAGGCCATCGACCGCCTCCACACCACGGCCGAGAGCCACGACCGGGTGATGGTGGTGGAAGTGATGGGCCGCCACGTCGGCCACATCGCCACCTGGGCCGGCCTGGCCGGCGGGGCCACGATGACGCTGATCCCGGAGGAGCCCTTCGACATCGACGAGGTGTGCGACGCCCTCAAGCGCCGCCACGGCAAGGGCCGCTACGCCTCGATCGTGGTGGTGGCCGAGGGGGCCACGCCCAAGGAGGGCACCCTCGACATGGCCGAGGCGGTCTACGACGAGTACGGGCACATCCGCCTCGGCGGCATCGCCAATCGGGTGGCGCACGAGATCGAGGCCCGCACCGACATGGAGACCCGGGTGACGATCCTCGGGCACGTGCAGCGGGGCGGCACGCCCACCGCCTTCGACCGGGTGCTGTCGAGCCGCTACGGGGTGGCCGCCATCGATGCGGTCCACGACGGCGCCTTTGGCCAGATGGTCGCGCTCCAGTCGAACTCGGTGGTCCGGGTCGACCTGGCCGACGCCGTGGCCGACCTCAAGCCCGTCAGCGCCGAGCTGCGCGACGTGGCCCGTCAGTTCTTCGCCTGATCACCGGCGCCCGTAGCCGTCGGGCGGGCGCACCGACGGACAGCGTCAGCCGTCGTCTTCCTCGGCGCCCTCGTCTTCGCCCGCCTCGGCCTCGGCTGCGGCGATCGCTTCGGCCTCGATGTCGGCCACCGTCCGACAGTTGTTGAGCTGCTCGGGACCGACGGGGCCCTCGATCACCGAGGCGTCGGCCTGGCTCTGGACCGGGATCACCCCGTCGGCGTCGACGATCTGCACGGCCAACAGCTCGGTGCGGGCCCCGGTAAGGGTGCACACGATCTGGCTGTAGATCCGCTGCAGGCGATCGGCCTCCAGGGCCCGGTAGAGGTTGGTGTCGTCGATGACGGTGGCGATACCGGTGTCCTCGGTATCGGCGTCGGCCAGGCGGAGGGCGCCGTCGGCCAGCAGTCGGGTGCTGATGCCGGGTATGTCCTCCTGCTCCTCGGGGGTGACGGCGCCGAGTGAGGCCAGCACGTCGACCAGGAACGGTGTCTGCTCGGGGAACGGTCGTTTCACCGCTACCAGCTGATCGAGGTCGTCGTAGAAGTAGAGGTTGAGGACGAACTCCACCTCCTCCTCCGGGACCAGCTCCACCGTGGTCGTGCTGACGTCGAGCAGATCCACCGGGGCGTCCTCGATCGGCCGGGCCACCTCGTCGGTGGGCACGGTGCAGCCCGTCGATGCGGCGAGGGTGAGGGCGGCGACGACGGCGGTAGCCCGGCGACGCAGCACGGTCGGTGCCGTCACAGCGCCATCTCCTCCTCGGGGTCGACGTGCTCGCCGGCCGGTAGCTGGACCACGAAGCGGGCCCCGTGGCGGCCGTCGATGCGGTCGGTGACGTAGACCTCGCCGCCGTGGATGCGGACGTGCTCGCCCACCAGGGAGAGCCCGAGGCCGAAGCCGGTGGCGTTGGAGCGGTTGCCCGCCGCCTCCTTGACCCGCCCGAAGCGCTCGAAGATGCGCTCCCGCTGGTCGGCCGACACGCCCGGTCCCTCGTCCTCGACGATGATGCTGACCGTCGAGCCCTCGGCCTCGAAACTGATGGCGGTGGCCCCGTCGCCGTACTTGCCGGCGTTGTCGATCAGGTTGGTAACCACCTGCTGGAGCCGGCGCTTGTCGGCCGTGATGGCCAGATCGCCGTCCGCCGGGTCGTACACCAGCTGCAGGTGGGGGGCCTGGCTGAGGGCGATCACGTGCTCGAGGAACTCGGCAAGCAGGAACCGGCTGAGCTGGAGCTGCACCGCGCCGGCCTCGAGCCGCGAGATCTCCAACAGGTCCTCGACCAGTTGCTGGAAGCGGCGGAGATCTTGAGAGAGCAGGTCGACGGCCTGCTGGGCCACGTCGGGCAGGCTCTCCTTGCGCCGCTCCAGCACCTCGACCGAGGCGGTCACCGTCATCAACGGCGACCGCAGCTCGTGGCTGACGTCGGAGGTGAAACGCTGCTCGCGGTCGATCCGGTCTCCCACGGCGTCGACCATGCCGTTGAAGGCCTCGGTCAGGCGGGCCAGGTCGGGGTCGGCCTGCAGGTCGAGCCGGGTGTCGAAGTCGCCGCCAGCGATGGCCCGGGCGGCGTTGGAGATCCGGGGGAGGGGGGCGAGGGCCCGCCGGGCGGCGTACCACCCGAGGAGGGCCCCGGCCACACTGGCCAGGAGGGCCACCCCGAACAGGATGCGGCGCAGGGAGCGGAGCGTGTCCTGGACCGAGCGCAGGGTGACGACCTCGAAGTAGGTGATGTTCTGCTCCTCGAGCTGCGTCCCCACCACGTACCGGGCCTCGCCGTTCTGGATGTAGCGCTGCTGGGCCGGGTTGAGGAGGCCATCACCCATCTGGACCACGATCGTGGGCGGCAGATCGCTCCGGCCGATCGTCTCGCCGCGGGTCTCGCCGTTCGGCAGCAGGATCAGCGCCTCGGAGCCGTTGGTGCGCACCCGCTCGGCCAATACCCGGGCGTAGACGGCGTCCAACTCCTCGGGGGAGGCGTCGGGAGGGGTGGCGGCCACGGCTGCCGCCACCTCCTTGAAGTTGCGGTAGGTCTGGGTGCGATGCTGTGACTCGGCGTCGTCGAGCAACCGGTTGAGGGCCAGGGCGTAGGCGGCGCCGGCCACCGTCACCGACAGCAGCAGCGAACCGATGGCGTAGGCGATCGTGACGCGAGCGACCAGGCCCCGCCACCGTCCACGCCGTTCGATGCTCATGGCTGCAGCTTGTACCCGAGGCCTCTCGAGGTGACCACGTAGCGCGGGCTGGCCGGGTCGCCCTCGACCTTGGTCCGCAGACGGCGGACGTGGACGTCGACCAGGCGACCGTCGCCGAAGTAGTCGTAGCCCCACACCCGCTCCAGCAGCACCTCGCGGCTGAACACCTTGCCCGGCTGGGAGGCCAGCTCGACCAGGAGCTTGAACTCGGTCTTGGTCAGGTGGAGCTCGTCGCCGTTCTTGAGGACGAGGCCCTCGTCGGGACTGATCTCCAGCTCGCCCACCTTGATCCGCTCCAGGTCGCCCGGCTCGGGGGTGCGGGCCCGACGGAGCATGGCCCGGATGCGGGCCGACAGCTCCTTGGGGGCGAAGGGTTTGGTGAGGTAGTCGTCGGCGCCGGCCTCGAGCCCGGCGACCACGTCGTGGGTGTCGGCCCGGGCGGTGACCATGATGATGGGCACGTCGCTGGCCCGCCGGATCGACCGGCAGACCTCGAAGCCGTCGATGCCGGGCAGCATGATGTCGATCAGGACGACATCGGCCGGGGCGGTGGAGAATGTCTCGAGCGCCCGCTCACCGGTCTCGGCCTCGATCACATCCCAACCCTCTTCCTCCAGGGCAAGGGTCACCGCAGTGCGAATGCGCTCGTCGTCCTCAACGGTCAGGATTTTCGTACCCACCCACAAATGGTGCCCGATGGAGAGGCGAAGTTGTCGCCATCGGGTGAAATTCCGTGACGATCGTCGCTCCCGACCGTCCAGTACGGGTGCGGACTCAGCGTTCGGCGGCGCCGTCGATGGCCCGGAGGGCGTCGCGAAGGGCGTCGAAGATGCCCGGACCGGCGGCCAGGGCGGCCGAGCCATCGGGCGGACCGTCGTCGAGATTGGTCACCACGGCGCCGGCCTCGGTGGCGATCAGGCTCCCGGCGGCCAGGTCCCACCGGTTGAGGCCGCTCTCGTAGTAGGCGTCGACCTGGCCGGTGGCCACGGCGCACAGCTCGAGGGCGGCCGAGCCGTGACGGCGGATGTCGCGGATGGCGGGCAGGAGCTCGACCATCACCAGGGCCTGCTCCCGGCGGCGCTCCGCCCGGTAGGAGAACCCGGTGGCGACCAGGGCGGTGGCGAGCTGCTCGATCGAGGAGCACCGGAGGGGGGCACCGTTGGCCGTGGCCCCCTGTCCCTGCACCGCCCGGTAGACGATCTCGTGGGTGGGGTCGACGACCACCCCGGCCACCACCTCGTCGTCGACGGCGGCGGCCACCGACACCGAGAAGGCGGGCAGGGCGTAGACGTAGTTGGTCGTGCCGTCGATGGGATCGATGTGCCAGGTGACGTTGGAGGTGCCGGGGCGGGACGTGCCCTCCTCGCCCTCGATGGCGTCGTTGGGGCGGGCGGCCAGGATGCCCTCGACGATGGCGGCCTCGGCCGCCCGGTCGGCCGCGGTGACCAGATCGGTGGCCGACGACTTGGTGTCGACCCCGGCGCGGGCCTCGGCGGCCATGGTCACCGCCAGCTCGGCGGCGGCCAGCGCCAGTCGCTCGGCCAGATCGGCCAGATCCTTGGCTGTGGCGTCGGGGGAGTGGGGGGCGTCGGTGCCGGGTGGGGTGCCGCCGGTCATGCCTCCGCCTCGGAATGGGGCGCCTCGGAATGGGTCGCCTCGGGGTGGGCGACCGACTTCCACTCGGCCATGGCCCGCAGGGTGAGGCCGGCCACGATCCCCACCCCGACGGCACAGCCCAGGGCCCCGATCAGGCCGCCGATGGCGGCGGTGACCGGGGAGTCGAACATGATGTCGGCGGTGCCGTAGCCGATGAGACCCCCGAGCAGGCCGCCGACGAGGATGGCGACGAAGGCCAGCCAGCGGGCGGGGGCGGGGGGTGCCGCCGAGGTCGGCAGGGGCGCCTCCAGGCCGTCGAAGGGCAGCGGACTGCGGGACACGGTGGCCTCGATGTCGGCCCCGGGGGCGTCGGTGGTGGTCACGTCATCGCCGCGCAGCCCGTCGGTGTCGTCATCGGTCATGGTCGGATCGCTCTCCCACGGGTGGGCTTTGCTCTTGTGCATCTCCGAGCCTAGAGGTCGCGCCGACCGCAGCTGCGATCGAACACCGCTCGATGAACGGGTGGACACCGGCTCCTTCGGGTAACAATGGCGGCATGTCTTCCGAGGCCGATCGCTACGTTCCGCCGGTGGCGGACGACGGCCTGCGTCACTGGCGGGTGGCCGGTGGGGTGGTGGTGCGCGACGACGAGGTGCTGCTGGTGCAGAACCGGCGTCGGGGCGGGGCCACCGACTGGTCGACCCCGGGCGGTGTGGTCGACCCCGGCGAATCCACGCTCGAGGCCCTCACCCGGGAGGTCACCGAGGAGACCGGGCTGCGGATCGACGGGTGGCTCGGACCGTTGTACCGGGTCGAGGTGGTGGCGCCCGATGCCGGGTTCCGGCTCGATGTCGAGGCCCATCTCGCCCTCGAGGTCGACGGCGCCATCGAGGTCGACGACCCCGACGGCATAGTGATCGCCGCCCGGTACGTGGCCCGGACCGACGCCGCCTCGTTGCTCGGCAGTGAGCAGCCGTGGGTGTCGGAGCCGCTGCTGGCCCACCTGCTCGACGGCGTCGACGACGGTCGCCTGTTCCGCTACCACATGACGGGAGGGCGGGGCCGGGACCGCAACGTCCAACGGCTGTGACCCCCATCCTCCACGTCGACATGGACGCCTTCTTCGTGTCGGTCGAGCTCCGCGATCGTCCCGAGCTGCGGGGCAGGCCCGTGGTGGTCGGCGGCACCGGGGCCCGAGGGGTGGTGGCCGCCGCCTCCTACGAGGCCCGGGTCTACGGCGTCCGATCGGCCACGCCGACGGCCCGGGCCCGGCAGCTGTGCCCGCAGGCGGTGTTCCTCCCCGGCGACCACGGGCGGTACACCGAGGTGAGCGAGCGGGTGATGGCGATCTTCGCCGACGTGACCCCGCTGGTGGAGCCCCTCTCGCTCGACGAGGCCTTCCTCGACGTGGGCGGCGCCCGGCGGGTGCTGGGCGAGCCGGTCGACATCGCCCATCACATCCGCGATCGGGTGCAGGCGAGCGAGGGTCTCACCTGCAGCGTCGGGGTGGCGCCGTCGAAGCTGGTGGCGAAGTTGGCCTCGCAGGCGGCCAAGCCCCGCATCGTCGGCCGCACGGTCGAGCCGGGGGAGGGGGTGACGGTGGTCGAGGCCGACGAGGTCGACAGCTTCATGCGTCCCCTACCCGTGCGTCGGCTGTGGGGCGTGGGGCCCCGCACCGCCGACAAGCTCGACCGCTTCGGTATCGCCACCGTGGGCGACCTGGCCGACCTGCCGCTCCCGGTGCTGATCGGGGCGGTGGGCGACGCCCACGGCCGCCACCTGCACGCCGTGGCCAACGGCCGCGACGAGCGGCCGGTCGAGGTGGGGCGGGCGGCCAAGTCGATCAGCCACGAGGAGACGTTCAGCACCGATGTGTTCGATCGAGGCCACCTCCAGCGGGAGCTGGTGCGGATGGCGGACTCGGTGGCCGCCCGCCTGCGGGCCTCCGGCCTCCGGAGCCGCACCGTCACGATCAAGGTCCGCTTCCCCAGCTTCGAGACGATCACCCGGGCCTCGACCATCGAACGGCCGACCGATTCGGCCAAGGTCCTGCTCGACGAGGCGGGCCGCCTGCTCGATGCGGTCGACCTCTCGGCCGGGGTGCGGCTCCTCGGCGTCGGCGCCACGTCGCTCACCGATGTCGTGGCCGACCAGCTCAGCTTCGACGACGTGCTCGCCGCCTCGAACGACGACGCCGAGATCGGCTCGGGAAGCGAGCGGGAGTGGTCGAAGGCGGACGAGGCCATCGACGAGATCCGCTCCCGGTTCGGGCGGAGCGCAATCGGCCCCGCCACCCTGGTCGAAGATGCCGGGCTGCGCCCCAAGCGAGGGGGCGAGCAGCAGTGGGGGCCCGACGCCGACGAATCGGCCCGCTAGCGACGATCGGCCGCTACCGGGGCGTCACGCCCGACGCCACTGGCCGGTGGACTCGTCGTGGATCAGGAGACCCTCGGTCGGGTGGTCGGCCACCCACGCCGCCCGCCGGGCGTCCCAGCGGGGCTCGGGCCCCGACGCCGCGGTCTGCTCCTGGGCCGCAGCGCCCGCCGCCGTCTCGGTGGCCTCGGCTCCACTGCCCGCCGCAGGGGCCGCTGCGGACGTCGTTTCGGTGGCCTCGGCTGCACTGACCGCTGCACTGCCCCCTGCACCGCCCGCTGTGGACGTCGTCTCGCCGAGGGCCTCGGCCGCAGGTTCGCCCACCGCCTCGGCTGCGGTCTCCATCGGCTCCGGCGCCGCAGCCGCAGGCATTTCGATGGCATCGAAGCGGGAGGGATCGGTGCCGGCCTCGGTCGGAGTGGCCTCGGGCCCAGCCGTCGGCGTCACCGGCGCGGCGTCGAAGCGGGCCGGGTCGGTGCCGGCCTCGGTTGGAGTGGCCTCGGGCCCGGCCGTCGGCGTCACCGGCGCGGCGTCGAAGCGGGAGGGATCGGTGCCGGCCTCGGTTGGAGTGGCCTCGGGCCCGGCCGTCGGCGTCACCGGCGCGGCGTCGAAGCGGGCCGGGTCGGTGCCGGCCTCGCCGGTGGCGAGAAGCGTGGGGTCGAGCTGGTGGCCGCCGTCGGCCGCCGGAGGATTGGCGGTCGGGGCCGACGCCGTCGGCGGTGGTGTGGCGGAGGGCGGTGGCGTGGCCGAGGGCGGCGGGGCTGCGACCGAGGCGCCGGGTGGCAGGAGGGAGCGGTGATCCAGGCCGCCGGCGTGGACCTTGCCGTTGGTCGGCTGGCCGATCGGTGAGCCGATGCCGTCGCCCTCGTCGGGCCGGGCGGCGCTGCGACGGGTGACGAGCACGGCGCCGAGGGCGAGGAGACCTGCGATGCCGACGCCGACGATCAACCGGATCAGGAAGGCCCCGAGACCACCGCCGCCCTCGACCGAGGTCCGGGCCTGGAGCCGTTCCGGCGGGTTGGCGGCGTCGACCGACCACACGAAGCGTCCACCGTCGACCTGGCCGGCATTGGTGGCGCCGTCGACCGCGGTGCCCGGCATGGTCAGGTCGTAGGCGATGGCGGTGTTGTCGAGGGCGGAACCGACCACGGTGGGCGAGAAGCTGGCCGCCGTCGTCTGCAGCGAGGTGGTGAAGCCGGTGAGCGGGGCGTCGAACACCCACTCGTCGCCCTGGCGCTCCAGGACGAAGCTGTCGAGATCCCCGGCCTGGCCCCCGGTCACCTGATCGAGGATGGCGGCCAGCTCGGCGCCGTCGGCGAAGGTGAAGTCGATCTGCTGGCCGCACAGGCCGTCGGCCTCGTAGTCGGTGACCGTCGCCGTGGCCGGCAACTGGGCCGGGGTGACCAGTTCACGGAACTGGTCACAAAGCTGGGCGCTGTTGGCCTCGGACAGCTGTTCGGCGGCGATGCCCCCGGTCTGGGCGGCCACTTCGGCGGTCCGGACGGGATCGAGGGCGAGCAGCACCGTCGCCTCGCCACCGCCGTTGTCGTCCACGACGACGGTCGTCGTCGACCGCAGACAGCCGGTGAGGAGGAGGGCCGCCCCGAGCAGCAAAACGATGCGCAGGCGCGAGGTCATGGGACGATGCTACGAGGCCGGATGGGTATTGATTGGTTCAACCGACAACATGCAGGGTAGGTCTTCCCGACGACCGGTCATCTCGGTGGTAAACGGGCCGACTGGTGAATCTCACTGCTGCGCGTTGTCGACAGACAGCAGATGCGCGACAATGAACCGAATACCGCCCAGCACAATCGGGGACCAGCGAATGCCCTTATCTGAGGACGAGCAGCGGATTCTCGCCGAGATCGAAAAAAGCCTGCACGAAAGCGACCCCCGCCTGGCCAAAGAGGTGGGCGAGACCACCGTCTACCGCCACGCGCTCGGTTCGCTCAAGTGGTCGGTCCTCGGATTTGTAGCCGGTCTGGCCTTCATGGTGGCCACGCTGCAAGTCCACTACCTCCTCGCCTTCTGTGGCTTCCTGGTCATGTTGGTGAGTCTTCTCGGCCTCGAACGCAACGTGCGGATGATGGGTCGAGCGGGGATCAACCAGGTGTCCAGCGCCTTCCGGGCCGCCAATCCAAGCGGGGCCCGCAGTGGCGCCGACGGCGAGGACCCGGACGACAACGACTGATCCGATCCCGGCCCTGCACAGCGGGGAGCCGGATCGACAATGACGCTGAGCCGACCTTCGGGTCGGCTCGTGCCTTTTTCGGGTTCCACCCCTGCGGCGAGCGCCCGAGCGTTGGCGCCGGTCGGCGTGCGGGCGCCGGTGGGGGACCGGTCGGGTTGTACGTCGGTGAGGCCGCCGGTCGGGGTGCGGGTGGGCCCGGCCCTAGACCTCGACCAGCTCGCCCGGCCGGTCGTCGAGATCCATCGGCGGCTCGTCGCCGTACTCGGAGACCGGTGCGTTCGACGTCGTGATCCGGGTGGTCGGCCGCAGGACCCGGCGCGGGTCGATGAGGGCCCGCCACCGGCTGAGCAGCGACACCTGCCGGTTGACCGACTGCTCGATCTCGCCGGCGTAGGAGGCGGCCTGGGAGGCATCCTGGGGTCGCAGGCCGCCCGGGTGATAGCGGGCCACGGTCACCACGTCGGCCAGGCCGTCCATCGGCGCCGCCGGCACCCGACGGTCCGAGGCCAGCCGCTTGGCGTACTCCCGTCTGGTCTCCGAGGGTCGTCGGGTGAGCCCGTACCCCAGCTCCAGCGATTCGGAGGCCTCGGCCCACGCCGTCTCCACCCCGTCGGCCGGCGTTCGCGCCTGCTTGCGCCGCCGGTCCCGGCGGAACCAGTGCCAGGCCGGCAGCCCACCCACGTAGGCGCCGATCAGGGCCAATACCCCGAGCACCCGGAGGAGGGTGCCCCACGGCACCGAGAAGCTCTCGTCGGGGATCTCGGTGGGAAGCTGGCCGTCGGCGGTGAAGTCCTCCGGGATCACGTTCTCCTGCGGGGTGGTGTCGCCCGGGGCGGGGGCCACCGTCGTGGTCGTGGTGACCGGGCCGCCCGGGTCGTCGGGCTGGACCAGCGAGGCCTGCGAGGCCGGAACCTCGGTGTACTCGACGGCGCTGGGTGCGCCCCGGCCGGGCGTCGGCTCGAAGGCGACCCAACCGAGACCCTCGAACCAGACCTCGGGCCAGGCGTGGGTCTGACGGCCGGTGACGCGGTAGGTGGTGCGCCCGTCGGCGGTCTCCCCGATCGGGTCGCCCCAGGTGAAGCCGATGGCGACCCGGGCCGGGATGCCAAGCGTGCGGGCCATGACGGCGAAGGTGCCGGCGAACTGCTGGCAGAAGCCCACCCGCTCGTCGAGGAACTGCTCGATCGGGTCGCCGGTGCGGGGGCTCAGATCCACCGAGTAGTCGAAGGCCCGGAAGTGGTTCTGCAGGGCCAGCATCTTGTCGTAGCGGGTGGGGGCGTCGGCCGTGATCCTGAGCGCTTCGCTACGGGCGATCTCGGGGACGGCGGGCAGCGGCAGGTACTTGTCGGCGATCTCGGGTGGGATGGTCTCCGGCGCCGCCCGCAGCTCCTCGGAGGTGAACCGGGGTACCTGTGAGGTCAGTGTGTACTGGACGCCGTCGCTGGAGGACACGTCGTTGGCCACCGTCAGGGAGCTGGTCTCGGCGTTCCAGGTGACGTCGGCGGTCGCACCCTCGATCGTGGCCGGGGAGAAGGCCCCGGGAAGCCAGATGGCGCTGAGGGCGGTGATGGAGAAGTCCTGCACGATCTCCTCGCGCGAGGCGGTGGTCGACGCCTGGTCCGGGAGGTCGCCGGACTCGGGGGAGAAGTTGCCCGCCACCTTCCAGATGTCGTTGTCGTACTCGTCGAGGCCGGCCAGGCGCCAGTAGGCGGGCTGCTCGGCGGCGACGGTGAACAGCTCGGTGTCGGTCTGCTGCACCAGCCGGGACTGGATGTTGACGAACGGGCTGACCACCACTCGGGTCGGATCGCCGGCGTCGCGGAAGCTCAGGATCTCCTCGGCCTCGGCCCCCGGCAGACGGGGCCCGACGACGATGCCGGCCACGACGGCGATGGCCACGAGCACGGCGCCGGCTCGGGCCACACCGATCGAGCCCCGGCGGCGGTCGTTTGTCAGCCAGGTGTTGCGAGCGGCCAGGTTGATCGAGCGCTGGGTGACGGCCCAGACGGCGACGGCGACGGCGAAGATCAGCGTGGCCAGGATGCGGTCGGTGCCTGCGCCGAGGACGGCGGCGAACACGAACAGCAGCGACGCCGGCAGCACCGGCTCGAAGGCCAGCCGCAGCCGCATCGCCCCCCAGTCGGTGAGGAAGGCCATCACCCACACGCCGATCATGGCGGTGGCGACGAAGGCGTCGAGAGCGGGGACCGGCGTCTTCAACTCCTGGAAGTTGAGCACCAGCTCGTCGATCAGCAGCTGGAACTGCTGGGAGGTGGCCGAGGTGGGGAACAGGCCGAGACGGGCGGTCCCGGGGGCGAACCGGTTGACGATCAGGGCGCTGAGGAACACCAGCGAGAGCGGCGCCGCAAGCGACAGGGGCACCCGCAGTCGGCGGAAGAGCACGGCGACGGCGGTGGAGAGCAGCGACGCCCCGATCAGGGGCACGATGGCGCCGCCGTCGTCGAACACCCGCACGAAACCGAAGGCGGCGGCGGGCACGAGGAGGGCGGCGGCCACCTCGAGGAGGACGGGCGTGGACGGTCCACGGTTGCTCATACGGCGCTCCCGACGGTGTTGAGGGATGGTGTTGTCGCCCGTCGCCACGCCGCCGGGAGATCGGTCGCTCCGTCGTGGTAGATGGCCCACGGGACGGAGCGCCCGTTGGGGCGCTGGCAACTGACGACGACGACCAGGCCGAACGAGCGGCGGGCCTGGGCCACCACCTTCTCGACGCTGTCGTTAAGGTGGCCGGTCACGATCACCATCGTGCCGCCCTTGCTCATCTTGACCTGCTCGTCGATTACCTGGACCAGCGAGGCCGAGGCCGTCGCCGTGATCAGGGCCAGCTGCTCGTCGATGGCGTCGAGGTCGGCCCGGGAACGCACATCGGTGACGGCGGAGCCGGCGGAGGTGACGAACCGCAGGGCGTCGCCGCCCCGGAAGCCGCTGTGGAGGGCACTGAGGGCGGCCGACACCGCCCGCTCGAACCCCTCGACGTCGTACGCCTCGTCGCGGCGATCGAGGATCACGGTGATGCGTCCCGTCTTTGGGCGCTCCTCCTGGCGGACGACGAGGTCGTCGCTGCGGGCCGATGCCCGCCAGTTGACCCGCTTGAGCTCGTCACCGATCACGTAGGGACGGAGGGCGAAGAACTCGTCACCGGAGATCGCCAGGGCCCGACGGGGCTGTTGATCGGCCGTTGGGTCGCGCCCGGCGATGGCGGTGAGAGGCTGGAGATCGACCAGGCGCGGGTGGACCATCAGCGTCGTCACCTCGGCCGCCCGCAGGCGGGCCTGGGTGAGGCCCATCGGGTCGCCCAGAGTGAGATCGAGGGGGCCGACCTTGAGCACGCCGCGACGCTGGGTCGGCAGGCGGTAGGCGATGTGGGCGTGGTCGCCGGAGGAGATGGCGGCCAGCATCAGCGAGGCCCCTCGGGAGCCCTGCACGCTGTCGTGGGCGTGCATGAGCGGTGTCCTACGGCGGCCCTGATTGCGCAGGGTGAGGTCGATGCGGGCCGGGGCGCCGGCCCGGAGCCGGGCCGGGGTCGCGCTGCGGTGCACGCCGAGATCGAGTCGGGCGGTGGCGGTGTAGACGGCGGCGAACGCCAACGCCGCACCACAGATGGCGGCGAGGATGAACATTTCGAGCAGGCCCAGCACCCTGCCGGCGATCACTGCGCCGACGGTGACGGCAATGAGGCCGAAGCCTGCCCGTGTTGGCCGCATCACATCCGATCGTAGGGGACGGGTACGGCCCGTAGTACGTCGGCCACCACGGCGTCGGACTCGGTTCCCTGGAGAACGGCCTCCGGTCGGAGGATCATGCGGTGGGCCACGACCGGGGTGGCGACGGCCTTGATGTCGTCGTCGGTGACGTAGGTGCGGCCCTGCGACGCCGCTCGGGCCCGGGCCACCCGCTGGAGGCTCAGCGTCGCCCGCGGCGACATGCCGAGGGCCACGGCCGGATGGCGGCGGGTGGCGTCGGCCAGGTCGATCAGGTAGTTGCGGAGCTCGGTGGCGATGTGGACCGAGGTCACCATGTGATGCATGGCGATGACATCGTTGATGTTGGCCACCGGCTGGAGCCGGTCGACCATGCCGTCGGTCTCGTGAGTCTCCAGGATGGCGAGCTCGTCGGCCCGGGCCGGGTAACCGACCGAGATCTTCATCAGGAAACGGTCGAGCTGGCTCTCGGGCAGCGGGTAGGTGCCCTCCTGCTCGACCGGGTTCTGTGTGGCCAGCACCATGAACGGGCTGGGCAGGGGATGGGTGGTGCCGTCGACGGTGACCTGGCTCTCGGCCATGGCCTCGAGCAGGGCCGACTGGGTCTTCGGCGAGGCCCGGTTGATCTCGTCGGCCAGGACCAGCTCGGTGAAGATCGGACCGGGGCGGAACTCGAACGTCGAGCTGTTGCGGTTCCACACGCTGACGCCGGTCACGTCGGCCGGCAACAGATCGGGGGTGAACTGGATCCGGCCCAGGTTCGCTCCGACCGAGGCGCTCAGGGCCTTGGCCAACGTCGTCTTTCCGACCCCGGGTACGTCCTCGATGAGAATGTGGCCTCCGGCGAGCAAGCACAGCAACAGCTGTTCAACCACATGCTGCTTGCCCCGCACCACCTTCTGCACGTTGTCTCGAATTGCCCCAAAAGCCATCGACAATTGGTAGGCCCGGGTTTCATCCAGAGCCGGAACGTCGGTGGTGCTCACACTTCCTCCAGAACCATGCGTCTCTGCTTGAGGGTATCGGCCGTTTACCTGATGGGGGAGCCGGGGTGGGCCGGTATCGTCGGCGATCGCCATGGACGAACAACCTGCCGGTATACGGCCGGCATTCCACGTCGATGTGGGGTCGGCTCCCTACAGCCTGGCCGTCGACGTCGGCGGAACGAAGATGGCGGTCGGCGTCGTCGATGCCGAGGGCGCGCTCGTCGCCCGCGCCACCTCGCCGACACCGCAGAACGGTTCGGCCGAGGAACTGTTCGCCATCGTGGCCGACCTGCTCGAACCGCTTCGGCCCTTCGACCGCTTCGCCGTGTGCGGCGTGGGTTGTGGAGGCCCGATGTCGGCCGGCGGGTTCGACGTGTCGCCGCTCAACATCCCCGGCTGGCGGGACTTCCCCCTCACCGCCCGGCTCCAGGAGCTGACGGGGCTGCGGACCAGGGTCGACAACGACGCCAAGGCGCTGGCCCTGGCCGAGGGGTGGGTCGGCGCCGCCGCCGGCGCCACCGACTTCATGGCCATGGTCGTCTCGACCGGGGTCGGCGGCGGGATCGTCCTCGACGGCCGACTGCTCGAAGGGGCCCAGGGCAACGCCGGCCACGTCGGCCATGTCGTGGTCGCCGTCCCCGGGCGACCGCTTCCCCGGCACGTGTCGGGGGTGCTCGAGGCCGAGGCGTCGGGCACCGCCATCGCCCATCACACCGGCCGCCCGGCGGCCGAGGCCACCAGCGACGAGCGCGTCGAGGTGGGCCGGATGGTCGGCCAGGCCGCGGCCTCGGTGGTCAACCTGCTCGACCTCCCCCTGGTGCTGGTGGCCGGCTCGGTGGCCCTGGGCTACGGCGAGGTGTTCTTCGATGCCGCCCAGCGGGAGATGGACCGGGTCTGCGACCTCGACTACTCCCGGGGCGCCGTCATCCGGCCCGCGGGCTGCGGCGACGAGGGCCCCCTGATCGGGGCCGGCGCCGTCGGCTTCCGGGCGCTGGGCCGACCGGTGGGGGCCATCGCCCCCGAACCGGCGGCCGACGGTTCGGCCTAGTCCAGCGTTCCCCGCCCGGCCATGACCTGATGGCGCCACTCGATGTAGGTGACCACGTCGTCGACCTCGGGCTCGGCCGACCCGTCGCCCCCGTAGGCCGTCACCATGCGGAAATGGAGCCACCGCTTGTCGGGGAGGGGGAGGAACGGCGCCCGGCGCCACCACCCCTCGGGCACCATCGAGCGGGCGGTGGCCACGGTGGCCGGCCACAGCCGGGGCCGCCGGGCCAGCGTCCTCAGCGTTGCCGGGGTGATCCCGGTGCGGCGGGCCAGTCGGCTCATTTGGGCGTCTCGTTCCAGGGGCCCTTGTCGGCCCGAGGCTCCTTGGGCAGCCCGAGCACCATCTCACCGATGATGTTGCGCTGCACCTGCGAGGTACCGGCGTAGATCGTGCCCGCCCGGGCGTTGAGGAAGGTACCACCCCAGCTGCCCGAGTCATTGGGGGCGCCGGGGGAGTCCGGGCCGAACGAGCCGGAGGGGAGCTTCCCGTCGAGGACGAGGCCGTCGGTGCCGAGGATGTCGACCGCCAGCTCGCTCGCCACCTTGTGGTACTCCGACCAGTAGAGCTTGAACACCGAGGCCCCCGGGCCCGGCTTGCCGCCGGAGAGGAACTGGGTGAGGGTCTGCATGCCGAGGAAGCGCATGATCTCGACCTTGGAGTAGCACCAGGCCAGGCGCTGACGGATCTTCGGGTCGTCGGTCATGCCCCGCTCGGTGGCGAGGGCCAGGAGGCGGTCGAGTTCGCCGCGGTAGGCGACGGGGGTGGTGGCGGCCGCCTCGCCCCGCTCGTAGCCGAGCAGGGTCATGGCAACGGCCCACCCGCCGTTGACCTCGCCGATCACGTTCTCCCTGGGGGCGCGGGCGTCGGTGAAGAACACCTCGTTGAACTCCGACTCGCCGCTGATCATCTTGATCGGCCGCACCTCGATGCCGGGCTGGTCCATCGGGACCAGAAGGAACGTGATGCCCCGGTGCTTGGCCGCCTCGGGCTCGGTGCGGGTGAGGACGAAGATCCAGTTGGCCAGGTGGCCGGCCGAGGTCCAAATCTTCTGACCATTGATGACCCACTCGTCGCCGTCGAGCTCGGCCTTGCAGCCCAGGTTGCCGAGGTCGGAGCCGGCGTTGGGCTCGGAGTAGCCCTGGCACCAGATGTCCTCGCCGGAGATGATCCGGGGCAGGAAGTGCTTCTTCTGCTCCTCGGTGCCCCACTCGATGATCGTGTTGCCGACCATCTGGATGCCGAACACGTCGTTGGCGGCCCCGGTGGGCACCCCGGCCTTCTGGAACTCCTCGGCCATGATGACGCCTTCGAGCTCGGTGAGCCCGGCCCCGCCGTACTCCTCGGGCCAGCTGGAGGCCAGCAGCTTGTTGTCCCGCAGGATGGCCCGCCACTCGTTGCTGAAGGTGTGGGCGGCCTCGGCGTCGAGGGCGCCAATCCCGTTCCAGTCGGCGGGGAGGTGCTCGGCCAGGAACGCCTGGATCTTCTGCCGGAACGTCTCGGCATGCTCGCTGTAGGTCGGTTGCATACCGCCAAAGCTAGACGACACCGACGGGGACAGTGACAATCGCCGCACCCTGGTTTCACCGTTTCGGGGCGCGACGGACTGACCCGGCGGCCCGGCTTGGCCGCTAGGCCGCCGCCTGTTCCAGGTAGGGCGTCCAGGCGGCGGGGACCGTGCCGGCCGCCACCTTGACCCAGACGTACTGGGTGGGGGTCGCCGGCACCGTCTTGAGCTCCAGCGAGCAGTTCTCCAGCAGCCGGTCACCCTTGAAGGTGTTGCACTTGCGGCAGCAGGCCACGACGTTGTCCCACGTGTGGCCGCCGCCCTTGGAGCGGGGGATCACGTGGTCGATGCTCTCGGCCGCCTTGCCGCAGTACTGGCACCGGCCCTGGTCACGGGCGAACACCGCCCGTCGGCTGAGTGGGGCCGTCCGCTTGTAGGGCACCTTCACGTAGTACCGAAGGCGGATGACCGACGGCACGGCCAACGACAGCGACTCCGAGACGACCCGATCGCCGGTGTCGGCCAGCACGTCGACCTTCTCATCGAGGGCGAGCACGACCGCCCGTCGGGAGGAGACCACCCCGATCGGCTCATACGTGGCATTCAACACGAGGGCCCGGGTCATAGCGTCAACGTAGTCGCTCTCCGTGACGGGCGAGAGGTTCTTTCCGCCGGACGAACGATCGTCATGTCCCGATCACATGGCGTTCACAGAGCGGCCGTCTCCGCCGTCGTCGGTCGTCGGTGGAACCGCCGGCAGGTGGGCGCACAGCTCGGCGGCGAGCTCGACCGGGGCCGGCCATCGCCACGACGAGGCCTCCTCCGGCAGACCGGCCGCCACCTCGCTCAGGTCGACCCCGGCCTCCGTCAGCGCCTCGGAACGGACGTAGGGGCCGAGGGCCTCGGGCCGCCACCGACCGACGGCCACGCTCTGGAAGCGGGCTGCGATCCGGGTCCGGCGTTGGGAGACGCCGACCACCTTTCCCGACCCGACCGTGACCTCTCCGGGCCCGAGCGAGGCGAAACAGATCAGGCGTCCGGCGGCCCCGCCCAGCAACGGGCCGTCGTACACCTCGGGCTCCGGGCCGGGGCGGGCGGCGTCGGACCGGAGGTGGCGGAGGGTGTCGGCCCAGGCCCGACCCAGCCAGGCGAAGGCCCGGCCCACGTCGTCGTCCCACAGCGGGGAGTGGCGGGGCACGATCACGTCGACCCAACAGTCCGCACCCGGCACGAGGGGGACGATCCCGCCGCCGGAACGTCGTCGGCACACCTCGACGCCGTCCGCCGCCGCCCGTTCCAGGTCGAGGAGGGCCTCGGACTGGGTACTGCCCAGCACCAGGGCCGGTCGCACCACCTCGTGTACCCACACCTCGTGGTGCGCCGGTTCGGGCACCGGGCGTTGATGGAACGGCCCGGCGTCGCCGGTGGTGTGCTGCACCGTCCACCCCCGGGTCGTCCGCCCATCGGCGTTCGACACCGTCGGCGAGTCGGGCGGCAGCTCGGCCGGCCGAGGGGTCGGTGGCGGGTCGTGGGGGCCCGTGTGGGAGGCCGGGGGGCGGGGTGGGGGAGCGGATTGGCCGGTCATAGAGCGGGTTCTCAGCATTTCACAGCTCAGGCGTCCCTTTTCGCCCCACTTCGCCCCACCGGTCACCCACCGCTGTGTTCGATCGCGTTTTCCCTGTTCAGAGGATTTACAGGTTTGTAATTTCGAACAGGCGTTCTCGCTCTGTGTGGTGGTACGACCACGAAATGAGGTCAAAACCCTTGCTGTGTGGGGGCGAGTGTCATAAAGTGGGGCGCAGTGGGAGATACCCCCACTGCGTGGGTGACGGTGAAGCGCTCCCGCCACCGGTCGACAGCTGAAGCCCTGCGCGGGCAGCTCAGCGGTCGACCGGAGGCAGGGGCCTTCGTTCCACACGGAGACACCGAACGGAGAAAGGGGCAGCGGTGTTCGTCGGTCAGTACGAACATGCTCTCGACGACAAGGGTCGAGTCGTGCTGCCTTCTCCGTTCCGCGCCTTCGTCGCCGAACGGGGCTACGTCACCCAGCTGGACGGATGTATCGGCCTCTGGTCGCCGGATGAGTTCCGGGCCGTGGCCGAGAAATGGAAAGCCGAGTCGGAGGCGGGTCGCATCTCGATGCGGGTCTTCCGAAAGCTCATGAACAGTGTCCGCGAGGTCAAGCTGGATAGTGCCGGTCGCATCACCCTGCCGAGGGAACTGCTGAACGATCTGGGGTTCGAGTCCCAGGTGGTGGTCAGCGGCCTCTTCGACCGGGTCGAGATCTGGCCGGCCGAAGCCCACGCCGCCGAGCAGGACACCGAGGAAACCGCAACCGAACTGGCCGACGCCGTCGCCCGTCTCGGTCTGTAGGACCCGCCCGTCCGAGGGCACCGATTACGCCACAGGCAACACGCCGACAACACACACCGCGATCGCAGGGTCGCCGAACACCACGAAAGGAGGATGGGCGAAGCCGAAGAAGCCGGAACGTTCATCGATTGCCTCCCGGGATGCACGGAGGGGTGCTTCTGCCCCACAACTCCGCCCGCTACCCCTCTCAGTACCGTCCAGGAGAGAAATCCTGGCGTACGACGTAGCCCGGGGGGTTATCGATGGCCGATCCAGTGGATGTCGAGAGCCCGTCGATCGATGGTTGGCCACGACGACTCGAAGCCCTTCATTCACCGACCCGTCATGGTCGACGAAGTGGTCGCCCTCATCGCCGATGTGCCGGCCGGTGAGGTGCTCGACGCCACCGTCGGTGGTGGCGGGCACACCGCCGCCATCCTCGACTCCCGCCCGGATCTCCGGGTGGTCGGCCTCGATCAGGACCCGACGGCGCTTGCGGCCGCCGAACGCCACCTGGTCTCCCGGTCGGAACGGGTCCGCCTCGTGCGGGCCCGCTTCGATCGTCTGGCCCAGGTCCTGGCCGACATCGGCGTCGAACGCCTGAGCGGCTTCCTGTTCGACCTCGGTGTCAGCTCGCCCCAGCTCGACTCCGCCGAGCGCGGGTTCAGCTTCCGGCACGACGGACCCCTCGACATGCGCATGGACACCGATCAGGCCACCAGCGCCGCCGACGTGGTCAACACCTATACGGCCGCCGAGCTGGCCCGGGTCCTGCGTCGGCACGCCGATGAGCGGTTCGCCAACCGGATCGCCGAGGCCATCGTGGCCGCCCGACCGGTCGACGGCACCGCCCGCCTGGCCGACGTTGTCGTCTCGGCCGTGCCCGCCGCCGCCCGACGCGGTGTCGGCCATCCCGCCCGACGCACGTTCCAGGCCATCCGCATCGAGGTCAACGACGAGCTGGCCGTCATCGAGCCCGCCCTCGTCGACGCCCTCGAACGACTCGACGTCGGCGGGCGAGGCATCGTGCTGACCTACCACTCGGGCGAGGACAGGATCGTCAAGGACGTCTTCCGTCGCTCGTCGACCTCGGACGACCCACCCGGGCTCCCGGTGGAGGTCCAGGCCCCGAAGTTCGCCGTCGACCGGCCGGCGGCCCGCAAGGCCACCGCCGCCGAGCAGGCCGACAACCCCCGGGCCACCAGCGCCCGGCTCCGTTCGATCCAGCGGCTGGCGGCCTGAGATGGCGTCCACCCGTACCCGTAGCAACCGTCCTGAGGAGGGCCGACCATGACCGCAGCACTCGCACCCAGTCGCCTCGTCGCTCCCGATCGCCGTCGGGCCCCCTCGACGCGCTCCTCGGGGCGCCCGGCCCTTCAGGTCCTCGACGCCGAGGCCGTGCGCCGTCGGGCCCGCCGCCGCAATGCGGCCGTCGTCGCCTTTCTCGTCGTGCTCAACGGCCTCTTCGCCGTGGCCTTCGTGCACGCCCGGCTGGTCGAAGGCCAGCACGAACTCGATCAGCTGCGGTCGCAGATCGCCGCCCTCGAGGCCGAGCGGGCCCAGGTCGAACGCGCCCTCGACGAGGCCGCATCGCCCGCCCGTGTGAACGAGCGCGCCGCCGAGCTCGGCATGGTGCGCGCCGCCCAGCCCGTGTACCTGGAGCCGACGAGGGATATCGACGACGGATGACGACGAGGGCAGCGGCGCAGGCGGAGAAGAGGCGGACCACTTTTCGGCGCACAAGCACGCCGAGCGATCCCCGGAATCGGCTCGTCGGCTTGCTCGTGCTGTTCGTCATCATCGGTGCCGGCTTCGTCGCCGTTCTCGTCGATCTGCAGGCCGTCCGGCCCGACAGGAACGTCTCGTACGGTGAGAGCCAGCGCTATCGGACCCGACAGATCGCCGCCTACCGAGGCGCCGTCCTCGACCGCAACGGCTTCGCCCTGGCGGTGTCGACCCCCGGTCACAAGGTGGTGGCCGACCCGACCCTGATCGTCGATCCTCAGGCCACCGCCACGTGGCTCGGCCCCATCCTCGGGGTCGACTCGGTCGTGCTCGTCGAGCAGCTCACCCCCGACGACGGCAACGACCGCTATGCCCTGTTGGCCCGCACCATCGACGACGAGGCCGTGGCCCGGATCCAGCAACTGGAGGACGACGAAGACCTGTCGGAGTACCTCGTCGGCGTGTTCGTCCGCCCCGAGGAGGACCGGGTCTACCCCGCCGGGGAACTGGCAGGGGCCGTTGTCGGTCGCGTCGACATCGACGAGCAGGGCATCTACGGCGTCGAGGAGATCTACAACACCGAGATGACGGGCGAGCCCGGCACCGAGCAGTTCGAGGTGGGGCGGTTCGGCTCGATCAGCGTCGGCGACTACGAGGTCACCGACGCGACCGCAGGCAACAATCTCGTCCTCACCATCGATCAGCGCATCCAGTACGTGGCCGAGCAGGCCCTGGTCGAGCATTGCGAGGCCACCCGGGCCCAAGGGGCCACCGCCGTCATGGCCGACCCCAACACCGGCGAGATCCTGGCCATGGCCGCCGCCCGCCGCGACGAGATCGGCTGCTACGTCCCCAACTACGCCGCCGCCCTGGTCGACGCCTACGAGCCCGGCTCGGTGGTGAAGCCGGTGGTCGTCGCCGCCGCCTTCGAGGAGCTGGGCTACACCAACGAGACCGTGGTCGACGTGCCCCGCAGCATCAGTGTCGGCGGCAAGACCTTCGTCGATCACCCCGAGCACCCGCCCGCCCCCTTCACCATCAGCCAGATCACGGCCGAGTCGTCGAACGTCGGCGTCATCCTCCTGGCCCAGCGCCTCGGCGCCGACACCGTCCACCGCTACCTGACCGGCTTCGGCTTCGGGCGCTCGACCGGGCTCGAGTGGAACGGCGAGAGCAGTGGCAACCTGCGGGCCACCGCCGACTGGTGGGGGGCCGACCACGGTTCGATCCCGATCGGTCAGGGCATGAGCGTCAACGCAACCCAACTGCTCGGCGCCTACAACGTGCTCGCCAACGGCGGCGAGTACGTCCCACCCACCCTCGTCCAGTCGTTGGAGACCCCGGGCGGCCTGTCGCACGGCGTCGAGCGTCCGCCTGCGGTCCGCCTGATCTCCGAGGCCACGGCGGCCGAGGTGACCTCGTCGCTGGTCGCCGTCGTCGACAACGGCACCGGCCAGCAGGCCGCCGTCAACGGCTACCAGGTGGCCGGCAAGACGGGCACGGCGTGGAAGGTGTTCGACGACGGCTCCGGCGCCCTGACCTACGGCGCCGATGGCAATCGCCGCTACGTCGTCACCTTCGCCGGCTACCTGCCCGCCGACGACCCGCAGCTGTCGCTGGTCGTCGTGGTCGACGAGCCCACCTCCGACACCACGGCCGCCGCCATCGCCGCACCGCTGTTCTCCGAGATCGCCGGCTACGGCGCCCGCATCCTCGACATCGAGCCTGATCAGCCGGTCAGCACAACCGATGGGGAGCGGGTCCGGAGCACCCCCGCCGGGCTAGGTTCGCAGGCAGCGACTGGTGCCCGGGATTGGGAGGCGGCCTTGCAGGATTCGGATACGGAGAGTGAGGCCTCGCCATGACGGCCACACTCGGTGAAGTTTGCACCGCC
The DNA here is from genome assembly GCA_039201605.1 of Actinomycetota bacterium. Lineage (GTDB taxonomy): Bacteria > Actinomycetota > Acidimicrobiia > Acidimicrobiales > SZUA-35 > CADEDH01. The sequence goes on from JBCCRO010000032.1 coordinate 61,669, forward strand.
CTCGGTGCCCCCGTGCCCATCGGTGCGGCCTCGGTGCCGCCCCTGGTCGGCGCCACCCACGACTCGCGCCAGGTGGGGGAGGGCTGGTTGTTCTGCTGCGTCCCCGGCGCCAACGTCGACGGTCACGACTTCGCTCCCGCCGCCGTCGAGGCCGGCGCCGCCGCCCTGCTCGTCGAGCGCGCACTCGAGATCGACGCCCCCCAGGTCCGGGTGGCCGACGTCCGGGTGGCCATGGGCGCGGCCGCCGCCGTGATCGAGGGTCGTCCGTCGGACGACCTGACCGTGATCGGGGTGACCGGCACCAACGGTAAGAGCTCGGTGGTCCAGATCCTGGGCGACATCTGGACCAAGGCCGGGATCAAGACCGACATCTACGGCACCCTCACCGGTGCCCGCACCACCCCGGAGGCCACCGACCTGCAGCGCCGACTACGCCGCAGTCAGGAGCAGGGCTACCGGGCGGTCGCCATGGAGGTGTCGTCGCACGCCCTCGACCTGCACCGGGTCAACGGCACCGCCTTCGCCGCCGCCATCTTCACCAACCTGTCGCGCGACCATCTCGACTACCACGAGACGATGGAGGCCTACTTCGCCGCCAAGTCGCAGCTCTTCTACCGGGAGTTCACCTCGATCGCCGTGGTCAACCTCGACGACGACTACGGCGTCCGCCTCGCCGGTCACGTGCTGGAGCGGCCGGGCATCGAACTGCACGGTTACCGCATGGAGGACGCCGAGGGCCTCGTGATCGACGGCCCCCGCTCCACCTTCACCTGGCGTGGCCGCCCGATCTCGCTGTCGCTGGCCGGGCGCCACAACGTGTCGAACGCCCTGGCCGCCGCCACCACGGCCGCCGCCCTCGGGCTCGACCTCGACGACATCGCCGACGCCCTGTGCGCCACGGTGCCGGTGCGGGGCCGTTTCGAGATGATCGACGTCGGCCAGCCGTTCCTGCTGGCCGTCGACTACGCCCACACCCCGGATGCGCTGGAGTCGGTACTGGTCGCCGCCGACCAGACCGCGGCCGGTCGGGTCATCGTCGTCTTCGGCTGCGGCGGCGACCGCGACGTGGCCAAGCGCCCGATGATGGGAGAGGTGGCACAGCGACTGTCGTCGCTGGCCGTCGTCACCTCCGACAACCCCCGCTCGGAGGACCCCTTGGCCATCATCGACGACATCCTCAACGGCACGACGTGGACCGCGGGCGCCGATGGGGCCAGCACCGATCTCCTGGTCGAGCCGGACCGGCGGGCCGCCATCGCCGTTGCCCTGGAGCAGGCCCGGCCGGGCGACATCGTCGTCATCGCCGGCAAGGGCCACGAGGTGGAGCAGATCGTCGGCGACGAGGTGACCGCCTTCGACGACCGTCAGGTGGCCCTCGAGGCCCTGGGGGCGCTGGCATGATCCGACTCCTCCTCGCCGGCGCCATCGCCTTCGCCGTCTCCGCCTTCCTGACCCGAGTCCTCATCGACGTCCTGACCCGCTCCAAGATCGGTCAGCCCATCCGCGAGGACGGCCCCCAGGGGCACATGGTCAAGGCCGGCACCCCGACGATGGGCGGTCTGGCCATCGTGGCCGGAGCCCTCGGCGGCTACGGCTTGTCCGACCTGATCTCCGAGGTGAGCTCGGCCTTCGAGTCGACGATCACCCGCAGTGGTCTCCTGGTGATGGCCGCCATCGGCTCGGCCGGCATGGTCGGCTTCCTCGACGACTGGATCAAGGTGAGCCGGGAGCGCAACCTGGGCCTCAACGCCCGGCTCAAGACCTTGGGCCTGCTCTTCGTCGCCGTCGCCTTCGCCATCCTCACCCAGATGCTCACCAGCATCCACACCGAGCTGTCCTTCACCCGGTACGGCCTGTTCGGCATCGACCTGGGCCCCGTCGGGTGGACGCTGTGGGCGGTGCTGCTCATCTACGCCACGTCGAACGCCGTCAACCTGACCGACGGCCTCGACGGCCTGGCCGCCGGGTCGGGGATCATCTCCTTCGCCGCCTTCACCCTGATCGGATTCTGGATCTTCCGGCAGGCCAACGACCCGCTCAACATCTACGACGTTCCCCACGCCCTCGATCTGGCCGTGGTGGCCGTCGCCATGATGGCGGCCTGCGCCGGGTTCCTGTGGTTCAACGCCGCCCCGGCCGAGATCTTCATGGGCGACACCGGCTCGCTCGCCATCGGTACCGCCCTGGCGGCGCTGGCCCTCGTCACCAACACCCACCTCCTCCTGCCGATCCTCGGCGGCATCTACGTGAGCGAGGCGGCCTCGGTGATCCTCCAGGTCGCCTGGTTCAAGGGGACGCGGGGGCGACGGCTGTTCCGCATGGCCCCCGTCCACCACCACTTCGAGCTCGGCGGCTGGGCCGAGACCAAGGTGATCATCCGCTTCTGGCTGGTCGGCGGAGGCCTGACCCTCATCGGTCTCGGCATCTTCTATGCCGACTGGGTGCGGGCGACGGAGCTGCAATGAGCGATCTCGATCTCTCCGCACCCCTGATCGTCGGTTTCGGCGTTGTGGGACGGGCCGTGGCCCGGGCCCTGGTGGCCCGCGGCTCGGTGCCGGTGGTGGTGGAGGACCGCCCCACCGATGCCGGCCGGACCGTGGCGGACGAGATCGGGGTCGAGCTGTGGGAGGCCCCCGACGCCGAGGCCCTCACCGGCCGACTCGACACCTTCTCCCTCCTCCTGCCGAGCCCCGGCGTACCCGACCACCACCCCTGCTTCGCCGCTGCGGAGGCGGCCGGGGTGCCGATGGCCAGCGAGTTCGACCTGGCCCGGCTGTGGGACGATCGGCCGCTCGTCGCCATCACGGGCACCAACGGCAAGACCACGGTGACGATGATGGTCACCGACATCCTGGAGCGCACCGGTCGCAAGGCCGCCGCCGTCGGCAACACCGAGGTGCCGCTCATCGAGGCCCTCGACGACGCCGCCATCGAGGTGTTCGTGGTCGAGGCCTCGTCGTTCCGCCTCGGGCACTCGCAGCGGTTCTCGCCCGCCGTCGCCACCTGGATCAACTTCGCTCCCGATCACCTCGACGCCCACGCCTCGCTCGATCTGTACCGGCAGGCCAAGGCGGCCGTCTGGGCTCACCTCACCCCCGAGGCTGTGGCCATCGCCAACGCCGAGGACCCCGAGGTTGCGGCGCTGGCCCCCGAGGGTGCGGTGTACTTCGCCCTCGATTCCTCGACCGGTGCGGCGTGGACCGTGATCGACGGCGTGCTGACCGGCCCGGAGCGGCCGGTGGTCCCGGTCACCGATCTGCCCCGGCGTCAGCCCCACGACGTGGCCAACGCCCTGGCCGCCGCCGCCACCGCAGCGGCGGCCGGCGCCTCCATCGACGCCATCGCCGAGGGTCTGCGGGCCTTCCGCGGCCTCCCGCACCGGCTCGAGCTGGTGGGGGAGTGGGGCGGCGTCCAGTGGTACAACGATTCCAAGGCCACCGTGCCCCAGGCCACCGAAGCGGCGGCCTCCGGGTTCGAGTCGGTGGTGCTGATCGCCGGTGGACGCAACAAGGGCCTGTCGCTCGACGGCCTGCGCCGCACCGTGCCACCGGTGCGGGCCGTGATCGCCACCGGCGACGCCGCCGGCGAGGTGACCGAGGTGTTCGACGGCCTGGTGCCGGTGATCACCGCAGATTCGATGGTCGACGCCATCACCCGGGCCGAACAGGCGGCGCGCCCGGGTGATGTCGTCCTCCTCTCCCCGGGGTGCACGTCGTACGACTGGTACCCGAACTACGTCGAGCGGGGGCTCGACTTCCGCCGCCTGGTCGAATCGGAGGTAGCCGGGCCATGACCTCAACCATTCGTCGAAGTCCGAGCTCGTCGTCCCGACGCCGCGCGTCGAGCGGGACGCGCTCGTCGACGGCCCGCACGTCGACGGCCGGCAAGACCGCCGGTCGGTCGAGCGCCGCCCGCGGCGCCGCGACCACGAAGACCAGCGCCCGCAAGCCGGCGGCCAAGCGACCGGCGGCCAAGCGACCGGCGGCCAAGAAGGCCGCGGCTCGTACCGGCGCCACCCGCTCGACGGCCGCCCGGTCGACCGCCCGAACGTCGACGGCCAAGCGGTCGACGGCCCGCACCTCCACGGCCAGGAAGGCCACCGCGAAGAAGGCCACGGCTCGTACCGGCGCCACCCGC
>JBCCRO010000033.1:0-61464 GCA_039201605.1 Actinomycetota bacterium
CCGGCGCCGGGGGGCGGTCCGGGGGGCGGCGTGCCCAGCCCGGGCGGCGGCGTCGGAGCGTCGTCGAGGCCGGGGGGAGGCCCCGGCGGGGGAGTGCCCGACCCGGGTGGAGGCGGGGCGCCGGGCCCGGGCAGCGGCGCGCCACTCGGTGGGGGGCCGCCTGGTCCGGCGGGCCCCGGGGGCGGGCCGCCTGGTCCGGGGGGAGGTCCTCCCGGGGGCGGGCCACCCGGTCCGGGGGCGTCGGGGGGCATGCCGAGGGGGGTGCCGGACGGCGGCGGTGCACCGGGGGGCGGCGCCGGGTCGCCCGAGCCGCCGGCGTCGTCGAGGCGGCTGGCCCCGATCTGCGACCGGTCGACGGCGATCGTGGCACCGATCGACGCGTCCTCGTCGCCCGGGGCGGCGCTCTCCACCGGCTCGGCCGCCCCGGCCGGTACGGGGTCGGCGAGGGGCGCCGGCTCGTTCGGCGGGTCCTCCGGCTCGGCCGCCCGCTTCGGTGCGGCGGCGGCGCCCGGCGCGGTGTCGCCGGCCAGCCGTTCCACCACGACCTCGCCCACCGCCAGGCCGCGGTGGAGCACGCCCCACCCGGTGGCGGTCTCGCCGCCGTCGAGGCTGAGGCGGATCACCGGCCCGGTGACGATCTTCGTCGTCCAACCGAGACGGCCCTCGCCCTCGTGGACGGTGTGCCCGGTGCCCGTGGTCGGGGCGTCGGCATCGAACTCGTCGGCTCGGCCGTTGTCGAACAGGAAGACCATCGGGTCGTCGTCGGTGGCGAGCAGGGCGGCCACCCCGGGCGGACGGTGATCGACGACCAGCTGGTGCAGGGCCGCAGCCACCTGCTCGAAGCCCCACTGGTTCTCCGCCGCAAGGGCGTCGACGGCGGCCATGGCCGCGGCCGGGGCGTCGCTGCCGGGACCGAAACCCGCCTCGCCGCCGCTGATGATCACGGTGAGTCGATCCCGCCGCGCCACGGCGGCCGAAACTCCGCCGACGGCGGCTCCGTGGTCTCGATCCGGCATGCAATCCCTCCGCGAACCTTTGGTCCTCCACTGGAAGCTATCGAGAGTCGCGGCCCTCCGCATGGGGAGCGAGGATCCGGGCGTGCGCCCTGCTCACGGCGCCGTACCGGTGCTTGCCGTTGTTTTCGTCACATCCCTTTGTTAGCGGACTCTTTCGGCCATAATCCGCTGCTACGATCTCACTGCGGGCGGTAGGAGGAACACAACGCGTGAGTACTATTGAAAGCATTCTCGGCCGCGAAGTGTTGGACTCTCGCGGTAACCCGACGGTCGAAGTGGAGGTCATGTTGGCCTCCGGTGCTCTCGGCCGAGCCCTGGTGCCCTCGGGCGCCTCGACCGGCCAGTTCGAAGCGGTCGAGCTTCGCGACGGCGGCACCCGCTACGGCGGGAAGGGCGTACTGACCGCGGTCGGTCACATCAACACCGCGATCGCCGACGCCCTGATCGGGGTGGACGCCTATGACCAACGCTTCGTCGACTACGCCCTGATCGATCTCGACGGCACCCCCAACAAGTCCAAGCTGGGCGCAAACGCCATCCTCGGCGTCAGCCTGGCCGTGGCCCGGGCCGCCGCCGATGACCTGCAGCTCCCCCTGTACCGCTACGTGGGCGGAGCCAACGCCCACGTCCTCCCGGTGCCGATGATGAACGTGTTGAACGGCGGCGAGCACGCCGACAACAACATCGACTTCCAGGAGTTCATGATCATGCCGGTGGGGGCGGCCTCGTTCTCCGAGGGTCTCCGCTGGGGCGTGGAGACCTACCACGCCCTGAAGAAGGTGCTCAGCGAGCGCGGCCTGTCGACCGCCATCGGCGACGAGGGCGGCTTCGCCCCCAACCTCGGCTCCAACGCCGAGGCCCTGGCCCTGCTGGCCGAGGCCACCGAGAAGGCCGGCCTGGCCCTGGGCGACGACATCGCACTGGCCATGGACGTCGCCTCGACCGAGTTCTACTCCGACGGCAAGTACGTGCTCGAAGGCGAGGGCCGCACGCTCTCACCCGACGGGATGGTCGAGCTGTTGGCCGAGCTGGTCGACCGGTACCCGATCGTGTCGATCGAGGACGGGATGGCCGAGGAGGACTGGGACGGCTGGGCCGCCCAGACCGAGGAGCTCGGCGCCAAGTGCCAGCTGGTGGGCGACGACCTGTTCGTCACCAACACCGAGCGCCTTCAGCGAGGCATCGACACCGGTGTCGCCAACTCGATCCTGGTGAAGGTCAACCAGATCGGTTCGCTGACCGAGACCTCCGAGGCCGTGCGGCTCGCCGCCGTCAACGGCTACACCTCGGTGATGTCGCACCGCTCCGGCGAGACCGAGGACACAACGATCAGCGATCTCGCCGTCGCCACCAACTGCGGCCAGATCAAGACCGGCGCCCCGGCCCGGAGCGATCGGGTGGCCAAGTACAACCAGCTTCTGCGGATCGAGCACGATCTCGGCGACGCCGCCCGGTACCCGGGAATGAGCGCCTTCGCCGCCCGGAGCTGACGTGGCCCGGGGCGGGCGGCGCGACGAGACCGATCGGGATCGACGCGCCCACATCAAGGAACTGTTGCCGTTGGCCATCCTCATCGGGCTGGCGCTGAGCGTGCTGGCCGGGCTCGCCGTGCTGCCGGCCCGGACCTGGCTGAGCCAGCGCCAGGACCTGTCCGAGGCCGAGACCGAGCTCGAGGCGGTCGAGGACGAGGTGGCCGATCTCACCGCCGAGCTTGAGGAGCTCCAGACCGACGCCGCCGTCGAGCGGTTGGCCCGGGAGCACTACGACCTCGTCTATCCCGGCGACGAGAGCTACCGGATCACCCCGGAGCCGCAGGAACCCTGACCGGTCCCGTCGGCCCACATCCTCATGACAACGAACCGGCCGATCGGATCCGATCGGCCGGTTCAGCGCGTGTGGGCGCGGGTGAACACGAGGGTGGACGGCGAGACGACGCGGCCGTGCACCACGGTCTCGCCGTCCACGTCTCGCCGCTCGGGAGGGAAGTTCGAGCGACGAGTGATGTCGACTCCGTCCCCCATCGGACCGAGTCGCTCGTGTGCCTCAGAAGACGTACGGGGAGCGGGGAAGTCGCGGAGTTTCCGGAAAAATCTCGGCGGCCCCGGCTCGTGTGCTCTTTTTCACACCCGGAGATGAGATCAGAACCCGATCCGTGCCACAATCTTCGCCTGCCGGGCAACCGGCACATACTGAGGAAAAACATCAAAGGGGATCCTGTGGAGATATCCGTCGAGGTCAACGGGACGAGTCAGACGGCCGATGTCGAGCCGCGCACGTTGCTTGTCCACTTCATCCGCGACACGGCCGGCCTCACCGGTACCAACGTCGGTTGCGATACCTCCTCGTGCGGCGCCTGCACCGTTCACGTGAATGGTGAGGCCGTGAAGTCGTGCACCATGCTGGCGGTCCAGGCCGACGGCGAATCGGTGACCACCATCGAGGGCCTGGCCAATGGAGCGGAGCTGCACCCGATGCAGCAGTCGTTCATGGACTGTCACGCCCTGCAGTGCGGCTACTGCACGCCGGGCATGGTCATGGCGTCGGTGTCGCTGCTCGATGAGAACCCGAGCCCGACCGAGGCCGAGGTCCGCGAGGGGCTGGAGGGCAACCTCTGCCGTTGCACCGGCTACCACAACATCGTGAAGGCCGTGCTCTCCGCAGCCGGGGGTGGCCAGTGATCCCCGTCGCCTTCGATTACGTCCGGGCCGGCTCGTCGGCCGAGGCCCTCGCCGCCCTCGCCGAGCACGGCGACGAGGCCAAGCTCATGGCCGGCGGCCACTCGCTGCTGCCGATGATGAAGCTGCGGCTCGCCTACCCGTCGGTGGTGGTCGACATCGGCCGCCTCGACGACCTGTCCTACATCAACGACGCCGGCGACCACCTCGCCATCGGCGCCCTCACCCGTCACCGCGACGTGGAGATCAGCCCGCTGGTGCAGGAGCACGCCCCGCTGTTGGCCCACGCCACCAGCCACGTCGGCGACCCCCAGGTCCGTCACCGGGGCACCATCGGCGGGTCCCTGGCCCACGCCGACGCAGCCGCCGACCATCCGTCGGTGTTCCTGGCCATGAACGCCTCGGTCGTTGTCAACGGGGCCGACGGCGAGCGCGTCGTGTCCGGTGCCGATCTGTTCTCGGGTTTCCTCGAGTCGTCGCTCGACCCGACCGAGATGATCACCGAGATCCGGGTACCCAAGGTCACCGGCAACGGCTGGAGCTTCCAGAAGTTCAACCGGCGGGCTCAGGACTGGGCCATCGTCGGGGCCTCGGTGCAGCGGACCAACGGGTCGACCCAGGTCGCTCTGGTCAACATGCACCCCACCCCGGTGCGGGCGACCGCCGTCGAGCAGGCCCTGGCCGGTGGCGCAAGCGCCGCCGATGCCGCCGAGCAGGCGGCGATCGGCATGGAGCCCTCCAGCGACCTCAACGCCAGCGTCGAATACCGCCAGCACCTGGCCCGGGTCCTGACCCGCCGGGCGCTGAACGAGGCCGGGATCGCCTGACCGGTCCCGAGAACGAGGTGGCCCTCGGGCCGCACGCAACCCGGTGCGGAGCCCCGGACCCGACCGCAGGTGACAGCGGAACGGACCGGGGCTCCGTCGCGTCCGACCCGGTCCCGGCGGGCGTCGCTTTCCCGCTGCCGATGCCCGATCGCTATCGTGGAGTCATGAAGGAAATACTGGGGGACCTGGAACGCTGGCGGCGCCAGGGAAAGAGAGTGGCTTTGGCCCGCGTGGTCGACGTGGAGGGCTCCGGCCCCCGTCTGCCCGGCGCCGCCATGGCCGTGACCGCCGATGGTGAGGTGGCCGGCTCGGTGTCGGGCGGCTGCGTGGAGGGCGCGGTGGTGACCGAGGCCCTCGACTGTCTGGAGAACGACTCGCGCCGGATCGTCACCTTCGGCTACAGCGACGACGAGGCGTTCGCCGTAGGCCTGACCTGCGGCGGCACGATCCATCTCTACCTCGAACCTCTCGACTGGTAGGGCGATGACCGACGCCTCGTCGGGCCCCGACCCCGACTCACTCTTCGATCAGCTGCGATCGGCCATCAACGACGAACGCCCGGCGGCTCTGGCCACCGTGGTGGAGGGCCCCGGTGTCGGCGGGAAGATCCTGCTCGACCACGAGGGCGAGGCCCGGGGCACCCTCGGCAACCCCGACCTCGACCGGGTCGTGCTGCGCGACCTCATCGGCGAGCTCGCCGCCGGGACCAGCGGCATCCGCCACTACGGCCCGAACGGTGAGGCCCGTCAGGATGAGGTGATGGTCTTCGTCGAGACCTTCGCCCCGCCGCCTCAGATGTTGATCTTCGGCGCCGTCGACTTCACCGCCGCCCTCACCCGGGTGGCCAAGGTGCTCGGGTACCGGGTCACCGTGTGCGACGCCCGGCCGGTGTTCGCCACCACCCAACGCTTCCCCTACGCCGACGAGGTGGTGGTCGACTGGCCCCACCGTCTGCTGGAGAAGGTCGGCGGCGAACTCGGTCCGCGGGACGTCGTCTGCGTCCTCACCCACGACCCGAAGTTCGACGTGCCCGCCGTCCTCGCCGCCATGGAGACCGACGTCGGCTACCTCGGGGCCATGGGTTCTCGTCGCACCACCGAAGACCGCAACAAGCGGCTTCGAGCCGAGGGCATGACCGACGAGCAGCTCGACCGGATCATGGCCCCGATCGGTCTCGACCTCGGGGCCCGCACCCCGGAGGAGACCGCCATCTCGATCTGCGCCGAGATCATCGCCCTCCGAGCGGGCCGTGTGGCCCCGTCGCTGCGCGACGGCGCCGGCGACATCCACGCTTGAGCGTCGGCGCCAACCGGCAGGGGGACGCCCGATGACGGTGGCCGCCGCCGTGCTGGCCGCTGGAGCCGGGTCCCGCTTCGCCGGCGACGACCACAAGCTCCGGGCCGCTTTCCGGGGTCGAGCAGTGCTGTCGTGGGTGCTCGACGCCGTCGACGAGGCCGGCTTCGATCAGGTCTTCGTCGTGTCCGGGGCGGCCCGTGTCGACGATCTCGTCGGGCCGAACCACACGGTGATCCACAACGAGGCGTGGGCCGACGGGCAGGCCACCTCGATGGGTCTGGCGGTCGACGCCGCTGCCACCGCCGGCCACGACGCCCTGGTCATCGGGCTGGCCGACCAGCCCCTGGTGCCCGCCTCGGCGTGGCGAGGGGTGGCGGCCGAGGCGGGGGAGATTGTGACGGCGACCTTCGCCGGGAAACGGCGCCCGCCGGTAAAATTGTCCAGCCGGGTCTGGCCCGATCTGGTTCGGAGCGGCGACACTGGCGCACGCGAGCTGATGGCTCGACGGGCGGACCTGGTCCGCGAGCTGCCCTGTCAAGGCAATCCGATTGACATCGACACCCTGGAGGACCTCCAACGATGGAGCTGACCAACGAATTCGTCATCGATCGCAACGTCGATGAGACCTGGGAGATCCTCAATGATCTCGAGTTCATCGCTCCCTGCATGCCGGGTGCCCAGCTCCAGGAGATCGAGGGCGAGGAGTACCGCGGGGTCGTCAAGATCAAGGTCGGGCCGATCTCGGCCCAGTACAAGGGGAAGGCGTCCTTCATCGAGCAGGACGTCGAGAACAAGGTGGCGAAGCTCAAGGCCGAGGGCCGCGACCCCCGTCAGGGCAACGCCAACGCCATGGTGACGGCCAGGATGGAGCCGGCGGGCGAGGGCCAGACCACGGTCAACATCCACACCGATCTCGGCCTCAGCGGCAAGATCGCCAGCTTCGGCCGTGGCGCCATCGAGGATGTCTCCAAGAAGATCCTCGGCCAGTTCACCGACAACCTGCGGGACAAGTTGGAGGAGGGCGCCGCCCCTGCCGCCGACGGTGCGACCGAATCCACCACCGATACCGCAGCCACCGCAACCGCAACCGCAACCGCCGCCACCGATGGCGGGGGCAGCGGCGAGGCCGCCGAAGCCGCCGAGACTGCGGCGAACGGTGCGGTGGAGACGGCCGCCGCCTCGACCGGGGTGCGCAAGATCGACGGCCCCGAGGCCGAGCCGGTCGACGTCCTCGCCGTGTCGAGCGGGGCGATGGCCAAGCGGCTGGTGCCGGCCGGCGGTGCCTTGGCCGTCGTCGCCTTCATCCTGTACCTGATCTTCGGCCGGGGTTGACCCGGCGGACCGTGGAGCAGGGGTCGGACCACCGGTCCTCCGATCTGGACGCCGTGCGACGGCTCCTGGGGCGTGAGCCGCAGGGGGCGTTCGACGTGGTCGTCCGGCGGGCCGACGGCAGCCCGGTGGTGCTGGCCAACGAGCCGCTGCTCGACTCCGGGCGACCCATGCCCACCCGCTACTGGCTGGTCGACCGGCGCCTGGTGAAGGCGGTGGGGAAGCTGGAGTCGGAGGGCGGGGTCAATCGGGCCGAGGCCGAGGTGGACCCGGTCGCCCTGCGTCGCACCCACGACCGCTACGCCGCCGCCCGCGAGGCCCTCATCGACCCCGACCACGAGGGGCCCCGGCCCTACGGCGGGGTGGGTGGGACCCGCCAGGGCGTCAAGTGCCTGCACGCCCACTACGCCAACCACCTGGTCGGCGACGACGATCCGGTCGGCGCCTGGGTGCACGAGCGCCTGACCGAGGTCGGTCGGGCCTACGACCCGCTGGAGCCCGCCGAATGACCACCTTCGCCTCGGCCCCCGTCGCCGTGATCGACGTCGGTTCGGTGTCGTGCCAGCTGCTGATCACCGACGGCACCACCCGCCTCCGCCGCAGCATGGACACCCTGCTCGGCGGGGCGTCGATGACGACGACCGGCACGGTCAGCGGACGCGCCGTCGATGCCGCCGGTCTCGACCGGCTGCGGGCGGCCCTCGACCAGCACCGAGCCGCCATCGACGAGATCGGCGTCGGCGACCGGCTCCGGGTGGTGACCACCTCCGTCGGCCGTCGGGCCACCAACGTCGCCGAGCTGATCGACGTGGTCACCGGCGTCGTCGGCGTCGCCCCCGAGGTGATCGACGGCGAGACCGAGGCCCGCCTGGCCTTCGCCGGCGCCGTGGGCGAGGGACGGTTCACCGCCGAGGTCGACGATCCGGTGCTGACGGTCGACGTCGGGGGCGGGTCGACCGACCTGGCGTTCGGATCCGCCGTCTCCGGCACCACCGGGCTGGTGTCGCTCCCCGTCGGCGGCGACCTGCTCACCTCGGCCTACTTCGACAGCGACCCGCCTCGGCCCGAGGAGCTGTCGGCCGCCTTGTCGGTGGTGGAGCTCCACCTCGACGACGTCCGCCGCGATGTCCCGGCCCTGATGCCGGCGTTGGAAACGGTGACCGTGATCGGCCTCGGCGCCGTCGTCACCCTCGCCGCGATCGAGATCGGGCTGGCCGACGTCGACCCCCTGAACGGGGACGGTGACGGGCCCCTCGACGGCTTCCAGCTCGAGCGGGACGCCCTGGAGGACGTGTTCCGCACCATCGCCACCGAGAATCGGGAGGATCGGGCCTTCAACCCCGGCCTGCCTCCGACGAGGGTCGACGGGATCGTCGGCGCCTGCGCCATCGTGGCCGAGACCATGCGCCAGTTCGACCTCGACGCGATCACCGTGTCGCAGCGGGGACTGGTCGATGGCGTGGCGTCCGAGATGTTGACCGCCGTTGGCTAAGATCCGATCCGTGTCAGCGACGACCCTGCTGGGCCGACGGATCCTGCTCCGCCAGCTCCAGCCCTCCGACTTCGAACAGTGGCGTGAGGTCCGTCGTCGCAATGCCGAGTGGCTGACGAAGTGGGAGCCGTCGCGCCCGCCGAACGCCCCCGACGTCATCGAGGATCGGAGCGCCTTCGCCCTGCGCTGCCACGCCCGGGAGCGGGAGTGGCAGCTCGGCACCGGCTACGGCTTCGGGGTGTTCGTCGAGGGGGCGTTCGCCGGCGAGATCAACCTCAACTCCGTCCAGCGGGGGCCGTTCCAGAACGCCTACGTCGGCTACTGGATCGACGAGGCCCACGCCGGGCACGGCTACACCCCCGAGGCGGTGGTCGTCGTGGCTCGCTTCGCCTTCGAGGACCAGGGCCTCCATCGGATCCAGATCTCGATCGTCCCCCGCAACGCCGCCTCCCGCCGGGTGGTGGAGAAGCTCAACCTCCGGGCCGAGGGCGTGGCCGAGCGCTACCTGGAGATCAACGGCACCTGGGAGGATCACATCCGCTACGCCATGACCTCCGACGAGTGGGACACCCGCCGCAACGAACTCACCGACCGCTGGCTCTGAGCCGTCACCGGTCGGGGTGCCGGGCGGCGCCCGGCACCTGGAGTTCGGCGTTGCCGAACTCATGGCGGCGAGCCAGCGCTCAGCGTGAGGTGATCGTGTGCCGGCGGCGCCCGGCACCTGGAGTGGCGGCGAGCCAGCGCTCAGCGTGAGGTGATCGTGTGCCGGGCGGGGCCCGGCACCTGGAGTGGCGGCGAGCCAGCGCTCAGCGTGAGGTGATCGTGTGCCGGCGGCGCCCGGCACCTGGAGTGGCGGCGAGCCAGCGCTCAGCGTGAGGTGATCTTCTGCTTGAGGGCGGCGAGCTTTTCGGCGAAGGCGGGTTGACGGGTCGACCAGGCCTGGGGGCCGAGCTCGTGGTCGACGGCGGCCCGCTGGCTGGTGACGTAGGCGATGTCCTGGATCGTGCGCTTGGTCCGCAGGACGAGATCCTTCGGGGCGGCCCCGGCCTTGGCCGCCATCTCCTGAGCCGACGACAACAGCTCGTCGTCCTCGTAGCATCGGAAGGCCAGGCCGACCCGCGCCGCCTCGGGCCCGTCGAGCACCTGGCTGAACAGCACGGCGGCCGCCGTGACCTGGGGACCGCAGATGTTCTGGAACATCCAGGTGTGGCCGCCGCCGGGGTGGATGCCGAGGTTGAGGAAACGATCGTCGAAGCGAGCCGACCGGCCGGCCAGGCGTACGTCGCAGATCAGGGCCAGGTTCATCCCCGCGCCGACGGCGGCGCCGTTGACGGCGGCGATGGTGGGCAGCGGCGAGCGACCGACCCGGAGGAAGCCCTCGTAGATGGCGAGCAGGCCCTCCTCGGCCGAGTCGCCCAGGTGGCTGAGATCGGCGCCGGCACAGAAGGCGGGAGGCGCTCCGGTGATCACCAGAGCCTTGATCGACGGGTCCTGCTCCAGCGCCGTGATCGCCTCGTCCAACTCGGTGCACATCTCGAGGGTGACGGCGTTGCGGCGATCGGGGTCGTTGAGGGTGAGCGTGCCCACGCCCTCGGCGGTTTCCACTAGTACCAGGCTCATAGGCGGACCAGTCTGGCAGGGCCGCCACCAGGGGTAAAACCGGTGGTCGGGGGGCGTCGGGCGAACGCCTCACCATGGAGCGGTCAGGAGACCTACCATGGGGCGATGGCTCCCAACGGTGTGGGTTCACGGCCTCGGCTCGTGTTGGCCTCGGCGTCTCCGCGCCGGCGCCAGCTGCTGGAGGCGGCCGGCCTGCCTTTCGAGCTGACCAGGGCCGACATCGACGAGACCCCGGAGGCCGACGAGGCGCCGGGGCCGCTGGTCGAGCGCCTGGCCCGGACCAAGGCCGAGGCCGGCCTGGCCTCACTGGAAGATCCGTCGCGGGCCGTGGTGCTCGGCGCCGACACCGTCGTCGCCCTCGACGACGAGATCTTCGGCAAGCCGACCTGCGCCGCCGAGGCCCGCACCATGCTCAGCCGACTGTCCGGGAGCACCCACCACATCTTCACCGGCGTGGCCGTGGCCACCCCGGCGCGCACCGAGGCCGTTGTCGAGACGACCGTGGTCTGGTTCCGACGGCTCGATGCGGCCGAGATCGACTGCTACGTCGCCACCGGCGAACCGATGGACAAGGCCGGGGCCTATGCCATCCAGGGCCGGGCCGGGATGTTCGTAGAGCGGATCGACGGCTCGTTCCACAGCGCCGTCGGCCTGCCCCTCCACGTGGTCGATCGGTTGTGCCGGTCGGTCGGCCTCGACCTCACCGCTCGCCTCGTCGACGCCACCACCGGGGAGTGCACATCCTGATGGTTCGGCGGCGGGGTCCTGATCGGCGCGTGATCGACGAGATCCGGCAGTCGCCGCGCGGGTCGGGTCACATCCGCACCTTCCTCCGGCGGGGAGCCGTCCTCGCCGTCGGGATGGCGCTGCTCTACACGGTGCAGCAGCAGCTGGTGGAGGTGCTGTCGTCGGCCGACCGCCTGCGGGAGATCTCGATCGGGTGGTTCGGAGTGATGATCCTGTTCGAGGTCGTGAGCTTCGTGTGCATGTGGGCGCTGATCAAGCTGATGCTGCCCAAGCTGTCGTGGTTTGTGGCCGCCACCGGGCAGCTGGTGTCGAACTCGGTCAGTCGGGTGGTGCCGGGCGGTGCCGCCGCCGGGGGCGCCACCCTCTACCGGATGCTGTCGGTCAGCGGTGTCCAGGCTCCGCAGGCGGCCAGCGCCATGGCCGCCACCGGCGTCATGTCCAACGCCCTGTTGTTCGCCATCCCCGCCGTGGCCGCCCTCCTGGCCCTGCTGGGGGCCCCGGTGCCCGAGCGCCTGGTGCCCGCCGCCATGGCCGGTGGCCTCTTCTTCGCCATGCTGATGGCCCTCGGCGTGATCGCCATCGTCTTCACCCGGCCGTTGCTGTCGCTCGGGCAGCTGATCCGGCGGGTGGTCGAGCTGATCGGTCGCGTCGTCGGCCGGGACTGGACGTTCGTGCCCGAGCGGATGACCGAGGAGCGAGCCCGCCTGATCGAGGTGCTCGGCCCCCGGTGGCCCAAGGCGATGGCCGCCGCCGCCGGCAACTGGGCCTTCGACTACCTCGCCCTCATCGCCGCTCTCTATGCGGTGGGGGCGGAGCCTCGACTGTCGTTGGTGTTGTTGGCCTACGCTGCGGCGGCGGTGCTGGGGATGGTGCCCTTCACCCCCGGCGGCGTCGGCTTCGTCGAGGTCGGCCTCTACTCCACCCTGATCGTCACCGGGATCACCGCCCGCGACGCCGCCCTGGCCACCATCGCGTATCGCATGGTGTCGTTGTGGCTGCCGGTGCTGATCGGGCCGGGAGCGTGGATCGTCTTCCGCCAGAAGTACCCGTCGGTGCAGCGGGGCCCGGCCCGCACGGCGAGTGCCGGTACCGCAGGGGCCGAGGGCTCGGCCGCCTGAGCGTCGGCGCCCAGCCGCTCGGGTGCGGTGTGGCCGGGACGCCGGCGGGGTCAGGCTCGGTGTCGGTGCATAGGCGTCGGCGTCGGCGTCGGCGTCGGCGTGCGATAGGAGGCGGGTGCGCTAGGGGAGGTCGGTGCCGTTGGCGACCGCCTCGGCCGCGGCCACATGGCTGCCGCCGGCGTCGCAGTCGGCCAGGATCGGACAGAAGCGACACAGTCCGCTGGGGCTGGTGGTGGCCTCCCGGGCACCGGGGGCGGTGAGCTGCACGATCTTCTCCACCCCGTCGACCACCCGCCGGGCCGCCGTCCACAGCGTGTCCTCGGTGACGTTCTCGGTCTCCGGGGTGCCGGCTTCGAGGTAGTAACTGACCAGTAGGCGGGGCGGCACCCCGATCTTGAGCGTCTCCAGCAGGGCGTAGAACCGGAGGTCCTCGCGGTGGGCGGCCACCGGGCGGCCGGTCTTGAGGTCGAAGAGGACCTTGCCCGCCACGTTGCCGTCGGCCCGACCCAGGCTGAGGTCGGTCCGACCCTGGAGGGCGAGGTTCTGCTCGCACAGGTCGGCCCGGACCCGGGACTCGGCCACCGGCCGCCACCGCCGCTTCAGCGGGGGGAAGGTCTCGGTGAAGGTGGTGACGAAGTCGTTGGCGGCACCGACCAGTTCGGAACGCTCGGCCTCGGTCAGCGACTGGATGAACTGGCCGACCGAGCGTTCCTGGCGCTCCAGGCCGGCCATCGCCTCCTCCACCAGATCGAGGGGGGTGGGGTCGCCCCGCCAGGTCACCATCAGCTCGATCGCCTTGTGGGCCACCGATCCCCGGGCCATCGGGACGGTCCAGGCGAAGGGGGCGTCGGCCTCGGCCACGAACCGGGCCTCGCACCCGTGGACCGACTGGAGGTCGTGCTTCGACACGAACAGCGGCAGTTCCTTGACGTCGGTGAGCAGTGGGGCGATGGCCTCCTCCAACTCGTGACGTAGATGCTCCCGCAGATCGTCGCGGAACGCCGGCCGCTCATGGGGCTTGGCCCCCAGCTCATCGGTCAGCTGTTGCTGCGCCGGGTTGAGCTTCGGTGGTTCGTTCAGCTCGGACATCCACCCGCCAGTCTGGCCCAACGACACCCGCTCACTGTCACATCCCCCGCCCATACTTCTACCCAAGGCAGAAGACGTGGTCCCGGTAGGAGTGCCAGGGCCGCAGCGGAATCGAGCAGATCGGAGTTGCGATCATGGTGCAGCCACGGGGAGGTCGGACAGGAGACGAGCAGCACGGGGGAGCGGGGGCCCAGGGTGCGTCCGGGCCGGGCCCGGCGGAGCAGGAGCTCACGTCACTGCGGTTCGCCGCCGTGGCCCGCCGGCTCAGCGAGGCGGCCCGATCAGCGGGAGCCGAGGTGCCGGCGTTCCGCAGCCCGCCCCGACCGCCGGGAGCCCGGCGGACCATCCGGCGGGAGCGCGGGGGAGCGGCCACGGTGGCGGTGCTCCTGCGGGGGCGGCCGGCATCGGCCGTCATCGCCGACATGATCGACGGCGTCATTGCCGCCGCCGATCTCAGCCCGGCCGAGGCGGCCACCGTGCGCGATGAGTTGTGGCTGACGGCGGCCCGCTTCCTCGACGAGGAGGGGGGCGAGGCGGCCGACCCGCTGTTGGCCCGTCAAGCGGCCTGAGCGGAGACGTGCGCCCCGGATGGGGGTCCGGGGTCGCTAACGTGGCAGGGATGCAGCGTCACGCCCCTTCCCGCCCCGCCCGGAGGCTTTCATGACGCAGACCGCCTCTCCGCTCGATCGCTTCCAGATCAAGACGCCTCGCCCGGCGACCGTGATCGTGGTGGCCATCGTGATCGTGGTCGGGCTGACGGCGCTGTTCTTCGCCCGGCGGGCCATCGATCCGCTCGACCGGTTCGTGACCGCGCAGATGTGCTCGGGCCCCGGCGACGAGGTGTTCCGACCGGTGGAGGAGGCCGAGGCGTCCAATCGGTTCGCCCTGGTCGACCGGCGGGAGGGCTGGTGCCTGTTCGGCCCGGTCGATCAGGTGTTGGCCGAGGAGGCGGCGGACGAGCTCGACGACGACGAGGAGCCGCCGCCGCTGTCGGCCGGGGCCCAGATCCTGGCCGCCGCCGACCCGGCGGCCGAGGTCCAGGTGGCGGTGCCCGATCTCGAACCGGGGTCGCTGTACCGGGCGTGGAAGTGGATGAACCTGCTCCTCCAGTTCGGGGCGGCGAGCTTCGCCGTCCGTCTGGTGGCCGATCCGCTGTTCGACCGCTTCATCCGTCGCCACCGGCGTCGAGCCCGCCGCAACGCCGGCCCCTGATCCGCTGATCAGACATACCGGCCGAGCCGGGTGGGCGCCCGCAGGCGCAGCGGCCGGAGAATGGGCCGTCGGACGTTTGCCGTGCGCGCCTACGCTTGAGCCAGGAGCCCGGGTGGCGGAACGGCAGACGCAGAGGGCTTAAACCCCTCGGCCCCACGTGGGCGTGTGGGTTCGAATCCCACCCCGGGCACCCACTTCGACCGGCACGGCACGGTCGAGACCGGCCGATCGACACCCACGGGCACCGTTCAGAACGTGCACCGGCCTCGCCGAAGGCGATCCAGGGCCATGACGCAGGCCGCTCGGTCTCAACCGCTTTTGCCGACGCCTGGACGTTCTGCGCTGGATGGGGTCGACGTCTACGGTGATGACCGACGCAGCCGGGCTGCGGCGACGCCCCACGCAGCGGCTGGGCCAGCTCATTGCGATGGCGTTCGCCGACCCGGCCGGCCCGCTTCGACGACGCCTGATCGAGCGCTCGGCGGTCGGGTGTCGGCGACTACTCCCCGGGGAGTACCGACGAAGCCTCCCGGTGACGGATTCCCGGTCCGGGGACTTCCCCGACGATGAGTCCAACAGCCGTGGACGGCGCTCGGCGCCATCGATCGGGAGGAGACCCGAAAGATGAAGAAGATCACGAGGCCAGCGTCGCCGCTGGCGGTGGTGTCGCTGCTCGCCGCCTGCGGCAACGACGACTCGGACGCC
The DNA here is from genome assembly GCA_039201605.1 of Actinomycetota bacterium. Lineage (GTDB taxonomy): Bacteria > Actinomycetota > Acidimicrobiia > Acidimicrobiales > SZUA-35 > CADEDH01. Next base: position 15,127 of record JBCCRO010000033.1, read on the forward strand.
GACGAGAGCAGCGAGGACGCCACCGAGGCCGTCGAGGAAACGACGGCCGACGAGGCCGCAGAGGAGAGCAGCGCCGACGAGAGCGGCGACACCGCCGCCGAGGACGCCTCGGAGGCGGCCGCCGATCAAGGGGCTGACCAGCCGCCCCCGGGGGGTCGACGAGCAGGCCGTCGCCGTCGATGGCTTCATCGTCACCAACCAGCTCTCCCCCAGTACCGAGGAGCAGATCGCCGAGTTCCAGCAGCCGGAGCCGGACGGGCCGATCCACATGGTCAACCTGCTCGAGTTCACGGAGTTCGCCGAGCACGAGGACGGCAGGGAGACCGACCTGACGGGGCGCGAGGCCTACGCGGTCTGCTCCGAGGGCATGCGCGACGTGCTGGCGCCGTTCGGGGCCGAGATCTTCGAGGGCGACGGCTCATTCCTGTCGATCGGCGAGGTCGACGAGCTCTGGGACGAGGTCGGCATCGTGCGCCACCCGAGCCGGTCGACCCTGCTGGAGATGTCCTCCTCGCCGGAGTGGCAGGCCGTCTCCGTGCACCGGACCGCCGGGCTCGACGGCCAACTCAACATCGAGACCGTCGAGCCCGTCATCGGATCGTGAACAGCGGCCAACCGTGAGCAACCCGGTGACCCGGTTCGACCGGGATCGCCGCCCCGGAGCCCGTCACGCCGATCCTGCCCACCAAAACAACCATCCATCCATTCACCAAGGAGTCAATCAATGGTCAGCTTCTGGGACCTCGTCCTACTGTTCTTCGTCTTCATCCCCGCAGCGATCCTGTGGTTCAGGGTGGTCGTCGACATCTTCGACCGCCGGGACCTGAGCGGCGTTGCGAAGGTCATCTGGCTCATCTGCGTTCTCATCCTGCCCCTGCTCGGCGCACTGGTCTACATCGTCACTCGGCCGGAGACCGAGCAGGACCGAGAGCGGGCCGCCGCCTTCGAACAGGCGGTCACGCGGCAGCAGACGACAACCGGCTACAGCATCGCCGATGAGATCGAGAAACTCGACGGCCTCCGGGCCAAGGGTCTGCTCACCGAGGACGAGTTCAACCGTCAGCGGACAAGGCTGCTTGCCTGATCGCCCTACTTCGTCCGGCTCGAGTCGATCGAGCCGGACCTTGCGAGCCGCCGACCGGTCGCCATTGCGCGGCGTCGCCCCGAGCTGGTGACCAGGGCGAGCGGCGACAGCCTCGACGACCTCGTCGGTCGGGCCGAGGCGTCGGTGGCTCAGGCGGAGGGGGCGTTGCCGAGGATGCGCTCGGGCGACACCAGCACCGCCGTCCTCCCCTCGGCGGCCATCACCCGGTCGTACTCGTCCCAGTCGTCGTGGGCTCCCCCGGCGGCCGTGAACACCTCCCGCAACAGCAGACGAACCCGCTCGGCGTCGAGCCCGTCGGTCTGGTCGGCGGGGCCGACCAGGTCGGCCGGGCCGGTGACCGACACCCAATTCCAGCCTCGACGGACGGCGATCGTGACGGCGGAACCACGACGGATGTGGGTGAGCCGGGCCGCCCGTCCGGCGGAGACGAGCGCCACGCTCGGTGCGCCGGTCACGGGATGGTCGATCACGCCGCAGTTGGCAATGCTCGACAGCACCCGACCGTCGGCCTGCACGGTGCTGATCGTGGCCAGGCCCGTCTCCTCCGCCAGGAAGCTGATGACGTCGTCGAGATCAGGCATGGGGGGCCACTCCTTCGGGGGTTCGGGGCGGAGACGGCCGCCACCGCCGCTCCGCCCCCAAACCTAGCGAGAGCACGTCACGGCGGCTCGGGCGCAGAGCCGGCTCGTCGAGATCGGACGCAATGGCCTGCATGCGGTCGGCCGGTTACTGTTGCCGCCCAGTCGGCGACATCGAGGAGAAGGGAGCCGGTCGTGGCCAACGAGTTGCCGGACGACCACGACCGAGGTTCCGGCGACCCTGGCGTCGATCCGGCCGACCCCGCCGCTTCGGCCGACCCCGCCGATCCGGTCGACCCCGCCGACCCCGCCGACCCCTCGGTCGACCGCGCCGCTTCGGTCGACCCCGCCGACCCCTCGCTCGACCCTGCCGACCGGCCGGACCAGGTCCCTCCCGACCGCCCCGGAGAAACCCCCGGCGAGATCGACGACGCCGGTCCCGATGCCGACCCGCCGGAGCCGAGCGCCGCCGTCCTGGCCACCCTGTGCTTCACCTTCTTCTCGGTCGGGGTCACCGTCGCCGCCGCCCTGGCCGAGCGGGACGTCGGCGTACTCACCGCCATGGTCGTGGCCGTCACCGCCTACTCGGCCACCAGCGAGCTGGCCTTTCTCTCCGTCCGTGAGGCCGGGGGGTCGGTCACCGCCGCGGTGGCCAGCGCCTGGCTGGTGGCCACCCGGTTCGGGGTGTTGACCGCCACGCTCGGCGGCCGCCTGTCCGGCGGGCCGGGGCCTCGGTTGCTCGGCGCCTGGCTCACCGTCGACCCGAACGTCGGGCTCATGATCCAGTATCGCGATCGGGCCCGGGCCCGCCGGGTCTACTGGCGGACGACTGCGGCCCTGGCCGTCGGCTGGATCGCCGGCAACGCCGTCGGCATCACCCTCGGCGACGTGTTGGGCGATGCCGACAGGTGGGGCCTCGACGTCGTCTTCCCCGCCGCCCTCCTCGCCACCATCCGACCGTTGCTCGCCACCCAGGTCGGCCTCGTCACCGGCGTGGGTAGCGCCGTCCTGTGCGTCGCCCTGATCACCTTCGTGCCCGCCGGGTTGCCGATCCTGCTCAGCGCCTTCGTGGCGGTGGCGGTGGTGCTCGCCCGCCGGGCCCGGGGCCGCAACCGCCCCACCCCCGATGACCCCGGAGTCGAGACCGCCACCACCGACGGTCACGCTGTCGAGGGAGGCGGCCGATGAGCTGGCTCGCCGTCATCCTCCTCACCCTGGGCGCCGCCGGTCAGCGACTGATCGGCATGTACCTGGTCGGATCGAAACTCGATCGCCGTCCGGTCCTCCGTCAGATCGCCGAGCTGCTCCCGGTCGCCGTCGTCGTCGCCCTCATCGCCCAGCTCACGGTCGGCGACGGCCGCTCCATCACCCTCGACACCCGGCTCATCGGCGTGGCCGTCGCCATCGTCCTGGTGTGGCGTCGGGCGCCGTTCATCGTGGTCGTGCTCGGTGCCGTGGTGACCACCGCCGCCGTCCGGGCCGTCATCTGACCCCGTCGCCCACCGGGCACCGGCCGCCGGGATCGCCTCGATCATCGGCGAGGGCCGCCCGCACATCCGGCACCGGCCGATACCACCGAGCACCGTCGCCCAGGGGCCGTCGCTCCGCCGCTCCGCCGGCTCAGGTGGTCGACTGGTGGGTGATGGTCCCGCAGATCTTGCCGGCGATCGCCTCGAGCTGTGTCACCTCGGCTTCGCTCAGCTGGTCGAAGACCAGGCTCCGAACGGCGTCGAGGTGACCCGGGGCCGATTCGACCACCTTTGCGTATCCCGCCTCGGTGAGGGTGGCCAACGTGACCCGACCGTTCGACGGATCGGGACAGCGGGTGACCCAGCCCCGCGCCTCCAAACGCTTCATCGCATGCGACAGGCGGCTGAGCGACGACCGGGAGAGCTCCGCCATCTCGCTCATGGCCAACGTCCGGCCCTCGGCCTCGGACAGCCACGCCATCAGCATGTAATCGAAGTGCCCGATGTCGGCGTCCCGCCGCAACTGGGCGTCCAGGGCGGCGGGCAGCTGAATGCTGAGATGGGCCAGCCCGAGCCAGGCTCGTCGCTCGTCCTCGTCGAGCCACCTCGGGTCGTCGGTCGACATGGACTCCCACCGTAGCGAGCAACAGTTGACGTCTCAAGTGTTGTTGGCCTAGGATGAGTTGAAGCTTCAAGTTAAGACTCGACCGGCCGCACTCCCGACCCCACACCTCGGCGACAGCGGCCGACTCCGAAATCCGAGGAGAGGAGAACGTCCCATGGATCGACTACCCACCTACTTCATCTCCCACGGCGGAGGGCCCTGGCCCTGGCTCAAGGAGGAGATGCCGTTCTACGACGCCCTCGAGACCTCCCTGGCGGCCATGCCGGTGGAGATCGGCACGACGCCCAGGGCCGTGCTGGTGATCTCGGCCCACTGGGAGGCGCCGGCCTTCACCGTGCAGACCCACCCCAACCCGCCGATGCTCTACGACTACGGCGGGTTCCCCGAGCGCACCTACCACATCCAGTACCCGGCGCCCGGTGCCCCCGAGGTGGCGGCCCGCACCGCCGAACTGCTGGCCGACGCCGGTCTCCCCACCGCCGAGGACGCCGATCGGGGCTACGACCACGGCACCTTCGTGCCCCTCTACGTGATGTACCCTGCGGCCGACGTGCCCGTCGTCCAGCTGTCCCTGACCCACGGGTACGACCCCGACCAGCATCTCGCCGCCGGCCGGGCGCTCGCCCCGCTGCGCGACGAGGGCGTGCTGATCGTGGGCAGCGGGCTGTCGTATCACAACCTTCGGGAGTTCGGTCCGACGGCGGCCGAGCCCTCCGAGCGGTTCGACACCTGGCTCCACGCCGCCCTCACCGACAGTTCGACGGCCGAGCGCACCGAGGCCCTTCGCAACTGGGAGCAGGCCCCCTCCGCCCGCTTCGCCCACCCGGCCGAGGATCACCTCGTCCCCCTGATGGTGGTCACCGGGGCGGCCGAGTCGGAGGCGGCCCACCGCACTTACCACGATCGGATGATGGGCTCGGTCACCGCTTCGAGCTACCGCTTCGGCCCCGCGCTGAACTAGCGCCGATCCGGAGCGCGTCGTTCAGCCGGCGGCGGGTTGCGCCTCGACCGAGGCGGCCGGGGCCGGGCCCGACGTGAGGGCGAAGGCGAACCACACGGCAAGCCCACCCCGGATCCACCATGCGATCGTGCGGAACCAATTGGTGTCGGCCAGCAGGTCGATCCGGTCCGGGTCGTAGTCCCGGCCGATCAGGTCGCCGTGCAGCGGCCCGTACCAGAACCCGGTGGCCACCCAGGCCACCGCCAACAGCGCTCCGGCGACGAACGCCACCGTCCTCAGCCGACCGGCGGGCGCCCGCAACCACAGCAGCAGGGCGAGCACCACCTCGGCCGGGGCGAACAGCGCCAGCGGGATGCCGATGCGGATCCCGTGCTGCTCGACGTACTCCGAGAACTCCGCCGCCGGCACCAGGTCGTACTGGGGGTAGACGACGAGCTGGACCATCGTCATCAGCCCCACCATGGCGGCGGTGGCGGTGAGGTGGAGCAGGGCCAGACGGCGGATGTCCATGCCGGGTCACCGTACCGGCCCTACCCCGGCGACGACGGACCGGTCAGCGGTCTCGATGCGCGGCGTCGGCCGCCGTCAGGGCCAACCACAGCTCGGCAGTGGCCACGGCGTCGCCCAGGGCCCGGTGTGAGTCGTGGGCGGGGAGTCCCAGAGCGGCTCGGGCGGCGTCGAGCTGCAGGGGCAACTCGCCGTCGCCCACCTGCCGGCGTCGCCGGTTCCGTCGCTCCAGGAGGTCGAGGGTGTCGACCACGGCCGGCCGGGGCCAGGGCCGACCGATCCGCTCGTGCAGCACCTGGAGGAATCCGATGTCGATCGAGGCGAAGTGGAAGAGGAGCGCGTCGTCCCCGACGACCTGCCACAGGGCGTCGAGGGCCGCCACCGCCTCGGCCCCATCGGCGAGGTCGACCGGCATCAGCTGATGGGCCACGGTGCCGTTCGGGCGGTAGCGCTCCGGTCGGATCCGGGTCGACCACGCCTCGCCCAGACGGATCCGCCGGCCCCGGATCGGGACAGCCGCCACCTCGATGATGTGGTCGACGGCGGGGTCGAGGCCGGTCATCTCCAGATCGATCGCCCACAGTGCGGCGTCGTCGCCGGCCCCGGACGGGGCCCTCGTCGCCGCCCTAGCCCACCGCATCGAGATGCAGTCGCCGGCTGGTGGTCTCCTGGACGTCGGCGATCACCCGCAACACCTCGCGCAGGGTGCTGCGGGCCATCGGGTCGAGGTCGTCCCGGCGGACGGGGATGGCCTTGGTGTCGCCGGTGGCGGCGAGCGAGCGCAGCTGGCCCTCCAGCCGGACACCGGTGAGGAAGTCGAGCCCATCCGCCAGCCAGACCTCGGCATCGGCGCTGATGAGGCCGGCCTCGGCCCCCGCCGCCATCCGCTGGCGCGTCGACGACGCCGGGAGCGCCAACTCCAGGGCGAAGAGACGACCCAGACCCACGATCGGGATCAGACCGTGCCGCTTCACCTCGAAGTCCTCGCCCCGTCCGAACAGCCGACTCAGCCGACCCGGAGGACGGAACCGGATGACCTCCGCCCCCAGCCGGCTGACCAGCTGCGTGCTCGACATCGCCTGATGGAGCGGTCGCAGAAGCTCCTCGGCGGGCAGCTCCCCGTGGACCGGTCGGAGGTCGGCCACGATGTTGATGTCGAGGAGCGCCTCCGGCCCGGGGTCGCGGGCCCAGCCGGCCACCAGTCGTCGCCACCACCGCAGCGACCCGTGCCAGTTGGTGGCCATGTAGCCGCCGCTGCACTCCGGGATCCCGGCCGAGGTGATGCCCGACACCACCCGCTCGGCCAGGGCCGAGAAGTAGACGCGCGCCTCCTCGTCGGTGGCCGAGTCGTCAGCCGGTGCGGTGCCGCCGTCGCCCCAGACCAGCAGGTTGTCCTGGTCGGTCAGCAGGGTCTGCTCCCGTCGACCCTGACTGCCACAGGCGCACAGGGCGTAGGGGACCGGGGGCGGTCCCAGTTCCTCCTCCGCCTCCCGGCACAGCGATCGCATCAACCCGTCGACCAGCGAACTCACCGAGCGACCGATCGCTCCCGGACCGACGTCGGCCGCGAGCATGGCCCGCACGGTGTCGGTCACCCGGTCGCCGAAGGTGGCCAGGTCGTGGCCACCGCCCCGGCTCATGCGGCGGAGCAGGCTGAAGGCGTCGCTGCCGTGGTGGGCCAGGATGTCGTGGTTGGACAGCAGGGCGGTGGCGGTGTCGCCCTCCCCAACCGGGGCGTGGTGGATGTCGTGCTCGACGAGGAACACGATGGCGTCGGTCAGCGGGGTCGACGGATCGAGCATCAGGGCCCGTTCGGTGGCGACGTCGGCCACCGTGGTCTCCGGCCCGCGGTCGACGGCCAACACCCGGCTTCGCAGGTCGCAGGCGGTGAGGATGCCGAGGCCCTCGTCATCGGGCCACCGGACGAGCACGGCGTCGGTCCGTCGATCGTCCATCAACCGGGCCGCCTCGCCGACGGTCCGGTCGGCGTCGATCCAGCTCGCCGGCCCGGCCACGGCGTGGACGTCGACCGTGAGGCCCGAGCGGTCGGGGCGGGAGCGGCGCTCGACCGCGGTCCGGAACGCCTCGTCGGCGGCCAACCGCCGGAACGACGCCACCGGCACCAACACCGCCAGCGTGTCCTCGATCACCTCGTGGTCGGCGGTCAGGGGCGCGGGCGGGCGGGGCCCGGAGGCGTCTCCGGTCCCCGGGATGAGGCCGGCGAGGGCCTCGACCGCCCCCACCGCCTCGCCCTCCTCGATCACGACGTCGGGGCCGGGCTGGTGGCGCCGGACGGCCCCGCGACGCACCACCCACACATGGTCGAGCGTCGTGCCCCGGCGTCCGACGAAGGAGCCGGCCGGCAGGTAGGTCACCTCGAGGTTCCGGGCCAACTCCGTCCGTCCCGGGGGCCCGAGCAGGGAGAACGGCGGCTGGTCACACAACCAGACGAGATGGTCCACGGAAGCAAGTCTTCCCGATGTCGGTTGTCACAGCCAGTGGTCTTCACGCCGCCGCTAGGTTCGTACCGCGGATGACACCGGGCGCCGGCGGGTAAGGATGCGATCGTGTTCGAGCAATTCGTGGCCCGCCACATCACCGTCGGACGGCTGGTGGCGGTTGGGGTGATGGCGATCACCGCAGCCACCCTGTGGTACCAACTGAACAAGCCGGTGGTGACCCCGGCCCTGGTGACCATCGAGTCGGGCGCCCCCGACGCCTACGACGTGCCCCTCGCCACCCCGGTGCTCATCGATGACAGCCGGGATCAGGATCGGGTGGTCGGCCTGCTCCACAAGCCTCACAGCGACCAGGTGGCCGCCCTCGACCTCCGCCAGAACTTCGCCCTCGTCACCACCACCACGGTGTGCGCCGACTATCTGCGCCGCTCCGAGCTGACGATCAACGATGGCGACTGGTGGGTCGGTCGCCGCCCGGGCAATGACGACATCAGCGACTTCTACAACCTGTGCGAGGAGGAGCTGGTCGACTTCCACATCTTCGAGATCGACCGGATGTACATCGACGCCTTCAGCGACCTGCCGACGGCCCGCATCCGGGCCGAGGCCCTCAGCAGCCCGGTCGATTCCTGACCGGCGGGTCCTCGAGCAACGCCCGGAACTCCTCGGCGGGCATCGGCCGGCCGAAGAAGTAGCCCTGGGCCACGTCGCAGCCCAGCTCGTCCAGCAGCTCGGCCTGGTCCTCGGTCTCGACGCCCTCGGCCGTCACCTCGAGGTCGAGCGAGCGGGCCAGGCCGATGGTGGCGGCGATCAGACGGCGACTGCGCTCGCTGGTCGAGAGCCGGTTGACGAACGACCGGTCGACCTTCAGGCCCGAGATCGGCAGGGCGTGGATGTGGGCCAGCGACGAGTAGCCGGTGCCGAAGTCGTCGAGGTGGACGTGGGCTCCGAGGTCGGCGATGGCGTTGAAGGCGGCCGCCACCTCGGGCTCGTCCCGCAACAGCCAGCTCTCGGTAACCTCGACGACGAGGTGACCGGGTTCGACGTCGGCCTCGTCGAGGGCGGTGGCCACCCGCTCGGCCAAATCGGGTCGGACCGAACGGCCCGACACGTTCACCTGCACGCTCAGGTCGGGCACGAGCTCGTGCCACCGTCGGACCTCGGCCAGCGCCAGTCGCAGCATCAGGTTGTCGAGATCGGCGACCAGGCCCGAGAGTTCGGCCAACTCGATGAAGGCGTCGGGCGGGATCTGACCCCGCGTCGGGTGGTGCCACCGGGCGAGGGCCTCGCATCCCGTCACCGACCAGTCGTCGAGCGACACGATCGGTTGGAAGGCGGCGGTGATCTCCCCCTCGGTGACGGCTCGTTCCAGGTGGTTGGTCAGCTCCCGTCGATCGTTGCGCTCCAACCGCATCCGATCGGCGAACCAGGTGGCTGTTCCCCGGTCGCGGCTGCGCCCCTCGTACATGGCGGCATCGGCGTTCTGCAGGAGCTCGTCGACGGTGTTGTCGCCGTCGGCGGCCACCACCCCGATGCTGATCGTCGTCGTCAGGGAGACCGTGTCGACATCGATCGGCTCGGCCGCCGCCGCGCCGAGACGGTCGACGACCAGGCCGACGGTGTCGTCGTCGGCGTCGAGGAGCAGCACGACGAACTCGTCGCCCCCGAGTCGCGCCACCAGGTCGCCGTCGCGCACGCCGCCGTGCAACCGCTCGGCAAGCGCCCGCAGCACGGCGTCGCCGGCGCCGTGGCCGAACCGGTCGTTGATCGACTTGAACCGGTCGACGTCGATGAAGAGGAGACCGATCCGTCGACCGGCATCGAGGGCGGCCTGGCAACTCTCCCAGAAGGCCCGCCGGTTGGGAAGCGAGGTCAGCGGATCGGTCATCGCCTCCTCGTTGAGGACGGCCTGGGCCATCTCGGCCCGCCGCAGTTCGGCCGAGCGGAGGGCGAGATCCTCCACCTGCATCTGGGCGAAACGCTGCAGCACCACCATGTCGAGGGTGGCGTCGTGGGGGGCGAAGTCGGTCATGGCCAGACCAAGCCCGTCGAGTTCCGCCTCGGTGCTCAGCATCGGCGAGCCGAGGAACAGGATCCGGTCGTCCCAGACCACCATCTGACCGCGGAGCTTCCGCTGGCCACGGCGGGCGGCGACGATGAACACCGACGAGTGCTTGGCCCGGATGTCGTCCAGGCTCAGGCCGGTACCCGACGGCCGTTCGATGGCGAAGCGCTCCTCGAAGGTCCGACCGATCAGCTCGTCACCGAGCCACCGGGTCAGTACCGGCCCGGCGCCGACGATGGTCGCCGGCGGCCCGGGGTCGACGATCAGTCGGAAGGGGAACAGCTCGCGGAGGAGCGGCTCGATCGGGCCGAGATCACGGGGTGCCAACGGCGTGCGGGGTCGAGGCGGCGACGTCGACGGGCTGCAGCGAGAAGCGCTCGGCCCCGGTCTCGTCACTCCAGCCGAGGTGTTCGATCCGCCACGATTCGCCGAAGTGCTCGGCCAGGCCGTTGAGCAGGCCGAGCACCATCGGGGCCAGTCCGTCACGGTCGGAGCGGTAGTCGACGAGGAGGGCCCCGTCGGCCGCCCGCTCGACGGCGAACGACGGCATGCGGCACTGCGGCATCGTGGCCACGACCCGGGCGTGCAGGCCGTCGAGACCCTCGACGAACGTCTCCAAGGAGTCGCCGGCCATGGCGAACAGCGGCCCCCAGCCCTCGCGGCCGGTGAACAGGATCCAGTGGCGGCCGAACGCCTCCAGCACGGTGGCGGGATCGAGGTCGAGCTCGGCCGCGGCCGCCGCCACCAGGTCATAGGTGATGGCGTCGTCGTAGGTCCGGGTGTTGTCGAACGACCGGATGTCGAGCCCGGCCCGGGCGCAGACGGCCTCCCACGCCGCCTCCCCCTTCGTCGAGATCACCAGATCGGTGATCGCTCGATTCACCATGCCGTACAACGGTGCCTCCCCTTCCGGCGTCCGAGATCCACTCCTCGGCCGACTGGCTCCATGGAGAACATCGGCGCCTCGGGCCCGAATCGTTAGCGACTCGACTCGCTGCGCGCGACGTCGGTCGCTGTGCAAAGCTTGAGCCATGGCGTACAGCGACCGACAGATCACCGGCCGCCTCCACGGCGTGACCGGCAAGGCGGAACTGGCCGGGGTCGAGGTGTGGTTCGCCTACACCACGGTGCACGGCGTGCACCACAACACCACCACCCACAGCGACGGCGACGGGGCCTTTGCCTTCGACGTCCCCATCGAGGCTCTCGACCGGGCGGCGATCGGGGCCCATCTCGACGGCGTGGGCACGGTCGATCTGGAGCCGGCCGGCGTCCGTCTGGAGCCGGGCGACCTGGTGCTGATGGTGGACGACATCGTCCCCAGCTTCATCCGCTACGCCGGCTGAGCGCGGCGCCGACCGGCCCCGCAGCGGCGTCGACGGCATCGCGGACCGGGCGTGTCTCGAATCGACGCGCGGTCGAGCGAGCCGCTCGACCAACCACCCGCGGTGCTCCTCAGCAGATGGCAACGCTTCTGAAGATCGGCTGAACGGCACGTATCGCCCGGACTGATCGCGGCAGGGGGCGGCTTTCCCGTGGCGACCATCAACCAACCTTGCGAAAGGGACCGTTCAATGACCGCCAAGTACAAGCGGGTAGCAGCGCTGCTGCTCGGCCTCAGCCTCATCGCCGCCGCCTGCGGGAGCTCCGACGACGACACCTCGGCCGCCACCGACGACGCCGCCGTCGTCGAGGAGGAGGCCATGGAAGACGAGGACGCCATGGAAGACGACGAAGCCATGGAAGACGACGAAGCCATGGAGGACGACGAAGCCATGGAGGATGACGCCATGGCCGAGGGTCGTCCCGAGATCGACATCAGCTTCGACGGTCTCGAGCCCCTGGGCGACGACTTCGAGTATGAGTTGTGGACCGTCGTCGACGGCGAGCCCGTCACCGGCGGCGTGTTCGACATCGGCGCCGATGGTGGCATCGAGATCTCCAGTGACCAGGACGTGCTCTACGGCCACGATGGCGCCACGACCGTCGTGATCAGCATCGAGCCGGCCGACGACCCCGATCCCGCCCCCGCCCTGCCCAAGCCGCTGGCCGGCGACATCGCCGAGGACGGCTCCTTCGACCTCACCATCGATCACCCCGCCGCCTTCGGCACCGACTTCTCCGAGGCTACCGGCTCCTACGTCCTGGCCGCCCCCACCGACGACGGCGAGGGCAACGCCCTGTCCGGCGTGTGGTTCATCAGCGTCCCCGGCCCCGAGCAGGGTCTCGATCTGCCCGAGCTGCCCGAGGGGTGGGTCTACGAGGGGTGGGCCGTCATCGACGGTCAGCCCATCTCGACCGGCCGCTTCGCCAGCCCCGACGGCCCGGATGACTTCGACGGGTTCTCCGGCCCCAACGACGGTCCTCCCTACCCCGGTGAGGACTTCCTGGTCGACGCCCCCGACGGCGTCACCTTCCCCACCGACCTCACCGAGGCCACCATCGTGATCTCGGTCGAGCCCGACCCCGACGACAGCCCGGCGCCCTTCGCCCTGAAGCCGCTGGTGTCCGAGGTGCCCGACGACGCCCAGCCCGAGACCAACCTGAGCCTCGAGTTCGGCGGCGTCGCCATCTCCGGGAGCGGTACCACCTCCGTCGGCTGATCCTCACCGATCCGCCAACCCCCAACCAGCGACCCGGCCGTCCTCTCCCCGGCCGGGTCGCTCAAGGTTCTTGTCGCCGGACACCCGGACTCCGGCGTGGGCCCGACCCGGCCGTCGCCGGGACGGGGCGGTCAGGCAACGGGTTGGGTTTACGGCGGTCAGGCGAGTGGGCGGCGAGGCGACGGGGTGATCAGGCCACGGCGGTGACGTCGACCGACACGTCGAGTTCGGTCATGCCGCCGTCGGAGTAGATCACGCCGGTCACCGGGGCCACGTCGCCGTAGTCCCGACCCCAGGCCGTCGTCACGTAGCGGTCGTTGACGAACTGGTCGTTCGTCGGGTCGATGTCGATCCAGCCGACACCCGGGATGAGAGCCGAGGCCCAGGCGTGTGACACGTCGGCTCCCTGGAGCTTCGGCTTCCCCGGCGGGGGGTCGGTCTCCAGGTAGCCGCTGACGTAGCGGCCCGGCACGCCGGCCGACCGCAGGCAGGCCACGGTCAGGTGGGCGAAGTCCTGGCAGACGCCGGCCCCGGTGTCGAACAGGTCGGCCACGGTGCTGGTCACCTCGGTGGCCGAGGGCTCGAAGTCGAAGTCGCGGTGGATACGGGAGATCAGGTCGGTCAGGCACTCGACGATCGGCCGGTCCGGTAGGAGCGACTTGGCCGCATAGGCCCGAACCGAGGCGTCGATGGCGGCCCGGGGCGAGTCGTGCAGATGGTCGGCGGCCTCGACCGACTCCGGCCCGGTCAACCCGGTGACCGCCGCCTGGATGGCCGACAGGGGTCGCCCGCTGTCGAGGGGCAGGACCCGAGCCGTCTCGACCACGTCGACCTCGCTGCGGGCGGTGATGCGCAACACCTTGTGGGGGGCGACGACATGGAAGTAGTGGGACCGGTTGCCGAAGTAGTCGGTGCGCTCCCGCTCGTCGGCCGGGCCGGGTTCCACGGTGAGCGTCGACGAGGTGCACCGTTGCGAGGCGGTGTCCCGGGGCAGCAGGCAGAGCTGACCGTAGGACGACGACACCATCGACTCGTACCGGTAGATGGTGGCGTGGGTGATCCGGTAGCGGGTCACGACGACCCACCGGCGGGAAGCACCGTCCGCTCGCCCAGGCCCCGCTGGCGCAGCGGCGGGGCGAAGCTGCCGGCGGCGATGGCCAGGGCCGCCTCCTCGACCGCCGACAGGAGTTCCTGGCAGAAGGCGTCGAGGGCCGGTCGGGTGCCGTCGTCGGCCACGGCGGCCAGGGCGGCCGTGTCGGCCAGCTGGACGGAGGTCGACACCTGGAGCACGAGCCGCTGGGCCGCGGTCAGAGGGCCGTCGCCGGCGGGGGCGGGGATGGCGTAGAGGGCGTCGCCCAGTCGATCGATCTGATAGCGCAGCGAACGGGGGTTGTCGGCATCGGCCAGGAGCAGGTCGAGCAGCGTCCGCACCTCGGCCCGCGATCGGTACCGGCGCCGGTAGGTCACGATGCTCTCCGAGGCCACCAGCACCCCCTCCAACACCAGGGAGTCGGTGGCCTCGTCGCGCTCGTCGACCACGGAGGCTCCGAGCAGGGTGGCCAGGTGGTGGAACCGCTCGATGCGGCGGCCGGCCTCCATGAAATGCCAGCCGGCGTCGCGGACCATCGATTCGCCGGCCAGGCCGTGCATGGCCAGCAGCGACTGCATCACCGAGCCCAGCGTGCCCTGGACCACGTCCTGCCGCTCGGGCGAGGTGGTCGACAGGGTCTGCAGCAGCTGCTCGAGGGTGGACGTCACCTGCCAGGTGTCGATCGACAGCTGGTCGCGCACCGCCTCCGCCGCCTGCAGCAGACGGGCGACGGCGAAGGCCAGCGAGCCCGACCGTCGGGGCTCACAGGCCAGAGCGAACAGCTCGGCGTCGGCGTTCTCGGGGACGGCCGGGTCCCGCTGGGCGTCGTTCCGCGACAGCGTGTAGGTGGCGATGGCCAGAGCCTGGAGCAGGATGTTGACCGAGCGGTGGCCTGCCTCGTCGTTGGGGGTGAGATCGGTGCGCCGGTCGTGCACCACCCGTAGCAGCCGCACCACCGACTCCGCCCGCTCGGCGTAGCGGCCGACCCAGAACAGGTTCTCGGCCGCCCGCTCGGGCAGCCCACCGAACGGGTCCTCCTGGGTGGCGGCGGCGCCCATGCCCTCGGCGTTGAGCGACAGCAGGGAGGGGGTCTCGGGCTCGGTGGACAACACCCAGGTGTCCTTGGCCACGGCGCCGGTCTGGTTGGAGATGACGGCGGTGTCGGAGTCGGGGGCGACCCGGGTGAGACCGCCGGCCATCACCGCGAACGAGCCGCCGTGGGCCACGGCGTAGGTGCGGAGCAGCGTCCGCCGGGGCCGGAGGCCGGCGGGGGTGAGGGTCGGCGTCGTCGAGAGCGCCAGCTTCTCGTGCGCCACCCAGTTGCCGGGGTCGGCGTTCACCCGGCGACGCAGCTCGTCGAGGTCGTCGTTCGACAGGTCGGGTCCGATCCGCATGCCCCCCTGGGCGCGGGCGAAGCCGTCGAGCGGTTTGAACACGAGCTGATCGGCCCGGTCGAGCACGTGGGCCAGGTCGTCGGGCCGACCACACCACCACGTCGGCACCACGGGGATGCGCAGTTCCTGACCGAGGAGGGCCTCGGCCGCACCCGGCAGGAAGGCGTTGAGGGCCGGGTTCTCGATGGCGGGGCTGCCCAGGGTGTTGACCACCACCACGTTGCCCCGGCGACACGCCTCCAGCAGCCCCGGCACGCCGAGGCGGGAGTCCGGTCGCAGTTCGAGCGGGTCGGTGTAGTCGGCGTCGACCCGTCGCAGGATCACGTCCACCCGTTGGCGACCGCCGAGGGTCCGCACGTAGACGTTGCCGTCGCGCACGGTGAGGTCGCTGCCCTCCACCAGGCCGTAGCCGAGGTAGGAGGCGAGGTAGGCGTGCTCGAACGCGGTCTCGGACTGGGCGCCCGGGGTCAACACGACGATGCGGGGCGTTTCGGCCCGATGCTCACCGAGCGCCTCCAGGCCCGAGCGCAGCGCCCGGAAGTAGGGGGCCACCCGATGGACCTGGGCGTCGCGGTAGAGGCTGGGGAACACCCTCGACAGCACGACCCGGTTCTCCAGGGCGTACCCCGAGCCGGAGGGCACCTGGCTGTAGTCGGCAACGGCGTGGAGCCGGCCCCCCTCGTCCCGACCGAGGTCGACGGCGTAGGTGAAGAGCTGGCTCTGGTCGGGCAGCTCGATACCGGCGTAGTTCCGGAGGTAGCCGGGGTGCCGGGCCACGACCTCGGGCGGGATCACGCCCCGCTCGAGGAGCTTGCGCTCCCCGTACAGGTCGCGCAGGACCAGGTCGAGCAGGACCGCCCGCTGCATGACCCCGGACTCGATCCCCGACCACTCGGTCGACGACAGCAGGAGGGGGATGGCGTCGAGTTTCCAGGCCTGGGTCCGGTTGGTCTCCAGGATGCGGTAGGTGGCGCCATCGGCGGCCAGCAGGCGTCGGACGTCCTCCTGCCGTCGCTGCAGCTCGGTGGTCTCCAGCGACTCGATGGCGGAGCCGACCCGCTGCCAGTGCTCCCGGTAGCCGGCGGCACCGTCGACGGCCTCGTCGAGCAGGCCCGGGGTGGGGGCGTAGCCGTGGAGTTCGGACGGTTCGGAGGTGACGGACACGGTTCGCCGACCCTAGCTCCGGTACCCGCCCGTCCGCCGAAGATCCAGGGTGTGGGGGTACTCGCGGTGATCGACCGGCCGGAACGACTCCGGCGGCGGCGCCGAGGGGGTGTGGCCCCCGGCCTCGAACCGGGTGCGGCGCCGCGAATCGGCGACGGCGGCGTTGACCGGGGGCGTCTCGAAGGCCAGACCACCGGGGTGGACGACGTGATAGCGGCAACCGCCGAGGGAACGGCGGGTGGCGGTGTCGTACACGTCGAACGTCAGCGGCGCATCGATGCCGATCGTGGGATGGAGGCCCGACGGCGGCTGCCAGGCCTTGTAGCGGACCCCGGCCACCTCGGTGCCGGTCACATCGGTCGGGTGCAGCGGGATCGGCACGCCGTTGCAGACGACCAGGTGGCGGCCGGGGGCATGGCCCGACACCATCACCTGGAGGCGCTCGACCGAGGAGTCGACGTAGCGGGCGGTGCCGGCGCCGGTGGCCTCCTCGCCCAGGACGTGCCACGGTTCGATCGCCCCCCGCAGGTCGAGGGTGACACCGCCCACGGTCGTCGTGCCGTGATGGGGGAAGCGGAACTCGAGGAACGGATCGAACCACGACGGGTCGAAGTCGATCCCGTGCTCGACCAGATCGGTGGTCACCTCGTGCAGGTCCCGCTCCAGGTGCCACGGCAGCAGGAACCGGTCGTGGAGAGCCGTGCCCCACCGCACCGGGTCGTGGTGGTACGGGTCGTCCCAGCAGCGGGCGACCAGCGATCGCACCAGCAGGGCCTGTACCGCCGCCATGTCGGCATGGGGTGGCATCTCGAAGGCCCGCAGCTCCAATAAGCCCAGCCGGCCCCGCTCGCCCTCGGGGCTGTACATCTTGTCGATGCAGAACTCGGCGCGGTGGGTGTTGCCGGTCTGGTCGACCAGCAGGTGACGCAGGAGGCGGTCGACCACCCACGCCGGGCCGTCGTCGCCCAGCCGGTCGAGTTCGGCGAAGGCGGTCTCCAGCTCGTAGAGCTGATCGTCGCGGCCCTCGTCGACCCGGGGGGCCTGGCTGGACGGACCGATGAACCGCCCGGAGAACACGTACGACAGCGCCGGATGGTGCTGCCAGTAGGTGAGCAGCGAGCGCAGCAGCGACGGCCGCCGCAGCAGCGGGCTGTCGGCCGGGGTGGCGCCCCCGATGGTGACGTGGTTGCCGCCACCGGTGCCGGAGTGGGTGCCGTCGAGGTCGAACTTCTCGGTGCCGAGGCCGACCTGCTGGGCGTCGTCGTAGACCCCGTCGATCACCTCCCGCAGCTCGTCCCAATCGCCGGTGGGCGGCACGTTGACCTCGATCACCCCGGGATCGGGGGCGACGACCAGGTGCTTCAGGCGAGGGTCGCTGGGTAGGGGGTAGCCCTCGATCGCCACCGGCACGCCGACGGCGTCGGCGGTGGCCTCGATGGCTGCCACCAGCTCCACGGCGTCCTCGGCGCCTTCCAGCGGCGGGAGGAAGACCCGCAGGTGCCCGTCGCGGACCTCGATGCACAGCGCCGTGGGCGGTGCCCCCTCGGCCACCGTCACCCCGTCCACACCGGCGTCGGCGCCGCCGGCTCCGGGGGCGCCGACCGAGGCCGGGCCGCCACGGCCACCGAGATCGCCGGGGCGGGTGGGGCCGCCGGGGCGGGGGAGGTCGATGCGGGGCGGCAGCGATCGGTGGCGGGCGAAGGGCGACGGCTCGAACGACGGCGGGGGCGGGGCCCACGACAGTGAACGGATCGGGAGGCGGAAGCCGGCGGGGGAGTCGCCGGGGAGGAGGAAGAGGCGCTTTCGACGGGTGGTCCACGGGGCGCTGGCCCACCGGTCGCCGGGCCGGCTCCGATGCAGGGGCAGCACCCACCCGCCGGGTACGCCCAGGCCACGATGCATGGCCTCGGCCGCGGCCCGGCGGGCCACCTCGTCGGCGAACGCCGGATCGAGGGGGTCGAGATCCTCGTCGGGGACCGGGCCCCGGGGGAGCAGGGCCTCCTGCCACAACTGGTGCAGCGGGTCCTCCCAGGCCGGGAGCACGGTGTTGCCGCTGAGGGCGAGGGCCTCGGCCAGGCCGTGGACGAAGCGTTCGGCGGTGCCGTCCGGGTCGGGGCCCACGGTGGGGGCGAGGCCGACGTCGGCCGCCAGCCGGTGATCGGTCCACAGGTCCTCGCCGTCGGTGCGCCACACCAGGGCCTGCTGCCAGCGGGGCAGGGGCTCCCCCGGGTACCACTTGCCCTGACCGTGGTGGATGAGGCCGCCGGGGCCGAACCGGCGGCGGAGCCGATCCATCAGCTCGCCGGCCATGCGCCGCTTGTCCGGGCCGTCGGCCGCGATGTTCCACTGGTCCGAGGCCATGTCCGCCACCGAGACGAAGGTGGGCTCCCCGCCCATGGTCAGGCGCACGTCGCCGGCGTCGAGCAGCTTGTCGACCCGGCGGCCGAGCAGGTTGATCGCCTCCTGCTGGGCGTCGTCGTAGGGCTTGGTCACCCGGGGGTCCTCGTGGAACCGGGAGACCGAGTTGGCGAACTCGAACGTCACCTCGCACTCGTCGACCAGGCCCGAGATGGGGGCCGCGGTCGACGGGGCCGGCGTGGCGGCCAGCGGGATGTGGCCCTCGGCGGCGAAGAGGCCGGAGGTGGGGTCGAGACCGACCCACCCGGCGCCGGGGAGGAACACCTCGGTCCAGGCGTGGAGATCGGTGAAGTCCTCGGTGGGACCGGCCGGACCGTCGAGCGGGGCGGTGTCGGCCACCAACTGCACGAGGTAGCCGCTGACGAAGCGGGCGGCCAGGCCCTCGGCCCGAAGGATGTTGACCAGGAGCCAGGCTGAGTCCCGGCACGAGCCGATCCCTCTGGTCAGGGTCTCCTCCGGCGTCTGGACCCCGGGCTCCATCCGCACCGTGTAGGCGATGTCGTCGGCCAGGCGCTGGTTGATGGCGACCAGGTGATCGATGGTGCGCTTGGGTGTGCGGTCGATGCCGGCGCACCAGGCCCGGAGCTCGGGGGTGCGGGGGCCGGCCACCAGGTACGGGGCGAGGTCGTTGGCCAGGTCGGCGTCGTAGCGGAATGGGATCTCCTCCACGTCGTCGTCGAGGAAGAAGTCGAAGGGGTTGATCGCCGTCAGGTCGGCCAGCAGATCGACGGCGACCTCCAGGCTGGTGGTGCGGTGGGGGAACACCAGCCGGGCCTCGAAGTTGCCGAACGGATCCTGCTGCCAGTTGAGGAAGTGGTCGTCGGGCTCCACCCGCAGCGAGTACGACGGGATGGCGGTGCGGGTGTGGGGTGCTGGCCGCAGCCGGATCACGTGGGGTCCGAGGTTGACCGGCCGATCGAAGCGGTAGGTCGTCGTGTGGTTGAGGGCGACGCGGATGGTCATGATCGTCAGCCGGCGACGGGGGCCGAGGCCGGTTCGAACCAGGTCGACTCGATCTCGTCGTGGAGGTCGGACAGGGCGAGCTGCACCTCGTCGATGAAGTCGTGGAGACGACCGTCGAGCAGCTCGGCGGCATCGACGCTCTGGAGCAGGGTCTCCACTGCGGCGCACGAGGCCATGGCCTTGTCGTGGCGGGGGATCTCCAGCAGCCAGCGCGACGCCTCGATCAGGCACGAACCGACGGTCCGCGGGCATTTCGGATCGCGCAGGAGGAACGACAGCGTGGTGGTGGGCGACGCCGGCTGACCCCGTCGGCGGAAGGCCTGGAGGGCGCTGACCGAACGCAGCGTGGTGGCCCAGCAGAGGTCGAGATAGGGGGTGAGGGCCTCGTTGGTGTGCCCGTTCAGGAGGCCGGAGTGCACGTCGAGCACCCGGGTGGTGAGGTCGGCCCGCTCCAGTTGACGGCCGACGGTGAAGAAGCAGAAGGCGTCGTCGTGGCACATGGTCTCGGCCAGGATCCCCGACAGGGTCTGGCATCCCCGGATGACCCTGGTCAGGAACTCGTTGCGTCGGCGCCGATGGACGGCACCGGTGGCGAAGTCCCGCACGTGGTGGTGCAGTTCGATCAGTACCTCCGCCGCCTCCAGCGGCATCACCGAGCGGGTGATGCGCAGGTTGCGGTGGACGGCCGCCATCGAGGAGCGGACCGAGCTGTGGTTGTCCTCGTCGGCCACCAGGTAGGAAACCACCTGCTCCTCGCCCACCATCTCGTGCTGGTCGTAGAGGTCGTCGGCTCCGGTGACGGCGAGCAGCGGCCACCAGCCGACGGCGGCCTCGGAGGGCAGGTCGATCGTCAGGTCGGCATGGGCCCGAACCAGCCTCGCCGTGCCCTCCGCCCGTTCCAGATACCGGCCCGCCCAGTAGGCCGATTCGGCCACTCGGGAGAGCAGCAGCGGGGGAGGGGCCTCGTACATCGGCATGCTCCTACTTGGGTGCGGGGCGGGGCTGGTGGTTGCCATTGTGCGCAGGGTGGGGGTCGATGATCCACGTGTCCTTGGAGCCCCCGCCCTGTGAGCTGTTGACGACCAACGAGCCCTCGGTGAGGGCCACCCGGGTCAGCCCGCCGACGGTGACGTACGGGTCGTCGCCGGACAGGATGAAGGGGCGGAGGTCGAGATGGCGGGGGGCGAGTCGGTCACCGCAGATCGTGGGGGCGGTCGACAGTTCGAGGATCGGTTGGGCCACCCAGTTGCGGGGATCGGCCTCGATCTGGCGGCGCAGGTCGTCGAGCTCGGCGGCCGAGGCCTGGGACCCGATCGTGACCCCCTTGCCCCCGGCCTCGTTGGCCGGCTTGCACACCAACCGGTCGAGGTTGGCCAGCACGTGCGACCGCTGGTCGTCGTCGAGGCAGCGGTAGGTGGGCACGTTGGCCAGCGTCGGCTCCTCGCCCAGGTAGTAGCGGATCAGGTCGGGGACGTAGGAGTAGACGACCTTGTCGTCGGCCACGCCGGCGCCCGGGGCGTTGGCCAGGGCCACGTTGCCTGCCCGCCACGCCCCGATGAGACCGGCCACCCCGAGGGTGGAGTCGGCCCGGAAGACGTCGGGGTCGAGGAAGAGGTCGTCGACCCGGCGGTAGATCACGTCGACCCGGACCGGGCCCGACACGGTCCGCATGTAGACGACGTCGTTCTCCACCATGAGATCGGACCCCTCCACCAGGTGGGCCCCCATGCGGGTGGCCAGGAGGACGTGCTCGTAGTAGGCCGAGTTGAAGATGCCGGGGGTGAGGACGGCGACCACCGGCTCGATGCCGGGCCGGGGGGAGAGGGAGTCGAGCTGGGCGGCCAGGCGCTCGACGTAGCCGTCGACGGGGAGGACGTCGAGATCTCGGAACAGTTCGCCGAGCACCCGCTTGGTCACCTGACGGTTCTCCAGCATGTAGGACACCCCGGACGGGATCCGCAGGTTGTCCTCCAGGACGTGGAACGTGCCGTCGCCGTCGCGGACGAGATCGCTGCCGCTGATGTGGGCCCATACCTGACCGGCCGGGCTGATGCCACGGCACTCGGGGCGGTAGCCGGGGGATTCGGCCAGCAGCTCGGCGGGGAAGACCCCATCGGCGATCACCCGCTGGTCGTGGTAGAGGTCGTCGATGAAGAGGTTGAGCGCCCGCAGACGCTGCACCAGACCGGCCGACACGTCGTCCCACTCGGCCCGGGTGATGACGCGGGGCACCACGTCGACCGGCCAGTTGCGGTCGATGCTGCCCTCCTCGGTGTAGAGGGTGAACGTCACGCCCAGCGAGTTGATGACGGCCTCGGCCGCCCGCTGCCGCTCGAGCAGCTCATCGCCGAGGTCCTCGATGCGCCGGACAACGTCGGAGCAACCGGTGCGCGGGCTCCCCTCGGCGGTCAGCAGCTCGTCGTAGAAGGAGCGGCTGTCGTAGGCGTCCAACAGTCGGACCATGCCGTCCATTGAATCGGAAATCGACGACAAGGTTGTCAACGCAGCGTTTCCGGCGTGTGAACCTGTCCGGGCCCGACGGCCCCGGTCGTCAGGAGATGGCCGTGATCGTCACTCTGTTCCGGCCTTCGTTCTTCGACTGGTAGAGGGCCTTGTCGGCCGACTCGTAGAGCTTCTTGCCCGCCATCTCGCCCTCGACGGCGACGGCGAAGGCGGCCCCGACGCTGGCGGTCACGTGCAGCAGGCCGATGTCGGTTGGGATCGGCTCGTCGTCGATCATGGCCCGGAACCGCTCGGCCGCCTGGGCCAGCTCGTCGGGGGAGGTGTCGGGCACGATCAGGGCGAACTCCTCGCCGCCGACCCTGGCCGACAGCTCGTTGCGTCGGGTGCCCTCGGTGATACGGGCCCCCACGGTGACGAGCACCTGGTCGCCAACGGCGTGCCCGAAGCTGTCGTTGACCGATTTGAAGTGGTCGAGGTCGAAGATGATCAGGCCGAGCGCCGAATCCTTGGGGTGGCGCTGGCGACCGGCGACCTGGTTCTGCAGGTAGGCGTCGAAGGTGCGGCGGTTGGCCAGACCGGTGAGGGCGTCGGTCGAGGCCTGGGTGGCCAGCTCGTTCTTCTCCTCCTCCAGCTCGGTCGCCCGCTGCTGCTCCTGGGCCAGCTCGGTCGCCATGTTGAGGCTGATCTTGGTCAGCTGGGAGGCGGCCGACATCATGATCTCGGCCGGTGAGCTTGAGACGACCTCGAAGTTGAACATCGCCGTCAGCTCATCGAGGGCGGGCTTGGCCAGGTTGAGGTTCTCCTCGACCTGGTCGATGCTCAGGCCCAGTCGGGAGGCGGCCTCCAGCCGGAGCTGGTCGTAGGCTGTGGCCGCTTCGTCGCAGCCCTCGTCGCACAGCATCAGGCGGGCGGCGGCGTCGGCCACGGTCAGGAGGTGGCCGAGGAAGGCGAGCGTGTCGTCGTCGGAGCCGTCGTGGCGGGCGGACACGGCCTGGGACAGGCGGGTCGGGAGGTGCCACTTCTCCAGGAGTCGGCCGGTGAGGGTGTCGGTGGTGAACCCGAGGGCGGCCCGCTCCTCGTCGTCGTCCATCCAGAGGCCGTGGCGATCGACGGCGGTGGCGTACACCTCGTTGTCGGCCAGTGACAGCTTGCCAACGTTGCTGAGCAGGCCGGCGACGAAGGCCTCGTCGGCGTGGCGAGGCTCGATGGTGATGGCCAGTCGCTGGGCCACGACCCCGGTGGCGATGCTGCGTCGCCAGATCAGGGTGCTGTCGACCCGCTCCGCCGTCATCTTGGTGACGAGGGTGAAGCCGAGGGCCAACAGCTTGATCGTGTTGAGACCGATCAGCGACGCCGCCCGCTCGAGGCTGGTGACCTCCTGGGCCTGCCCGAACTGGGCCGAGTTGGCCAGCTTCAGCAGGCGGGTGGCGAGCGCCGGATCGGCCATGATCGCCTTCGACAGGTTGGCCATCGAGCAGTAGTCGTCTTCGATCAGACGGATGACCTCGAGGGCGACCGGAGCGAGGGTGTCGACATCCTCGGTCTCGGCGACAACGGTGTCGAGATCGAGCGTGGCTTCGGCGGCGGGCTCGACTGTGGTCATCGGTTCTCCTTGTCGGTGGTATCGCCTGGTGGCGAGGCGTTGGTCGCCTCCGCCTGACGGCTCCCTTCCATCGGCCTGTCGCGTCCGGAATCGAGCCCTTGTTTGGAAGTTGCGTTGTCAATCATCCGACCCAGTACGGATCCGCCCAGGGCGCAGGCGCCGGCGAGGAGGAGGAACCTCCCGATGGCGCCCTCGAACGAGCCGGCCCCGCTCGCCGCCTCGGTCAGCAGACCGAACCCGACCACGAGCGAGGCGAGCAGTCCGAAACCGATGAACGGCATCCGGGTCGAGCTCGGTCGGTCGACGACGAGCTGCAACCGCTTCTCTTCCTCAGCCATCGTCCAGTCGTGTCCCTTCGAGACGTTGACTGCGCATGGCCAGCAGCAGTTCGGCGTTGAGGCTCACCCCGGCAACGGTGGCGATGGGCAGGCGGCGATCGATGAGTTCGACCAGGTCCTCGGGCTGGAGCGGGCGGCTGATGTCGATCATGAAGGCGCCGTTGCTGGCGCCCCGATGGTGGAGCAGGATCTCGATCTGGTCGACGTCGCCCAGCAGGTAGCGGGTGACGCCGAGGCCGTGGTGTCGCAGGCGGGTCAGGAGGGGTTCGACCCACACCGGCAGTTCGATGTCGACGTCGATGGCGAGTACGGCGGGCTGATCCCGCCGGTCGTCGATCGCCTCCAACATCTGCTGTCCCGAGCGGACCAGGCACCACGACGGCTCGCTCACCACCTCGGCCCGGGGGGTGAGCACGATCACGCTCTCGGCCGGGAGCCCGGCCTCGCACTGCAGATTGCGGATGACGGGCATGGTGTGGACCAGGGGCCCCACGACGGCGGTCACGTCGTTGGTCGGTGGGAGATAGGTGTCGAGCTCGCGGCGCAGCCGGTACAGCCGCATCCAGAAGCTGGTCGAGCGGGGGCCGCGCTTCGGCACGCTGATGACGGGCACCGGTTCGGGCGCCACGGTCGGCTCGGCCTCGATCCCGGCGTCCGGCTCGCCGTCGATCCCCTCGGGTGCCTCGACGACGACGGTGGTCGTCGGTTCGGCCTCGATCGGAGCCGTGGGGGCGCCGGCCGTCGGTGCGTCGTCGTCGAGGATGTGCTCGGCGGCCGGGGTGGGCTCGACGAACGTCGGCGTGATCGGCTCGGGGTCGAGGTCGACCACGGGTTCGCCCACCTCGGCCATTGCGTCGGCGACGGCGGGCGGCACCGGTTGCGGCGCCGGGGGCGCGGCGGGGCGACCCCGCCGACCGCGCCGGCCTCGGGCGGCCTGGTCGCGGGCTCCCCGCAGATGGGCGGTCTCCTCGGTGTCGCGCAGGTGCTCCTCGAGGAGGTTGCGGAACTCGGGCTCGTCGTCGCCGACCCGGAGGTCGACCATGCCGCCCCGAGTGGCTCGACGGGGCCGACGGCGGTCGTCGGAGCCGAGCACCGGGTCCTCGTCCTCGGCCGGGGCCTCGACGAGGACCTCGTACTCCTCGCGGCAGAAGAACCCGGCGACACCGCCGGTGCGGATGCGGTTCACGGCGGCGATCGACACGTCGGCGCCGTGCTCGGACACCAC
This sequence comes from Actinomycetota bacterium, assembly GCA_039201605.1. Taxonomy (GTDB): domain Bacteria; phylum Actinomycetota; class Acidimicrobiia; order Acidimicrobiales; family SZUA-35; genus CADEDH01. Next base: position 40,157 of record JBCCRO010000033.1, read on the forward strand.
CTCATCGAGGACGGGCGCCAATTCAGGCCCCGAGTACCGCCGGCGAGGAGCCGTTTGCGACGTCTGCTCGTTCAAGGTTCACCACCCCTGCACTCTCAACCAGCACCTGCGGGCCCAGCTCCTCCGGGCTGAGCACCGGTGCCTTCACTTCGGTCAACGACAACAACTTGCGCAGCGGCCGACGCATGGCCCGGGCCGCTACCAGGACGGGGCTGTGGCCCCGCTGCTCGACCGCCAGGACCTCGTTGCGGATGGCCATGGCCAGCTGGTGGAGCAGCGAAGGGTCCATGGCGAAGTCGACGCCCTGAGGTCCGGCCTGCAGCGCCGAGAGGAGGCCCTGCTCCAGCACCGGGTCGATGGTGATGGCGTAGAGGCGACCGTCGAGATCGGCGTTGCCGGCCGAGATCGAGGGGCCGAGGGCGATGCGGACCGCCTCCACCAGATCGCTCGGATCCCGGGTGACCCGGGCCCGCTCGCCCAGCACGTCGAGGATGCGGACGATGTCGCGGATCGGGACCTCCTCGTTGAGCAGGTCCTGCAGCACCCGCTGCACCTCGGCCACCGTCAGCTCGGAGGCGACCAGCTCGTCGACGACGGCGGGGTCGCTCTGGCGGACGAGGTCGATCAGGTCCTTGACCTCCTGGCGGCTGAGCAGTTGGGCCGCCTGACGGCGGATCGTCTCGGCCAGGTGGGTCGTGATCACCGAGGCCCGGTCGACGATGGTGGCACCCATGCCCTCGGCCATGGTCTTCGATTCGATCGGCAGCCATTTGGCCGGCAGGCCGAACACCGGCTCCACCGTGGCTGCTCCGGGCAGGGTCGACAGGTCGTCGGCGATGACGAGGACATGACCGGCCGGGGCTGTGCCCTTGGCCATCTCCACGCCGTGGACGGTGATCGAGTACTCGCTCGGTCCGAGGTCCATGTTGTCCCTGGTTCGGACGGGCGGGATGATCAGGCCTATCTCCAACGCGATCTTGCGGCGCAGGGCCCGCACCCGATCGAGGAGGTCGCCGCCGGAGGCGTTGTCGACGAGGTCGATCATGTCGACCGCCAGCTCCAGTTCGAGCGGTTCCGGTCTGATCTCGATGGCGAGATCGGTCGGCTCGTTCGTCGGGGCCTCGGAGGCATCGTCGGTCGGTTCGATCTCCTCGGCGTCGGCCCGCCCGGCCAGGCGACGACCGGTGAGGTAGAGGCCGAGGCCGACGGTGCCGAAGGGGAGCAGGGGGAGGCCGGGGGCGAGCCCGAGGAGGAGGACGGTGATACCGCCCACCCGGAGGGCCTGGTCCTGGCGGGCCAGTTGGGCCACCACGTCGGTGCCGAGGTCGGCGTCGCTGCCGGCCCTCGTCACGATGATGCCGCTGGCGATCGAGATCAGCAGGGCCGGGATCTGCGACACCAGGCCGTCACCGATGGTGAGGGTCGAGAAGGTGTCGATGGCCTGGGAGGCCCCCATCCCGTTCTGGGCCATGCCGATGACGAGGCCCCCGATCAGATTGATCAGGGTGATGAGGACGCCGGCGATGGCATCGCCCTTGACGAACTTGGACGCGCCGTCCATGGCGCCGTAGAAGTCGGCTTCGCTGGCCACGGTCTGGCGGCGGTGGCGGGCGGTCTCCTCGTCGATGAGTCCGGCGCCGAGGTCGGCGTCGATCGCCATCTGCTTGCCGGGCAGGGCGTCCAAGGTGAAGCGGGCGGCCACCTCGGCCACGCGCGACGCACCGTTGGTCACCACGACGAATTGGATCACCACCAGGATCAGGAACACCACGAGACCGACGACGACCGAGCCGCCTACGACGAAGTTGCCGAAGGAGGCGATCACGCCGCCGGCCGAGCCAGTGGTGAGGATCAGCCTCGTCGAGGAGACGTTGAGGGCCAGGCGGAACAGGGTGGCGATCAGCAGCAGCGACGGGAAGGAGGCCAGGTCGAGGGCCTTGCGGGTCATGATCGTGGCCAGGAGGAGCAGCACGCCGAAGGCGATGTTGATCGACAGCAGGAAGTCGAGCATCTGCCCGGGCAGGGGTACGACCATGAGGGCGATGACGGCGATCATGCCGCCGGACAACAATCCGCCTCCACGCGTTGGGTACACCAGTGTTCTCGCTTCGATCGTGCCCGACGGGCGGGCGGTCGCTTCCCGTTGGCTCACTGGATCGGCCGGGAGGCCCGGTTTCTTAGCCCTTCCGACCTAGGGCCGTTTCCGCGGCCTCCGCTTTGCGGACTCCCCGCCGGGTCCGTCGGTGGACCGAAGAGACCATCAAGCGCCGTCGAGCCGTTCCCGATCCTCTTGGTATCGAAGGAGACGGAGACGCAGTGAGCACGGTTCTGACCGAGGCGCAACGCAAACAGGTGGTCGACAACGTGCCGCTTGTCGAACACATCGTCAACCGGGTGAGCGCCGGGCTGCCCTCCGGGTTCAGCCGCGACGACCTGGTCCAGAACGGGATACTCGGCCTGATCTCGGCCACGCTCCGCTTCGACCCCGAGCAGGGGGTCGCCTTCTCCTCCTTCGCCGGCCGCCGAATCGAAGGGGCCATCATCGACAGCCTCCGCCGGGCCGACTGGGCCCCGCGATCGGTCCGGGCCTACGAGCGCCGGATCAACCAGGCCGAGGTCACCCCCGACGGGGTGAAGGCCTCGGTGCGGGATCTGGCCCGCGAGCTCGGCATCGAACCGGGCGAGGTGGCCAGGGTCAAGGCCGACGTCGCCCGCTCCCGCCTCGACTCGCTCGACCGGCCGGTCGCCACCGACGGCGACGCCCAACCGTTGTCGGCCACGGTGTCCGATGGCATCACCAACGTGGAGGACTCGGTCGGAGACCAGGAGATGATCGGGTATCTGCGGCGGGGCATCGCCCTGCTGCCGGAGCGCCAGCGGGTGATCATCGTCGGCTACTTCTTCCAGGGCCGGACGATGACCGAGCTGGGCCAGCTGCTCGGCGTGACCCAATCCCGGGCCAGCCAGCTCAAGGACGACGCCCTGCGCATGCTGCGGGCCGGGATGTCCGAGGTCGACTACGACCTGCCCCCCGACCCCAAGGGCCCCCAACGCCTCACCGGCCGGGAGCGGGCCTTCACCGCGGCGATGACCGACGCGGGCACGCTCGGCGGGCGCCTCGACGACGGTCGCGGCGTGTCGGTCGTCGGCTAGGAGTCGCCCGGTTGGGCCCCTCGGCCCAGATCGGACCTAATGAACCGGCGACAGCGGCCGAAACTACCTGCATGACCGCTGTAGCCCCTGTCGACTACCAGAAGCTGAACGGACTGCTCTGGCGCTACCGGCCGCTGCTCGACCGCTTCGAGTTCCTGCTCGAGGTCCAGCTGATGGTGGCGGCGTCGGGGCGTCAGGGTTGGCAACATCACATGGCCGAGCTCTTCGCCGAGACCGCCGATGCCATCAACGCCCTCGACCTCGAGCGCGAGATCCTCCTCGGAGGGGCGTCGACACTGGCCGAACTGGCCGATTCGGCGCCGGAGCCATGGGACGGGATCCTGGCCGAGCAGCAGGCCGTGATGGCCTCGTTGTCGGTGCGGGTCGGCGACCTTCGTCGCCGCAACGAGGTGGCCATCAGCGAGGGTCTGGCCGGCCTCGACAACCTCATGGACGCCCTGGTGGCAGCCACCACGGGTGAGACGGCGAACGCCGGACCCTCCTACGGACAGGACGGTCGCCTCCACCACAGCGGCGGCCACGCCATCCTCTTCGACGGAAGGGCATGACATGTCGGACTTCAGTTCCCTGAACATCGCCAAGAGCGGCCTCGACGCCCACGCCAAGCGGCTGAGCGTCATCGGCGACAACATCGCCAACATCGACACCGAGGGCTACACCCGGCGTCGGGTCGACCTCGAACCGATCGGGACCGAGAAGGCGGGCGTCTACAGCGGTTCCACCGCCCAGCACGGTGGTGTGTCCAGCGAGGAGGTGTCCCGCCTCCGCAACGAGTTGCTCTCCAATCACGCCAGGACGCAGGCCGGCGTCGCCGCCGACCGCGGTCAGACCGTCGAGACGCTGCAGGAGCTGGAACAGGTCCTCGGCGGTCTCGACGACAACGGCCTGCGCACCCGACTGACCGAGTTCTTCAACTCGTTCGACGATCTGGCCAACGCCCCGGAGGACCCGGCCATGCGCAGCGTGGTTCTCCAGCGGGCCGAGTCGGTGGCCAACGGGTTCACCCAGACCGCCGGTGACGTCGACGATCTCCAGGGTCGGATGACGACCGGGCTCCAGGATCAGGTCCGGGCCCTCAACGAGCTGGCGTCCGAAGTGGCCGAGCTCAACGGTCAGATCATGACCGCCATCGGTGCCGACTCGTCACCGAACGCCCTGCTCGATCGCCGCGACCTCAAGGTCGACCAGATGGCCAAGCTGGCCGACATCCAGGTGATCGAGAGCGCACACGGTCAGATCATCGTGTCGCTCGACGGCCGGCACCTGGTGAACGGCGACTCGGCGATGACCGTGGCCGCCGAACTCCAGACCCACGCCGCCCTCGGTGCCCTCGGCTACCAGTACTACACGGTGGTCGATTCCCAGGGCCGGGAGATGACGATCGGCAACGGTGAGCTGGCCGCCACCATCCGGTCGATCACCCAGCTGGTGCCCGACGCCCGGACCGAGCTCGACAATCTGCGCGACGACCTGATCACCCAGGTCAACGCCCTCCACACCGCCGGCACCGGCCTCGACGGCTCGACCGGCCTCAACATGTTCGAGGCCCACCCGACCGCCACCTCCGGCGGCCTGATCGTGTCGGCCGACGTCGCCGGTCAGCCCGAGAAGATCGCGGCCGCCGCAGCCGGCGCCGGCGATCTCGATGCCGGCAACGCCGACGCCCTGGCCGAACTGGCCGACTCGACGACCGGTCCCGTCGCCGCCTACATCGCCATGGTCACCGATCTGGCCGCCACGGTGAACACCGCCGAGGGCGCAGCCGGGGCGGCCGACGCCGCCAGTGCCCTGGCCGACAATCTGGCCCTGGCCGCAGGCGGCGTGAGCCTCGACCAGGAGCTCACCGATCTCATCAGCGCCCAACGGGCCTACGAAGCGTCCGCCCGCATGATGACGGCCATCGACGAGATGCTGCAGACACTGATCAACAGGACCGGCATCGTCGGTCGATAAGGGGCGGAGAACATGCGGATCACCGATCAGGGACTCACCAACATCCGAGTGGCGCACATCGCCGCCGGCCAGTCGAAGCTGGCCGAGGCCGAAGGCCAGATCGCGAGCGGGAAACAGATCCAGAAGCCGTCGGACGACCCGTCGGCCTCGGCTCGGCTCATGCGCCACACCGACCGTCTGGCCCGCATCGGCCAGTACCAGCGCAACAACGACAGCGCCCGTCTCTGGGCCGATGCCGGCGACCGCACCCTGCAATCGGTGGCGTACAGCCTCGGCCGGGCCAAGACCCTGGCCGTCCAGGCCGGCAACGACACCCTCGGGGCCGAGGAGCGGACGGCGCTGGCCACCGACATCCGGGCCATCGCCGACGAGATGATCTCGCTGTCCAACACCAAGGTGACGGGCCGGGCCATCTTCGCCGGCACCGCCAACGTCGACGAGGCCTACGACGCCACCGGCGCCTACCTGGGCGACACCGCCGTCGTCACCCGCTCGATCGACAGCGGGGAGCGGGTCGAGGTCGGCCTGCCGGGGCCTGAGGTGTTCGGCGTGTCCAACCCCGGCGATCCCTTCAACGGCACGATCTTCGAGGCCCTCCACGAGCTGGCCGATCGCGTCGCCGCCGGAGACAACGCCGGCGTGCGCGACGGCATCGAAGCGGTCGACGCCGCCACCAATCGGGTGGCCGCGGGCCAAGGTCGACTGGGTGCCGTTTCCCGTCAGCTCGAGGTGGTGGCCGACCGGCAGACGAGCGAGGAGCTCGCCGTCAGCACCACGATGTCCAAGCTGCAGGACACCGATGTGGCCGAGGCCATCATCCGCCTGCGCTCGGCCGAGGCCAGCTACCAGGCCACGCTGTCGGCCACCGCCCGCAGCATGAGCACCAGCCTGCTCGACTTCCTGCGCTAGCGGCTCCCGCAAGCGGGAGCTGGAGTTCGGCTGTGCCGAACTCCCGGGCTGGCTTCGGCTCCGTGGGCCTGGGGAACGAACACCCTGGCTCCGTGGCCGTCACGAGTTCGGGCTTCCACCGGGCTGAGCCGGGTCCTGCGCCCCTGAGGCCTTGAGCCGATCGGCCCAAATCCGGTCGGGGCACTGTCGAGACGGCCCTTGGCTCCGACAGGGAGTGGGCCGGGTCGGACGACCACGGTGGCTGCAGTCCGAAGGAGTGGGCGGGCCGATGAAGCTCTTGCACGGAAGGAACTGAAGAGCACAATGCGTATCAACAACAACCTCATGGCGTTCAACGCCAACCGCAACTTGGGTCTGTCGACCACCCAGCTGGGAAAGAACCTGGAGAAGCTGTCGTCGGGCTACCGGATCAACCGGGCCGGCGACGACGCCGCCGGTCTGGTCATCAGCCAGAAGCTGCGGGCCGAGGTCTCCGGCCTTCGCCAGGCCACCCGAAACGCCCAGGACGGCATCTCGTTCGCTCAGACCGCTGAAGGCGCGATGGGCGAAGTGCACAACATGCTGAACCGGATGCGGGACCTGTCGGTCCAGGCCGCCAACGACACCAACGACGCCGCCGCTCGGACCGCCATCAAGTCCGAGCTCGACGCCCTGGCGGCCGAGATCGGCCGGATCGGCACCGACACCACCTTTGGTGGCGCCGCCGTGTTCACGACCACCGTGCTGAACTTCCAGGTCGGTTCCGAAGGCTCCGGTGGCAACCAGATCCAGATGACGGTCGGCGACCTCGACGCCACGGCGCTGGGTGGTTCGGACCTCACGGCGCTGGACGTCACCGACGCCGCCAACTCCCGGACGGCCATCGAGGACATCGACCTCGCCATCGCCGCCGTGTCGACCAGCCGTGGCGCCCTCGGTGCGGTGCAGAACCGCTTCGAGTCGGCCATCCGGAATCTGCAGGTCAACACCGAGAACCTCTCGGCCTCGGAGTCCCGCATCCGGGACACCGACATGGCCGAGGAGATGGTGGACTTCACCAAGAACCAGATCCTGCAGCAGGCCGGCACCGCCATGCTCGCCCAGGCCAACACCATCCCGCAGGGGATCCTCCAGCTCCTGGGCTGATGGTTGCGGCGTAGCCGCACCCCACCCCTTCGGGTGGTTCTCCTCCATGTGCGTTCGGCGGGGGGCTTCGGCCCCTCGTCGGCGCGCACTGCGCTCCGCCGCCGGGCCCGGTGCGACGCCGACCGGTCGGCGCCGGTCAGTCCCGGGCCGGGGTCGGCAGGGCGCCGGGGTCGATGTCGGCGCTCACCAGAGCGTCGCGGTTGGCTTCCTCGATCGCCATCGCCACCTCGTGACGGTGGATGGTGATCGACTTCGGAGCCTCCACCCCGATGCGGATCTGGTCACCCCGTATCGACACCACGGTCACCACCACCTCACCACCGATGACGATCGACTGGCCTTCGCGGCGGGAGAGGACCAGCATCAGACGGCCAGCGGCTCTCGGGTCGAGTACTCGTCGGTCTGCAGCACGACCTGGCGGGCCCGTCTCGTCTCGATGTTGACCACGATCGGGCCGAGGAGGTTGGCCGTGATCGACTGGGCGGTGGCCCCGGTCCGATGGATGGTGAGCAGGGTCATCACCTCGGCCTGCTCCGGGCTGGAGATCTCCAGCGCCTGCTGCTCCTCCTCGCCCAGCTCCAGGTCGTAGGTGGGGAAGAACAGGAAGGGTGAGACGGCGAGGAAGGCGACCTCGGGCTCATCGGCGCTCTGCAACCAGAAGTAGGGCGAGTCCTCGACCTCGACGATCACGTAGCGCGACGAATCCGGGAAGCCCAGCATGGGCTCGGCGAATTGAAGGGTGCGGGCGGGATCGACCTCGAACGACCCGAACCGAGTGGAGTCGACCAACATCACGGGCGAGCGTAGCCCTCCGGCTCGGGCGACCGGGGGTTGCTGAAGCACCCCCCAGCAGCGACCATCAGTCGGCCAGGGCGTCCAGCCGCAGGGCCAGGATCAACTCCGGGCTGATGGGTACACCGGCGATGGAGGCGATCGGTTCCGCCCGGTCGAGGAGCTCGAGCACCCGGGTCGGCTCGACGGTGCCGGCCAGATCGAGGGCCGAGGGTCGGCCGAGCTCGCCGTGCCAGGTCGCCAGATCCTCGTCGGTTGGGCTGCCGTCCAGCACGTAGCGGACCAGGGCCAGCCCGGCCTCGCGCAGGCGGTGGACCAGTGGCTTGAGGGTGCGGGGCAACTCGCCGGGGACGTCGATCACCAGCATGGCCGAGGGGTAGGTGCTGCCGGCGAGGACGTCGACCAACTCATCGCCGTCGGTGATCACGTGCCACGACGGCTCGTCGACGAAGTCCGGGCGGTCGGTGAGGACGAACACGTCGTCGTCGTCGATCCAGTGCCGGTTACGACAACGACGAGCGGCGGGCATGGCCACTTCGAGCGAGCCGATGACGGCCACCGTCGACGTGGGCGGCACGTCGAGCAGGTCGGCCACGGCCCGGGCCTCGTCGTACATGGCCCAGAAGTCGACGTCCTCCAACAGCTCCGATTCCGCCTCGTGCTCGACGAGCGCGGGGAACGTCACGGAGGCCGGGTCGACCAGCACGGTGGCCACGTTGTCGCGCACGTCGAGGAGGGCGAGGGGGATGCCGGGGATCTCGTCGGCGTCGATCAGCTCGACGACGTCGTCGTCGAGGAGGAGGGTCTCGTGATCGTCGGCCACGTTCGGCTCCGGCTCGGTGAAGGGCTCGGCCGGTGTCGGTGGGGTGAAGGCGAAGGGCGGGGCGCCGTCGAGCTCCCGGCTGAGCGCGGCCCCGAAGCCGTCGGCGGCGGGCGGCGGTGGTGCGGCGATCGGCCCGTCGGGCCGGTCGGGAACGAGGTCGTCGTGGCCGGCGGGGTCGGCGTCGGGAGAGGGGCGGCGGCGGAGGCGCATCTAGGGCTCCTTAGGTTCCGGGGTCGGTCGGTGAGGGGAGGGCGGGCCGGTCGTCCCCGTCGGCGTCGGCGGGGGCGGCCAAGGGGTTGGCGTCGAGCATCTTCGAGGCCGGGATGTTGACCCGGCGGATGGCGGCGTCGAACACGGTGTCGGGGGTGCGCATCACGAAGGCGATGACGATGGCGACCGCCTCGTAGAGGTGGGCGGGCACTTCGCTGCCGATGTCGAGGAGGTCGTGGAGGACACGGGCCAGGGGGCGGGCCTCGACGACGGGCACGCCGGCGGAGAACGCCCGCTCCCTGATGCGACGGGCCAGCTCGTCGCCGCCCTTGGCCACCACGGTCGGCACCTGTCCGGCGTTGTAGGACAGGGCCACGGCGACGTGGGTCGGGTTGACCACGACAACCGAGGCGTCCTCGACGGCGGCCAGCATCTGGTTGCGGCTCACGTTGGCGTGGAGGCTGCGCCGCCGGCTCTTGATCGTCGGGTCACCCTCGGTGTTCTTGTTCTCCTGCTTGACCTCGTGCTTGGTCATCTTCAGCTGCTTGCCGATCTTGCGGCGCTGGAAGGCGTAGTCGGCCAGGCCGACGGCGATGCCGAGCAGGGCGACCAGCCGCAACACCAGCAGGACGGCGCTGCCCAGCTGGGCCCCGGCCGGTTCCAACGCCAGGCTCTGCCCCTGGAGGAGACCCTCGATCGTGCCGAGTCCGACCTGGAACACCAGCAGCGCCATCACCACCAGGCGGAACACCGCCTTGCCGGTGTCGACCAGGCTCTGGGCCGAAACCAGGCGCTTGATGCCCGCCTTGGGCGAGATCCGCTCCAGCTTGGGGCGAAGTGGTTTGGTGGTCAGGGTGACGCCGCCCTGGACCGCCATCCCGATGGCCGAGGCGACGAACAGCACCAGCATGAAGGCCAGCAGCACCCACAGGATCGTCGCCGCCAGGCCGACCGACAGGCCCATCGCACCCGACGAGTCGCCGGTGGCGGCCAACTCGGCCGACTTCTCGAGGTAGCCGGCCATCCGGCTGTGCATGCTGCGGGCCATCGCCGGCAGCACGAAGCTGGCGATCAGCAGCGACAGCCAACCGACCAGATCGGGGGAGCGGGGGATCTGGCCCCGTTGCCGTCCTTCCCGCAGTCGTTTCGGTGTCGGCTTCTCGCTGCGTTGCGCCGAATCCTTGGCCACCTCAGCCTCCCGAGACCTGGATTCCCCAGCGGACCGAGCGGTCGAGCAGGGTGGCGGTGGCGTTGATCAGGAGCGGGATGGTCAGGGCGAAACCGGTGATGAACACCAGGCTCTTCACGGCGAAACCGACGATCATCACGTTGAGGCGGGGGGCAGCCCGGGCGGCCAGGCCCAGGACGAGCTCGGTCAACAGCAGGGCCACGATCAGGGGCAGGGCGATCTCGACCGCCGCCAACAGCATCTGACCGACGCCGTCGCGCAGCAGCGTGGGCACCGTGTCGGTGCGCAACCCGCTGAGTGGCGCCGCCTCATAGGTGCGAAGCACACCCCGGACGATGAGCAGGTGCCCTTCGAGGCCGATGAGGACGACCGCGGTGAGCATCTGGTTGAGTCGGCCGCCGGCGCTGGCCGAGGCGTTGGCCAGCGGGTCGAACAGGGTGGCGGCCGACAGCCCGGCCAGGGTGTCGACGACGAGTCCGGCGATCATCGGCGCCGTCAGCAGGAGCTGCACCAGGAACCCGAACAGGGTGCCGACCACCACCTGGTAGACGATGGCCAGGATCAGGGCCCCGAGCCCGACCGGCACGTCGTCGACGTACATCGGGGTGACGAGGAAGGCCACCGAGGAGGCGAGCGCCACCCGGACGCGCAGGTTCAGCATCGAGCCGCCGAAGGGCGGCGACACGGTCAGGGCCGCCACCAGGCGGGTCATCACCAGCAGGAAGGCGGTGACCGACGCAGGATCGACGACGAGGTTCACAGCATCCCCGGGATCCGGTCGAACAGGTCGAGGGTGAAGTCGACCATGGTCCGCAGCATCCAGCTACCGGTGATGGCCACGGCCAGGCCGACGGCGGCGAACTTGGGCACGAAGGCCAGCGTCTGCTCCTGGACCTGGGTCACCGATTGAAGCAGCCCCATCAGCACGCCGACGGCGACGGCGGTGAGCAGGATCGGGGCCGAGATACGGGCCGCGGTCCACATGGCGTTGGTGATGATGTCCACGACGACGGCGTCGGTCATGGCCCCACCTCCGAGAAAGGTGTCCCCGTCGTCATAGGAAGCTCGTCAGGAGCGTTTCCACAATGAGCGACCACCCGCCCACCATGATGAACAGCAACAGCTTGAACGGCAGCGACACGAACACCGGCGGCAGCATCATCATGCCCAGTGCCATCAGCACGGCCGCCACCACGATGTCGATGACCACGAAGGGGATGAAGATCACGAAGCCGATGATGAAGGCGGTCTTGATCTCCGACAGCAGGAAGGCGGGGATGAGCACGGCCAGACCCACCTCGTCGACCGATTCCGGCCGCTCCCGGTCGGCGGCGTCGAGCAGCATCTCCAGTTCGCTGGAGCCGGTGTGGGCCAGCATGAACTCCCGCATCGGTGCCGCCGCCAGCTCCAGGGCCTCGGCCTGGCCGATCTCCTCGTCGAGGTAGGGCTGGAGCGCCATCTCGTTCACCTCGGACAGGGTGGGCGACATGATGAACAGACTGAGGAAGAGGGCGAGGCCAACCAGCACCTGATTGGGCGGGACGGTCTGCAGGCCCAGGGCGTTTCGGGTGAGGGTGAAGACGATGATGATCCGGGTGAAGCTGGTCAGCATCAGGATCAGCGACGGTGCCAACGACAGCACGGCCAGCCCGACGATGAGGATGACCGACTGCGAGTTGCCGCCTTCGCCACCGCCGATGTCGATGGTTATGGCGCCGTCGTCGTCGAGCGGGCTTGTCGGCTCGGTGCCGACGCCCGGGGTCGGGACACCGGGCACGACGGGCTCGGGCACCTCCACGTCCTGCGCCGCCGCCGGGGTGGCGGTGGCCAACACCAACACGATGGCCAGCGCCAGTACGGCCACCAGGACGTGCAGGATCCGACGCCCGGCGGCGGCGGACCGCGGGCTCACGACGATCGACGTCCCGAGGGACGCCGACAGCACTCTGCCGTTGCGTGGGGTGTGGGTCATGGCGGGAGTCGGCCGTCCGGGGACGACCTTCGTGGGGGAGTGGGGAGTGGGGCGTGGGGAGTGGGGAGTGGGGAGTGGGGAGTGGGGTGTGGGGAAGTGGGGGTGCGGGTTGGAAGCGGAGGCTCGGCGGCGGGCGCCGGACGGGGCTAGCCCTTGCGGACCGTGCGTTGGCGCAGCAGGTCGAGCATGTTGGCCCCGTCGAGAGTGGCGGCGAGGCCGGTTGGGGTGAGGCGGGGACGGGTCCCGGCGCTCGGTTCGGCGTCGTCGGCCGACTCGGTGAGGTCGATGGCGGTCTCGGCGGCGGCGCCGTCGGTGCCGCCGGTATCGGCGGGTCGTTCTTCGGGGGCCGCTTCGGCCACGAGGTCGTCACCCTCGGCCAGCAGGCTGACGCCGCTCTCGGTGACACCGACCAGCAGATGGCGGGTGCCGACCTGGATGACGGCGACCGACGAGGCCTTTGACAGCACCTGACGGCCCCGCACGTCGATGGCGACCGAGGCGGGGCCACCGACCCGTCGCCGCACCAGCCGGGTGCCGAGACCCAGCATGCCGACGATCACGGCGAGGCCGAGCACCATGCGTATGGTCAGCTCGGCCGTGGTGGCGGTGTCCATCAGCCGTCGACCTGCCCGTCGACGATGGCCGTGATGCGCACGGCGTACTCGTCGTTGATCAGGACCACCTCGCCCTGGGCCAGCAGCATGCCGTTGACCCGGATGTCGACGGGGGCGCCGGCCGCCCGATTGAGCTCGACGATCGAGCCGACGTCGAACTCGAGGACGTCCGACAGGGTCACATGGGCCCTGCCGAGCTCGACCGACACGCCGAGTTCGACGTTGACCAGCTTGTCGAGACCGCCGCCCATCGAGGCCGGGATCGAGCCCGGCGCCGGGGCCGGTGAGGCCGCCGGGGGCGGGCTGGGGGCGGGGGTGACCGCCGGTGCGCTCTCGGTCTGGGTCACCGGCTCCTCCTCGGTTGCGGCGTCGCCATCGTCGTCTCCTTGTATGCCGGGCGGCCCGGGTTCGGCCGAGGCGTCGGGTTCGGCCCGCCGTTCGTCGCGGCGGAGGATGACCGCCTGGACGTCGGTGCCGTCGGTCAGAGCGGTGACGCCGACCGGGGTGTCGAACAGCCCCACCAGCTCGGCCCCGTTGAGCACGGGGTCGGCGGTCGAAGGGGTCGGTGCGCCGATGACACCGGCCGTCGTGGCCAGGGCCAGGGTCTCCAGGAATTCGCTGTCGGCGTCGGGGCCGTCGCGCAGGGCGACGACGGTGACAACCCCGCCATCGCCACCGGCCTGCCGCATGGTGAGGAACGGCCCGTCGAGGCCGGACACGTCGGTGGGGCCGACCGTGGGATCGAGGCGCAGCCCGGCGGCGGTCGCCGCCTCGTTCAGGGCGTCCCGGACTTCGGTTTCGGTGCTCATTGCACTCCCTCATCGCTTGCAATCCGCCCGGTCACTTCCGCCACCAGACGCTGGCCCTGCTGGGCCGCCCGCACGGAGAACAGTCGTTCGGCGCCGACGCGGGCCACGAGGCTCTGAGACAACATCTGCCCCGTCCGCAGCACGTCGCCCACCTGGAGATCGGCCAGCACACCGGCCGGAACCTTCACCGTGTCGAAGCCGACGATCAGTTCCATCGGCACGGCCCGGACGCTCGTCACCAGCTGCTCGTTGCGGGCGTCCTTCTTCTTGGCCAGCCGTCCGGCGTTCATCCGGTCCAGCTCCTCCAGGTAGGTCTGGAGGTGGGTGGCGGTCAGGCCGAGGGTGATCCGGCCCGTGATGTCGCCCATCTTGACGTCGAGGGGGACGGCGACGCCGGGCTCCATCTTGGCGTCGGGCAGGCCCGAGGCGCCGGAGACGTGCAGGCCGACGGTGGCCGGCCCCATCATGAAGGTCTCGGCCGCCATCTGGACCACCGGGGTGAGGATCAGGTTGTAGACCCCGATCTCGAGGCGGGTCAGGGGGCGGATGTCGGGCGCCGGGAGCGGGTGGCCGCCGCACATCGTGGTGATCAGGGCCAGGGCCAGGGGCAGGTCGGTGATGACCAGCCCGCTGCCGAGGTGGTAGTCGGCGGTGACGAGGGCCACGTCGTTGGCCTCGCCGATCAGGTCGGGAAGCTGGATCTCGTCCGGTGGCCCGGGCGTGATCGTGAGGTCGCTCAACCAGCGCGACAGCGTCTCCTCCAGCCTCTCGGCCAGCGACTCGGCGGTACGCAGGAAGAACTGCGTCCGGTCGTCATTGAGAAGGTGGATCTGCTCGAACGGGTTCGGCTGAGCATCTGCGGTCGTCTGAGCCACAAGTCCTAGGTCGGACCACGTAGGCCAAAAGTGAGCCTCAAGTTACGCAGATGCCTGTCGAGACTCACTGTGCAGGCCCTCAAGGACGAGGCGCCGGTCACCCCGACAGATGGAGCTGTTCCGTGATCGTCCTCAATCGCATCAACGGTGAAGCCGTCGCTCTCAACCCTGATCTCATCGAACGGGTGGAGGCGACTCCTGACACCGTCGTCACGTTGGTCGACGAAAAGAAGTTCCTCGTCACGGAATCCCTGGCCGATGTCATCGCCCTGATCACCGACTACCGGGCGTTCGTCATCGCCCGGTCCGGCGACCTTCAGGTCGTCCACGAGGAGGTCCCGACCCTCCACGTCGTACCCAACGAGATCGTCGCAGCACCGGGCTCCGGAGCGGTCCTCCCGGACGACGACGTCGAGCTCGACGAGGACGACGCCGCCCTGCTCGAGCTCGGGATCCTCGACTTCCCCACCAACACGGAGCACAACTGATGGACCCGATAACCATTGCCGGCATCGTGCTGGCCCTGATCTCGATGCTGGCCGCCTCGTTCATGGCCGGCATGAACCCGATCGCCATCTTCCTCGGCGACCCCGGCTCGATCCTCCTGGTGGTGGGCGGCACCATCGGCACCACGGCCGCCAGCGGCACCATGTCGCAGGCGCTCGGTGCGCCCATGGCTCTGGTGAAGGCCTTCACCGGCGCCGGCGCCATCGACCGGGCCGCCGTCATCAAGCAGCTGGTCGGGTTCGCCGACGTGGCCCGCAAGGACGGTCTCCTGGCCCTGGAGTCGGAGATCGAGAAGATCGAGGAGCCCTTCTTCCAGCGGGGCCTCCAGCTCGCCGTCGACGGCACCGACCCCGGTGATCTCCGGGAGATGCTCGAACTCGACCTCGACAAGATGGCGGCCCGCCATCGGGAAGGGGCCGGTTTCTACAGCACCGCCGCCGGTATGGGTCCGGCGATGGGCATGGTCGGTACCGTCATCGGCCTGGTCGACATGCTCGGCAACCTCGACGATCCGTCGACCCTGGGCCCGGCCATGGCGGTGGCCTTCTTGACCACCCTGTGGGGCGCCTTCATCGCCAACTACTTCTTCCAGCCCATCGCCGCCCGGCTCAAGACGCTGGCCGCCGATGAGATGTCGGGCAAGGAACTGATCCTCGAAGGCATCCTCTCGATCCAGGCCGGATCCAACCCCCGGGCGGTCGCCGGCAAGCTGGTGTCCTTCCTACCGCCGGGCGAGCGCGAAGCCGTGCTCGAAGAGAAGAAGAGCGCGTAGGACCTACCGATGGCCCGCAAGGAAGTACCTGAGGACGAAGGTCCGTCACAGGAATGGTTGGCGTCCTACGCCGACGCCATGACGCTTCTGCTGGCCTTCTTCATCATGATGTTCGCCTTCGCCCTCATCGACGAGGAGAAGTTCGAGGACTTCAAGGTCGGTGTGGCGGCGACGCTCGGTCTGCCCGATCCCGCCACCGAGAACACCGACAGCATCCTCAACGCCGGCCAGGGTATCACGCCCGAGATCGGCTATACCCCGATCGAGACCGAGTCCGACGTGGCGGCCGAGGCGCTCCAGGAGGCCCTGGCCGCCGCCGGTGAGATCACCCCGGAGAACGCCGAGGAGCTCAAGGAGCTGCTCCAGAGCGAGTTCGCCCGGGTGGGTGCGGCCGAGGTGGTCGACGTCGGGATCGACGAGCGGGGCGTGTTCATCCGCTTTGACGGCCGGGTGCTGTTCGAGAGCGGCTCGGCCCAACTCGACCAGGAAGGACTCACACTCCTTGCGGTCGCGGCCGACGTATTGGATGTCATCGACAATCGTCTCGAGGTCGAGGGGCACACCGACGACCGGCCCACCAATGGTGCGAACTACCCCACCAACTGGGAGCTGTCGTCGGCCCGGGCCTCCCGAGTCGTGCGGTGGATGATCGAGGTCGGTTCCATCCCGGCCCCGCAGATGATGGCGGTTGGTCTGGCCGACACCCGACCGACCGACGACAACAGCACCCCCGAGGGCCGCCAGGCGAACCGCCGGGTGGAGATCGTGGTACGTGTCGACGGCATCGTCGACAGCGACGTACCGGTGATCGACCCGCTCGAGGGAGCGATCGACGGAGCGTTCGAGCTGGACGACTCCGACGTTGACAACGTGGACACCGGTGACGACGAGACGGTCGATCCCGAGTCCGGCGATCCCGTGTCCGGCGATCCCCAGCCGGCCGATCCGGCGATCGATCCGGGCCTGGACGACGCGGTGGCGGAGCAGCCGACCACGGAGGAATCGGAGCCGGCCGATCCGGCGACGGAACCCGTTGATCTCGACGAGGTAGAGGAGTCACAGGCCGATGGCTGACGAAAACGAAGGCGAAGAGGAAGAAGAAGGCGGTGGCGGCAAAAAGAAGATCATCATGATCGTCGGCGCCCTCGCCGCCGCCGGCGGCGTCTACAACTTCGTGCTCAAGGCTCCCCCTCCCACCGAGGAGGAACTGGCCGAGGCCGAGGCGATGGCCGCCGCCGCCGAACCGGTGGAGGGCGAGATCGTCCAGATGGAGGAGATGATCCTCAACATCGAGGCCGACGAGACCGGCAACGGCGGCTTCCTGCGAA
Organism: Actinomycetota bacterium; assembly: GCA_039201605.1. GTDB lineage: Bacteria > Actinomycetota > Acidimicrobiia > Acidimicrobiales > SZUA-35 > CADEDH01. The sequence continues at coordinate 57,209 of JBCCRO010000033.1, forward strand.
TCGGGTTGGCCCTGGTCCTGGAGGAGGGTGTGCTCGTCGCCGACTTCGAGATGCAGCAGGCCATCGCCCTCGACGTGTCGGTCCAGTACCTCTCGTCGATCAACGCCGAAACCCTGCGCACCGCCGAGGGGCGCCAGGCGGCGAAGGACGAGCTGGCGGTGCTCATCCGGGAGGCCTACGGCGACGAGATGGTCGTCCGGGTCCTCTTCACCTCATTGGTGATGCAGTAGCCGTCGATCCGGTGGTGCGGCAGTACCACCGTCGAGAAACCTCAGCCGAACCCCGGTTCCGCCCCGTCTCGGGGTGGTGTCGGGGTTCGACCCTGAGCCGACTCGGGGTCGGGTGGGGGGCATATCCAGGGGATGCCCGATGGGTCGCCTCGGAGCGGTTCTTTAGGTTCGTCAGTGAACCGAATCGCTACCGACAAGCAGGTACCCCCCATGCACTCCGTCCTCAACCACCCCCCGTCTGCCGCCAGCCCGTCGCCCGCTCCGACGCTCGCCGCCACCGCCCGTCAGGCCACCAAGGTCTACGGCAGCGGCGACACCGAGGTCATGGCCCTCGATCACGTCGACGTCGGCTTCGAGCAGGGTCGGATGACCGCCATCATGGGCCCTTCCGGCTCGGGCAAGTCCACCCTGATGCAGTGCATGGCCGGGCTCGACCGGCTCAGCTCCGGCCAGGTCGTGATCGGTGACACCGACCTCTCGTCCCTCAACGAGCGCCAGCTGACCAAGCTGCGTCGCGACCGGATCGGGTTCGTCTTCCAGGCCTTCAACCTGATCCCCACCCTCACCGCCATCGAGAACATCACCCTCCCGATGGACCTGGCCGGCACCAAGCCCGACCGGGCCTGGCTCGACCACGTCGTCGCCACCGTCGGCCTCGGCGATCGCCTCCGGCACCGTCCCAACGAGCTCTCCGGCGGTCAGCAGCAGCGGGTCGCCGTGGCCCGGGCCCTGGCCGACCGACCGGAGATCGTCTTCGCCGACGAGCCAACGGGCAACCTCGACTCCCGCACCGGGGCCGAGATCCTGAGCTTCATGCGCGACGCCGTGGCCACCCTGGGCCAGACCATCGTGATGGTCACCCACGACCCGACCGCCGCCTCCTACGCCGACCGGGTCGTGTTCCTGGCCGACGGTCGCATCGTCGACGAACTGCACGAGCCCACCCCCGACGCCGTCCTGGACCGCATGCGCGGTCTGGGCGGCTGAGGCCCGAGCAGCGAACGGGAGACGATCATGCTTCGCCTGACCCTGAAGAACCTGGGCGCCAACCGCGTCCGCTTCCTGCTCACCACCTTCGCCGTCGTCCTGGCGGTCGCCTTCGTGGTGTCGTCGTTCGTCCTCACCGACGGACTGCGTTCCAGCTTCAACGACCTGTCGTCCGACATCGTCGGCAGCACCGACTACGAGATCCGCCCGGCGGACGAATTCGGCGCCGCCGACGTGCTGGAGGAGAGCATCCTGGCCGACGCGGCCGCCGTGCCCGGCGTGGCCGCCGCCGCCCCACTCGTCGTCACCGAGGACACCGTCCGCCCGGTCAAGGGCAACGGCGAGGAGATCACCATCAACGGTCCTCCGCAGATCGCCTTCGGCTGGATCGACGAGCCCCGGCTGTCGAGCCTGACCCTGGTCGAGGGCGAGGCCCCCGACGAGGCCGGCGAGTTCACCATCGACATCGACGCCGCCGCCCTCCACGACTTCGTGGTGGGGGAGACCTACGACATCATCACCCCGGTCGAGCGCACCGAGGCCACCCTGGTCGGTCTGACCCGCTTCGGGGCCGAGAACGACACGTTGGGGGCCACCCTGATGCAGTTCGAGGTGGGGGCCCTGCAGCAGATGCGGGGAGAAGGCGGCTTCGACGCCGTCTCCATCGCCCTGGGCAGCGGCGCCGACCGGTCGGCCGTCGAGGCCGAGCTGGCGGCGTTGGCGCCGGGCGTCGAGGTCCTCGATCAGGCCTCGTTGGAGTCCGAGCAGCAGGCCCAGTTCAACAGCGCCATCGACATCATCGGCAACATCCTCCTCGGATTCGCCGGCGTGTCGCTGTTCGTGTCGGTCTTCATCATCTACAACACCTTCTCCATCGTCCTCGGTCAGCGGACCCGGGAGTTGGGGCTGCTCCGCACCCTGGGGGCCGACCCGGTCCAGCTGCGCCGTTCCGTCGTCCTCGAGGCGCTGGTCATCGGCGTGATCGCCTCGATCATCGGCATCGTCGCCGGTGCCGGACTGGCCGTCGGCCTGAAGGAGCTGTTCGCAGCCATCGGGGCCGAGCTGCCCGAGTCGCCGCTCACCATCTCGGCCCGCACCGCCGTCGTCGCCGCCGTAGTCGGCGTCGGGGTGACCGTGGTCGCTGCCGTGGGCCCGGCCCGCAAGGCGTCCCGGGTGCCCGCCATCGTGGCCCTGCGGGACGGCGCCGCCGCCGGCGACGTCGGCTCCACCCTGCGCTTCGCCCTCGGCGCCGCCCTGGTCGCCGTCGGGGTGGCCGCCGGCTCGGTCGGGCTGTTCGCCGCCTCCGGTGTCGCCCCCATCGTGGCCCTGCTCGCCCTCGGCGCCATCACAGTGTTCGTCGGCGTGACGCTGCTGAGCCCGGCCATCGCCGGCCCGCTCACCTCGATCCTGGGGTGGCCGGCCGACGCCGTCACCGGCATCCCCGGCCGCCTGGCCCGCCAGAACGCCGGTCGCAACCCGCAGCGAACGGCAACCACGGCGGCGGCGCTGATGATCGGCCTCGCCCTGGTGAGCATGGCGCTGACCGTCGGTGAGTCGGGCAAGGCCCAGCTGCGGTCGACCCTGGAGAGCTCGGTCGCCGCCGACTACATCGTCGACATCGACTTCGGGGTCATCCCCACCGAGCTCGAAGACGACCTCCGGGCCAACGAGGTGACCGACGAGCTGGTCGGTTTCTCCTACGACGACGCCGAGATCGGCGACGAGATCGTGGGCGTCATGGGCGCCGACCTGGCGGCGATGGCCACGATGTTCGACCTGGGCCTCGACGAGGGCTCGGCCGACCCCACAGGCACCGCCAACGCCGTGCTGGTCGCCGATCAGGTGGCCGAGGCCGAGGGCATCGCCGTCGGCGACACGGTCGAGGTCGGCTTCAGCAGTGGCGAGAGCCGCACCTTGAACGTGACCGGGATCTTCACCGAGGACATCGTCGCCGAGGAGGGCTACCTCATCGACCGCTCGGTGTGGAACGAGGCCGGCGCCGACGGCGACGTCTACTGGCTGGCGCTCACCCTCGACGAGGGGGTCACCATCGCCGAGGCCGACGCCGCCTTCGCCGCCACCGCCGAGGCCAACCAGCAGGTGACGATCGCCGACTCCCAGGCCTTCGTCCGAGGCATCGAGGCCGAGATCGACCAGCTGCTGACCGTGATCAACGCCATGGTCGCGCTGGCTGTCGTCATCGCCCTGGTCGGCATCGCCAACACGCTGGCCCTGTCGGTGTTCGAACGGACCCGGGAGCTCGGCCTGCTGCGGGCCGTCGGCATGAGCCGGCGTCAGCTGCGGCGGATGATCCGCTTCGAGGCCGCCGTGGTCGCCCTGTTCGGGGCGACGATGGGCGTGGCGATCGGCATCTTCTTCGGCTGGGCCGCCGTGCTGGCCCTGCCCGATGCGATCACCTCCACCATGGCGGTGCCGGCCACCCGGATCGCCATCCTGGTGGCGGTGGCCGGGGTCGCCGGCCTGGCTGCGGCCTGGGGCCCCGCACGGCGGGCCGGGCGCCTCCAGGTGCTCGACGCCATCGCCTCCTGATCCGCCCGTGGCCGGGGGACTCCGCCCCTCCGACCACCGGTCAGATGGGCCGGACGGCAAAGGTGCCGTCCGGCCCATCTTCGCGAACGGGGTCCTGTCGAGTCTGAGGCGGTCGGTGAGCAACCGACTCGACACCCCAAGGATTGGGGGATCGATGCTCTGTATGGAAGGAACCGAAGAGCACAATGCGCATCAACAACAACGTCATGGCGTTCAACGCCAACCGCAACCTCGGCATCTCCACGATGTCTCTGGGCAAGAACCTGGAGAAGCTGTCGTCGGGTTTCCGGATCAACCGTGCCGGTGACGACGCCGCCGGTCTCGTCATCAGCCAGAAGCTGCGGGCCGAGGTCTCCGGCCTCCGCCAGGCTTCGCGCAACTCACAGGACGGCATCTCGTTCGCCCAGACCGCTGAGGGTGCCCTCAGCGAGGTTCACAACATGCTGGGCCGGATGCGTGACCTGTCGGTGCAGGCCGCCAACGACACCA
>JBCCRO010000034.1:0-61404 GCA_039201605.1 Actinomycetota bacterium
ACCTCGACGGCGACGGCACCTACGAGACGACGGGCCAGTCGCCCACCTTCGACGCCGCCGCCATCGACGGCCCGGCCGCCGTCGCCATCAGCGTGCAGGTGACCGACGCCGTCGGCCTCACCGCCTCGGCCACCTCCAGCGTGCTGGTGGCCAACCTCGACCCGTCGGCTGCGATCGCCCCCTACGACGTCGACGAGGGCACCACCTTCACCGTCGACCTGTCCGGCGCCACCGACCCGGCCCCGGCCGACCAGGCCGCCCTGCGTTACGCCGTCGACTGCACCGGCGGCTCGCTCGCCGCCGTCGACTATGCGGCCGCCTCGCCGACGGCCACCTTCGACTGCGTGTACGACGACGGCCCCGACAGCGGCTCGGTCACCGCCCGGGTCCTCGACGATGACGGCGGCGTCATCGACCTGTCGGCCGCCGTGACCGTGGCCAACGTCGACCCGACGGCCACGATCACCCCGCCCGCCGCCAACCCGGTCGAGGGCGACACCGTGTCGGTCCCGCTCGGGGCCACCGACCCCTCGACCACCGACACCGGCTCCCTCGGCGTGGCCTGGACCGCCACCTTCGACGGGAGCCCGCTGGCCTCCGGCAGCGGGGCCACCGCCGACTTCGTCCCGCCCGACGACGGCGTGGTCACCCTCGACCTCACCGTCACCGACAAGGACGGCGGCGTCGGCACGGTGCAGGCCCTGATCACGGTGGACGGGGCCGCCCCGACCGGAGCATTCGTCGCTCCGCCCACGGCGGACGAGGGCGTCGACTTCGACATCGAAATCCAGGGCGGAGTCGACGTCGGCCCCACCGACACCGCCGATGGTCTCCGTTACGTCTTCTCCTGCGACGGCAGCCCAATCACCGACACCTACGCCACCGCAGGCACCACCCCGGCGACCACGTGCGCCACCGCAGGCGCCGGCACCCAGACCGTGACCGGTCGCATCATCGACGCCGACGACCTCTTTACCGAGTACACGGCGTTGGTCTCGATCGGCAACGTGGCCCCGATGGCCCGCTTCGTCGTGCCCCGCCAGGGCGTGGCCGGGCGGACGATCACCGTCGAGGCCCTGTCGCCGTCGGAGCCCGGCCTGACGTACGCCTTCGACTGCGGCTCGGGCTTCGGCGCCTTCAGCGCCACCGCTCAGGCCGCCTGCGTGCTCGGCTCGGGCCCGACCCAGACCGTCGCCGTGACCGTGCATGACGTCGGCGGCCTGGAGACGACCTACGACGGCCTGGTGGTCGTCCACCCGGATCTCACCGGCAACGCCTCCTTCGAGATCGACGCCGACGGCGACAACACCCCCGACGGCTGGACCCTGCCGGGCTCGGGCGCCGTCACCCGCACCACGGGCGCCGCCTTCGAGGGCACCCACGGCCTGCAGGCCACCTCGACGACGGCCAAGAGCTCGTCGATCCGCACCGGGCTCTTCCCCGCCGCCCGCTCGGCCTATGTCCTGAGCGGCTGGTTCAACCTGGTCGACGCCGGCACCAACGCCTCGGCCCAGCTCGAGGTGACCTGGTACGACAGCTCCGGCAGCGCCATCTCGACCAGCCGGTCGGACACGCTGACCACGGCCAGCGGCACCTGGGTCGGGCTGGAGAAGCGGATCGTGGCCCCCAACGGCACAGCCCAGGCCCGGGTCCGGGCCAAGATCATCACCGACGGCGGCGCCATCGTCTACGCCGACGACGTCCTGCTCCGCCAGGACAACGAGCTCGTCAACGCCGACTTCGATCTCGACGCCGACGGCAACGACCGACCCGACACCTGGTGGAACAGCAGCCGCTTCCACCGGACCGACGTCGAGGTCCACGACACCGCCTACGGGGGTGAGCTGACCAGCGACGGCAGCGGCTTCACCACCGGTCAGCGGGTGCGACAGATCGTGGGCGGCGAGGACTACGAGGTCCACGCCTGGGTCTACGTGACGCCGGAGGCCGCCGGTACCCCGGTACGGCTCCGGGTCCGCTGGAAGGACGCCGGCACCAGCAACATCAGCGTGCCGGTCGTCGCCGTGATCAACACCGCCACGCCAGGGTGGGTGCAGATCGGCGGTACCCTCACCGCACCCGCCAATGCCGTCGAGGCCAACTACGAAGTCCGGATTGGAGCCGGGCTCGGGGTTGGCGAAGTCATCTACCTCGACTCCACGTATTTCGGCTTGTCTTGAGCCTTCGCCTCACGGGCTTGTCCTAAGCCTCGCCTCCTCCCTCCAGGAGTTCCCAAACATGGACACCACACAGACCCTGCCGGGCGCGTACGTACTCGGCATGCACCGGTCCGGCACCTCGCTGCTGGCCGGTGTGCTCGATCACCTCGGCCTCGACGCCGGCCGCCAGGACCTGATGTTCAAGGCCGACGAGTTCAACAGCGACGGCTACTGGGAGCGCGTCGACGTCGTCGAATGGCACGACCAGGCGCTGCGGCACCAGAAGGGTTGGGCCTCGGCCCCTCCCCTCCCCATGGCCTATGCCGACACCCGGCTCGAGGGCCTGGCGGCCGACATCCCCGCCCTCCTCGCCCCCTACACCAGGCCGTGGATGCTCAAGGACCCTCGCCAGTGCCTGATGCTCCCGCTGTGGCACGAGGCCCGGGGCTCCACCGATCTCCACGTCATCTCCGTCCGCCACCCCCACGAGGTGCAGCGGTCGCTGAACCGTCGCAACAGCTACTCCCCCGACCTCGGCATCGCCCTGTGGGAGCGCTACGTGTACGACATGCTGCGGGCGTCCCGGGGCCGGCCGACCCTGCTGGTCAGCTACGACGAGCTGACCACACGCCCGGAGGACGCCATCCCCCCGATCGCCGAGGCCCTCGCCACCACCGTGCTGAAGGACAACCCTCCCGACGACGACGACATCAAGGCCGCCATCGGTCTGGTGCGGCCCCGGACCATCCCCGAGCGGCCCGATCCGCTCAGCCCGGAGCGCCAACATCTGTACGACACGCTGTGCGATCGCATCGGGCTGCACGACTCGCTCGACTTCGACGGCATCGCCCTCAGCGGCGAGTCGCGACAGGTAATTGCCCGCCGTCGCCGGCTCCTGAACTTGGTAGGTTTTGCTGGGCGGTCCGGTGCCGTCCTGCGGGGCCGGCTGGACCGAATTCCCGTGTTCCGCTGACCCGGGGCATCGATGCGGCTGTTGTACGTGACGGCTCGGTTTCCTCCTCACCTCGGAGGCACCGAGATCCACACCTACGAGGTGGCGAGAGCGATGGCTCGGCGCGGCCACGAGGTCGCCGTCATCACCACCGACCGGTCGGACCGCCTGCCGATCTCGGAGTCCAGCCCCGGCCTCGAGGTCATCCGCGTTCCCGCCTATCCCCGCGATCGCGACTACTACATCGCCCCCGCCCTGCGCCGGTTCGTCCGCTACGAACAGCCCGACCTGGTCCACGTCCAGAGCTACCACACGGCGGTGGCCCCGCTGACCCTCCGGTGGCTGGCCCACACCGACACGCCGCATCTGCTGTCGTTTCACTCGGGCGGGTCGAGTAAGCGCTGGCGGCGGACCATCCGCCCCGTGCAGTACCGGATCCTCCGGCACTTCACCGGCAACGCCCGCATGATGGTCGCCGTCTCGGAGTTCGAGCGCCACCTGTTCCTCGAACGCCTCGGCGTCCCGGCGAGCGGCATCGAGGTGATCCGCAATGGCGTGTCGCAGGACATCATCGACCAGATCGGCACGGTCGAGCGCAACCCCGACCTGATCATCACCGCCGGCCGACTCGAACAGTACAAGGGCCACCACAGGGCGCTGGCCGCCATGCCCGCCGTGATCGACGCCATCCCCGACGCCCGCCTGCTCGTCGTCGGCACCGGCCCCTACGAGCACGAGCTGCGGGCCCAGGCCCGGGCGCTCGGTATCGGGGATGCGGTGTCGTTCACCTCGGTGTCGCAGACCGACCGGGGTGGCATGGGTCGCCTCCTGGCCGGGGCCGCCGTCACCGCCTCGTTCAGCGATTACGAGGCCGAGGGGATCGGGGCCATCGAGTCCCGAGCCATGGGCTGTCGCACCGTGGTCACCGAGGACACCGCCCTGGCCGAGCTGGTCGACGACGACCTGGTCCACGGGGTGCCCGCCGGCGCCCCCACCGGCATCGTGGCCGACGGCCTGATCCGGGCGCTGAAGGCCGGCACCCCCGAGCATCGGGTGACGGCCCGGACCTGGGCCGACGTGACCGACGATCTGGAAGCCCTCTACACCCGACTCCTGCGCTGAGCTCGACGATGCGGGTCCTCCTGATCAGCGACTTCTACCCGCCCTACGCCGGCGGCGTCGAGCACCACGTGCACCGGCTGGCCCACGGTCTGGTCGAGCGCGGCCACCAGGTGTCGGTGGCCACCCTCGGGGCTTCGGTCGGCGACGGGGTCGAGCACGACGGGCCCGTCCGGGTCCATCGCATCTCCGGGCTGGTCCACCGCTCCGATCGCCTGTTCGCCGCCGCCGAGCGCCCGTGGGCCCCACCCGTCCCCGATCCCGGTCTGGCCCGGGCGCTGCGCGCCGTGGTGGCCGAGGAGAAGCCCGACGTGGTGCACGGCCACGACTGGCTGCTGCGTTCGGCCCTGCCCGTACTCCCCCGCTCGATCCCCCTGGTGTCGACCCTCCACTACTACTCGCGCAGCTGCGCCAAGAAGAACCTCCTCCGCAACGGCGAGGCCTGCCCCGGCCCGTCGCTCCTGCGGTGCGTGCCGTGCAGCGGCGGCCACTACGGCTGGGTGAAGGGCCCGGCCGTCCTGGCCGCGGCCCGGCTGGGGGCGGCATGGGAGCGTCGGGGCTCGGCCGCCACCATCGCCGTCAGCACCGCCTGCGCCGACGGCAACGAGCGCACGATCGACGACGTCCGCATCATCGCCAACAGCCGTATCGAGGGCGAGGCCGCCGCCGAGGTGCCCGGACTCCCCGACGACGACTACATCGTGTACGTCGGCGACCTCCGGCCGGAGAAGGGTGTGCCCGTCATGCTCGAGGCCTACGCCCGGCTCCCGAATCGACCCCCCTTGGTGATCGTGGGCGCCGGTGAGGTGCCGGAGCCCTACGACGAGATGGTCGGCATCCACGCCCTGGGCGAGCGGCCGCATGAGCAGGTGCTCGCCGCCTTCGACCGGTCGATGTTCGCCGTGGTGCCCTCGATTTGGAGCGAGCCGTTCGGGCTGGTGCTGCTGGAGGCGATGGCCGCCGGCAAGCCGGTGGTGGCATCCAACATGGGGGGCATCGTCGACATCGTCACCCACGACGTCGACGGGCTGCTGGCCGAGGTCGGCAACCCCGAGGCCTTCGCCACCGCCATGGCCGCCCTGGTCGACGACCCGGCCCGACGGCGCCGCCTGGGCCTGGCCGCAGCCACCACCGCCGCCCGGTTCTCGCCCGAGACGATGATCGCCGAGATCGAAGCGGTCTACGAGGACGTGGGTCGGTGACCGACGGCGCCGCGGCCCGCGTCTCGGTCGTCATCACCGCCTACAACTACGAACGGTTCGTGGCCGCCGCCATCGACTCCGCCCTGGGCCAGGGGCCGGGCGTCGAGGTGATCGTGGTCGACGACGGCTCGACCGACGGCACGGCCGAGGTGCTCGCCCCCTACGCCGATCGGGTCCGGGTGATCAGCCAACCGAACGGCGGCCAGGCCGCCGCCTTCAACACCGGCCTCATCGCCGCCACCGGCGAGCTGGTGGCGCTGCTCGACGCCGACGACGTCCTGCTCGACGGAGCCGTCGAGCGGCTGCGGGCGGCCGCGGCGGCCCAGCCCGACGCCGTGCTGTTCCTCCACCCGATGACGGTGATCGATGCCGAGGGCCGACCGACCGGTGACACCCTGCCCGAGGCCGGGCGCCGACTTCCCGCCGGCGACCTGCGGCCCCGACTGCTGACCGGGCCGGACGACATCGCCTGGCAGCCCGCCTCGGGCTTGGCCTTCCGGGCCACCGCCCTGGCCGACGTGCTCCCCATCCCACCGCGGGACTTCCGGATCTGCGCCGACGTGTACCTGATGAACACCGTCGGCCTCCTCGGCCCGGTCGCCACCGTCGAGGATCCCGGCGCCGGGTATCGAGACCACGGCACCAACGCCCATCTCCGCCACCGCTTCGATCTCGACCGGCTTCGGGCCACCGTGGAACGAGCCGACCTGACCCACGCCGAGATCCGGGAGCGGAGCCGGCGGCTCGGCCTCGTCGACGACGACGCCGAGCTCCGGTTCCGGTCGGTCACCGACCACGCCGGTCGCCTGCTCCTGGCCCGCCTCGCCCCCGAGCCGGGCTCGGCGACGACCAGCGGCTCACGGTGGCGGGAGACCCGCCGCGGGGTGGAGGCCGCCTGGCGGCGACCGGACATCGGGCTCGGGCGCAAGGCGGTCATGACCGGGTGGTTCGTCGCCGCCGCCGTGGCGCCGCGGGCTCTGCTGCCCCGGCTGGCGGCCCTGGCCCTCAGCCGCTGAGTCAGCCCATCTCGTAGGCGCCGGCGTCGCGCCAGCGGCCGAGCACCCCGGTGCGACGGCCGAGGTCGACGTTGGCGTCGGGATCGCTCGTGTCGGCCAGGTTGATGGCGGCGCTGCCCGACGACGGCCGGTAGTTGCCGTTGTCGACGTTCCTCAGCTCGGGGTCGATGACCATCGACCCGTTCAGCACCCCGGTGTTGCCGGTGTGGAGCTTGTTGGTGGCCGCCACCTGGATCCGGGTCTTGGCCCCCTTGGGATTCCAGTAGATGTTGTCCGCCTCGCTGAAGTTGGCGTCGGCGAACAGCGCCTTCTCCACCGCCCCGAGGATGTTGCCCCGCAGGGTGAGGATGTTGGCGTTGCAGCCCTCGCCGCAGCTGATGGCCACCGAGCCGGCCCCGGTGAAGTGCACCGTGTTGTGCTCCACCGTCGTCCGCCACACCGGCCCCCAGCCCGAGCCGTTGCCCCGGGTGGTGATGAAGCGGGCGTCGACCATGTTCGACCGGTGGAGGTTGAACTCGAAGACGTTGTCCGACGCCTTCTCCGCCGCCGAGCCGCCGAGCTCGGAGAACACGCGATCGCCGAACGACTTGTTGTGGTGGATGTAGTTCCGCTTGCCCTCGAAGATCTCGACCGAGTTGGAGTGGATCCGACCCGCACCGTTGGCGCAGTCGGCCTTGTTGTTCTTGAACTCGTTGTAGGCGATCTCGTTGTCGTCGCTGCGGACGAGAACGCCCCAGGCCCCGAGGTCCCTGTTGGGATTGCCGCCGAACACGTTCATCACGTTGTTGCCGTGCAGCTTGTTGCGGAGCACGGTGATGTTCGAGCTGTTGGCGCTGATGTGCACGCCTGCGTTGGCCCGCTCGATGACCGAGTCCTGCAGGGTGACGTGCTTGGCCCCGCCGGTGAAGTTGACGCCGTAGTACGAGCCGACCGGCTGCTTGCAGCCGTTGACCGTGGTCGTGCCCTGCACGCCGAAGGTGACGTGCAGCTTCTTGATCACGATGTGGGAGCCGGTCACCTTGACGCCCTGGTTCTTGCCGTTGTTGATCCTGGGCAGGGCGCCGGAGCCGTAGGTCCCGACGGTGATCGGGTCGGCGGCCGTGCCGCTCTCCGTCAGGTCGAGGCGCTGGCCGCCGCCCCAGGTGCAGCCGCGCTTGAGCAGCACCTTGTCTCCGGGCTTGAGCACGACATCGTTGACCCGACCGAGGGTCTTGAACGCCTTGCCGCTGGATCGGCCGTTGTTGCCGTCCTTGCCGTTGCAGTCGACGAAGAAGTTCCGGCTGGCTGCGTCAGCGGGAACGGCCACCACGAGGGCGGCGATGAGCATGGCGGCCACGAGCACGAGCCGGACCACGGAGCTGAATGAGACTGTCACCGATCACTCGGCCTTCCTCGCCCCAAACGAAGAACGCTGCGAAGCGTAGGCACCTGGGTAGGGGCACCCAGAAACATGCGCCGAAATGTCAAATGCGTGACAACCGTCATGGTTGTCACACATTTGAGCTGCAGCATGGCTGCGTATTCGGTTGTCGGCGGTGTCGGCCTAGCTGTCGGCCTCGACCATCAGCACGTCGTCGACCGAGAAGATGGCGCTCGACACGCTGCTCGACGACTGGATCTGGAACCGGAGACCGGCCGCCCCCGGCGTCTGGAGCGATGCCGCCGAGGTGGTCGTCTCGAACGACCAGCCGAAGGGTTCGGCCTCGGCGGCGTCCCACACCTTGATCCGCATGGTCGACGTACCGTTGCCAACGGTCTGGACCCGGATGGCCAGATCCTGACCTGCGGTGAAGCCGAGGCCGCCGACGTTCACCGCACCGAGCGAGGTGAAGACGCCGTTGTCGACCTCGACCACCTGCACCCGGACACTGCCGTCGGACTGGAGGCGCACCCGGGCCCGCAGGAAGTTCTTCGAGTCGGTGTACCGATGGTGCACGTTGACGTCGAAGTTGGCGTCCGGCTGGGTGTCGACGGTGGCGATCAGCGTGGTGTCGATGTCCTGCTGGTAGACGTTGCCGAGCAGGGCCTCGTAGCCCTTGCCCGGCGTGACGATGGCCATGCCCCGACCGTTGGTGTCGAACTGCTGACGGGCGGTCTCGCCGAAGAGGTGCTGCCAGGCACCGCCGAAGGGCGCCACCCCCCAGAACTCCTCGTAGTCACGATCGAAGTCGTCGTGGGCGACCAGACCGGGCTGGAACCCGGCGGTGGCCCCCCACGTGAGGCTCAGCGGCGAGGCGAACACGGCGTAGCCGGCCATCTCGTTGGGATGGGTCCGCTCGGCGTCGAGCACCTGGTCCTCGTCGGCCAGCAGGTCCATGCCGGTGGCGGTGGGCGGATCGTTGAGGTAGATCCAGCTGCCGTGGTTGCCGTCCATGGCCGACTGCGAGACCACGCCCACGGTCGGCGCCGCGGCGAAGGCGGTGCTGAAGGTATGGGTGGCCGGCGTGGGGCCGGTGACGATGTCGCCGGTTCGGCCGAACTCGTACTCGACCCCGCCGAGCGTGCCGTGCGATGCGTCGAGCACGATCACCCCGATGGTCTCGGGGGCCCGGCTGGTGTTCGGGTCCTCGCCGACGTGGTAGCCCACCTGGAGGCGGGTCGGCGTCGGCGGGTTGAACTGCGAGTTGCCCCGCGACCAGAACTGCGACCACTGGGCGTCGTTGTTGGTCATCACCTGGCCAAGGACCACCATCGGCGAGGCGAAGGTGTTGGAGAGGTTGACCTGGGTGGCGTTCCACGAGCCGATGTGGTCGGGCGTGCTCAGGTCGACCGAGAAGGCCTGCATCGCCGTGCCGTCGGGCAGGTTCCAGGCGCCGGCCTCGGCCACCAGACAGTCGACGGTGTCGGCCACCGGCGTCACCTGGTCGCCCGGGTTCTGGAGCCGGAGTTCCATTCCGGTACCCGTCAGGTTCTGCATGCGGACCACGACCGGGCTGGCGTTGTTCTCGTAGCGGACGGTGCAGGTGGCCACCGGATCGGTGAACGAACCGGCGAAGGCCACCGGGGTCCAGCCGTCGGCCACCGAGGCCGTCACCGTCTCCAGGCGACCACCGTCGGAAGCCGGGGTGCCGGGCGGGGTGATCACCTCGTTCTCCGGCGGCCGGGAGCCGGCCGGGGGCCCACCGGCGGTGACGCCGGTGGAGACCAGGGCGACCGTGGCGATGCCGGCGCCGTCCTCGCGCAGGGCGACACGGATGGTGTGGGACCCCTCGCTCAGGAAATACTCGACCGGGTCGGCGCCGTTGCGGTCGTTGACCAGGTCGACGCCCGAGCCGCTTCCGGTGCCCGCCATGTCCCACAGCGCACCGTCGCCGGTGTCGCCGTCGACGGCCACCCAGAAGCTGTCGCTACCCCCGCTGGGGGCGTAGACGAGGGCCTCGATGCGGTAGAGGCCGGCCGCCGGGGCCACCACGTCGAAGGTGGCGGCGACGCTGGTCGCATCGGCTCCGCTGTTGTTGAACACGCCGTTGTCGGCGGTGACGGCGAAGTCGGTGCCACCGATGTTGGTGACGCTCATACCGCTGAGCGACGTCCAGGCCACACCGGCACCGCCGCCGGAACCGCCGGTTCCGATCAGGGCCGCCGGGGTGAACTCCGAGGTGTTGTTGAGGGTGTCGATGGCGAGGGCCGTCACCTGCTTGCCGTCGACGATCTCGGCGTCGGCGTAGCTGAAGTTGCCGCCGCCGTCGGCCACGACCGTGCCCAGGTAGACCTGACCCTGGGTGAAGTTGGAACCGTCGGCCAGGTAGATCTCGACCTCGCAGCCGGCGCAGGCCGTGCCGCTCACCGACCCGACGGCCACCGAGGTGAACTCGGGAAAGTTGAGTCGGTCGTTGGGACCGGTGTCGCCGTCGCCGCTGTCGTTGGTGCTCTGACCGACCGGGTTGATGTCGATCCCGAGGCCGCCGTTGGCGTAGAAGCTGTTCTTGGAGATCCGGTTGAAGCGGGTCTCCTCGTCGGCGTTGGCCCCCGAGCCGTTGTACTCGGTGATGTGGACACCGCCGTTGGCGTTGAAGGCGATGACGTTGTTCTCGATGATGTCGTCGTGGCCGTTCACGAAGATGCCGTGGCGCTCGCTACCGGCCGCCTGACCGTCGATGGTCAGGCCGATGTAGTTGTCGATGATCGTGTTGCGACCGGTGTAGTCGTGCTTGCCCCAGATGCCCTCGCCCCGGCCGTTGTTGAAGCTGGTGCTGATGTCCCGGCTGTTGGAGATGACGTTGCCGATGATGTAGTTGCCGTAGGCGTCGTCCTTGAGGATCACGCCGAAGGTGTTCGTCGTGTACGTCGGAGCCGAGGTGCCGTCGAGGGTGGTGCCCATCAGGTTGCCGAGGATGTAGTTGTCGGTGGCCTGATGGGAGAAGTCGACGCCGGTGTAGTTGGAGCCGGAGAAGACGTTGCCCTCGTTGACGTTGAGCCCGCCGATCACGTTGTACTGGGCCCGCCACTGCACGTCGATACCGCCGTTGTTCGGCAGGTTGTCGGAGCCGTCGGGGGTCAGATCGAAGATGTTGTTCCAGACGATGTTGCCGTCGGTGCCGCCACCGTCCATGCGGATGCCCCAGCTGGCATTGCCGGCGAACACGTTGCGGTCGGCCAGATCCGGGGTGCCGAACACGTTGAACTTCGGGCCGTTGCTGACGAACACGCCACTGCCCCGGCTGGCCCACACGGTGCCGAAATCGATCGAGGCCGTCACATCGGTGCCGATGATGTTGCCCACGATGTGGTTGCGCTCGGCGAAGTCCTCCTCGAGGTACACACCCCAGTGGGCCGAGTGGATGGCCAGACCGCGGATCACGTTGTCGGGTGAGGTGATGGTGAAGGCGACCGGGTCGAGGTCGCCGACACCGATGCCGGCGATCTGGACGCGGATATCGGCCAGGAACTGCTCCTCGTGGGTGTTGACCGAGGAGCCGGGCTGGCTGTAGCCGTCGATGGTGACGCCGCCGGTCATGTCGCTGATCACCGGGAGGCGGCCGTTGGCGGCGCTGAGCTGGATGGTGTGGGGCCCGGCGCCGGGGATGTTGAACTCGATCCGGTTGGGACCGGCGTCGGCGTTCGACTGGAGGATGGCTGCCCGCAGGGTGCACTCGCCGTTCTGGTTGGCGCAGATGCCGTCGTTGAGCTGGGCGTCGGGCTCGTCGGAGGTGACGGTGACGACGTGGGTCGTTGCGCCGACCCGCGAGGGCCACTGGTAGGGGTCGAAGTCGAGCTGAGCGGCCAGGGCGGCGAAGCCCGAGGCGGCGACGGCGGCCCAGGTGCCGGACACGCTCACGCCGGTGGCCGACGAGCCGCCCGACGGGGTGGGCACGGTGACGGCGGCGGAACCCAGCGGGCCGCTGAAGGTCAGCAGATCGCTGCCGATCACGGTGCGGAGGTCGGCGACGTCGACGCAGCCGTCGCCGTTGACGTCGTGGCGGGCCAGCGAGGCGCCGATCACACATGGCGAGCCCTCGCGGCGGACCTGATGCCAGGCCAGCACGGCCTCGGCCAGGTCGGCCTGGTCGATGCGGCCGTCCAGGGTGTGGTCGAGGTCGGAGGCACCGGCGCCGGCGGCGACGGTGGTGGCGGCCGCCAGCTCCCAGGCCCGGGCACCGGGCACGTCGGTGGCGGCGCCGTCGCCGACCACGATGGGGGCGACCTCGACGTCGGCCACGGAGCCATCGGCGTTGACCAGGCGAACGGTCCCGACGTCGATGGTGTGGCTGGTGCTCTCGGTCTCGGGCACGAACCGGAGCTGGAGTTCGGTCACCGGGGCGGTGGCCTCGGTGGGGTCGCAGGTGGCGGGGCCACAGGCGTAGGCGGCCACGGCGAGGCCGGGGCCGCCGTCGTTGATCAGCACCTGGACCTGGCCTGCGGTCTCGTCGACACCGCCGAAGGTGAGGCCGTCGCTGTCGTAGGCCACGAGCGTCTCGACGGCCTGCACCTGGTCGCCCCCGATGCGGAGGGCGACCTCGATCGGGCCGCCCGGGCGCCAGTCGGTCGGGCCGACCAGGCTCACGTCGCCGGCGGTGGCCGGAGCCGTCGCCGGCAGCTGGGGCTCGGCGGGCGAGGCCTGCTCATCGCCGGCGGAGGCCGGCAGGCGGCCGCCGAGGATGGTGGCGAGGTCGGACACCGCGGCCTGGCCTTCGTCGGACAGCTCGACGGCGCCGCCGGCGGACGGTCCGGTCTCCAGGCTCTCGGCCGGCACGACCACGTCGATCGGGGCCACCAGGTCGGCGGCGGTGCCGGTATCGGCGCCGTCGGACGTGGCCACGGCATCGGTGGACGCCTCCCCGTCGACGACCGTCGATTGCTCGACCACCGCCTGGGGCGTCGCCGCCGTCTCGTCTCCACCGTCGCCCGGAAGAAGAATGAAGAGTCCGGCCAGGAGCGCAGCGACGGCAACAAGTGCCGCCGACCGCAGGCCGATCGAGTTCCGCATCATATGTGTCTCGCCTTTTTGCCCGTGCGCCGCGCAGCGTCATGTGTCTACACGGCACCCTCATCGTACGGACGCTTCTAGAAGCGTCCTAGGCTGCTGAGGAGAAGCACCTAGCCGAAACGGCCGATTTGCGGGGCTGAACACCTCGACGACCGCGGCAGATCTACCGGCCTCAATCGTTGGGCGGCGAACAGGTGTCCACGGGCTGACAAACCGGCCCGGATGGTTCGGTTCAGAGACCCCAGCGGGCGAACAGCGGGGCGCCGTCGGACCCGGCCCAGGCCAGGTACTCGACGCCGGAACCTGGCGCGCCGTCGGGGCGGCGCAGGCTGGTGAACACCGCCTGCTCCAACCAGTTGTGGACCCAGAGGGCGGGGATGGCCCGACGATCGACGCCGAGGGCCTCGGCCGAGGCCAGGACCCGACGGCGACTCGCCTCGACGGCCCACCTGGCCCGCAGTTCGACGGGCTCGACCAGACCGGACGCGGCGCGCTCGTCGTCGAGCGAACCGGCGCCGACCACGAGGTGGCGCCAGTAGCAGGAGAGGTAGAGGTGATCGCCGAGGGCCGGGCCCCGACGATCGGGGGGTCGAGGCGATCGGTTCTCCCAGTCGATCACGCCCAGCCGGGGACCGAGGATCAGGTTCCACGGGCCGGGGTCGTAGTGGCGGAGCACGGTGGCCACCTGCGCCCCGTCGGCCCGGGCGGCGACCGCCTCGATCAGCGACCGCAGGGAGGCCGAGCGGGATGCGTCGTCGGGGAGGTCGGCCAGCGGCCGCCGAAGCCAGGCCTCGGTCTCGGCCTCGGTCCACCGCACGGGCTGCGCCGTCGCTTCATGGACGGCGTCGAGCCAGCCGATCCCGGTGCGGAGGGCGGCCTCGGCCGGAGCCGGACGAGTACGCCGACTCAGGGCCTGGGCCATCGTCGGTCCCGGCAGGTGCGACTCCCGGACCCGGGTCACCCCGGCGAGGGTGTCGGTGCCGAGCGGCTCGGGGACGGCCGCCGCCAGCTGGGCCGGGAGGCGTCGTCGCACCTCGGCCAACGCCTCCTGCTCCCCCGTGCTGTTGTCGCCGTAGCGGGGCCGGTTGGCGAACTTCTCCACCTCGGCCGTCGCCTCGCCGTCGGGCCCGGGCCGATAGCGCAGACGGACCGCCCGACTGCCCTCATCGTGGCCGCTGGTTGTCACCACCGTCGCCGGCCCGCTGTCGTCGCCGCCTGGCTCGGCCGCGTCGCCGGTGGTGGCGGCGTCGGCCCCGTCGGCACCGGTGAGCCGTTCCGCCACCACGACGGCGCCCGGTCGGCGCCGACCGACGGCCTGCATCCCCTGCGCCAGCACGGCGGCCACGGCGGTGGGCACCGGTAGGCGGGCCGCCAGCCAGTCGGCGATCACCGGTCGCGCCTCGGGGTCGAGGGGCAGGTAGGTCCGGGGCTCTGCGGCGTCGGGAAGGGCCAGGTAGGTCCTGGTCCGATAGTCCGCCGGTGCCGAGAGCGGCCCGAGCACGGGTCGGCGACGGCGGAGACCGTCGCCGTGAGCCCGACGCCAGATCACCAGCAGCGCCGGTCGCTCCTCGGCCACAACCCGGTCGAGCTCCGGCCCCTCCTCGACGGCGACGGCGTCGACCTCGGCCGGGTGCTCCGGGGGCACCGCCCAGCCGTCGTCGACCATCCACGCCGCCCGACGACCGTCGGAGACCCTGATGAGCGGCGCCCGCTCCCGATCCCAGGGCAGGAGGAAGCGCCAGTCGGCCCTCATCGATCGACGGGTTCGGTCCGCCAGGTGTGGCGATCGGCGACGACGGCCTTGAGCAGGGGCAGGTCGTTGCGACGGCGACGGAGGAACACGGCGAGGGTGTTGGCGGCGAGGGCGACGGTGGCCGCCGGCCGGTAGGCGAGACGGGCCGGACGGCCGCCGTGGCGGCCGAAGTACCGGGCCCCGCTCTGGTAGAAGATCTTGGTCGTGACCTCGGGGGCGGCGGCCGAGCTGGCCCCGCCGACGTGGGTGAAGGCGGCGTCGGCGGTGAAGAGCGTGCGATGCCCGGCGTCGAGCAGACGACGGCTCAGGTCGGTCTCCTCGAAGTAGAGGAAGAACCCGTCGTCGAAGCCGTCGACGTCGCCGACGGCGTCGACCCGCAGGCCGAGCACCGCTCCCAACACCCAGGGGACCTCCCGGTCGGTGTCGTGAGCGAAGCGCCGGTGGCTGTCGCCGATCCGCACGGCGTCGAACAGGGGTCGCAGCCCGCTCTGGTCGACGAAGAACGAGGCGATGGTGGGGAACTGCCGGCACGACCGCTGGAGGCCGCCGCCGTCGTGGTGGATGCGGGGCCCGACGATGGCGACGTCCGGTCGCTCGTCGAGCTTGGCCGCCATCGCCGTCAGGGCCCCGGGGGTGGGTCGGGCGTCGGCGTTGAGGAGCAGCAGATAGGGCGTGGTGGCCTGGGCCAGCATCCGGTTGGCCGCCGCCCCGTAGCCGAGGTTGACCTCCGAGGCGTCGAGGCGGACCGAGGGGAACTCGGTCCGCACCATGTCGGCCGAGCCGTCGTCGGAGGCGTTGTCGACCACGATGACCGGGCCGTCGTGATAGGCCAGGGCCCTCAGACAGTCCCGCAGGCGATCCCGGGTGCGGTAGCTGACGATGCCGACGGTCAGGCGACCGCCGTCAGTCACCGAGATGCTCCACCGTGGCCACCTTGGCCTCCACCGGCACCAGGGCGTCGATGGCGGGCGAGGCGTCGGTGGCGTGGGCCTCCACGTCGAGCGCCCCTTCGACCAGGTCGAACACCCCGCGCTTGCGGCCCGACCCCATCACCCGGGTGATCACGAGATCCACGGCGTAGGAGCCGGGGGCGACCGGGAGGCGGTCGAGCTCGATCCGGAGCCGGCTGGCGCCGGCCGGCAGCTCGATCGAGGGACCCTCGGTGGTCCCGGCGTCGAGCAGGCGGGTGCCCCCGATCGTGGCCAGGCGGGCCATGGCGCCACCCAGGGTCACGGGCTTGCGGGCCTCGACGTCGAACTCGATGGCCAGCGGCTCGTTGGACTCGACCCGGGGCGCCCCGTTGACCGTGATCCGGGCCCGGGTGATGCGGACCTCATCACCGGTGGACCGGGTCCGCCCCTCGAGGTCGACCCACTCCCCCGGCGCCGTGCCGACCTGGCGGGAGCGGAGGTAGGCGTCGACGATCTCGGTGGTGGGTCCGGTGTCGCGCACCCGACCGTGGTCGAGCCAGATCGAGTGGCGGCTCAGTTGCGACACGGCGTCGAGATTGTGGCTGACCAGCACCACGGTCCGCCCCTGGGCCGTGGCCAGCTCCCGCATCCGACCGAGGCAGCGACGCTGGAACTCGGCGTCGCCCACGGCCAGCACCTCGTCGACGAGGAGGATCTCCGGTTCGAGGTGGGCGGCGACGGCGAAGGCCAGCCGCATGTACATGCCGGTCGAGTAGCGCTTGACCGGGGTGTCGAGGAACTCCGACACGCCGGAGAACTCGACGATCTCATCGAACCGGTTGCGGATCTCGTTGCCGCTCATGCCGAGGATGGCGCCGTTGAGGAAGACGTTCTCCCGCCCGGTCAGTTCGGGATGGAAGCCGGTGCCCACCTCGAGCAGGGAGCCGACCCGCCCGTCGATCTCGACCGAGCCGGTGGTGGGGTGGGTGATGCGGCTGAGGACCTTGAGGAACGTGCTCTTGCCGGCGCCGTTGCGGCCCAGGATGCCGACGACCTCACCCTTGGGGATCTCGAGGTCGACGTCGCGCAGCGCCCACAGCGAGTCGGGCTCGGCCCTGGCCCCCCGGCCCAGGAGCCTACGGGGCACGCCGGCCAGGATGTCGCGCAGCGCCAGGTACTGCTCGCCCTCGCCCAGGTAATAGCGCTTTCCCAGGTCGGTGGTGCGGACGGCCCAGGCGTCAGACATCGTCGGCGAAGGTGGTTTCGAAGCGGCGGAACACCTTGACCCCGACGACGAGGAACAGGGTGGCCCCGATGGCCCCCGTGATCGTCACCGCCGTGCTGGGGGCGGGGGTGCCGAGGAGAGCGTGGCGCATCCCCTCGACCGCCAGGACGAGCGGGTTGATCGCAACCACCGGCTGCCAGGCCTCGGGCACGAGCGACGTGGAATAGGCGATGGGGCTGGCGAACAGCCACATCTGCATGCCGAAGGGCAGCAGGTAGCGGACGTCGCGGTAGCGGACGTTGACGGCACCGAGCAGGATGCCGGTCCCGGCCGTGGTGGCGAACAGCACGAGCAGGTAGAGCGGGAGGAGCACGATCTCGGCCCCGGGGGCCACGCCGTAGATCGCCATGATCACGCCGAGGACGATGGCGGCCAGGGCGAAGTCGACCAGGACGGCGCCGACGGCGGCGACGGGGATCAGCAGCCGGGGGAAGTAGACCTTGGCGATGATCCGCTCGTTCATGATGAGCGAGTTGGCCGCCTGGGTGACGGCGGTGGAGTGGAAGGTCCACGCCACCAACCCGGCGTAGGCGAAGAGCGGGTACGGGATGCCGTCGGACTCGACCCCGGCCAGGCGCCGCAGGACGACGGTGAACACGGCCATGGCCATCAGCGGCTGGAGGATGGCCCAGGCGGCGCCGAGGGCGGTCTGCTTGTAGCGGACCTGCACGTCGCGCCAGGTCAGGAACCACAGCAGCTCGCGGTTGCCGATCAGCTCGGACCAGTTGACCCCGGGCCACGACGAGGGCGGCGTTATCCGCACCACGGACGACGGGCGCTCGGTTGCGCTCGATGGTTCGACAGACGTGGTCACGGTTTCAGGATGCCAGACCTCGTCAAGAGAATGGGTATGACATTCGACTGCTGGTCAGTTGTGCCCACCGGCGGTGGGTCGGCCGCCCTCGCCGTCGACGGGGCGGAGGGAGGGCCTACTCCTCGACGAGCTCGATGAGCGTGCCGTGGGCGCCCTTGGGGTGGATGAAGGCGATCGTGGTGTTGCGCGAACCCGGGCGGGGTTCGGCGTCGATCGGGGTGGCGCCGGCGGCCACCATGGCGGCCAGGGCGGCGGCGCAGTCGTCGACCCGGTAGCCGACGTGGTGCAGACCCTCGCCCTTCTTCGCCAGGTACTTGCTGACCGGCGAGTCCTCGCGGTTGCCGGTGATGAGCTGCACGTAGCTGTCGGCCACCTTGAGCAGGGCCTCGTCGACGCCGTCGCGCTCGACGCTCTCCCGGTGTTCGACCGAGGCCCCGAACGCCCGCCGGTAGAAGTCGATGGCGGCCTCCAGATCGTGGACGGCGATGGCGACGTGATCGATTTCGGTCAAGATCATGCGTCCGATCGTAGGAGGCGCCGCGCCGCCGATCCCAAACCGCATCCCGCAGCGGCGCCCGGCGCCGGTCACCGGTCGGGCAAAACGCCCGGAAGGCGGGCCCGCTGGGGACCCGCCTTCCGGTGTCGTTGTGATGAGGTCACCCTCCGGGGCCGACCGGGGTCGGTCCCGAGTGGGATCAGCCGTCGAGGAGATCGTCGGCGATGTTCTCCAGGGCGGCAGCACCGGCGTCGTAGTCGTCGACCTGGTGGACCGGCTCGTAGCCGCCGTCCTTCAGGCTGACGTCGATGTCGGTCTCGTGGACGTCGTCGTCGCTGTACTCCTTGTTGACGTACTCGTCGACGTTGCCCGAGTCCTTGATGTCCACGTCGACGTCGACCGAGCGGTCCTGGTCGCCGTAGCCGAACTCGGAGTCCTTGATGGTGTGGGCGTCGACGTTGCCGTCACCGATGGTCGAGGCGCCGGAGGCCACGACGTTGCCGTCGCCGGTGGTGATGTTGTCGGCCCAGACACCGTCGGCCTGCAGGTTGTCGCTGCCGGTCTGGAAGTTGGAGTCGGTGGCGTAGTCGGCGACGACGGAGCCGTCGTCGGCCTTGGTCACCTCGGTGGTGTTGTACTGGTCGATGCCACCCTTGATCTCGCCGCCGTCGTCACCGTAGTGAGGCTTGGGCTCGCCGTAGGGGTCGGCACCGCCGGCCTCGGCGTAGAGGCTGTTGTCGATGTCGATCTTGTCACCCTCCTCGAGGGTGGCGTTCAGGCTCTGGGCGAACACGTCGGCCATCTGGTGGGGCTCGTACTGGGCCTCGGCCGGCACGTCGTAAGGGGCGGCGGCGGCCTGGTAGGCCTCCATCACCTGGGCCTGGGCGTCGGCGTCGAGCTGGCTACCGGCCAGCGCCTCGCTCAGCACCTGGGCGGCGTCGACGTCGGCGGCGGTGAAGCCGTTGGCCTCGAGGTAGTCGGCCGGGGACTCGGCGAACTTGGACAGCTCCGCCTCGTTGCCGTCGAACAGCTCGGTCAGCATGGCGATCAGCTCTTCGTGCATTTGGATTCCCTCCGTGGGTGTTGTTGGTGTGGTGGTGTTGCTTGCGTGGTTTCCAACCTATGCCAACCGATCCGGCCCTGAATCGGGGAAACCCCCAACCTGTAGGGGATGCCCTAGGGGGACGACGCCCCCTCGGTATGGATGGTCGACAACACGCTCCCTCCCAAGGCATACCGCAGCGTCACCGTCGATGCCAGGGTCTGGCGGACTTGAGTTCGGCCGCCGCCGGAACCGAGACTGCGGATGTCGGTCGGAGGGGCCGAACGAGCGAGGGGACGACATGAGCACGATGCAGGTTCTGGCCACCGGTCTCCGTTTCCCCGAGGGCCCGATCGCCCTGGGCGACGGGAGCGTCCTGGTGGTGGAGATCGCCCGCCGCACCCTCAGCCGGGTGCTGCCCGACGGGACGGTGGAGGTGGTGGCCGACTGCGGCGGCGGCCCGAACGGCGCCGCCTTCGGACCGGACGGCCGGGTGTACGTGTGCAACAACGGGGGCATGCCGTTCTTCGTCGACGACAAGGGCCGCACCCGGATCGGCGAGGGCGACCACGTCTACCTCGGCGGCTCGATCCAGGCCGTCGATCTGGCCACCGGCGAGGTGGAGACGATCTACACCGAGGTCGACGGTCGCCCCCTCAGCGCCCCCAACGACATCGTGTTCGACGCCACCGGCGGCTTCTGGTTCACCGACCTGGGCAAGACGCGGGACCGGTCGCGCGATCACGGCGGCGTGTACTACGCCCGACCCGACGGCTCGTCGGTGACCGAGGTCATCCATCCCCTCGACACCCCGAACGGGGTCGGTCTGGCCCCCGGCGACGGCACCCTCTACGTCGCCGAGACGATCACGGGCCGGGTCAGGGCGTGGGACCTGAGCGGCCCGGGCACCATCGACCGCGACCGGGACCCCCGAGGCCGGGGCCGCCTGCTGGCCGGCCTGCCCGGGGAGCAACTGCTCGACTCGATGGCGGTCGACGCCGAGGGTCACGTCTGCGTGGCCACCATCCGCAACGGTGGGATCACGGTGATCGCCGAGGACGGCACCGTCGATCACGTTCCCTCGGGCGACCCCCTCACCACCAACATCTGCTTCGGGGGACCCGACCTTCGCACGGCCTACATCACCGCCTCGTTGTCCGGGGTGCTGCTGTCGACCACCTGGGCCCGCCCCGGCCTGCCGCTGCACTTCACTCCCGGGTAGCCCCGGCTCGCCGCCGCTCCCACCTTCGCCCGGGCCGCCCGCGCCCTCGCTCCGGGCGACTGCAGGCGCGTTGCACCATGTCGGTCGGTGTTGCCTCGTGATGAGAGCCGACTTAGCTTTGCTCATCGTTGGAGGGGATTCCGACGGCCACATGAGACGGGGCGGACATGAAGAAGGCGTGGTTTGGCGCCGCTGCGGCGGTGCTGGCGGTTTTCGGCGTACTGGGTGCGCTGCTGATCCCCACCGACACGGCGGAGACCGATCCGGCGGCGGCCGCTGACGGTGCCGAGCCGGCCACCGACGGCCGGCTGATCGATCGCCTGCTCGACGAGACGGTGGCCGACAGCGGGCTCCTCGACGACGTGCGCCTCGAGGGGGCCCTGCTCGACGAAGAAGAGACGTCGTTGACCGACGACGTGGCCCTGGCCGAGGAGCCGGCGGTCGAGGTGCGCGACGACGCCATCGCCCAGGACATCGCCGCCCTGCTCGCCGGGTCGACGTCGACCGACGGGGTCGGCGACGGGCCGGTCGACCTTCTCCCCTCCGTCGACGATCTGGCCGAGCTGTCGGACGAGGCGACATCGGCCCTGGCCACCACGGCCGACATCCGGCGGGGTGTTCTTCCGGAGCCGACGGCGCCGACATCGACCCTCGGCGCCGACGCCCCCGCACTGGGGGCCACCGGGGTCGACGGGGTGGCCGTTGAACTCATCGGCCCGGCCGGGTGGCGGACGGGCGACCCGATCGACCTCGCCCTCCGGGTGACCGAGGGCGAGGTTCGGGCCCTGGAGGCGGCCGTCGTCTTCGACGAGACCGGGGTCGAGGCCGGCGGGTTCCACGCCCTCGATGCCGGGGTCGACACCATCGCCACCGTCGACGACGGCGTGGTCGCCCTCGGCGCCCTCAGCTGCGTGGCCGCGACGTGCGGCGACGACCGGCCCGGCCCCGTCGACGATCTCCACCTCCGCTTCGTCCCGCTCACGGGCGACACCGCAGGGCACCGGATCACGGTCTCGGCCGTCCGGGTCGTCACCGCCGACGGTCGGGTCGTGGCGCTCGACGACCTGGATGTCCAGGTCGGCGACACCGGGTCGGCGACCTCGCCCCGGGCCTGGGAGCCGGCGGCGGCAACGGTGGCGGCCGAGGCCCCGACGGTCGCGGCCCTCGACCACAACCTCGACGGCGGGGTCAACCGGGCCGACGTGGCCGAGGCCATCGCCGCCTGGTACGACGTGCGGGCCGCCGGCGATCCCTGCAACCCCCGGGGCCTGGACCGCCTCGCCCGCCACGACCTCAACGGCGACGGCTGCATCGACGTCGTGGACCTCCGCACCCTCCTCGACAGCGAGCTGCTGCAGGTCGTCCCGTCACCGCTGCTCGTCGACGGCTTGACCCCGGTGGCTCCCACCACCTCCGGTGCCGGCTCCTCCGGCCTCGTCCCGTCGTTCTCCACCGTCGGGCCGACCCCGGCGCTGTCGGCCCTGGCCGGCAACGTCGACTTCGACCCCTACACCTGGGACGCCCGCACCGGCGCCACCACCTTCACCGTCGACTCCGTGGCCGACGACCCCGACGCCAACATCGGCAACGGGGTGTGCGCGACCGCGGCCGGGGCGTGCACGCTGCGGGCCGCCATCCACGAGGCCAACGCCGACGCCGGCCCCAACCGGATCGAGTTCGCCATCCCCGGCGGGGGTGTCCACACCATCGACCTCGACGACCGTCTGCCCGCCATCAGCGACATCACCGGCGGTCTCACCATCGACGGCTACACCCAGAGCGGGGCGGCGGCCAACGACGACGATCTGACCTTCGCCGGTGACATCCGCATCGAGCTCGAGGGTGAGGGCCTGCGCGACTTCGACGCCTTCTACGTCACCTCGGCCGAGAACGTGATCCGAGGGGTGTCGGCCTACGCCGTGAGGAACGCCGTGCGGCTCGAGGGCACCGGGGCCGTCCGCAACCACGTCGTCGGCAACGTGCTCGGCACCAACGTCGACAACTCCTACCGTCAGATCGACAGCGGCGGGCGAGGCGTCGGCGTGTTCATCAACGGCGGGGCGAAGTTCAACGTGGTCGGCACCCCCGTCAACGCCGACCGCAACCACCTGACCGGGGGCAACTGGAGCATCCGCATCGACGGCGGCGGCTCCGACGGCAACCTGGTGTGGAACAACATCATGGGCCTGACCGGCGACGGCTCCGACCGCATGGACACCCGGGGCGGCATCGACGTCCAATGGGCGGCCCAGTACAACGTGATCGGCGGCACCAACCCCGGCGAACGCAACGTGATCAGCGGCAATCGAGGCGTCGGCGGCATCGACTTCTCCCACAACGCCATCGACAACTACGCCATCGGCAACCACATCGGCACCTCCCTCGACGGGGCGACGGCGCCGGCCCACGCCGCCAACTCCAAGGGCGTGGCCCTCAAGGACGACGCCCACAAGAACTACGTGATCGGCAACGTCATCGCCAACAGCCAGTCGGACGGCATCTGGAGCAAGCACCGCTACAACGGCCGCAACACCATTCTCGACAACTACATCGGCCTGACCGCCACCGGCGAGCCCGCCGGGAACGGCAACTGGGGCATCTGGTTGACCGGCCACGACGAGGTGATCGAGCACAACGTGATAGCCCACAACGACGAGGGCGGCGTCTACATCTCCAACTACAACGGCGGCGGCTCGACCCAGACCGCAGGCGACACCATCGCCAACCGCCTGACGGCGAACGTCTTCTACGACAACGGCGGCATGGGCATCGACATCGCCCCCGTCGGCCAGAACACCAACGACGCCGGCGACGCCGACGCCGGACCCAACGGCATGCTCAACCACCCGACGTTCGTCACCGTGGCCGCAGGCCGGGTCGTCGGCGACGTGTGCGGGGGCTGCCAGGCCGACGTGTACCTGGCCGACGAGGACGACGCCTTGCAGGGCCAGGTCCACCTCGGCACGGTCACCGCCGACGGCGCCGGTCGCTTCAGCCTGGACAGCGAGGCGATCGAACCGGGCCGTCTACTCACGGCCGTCGCCATCGACACGGCGAACAACACCTCGGAGTTCTCGCCGGTCGAATCCGTCCCCGGCGCCCCGACCGGCACGCCGCTGCCCACGGCGGGCTCGCGTCCGGCGGGCCAGGCCTCGGCCGGTACGGGTTCGGGTCGCCTCGAGGTGCTGTCGACGTCGGTCGACGGCGACTGGAACCCGGTGACCTTCGCCGGAGCGTTCAACGCCCCGATCCCGGTCTGTTCCCAGCGCTACGAGAACAACACCGAGCCGACCGTGATCCGCATCCGCAATCTCACCGCCGACGGCATGGAGCTGCGGCTGCAGGTGCCGGGCGACGGGGCCACCGCCGTCGGTGACGTCGTCGACTGTGTGGTGGCCGAGACCGGCTCGTGGACCCTGCCCGACGGCACGGCGATGGAGGCTCGGGCCGTCGATGTGGCCGGACCGAGCTGGAAGAGCAACTGGGGTGCCACCCAGGTACCGCTGCTGCACGGCTTCGACGATCCGATGGCGCTGCTGAGCCAGGTGATCACCACCAACGACGACCGCTGGTCGACCGCCTTCGCCCGCCGGGGCAGCAGTCGCAGCGGCCCCCCGCTCGCCGCCTCGGCCTTCGTCGGCTACCACGTCGGGGAGGACACCGACCGCTCCCGGGCGGCGGAGACGGTGGGTGTGATCGTGTTCGATGTCACCGGCTCCGAGCTGGACGGCGTGCCGTTCGAGACCGGCCGAACCGGCGACGTCATCCGCTCACCCCAGGTTGCCACCCATGCCCTGGGCCCCGGCTTCGACCGGGCCCCCGAGGTCGGCGTGGTGAGCCAGGTGGCCATGGACGGCAACGACGGCTCGTGGGTGGTGATGACCGGGGCCCCGACGGCATCGGGTATCGCGCTCCCGGCCGACGAGGACACGATCGCCAACGCCGAACGGGGCCACACCACGGAGCAGGCCGACTACGCCGTGTTCGGCCGCCCGTTGGTGGTCAGTGTCGGCATCCAGCCCCGCCTACTGGCGTGGGACGACTTCGAGCGCGAGAGCTCGGAGTTCTGGGGCGTGGCCCCCTTCGGCGGCGCCTGGCAGCCGTTGCTGAACGGCAACGACGCCCGCGACCACTTCGCCACCGACGGCGCAGGCCAGGTCGAGGTCGAACCCGGGTTCGGCTACGAGGCCCTGCTCGACACCGTGCACCAGCGGGACATCGACACCGTCCTCGTCGTCACCACCGACGCCCAACCGACGGCGAACACCGACATCAACGTCCAGCACCGTCGCCTCGACGCCGGCACCTTCTATCGCGGTCGGGCCCGGCTCCAGGCCGACGGCTCGATCCGGGTCCAGATCGTCCGGGCCGACGGCGGATCGTACGCCTCGCTGGCCGTGGCCACGCTGCCGGGGCTGACCTACACCGCGGGCGACGATCTGGCGATCCGGATGCAGACGACGGGCGACGGCACCAGCACCATCCGCATCAAGGTGTGGGCGGCCGATCAGCCCGAGCCGGGAGCCTGGTCCCTCACCACGACCGACACCACGCCGTCGCTACAGGGGCCGGGCTCGATGAGCCTGCGGTTCCAGGTGGCGGGCTCGGCCGGCACGCCGCTCACGACCTTCAGCGTCGACGAGGTGTTGGCCGTCGACGCCACACCCTGAGCCATATCCCTGGCCCGCATCCGAGCACCACCGTTCGGCCGCCGCTCACCCGCCACGGCCGGACGGGCGGGGGGTCAGCACCTCGATGAGGGCGTCGGCCGCAGCGGTGGCCGTGGCCTCGTCGACGCCACCGATGCTCAGCCGGATCCCCGGTGGTGAGGCCTGGCGGTAGAGGGAGCCTGCCCGCACGGCGAAGCCCCGACGCTCCATGGCGGTGACGACCTGGGTCTCGTCCGGCACCGGCACCCACACGTTGAGGCCCGACCGGTCGCCCACCTCGTGCCCGGCGGCGCGCAGGGCGTCGGCCACCGCCGTCCGCCGGCGCCGGTAGGCCTCGGCCGCCGCCTCGGTGGTGCCGGCCAGGCCCGGATCGTCGAGGATGGCGGTCACCAACCGTTGGAGCAGGTGGCTCACCCATCCGGCGCCGACGGCCTGGCGGGCCGTGACCCGGTTGACGGTGGTGTCGTCCCCGACGAGCACCGCCACCCGCAGGTCGGGGCCGAGGCTCTTGGCCATCGAGCGGATCGTGACCCAGGCCCGCCGCCCGCCGCCGAGGTGGTGGAAGGCCTGGCCGGCCACCGGCCCGGCGTGATCGTCCTCGATGACCAGCACGTCGGGGTGCCGGGCCAAGGAGGCGACGAGGGCGGCCGCCCGGTCGGCGTCGAGGGCGGCCCCGGTCGGGTTCTGGGCTCGGGGCGTGATCACCAGCGCCTCCACCCCTCGATCGAGGGCCTCGGCGAGCGAGGCCGGCACGGGCCCGAAGGCGTCGACGGCGATCGGAACCGCCCGCAGCCCCATGGCCCCGACGAGATGGCCGACCGCCGGATAGCCCGGATCCTCGATCGCCACCCGATCGCCGGCTCGGAGCCGGGCGGTGAGGACCCGCTCCAGTCCGTCGAGGGCGCCGCCGACCACGGCCACCGAGGTGGCGTCGACGCCGTCGCCGGCCATGTCGGCCACCAGCGCCTCGGCCAGGTCGGCTCGGACGGCGGGCTCACCGTACAGCCGGTGCCGCGCCGGGAGGGCGGCCAGGGCCGGGGCCAGGTCGGGAAGGAGGGCGGGGTCGGGGTTGCCGGTGGCGAGGTCGATCAGCCCGTCCGGCACCTGCTCGTCGGCCACCGGCTGCCACATCGGCAGCTCGGCCACGAACGTGCCCCGGCGCCCTCGCCCCACCAGCACGCCCCGCTCGCCCAGGATGCGGTAGGCGCTGGCCACGGTGTTGGGGGCCAGGCCGAGTTCGGTCGCCGTCGTCCGCACCGGATCGAGCCGCTGACCGGGCTGCAGCCGGCCGTCCATCACCCGTCGCTCGATGTCGGCCACCAGGTCGCCGGCCGTCTGCATCAACACCATCTCCTCGAATCTCGTTGCGCCGAGCGGTCCACCCGACGTAGGGTGGATCTCGATACGAACCAATACAGAATAGTTTCTGTATCAGTACATTATTTGTGTCAGTACATTTCTACCACACCACCAGCACGTGTCCAGCACACCGGCAGCCGATCGGCTGCATGCAACCACGGGAGTTGCCGATGTCCACCCCTACCGCATCCGTCGTCACCGAAGCCCCGGCCGCCACACCGGCCGCCGCCATCGCCCACTTCGAGCACCTCCTGGCCTTCGAGACCGACTGCGCCGACGTGAAGGTCGGCCTTGGCGACCCCTCGCCCGACTTCGTCCTCCTCGACGTCCGCTCGGCCGAGGCCTTCGCAGCCGGCCACATCGACGGCGCCACCAACCTCCCCCGGGTCGAGATCACCACCGACTCGCTCGACGCCCTGGGCGACACCACGTTCGTCGTGTACTGCGCCGGGCCCCACTGCAACGGGGCCGACAAGGCGGCGCTGCGCATCGCCCGCCTCGGCCGCCCGGTGAAGAAGATGATCGGCGGCGTCACCGGCTGGCTCGACGAGGGCTTCGAGCTGGTGGCCGGGCAATCCCGGGACGGGGGTGCGTCATGAGCGTGCACACCAGCGAGCTCAAGTCGGAGCACACCAGGATCAAGCGGGCGGCCAACCGCGCCGTCTACGAGCGGGAGACCGTCCACGCCATCCTCGACGAAGCCGTCGTGTGCCATGTCGGCGTGATCGTCGACGACCGCCCGATCGTGATCCCCACGCTGCACGCCCGGGTCGGCGACCAGCTCCTGCTCCACGGCTCGCCCGCCAGCCGGATGCTGCGCATGGCCAAGACCTCCGAGATCTGCGTGACCGTGAGTCTGATCGACGGCTGGGTCCTGGCCCGCTCGGCCTTACACCACTCGGTCAACTATCGGTCGGTGACGATCGTGGGCCGTCCCGAGGTGGTGCCGAAGGAGGAGAAGGTCGAGATGCTCGACGCCCTCATGGAGCGCCTGACCCCGGGCCGCAACGCCCACCTGCGACCGATGACCGACAAGGAGATCAAGGGCACGAGCCTGCTGCGGATGCCGATCACCGACGCCGCGGCCAAGGTCCGCACCGGGCCCCCGATCGACGACGAGGAGGACTACGACCTCCCGATCTGGGCCGGTGTCGTCCCGATCATCACCACCCTCGGCCCACCGGAGACCGACCCCGCCATGCGCATGGAGGTCGACATCCCCGACCACGTGCACACGTTCCGCTCCTGAGACCGTGCCCAACGAGGTCGCGGGAGCGCACCGCCGGGCCCGGGGGCGATGGTGCCCCCGGGTCGGGTCTTCGCTCAGGCGTCGGGGATGCCGCTCCGCAGGCGCCGGTTGAGCAGTTCGAGGCCGAACGACGGCACCCGCCGGGGCACGTTGCCGCCCTGCGACAGCAGGCGATCGACGTGGTCGTACAGCTCGTTGGCCGGGGCCAGCAGCAGCTGCTCCTGACCGGAGCCGACCAGCGCCTCGTTCCGCAGCTGTTCCTCGGCGTGGGCCCGATCCGGGAGCGTCTCGGCCGCCGAGCGCATGTGGGCGTAGGACGATTCCCGCAGCCGATCGACCAGGGCCTCGTAGTCGTCGTCGCCCAGGTACAGGGCGCAGATCAGGAGCACGGCCCGGGCGGCGTCGGACTTGTCGCGGTCGCGCATGGCCACCGCCTCGAACAGCAACCGTCGCACCTGCTCGGCGGTCACCGGCAGCACCGACAGCCACAGGTAGAGGGTGGCCCGCTTGCGCAGAGCGCTGTGCACCAGCAGGCGGACGGCGTCGTCGGTGAAGGTGAGGGTCCGCCGGTGGAGCCAGAGGTAGACGAGGTCGCTGCTCGACAGCAGCTGCTCGGGCTGGAGGCGGAACAGGTCGGTGGAGCGGCTGAGGAGGTAGCTCGGTTCGTCGAGCACCTCGTCCCCGGTCACCACCCGCACGGTGGCCCCGGCCGGGGCCTCGACCACCAGGGCCAGGCGTTCGGACAGCTCCCGCCGTAGGGCGTCGAGGGCCTCGGTCCGCCACCGGAGGTGGTCGTCGCGTCGGGCGGTCTCGGTGCGTCCGCTCCGACGGACCACCACCTCGTGGGCGGCGAACACCGTCGTCGGCGCGCCGCCGTGGTCGCCGCCGTCGCCGTTCGCCCCGCCATCACCGTTGCCGCCCCCGTTCGAGCCGTCGGCGGGGACGGTGCCGGCCCGGGCCATCACCAGTGGCGGCTCGGCGGACGGGGAGACCTTGATCTCGACCAACTGACGGCCGTCGCCGACATCGGCCCGGGTCACCACCATCTCGACCCGGTCGGGCCGGACGGCGTCGGCCACCAACTCCCCCACGGCGGTGGCGCTGACGGCGGCGGCCACATCGGCCCCGACGCCGACTGCGTTGCCGTTGCGCTTCTCGCCGATCACCACCGTCCCGCCACCGGAATTGGCCATCGCCACCACGTGGCGCACCAGCTCGAGCCGACCGCCGGGGTCGTCGAGACGGAGCGAGCCGACCCGTTCGACGTCGCCCGATCGCTCGATCGGGGCCGGACGGTCGGGTGCAGGCGTCTCGCTCACGGCGGATCTCCTAGTGGTACATCAGGTACTGCTCGAGCTCCCACGAGGTCGGTTCGCCCCCGGGAGTGTCGTCGCCCACGGCGTCAATGTATCGCTCCCACTCCGCCTCTTTGTTGGCCACGAAGTTGGCCACCAGATCGGAGCCCACCGCCTCGACCAGCGCCTCGTCGGCGGTCAGGTGGCTCAGGGCCTGAGCGAGATCGGGGGCGACGCACACCTCGGTGTTGACCTCCTCGAAGCCGTCGGTGGTGAGCGGCTCGGGGCAGTCGAGCCCCTCGACCACACCCAGGCGAGCGGCCTGGAGCACGGCGGCGGTGGCCAGGTGCAGGTTGGCCGAGCCATCGCCGATGCGGTTCTCGATACGGGTCGCCGCCCCGCGGGCCGACGGAACACGGTTGGCGGCGCAACGGTGTTCGTAGCCCCAGTTGGCCCAGTAGCCGTTGAGCTCGCCGGGCTGGAGGCGACGGTAGGCGTTGACCGTGGGGGCGCACAGCGCCGTCATCCCCTGATGGTGGGCCACCAGCCCGGCCAGGCAGCTCTTGGCCAGGGCCGACAGCCCATCGGCGGCCTCGGTGTCGGCCATGGCGTTGGCCCCGGCGCCGTCGACGAGCGAGACGTTGACGTGGACTCCGCTGCCGGCCAGACCGGCGAACGGCTTGCCCAGGAACGTCAGGTCGAGGCCGGCGGCCAGGGCCTCCTCCCGGGCCAACACCCGGAAGAGGAAGGCGGCGTCCGCCGCCGCCAGGGCGTCGTCGTACTCAAGCGTCAGCTCGAACTGCGACTCGTCGAACTCGGCGTTGATCGACTCGACCCGCAGCTCGGCCTTCTTGGCCGCGTCCATGATCCGGTCGAGGAGGCCGACCGGATCGGAACCGGGGCCGGTGCCGTAGACCATCGAGCGAGGGGTCCGCCAGCGCCGCCACCCGCCCTCGCCGTCGGGCTCGAGCACGTAGGCCTCCAGCTCGATACCCACCTTCGGGCTGTAGCCGAGGGCCTGCCAGTCGGCGACCGCGGTCTGCAGGGCGTGGCGGGCCGAGACCGGATAGGGCTCGCCGTCCATGTCGAGGTGGGCCACCGCCACGCCGGTGCGGTCGTCCTCCCAACCGGGACGCACCTGGTTGGGGTCGAAGGAGGCGTGCACGTCGCGCAATCCCTCCAGCAGGTAGGCGCCGGGGGCCGGGATCATCGACCGGTCGTAGCCGAGGGCGAAGGTGGTCACGCAGTGATTGGTGCCGTCCTCGGCCAGGTGGGCGGGGAGATACTTGCCCCGCGCCAGGCCCAGGTGATCCGGCCACAGCAGTCGAATCCGTTCGTACACGCTTGCTCCAGTTGTCGCCGGTCGGGCGAGGGGAACCCGACCTCCATACCGCCGGACATCCTCGCGCATGGCGGCCACCGCCGCACCCCCCATACCGCCCCGGACTGCCGGCCGCCGAGGTCACGAGCTGGACGAGCGGCCCCGGGGGCCATCTACGATCGGACCCGACAACGTGGTCAAGGAGGGTGAGAGATGATGGATCGCCAGTGGCTGGCGCGACGGTCGGAGTCCGCCGTCGAGCCCGAGCTGGAGATCGTCGACGCCCACCACCACCTCTGGGACTACCAGTCCCGGTACGGCGTCTACGACCTCGACGACCTCCGTCTCGACACCGAGGCCGGTCACAACGTGGTGGAGACCGTCTTCGTCGACTGCGGGGCCAACTACGCGGAGAACGGCCCGGAGTCCCTCCGCCCCGTCGGTGAGACCCGCTTCGTCGCGGCCCGGGCCGCCGCCAGCGACGCCACCCCGGGCGCCCGCATCGGCGCCATCGTGGGCCACGCCGACCTCACGCTGGGCGACGCCGTTGGCGAGGTGCTCGACCACCACCTGGCCGAGGCCGACGGTCGGTTCCGCGGCATCCGCCACAGCGGCGCCCGCTCCGACGATCCGGCCGTGCCCAGCTCCCGAACCGAACCCCCGGCCGACCTCTACGCCCGACCCGAGTTCCGGGCCGGGGCCCGGGCCCTGGCCGAACGGGGCCTCAGCTTCGACGCCTGGCAGTACCACCACCAGCTCGGGGGCGTCGTCGCCCTGGCCCGCGACCTGCCGGAGCTCACCGTGGTGGTCAACCACCTCGGCGGACCACTGGGCATCGGGTCGTTCTCAGCCCGGTCGACGTCGGTCCGACGCGAGCTGCGGGGGCACCTGAACCAGCTGGCCGCCCTCGACAACGTGGCCCTGAAACTGGGTGGCGTCGGCATGACCCGCTTCGGCGTCAGCTGGCATCACAACGAGATGCCGCCGGACTCCGACGACGTGGCCACCGAGTGGGGTGACCTCATCCGCTTCGCCATCGACACCTTCGGTCCGGACCGGTGCCTTTTCGAGTCCAACTATCCCGTCGACGGTGAGACCGTCGGCTACGTCGAGCTGTGGAACGCCTTCAAGAAGATCACGGCCGACTACGGCCCGGCCGAGCGGGCCGACCTGTTCGCCGGCACGGCCCGACGGGTCTACCGCCTCTAGTCGGTCGTCGGCCGCGCCACCGGACCCGGCGAGGCGGGGCGAGGCGGGACGGGACGGGACGGCATCGCCCGGCGGCCGCGCCACCGGACCGGCGATGCGGGGCGGGCCCGGTCAGAGGTGCTCGCCGAGGAGGCGGAGGGCGGCGTCGGCCACCGACCGGTCCTCTGCGAGCCGGTCCAGGGCGCCCCGCTCGAAGGCGATCGAGCGGTGGACGACGTCGTCGCCCGTGGCCAGGCACACGTGGGCCCGGTCCTCGCCCCGACGTACCCGATCGGTGGCCAGGGCGGCGGTGATGGCCAGGCCGAGCAGCGGCACCTCGATCGCCGGGGCCAGGGCGGCGGCGCGAGCCAGGGCGGCCCGGGCCATCGTCTCGGCCTGCTCGGCCGACACCGCCCCTCGGCCGATCGGCATCATCCCGGTGAACTCGGCCATCGCCGAAGGGGCGTAGGGCACCACGATCTCCAGGACGGTGCGCGACGCCCCGCCGATGTCGAGCAGATCGGTGATCACGGCGTTGCCGCCGCCTGCGACCGCCGCCACCAACATGGTCGGGCTGTCGTGCAACGCCATCACCAGGCGGCGACGTTCCTCCTCGCCGAGAGGTGGATCGAGGGGGGCGAGCGCCACGTCAGACCGTCTCGCCCAGGACGTGGGCGACCATTCCCTCGGGTACGACGAGATCGGCGGTGACACCACCGGCGTCGTCGAGCAGCAGTCGCACCGCACCGACGGTCTTGGTCCCGATCACGGGCTGCCACCGGTCGGTCACGATGCACCAGGTGCTCGGCGCCCACACGTGCAGGGCGTCGCCGCCGACGTGCGATCGCCACTGGTGCACGTGGCCGCTCACGTGGCCTCGCACCTGAGGCAGGGCCACCAGCGCTTCGAGTGGCTCGGCCCACGGGTCGAGTACGTAGTTGCGGGGGTGGCGACCCCGGGCGTCGTCGCCGACGTGGAGCGGTCGATGCTGGAACAGGACCGTCGGCTCGGGTCCGGCCAGCTCGTCTCGCAGGCGGTCGTGGATGGCCCGACCGCGGGCGGGGTCCATCAGCAGATCCTGGCTGTCGAAGCCGATCAGCCGCCACCGCCCGATGCGTTGGACCCAGAACCGGGGCCCGATGATCTCGTCGTACGCCTCCCGCCGCTCGTGGTTGATGATCGCCTCGCCCGCCCCGTCCCCGAAATCGCCGACGTCGTGGTTGCCGGGGATGGCCAGCCACGGCACCGGCAGTCGATCGAGCTGCTTGCGACCGAAGCGCAGGAGGTCGTGATCGCCGAGGCCCCGCTGGGTGAGGTCGCCGGCGTGGACCACGAGATCGGGGGCGGCGTCGGCGACGGCGTCGACGACGACATCCCAGTTGGCCTGGGCCTCCGGGGAGTGGGACGAGAGGTGGCTGTCGCTCACCACCAGTAGTTCGGGCATCGGGGGAATCACCTGGTCGGTTCAAGGGCCGGCGCCGCTCCAGTGAACCAGATCCCGACAGCGACGAGGTGTTCGCTCGGGTAGCGTCGGACGGTGACCTGGCCCGAGCACACCCTGCCCGACCCGACCGGCATCTTCGATCTCGTGACCCATGGGCCCGACGTGTGGATCGGCGAGAGCCCGGCCTACCCGTGGGGTCGGATCTACGGCGGTCTGGTCATCGCCCAGGCGTTGTGGGCCGCGACCCAGACGGTCGTGCCCGAGCACACCGTCCACTCGCTCCACGGCTACTTCATCCTCGGCGGCGCTCCGGCCGAGCCCGTGCGCTACGAAGTCGACCGCATCCGCAACGGCCGATCGTTCACCACCCGTCGGGTCGTCGCCCGCCAGAGCGGGGGCGCCATCTTCACGCTGTCGTGTTCGTTCCAGCGGTTCGAGGAAGGCGTGGAGACCCAGACCGTCGCCTTCCCCGACGACGCCCCGGCCCCGGACCCGACGGCGGCCTACACCGACGGCTCCGGCGCCGAGCGGATCGACATCGTGCAGCCCCCCGACCGCCACCGTTCGCTGATCTGGACCCGCCTCCCGATCGATCTCGGGGAGGACCCACGCCTCCAGGCCTGCGCCCTGGCCTACCTGAGCGACACCAACGCCATGGACGCCGTCGCCACCTCCCACCCCCGAGGCCTGCCGGCCGACGGCCAGTGGAACGACGTCTACATGTCGGCCAGCCTCGATCACGCCATGTGGTTCCACCGACCGGCGGCGGCCGACGACTGGGCCC
Organism: Actinomycetota bacterium; assembly: GCA_039201605.1. GTDB lineage: Bacteria > Actinomycetota > Acidimicrobiia > Acidimicrobiales > SZUA-35 > CADEDH01. Next base: position 33,709 of record JBCCRO010000034.1, read on the forward strand.
TGTTCGATCTCGACGGCCACGGCATCATCCGCACCCGGGGCCTCAGCACCGGCCGGGTGTTCACCGACGACGGACGCCACGTGGCCACCATCGCCCAGGAGGGCCTCCTGCGCCTCCGCCACGACGCTCCCGGCGGCGGCTGAGGGCCCTGTAGGCCCGGCCGGGGCGTGCCGACTACGTTGATGGGCCATGGATCTCGGAATCAGCGGTAAGACAGCAGCGGTGGCGGCCAGCTCCGCCGGATTGGGCCTCGGCACGGCCAAGGCTCTGGCCGAGGACGGGGTACGGGTCGCCATCAGCGGCCGGGACCCCGAGCGGCTGGCGGCGGCCGAGGCCGAGATCGCCGCCGTCGGCGAGGTGGTGGCCATCGAGGCCGACATGGCGACGCCGGAGGGCGGGCGGCGGTTCGTCGAGGCGGCGGCGGCGGCGCTCGGTCCGCTCGACATCGTGGTCCCCAACGCCGGTGGGCCCCCGCCCGGCACCTTCGCCAACACCGAACTCGACGGCTACAGGGCCGCCATCGACATGAACCTCCTGTCGATGGTGGAGATGTGCCGGGCCACGATCCCCGGCATGCAGGAGCGGGGCTGGGGTCGGGTGTGCGCCATCACCAGCATCGGCGTGAAGCAGCCGGTGCCGTTTCTGATGGCCTCGTCCGTCGCTCGGGCCGGCCTCACCAGCTTCCTGAAGATCACGGCCCGGGAGGTGGCGGCCGACGGCGTCACCGTCAACTCCTGCCAGCCCGGCACCCACTGGACCGACCGGATCCGACAACTGACGGCGGACAAGGAGGCGGCGGCCGCCGCCGTGCCGGCCAAGACCGTCGGCGACGCCTACCACTTCGGTCAGGCCGTGGCCTTCCTGTGCTCCGAGCAGGCCCGGTTCATCACCGGCACCGGCCTGCTGATCGACGGCGGGCAGTCCGACGGCCTGCTGGCCTGACCGGCCGTCCCCCACCGATCCGGTGGGCACGCCGACCCCTCCCGATGGGGGCCAATCGGCCCGATCGGTACGTCTCACACCCTGAAACCCTCACCTTGACGAAGCGTCTCGGGGAAGCGACCATTACCCTGGCGTAGGCGGCAACATGGCGCGGCAGTCGGTGGGGCACGTGGCACTACACCAGGAATCTCAATCTGTTCGGCCCCTGGCCGACCTCGTGGTCGAGGCCCGCCAGGGCAACGTCGATGCGGTCGATGAGCTGTGCGCTCGCTACCAGGATCGGCTGACCCAGGTCGCCGGCAGCGCTGGCGCCCAAGACCCGGACTCGGTCGTCGAGAAGGCGCTCACCCAGGCCATGCTGGCGACCAAGGGCAATCCGATGTCCGACACGGTGGCCTTCGAGCGCGACGTGTTCGCCCGGGTCCTGGCCGCCGTGGTGCCGGTCGAAGAGCTGCAGGACGACGACGAGGCGGACGCCGCCCCGATCGAGATGCACTCACCGGCCACCCACTGGCGCAACATCGGCCTCGAACCCGACCCGGGCACGGACGACGCCTGGGACCGGTTCGAGTCGGCAACGGCCGGACGGCTCGAGTCGAGCTGGTGGAGCACGTGGACGGTCCCGATCCTGGGCGCCGTCATCGTCGCCGGCCTGCTGGCCGCCGGGGCGCTGCTTCTCCTGCAGCCCGAAACCGGCGCCGCAGACACGGTCGAGCCCGATCGGCCGGTCGGCGCCATCGCCGACGGCCTCCGCAACGCCAGCGACACCGACGAGCCGGCCGACGCCGCCGGCTCCGAGTAGCGACCGGGCGAGACCGCGCCCAAGACGGGCGCCTCGCCCGCAGCCCTAGAGTGTGGGCCATGGCCCGCGCTCCGCACCTGACCACCCGACTCCAAGGCTTCGGCACCACGATCTTCGCCGAGATGTCGGCCCTCGCCGTGCGCACCGGGGCTCTCAATCTGGGGCAGGGCTTCCCCGACACCGACGGGCCGCCCGCCGTGCTCGACGCCGCCGTGGCCGCCATCCGCTCCGGTCACAACCAGTACCCGCCCGGGCCGGGCCTCCCCGATCTGCGGGCGGCGGTGGCCGAACACCAGAAGCGCTTCTGGGGGCTGTCGTTCGATCCCGACACCGAGGTCCTGATCACAGCCGGGGCCACCGAGGCTCTCGCCGCCGCCCTGATCGGCCTGAGCGAGATCGGCGACGAGATCGTCGTGTTCGACCCCACCTACGACAGCTACGCCGCCGGCATCGCCATGGCCGGAGCCCGGATGCGGGGGGTGCTGCTGCGCCCGCCTGCGGCCGACGCCACCGGGGCCGACAACCGCTACTCCTTCGATCCCGACGAGCTCCGGGCCGCCTTCAACCCGAAGACCCGCCTGATCCTGCTCAACACCCCCCACAACCCGACGGGCAAGGTGTTCACCGCCGACGAGCTGGAGCTGATCGCCGAGCTGTGCCAGGAGCACGACGTGCTGGCCGTGACCGACGAGGTCTACGAGCATCTCGTGTTCGACGGTGGGGAGCACCGCCCCCTGGCCGCCGTTCCCGGCATGGCCGACCGCACCCTCACCATCTCCTCCGGCGGCAAGACGTTCTCCTGCACCGGCTGGAAGATCGGCTGGGTGTGCGGCCCGCCCGAGCTGGTGGCCGCCGTGCGGACGACCAAGCAATACCTCACCTTCGTCAACGGCGGGCCGTTCCAGCCGGCCATCGCCACCGGGCTCCGCCTCGGCGACGACTACTTCACCCGGTACACCGCCGATCTCCAGGCCAAGCGGGATCTCCTCAACCGCCACCTCGACGCCGCCGGGTTCACCATCCTCCCCACCGAGGGCACGTTCTTCACCACCGTCGACGTCACGTCGGTCGGAGCCACCGACAGCGTGGAGTTCTGCCTGTCGCTCCCGGAGACGGCCGGGGTGGTGGCCGTGCCCAGCGCCGTGTTCTACCAGGATCGGGCCAACGGCAGGCACCTGGCCCGCTTCTGCTTCGCCAAGACCGATGACCTGCTCGACCGGGCCGGTGAACGCCTGGTCGAGGCCTTCGCCTGACCGCGGATGACCGCCCTCGATCCGACCGGCCGGTCGACGACGGGCCCGAGGGGGCCGGACCGCGCCGTAGGCTGAGCGCCGTGGACTATTCCGAACTGGCAAAGAGGGTCGACGAGGTGGCGCAGCTGCAGGGCGAGTTCCTGCTGCGGAGCGGGCTGACGGCCAACACCTACTTCGACAAGTACCAGTTCGAGGCCGACCCCGTCCTGCTGGCGGCCGTGGCCGAACACCTCGCCCCGAAGATCCCCGAGGGCACCGAGATCCTGGCCGGGTTGGAGCTCGGCGGCGTGCCCATCGCCACCGCTCTGTCGCTGCACACCGGCCTACCGGCGGTGTTCGTCCGCAAGAAGGCCAAGGAGTACGGCACGGCCAAGCTGGCCGAGGGCCCCGACATCGACGGCAAGCGCCTGACGATCGTCGAGGACGTGATCACCACGGGCGGTCAGGTCGTGATCTCCACCGGTGACCTGCGGGAGCGGGGGGCCGAGGTCGCCACCGCCCTGTGCGTGATCGACCGGGAGCAGGGCGGGGCCGACAATCTGGCCGAGGCCGGCGTCACCCTCGATCCCCTCTTCACCCGCTCGGTGCTGGAGAACTCCTGACCGCCCGGCCGCCGACGGCGCGGCCTCCGATCAGCCCTGGCCCCGCAGCGACCTGACCGGCAGCACCTCGGTCAGCTTCTCCGCCGGCCAGCCTTCGTCGAGGGCCTGCTCCACGATCGCCACGTCGGATGCGGGGGCCAGTCCGTCGGTCGGCTGGTCCCGGTCGAGGTCGCCGGGGAACGGGTAGCCCTCGGCGCAGGCCGCCAGGGCCCGGCGCAGGGCGGGCCGGTGTTCGACGTCGACCCACCGACGCTGCACCTCGGGGTACACCGCGGCCACCATCGCCCGGCGGTCGACGTCCTCCATCGCCCGCCCGAAGGCCGACGAGATCTGCAGCAAGTTGGCCATGCGGCGGCTCGTCGTCGTCCGGTTGGCGCCGGCCCCGTGGAGGACGGCCGGGTTGAACACCAGCAGGTCGCCGGCCTCCAACGGCACCTGGCGCCGACGCTCGGCCACGTAGTCCCGCACCTCGGCGTGACGCCAGGCCAGGTAGCCGGCCTCGTAGCGCTGCGACCCGGGCACGAGATAGGTGGGCCCGGTCTCCAGCGGCATGTCGGTGTGGACGATGGCGGCCTGCAGGGTCAGGGCCGGGGTGAGCCGGTGGACGTGGCTCAGGTAGCGCTCGGCGGCGGCGTCGGTCATGAAGCCGAGGTGGTAGTCCCGGTGGGGTTCCTGGGCCGAGGCACCGGGGTTGACCAGGTTGAGCTGCGCCGTCACCTGGTAGCCGGGCCCGAGCCAGGCCTGGGCCGCCAGGTGGAGGGCGGGCGCACCGTAGTAGCGGACGAAGGAGCCGGGGTCGCGTCGGCAGTGCTTCTCCAGCGAGTTCCAGATCCGCTGGTTGGCGCCGGCCTCGGCGAAGTGGTCGCCCCGGTCACCGCCGCCCGCCGCCTCATCGGTCAGGATCGCCTCGAACAGGCTCGTGGCCTCGTCGACGACGGCCCGGTCGGCGGCGCCGCGCACGGCGAAGGCCCCGGCCCCCGAGAGCAACACCTCCGCCCATTCGACGGCCAGGGCGGTACCGGCCTCGGTCTCGATGTCGGCCCGGGCCGCCACCAGCGCCCCGTCGTAGACCGGGACGCCCTCGACGACCTCGGCCGCCGATGCCGGCTCGACCCACGGCGCTTCGACCGCCGCCCGGAACTCGGCCAGGGTCACATCGGCGACCCGCAGTCGGGCCACGCTCGCCCCTCGTACGTCGGTCACCGTGTGTCCCCCTTCAGATCAGGAGTTCCTGTCGAACTGCAGTTGGCTGTTCTCAGCCACGAACCCATTGTCGCCCACGAGGTGGGATCGGAAAAAGCCGGATTCGGGACGCCCGTGCTCGGCCGAGAGGTCGTAGCTGCCGCCGGGCCCGACGTAGTCGATGTCGGCGCCGTCGGCCAGGAGGGCCTTACAGTCGGCGAAGGACGTGCACTGCTGACCGCCGCCGGTCACCGCCGGCAGGGCGGCGGCGATCGAGGCGCCGTCGGTGGCGCCGGCCGCCTCGGCGGCGAGGGCGACCACGATCACGGCGTCGTAGGCGTTGGCGGCGGCGGCCGAGAGCTCCACCGCCGGGAGGCGCTCCTCGAGGGCGTTGCCGGTGAGGTAGTCGACGGTCACGCCCCGGACCCCCGTGATCAGCCCGTCGCCGGAGTCGATGGCGGCGCCGTCGTCGCCGACGGCGATCCACGGCGTGTCGCTCGGGGTGAGCCCGGCGTCGACCAGGGTCCGGTAGAAGGTGGCCTTGTCGATCACGGCGTAGACCAGGAGGGCGTCCGGGTCCTCGTCGATGATCTGGGCGGTGGCGGTGACGAAATCGTCGTCGACGATGTCGATGATGGTGACGTCGGTGCCCTGGGCGTTGAGCCGCTCGATGATGGCCTCGATGACGGCCTCGTTGGCCAGGAAGCTGCCCTCGGGCCGGACCAGCACCACGTCGTCGGCCGACGGGTCGACCAACGACGCCGCCGCCTCGCCCTCCAGCGTGTTGGGCACGCGGGTCTGGAAGTACAGACCGGAGTCGTCCTCCCGGGAGAAGAAGTCCGTCGGCGACATCAGCACGGTGCCACCGCTGGTGACCACCCCGAGCACGTCGTCGGTGTCGACCGGGTCGGTCGGTCCGATCACGGCCCCGGCGCCGGCGGCCACGTGCTGCCCGGCGGTGATGGCGAGGGCGCTGTCGTCGACGTAGGGCCCGCGGAGGACCGACAGCGGCTGACCGAGGACGCCTCCGGCGGCCTCGATGTCGTCGAAGGCGAGGTCCATGGCGACCAGCAGATCCTCGTCGTTGGCGAACTCGCCGTCGTCGAGGAGGGTGCCGATGACCAGGGCGTCGCCGACCGGACCGACGGCGCTGCTGTCGGTGGTGGTGTCGTCGGTCGTGGTCTCCGAGGGCTCAGGCTGCCCGCCGGTGTCGACGAGCGTGGTCTCGGAGCCGGAGATCGGCTCGTCGTCATCGCCGCCGAGGGCGAGCAGGCCGACCACGCCGATGAGGCCGAGCAGCACGACGGCGGCACCGCCGAGGATCAGCGGCGTCCGCGACGAACCGCCGCCCGAGCTCGGCACCGGGGGTGGGCCGATCGGGCCCCCGCCACCGGAGCCGGCGACGTCGTCGAACACGGGGGCGCCGGGACCGGGCCACTGCGGGGTGGCGGGTGGGGACGTGGCCGGCGGGGTACCGGCCAGGGGCGAGATCGTCGGGGCCGACGGCGTACCCGGCGCGGCCTGGGTCGGTGCCGACCAATTGCCGGCGCCCGGTGCCTGCGGCGGCCCACCGGGGCCCGGCGGCGGGGCCGACACACCCGGCGTCGGAAGGGGCGGCGGGGCGACCGGCGGCGTGTTGTGTTCGGCGGTCGGGGCCGGGACGGGCGTCGGCGTGGGCGAGGACGGGGTGGGCGAGGACGGGGTGGGCGAGGACGGGGTGGGCGAGGACGGGGTGGGCGAGGACGGGGCGGCCGGCGGGGCCGAGGTCGGGTGGATGGGCGGCGCCATCGAATGCGGCTGGTTCTCGCCCGAGGTTGTGGTGGGAGCCGACGTCGCAGGACCGGTCACCGGCTCCCCCGGCACGGGATCGCCGCCGACGTGGACCGAACCGGCCCGGGGGTCGCCCCCGATCTCCCGCTCGGTGGCGGCCAGGATCTCGGCGGAGCCCGACAGCGAGAACCGACGCTGGCGGGGCCAGCCGGCGCCGAAGGCCTGCGACGTGGCCTCGCCCAGGGCCACGCCGAAGTCGGTGGCGGTCGGCCAGCGCTCCTCGGGATCCTTCACCAGGGCGTTGTCGACGGCGGCGGCGATGCGGGTGGGGACGTCGGGCGCCACATCGAGCAGCGGTCGGGGCGGCTCGGTGAGGTGCTGACGGATCAGGGCACCGAAGGTGGAGACGTCGGTGAAGGGCAGGGTGCCGCTCAACAGCTCGTAGAGGACGACGCCGATGCTGTAGACGTCGCTGCCGGGGCCGAGGTCCCGGCCGGAGGCCTGCTCGGGCGACATGTAGGCCGGGGTGCCGATCACGGTGCCGGTCGCGGTGAGGCGGGTCGCCTCGTCGACCGCCCGGGCGATGCCGAAGTCGCCCAGCTTCACCCGACCCTCGCCGTCCATCAGCAGGTTCTCGGGCTTGATGTCGCGATGGAGGACGCCCCGACCGTGGGCGTAGGACAGGGCGGAGCAGGTGGCGAGGGCGGCGTAGCAGGCCTCGTCGGTATGCAGCCCCTCGGAGGTGAACTTGGCCCCGACGGTGGTGGAGCACTGCTCCATCACGATGAGGCCGAGGCCGTCCTCCTCCACGTAGTCGTAGACCGGAACGATGTGGGGATGGTCGAGCGAGGCCGCCATCTGGGCCTCGCGCAGGAAGCGGCCCGCCACCCCCGGGTCGGACCCGAACTGCCGGGGCAGCTGCTTGATCGCCACCTGACGACCGAGGCGCTTGTGTCGACCGCTGAGCACCACACCCCAGGCGCCGCGTCCGAGCTCCACCCCTATCTCGTAGCCGGGGAGGGCCGCTTCGATGAGTTTGTGATCGGGGTTTTCGGCCACGGTGCCTAGCGTCCACCTGGTCTCGGGATCCAGCCGAGAGGACCTCGCCCCCTCAGGGCGCGACCGAATCGGTACCGGTGCGCCAAGGGACAACCGTAGCCCGTCGCAGCCCCCGAGGGCGTAGGCACGGTGGCTTCGGGCGCCGGTTCAGCCCAGGCCGGTGGCGTCGTTGAAGGCGGCGATCCGCTCGTCCCAGCCGTCGACCAGGGGCCGCAGACCGTTCCAGAAGTCCTGGCTGCGGCGACGCTCGAAGTCCTCGACCGACACCCCCTGCTGCTCGACCCAGGTGAAGTAGCCGAGGTTGAACACCCGGTCCCGCTCGACGGGGCCCATCTCCAGGGTGTGCTCGGTGCCGACGTCGCCGAGGTGTTCGGCGAACACGGCGGCCGCCGTCTCCTCGTCGAACCCTCCGGGGTAGTGGGTCGACATGACCTTCTCCCGCTCGGAGTTGTAGAGCTCGGAGCCGTCGGTGGCCACGGTGACGAGCACGTCGTCGGCCCCCAGGCCCCACACCTTGGCCGCGGTGATGGCGGCCAGCGTGTTGCAGATGGCCGAGTAGCCGAAGTCGACCAGGGCGTCGGCCAGGGCCGGCTCCACACCCCGTTCGGTGAGCAGACGCTTCCCTGCCGGGGTGTTGAACAGCACGTCGAGGTGATCGGTCGAGCGGTCGCTGATGGCGACGCACAGGTCGGTGTTGGTCACGTTGTGGATCAGGGGGATGTGTTTGTCACCGATGCCCTGGATGCCGTGATCGCCGAAGCCGTTGTAGAGCATGGTCGGACACTCGAGGGCTTCGACGGCCACGATCCGGGACGACCGGGCGTCCTTGAGGTAGTCGCCGGCGCCGAGGGTGCCGGCCGAGCCCGAGGCCGACACGAAGGCGGCCAGGCGACCGGGACGATCGGCGGTCACATGGCGGTAGACGGTCTCCAGGGCGGGCCCGGTGACGGCGTAGTGGCCGAGGTGGTTGGAGAACTCGGAGAACTGGTTGAGGATCACGTTGGCCGGGTCCTGGGCCAGGCGATTGCACTCGTCGTAGATCTCCTTGACGTTGCTCTCGGTGCCGTAGGTCCGGATCACGTCGTCGGGGTGGCCTATCCACCGGTCGAGCCATTCGAAGCGCTCCCGGCTCATCCCCTCGGGCAACACGGCCACGCCTCGGGAGTCCATGAGGGTGGAGATCGCCACCCCGCCCCGGGCGTAGTTGCCGGTGGAGGGCCAGATGGCCCGGCTCCCGGTGGGGTCGAACCGCCCCGTGACGAGGCGGGCGACCAGGCAGGAGTAGGCGGCGAGCACCTTGTGGGCCCGGATCATGGGGAACCGGTTGCCCAGGGCCACCACGATGCGAGCGTCGACCCCCGTCAGTTCCTTCGGGAGCTCGACATGGGCCGGGACGTCGACCACGGTCGGGTGATTCGGCCCGGAGGGAGCGTCGGCGTGGGAGTTGTACCAGTGGACGCGGAAGAGGTTGGCCGGATCGGCGGCGTCCTTGTCGACCGAGGCCAGACGTTCGGTGATGGCACTCGGGATGGTGGACGGGTCCCGCAGCTGGGCGAAGGTCGGCAGCAGGATCCGCTGGTCCCGGAAGCGGGCCACGGCGTTGTCGTGGGCCGTCTGCCCGGCGGGATCGAATTCGTCGAAGATGGCAAGGGCGGAGGGGGAACCGTCGATCATCGTCACCCCCTCACCCTACGCGGCCCTGCGAGCGGGCCGGAGGTCGCAACGCAGCGTTCACCGTGAGGCGGCCGGGACCCGCCACGAGTTGACGAGGTCGACGGCGGCCGCCGCATCCCGGCCGACCGACTCCGGCGAGGCCGCCCCCTTGATCGAGGTGAACATGCCGAGCAGGAGCATCACCAGCAGCGTCGCCCGCTCCTCCACCCCACCGTCGATGTCGCCGGCGTCGTGCGCCGTCCGCAATGCGTTGGTGAAGACCTTCCGCACCCGGGCCCGGTAGCGGTCGCCCCGGGCGCTGACCTCGGGGTCGGTGTTGGCCCGCTCCACCAGCGAGTTGACGACCAGGCAGCCCCTGGTCGCCTTGCCCGGGTCGACGCGGCGCAGCTCGGCCATGGTGGAGAACCACCCGACGATGCCATCGAGGCCGCCGACCTCGACCCGGGCGAAGATCGGCTCCAGCGACCGGTCGAGGTAGTGGTCCATCGCGAGGTGGAGCATGTCGACCTTGGAGCCGTAGGCGGCGTACAGCCGGGCTCGGGCCAGGCCGGTGGCCTCCTCCAGATCGGTGATGCTGGTGGCCTCATACCCGACCTCCCAGAACACGTCGGCGATCCGGGCCAGGGCCTGCTCGGTGTCGAACTCTCGTGGCCGTGCCATCGGGCTCCCTCGTCGAAGTTCTTGACTGATCAGTAATCTATCACCTACGTTCTTTATCGACCAGTAAAGAACTGGTCGGCACATCACCATCACGGAAGGCCGAACCATGCGAATCTCCGTCCCGCTACCCGTCGTCATCATCTGCGCCGTCTTCGCCGCCATCATCCCCACCGCCGTCGGTCTGATCAGTTGGATCAGCCCCGAGAACGCACCGCTCTACGTCGACGGGTCGCACGACGTGATGCTGTCCTGGGGTGCCCGGTCGCTCGGCCTCGCCGCCGCCGGCTGGATCGCCCTGCTCGTCGTGCGCGACGCCCGGGGCTATGCCGCCGCCCTCGGCGCCGCCGCCGTGCGCGAGGTGCTCGACCTGATCGACCTGCTGTTCCGCTCGCTGGAGACCAGCACCGGGCTCTACGTCATGCTCCCGATCTCGTCCACGTCGCTGGTCACTGGCTTCGCCCTCAGCGTCCTCGCCATCCGCCGCCACCAGGCCGCCCACGATGAGGCGCCCACGCCGGGGGCGGCCCCGGCCACCGCCTAGATCGAGTGCCCGACCGGCGCCCGATGGCGGGCCGATCGGCTCTCCGAACCCGTCGGTCGCGGTCACCGTCGACGAGGCGGTCCACGATCCCCCGCACATCGCGTTCGGTCGCACCGGGCCGAGCGGGCCTAGTCGACGGACGGGCCGGCCACCGCCGCCACCGCCTGCCGGGTGCGGAACACCCACAGCGACCCGGCGGCGATCACGGCCACGAGGAGCAGATCGACCGGGCCGATGGCGGGCCGCTCGATCACGCCCAGGGCGCCGGAGCCGAGCTCGAGGACGAGGCCGATGAAGGCCAGCGACGCCGCCAACATCAGGTAGACGTCGGCCCCCACCAGTCGGATGGCCCGAAGCGAGGCGTGCATCGCCGGACCCCGGAGGGCGGCGCCGACGACCAGCCCGCTGATCCAGAGGGCCGGCCCCAGGTCGTCGGCCACATCGAGGGCCCCGCGCTGCGCCACCCGACCGACCAGGAAGGCCGCCGCCGTGATCAGGAGCACGGTACCGGTGAAGCGACGTCGGACCTGCGGGCTCTCGGCGTTGTTGTCGGGGTGGGTCTCGGCGATCAGCGACGACCCGACGACCGCCAGCTCCGAGATCAGCATCAGCACCACCGCCGGATTGCCGAGCCCTCCCTCGAGCCGCAGGCCGATCAGCAGGCCGATGCCGATCAGGATGACGACATGCCCACCGATCTCCCGTCGGGACGGTCGTCGTCCGAACAGCACGCCCGCCCCGATCACGGCGAGGGGAACGCTGACCGTGCCGAGCATGCCGGCGTAGGCGACGGTGGTGTGGACCAGGGCGGCGGTGAACGCCGACGCCGTCGTCACCCGGAGGGCGCCGTAGGCCCAGGTGGCCGGGCGGCGCAACGAGCGCCAGTCGACCGCCTCGCCCCCACCGGCGACGGCGACGAGCACCACGCCCCCGATCAGAAGCTGCACGAAGGCGAACGACCACGGATCGATGTCGTAGCGGACCAGCACGATCCGGCTCACGACCAACAGCAGCGCCCACAACCCGATGCTCCACAGGGTGAACAGCAGCGGTCGGGCGTCCATCACCGCCGCCGCTCGGTGGTAGCCGTCGGGCGGGCGGGACGGCGGGTTCTGATCAGGACTGCCAGGACGACCAGGCCTCGGCCCGCTCCCGGTTGCCCTCGTTGGCCATCGGCAGTTCGTTCCGCCACTCGCCGTCGTGGTCCTGGAGGGCGGCCGCCACCGCCCCGGCCGTCGGGACGAGTCCGATCTCGCCCACGCCCTTGATGCCGTAGGGGGCGTCGGGCTGGGGCGACTCGACCAGGACGACGTCGACCGGGGGCATGTCCTTGGGCCGGATGATCTTCAGGCTCCGCAGGTTGGCGTTGGTCGGACGCCCGTCGGCGTCGCAGGGGAAGCCCTCGCTGAGGGCGTAGCCGAGACCCATGTGAACCGATCCCTCGATCTGCCCCTCGCACAGCAGCGGGTTGACCGCCCGGCCAACGTCGTGGGCCGCCACCACCCGCTCCACCTCGCCGGAGTCGGGGTCGAGGATGACCAGCTGGGCGGCGTAACCGAAGGTGGAGTGGATGATCGGGTTCTCCACTCCTTCGCTGAGCGAGTTGGTCCAGTCGACCCGGTACTCGCCCTCATAGTCGACGCCGGGACGACAGCCGTCGGCGGCGGCGGCCCGACAGGCGTCGGCCACCGCTCCGGCCCCCATCAGGGTGCCCCGGCTGCCCGTGGTCTGGCCCGCCCCGAGCTCCCGGGTGGAGTCGACGATCACGGTGACCTGGCTCGGGTCGACGCCGAGCTCCTCGACCGCCACCTGCATGGCGACCGTGTGCACGCCCTGGCCCATCTCGGTCCAGCAGTGGCGCACCTCCACCCCGTCGCTGCCGTCGTCGGCGAAACGGACGACGGCCCGGGCGATCTCCTTGAACCCGTTACCCAGGCCGGAGTTCTTCAGGCCGAGACCGACGCCGACCGGCTTGCCCGCCGCCCGCGCCTCCTCGTAGGCCGGCCGCACCGCCTCCAGACAGGCCTCGGCCCCGAGGCAACCGTCGTCCATGATCTGGCCCGGCCCCCACACCACCCCGGGGGTGATGACGTTGCGGCGCCGCATCTCCCAGCCCGTGATGCCGACGGCATCGGCCAGCCGATCCATCACGCCTTCCATGGCGAACTGGGCCTGGTTGGCCCCGAAGCCCCGGAAGGCGCCGCACACGCTGTTGTTGGTGCGGGCGGCGACGGCCTCGACGTCGATGTTGGGCACCACGTAGGGGCCGGAGGCGTGCCCGGCCGCCCGCTCCAGCACCTTCATCCCCACCGAGGCGTACGGCCCGGAGTCGCCCAGCATGCGGATGCGCAGCGCCGTCAGCCTGCCGGCTGCGTCGCAGCCGGCCTCGTAGGCCATGCGAATCGGGTGGCGCTTGGCGTGGACCAGGAACGACTCCTCGCGGGAGAAGGCGATCCTCACCGGTCGCTTGAGGAGCCAGGCGGCGAGCGCCGTCTGCCCCTGGTTGGACATGTCCTCCTTGCCCCCGAAGGCGCCGCCGTTCGACACGAGTTCGGTGACGATGACGTCGGCGTCGACGGCGAGGATGCGGGCGATGTCGTTGCGGTCGTCCCAGATGCCCTGGCCGCCGGAGTAGACGAGCAGACGGTCGATGTCGGCCGGGGCCCGGTCGGCGTCGGAGCCGTTGGTGAGGGGCAGTGGCCGACCGGCCGGAATGGGCACGGCCAGGGTGGCCTCGGGCTCGACGAAGGCGTGCTCGATCCGCTGGGTCTGGAAGGTCTCGGTGACCGTGTGGGCGGCGTCGGCCAGCGCGGCGTCGGCATCCCCCCGGGCGTAGGTGCTGGTGGACAGGATGTTGCCCTCGAGGGTCCACACGGCGTCCGGGGCTCCGTCGGCCACCGCCTCCACCGGGGAGGTGACCGGCGGCAACACGTCGTAGGTCACCTCGACCAGGGCGGCGGCCCGCCGGGCCGTCGGCCGATCGACGGCGACGACGACCGCCAAGACGTCGCCCAGGTAGCTGGTGCGGCCCCCCTCGGGGATCAGGACGGGCCAGTCCTTGTGGATCAGGCCCGAGCGCAGCTCACCGGGCACGTCGGCGGCGGTGAACACCGCCTCCACGCCCTCGACGGCGGCGGCGGCGGTGGTATCGATGGCGACGATGTCGGCCCGGGCGTGGGCCGACAGGTGGACGGCACCGTGAAGCAGGCTGCCGTAATGCTCGGCATCGGGGACCATGTCGTCGATGAAGGGCCGATCGCCGAGGGCGAGCTCGGCCGCCTCGTAGCGGATCCCGGCCGAGCCGACGCCCTTGGGGGAGATCGCCACCGGCACCTCGTCGGCGACGAGCGACTCGACGGCGTCGAGGATCTTGGTGTACCCGGTGCACCGACACAGGTGGGCGCCGAGGTGACGGGCGGCCTGATCGCGCGACAGCTCCGATCCCTTGGAGTCGAGAAGGGCCTTGACCCGCATCACGATGCCGGGGGTGCAGAATCCGCACTGCAGGGCACCGGTGGCGGCGAACGCCTCGGCCATGCGCCGACGCTCCTCGTCGGCCATGCCCTCGAGGGTGAGGACGGTCTTGCCCGCCACCATGTCGAGGGGCAGCTGACACGAGACCCTGGCCTTGTCGTCGACCAGGATCGTGCAGCACCCGCACTGGCCGGAGGGTGAACAGCCGTCCTTGGGCGAGAGCACGCCCAATTCGTCGCGCAGGGCGGGCAGGAGGAATTCATGGTGATCGCCGACCGTCACCGGCCGACCGTTGAGGATGAAATCGGTCATCGTGGCCACTCCTGGCGTTCCGCCCGAAGGGCCAGAATACTCGCCCCGACGTCCCGGCGGTTAGGTCGTTCACAAGCGTTCACACCGGGCCCGTCGGCTTCTGCGACCAGTCGCATCTCCATCGCCACGTCGCCCCGCTGGTCGGCACCACGCCGGGCCGTTTCCAACGGTCATCCTCGGGGCCGTGGCGGGAGGACCGAGGATCGTAGGCACCGCCGGACGATTCGCCCCGACGGGCCGCAGTCGCCGCAACCTGCGACGCCGAGGGCCTAGTCGGGCTCGACGACGCCCTTCTGGGCCGTGATCCGGCTGTACATCTCCGGACGGCGGTAGCGGTCGAAGTCGAACAGCGTCTGCTTGTACTTGGCGCAGTGATCGAGATCGCACACGGCCGTGATCAGCTCGTCGTCGGTGGTGAGCGCCTGGGCCACGATCTGGCCCGAGGGGGCGATGATGGCCGACTGGGCCAGCGACTCGACACCCTCCTCCGTGCCGCCCTTGGCCACGCCGATGACCCAGGTTCCGTTCTGGTAGGCGCCGGCCTGCATGACCAGGTGGTTGTGGAAGCCCTGGAGTGGGTTCTGGCCCGGGTCGGGGGCGTAGTGGATCGGGGTGTTGTAGCCGATCATGATCATCTCCACCCCCTGCAGGCCCATCTCCCGGTAGGTCTCGGGCCACCGTCGATCGTTGCAGATGGCCATCCCCACCAGGCCGTCGAAGGCCCGCTTCACCGGGAAGCCGTCGTTCGACTCCGAGAAGTACCGCCGCTCCAGATGCTGGAACGGCCGCCACGGTTCGTCGTTCTCGTGCCCCGGGATGTGGACCTTGCGGAAGGTGTGCACGATCGAGCCGTCCCGCTCGACCAGGACATAGGCGTTGAACCGCTCGCCCTCCGGGGTGAGTTGGGCGTAGCCCAGGGCGAACCCGATGCCGAGCCGTTTGGCCTCGTCGAACAGCGGCTGGGTGGTGGGCGACGGCATCGCCGTCTCGAAGTACCGGTCGTGGCCGGACAGGTCCTCGGTGTACCAGCGGGGGAAGAACGTGGTCAGGGCCAGCTCGGGATAGACGACGAGGTCGCATCCGACGGTGGCCGCCTGGGCCAGTAGATCGAGCAGTCGCTTCATGACCTCCTCCCGCGTCTCGTTCTTGGCGATGGGGCCGAGCTGGGCGGCACCGACGGTGAGGGTCCGGGTCATGAGAGGGGAAGGGGTCCTTTGCGACATCGAAGGCGTCTTGTCTGATTAGCGCAGTCGGTCGCCGCAGACAACCCTTCCCCTCCTCGACCGCTAGGCCGGTCTCGGCGAGCCGAGGAAGTGCGGCCGCCGCCGGGGCAGCCCGGTGCGGCGGGCCGATCGGCGGTTCGCGAGCCCCGCAGGGGCCGACATCGATCGACGATGCCGTTCGTCGCGTTGCTGCCGTTCCAGCCTGAGGAGCTGTTCGGGGAGTAGTTCGTACATGACGGTCTGTCCTTCATTCGTGCGTGTCTGGTTGGGTGATCGGGGGTGGGTGACGGTCGGCGCTCGATGGCCGGCGACCGACCCGAGGGGTCGTCGTCGATCGGAGGCCAGGCCTACGGACCCGGCGATGGAGGCCGCCGGGGGCACCTGGGTGAGGCGCGGGCGGCCGGGGCCGAACGGCGCAGTCGGGGCGCGGGGCGCGAGGCGACGCTCGAACGGCCGGGGTCACGGGGATGGTCGACCGACGTGCGGCCGGAGAGAGCGGCCTCAGCGGGCCGCCACGGCTCTACCGGTTGTCGGTGGCCGGACGCGCCCGGAAGGCGCCGGTCGGCTGTGCTGCGATCAGGATCATCGGCTCCTCCTTCCGTGTGGGGCTCGTGGTCTCGGTACTGGGGAGCTTAGGGATCCGTCTGGAATCCGCAAGCGAATATCGAGTGGTTGTCGTGCCCGAGGGCCGGAGCCGACCGGACAGCCCGCCGGTCGCGGGGACGACGAGGTCGTGGCCGGCTACATCTCCACCAGAACCTCGTTCACCCGGACCTCGGGCGGGGCGACGAACCGGGTGGCGAAGCGACTCATCGTCCGGGCGAAGGTCTCGCTCGACCGCAGCCGTTCGTAGGAGGTGGGGTCGGTCCACCGGGCGATCACGGTCACCTCGCTCGTCTCATGGTTGGCCGTGAACCAGGCGCCGAGCCAGTCCTCGTGCTCGGCGACCAGGTCGCGATTGGTGGTGTCGAACAGCTCGGCGAGCTCGGGGATCGAGCCTTCCGCCACCTTCACCGTGGTGATCACAACGTGCATGGGTCGGCTCCCTCTGGTCAGGCCCCGAGTATGGCGCAGGGGCGACCGCCGCCGGTGAGGGGTCGGCGACCGGCTCACTACGCCTGGACCGTGCCGCCGAACTCCCGGAGATACGTTCGCAGCCCGGCCTCGGCGTGGGTGTGGTGGGTCGGCTCGCCGAGGGGAGCGGCCGCCCGCTCCTCCCGCAGGCTCTCGATGCCGTCGGCATCGATGCCGCAGGCCACGGCCGGCAGATCGACGCCGAACACGCGGGCCGCATTGCCACCGAAGATCTTGTTCTTGATCTCGGCGGTGAGGGCGGGATAGCCGAAGCGCTCCTGGAACTCCTCGGAGATCTGGAAGGCCCGGAAGAGCTGAATCTGGTCCTGGGGCGAGCCGTACCAGATCGAGTCGGTGCCCCACAGGATGTGGTCCTCCCCCAGATGCACCAGCAGTTTGCCGATCAAGTGAGCGGCCTCGTCGGGGCTCCCCATCACCGCCCGCCAGGTCGAGCCGAGTTCGGCGTAGACGTTTCCCGGGTTGCCGGCGTCGATGACCGAGGTGATCAGCCGATTGGCGCCGATATCGACCGCCGGGTCGTAGGGCCCCTCGACGTCGCCCTGCTCGTAGCCCGAGTGGTAGACGAGGATGTCGATGTCGGGGTGGTTGACGGCGGCCGGTCCGACGTCGACCGGTGACGACCACACGTCGCCGCCGGAGATGCCCTTGTGGACGGCGACCGTGCTCACCCCGACCTGGCGGACCTTCTCGAAGTAGGCGTCGCCGATGTCGTCGTCGAGGCGCCAGGGGTCGCCGCCGGTATGGGTGTAGGTCTTGAAGGCGTCGATGGGGAAGTCGGACGCCACCCGCTCCATGGCGTCGAGTCCGGTCGAGGTGGGGAACGACTCACCCTGCATCAACACCCGGTCGACGCAGCCCATGGCGTCGGCGGCCGCGATGGCCCGCTCCATCACCTCGGGCGACAGGGCCCCACCGCCGAAGGGGATGGCCGACAGCATCACCAACGCGGTGTCGCTGTCGAGAAACATCGCCTCGAGGAAGTGGTCGATCCCGTAGCAGTCGCCGGGCCGGGCCTCGCCGCAGGATGACTGGGGGAACCCGGGATCGCCGACGGCGTCGTCGGGGTACTCGAGCAGGTGGCCCTGGACGTCGAAGATGAACTCCTGGTCGCCGGCGGCCAGGGCCTCGTCGGCCTCCGCCTCGTCGAGGGTGATCCCGCCGTCGACTTCGGGCGGTGTGGTCGGAGCGCCGGTGGTGGTCGGGTCGAACGAGCCGCCGGTCTGGCCCTGCTCTCGGGTGCAGGCGGCGAAGACCGTCATCATCGTCGCCGCACCCAGCGACGAGCGGAGGAACGCCCGCCGGCTCATGCCCAGCCGTCGGGCTTTGGCCTCGACCACTCGATTGGTCCGCTCGATGGTGCGCCGGACGAGCTCGGTGGGCGGCGGCGGGAGGAACTCACCGTTGGAGCACGGTTCGAGCTTGATCGGCAGACCGGGGTCCGGTGGCTCGGGACGGGCCATCCCCCACCCTCCCACATCGGTCCGAGCCGGGCGGCGCGTCCGGAGCGCCGCCGGCCTCCGCCGCCGGTCAGCGGTGGGCGCCGGCCAGGGTCGAGCGGAGCAGGGAGAGCGACTCCTCGAAGTGGGTGAGGGTGAACTGGTGGCCGCCGTCGGCGAGGACGCGCACCTCGACGTCGGGGACGTGCGTCGTCAGCCGTTCGACGAGGAGCTCGGTGTCGAAGAACGACGTCCGGGCCCCGAGCAGAGCCCGGACCGGGGCGTCGATCGAAGCCAGCGCCTCGTCGGAGAACACCGGAAGTGGCGGCACCCACACGGGATGGTGACGGGCGGCATGCAGGGCCAACCGCATCTCGGCCTTGTCGTCGAGCAGCGGAGCGTTGAGGCGGCGACCCAGTCGGGGGCGGAGGAAGGCGGGGGCGTAGGAGCCGACCGCCGTCGCCAGACCCCACCGGAGGAAGCGGCCCATCCGCAGCCTGACCACCCCGACCGGGTCGAACAACGTCAGCGAGGCGACGTCGCCGCGTCCCGTGGCTTCGCCGTCCGCACCGCCCGCACCGGACCCGGTGGGTTCGCCCGACCCGGCGGCCCCGGTGGCTCCGGCGACCCCGGCGGTTCCGTCCGACCCGGCGACGAAGGCCAGGGCGATCCACCCTCCCATCGACTGGCCGACGAGGTGGGGTGCGGCGAGGCCGAGCCCGTCGATTGCCTGGCCCAGCCACCGGGGGAAGTCGTCGACGCCCGCGAATGCGACCTCGTGCACGCTGGCGCCGACGTCGCCCATGGTGTCGACGGCATAGACGTCGTAGTCGTCGAGCCGCCGGGCGAAGGGCATCCACCGGAGCGAGGTGTCGGTCATGCCGTGGAGCAGGACGACGGCCGGGCCGTCCCCCGGCCAACGGTGGACCCGGGTCGGGCCGAAGTCGGTGGATACATCGAGCGCCTCGGGCGACGGACCGGTGGCCCGGGCCCAGGCGTAGGCATCGAGCTCCCGGTACCTTGCTTCCGCAGCGGCACTCTTCCACCGCCCCTGCAGTCCCTCGTCGGTCTCGGAGTTCTTCATGATACGACTGTACCATAAAAGCCATGCCGAAGGTAGTTGACCACGACGCCCGGCGCCGTCAGATCACCGACGCCGTGTGTCGCATCACGTTGCGAGGCGGCCTGGCCGCCGCCACCTTCCGTCAGGTGGCGGCCGAGGCCGGGGTCTCGGTCCGCCTGGTGCAGCACTACTTCGGCACCAAAGCGGGGCTGCTCGACACGACGCTGCAGCACGTCGGCGAGCGATCGACCGCTCGCCTCTTCCGGTGGATCGAGGAGACCGATGGGTCGGCCCGGGCCGTGCTCGGTGCGTTCCTGCAGTCGTTCGTCCCCGTCGACGACGAGAGCCGCATGGCCAACCTCATGTACATCGCCCTCTACACCGAGCGGATGGTGGCCTCCCTCGGCGAGGAGTCGGCCGCTCCCGACCGCGAGACCGAGGTGGAGATGATGCACACCACCGTGCTCGAACAGCTGGAGCGCGGCCCGCTCCGACCGGGCGTCGAGCCCGAGGCCGAGGCGTTGCTCATCCTGGCCCTGGTACCGGGGCTGGGGCAGTACGTCCTCGATGGCACCATCACGGCCGACCAGGCCCGCCGCACGATCGACCACCACCTCGACCGCCTCTTCGATACCGGCACCGACACCGCCACCGCCACCGCCGAGACCGACTGAGGCACCGCGGCCGACTGAGAGCCCGGGGCGGCCGGCGCCGGGGCGCAGCGGCCGAAGGGTCGAGGCGGCGCCGTGAAGGGTGCTCAGCGATCGTCGCCGGCGGCGGCGGTGAACGCACGCAGGGAACCGACGGCGGCGAACCCGGCGGCCTCGGCGTGGGCCAGGTCGACCCCCCGCTCGTAGCCGACCGTCGGGAGCCGGGGCACCGTCGAGCCCGCAGCGGCCGCGGCGGCGGCCCACAACGTCGCCGTCGGTCCCTCGGCGAAGACGTTGGACAGCCCGACGCAGTCGCCAGACGCATTGGCCAGGCACCCGGCGACGATCCGGTCGCCCCGCCAGCCGGCCCAGAACGTCACGGCCGGATCGTCGAGCAGCGCAGCCGGGAACATGTGGTGGTCGGTGGGCGAGCTCGCCTTCCACGCCGCCTCCCACGCCCCGAGTTCGTCGTTCGACTCGACCGGTCGCCAGCCGGGCGGCGGACCGTCGCCGGTCGGCGGTCGCCAGATCCACCACGCGGTGAACAGCAGCTCGAACCCGAGCGCCGCCAGGTCGAGCCGGTCGAAGGCATCCTTGACGGCCAGCCGGCCGCCGGTCCGCTCGACCATCGCCTCGACCCGCGCCAGGATCTCGTCGGTCGCCGTCGGCGACAGGGTGGTGATGTCGGAGTAGAAGGGTGGGGGTCGGCCACCGGCGACGAAGGCGAACGACGAGCGCTCGTAGGGAATGCCGTGGGCGGTGAAGATCGCCTCGTAGAGATCGGCGTTGTTGTGAGCGGCCAACGCCACCCGTTCATCGACCACCGTCGCTCCTCCCCACCGAACGGCTGAACCCTAGTGGGTTCGACGGCCGGTTCGACGGCCGGTTCGACGGCCGGTTCGACGGCCGGTTCGACGGCACGACGCCGCCACCTACGCTGGGTCGATGGAGCCGACCCCGCCCGTCAGCGCCGCCCAACAGCAGCGGGCCGCATCGTTCCGTCGCCTGCACGAGGACGGCATCTTCGTCATGCCCTGCGCCTGGGACGCGGGATCGGCCCGGCTCCTGGCGGCGGCCGGCTTCGAGGCGATCGGCACGACCAGCGGCGGGGTCAACTGGAGCGGCGGCCGCCGGGACTACGTCTACGCCACGCCTCGGGCCGTCATGCTCGACGCCTACGCCGCGGTGGCGGGTGCGGTGCCGCTCCCGGTCAGCGGCGACCTGGAGAACGGCTACGGCGACACCCCCGAACAGGTGGCCGACACGATCGGCGCCGCCATCGCCGCCGGGATGGTCGGCGGCAGCATCGAGGATCAGTCGAGTGCCTCCGGTCCCGGCCTGCTCCCGCCCGACGACGCCGCAGCCCGCATCGCCGCCGCCCGATCGGCCGCCGACACCCTCCTCCCGGACTTCGTGTTGACGGCTCGGGCCGAGTCGTACTTCGGCGGGGTGACCGACCCCTTCGCCGACGCCGTCGATCGGGCCAATCGCTACGTGGAGGCCGGCGCCGACTGCGTGTTCGTGCCGGGCCCGGCCGACGGCGACACCGTGTCCCGCCTGGTGTCGGCGGTCGATGCACCGATCAGCATCGGCGTCGGCTCCGGCGGTAGCGGCCTCGACCTCGACGCCCTCCGTCGCCTCGGCGTTCGCCGGGTGAGCACCGGCGGCGCCCTCCCTCGCGCCCTCTACGGCCACCTGCGTGGCGCCGTGGCCGAGATCCTCGCCGATGGCACGTTCGGCTTCACCGACGGGGCCGTGCCCGAAGCGGAGATCAACGACCTGATGGGCTGATGACCGTTGGCGAGGCGTTCGCCGGACGATGGCTCGTCACACGGCGAAGGTGTCGATCGTCAGCCGCACGTCGCCCAGTGGGTAGAGGATCGGGCTGGTGCAGCCGGTGGCGATGTACTCATCGACCTTCTCCCGGCACTCGTCGGGGGTGCCTGCGGCGCAGATCATCTGCACGATGTCATCGGGCACGAGCTTGGACGCCTCCACCACCTGCTCGTGGGTGGCCGGCCAGCCCAGGATCTTGTGCACCTCTTCCAGCAACGACTCCGGCACACCACTCGCCTTCATGATGTGGGGCTGTTGCCCCAGGTACTGGGTGACCAGCAGCCGGGCACTGTCGAGGGCGGCCTGTCGATCGTGGTCGACCGAGCAGACGACGAGCTGGGGCCGATCGAGATCGTCGACCGACCGGCCGACCCGCTCGGCCCCGGCCTGCAGGTTCTCCAGCGCCTCCCGGTTGTAGGCGGGGGACACCAGGTAGTTGAGCACGGCGCCGTCGGCGATCTCGCCCGTCAGGCGCATCATCTGCATCCCGGTGGCCCCGATGTAGATCGGCACGTCCTTCGGGCGCCGCTCCTGATGGACGTAGTCGAGCTCGACACCGTCGAGCTGCACGAAGTGGCCGTCCATGGTCACGGTCTCGTTGTTGAGCAGGGCCCGGACCGCCTCGACCACCTCGCGCATGACCCGGATCGGCTTCGACCGGTCGATGCCGACCTTGGCCGCCAGCGGATCCCACCAGGCGCCGAGGCCGCAGATGATCCGGCCCGGGGCCAGATCGTCGAGGGTGGAGAACATCGAGGCGATCCGGGCCGGGTTGCGGCTCCACACGTCGATCACGCCGGAGCCAACCTTGATCCGGTCGGTGGCGGTGGCGAAGGCGGCCATCGGCACGCTCGCTTCGCGCACGAGGCGGGAGTCCGCCTGCCACACCGCCTCGAAGCCCTTGGACTCGGCGTAGGTGACGAAGTCGATGCCGTCGCGGATGGGGTGGGCGTCCTGGAGGTACAGGGCACGTCGGGTCATGTGGGCTCCTTGCGCCGCTGCGGTGCGACGGCTTGATCGATGGTGCCCTGGTCGGGCGAAGGGTGGAGTCTGGCCTGCCGATCGACGGCACCCACCGCTCAGTCCTCCTCGGCCAGGGCCAGCAGGGCGTGGAGCAGCACGTTGGCGCCGGCCTCCAGCTCGTGGGCCTCGGTGTGTTCGGCCGGGTTGTGGCTGATGCCGTTCTCCGACGGGGTGAAGATCATGGCCGTTGGGCAGATCCGGGCCAACATCTGGGCATCGTGGCCGGCGCCGGAGGGCATACGCCGCATGCTGTGCCCGAGGGTGGTTGCGGTGTCGGCCACCAGGTCGATCACCCGCTGGTCGAACTCGACGGGCTCGAACCGGGCCAGCTCCTCGGTCACCACGGTGCAGCCTTCGGCCTCGGCGGCCGAGGCGACGAAGGCGGCGAAGCGCCGCTCGGCCTCCTGCAGGGCCTGCTCGTCGGTGTTGCGCAGGTCGATGGTGAAGGTGGCGGTGGCGGGCACGACGTTGACCAGGTTGGGCTCGATGTGGACCCGCCCAACGGTCGCCACCTGGGCGCCCCCGATCTCGGTGGCCAGGCGCCGGGCGAAGGCGATGCACTCCCCCACCACGAGCCCCGGGTCCTTGCGGAGAGCGATCGGCGTGGTGCCGGCGTGGTTTGACTGCCCGGTCACCTCGACCCGCTGCCAGGAGATCCCCTGGACCCCGGTGACCGCTCCGATGGTGAGGCCCTCGACCTCGAGCACCGGGCCCTGCTCGATGTGCAACTCGATGAAGGCATGGGGCGCGGGCCCGGGAACAGGCATCGATCCGGCGTAGCCGATCCGGTCGAGCTCGGCGCCGAGCACGGCACCGTCGATGCCCACGATGTCGAGCGCCTCCTCCAGGGCCATTCCCCCGACGTAGACGAGGCTGCCGAGCATGTCGGGGGCGAACCGGGAGCCCTCCTCGTCGGTGAAGGAGGCCACGGCGATGGGCCGCTTGGGGGTGATCCCGGCCTCCTGCAGGGTCTCGATCACTTCCAGTCCGGCGAGCACACCGAGGTTGCCGTCGTAGCGGCCCCCGGTGCGCACGGTGTCGATGTGGGAACCGGTCATGACCGGCGGCGACTCGTCCCGGCCGGCCATGATCCCGATCACGTTGCCGATGCGGTCGACGGTGACGGCGAGGCCGAGGCCCCGCATCCACTCGACGAGCAGGTCCCGCCCGTCGCGATCCTCGTCGGTGAGCGCCAGACGGCAGCTGCCGGCGGTGCCCTCGATGGCGCCGATGGCCGCCAGCTCGGCCAGGCGGGCCAGCAGCCGATCGTTGTTGATGCGAAGGCTGGTGTCGACCATGAGGTCCGACCGTATCGGCGGTCGCCGGAGCTCGTAAAGGGCTCGACGGAGGCAATACAGCGTTCACACGCACGCCCGCCGCCGGCCCCGACGAAGGCCGCGATCACCGGTCGGGGGGGCCGCCGCAGCGGCCGAGCCCGCGGTCACGTATCACGGCCGCTGCCGTATCGTCGCTCCTCCACACGGTTCGACAGGTTGGAGGGCGAGGATCGTGTACTGGACTGTTTTCGCAGCTGAGGAGCCAGGGTCGGGTGTCCCGGTCGGGGTGTGGATCGTGGCGGCGGTGGTCGTCTTCCTGGTCCTTCTCCTCGGGTTCATCGCTCTGCTGATCCGATCTACCCGACCCCCGGCCTTCGTGCGAGAGGGCACCGGGATCGCGGCCCGGGCGGTGGTGCGATCGGTGACCGACACCGGGGTCACCGAGACCAACCGCCACGTCGGCCAGAACGCCGTGCGGGTGCGGTACGACCTCGAGGTGCACGCAGGCGATCAGCCTCCCTACGACGTGGTCCACACCCAGCCGGTGCCGCGCCTGATGCTGAGCGCCGCCAGCTTCGTCGGCGTCACCCTCCCGATCCGGATCGACCCCGCCGACCGCACCAGGGTGCACATCGCCTGGAACGAGTTCGGCGGAGGCGGTGGTGGCGCAGGCCCGGTGGCGTTCTCGTCGGCGCCGGTGAACCGGTCGGCTGCGGCGCCGGTCGCGTCGCCCTCGTCGGACGGGTCGTTCACCTCGGCCGACTCGGCCGCCGGGCTCCTGGCCACGGGGACACCGGGGCGGGCCACGATCCAGTCGTTCCAGCCGCTGGGCACGGCTCGGAGCCTCGGCGTCTCCCCCTCCACCCCGGCGTTCATCGACGATCCCGTCTACCTCTTCGAGGCCACCGTCGACCAGGGCACCGGGGCCCGGACCGCCGCCCGCTTCGGCCACCGGGTGCCCGCACACCTGGCCGGCTCGCTCGAACCGGGGATGGTGCTGCCGGTGGCGGTCGATCCGACCCAGCCGACGGACCGGCTCGCAATCGACTGGGGCCCCGGCAACAACTGAGGGCACCGGCGGGCCCCGATGGCGGTCGGTGGACCCAGCGAATTTCGGTTGCCGCCCGAGGAGTCGAACCTCGTACCTTCCCCGTATCAGAGGGATGCCCATACCGAATGGGCCCGACGGCAGTGGTGCACCGGGGAGGAGCCGAACCCCCGACCTTCTGTTTGTAAGACAGCTGCTCTTCCGACTGAGCTACCGGTGCGTGGCACCCCGTGTGGGAATCGAACCCACCACCTCCCGGGTGAAAGCCGGGTATCCAACGACCGATAGACCGACGGGGCGTGTCGACTGGTTCCGTTCGCGAACCAGAAGCTGTGGCACTCCGTGCGGGGATCGAACCCGCTACCTCCACGCTGAGAACGTGGCGACTCGTCCACTTCGTCCTACGGAGCTTGTGTTGTCTTGGGGCAGGCCCGCCAGGGATCGAACCCGGTCTGCTGGTTTTGGAGACCAGCGCCGCCTCCAGGACGATCGAGCCTTCGGTGGTCCCGCCTGGATTCGAACCAGGATCTCCCCCGCTTCAAGGGGGCGCTTGCGCCTCGTCAGCTACAGAACCGTGTTGTCGAGCGCCTCCAGTCGGATTCGAACCGACGACCACCCGATAGACAATCGGGCACTCTGACCGCTGAGTTATGAAGGCTCTTTTCTCGTCGAACGCTTGGGGTGTTCGTCCGTATTCGATGTTTCGGCGACACCGAAACTCGGGTCGAACGCCTCCGGCATAAGACCCCCCGGCAGGAATCGAACCCGCGACGTCCGGCTTCGAAGGCCGGGCCCCGTTCCATCAGGACGGAGGGACAACTACTCGTGGAGCCGGTGACAGGAATCGAACCTGCACGGTCTCACTTACGAGGCGAGCGCTCGGACCAGCCGAGCAACACCGGCGAGAAAGGCGCCGCCGGTGTATGGCGCTTGCGTCCTACTCGACCGAGTAGGGGCTATCGCCAACGATCGACGACGGCCATAGGGTGCGCTTCGATGAAGCGCTCTCGACCCGTGGCCCGGGTGGAAGTCGTCGATGTGGTGAACATGGTTTGGACCCTAAAGCAGTCTTTGGACACCGTCCATTGGATTTCGCTCCCACCCGAGGACTCGAACCTCGCACCTCCTGGGTAACAACCAGGTACCCCCGCCCGGAGGGTCCGATGGGATCGGGTGCCGCTCCCCGGATTCGAACCGGGACCGACTGGGTTTTGAATCCAGCGCCTCTGCCGATTGGGCCAGAGCGGCGGGGTAGCGCTCCCGGGATTCGAACCCGGACTGGACAGGATCTCGGCCTGCTGCCTCTTCCGTTGGGCTAGAGCGCTGCGGTACCTCAGGTGGGAGTCGAACCCACATGTCGCAAGGACAGCCGGGTCTGAACCGGCCGCGTATCCCGTTCCGCCACTGAGGTATGGGCACCGGGGGCAGGGATCGAACCTGCCGAGCCGTGGGTCAGAGCCACGGTCCAGCACCAGCTCGCCCCGGATCGATGGTGTGGTCACGTCGCGTGATCTGGTCAGGACGGAAGGACTCGAACCTTCGATCTCCTGGTCCCGAACCAGGTGCCCTGACCGAGCTGGGCCACACTCCGAGAGACGGTGGTGGCGGCCCGGGCCTACTGCGATCGACTAGCGGTGATTTCGCCGGGGTAGTCGCAGGGACGCGAGCCGCTGACCGGGTCGTGCCGGTCGGGCGAGAAGGCGTGGTGCTCGCGTCGTCATGGATTCGACGGTACCAGAGGCCGCCTCGCCCGTCTGCGGAATTTCGGTCCCTGCGGTCGACAGCCGACCGCCGGCCGGTCACCGGACTCCCGCTGTCGAGCCCACAACCGGGCCACTAGGGTCGCCCCATGATCGATCTGCGAGACAGGGTGTTCGTCATCACCGGCGGCAACGGCGGCATCGGGCTGGGCATGGCCGAGGGCATCGTGGCCGCCGGCGGCTCGGTGGCCATCTGGGGTCGCAACGAGGAGAAGAACGCCGCCGCCGTCGACACCCTCCGGTCCCAGGGCGGGACCGCCGTCAGCTACGTCTGCGATGTCGGCGACGAGGCCCAGATCGTGGAGACCCTCGATCGCTCGATCGACGATCTCGGCCGCCTCGACGGCCTGTTCGCCAATGCGGGCCGACCCGGCACCGGCACCCCCTTTCTCGATCTGTCCCTCGACGAGTGGCGGGCGGTGATGGAGATCAACCTCGACGGCGTGTTCCTCTGCCTCCGGGAGGCGGCGAAGCGACTGGTCGACCAGGGTGAGGGCGGCTCGCTGGTGGCGGTGTCGTCTACCTCGGCCATCCACGGCGCCGCGGGCAACGAGGCCTACGGCACGGCCAAGACGGCCCTCAACGGGCTGGTGCGGGCCCTGGCCGTCGGCATGGCCCGCCACCAGATCCGGGTCAATTCGCTCCTCCCGGGGTGGACGATCACCGAGCTCGCCTCCGGCGGCTACGAGAACGACAAGTTCCGCGACGCCACCACCCGGCGCACCCCGGTGCGGCGCTGGGCCGATCCGTCGGAGTTCCGGGCCGTCGGCGCCTTCCTAGCCGACCCGGCGCAGACCTACCACACCGGCCAGGAGATCACGGTCGACGGCGGCTACACCGTCTTCTAGGCCCGGTTGGCGGAGCGCGCCGCTAAGCCTGGATCCACCGGTGGGTTGATCTGGTAGGTGGGGTCGTGTCCACCAAAAAGGCCTCCTGAGCTGGGAGTCTCGTGATGTCTGACGTCACGAAGCCCATCGCTACAGGAGGCACTTTCTGTGTCGTTATCATCGCGCA
>JBCCRO010000035.1:0-61131 GCA_039201605.1 Actinomycetota bacterium
ACCGAACGGGCAGGCACTTCGTTACTCAAGCCCCACCGACCAACACGATCAGCTGGCAGGCACTTACTGGAGCCACACCCGTCCGGCCCCTCGAAGCTACGGCCGACAGCCCCGATGCCGTACCAGCATCCAATCAGGCACAAGTATCGTGCACGAGTTCACCGTTGGACCGGGCTGCGACGTTCACCAACCGTGACGACTACGGCGACTTCATACCGATAGGGCGTCTGGGTAACTCAGTCGGCCAGGTTGGCGCTGGCTTGCGCTGTCAGCTGTTCGACGAGGCGCTGTCGGTCTGAACGGACGCCTTCGAGGATCTCGGGCGGTGCGTTGCCATGGGTGTTCTCAGATCCCCAAACCATCAGATCTACGAGAACGGGAATCAGGTCGACCGCAGGCTGTTTCGGGCGGTAGACCCAGCGGCGGCCGTCTTCAGGGTCTCGGTCTTTGGCGAGAAGGCCGGCATCGGTGAGTCGTTGGAGTCGATCGGCCAAGACATTGGTCGCGATCCCCTCGTCAACGGCGAACTCCGCGAACCGCGAGCGGCGCCCGATCAGGACATCGCGTAGCAGGACTAGCGTCCAGCGGTCTCCCAGGATGTCGAGTGAGGCCGCGACCGGGCACGACGATCGGGCCTCAGGGTCAGCGTTCATCACACGATCTTACTTGCTGTTCGAAAGCGATCCATGGCAAGATCACTTGCATGTCACAAGCGATCACGGCAACGTCCCGAGTCAACCAGCCGAATGCTCCCGGGCCTCTGGCCTCCATCCCCCCAGGGCTCGCCGTCATCGGCTCGGCCGCCTACACCGGTGTACTCATCACCATCGGACTGGGTCTCGGCCGCTACTGGCAGACCGTTCCACCCCAGGACTACGCCGCTCAGTTCGACGAGATCTTCGAGTTCCTGCTTCCCGCTATCGCCATCACGCTCCTACCCGCCATGGCCGGCATCGCCCTTTCGCTCCGTCGAGCATGGAACACGACAGCCAAGACGCTGTGGCTCGCCGCGGCCATCGCTCTCGCAGCGTCGCTCGCCATCACCGTGCTCTACCACGTGCCTGCCAACAATCGCATCTGGTCCGACACCATCACCGCGGACGACCTCGACACCGAACGAGCGCGCTGGCTGGGCTGGCACGCCGCACGAACCATCGCAGGCCTCACCGCCGCCCTAGCCACGTTCGCAGCAACCACTAGACACGACGCGACAGACCCGAGCTAACTGACCGCCTATTCGACGCGAACCCGACCGCTCGGGAACGGCACACATCGCTTGCGCGACAACGACGGGGCGTCGACGGTCGGCGCCACCAATCATGGCGATGGGCTCCTGCGAGGCCCAGCTCACTGTGAGCGTTCGCATCTCCGTGCAGCTACGACGCCCGAGTTCGCC
Organism: Actinomycetota bacterium; assembly: GCA_039201605.1. Taxonomy (GTDB): domain Bacteria; phylum Actinomycetota; class Acidimicrobiia; order Acidimicrobiales; family SZUA-35; genus CADEDH01. Next base: position 1,397 of record JBCCRO010000035.1, read on the forward strand.
GGTACCTTCGCTGTCGCCGGTGCCCTAAGTTGATTGGGTGCAAACCGGTGTCAGCGCGAGTGCGAGTTGGCGGTGGACGTTCGGCCATAGCCCGCCCAGCGAGCGTGAGTCCCCTCACGCTGTTGTTTCTTCGCTACCCGTTCTTGGTGTCGTCGAGGCCTACACCTGCCTCGACCTCGAACTTCTGCCGAAGCTCGTGGAGATAGTCGGCGACCGAGGCCCGGTCGAGACCGGTGAACTCCAGACCGCACTCACTGCCGCTGTCCAGGCTCAACAAGCGGACATCGAACGGCAGGGCCTAGATCGCTGCCTCGCAGCAGGAATTGTCAGCCTCTTGGTGCCGGAGGCGGATCACGTGACGATCGTTCACGTCGGTAACTGTGCTGTGTTCAAGAGAACCAGGGACTCGCTGACAAGGTTGACCCCGCTCGGCACAGTTCTCGGCGAGGCAATCGAGTCGGGCAGGATCACTATGGCCGAGGCGAGAGAACACCCTTCTCCGATGATTCTCAGCCAGTTCATTGGCGGCCGCAGCGGCGAGCCGACCCTCTGGCACGTAGCGCGAGTCCAGCTGCGTCCGTCCGAGCAGCTGGTCGTCACGACATCCCATGTCGCATGGGCGTTGACGACGTCGCCCACGCTCCAGGCCCTGGACTTGCCACCCAACAGCAACGACTGCGTCCAACGGCTCATCAAACTCGGCGACCCAGCACGCATAGAGGGCTCAGCCCTCATCCTCGAACGTCCGACGAACCAGCCTGAGAACCTCCTTCGGGCAACGGGCTAAAGGCGACTGCATCACGTAGATCGCAGGCACCGCTCACGATCACACCCACGGGCATAGCCCAGGTACAACTCAACGAAGCCTCTTTCTGTCAAGGAGTGTTCTCGGATGTCTTCGGGAGCGCGTGGGGTGAGACCCCTGGCGGGAGGGGTCTGTAGGGCCTAGCGTGTTGTTCTGGGTCCGGGAAGTGACTTGTCCGAAGAGCCGGTGTTCAGGATGTTGAGCCGGTCACGCTGGACTCGTAGTCGTTCCTGGGTGTCCTCCCGGGCCCAACCTTCGCCTTAGCTCACCCGGCGAGCGTCGGAGACGAGGTGGCGGTAGACCCGGTCGGAGATCCGTCGTTTCAACGCCCGGATCGCTTCCTTGGACGTCTTGCCCTCAGCGACCTTGCGGTCGTAGTAGTCCCGGCCCTGGCCCGGGTAGCGGAGCTGGACAATGGCTGCGACGTGGATGGCGTAGTTCAACTGCCGGTTGCCTCTGGGGTTGAGCCGGTGTCGTTGCCGTGGTCCTGATGACGCTTCGATCGGGGCGGTCCCGTTGTAAGTCGCGTAGTGGCCCTTGGACGGAAACCTGGTGACGTCACCGGTGTAGCCGATCAGCATCGCAGCCGAGATCGGCCCGATCCCGTAGACCTCACCAACACTGGTGCCAGAGGCGTCGACCGCGGCACGGACTCGTTTGAGTGATGCCTTTAACCGGGCGTCGAGCCCGCCGATCTCGGCGATGAGCTCCTCGCAGATCATCACCCGATGCCGAGTCACCTCGTCAGAGGCCTTGATGGTGTCAAGGGCCTGTTTGGCCTTGTTAACGTTGATTTCGGAGCGGACACCACCCGGCACCATCTCCCCCAGCAGGGCGTGCAGGCGGCTGCAGTGGATTGTTCGGAGCCGTGCCATGTCTCGGTGTCGTTTGGCCAACATCCGCAACACCCGAGGATGATCATCCACGGTGACGACCTGGAGACGTTCCGAGCGCAGCGCTGCGATCGCAATCGAGCGTGCGTCGTTCGGGTCGTTCTTCTGCGAGCGGCCCGAGCCCAACACCCGGAGTCGAGACGCCAGCACCGGAGGGACATCGAACACGGTCTCGCCAGCGGTCGTGAGCTGCTGCGCAAGGAGGTATCCGAGCCCGTTCGCTGACTCGATCGCCCACACCCGCTCGCCGAGCGTTTCAGCCCAGGCCATGAACCGCGGCCCCTGGGTCCTGGACGCTCGAAGCTTGAACTCACCAACAACGGTCTCGTTGCCGTTGACGGCCACCGCCGTGTGGGTTGCCTTGTGAGGATCGATTCCGATCATGATCGTCATCGTGATTGCCCTTTCGGTTGATAGTTGAAACCGAGATGGGCACTCCTGATTCGTGTTCTACGTGCTCTCGCCTCTTTCGAGCCACACCCCGGCCGAGAACCCAGACCGGTCGACAGCTCGTTACTAGAAGCCAACCCAAACACGGGCGGCAGGCACTTGCAGAGTCACCCCGGTCCGGGCCCTCGAAACGCTACGGAACCACCGCAACGCCCACTCAAATCATCAATCAGGCACATATCGCATGCGCGAGATCACCAGGGATCGGTGCTGCGTTCTCACTTATGGTGACGACCAGGCCGACGACGAGATGTCAATGCTCATCGCACCGTGCGTGGTCGTGTTCCTGCGTGCCCTGGGCGGCCGGGATCGCCGATAGTGCTCGGACGGTTCGGCGGGTCAGCGCAATGAACTGACCAGCTACTCGCCATCCGCAGGCATGGTGGCGACAGCGGGCGCCTTCGACCTGTCGACGGTCCTGAGGGAGTCGGGGCCTAAGGGTTGATGTCGGTGTTGCGGTAGGCCCAGATGACGAGGTTGACCCGGCTGGCGGTGTCGGTCTTTTGCATGAGGCTGCTGATGTGGCCTTTGACGGTGGAGACCGACAGGTTGAGTGATCGGGCCAGTTCGTCGTTTGATGCTCCTCGGCAGACGGCGTGCAGGACGTCTTGTTCTCGTGGGGTGAACAGTCCGAGGCCGGCGGATCGTCGTGGTGATTGTTGGAGGTAGGTCCGGATGAGGCGACCGGTGAGAGCGGGGCTGATGAGGGCGTCACCGGTGGCAGCGGCGTGGATGGCGTCATTGACGACGGCGGCTGGCGAGTCTTTGAGAACGAAGCCGCTGGCGCCGGCTTGGAGAGCTTGGAAGAGGTATTCCTCGAGGTCGTAGGTGGTGACGATGACGATGGCTGGTGGGTCGGGGTCGTTGGCGAGTTGTCGAGTGACGTCGAGGCCGGTGAGGTGGGGCATTCGGATGTCGAGGACACACACATCGGGTTGAAGTTGCCGGGCCATGTCGAGCGCTTGACGACCGTTCTCGGCCGCTCCGACGACCCGGAGTTGGGGATCGGCTTCAATGACGTGTCGGAGCCCGGTTCTGACCATCTCCTGGTCATCGGCGATGAGCACAGTGACGGTCATTGGCTGGCCCCAGATGTGAGGGGGAGGCGACTGGCGACGAGCCATCCGCCGTTGGGGTCGGGACCGGCGGTGAGATTTCCGCCGACGGAGGTCGCTCGTTCGGTCATCACCTGAAGACCGAAGCCGGCGGTGGCGGTTCGCGTTGCCGGGGTTGAACCATCATCGACGATGGTGAGATCGAGGTACTGGTCTGTGGTACGGGCCCGTACGACGGCTCGGGACGCGCCGGTGGCGTGGCGTCGGATGTTGGTCAGGGCCTCACGGGTGATGGCGTAGGCAACGGCGCTGACGGTGACCGGGACGGCCTCGGTGACGGCGTCGATCATGACCTCCACCTCGAGTGAGGGTGTGGTGGCCTCTTGGGCGAGCTGGTTCAGGTCACCGAGCCCTGGAAGGGGTTCGGGTAAGTCGTCGTTGGTCCGGATATTGGCGATGAGGTGGCGGACATCGGTCAGCCCTTTCGACGCGGTGCGGGCGATGGCATCGAAGGCCTGGTCTCTCTGTGTTTGGTCGCTCAGGTGGCGGGCACCTTCGGCTCGGATGGCGATGGCTGACATGGCGTGGGCCACGCTGTCGTGGATGTCGTTGGCGAGATGGTTGCGTTCCTCGGCCAGCTCGGCTCGGGCTTGCTCGGTCCGCAGGACATCTCGGGCCCGGACCAACACCCCGGTCCCGATGCTGGCCGTTGAGAGGCTGGCCGCAATCAGCCACGAGACCCAGGCGGGGTCGTTGAACGAATTGAGGAACCCGGTCGAGGGCAGGATCAGGCCCATGATGAGGATCGAGGCGACGACGGTGTTGCGGGGGGCCCACCGTCCAACGGTGTAGGTGATGACCACCACGGCCAAGCCGCCGGCGATGGTGCCGGCCACCGGTTGGTCGGTGATGCCGGCCACGATGTCGCTTCCGACCCCAACGGCGGTCACGGCGATGACCGCAGCCAGCGGTCTGACCCGCCGGTAGATCGCAATGGCGGCCAGGGCGAGGCCGGCTGCCAGGTCCATGATCGGGCGGGGCTGGTCGATGAGGGGATACTCGAGGAGGGATCCGGCGGCCAGGACGACGGCGATGAGGAGATCGAGCCCTCGTGGTCGAGCCAGCAGGCCGGCTCCGGGCGGGATCAGGCCAAGGACCCACTGGATGACTTCGCGGAGCTTGCTCATCGTCTCCAAGTCTAGGGACCGGCCACTGAGGGGTCTCCGGTTCAAAGGTGCTGGTCAACCCGGCCAAAAGGTCGGGGGTCTCGGCACCTATGTCGGGTACCGGGGAGCTCGCCGCCTGTTCAGTGTTGAACCCGTACCTCATCACCGAGCTCGAAAGGCCGCGTGTCATGTCTAGACGAACCAGGTTCTGTTCTCCCACATCCCTGATTGCGATGTTGTTCTGTTTGGCTCTGATCGGGGCGGCCTGTACGACGGAACCCGACGACGATGAGAGTGCGTCGAGGTCGACCCCCACCACAACGAGCGGTGAGACGTCGACGTCGCCGCCAGAGCCCGACCCGGTCGAGCGAGCCGAGAGCTTGGAGTGGGATGAGTGCGGCATGGCCGAGTGCTCGGTGCTGACCGTCCCGGTCGACTATGACGACCCGTCGCTCGGCTCGATCGACATGGCGGTGTCGGTTCACCGGGCAACCGGAGCGCCCAGCGACTGGCTCGGCTACCTGCTCGTCAACCCGGGCGGGCCCGGCGAGTCCGGTATCGAGTTCGCCGCCGCAGGGGCCGGGGGTGGGTTCACCGACGACGTGGTGGCCCGGTTCGACATCGTCGGCTTCGACCCCCGTGGCGTCGGGGCCTCCGAACCGGCCTTCACCTGTGGCGACGGAACAGCGTTCAAAGCCCTGTCAGCCGAGATCGACGGCGTCGTCGACACCGACGCCGAAGTCGAAGCCGGCCAGGAGCTCGCCGCACTCTGCGGCCAAGCGATGGGACCGGTAGGCAACCAGCTGCAGTCGGCCAACGTCGTCCGGGACATGGACGCCATCCGCCAGGCCCTCGGAGTCGATCAGGTCAGCTACTACGGTGCCTCCTACGGCTCCGCGCTCGGTGTCTGGTACGCCACCCTCTTCCCCGACTCGGTTCGAGCGATGGTCATCGACGGCGCCGCCAACCCCATCACCGAGAACGTCGACGACGTCGAGGGGATCCTGGCCGAACTGCTCGAACAAGCCGCCGGCTTCGAGACCCAACTCTCGCTTGCCCTCCAGGCGTGCAGCGATGAGACGTGCCCGATCTACAACGACGGCGACCCGGCCGGCTACCTGCAACTCGCCGCTGACAAGCGTGACCTGGTGCGCCAAGCCTCCCCCACCGGATCCCCCGACGCAGCGCTCCTCGGGGTCATAACACCGCTTTATCAGGAGGCCCGCTGGCCCGAGCTCTACGACGCCCTCAACGAGCTCGTCGAGAACGACAACGGCACCCCACTCGCTGGGATAGCGGCCTCACAGCTTGGCGAAGTCGCCGGCCAGACCATCATCGGGCATGTCAACTGCCTCGATTCCTGGGTCCTCCAACCCGACGTCGCCGCCTATGACCCGGTTCGAGCCGAGCTCCAAGCCGAAGCCAACGACCGGCTCGCAGCCGAGCTGCCGCTCATCGGTGCGTTCACCACGGACGCCGCCGACCCGTGCCCGTTCCTGGGCGATCTCGCCCCCGAGACCCTCGACCAGCCCTTCGACGGCGGCGACGTGCCCATCGTCGTGGTCGGGAACACCTCCGACCCCGCCACCCCGTACGTCCAAAGCGAACAACTGGCCCAAGACGTCCTGGCCAACGGCTACCTCGTGCAGGCCGATCACCCCAACCACGTCGTCTACGCCTTCGGGTGGAACCAGTGCGTCAACGGCCACGTGGAATCCATGCTCCTCGACACCGAACCACCGAGTGAACGACTGGTCGAGTGCCCACGGGAGGAAGCACCCGAACCCACCGTCGATGAGGTCCCCGAGATCGTGGCCCAAGGATGTGCTGCGTACGCAGCCGACGCCGTCCCCGAGGCCGACCCAGACGCCGTCAACGCAGCCTGCGCCGACGCCGTCGAGCCGGTCCTCGACACCCTCGGGCCCGAACTGATCCTGGCACTGCTCAAAGGTGAACAGCCGGACCGGCTCGGGGAGCTCTTCGCCATCTACGACGCCACGTTCGCAGAAGCCGGACTCGGGAACGGTCTCGGCTCATGAACGGTCCCTCATCTGCTCGCATCAAATGGCTGAGCGACCTCACGTCTTCGGCACCGAAGGCGCTGATCGTGGCCGGGATACAGATCGTCATTCTGGCCATCGGGTGGGCTGCGTCGCCGGTGGGCTACAGCGACGCCGACTTCGTCGCCGGCCAGCTCCCGACCCTGCTGGTCGTGACGCTCTTCGTGGCCGTAGTGGCCTGGGGCATGGCGGAACCGGGCGAGATCGGTCTGCGCCGGCCGAGCGTCTTCAAGGCCCGATGGCTCATCCCCGCCACCGTCATGCTCCTGGTCGCCGGCGCCGGATTCGCACTCGCCTGGTCCACCCTGCCCGAAGGAGCGTCGGTTGACGGATCGATGATCGCAGGGACGCTTGCGGCCACGCTGCTCGTTGGGTTCACCGAGGAGCTCACCTACCGGGGACTGCTGTTGGTGGTGTTCGTCAAAGCTGTCGGCTTCGGCCGAGGGATCCCAATCGCCGCTGTGGCGTTCGGTCTGTTGCATGCCATCAATCCCATCGCTGGGCTGGGCGCACGAGCCACCGCAGTACAGGTCATCTTCACCGGGCTGCTGACCTTGGTTTTCGTGCTGGTCGCCTTCGGCACCCGATCCCTGTGGCCGGCGATGGTCATCCATGGCCTCTATGACTTCTTCGTGGTCGGATCCGAACAGCTCGAGGCGGCCGGAGCCGAGACTTCGCCGGCCGTCGTCGCCGCCGGCGGTGTCGGCGTCATCGGGGCGATCTACGCCATGTTCTCGCTCCGTCGCACCGACCTCACCCCGATCTGGCCCGCCTACGGCCTCGAGAACACCGACCATCACCCAGCAAGGACCGAACGATGACGGCAACGACCGAGCACCTCCACCCCCAGACCGCCGATCCGACACCGTCGGAGTTGCGTCACCGGGCCGAGATCCCCGCGCTGATCGCCGCCGGGCTCATCACGGCGGGCGGCGTGACCGTGGCCGTGGCGGCGGCTGCTTCGGGCACCGCCGCACCGGCCTGGGCCACCGCCGCCCTCGTCGGCCTCCTCACACCGCTCCTGGCCGGCGTCATATTCATCCGGTACTTCTACTGGAAGAACATCGCCGACGGTGTCGAGATCACCGACCACCAGCTGCCCGAGGTGCACGCCATCTACCGTGACCTCGTCGAGGAAATGGGCGTCCACCCCTCCCCACGCCTCTACCTGGCAAACGGGAACGGTGCCCTCAACGCCTTTGCGTCGAAATGCCAGGTCCGACGAAGCTACATCGTGATCTGGAGCGACCTCATCGACATCGCCTACGAACACGGCGACTTCGCCGGCATCAAGTTCGTTCTGGCCCACGAGCTCGGACACATCAAATGCGGCCACGTCGACCTGTGGCGTCAAGCCATCATGGCCGTCCCACGACTCATCTTCTTCGGCCGCACCGTCATTCGAGCCCAGGAGTACACCGCCGACAGGTGCGCCGCCTACTACGCCCCCGAAGGCGCCCACTCGATGATGGTCCTCTTCGCCGGCAAACGCATGTACCGCCACTGCAGCATCGACGCCTACCGAGCCTCCATCGCCAACCACAAGGACGGCTTCTGGCTGAAGGTTGCGAACCTCCTCTCCGACCACGCCGTCGGCTGGCGCCGTATCGAACCCCTAGCCAACATCGAGCACGCCGGCTGGGACCAACACGGAAAGATGCTCTAGACCAACACAATCGCCTCGCCCTCAGTCCAGAGACCTCGGCGTCCGAGCCACCAGCAAACAAATCCCACCGGCCGACCGAGGTCCGCCCGGCGCCATTGAACGATCCGCCAACCACGGGCCCCCACGCCTTCCCGAGTTTGGGAGACCATCTTGATACACATCGCTGCCAACCCCACCCAGCTCAGCAACGCCGCATCTCACATACTGAAAGCAACCATCACCCCCAACGCCCCCCTCAGGGTGCGCCGAAACCGGATCATGAGCGCCGTCGGCGACCTCGAGTACCGGCTCGAAACCCACGACCTCGACGTCGAGTCGACCAACCCCAACCCCGATGGTCGATCCACGCGTCGCGTCAAAGACAGCCAGATCATCAAGTCCGTCGCACGCCGCGTAAAACCCGAACTCAAACTGTCCGCCATCACCGCCGGCAACCTCGTCCTCCATCACACCACCGGCACCGGCGACCTCTACCTCGGCCACCAGGGCGGCGACGTCACCGTCTTCGAGCTCAGCGACGACCACCTCGTCGTGTTCAAACAGAACGAGATCTTGGCCCACTCCCACACCATCACCACGTCCCTCGATCCCGTCGTCGGGACCGACCTCGGACTCGTTCTCGAATCCCGCCACGCCTGGGTTCTGGCCGGCACGGGCGAACTCGCCACCGCCACCAGCGGCGAAGTCATCGTCCTCGACATCACAGACGACGACCAACCAATCGTCATCGAAGCCGAAGCCCTCCTCGCCCGCACCAAGAACGTCACACTGACCAAACCCGACAACTACAACAGCCGCATCGTCGGCCGCACCATCGCCCAGAGTGCCAAATACCTCCCCTACGACATCGACCTCGGCAGAACCAAGATCTGGCTGAACGCCACCGGCACCGGCCAAGTCGTCATCCGCTCCTCCGACTAGCCTGCACCTACCGTCACAGCTGGCACTACCCCGGGCGTCCAACCAACATCCTCGCAAGGGACAACGGCAGCCGCCCAGAGCGGCGTTACTCGGTGCGCTGGTACGACAGCGCCTCGACGGCTCGATAGCGCTCCCGTGGGAGTTTCCGGCCAGGTATGTGCGTACGGCTCACAGCGGTCGCGTTCTCGGTTACGGGGAAACTCCACTGCCGCCCCAGACACAGGGGTGGCGCCGATGACCAACAAGCTCACGCCTCTCGGTTACGGGGAAACTCCACTGCCGCCCCAGACACAGGGGTGGCGCCGATGACCAACAAGCTCACGCCTCTCGGTAACCAGAGCCTGAAAGTTGACCTCGACGCCTACGACCGCTTCCGCAGTCGACGCCACGCAGCCAATACCCTCCGACGCTTCAACCGTCGCCTCCTCCACGACGACCCCGACCTGAAATCGATCGCCCGCTGCGGGAACACCCTCGGCTCCACCGTGGTCTACAAACGATCAGGGAACGGCCGATGCCGGGTCAACGGTGTAGCGACGTGTAAGAGCGTCTGGGGCTGCCTCGGCTGTGCTTCTCGCCGCCGTGCCGAGAAGTCGGGGATGGTCAAGTACTACGTCGATGCCCACCGAGACGCCGGCAAGGGCGTGTCATTCGCCTCCCTCACCCTGGCCCACTACCAAACGGACAGCCTGCACGAGCTGCTGGAAGCGCTGCGCAAGGCGTTCACCGAGATGCGCCACCTCAAGGTCTACAAACAAGCCGAGGAAGACCACGGCGTCATCGGCTGGATCGCCGCCCTCGAAATCACCCACGGCGTCAACGGCTGGCACCCCCACCTACACGTCTTGTTCTTCCACGAAGAAGACCTCGACGTTGAGTCCGGCGCCATGCTTTCCGCTCAGCGCTCTACCAAGCGTTCGGCCGCCAGATCTACCGGCACCTCAACCGAGAACTCCACCACCTCCACGGCGTCGACCTCGTCCCCGTGCGCCGCGCCAGCCGCCACGAAGGCGACGACCACATCGCTGCCTACCTCGGCAAGATCCAACTCGAACTCACCCGCCAAGACCTCAAGACCGCCAAAGGCGCTTCACGGTCCCCGTGGCAGATCGCCCTGGACGCAGCAGAGTCAGGCGACGCTCAGGACGCCGCCCGCTGGTGCGAATACCTCCGAGCCACCAAGGGCCGCAACGTCGTCACCACCGGCGGCCGCCTCGCCGACGTCTACGGCGTCCCCACCGACGAAGAGATCAACGCCTTGATCGGCGACGACCACGACGACGACCAAACCGACGACACCGTCGAGACCACCAACGAGGCGGTGGATGTTGCCTCCGCAGACTCGGGGCTGTGGCGAGATCTCACCCGCTCCCCGACAGAGCCCGGCTACTCACCGGCCGCCGCCGCCCTCGAAGCACTCGAACTCCATGGCCCCCAAGCCATGGCCGACCGCATCGCCAAACACCTCAAGAAACCCATCAACGTCATCACCCACCCAGAAACCGGACTTCCACACCTCCGTTACCAACGACTCGACGACCGACGACCAAGACGCAGAAAACGAGCTCCCAACCCCAGAACCGTCCCGCTCGACCAACTCGGACCAGTCGCAAGAGCCTGGTACGGCGCCACCCCAAAGGAACCACACCCATGACCCACGCCTACTGCGCCGAAGAGCCATCCGGGCCCTTTGGCTCGACCACCACCAACCAGGCGATCGTCACAGGCTTCCTCGCCGCTGGCCGCCTGGCCCTAGGAACGAGATGGAGAGATACATGATCATCACCCAGCCAACGGGCGATTCTGCGCCGACGGCACCACTCCTCTGCACTGTCGACCAGGCCGCCGAAGTCCTCGCCATCGGCCGGACCAAGACGTTTGAACTCATCTCGGATGGCTCGATCCGAACCGTCCAAATCGGCCGCCGACGCCTGGTGCCCGTCGCCGAGCTGGAGTCCTACGTAAACGGCCTACTGGAGGCGTCGTGAGCATCCATCGGCGAGAGACCAAGAACGGCACTCGCTGGGACGTGCGGCTTCGTGACCCGAGCGGGAAGGGCTACGCCAAGACCTTCCGCACCAAGCGTGAGGCCCAGGCGTTCGAACGCAACGAGCTCGCCGCACGAGACCAAGGCACCTGGGTCGACCCTCGTGACTCCAAGCAGACCGTGGGGGAGTGGGTCGCCACGTGGTATCCAGTCCACGAGGAGGGCTTGGCGCCCAAGACCGCTGCGCAGTATCAATCGACCCTGAACCGGTGGATCCTCCCGGCGATCGGCCACCGCCGCCTCTCGTCGATCACCCCGCTCGAGCTACAGGGCCTCGTCAATTCGTGGGCGGCCGAAGCGAAACCCTCCACGGTGCAACACCGCTTCGCCATCCTGCGCACGATCCTCATGGCGGCTGTGAAGGAAGACATCCTCGTCCGCTCACCCTGCCGGAGCGTGAAACTCCCTCGGAAGGAGTCCCGACGCCGGAAGCCGATCACGCCGGAGGAGCTGCATCGTCTTACCGAGTCGATCGTCGAGCGGTACCGGCCCATGGTCTGGCTCGGTGCCATTCTCGGCATGAGGTGGGGCGAGGTTGCCGGGCTCCGAGTCGGGTCACTCGACATGGGCGAACGTCGGCTGTGGGTGACCGAGACCGTCGGCGAGGCGAACGGGATCATGCACTTCGGCCCGCCCAAGTCGGCGGCCGGTCGTCGCTCCCTTCCGATCCCGGAGGCGGTCGCCAACATCCTCGATGCTCACCTGCGTTCGGAGGGCCTGACGGAGGTTGACTCGGATGTGCACCTGTTCCGGGCGGTCAAGGGTGGTCCGCTCCGACACACGTGGTGGCATCCTCAGGTATGGGTGCCAGCCCGTGATGCCATCGGCCGACCCGACATCGGCTTTCACGACCTGCGGCGCCTGTACGCATCGGGCCTCGTCGACGCCGGTGTTGACGTCAAGGTGTCTCAAGAGCTGATGGGCCACGAGGACATCCGCCTCACCCGAGGGCTGTACGCCCAAGCGGCCAGCGAGTCGAAGCGGACGGCCAACGAGGCGATTGCGACTCGGCTCCTCGGATCTTGCTGATGTGTCAGCCGAGCCGAACTAGTGACAGCACTCAGTCGAGGGTTGGACTATCCAAGAAGTCGGCGATGCTGAACTCTTCAACCGGACTGACATCAGAGTCGTCTTGCCAAGTGAGGACACCTTCCAGGGGAAAGATCCGGTTCTCGGACCTGACCGAGAGTGGTATCGCCCAGAGTTCGCCAGAGATAAGGTCGCCCCTGCCCGCCGTGCTCCCGCCATCATCGAACACGTTCGTATCCCCGTGCCCAGTTCCTGTGATGTTCAGTTTCACATCCCGAGCAGTGGCCTTTCCTTGGTTCACAGCGACGAGATACCACATTCCATGCGCAGTTCTCATCAGCTGTCGACGCACGACGATTCTGGCCTTCTTGCTGCGTAGCTCCTCCAGCCGAGCCGCCTCTTCTCGTAGCTCCTGCTCTTTGGTCTCGCGCTCGTTCGCTTTCTCGGCGGCGAGGGCCTCTCTGCGTGAGTACGAAAGGCTGCCAAGCGAGATCAAGATTGCGATCGTCGAGAGAATAAGGGCGGCGACTTCGATGCTCATGGTCGCCCGGCATCGTAGGGGATCGGCGCCCGCACTCGGGGGCCAGTCCGGGTCATCGACTGACTCGTGTGCGATAAATGTGCGATCGACTGTGGCTGCGTCCTCCAAGCAGCCACTCCCACCAGCGCAAACGCTCAGAACCCGAGGGAGCGGCCGATGATCTCCTTCATGATCTCGTTGGTGCCGCCGTAAATCCGTTGGACCCGGGCATCCCGCCAGGCCCGGGCGATCGGGTACTCCTCCATGTAGCCGTAGCCGCCGTGGAGTTGCAGGCAGTGATCGACGACCCGGTTCTCCAGGTCGGTACACCACCACTTGGCCTCGGCCGCATCGTCGGCGGTCAGCTCGCCGGTGAGGTAGGCCTCGGTCTGGCGGTCGAGGAAGACCTGGGCGATGTCGAGCTCGGTCTTCATCTCGGCCAGGGTGAACTTCGAGTGCTGGAACGACCCGATCGGCTGCCCGAAGGCCTTGCGCTCCTTGCAGTAGTCCACGGTCCAGGTGAAGGCCGCCTTGGCGTGGGCGGCGGCGGCCACGGCCAGCGACAGCCGTTCCCGGGGCAGGTTCTCCATCAGCTGGAAGAAGCCTCGACCCTCGGTGCCTCCGAGCAGGTTGGCCGCCGGCACCCGGACGTCGGTGAAGAACAGCTCGGCCGTGTCCTGGGCGTGCATCCCGATCTTCGACAGGTTGCGGCCCCGCTCGAACCCGGCCATGCCCTCCTCGATGATCAACAGGCTCATGCCTCGGTGCCCCTGCTCGGGGTCGGTCTTGGCCGCCACGATGATGAGGTCGGCGTTGATGCCGTTGGTGATGAAGGTCTTGGAGCCGTTGACGATGTAGTCGTCGCCGTCGCGGATCGCCGTGGTGGCGATGCCGTTGAGGTCGGACCCGGTGCCCGGCTCGGTCATGGCCACCGCCGTGATCTTCTCGCCACTGGCGATGCCGGGCAGCCATCGGGCCTGCTGCTCCGGCGTCGCCACCTCGGTGAAATAGGGGAGGCAGATGTCGTTGTGCAGGGTGAGTCCGAGGCCGACGCCCATCGCGCCCACCCGCTGGACCTCCTCGCCCAGCACGACGTTGAAGCGGAAGTCGTCCACCCCGCCACCGCCGTGTTCGGCCGGGATCTCGATGCCGAGGAAGCCGGCGGCCCCGGCGGCGATGAACAGTTCCCGGTCGACGACACCCGCCTCCTCCCACCGTTCCACGTTGGGCGTGATCTCGGCGTCGACGAAGGCGCTGACGGCGTCTCGGAACAGGTCGTGTTCGGAGGAGAAGAGGGTGCGGGCCAACATGGGCAGGGTCTCCTGGTCGTCCTGCGGCGAGGGTAACGGGAAGTACCCAACGTGACCCAAGTCGGTTGCGCCATGGCCTAAGGTGACCCCGGATGTCCAAAACCGTCCTCATTGTGGCCGGTGGTGAGACACCCACCCCCCACGTGCTCCGCGCACTACCTCCCGCCGCCATGTGCATTGCCGCCGACTCCGGACTCGACCACGCCCGCGCCGCGGGCCTCGTCCCCGACCTCGCCGTCGGTGACTTCGATTCGGCCAGCCCCGAGGCCCTGACCTGGGCTCGCGAGCTGGGCATCCCCCTGGAGGAGCACCCGGCGGCCAAGAACCAGACCGACCTCGAACTCGCACTCGACCACGCCGTGGCGGCCGAGGCCGATCGGGTGGTGCTCGCCGCCTTCGGCGGTGGACGGTTCGATCACCTGCTGGCCAACGTGGCCGTTATCGCCTCCCCCCGCTACGCCGACGTGGCCGTCGACGGTCTCGTCGGGACGGCCCGGGTGTCGGTCATCCACGATGATCGCACGCTCGACGGCCGGCCCGACGAGGTGCTGTCGCTGCTGCCGGTGCACGGCGCAGCCCACGGCGTCACCACCGACGGCCTGCTCTACCCCCTCCGGGGCGAGACCCTCCCCGCCGGTACCAGCCGCGGCGTGAGCAACGTCTTCCTCGGCACCGAGGCCACCGTCGGCCTCGACGACGGCATCCTCCTCGCCGTGCAGCCGGACCGCCTCCTCGACGATGGCCAGGGCGACGGCGAGGGCGTGCCCGAAGCGCCCCCCGAACCGGGGGTGCCGGTGTCGTGAACCCGTTCCTGGGGCAGGAACGCCTGACCAATCACCGCCGCACCTGGGGCCAGCGGATGCTGCTGGTGCTCAACGTCGTCCTCATCGGGGCCACGCTGTCGGCGGCGGCCCTGCTCAACTACGCCGGCGAGCGGGCGTCGTCGATCAACCGGGTCGCCCTCGACCGCTCGCTCACCGAGCTCGACGCCTCGGCACCGGGGGAGCGAGTGATCAACGTCCTCCTCGTCGGCTCCGACTCCTCGGCCAGCCTCGACCCCGACGACCCGATCCAGATCGGTCGCCAGGGCGAACGGTTCGGCGACGTGATCATCGTGGCCCACCTCGACGAGCGGACGGGCCAGGTCGCCCTCCTGTCGCTGCCCCGGGACCTGTGGGTGCCGATCGCCGGCAGCGACCGAAGCGACCGGATCAACCGGGCCTTCGTCACCGGCGGTCCCGCCACCCTGATCGACACCATCGAGGAGGCGTTCGGCTTCCCGATCCACCACTACGTCAACGTCGACTTCGCCGGATTCCAGGGACTGGTCGAGGCGGTCGAATCGGTGGAGGTCCCCTTCGACGCCGCCGCCCGCGACTGGAACGCCAATGCCCCCTCGCCCCGGAGCCAGACCGGCTTCCTCATGGCCCAGCCCGGCTGCGCCTCCCTCGGACCGACCGAGGCCCTCGCCTACGTCCGCTCCCGCTACTACCAGACCCAGGACGCCGACGGTGACTGGGTGACCGACCCCACCAGCGATCTGGGGCGAATCCAGCGGCAGCAGGACTTCCTCCAACGGCTGGCCCAGAAGGCCATCGACCGGGGCGCCCGCAACCCGCTCGTGCTGCGCGACCTGATCGACACCGGGATCGAGAACGTCGCCATCGACCACGAGCTGACCCCGGCCCTGCTCCTCGAACTCGGCACCACCTACCGGAGCTTCGAGCCCGGCGACCTGCAGACCTACACCTTCCCCGTCGTCGACGACACCGTCGGTTCCAACCGGGTGCTCATCCCGCAGTACGACCAGGCCGCCCCCATCCTCGAGCTGTTCGCCGGTGCCGGCTTCGATCATCCGGACACGGTCGGGGTCTCCGTGGTCTACCACCCGTCGACCGATGGCGCCGGTGGCGACGGCCCGACCCGGCTGCCCGACGACGTCGACATGGTGGTCGACGCCCTCGACGAGGCCGGCTTCGACGTCGGCGAGCCCGAGGCGATCGAGCTGAGCGCCGGCCTCGAGATCCGCCACTCGGCCGATGGGGCCGGCGCCGCAGCCCTGGTGGCCGCCGTGCTCGGCGGGGGACCCGACGGGCCCGTGCCGGTCGAGATCGCCGGGCTCACCGGTCGTAACATCGTCGTAGCCGTCGGCCCCGACGCCGACGCCGGCGCCGCCCTCAGCCGGCTGGCCGATCCCGCCTGGAGCGGGGACGAGGCGGCCGCCTCCAGCATCGACGAGGTGCCGGCCGGTCCGGCCACCGACGCTGCCGACGAGACGGAAACCGCTGTAATCAGCGGCCCCGAGGGGCTGCCCCGCCCAGTGGCACCTGTGGATAACCCCGCCTTCACCGCTCAGGCGACGATGGTCTCTTCCGAACACTGTGGTTCGTAATCCACGCGTCACTCGGCAATATCACCCGTCTCTGCAACAGGGCTCGCCGACTACGATTGGATGAACACGTCGTCACACACGCGCCCGTTCCCTCTGGAGGACACCCGTGGCAACCATTGCAATCGTCGGCACCGGCTATGTCGGGCTGACCACTGGGGCGTGCTTCGCTCACCTCGGTCATGACGTCATCTGCGCCGATATCGACGAGGAGAAGGTCGCCCGGCTCAAGCGGGGCGAGATCCCGATCGTCGAAAAGGGACTCGACCGCCTCGTCGACGAGGGCATCAAGGCCGAGAACCTCCGCTTCGTCGTCGGGGCCGCCGAGGCCTCGAAGCACGCCGAATTCCATTACCTGTGCGTCCCCACCCCCCAGGGTGAGGACGGCGCCGCCGACCTGAGCTACCTCGAGCAGGCCGCCCGGGACATCCGGGACGTCCTCCCGACCAACAGCGTCGTGGTCAACAAGTCCACCGTGCCGGTCGGCTCGACCACCGTCGTGTCGCAGGTGCTCGGCCGCTCCGACGTCTCGGTGGTGTCCAACCCCGAGTTCCTGCGGGAGGGCACGGCCGTCGCCGATTTCCTGCAGCCCGACCGCGTCGTCATCGGCTCCCGCGATACCGAGGCCTCCATCCGCGTCGCCGCCCTGTACTCCCGCATCGCCGCCCCGATCATGGTCACCGACCCGATCTCGGCCGAGACGATCAAGTACGCCTCGAACGCCTTCCTGGCCTCGAAGCTGTCCTTCGTCAACGCCATCGCCAATGTCTGCGAGGCCGTCGGCGCCGACGTCAACGACGTGGTGCTCGGCATGGGCTACGACACCCGCATCGGTCGCCAGTTCCTCCGGCCCGGTCCGGGCTGGGGCGGCAGCTGCTTCCCCAAGGACACCCGGGCCCTGGCCAGCATCGCCCACGACGCCGGCTACGACTTCAGCTTCCTCAACGAGGTGTTGAAGGTCAACGACGAGCAGTTCGACCGCACGGCCCAGAAGGTGCTCGACGCCATCGATCCGCTGATGGCCGACGCCCACGTCGCCGCCCTGGGTCTCACCTTCAAGGCCGACACCGACGACCTTCGCGAGTCGCCGGCGGTGGAGGTGCTCCGCCGAGTCCGGGCGGCCGGGGTGAAGGTCAAGGCCTACGACCCGGCCGTGTCGCCCGATGACGGTCGTTTCCAGAAGGCCTACCCCGATCTCGACATCGAGGTCGTCAGCGATCCCTACGCCGCCGTCGACGGGGCTTCGGTGCTGACGATCCTCACCGAGTGGGACGAGTTCACCACGCTCGATTTCGACAAGCTGGCCGAGATCATCGGGGCCAAGACGATCGTCGACGCC
This sequence comes from Actinomycetota bacterium, assembly GCA_039201605.1. Classification (GTDB taxonomy): domain Bacteria; phylum Actinomycetota; class Acidimicrobiia; order Acidimicrobiales; family SZUA-35; genus CADEDH01. Next base: position 19,047 of record JBCCRO010000035.1, read on the forward strand.
CGCAACCTGCTCGAGCCGTCGATCCCTCGTCGGCGCGGCTTCCTCTACCGCGGCGTCGGTCGGTAAAGCCCTGTGCGGCAACCCATGTGTTGCCTCCCAACCACTCATAGGATGACGCAGTGGCACGAGTAGTCGTTACCGGCGGGGCCGGATTTCTGGGGTCGCATCTCTGCGACGCGCTCTTGGCCCGCGGTGATGAGGTGGTCTGCCTGGACAACCTCGCCACCGGTCGGGTCGACAACATCGAACACCTCTTCGGCCGTGACGGCTTCAGCTTCACCCGCCTCGACGTGTCCAACCACATCTGGGTGCCGGGCGAGGTGGACGTCGTCATGCATCTCGCCTCACCGGCGTCGCCGATCGACTTCGAGCGGATCCCGATCCAGATCCTGAAGGTGGGTTCCCTCGGGACCCACAACGGGCTCGGTCTGGCCAAGGAGAAGGGGGCCAAGTTCTTCCTGGCCTCCACCAGCGAGGTGTACGGCGATCCCGCCGTGCACCCCCAGCCGGAGTCCTACTGGGGCAACGTCAACCCGATCGGTCCCCGAGGGGTGTACGACGAGGCCAAGCGGTTCGCCGAGTCGATCACGATGGCGTACCACCGCCACCACGGTGTCGACGTCCGGATCGTGCGCATCTTCAACACCTACGGCCCCCGCATGCGGCCCGACGACGGCCGGGTCACCTCGAACTTCGTCACCCAGGCCCTGCGGGACGAGCCGATCACCATCTACGGCGACGGTTCGCAGACCCGGAGCTTCTGCTTCGTGTCCGACCAGGTCGCCGGCCACCTGGCCCTCCTCGACGGCGACGTCACCGGGCCGATGAACATCGGCACCGACATCGAGCACACGATGGTCGAATTCGCCGAGGTGGTGGTGAAGGTGACCAACTCCAACAGTGAGATCTCCTTCGCCCCCTTGCCCAAGGACGACCCCACCCGCCGCCGCCCCGACCTGACGCTGGCGTCGACCGCCCTGTCGTGGAAGCCCACGGTCACCCTGGAAGAAGGCATTGCTCGCACGGCGGAGTACTTCGAGGCCGTGTTGGCGAGTGGCCGCTAGCGAGGCCCACGGCCGCTCTTCGCCGATCCGGATCGCCGTCCCGGTCGAGCAACTTTGGCACCGGGTGCCCGGCGGGACCGCCCGGGCCACCGTCGAGACCGTGCGGGCTCTGGGCCGGCACGAAGACGTCGATGTCGTGCCCCTCGCCGCCTGGCATCGGTCCGCTTCCCGGGACCGGGCGGACGAGCTCGGCGACGGCGTCGGCCCGGTCAACCACGTGCCGCTTCCCCGGCCCGTGCTCTACGAGAGCTGGCTCCGCTTCCGCCGCCCGGTCGTCGAAAGCCTGGTCGGGCCGGTCGACGTGGTGTGGGCCTCGTCGATGATCATGGTGCCGAGCCGGTCGGCCCCGGTGGTGGCCACCGTGCACGACCTCGGGTTCCTCGACCGACCCGAGCAGTCGAGCCGCCGCGGTCGGGACTTCTTCCCCCGGGCATGGGAGGCGGTCCGCCGCCACGCCGACCGGGTCGTCTGCCCCTCCCGGGTGGTGGCCGACGAGTGCGCCGGGCGCGGCATCGCCCCCGAGCGGCTCAGCGTCGTCCCGTGGGGCGTCGAACCGCCGCAGAGCACCGAGGCCGACGCCACCGCCGTCCGGGCCCGGTTCGGCCTGCCCGATCGGTTCGTTCTGTGGGTGGGCACGGTGGAGCCCCGCAAGAACCTGCCGCGCCTCGTCGAGGCGATGGCGGCCCTGCCCGAGGAACACCTGGCCGTGGTCGGGCCCGACGGCTGGAACGTCGACGGCACCGACCTGCTGGCTCCGCTCGGCGACCGGGTGCATCGCCTGGGCCGGGTCTCCGAGCACGAGCTGAGCGCCCTCTACCGGGCGGCGACGGTGTTCGTCCTGCCGTCGGTGCTGGAGGGCTTCGGCCTGCCGGTGGCCGAGGCCATGGCCCACGGCACCCCCGTCGTCACCTCCGCCGGGACCGCCACCGAGGAGGTGGCCGGTGGGGCTGCCCGCCTCGTCGATCCGGCCGACGCCGACGCGCTGGCCGCCGCCATCGACGCCGTCACCGCCGAGCCGGACGTGACCGATCGGCTGGTGGCCCGGGGGCGGGAACGGGCGGCCGAGCTGACCTGGGCGGCCACCGCCGAAGGGTACCGCAAGGTGTTCGCGGCGTCGGCCGCCGACGCTCCGGTGGGTCGACGATGACGGCGGCCCGATCGGCCACCATCGGCGTGAACCTCCTGTGGCTGGTGCCCGGCGTGGTCGGCGGCTCCGAGGAGTACACGCTGCGGCTGTTGCGGGCCCTGTCCGATCAGGAGCCCGACGATCTTCACCTCCGGATCTACGGCCAGGCCGCCCTGTTCGAAACCCACCCCGACCTGATCGATCGGTTCACGGCGGTCACCGCCCCCCAGGGCCCGCTGGGCAAGGTGGGCCGCATCGGGCTGGAGGCCACGTGGCTTGCGGCCGCTTCCCACGACGACGACCTCGTCCACCACGCCGGCGGGGTGGTGCCCCCGGTACGCATGGCGCCGCCGGTGCTCACCGTGCACGACCTGCAACCGCTGGAGCTACCCCACTACTTCTCGGTGGCCAAGCGCACGTGGCTGGCCACGATGATCCCCCGCTCGGTCCAGGCCGCCCGGGTCACGATCTGCCCCAGCCGCTTCACCGCCGAGGCCATCGCCGCCCGCTTCGGCCTGTCGGCCGACCGGCTCGCCGTCGTCCCCCAGGGCCTCGACGGGGTGACCGCCGGGCCCAACCCGCCGGAGGTGGCCGCCGAGCTGGCCGCGACCTACGGCCGGTATCTGCTCTATCCCGCCATCGCCTATCCCCACAAGCGCCACGCCGACGTCGTCCGGGCGCTGGCGGCCCTGGCCGAGCGCCACCCCGACGTGTCGGTGGTGTTCAGCGGTCGGCCTGGCCCCGAGACCCCGTCGCTGGAGGCTCTGGCCACCGAGCTGGGCGTGGCCGACCGACTCCACATCGTGGGCCGGGTACCGGTGGATCGTCTCGACGCCCTCTACCGGTCGGCGACGGCGGTGGCCTTCCCGTCGGCCTACGAGGGCTTCGGGAACCCGGTGCTTGAGGCCATGGCCCGGGGCTGTCCCGTGATCGCCAGCGACGCCACCGCCCTGCCCGAGGTAGTGGGCGACGCCGGCCTCACCGTGCCGCTGGGCGACGTGGCGGCCCTGGCCGCCGCCGCCGAGCGGTTGCTCACCGATTCGACGCTGGCGGCCGAGCTGGCCGACGCCGGTCCGGTCCGGTCCGGTCGCTACACCACCCCTGACGCCGCTCACCGGTTGGCCAGCGCCTATCGTCGAGCACTTCGCCCTACCCGCGAGCACTCGCCATGACTTCGATGGATTCCCGCCGTTACCGCATCCTGCTGCTCTGCCCCCACTTCGAGCCCGACCTCCACGCCGCCACCGGTGAGGTGATGAGCCGACTGGTCCACGCCCTGGCCGACCAGGGCCACCGGATCGACGTCGTCACCTCGTTGCCCTGGTACCGGGCCCATGATGTGGAGCCAGGGTGGCGGGGCCGGCCGTGGCGGACCGAGACCACCGACTGGGGTCGCATCGTGCGGGTGTGGCCGTTCCCCACCGACAAGAACAACATCACCGCCCGGGCCGTCGGCTTCGCCGGTTTCACCTCGCTGGTGGCCGGAGCCGCGGTGCTCGGACGCCGCCGACCCGACGCCGTCATCGCCATGTCGCCCCCGATCTTCCTGGCCGACGCCGGTCGTCTGGCCGCCACCCGTTGGCGGGCACCCCTGATCTTCAACACCCAGGACATCTTCCCCGACATCGCCGTCGAACTCGGGGCCCTGACCAACGAGCGGGTCATCGCCGCCGCCTCCCGCCACGAGCGCGCCATCTACCGGCGGGCCGACGCCGTGACCGTGCTGTCGGCCGACCAGGGGGGCAACGTCCGCAGCAAGTTGCCACCCGACCAGCATCACAAGGTCCGCATCATCCACAACTTCGTCGACCTCGATCGGATCACGGTGACCGACCGGGACAACGACTACCGCCGCCAACACGGCCTGGGCGACAAGTTCGTCGTGATGTACTCGGGCAACGTCGGCCTGTCCCAGCCCTTCGACCTGATCCGTCACGCCGCCGAGGAATGGCGGGATCGGGACGACGTCCAGTTCGTGATCAACGGCGAGGGGGCGGCCCGGGGCGAGGTCGACGGCTGGGCCGGCACCCTCGACAACGTGACGGTGGCCGACTTCGCCCCCCGGGAGCAGGTGAGCCAGGTGCTGGGCGCCGCCGACCTGCAGCTGATCCTGTTGCGGACCGGTCTGGCCCGTTCCAGCACCCCGTCCAAGCTCTACGCCAACCTGGCCGCCGGCCGCCCGGTGCTGGCCTCGATCGATACCGGCAGCGAGGTGGCCACCACCCTCGAGGCGGCCGGGGCCGGACTGTCGGTGGGTCCGGAGGACCCGGCGGCGTTCCTGACGGCTCTGGAGAAGATGGTGGCCGACCGGGACGAGCTGCGACTGATGGGGGAGCGGGCCCGCCGCTACGTCGAGGAGTGGATGACGCCCGAGCACCAGGCCGCCCGCTACGTCGAGCTGATCGGCGAGCTGGTGGCGGCGAAGGCGTAGGCCCTGGTCCGGCTGGTGCCGCCGGGGCCGACCGTGGGCTGATCACCTCCCGCCGCCCCAGGGCCTCAACGCTAGAGTGACAACCTTCCCGCATCTGGAGCAGACACATGAACCGACCCACCGCTGCCATCGTCAGTGGCTTCTTCAGCCCTCTCCATGAAGGCCACCTCGACATGATCGAGGCCGCGGCCGAGCTGGGCGACAAGCTCTTCGTCATCGTCAACAACAACGAGCAGCAGCTGATGAAGAAGGGCCAGGTCATCATGGAGGAGGAGGCCCGCCTCCGCATCGTCAAGGCCCTGCGGGTCGTCGATGACGCCTTCATCGCCGTCGACGACGACCGCACCGTGTCGGCCTCGCTGGCCCTCGCCGCCGAGAAGTACGGCAGCGAGTATCAGCTGATCTTCGCCAACGGTGGCGACCGCGTCCCCGATTTCGTGCCCGAGCGGCCCGTGTGCGAGGAGCACGGCATCGAGATGCGCTTCGGCGTCGGCGGCGACGACAAGGCCGACTCCTCCTCCCGCATCAACGTCGCCATGGGCGTCGAGGCCGAGGCGTCGGCGCCCCCTTCGGAGACCACGTAGTCGACGACGAGGCCTGCGAGTTCGCTCATCGGAGCGAACTCGGGGCGCCGGGTCTCAGCACGGCGCACCCGAGGCGTCGGCGCCCCCTTCGGAGACCACTACAGCTCGCCGACCCGACCGAACCCGGTCCAGACCAGGACGGCCTTGCCCTCGGCGGCGGACGCCTCGAGGTCGATGGTGGCCGTGAACCGATACTCGTCGATGCCCTCGGGGTCATGGACGATCTGGGTGACCCGACCGGCGTGGCCGTCATGGATCAGGTACATCGGCCCGCGGGCATCGGCATCGAGCAGGATCTCGTCGAACTCGTCCCAGTAGTCGGCCAGGGCCTCGTCGAGCTCGTCCCGCTGATCGGCGGTGAGGGGTAGCTCACCGGTCCGGCGGCGGGCCAACAGCTCCAGCCACCGCCATGCCTCCCGTCGCACCATCACCCCGAAGGCCCGGGGGTTGCGGGTGACGTCGTGGTCGTCGCCCGGCGGCCGAATCGCCTCGGCCCGTGCGCCGTCGTCGGTCGGGTTCTGCAGCTGCTCCCACTCGTCGATCAGGCTGGAGTCGACCTGGCGCACCACCTCGCCCAACCACTCGGTGAGGTCGACGACGTCGTCGTCCTTGGCCTCCTCCGGGATGTTCTGAATCAGGGCCTTGTACACGTCGGACAGATACCGGAGCACCACGCCCTCGGAGCGCTTGAGCCCGTAGTGGGACACGAACTCGCCGAAGGTCATGGCTCGCTCGTAGAGGTCGCGCACGATCGACTTGGGGGCGACGTTGTCGCCCGAGACCCACGGGTGATGGACCCGGAAGGCGTCGAACGACCGGTACAGCCACTCCTTGTTGGGGCGGGGTGGCTCCACCTCGGCCAGGCGGGCCATGCGCTCCTCGTACTCGACGCCGCGGGACTTCATGTCGGCCATCAGGTCGTCCTTGGCCTCGTTGAGCTGGGCGGCGATGATGACGCCCGGGCTCTCCACCACCGACTCGATCACGGTGAGCACGGCCAGGGCGTAGGCGCCCTCGTCGTCGTCCATCCCCTCGGCCGGCTCCCCCTCGTCCCAGGCCTCGTCGAGCTGCTCGATGGCCTCGATGGCCCACAGCGACAGGGGCTGATGGAGGGCGAAGTCGTCCTGCAGGTCGAGGGTTACCCGCACCATCCGGCCGTGGTCGTCGGGCTCGTCCAGCATCTCCAGCAGTTCGGCGTCGAGCAGCGAGCGGTAGATGGCGATCGCCCGACGGATGTGGTTGCGGCGCCGCTTGGCCGTCTCGTGATTGTCGGTCAGCAGATGACGGACGGCGGCGCAGCCGTCACCGGGGCGGTCGAGGAGCGTCATCACCATCTGATGGTTGACCCGGAACGACGACGACAGCGGCTCGGGGGCGCCGGTGACGATCCGGTTGTAGGTGTCCTCGTTCCAGTGGGCGTAGCCCCGCTCCGGCGGCTTCTTCTTCACCGGCTTCTTCTTGCGCTTGGGGTCCTTGGCCACCTTGGCGTCGGCCACCAGGTTCTCCACCACATGGGCCGGCTCCTGCACCCAGACGTACCCGACGGCGTCGAAGCCCCGGCGCCCGGCCCGACCGGCGATCTGGGCGAACTCCCGGTTGCGCAGGATGCGGACCGAGTTGCCGTCGTACTTGCACAGCTGGGTGAAGAGCACCGAGCGGATCGGCACGTTCACCCCGACGCCGAGGGTGTCGGTGCCGCAGATGATCTTGAGCAGGCCATCCTGGGCCAGCTTCTCCACGAGCAGCCGGTACTTCGGCAGCAGCCCGGCATGGTGGACGCCGACGCCGCCCAGCAGGTAGCGGCGGAGATCCTTACCGATGGGGGAGTCGAAGCGGAAGCCGCCGATCGCCTCCTTCACCTGCTCCTTCTCCGTCTTCGACAGCGGGTCGAGAGACAGGTATCCCTGGGCCGCCTCCGTCGCCTCCCGCTGGGTGAAGTGGACGAGGTAGATCGGGGCCCGGTCGGTCGCCAGCAGCTGCGAGATCGACTCGTGCAGCGTCGTGCGGCGGTACTCGAACTCCAGCGGCACCGGGCGCTCGTCGGAGCTGACGAGGGCGGTTTGGCGCTCGGTGCGACGGGTCAGCTCCTCCTCGAAGAAGGCCGTCGGCCCGAGGGTGGCCGAGAGCAGCAGGAACTGGCAGTGGTTCAGCTCCAGCAGCGGCACCTGCCACGCCCATCCCCGCTGGGGATCGGCGTAGTAGTGGAACTCATCGGCGATGACCACGTCGACGTCGGCGTCGACCCCGTCCCGAAGAGCGAGGTTGGCCAGGATCTCGGCCGTGCAGCAGATGATGGGAGCGTCGGGGTTGACCGAGGCGTCGCCCGTGATCATCCCCACCCGCTCGGCCCCGAAGTCCCGACAGAGGGCGAAGAACTTCTCCGACACCAGGGCCTTGATCGGAGCGGTGTAGAAACTGCGCCGATCGGCGGCCAGGGCGGCGAAGTGGGCGGCCGCCGCCACCATCGATTTCCCCGACCCGGTCGGGGTGGCCAGGATCACGTTGTTGCCTGCGAGCAGCTCGAGGATGGCCTCCTCCTGGGCGTCGTAGAGCGAGATGCCCTGCTCGGCCACGAAATCGACGAACCCGTCGAGCAACGCCTCCTCATCCGGTGCCGGCGGTAGGTGTCTGATCAGTGGAGGAAGCTCGGTGGTCGACATGGGCTAGCGAAAAAGGTCTTCGCTGGGGTGGCGGACGATGTCCTCCGCCACGCTTCCCTCGCCGAACCAGGCGTCGTCGACACCGCGGACGATGGCGACGGCGATCCCGGTCGACTTGCCCCGAACCAGTTCGGCCGCTCCGGCCAACTCGTCGGCGATGCACACCTCGGTCACCTGCAACTCCCGGCCCACATGGTCCTCGGTGCCCCGCAGGTCGAGCACGGGCAGGATGCCGGCGGTGCCGATGGCCACGTCGGTGAGCCCCCGCCGCCACGGGCGGCCGAAGGTGTCGGCCACGATCACGCCCACCTCGACGCCCTCCCGGCCGGCGATGGCGTCGCGGATGCGGCGGGCCGACCGGTCGGAGTCCTCGGGGAGGAGGGCGGCGATGTCGGGCTCCACGTTGGAACGATCGATGCCGGCGCTGGCGCAGACGAAGCCGTGCTTGGTCTGGGTGATCAGCAGATCGCCCCGCTTGCGGATCACCCGCACCGACTCCGACACCACGAGCGGCTTGTGGGACTGGGGGTCGTCGGGGTCGACCTTCACCAGCTGGCCCTCGGCCTTGGAGATCACCTTCTGCGACACCACCAGCACATCGTGGCGTTCGAGGCCGGGTGGATCGTCCTCGGTACCCGGCGCCCGGCCGAGGCAGGCGTCGATGATCTGGCCCGCCAGGTCGTCGCCGGGGCGGACTTCGGGGACGCCGGGGACGGCGAGAATCGTCAACCGTTGAGCCATGGCCGATCATCCTAGGTGGCCACCGCTGTAGCCAGATCGACGAAGTGTTACACCCGTCCCGCTCGCGGCCTGATTTCGGAGGGCGGAATCTACACTTGGGCGCCGTGTCCAAGGAATCCCGTAGAGAAAACCGGCGCAATCGAGACGATCTGCTGGCGCCGCCCGATCAGAGCGGCAACCGGGGCTTCATCGTCGTCGTCGCCCTCATCGTGTTGGCCGGCGGCGCAATGGTGGCCCTGTTCGCCACCCAACGGGAGTCGGTGATCGGCATCGCCCCCGAGGCCGGCCTCGATCACTGGCACGACGCCTACCTGATCCACGCCTGCGGCGAAGATCTCCCCGCCTCGTTCAACACCGACGGGCCCGATGGGATCCACACCCACGGCAACGGTCTGATCCACATCCATCCGTCGAACCCGTCGGCCGCCGGCCCCAACGCCGAGCTCGGCGTGTTCTTCGAGGCCATGGGCGCCGAGCTCACCGACGACTACTACCTCCCGGGCCCGGGGGAGTCGCCGATCGAGCTGCGCGAGTCCGACGGCTGCGACGGCGAGGACGCCGTCCTCCAGATCGCCTACTGGGAGAACGCCTGGGCCGGTGAGGAGCCGGAGATCATCACCGAAAACCTCGCCGAGTTCCGGTTCGACAACCCCTCCGGCGGTCTCGTGACCCTGGCCCTGCTGCCCGAGGGGGCCGACATCCCGCCGCCGCCGGCCGAGCGGATCGCCCTCCTCGAGTCGACCAACGGCGGCCGCCAGTAGCTCGTACGCCGGACGCCCGACGGGGCGGACGGGCGCCGCGATCAGGAATCGGCGCCGATCAGAGCCCGGGCCAGGGCGTCGGTGATGGCGGGCTCACGCATCACGGTGTCGGTCACCACCGCCCGCAGGCCGAGGGCCTCGATGCGCCGCGCCTCGGCGGCGTCGACCGTGTCGATGAACAGCGTCCCGATCAGGTCGCGGTACCACTCGGCCACCCCGACGACGGAGGGATCCCGCCCCAGCTCGGTCAGGAGCCGGTCGGCCGGGCCCTTGAGGGCCTTCCCGCCAACGATCGGTGACACGGCCACGACGTCGTCCCGTCGGGCGGCCACCGCCTGACGGACACCGGGAACGGCCAGGACGGGGTCGATCGAGACGACGGGGTTCGAGGGGGCGATGACGATCCGCTCCGCCTGGGCCAACGCATCGAGCACGCCGGGTCCCGGCTTGGCCACCTCGGCGCCGTCGAACCGGACGGCGGTCACCGGCACGCCGTGCTGATGCCCGACGAAGTACTCCTGGAACGAGATCTCGCCGTGGTCGGCGGTGGTGACCATCGTGCGGAGCCTGTCGTCGGTCACCGGCAACAGGTGGAATCCGAGCCCCCAGGCCCGGGCGATCTCCGCCGTCACCTCGCCCAGGGCGGCCCCCTGGAGCAGTCGGTGGGTGCGGTAGAGGTGGGTGCCGAGATCGCGGTCGCCCAGGCTGAACCAGTCGAGGGCGGCCGTCGGGCCCTCAGCTCCCTCGAGTCCGCCATCGCCTGCGGCGGAGCCGGGGGACGGGCTGTAGCGGGCCAGGGAGGCCATGGCCTGCCAGGTCTCGCCCTCCAGCCCCCAGCCCCGCTCGGTGCTCACGGCCCCCGAGGTGGTGTAGACGATGGTGTCGAGGTCGGGGGAGACGTGGAGCCCGTGCAGTTCGAGGTCGTCGCCGACGTTGCCGATGGCGACGATCTCACCCGGCTCGATGACGCGCTGAAGCCCGGTGAGGAGTCGGGCCGCCCCGACGCCCCCGCAGATCACCGCCACCGTCATGATCGAGCCGCTTCCGTCGTCCGGGTCAGGCCAGGTTGCGCTGCTGGCGGGACACCAGCTCGACGTCGGCGTCGACCATCATCTGCACCAGCTGCTCGAAGCCGGTCTTGGGCTTCCAGCCGAGGTCGGCCTTGGCCTTGGCCGGGTCGCCGATCAGCAGGTCGACCTCGGCGGGGCGCATGAACCGCTCGTCCTGCTCGACGTAGTCCCGCCACTCCAGGCCGACGTGCTTGAACGCCAGCTCGCAGAACTCCTGCACCGAGTGGGTCTCGCCGGTGGCGACCACGTAGTCCTGGGGGTCGTCCTGCTGCAACATCAGCCACATCGCCTCGACGTAGTCGCCGGCGAAACCCCAGTCGCGCTGGGGATCGAGGTCGCCGAGCAGCAGCTTGTCGGTGAGGCCGAGCTTGATGCGGGCCACGTGGTTGGAGATCTTGCGGGTGACGAACTCCAGGCCGCGGCGGGGGCTCTCGTGGTTGAAGAGGATGCCGCTGGAGGCGTGGAGGTCGTAGCTCTCCCGATAGTTGACCGTGATCCAGTGGCCGTAGAGCTTGGCCACGCCGTAGGGGCTGCGGGGGTAGAACGGCGTCTTCTCGGTCTGGGGGACCTCGACCACCTTGCCGAACATCTCCGACGACGACGCCTGGTAGAAGCGGATGTCGCGGTCGACGTCGCGCACGGCGTTGAGCAGGCGGGTCACGCCCAGGGCCGTGGTCTCACCGGTCAGCACCGCCTGTTGCCACGACGTCTGCACGAACGACTGGGCCGCCAGGTTGTACACCTCGTGGGGGCGGTGGGTGGCGAGCACGTCCCGGAGTGACATCTCGTCGAGCAGGTCGCCCTGCACGATCTGGATGTCGTCCTGGATGTGGGCGATCCGCTCGAAGTTGACGGTCGAGGTGCGACGGACCATGCCGATCACCTCGTAGCCCTTCTCCAGAAGGAACTCGGCGAGGTAGGAGCCGTCCTGGCCGGTCAGGCCCGTGATCAACGCTCGTCGTGTCATGTGCTTCTCGTTTCGTGTAGCGGCGGGAAAGGGGTGGGGGGGTTTAGACGGTCACCCGGGATCGGGCGTCGTCGAGAACGCAGGCCAGGGTGTCGTCCAAGGGGTGGGTGGGGGACCAGCCCGTGGCCCGGTGGAGCTTGTCGAACGAACCCTGGAGAATCGGCAGCTCGACCGGCCGGAGGCGCGCCGGATCGACCGAGGCCGCCACCGGCACCGAGGCCTGGGCGATCAGGCGGTCGAGGACCGACTGCATGCTGACGGCGGTGCCGGAGCAGATGTTGTACACCTCGCCCGGTCGGCCCTCGGTGGCCAGGAGCCGATAGGCCCGAACCACGTCGCGCACGTCGGTGAGATCGCGCTGGGCGCTGAGGTCGCCGTGGGCGACGGTGCCACCACCGTTGCGCTCGGCCTCGGCCACCTGGGCGGCGAAGGCGGGGGCGGCGAAACGGGGGCTCTGCCCGGCGCCGAGGTGGTTGAAGGGGCGGGCGATGACCACGCCCAGGTCGAAGGCCCGGTGGTACTGCATCCCGAGCGCCTCGGCCGCCTGCTTGGAGGCGCCGTAGGGGGAGCGGGGCTGTACCGGATGCGCCTCGGTAATCGGCTGGTCGTCGGGGGTGACGGTGCCGTAGAGGTCGGCGCTCGACACCAGGATCACCCGCCCGGTCTCCGCCGCATGGGCGGCCTGGAGGACGGAGAGGGTGCCGACGGCGTTGATCTGGAAGGTCTGGTTCGGCTCGTGCCACGAGCCGCTGACGTCGCTCCACCCGGCGAGGTGGTAGATCACGTCCGGTTCGTGTTCGGCCACGGCGGCCCGCCACCCGTCGGCATCGAGCAGGTTCGGCCCGTTGCGCAGGTCGAGACCGACCACCTCGTCGCCCGCGGCCCGCAGCTCGGCGGCCAGGTGGGGGCCGACGAAACCACCGGCACCGGTGATGAGCGCTTTCATGGGCGGAGCCCTGGGGTTGATCCCACGGCGGTGGGGGAGAACCGGATCACGACGTCGCATGATACCCGTGCGACCTGCCCGGGCCGTGACGCCCCGGCCCGTGGGCCGCCCTGTCGGGGTCGCGCTCGATGTCGCTCTCTGAACCCGCACGCGGCCCGGGAATGACTAGGATTCTCGATTCGTGAGCGATGCGTCTCCTGCGGCAACCGGTGCCGCGCCCCCGCAGTCTCGTCGGCCTGCTCCCGTTCGAGAGCAGCAGGCCGCCGACGGTGGCGAGGCGCCCCCTGTCGTCGCCGTCGTGGTGGCGTCGAACCCCGGCGAGCACTTCGCCGAGATGCTGCGCTCGCTGGGCGACCAGGACTACGACAACCTGTCGGTCCTGGTCATCGACGCCGGCAGCGACGAGCCGATCGCCGATCGGGTGGCCCGGGTCCTGCCCGAGGCCTACCTGCACCGGCTGACCGGCGATCCGGGCTGGAGCGTGGCCGCCAACCAGTCGATCGAGCTGGTCACCGGCTCGCCCTTCCTGCTGTTCTGCCACGACGACGTCGCCCTCGACGAGAAGTGCGTGTCCACCCTGATGGGGGAGCTGTACCGCCAGAACGCCGGTATCGCCGGCCCGAAGCTGGTGGAGTGGGACGACGAGCGCAAGCTGCTCCAGCTCGGGATGGGGGCCGACCGTTTCGGCGTGCCGGTGCCCCAGGTCGACCGCGGTGAGTTCGACCAGGAGCAGTACGAGGCCGTGCGCGACGTGTTCGTCGCCCCCGGTGCGGTGCAACTGATCCGCTCCGACCTCTTCATCGCCCTCGGCGGCTTCGATCCCTCGATCACCCTGATGGGCGAGGACCTCGACCTCTGCTGGCGCACCCACGCCGTCGGCGCCCGCGTCCTGGCGGTGTCGGGCGCCATGGCCCGCCATCTCGAGTCGATGGACGAGCGCCTGCCCCTGCGGGACAAGCGCAAGCTCGCCACCCGCCACCGACTGCGGACGGTGATGATCACCGCCACCGGTCGGACCCGGTTCACCACGGTCCCCATCGCCATCTTCCTCGTCCTGCTCGAGGCGCTGTACTACCTGATGTCGGGTCGTCGCGGTCAGGCCCGAGACACCTTCTCCGCCATCGGCTGGAACCTGACCCGTCTGGGTGACATCCGGCGCCGACGGCGGGCCCTGCGCCAGATACGACAGCGCAACGAGCGCGAGGTGCGGGCCCTCCAGGTCGGCGGTTCGGCCGCCGTGGCCAGCTTCTCCCGGGGCCAGTTCACCGCCGGTCAGGACCGGTTCTCCGGGTTCCTCGGTGCCGTCCGCTCGTCGTTCCAGGGCGAGGACTCCGGCAGCCTGCGCGACGCCACGATGCTCGGCATGGTGATCGCCCTGATCCTGGGGTTCGGGAGCCGCCACCTGATGACCCGGGGGATCGTCCCGGTGGGTCAGGTCCCGATCGTGCCGGGGGCGACGGCGCTGTTCAACGAGTTCTTCGGCGGCTGGCGATCGGCCGGCACCGGCGGCCCCGGCAACCCGCCGAGCGGGCTCCTGCTGCTCGGCTTGGGCCGTTCCCTGTTCTTCTGGGCTCCCGGGTTCTTCGACAAGCTCCTGGTGGTCGCCCCACTGTTCATCGGCGTCTTCGGGGCCTTCCGCCTCACCCGGCCCCTCGGCAGCGCCCGCAGTGCGGCGGTGGCCACCACCTTCTACGCCGTCAGCCCGCTGATCACGTCGTCGTTCTCGGCCGGTCGGTGGGAGTCGCTGGTTATCTACGCCGCAGCCCCCTCGCTGATCGGGTCGCTGCTGCGGGTCGACGGCGTCGCCCCGTACGGCCACCGGTTCGGCACCGCCGCCGTCCGCATCGCCCGCCGGAGCCTTCCGGTGCTCACGATCCGGTTCGGGATCCTGGTCGCCATCATCGCCGCCTTCACCCCGTCGGTGATCCCGATCGCCGTCCTCCTGGCCCTGGTCATCGGGGCGGTGGCCAGCGCGACCCAGATGACCAACCGATTCCTCGGGTTCGGTTTGGCCGCCGCCTTCGCCGTCATCGCCCCCACCGCCCTGCACCTGCCCTGGGCCTACGACGTGATGCGCTCACCGTCGTGGCGCTGGATCGTCGGCTCCACCTCGCCCGAGCAGGGCTCGTTGGCCCTGCTCGATCTGCTGCGCTTCGCCCCCGGCGATCCCAGCCCGTCGATCCTCAGCGTCGGTCTCATCGTCGTCGCCCTCGTCGGCCTGGCCTTCGCCGGTAAGGGGCACCTGCCCTTCGCCATCACCGGCTGGGCGGTGGCCCTGGTGTTCGTCGGCATGGTCTGGGCCTCGGGGCGGGGTTGGGTGCCGTTCTCCCTGCCCGGCGCCGAGTCGATGCTGGCCATCGCCCTGGCCGGGCTCACCCTCAACGTCGCCATCGCCATCCGGGCCCTCGAGAGCCACACCGGCGAGGAGAACCGGCTCCAGTACCGGCTGGCCAACGTGGTCGCCGCCAGCGGCCTCATCATCGCCGCCGTCGGCGGGATGCTGGCCAGCTTCGACGGCCAATGGGACGCCCCCGATCAGAACTACGCCCAGTACACCGAGTTCCTGGCCGACGCCACCGAAGGCGAGGCCCGGGTGCTGTGGATCGGCGATGCCAGTGTGGTGCCGGTCGACGTGGCCGTGAGCCCGTCCGGCCTCCAGTACGCCATCACCACCGGCGGCACCCCCGAGGTGTGGGGTCGGTGGGCCGCCGGTCCCGTCGGTCGCACCGTCGGCGTCGGTGAGCAGCTCGATCTGGCTCGACGGGGCGAGACCGTCCGTCTCGGCCGTCTGCTGGCCCCCTACGGCATCTCGCTGGTGGTCGTCGTCGACCAGCTGGCTCCGCCGCCCTACGACGGCCCCAAGATCGATCCGGGCTCGGAGATCATGGCCGCCCTCGGCCAGCAGCTCGACCTGGAGCAGGTGCCGGGCGTGCCGAACCTGATCGTGTTCCGCAACGAGTCGTCGAGCGGCGTCGCCGCCCAGTTGCCGACGGCGGAGGCGGCCCAGGCCGTGACCTCGGCCGATCAGCTCGACGTCGACCTCGGCGGCGGGCCCGAGATCCCGCTGCTGTCGACCGGTTCGGGCAGCTGGGCGCTGGCGGCACCGGCCGACGCCTCGGTGCTGCTCGCCGTCCCCAACTCGGGCCTGTCGCTTAGCGGGCCCACCGATCAGCAGCTGATCAGCGGGTTCGACGGGCTGACGGTGGTCCCGAGCGCAGTCAGCGGCGAGGTGGAGATCTACTATCCCGTGCCGATCATGCGGCGGTTGGTGTTGTTCGTACAGGTGGCGGTGGTCCTGGTCGGCGTGGTGCTGGCCCAGACCCGGCGGGAGGTGCAGCTGTGATCCGGTTGGCCGCAGTGTTCGTGGTGGCCGGTCTACTGGCCGCCGGAGTCCTCTACGACCGGCTGGAGGATCCGGTGACGATCGAGGCGGCAGCGGCCGAGTCGGTGATCATCACCCCGTCGGTCAGCGACCCGTCCCGACTCGACGGCGCCTGGTACTGCCCGGTCGGCTCGGCGTCGGAGAACGGCTTCGCCGACCACGAGGTCGAGATCGCCAACTTCAGCGACGACTCGGCCGTGGCCAACGTGACCATCGTGACCGGCGAGGGCAAGGGCCCGACGCTGCGGGTGGAGATGGCGCCGCTGTCGACCCAGTCGGTCGCCCTGTCGACCATCTCCCAGGCCGACGTGGCCGGGGCGGTGGTGGAGATCATCGGCGGCACCGGCGCCGTCGCCCACCGGGTGGTCACCGAGCAGGGGGTGGCCGAGGGGCCGTGCTCCACCCACGTGTCGAGCAGCTGGTTCTTCGCCAGCGGCCGCACCACCCGCGACTCACGCAACTACATCGCCCTGATGAACCCGTTCCCCGAGGACGTGATCTTCAACGTCGAGTTCTACCGCTCCGCCGGTCGTCCCCGTCGTCCCGCCGATCTCCAGGGCGGCGTCGTCCGGGCCAGTTCGGTCGTCCTCATCGAGGTGGAGACCCACATCGCCCGCGAGGAGGCGGTGGCGGTGTCGATCAGCACAGTGCGGGGCCGTCTCGTGGCCGAGCGGCTGCAGGTGCTCGACGGCGCCCTCGGCCCCAGCGGCGCCGCGTTGCAGCTCGGGGTGGTGGCACCGTCCGAGAGCTGGATGCTGCCCTCCGGCCGGGTGCACGAGACCGGCGACGACCGGGTGATCGTGTTCAACCCCAGCGCCGAGGAGACGGCCTCGGTCGACATCGAGCTGTGGCCCGTCAACCCGACCGACCGGTCGCTCTACGGCCTGGGCCCCATCCCCCGGGAGCTGTTACCGGGCCGCTTCGAGGTGATCGATCTCAACGCCGAGGCCGATCGATTCGGCATCCCCTTCCCCTTCGAGCTGGGGGCCAGCGTGACCTCGACCAACGGGGTGCCCGTGATCACCGAGCGCTGGCACTTCGCCCAGGCCATCGACACCAACCTGATCGGGGCCGGCGGCACCGAGGTGGCGTCCAACCCCGAGCTCCTCATCGACGACGATGAGGAGACCGCCGACGGTGAGACACCGGCCGACGGCGAAGCCCCGGCCGATGGCGAGGCCCCGGCCGACGGTGAGACACCGGCCGATGGCGAGGAGGCAGCCGACGGCGAGGCCCCGGCCGAGGACGAGAGCGGCGTCGGCGACGGTGTGACGGCGGAGGAGGCGGCCGAAGGCGAGGCCGACGTACCCGGCATCGTCGGGGCAGAAGCCCTCGGCCTGTCGCAGCCGACGGCCGATGTCGGCGTGGCCACCAGCCGGGGCAGCGAGGTGCTGTCCGACCGCTGGCTCATCCCCTGGGTGCCAACCCCCAACGGCGACGCCGCCACCATCATCGTCACCTCGACCCAGGGCGCCTCGGTCGAGATTCGGGCCCTGGTCAACGGCGAGCTGTTCGGCCCGTTCGTGGCCACCGTCGGGGCCTTCGGGCGGACGGTGGTGCCCCTCGAGATCGCCGCCACCGGCGCGCCGGTGCTGGTCACGGCCGACAACCCGATCTCGGTCGAGGCCCAGGTGGTCGACGTTGGGGAGCGGCTCCTGGCCATCCCCGGCATCCCCACCGTCGACCGGTGACCGCTAGCGTGACGGCGTGACCCGCGTCCTGATCCTGTTGGCGTTGACGGCGGTCGCCGTCGGCATCGCCTACCTGCTGCAGCGGCGTCGACCCGATCCGCCGTCGGCCCCCAGCTACCGGGCGCCCTCGCAGCTCGACCGTGACGACTTCCTCCGGCCCGAGGCCCCGATCCTCGTCGCCGTGTTCGCCTCGACGACGTGCGACACCTGTCCCCGGGCGTGGGAGACCGTCCAGGCGGTGGCCGGGCGCTACGCCGATCTGATGTCGGTGCAGCGGATCGACGTCCAGGACGATCCCGACACCCACAAGCGGTATCGGATCGACGGCGTGCCGACCACCGTCGTCGCCGACCCCGAGGGCGTGGTGCAGGAGGCCTTCTTCGGTCCCATGACCGACGAGCAGCTCCTGGGTGTGCTCCCGCCGGCCCCCGAGGGTCGCTAGCCGTAGCCCCCGACGGTCGTCGCGGTCGGGCCAGGCTCGACGGCCTGCCGACCGCAAACCCGCACGTGGACCCGTCGGCTTCCGGGGTCGTCGGCGTGCCGGGCTCGGTCACGATGACGGCTCCACCCTCGGGGAGGTGGCCGAACCGAGGTCGGTCGGCCCAACGCCGAGGGCCCGGACCGAAGTCCGGGCCCTCGGGCGATGGATGAAGGTCGGGCCGGCGAGCCCGACGACTCAGACGTGGGTGTCGGAGAGGGGATCGGCCGAGGAGGGGCCGGGGGCCGCCGGATCCTCGTTGGCCAACCGGATGAGGCGGTTGACCTCCTCGCCGCTGAGGGTCTCATGCTCCAGGAGGCCGCGGGCCACCAGATTGAGCGCCTTGCGGTTCTCGGTGAGGAGGTCGCGGCAGCGGTTTTCCTGCTCGACGAGTATCCGCTGGGTCTCGGAGTCGATCAGGCTGGCGATGTCGTCGGAGTACTCCTTGGACTGCATCATCTCATCGCCCAGGAACACCGGGGCGCCACCGCCGAAGGCCATCGGGCCCACCGCGTCGGACATGCCCCACTCCCGCACCATGCGACGGGCCAGGCCGGTGGCCTTCTGCAGATCGTCGCCGGCTCCGGAGGAGACGACGTCGAACACCAGATCCTCGGCGTTCCGGCCGCCCAGCATCATCACGATCATGTCCTCGGCGTGGCTGCGGCGCAGCGAGTGACGATCCTCCTCCGGGAGGGTCATCGTCACACCCAGGGCCATGCCCGTCGGGATGATGGTGACCTTGTGGAGGGGGTCGTAGTCGGGCAGCAGGGCGGCGCACAGGGCGTGGCCGGCCTCGTGGTAGGCCGTCATCTCCCGCTCGGGCTCGGACATGACGAGGGAGTCGCGCTTGACGCCCATGATCACCCGATCGCGGGCCATGTCGAAGTGGTGGGCGTGGACCTTGCTGTCCCCGCCGCGCACGGCGAACAGTGCGGCCTCGTTGACCAGGTTGGCCAGGTCGGCACCGCTCATGCCGGGCGTACCCCGGGCGATCACGTCGACATCGACGTCCTCGGCCATCCGCTTGTGCTTGATGTGGACGCCCAGGATCTCCTTGCGGTCGTCCAACTCGGGGAGCGGCACCACGACCTGGCGGTCGAAGCGGCCGGGGCGGAGGAGGGCCGGGTCGAGGATGTCGGGCCGGTTGGTGGCGGCCATCATCACGATGCCCTCGGTGGCCTCGAAGCCGTCCATCTCGGCCAGCATCTGGTTCAGCGTCTGCTCACGCTCGTCGTGACCGCCGCCGAGGCCTGCGCCCCGCTTGCGGCCGATCGAGTCGATCTCGTCGATGAAGATGATGGCCCGACCCATCTTGCGGGCCTCGTTGAACAGGTCTCGCACCCGGCTGGCGCCCACGCCGACGAACATCTCCATGAAGTCGGAACCGGTGACCGACAGGAAGGGCACGCCGGCCTCACCGGCCACGGCCCGGGCGATAAGCGTCTTACCGGTGCCGGGGGGACCGACGAGGAGCACGCCCTTGGGGATACGGGCCCCGATCTCGGCGAACTTGCCGGGCTCCTTCAGGAAGTCGACCACCTCGGTGATCTCCTTCTTGACCGCCCCGTAGCCGGCGACGTCGTTGAACGAGGTGCCGGGGCGCTCCGAGGAGTACGTCTTGGCCTTGGAGCGGCCGATCGACATGATCCCGCCCATCTGCGACTGCTGACGGCGGGCCATCCACCACAGGAAGCCGATGATCAGCAGGAACGGCAGGAAGAGCGGCAGCAGACTGACGAAGAAATTGCTGGTCGGGGTCTTGGGGACGAAGTCGACGTCGTTGGCCCGGAGGAGGGCCAGATCCTCGTCCGGGAAGGGGCTCACGCCGGTGGTGCTGAAGATCTCCCCGTCCACCCGGGTGCCCGAGATGCGGGCGGTGGTGTTGTCGTACTCGACGGTGGCCACGTCACCGGCGGACACATCGGAGAGGAACTGCGTGTAGGAGATGTCATCGGTCTCGCTCTGGTTGAGCGTGCCGGCCATGGCCAGCAGTGCGATGAGCAGACCGACGACCACCCACGCCGACCAGCGGGGCCAGCCGCCATCGGGGCGGCCTGGCAGGCGCTGATTGTTCTTGTCGGAGTCGGGGGAGGGTTCTGCGCCTTGCTTGCTCATATGGTCAGCCTAGATGCGGTGTAGGTCATTGCCGATGCGTTGGCTGGCGGCCACGGCACCGACACTGCGGGAACAGCGGAACGGTTGGACATGTTGGGTGCAACCACGACCTGCGTGGACTTGTTCCGAACTTTCTCACGGTCTCGGCGGCACGTGTCGCATCCAGTCGGCCCGGGTGATCAGGTTGTGAACCGATAGCGTTGCCCGCCATGGCGTTGGCGAGACCCTTTGGCGAACGCAGACCGACCGACGGCGTGATCGCCGCCGTCGCCGTCCTGGTGCTGACGCAGCTGGTCGGCCTCATCTGGGCCGTGATCATGGCCGGCATCATCTGGTCGGGCGAGGTCCCCGACCCCTTCACCCCCTCGGCCGTGGTGCTGCTCACGGTGGGCCTGTGGGCCGGCTACGGCATCGGGTCGGCCTGGTTGGCCACGTCGCTTGGCGACGGACCGGGCGCCGAGTACGGGGCGACGATCAAGCTCGCCGACGTGCCCGTCGGCGCCGCCATCGGGGTCGGCCTGCAGATCGCCGTCCTGCCGTTGCTGTATTTCGTGATCGGGCGGTTCATCGACATCGACCCCTCGGAGAGCGCTCGGGAACTGGTGAATCAGGCCGACGGGGTGCTCGATCTCGCCCTCCTGGTGGTGGCGGTGGTCGTGATGGCCCCACTGGTCGAAGAGCTGTTCTTCCGGGGTCTGCTCCTGCAGTCGATCGATCGGGCGATCGGTCCGGTCCCGGCCGTGCTGATCTCGTCGGTGGTGTTCGCCCTGGTCCACGTGGAGCCGATCGTCCTCCCCGGCCTGTTCCTCTTCGGGGTGGTGGCCTCGGTGATCACCCTCCGCACCGGGAGCCTGGGCATCGCCTGGGCCCTGCACGCCGCCTTCAACCTCACCACCGTGGTGCTGATCCGCGCCGGCGTCATCTGAGCCTCGTCACCGCCTTCCCGGTCCCGCACCCCGCTCACCTTCGGCCCCGAGAGGCCGATAGGAAGCGACCCGGCCACGAGCGGGGCCCGTCGAGCGGAACGGGTCGAAACGGTCCGGAGGAAGGCGTGAAGACGATGACGAGCAAGTCGACCCCGGAATCCGGGCGCTCCGAGACGATGTCCGAGGGGCCCTCGATCTGCGAGCGTTGCGACGTGGAACTGGTGACGATCCGTATGACCGTCGACCAGAGCGACCTCGTGATGGAGTCCTGCCAGAAGTGCGATACGCGCCGCTGGCAGCTGGCCGGACAGCGAATCGATCTGCAACATGCCCTCGAACAGGTCAGCGAACACGCCGGGCGACGCCGCTGAGCCGGGCGGAGTCAATAGCCTGAGGTCGGTGACAACGCGTACCGATGCTCCGACAGGGGCCGAGTCGAGGGCGAGAGACGACGAGCACGTCGAGGATCGGATCGTCGACTGGCAGCACGAGCTGTCCTCCGGCCTCGGCAACGGTCACGTCGTCGATGCCGGTGACGAGGTGCACGCCGACGCCGCACTGAGCGACGGCGACGGCCGGGAGCCCCGATGGACCCCTGCCGCCGTCACCGGCCTGGGCGTGGCGCTGGTGTGCAGCCTGTTCGTGTTCCTGATGCTGCGGCCCGATCTGCTCTTCGCCGACACCACCCCCTCGGGCGGCGACATGGGCGCCCACGTGTGGGGCCCCGCCTACATGCGGGACCACCTGCTCCCCTCGGGACAGCTCACCGGCTGGACCCCGGACTGGTACGCCGGCTTCCCCGCCTACCACTTCTACATGGTGGTCCCGGCCCTGGCCATCATCGCCGTCAACGCCGGTCTGCCGGTCCTGATCGGTATCCCGGCCGCCCTGATCACCATCCTCGTCGCCTCGCTCGTCGGCTACCGGCTGGGCGGCGCCTACCGCTACCTTCTCCCCGCCCTCGGCCTCTTCGCCGCCGTCCTCCTGGTGCCTCTGCCCTACGGCATCGCCTTCAAACTGGTCAGCGTCAGCGGCCTGGTGGCGTTCCCGGTGGCCGCCTGGAGCATGGGCCGCCTGGCCCGGGCCCCGGAGCCGGTGCCGATGCTGCTGCCGGTGGCGTCGCTGTTCTTCCTCTTCGACACGAACTTCACCATCTACGGCGGCAACGTAGCGTCCACGCTCGCCGGGGAGTTCGCCTTCTCGATCAGCCTCTGCCTCACCCTCGTCGCCATCGGCCTGGTGGCCCGGGGCATGGACGACAACCGGGGCCGCCTGCTCGCCGCCGTCGTCATCGGCTTCATCGCCCTGACCCACGTGATCCCGGTCTTCTTCGCCATCGTGGCCTTCGCCTGTCTGATCGCCCTCGGCCGCTCCACCCCTCGCCTGTGGCCCGTTGCGGTCGGCATCGCGCTCGCCCTGTTGCCCGTCGCCCTGTCCGAGACGGTGACCCCCTCGGTCAAGGCCGTCGTCGTCGGTGCCGCCGTGCTGGTGTTGGCCGTCGTCCTGCTGGTCGAGCCCGAGGTGCGGACGCGCTTCGTGTGGCTGCTGTTCACCGGGCCGATCGCCGCCTTGCTGTCGGCCTTCTGGCTGCTGCCGTTCGTGCTGCGCGAGCCCTACTTCAACGACATGGGCTGGGAGCGGCTCAACGAGGTCAGCCCCGCCATCCTGACCGTGCCGATGAAGGTGGCCCTCCCCGTGGCCGCCATCGGCCTGGCGCTGTCGGTGGCCCAGCGGGAGCGGATCGGTCTGCTGTTCGGCATGACCGGTGTGGTGTCGGCGATGGCGGTCAACCACCTGGGGGAGAGCGCGCTGTGGAACGCCCGGCTGCTGCCGTTCTTCTACCTGTCGGTGTATCTGGTGGCGGCGGTCGGTGCCGCCATGGTGATCCGGTTCGCCGCGGTGGCCATCTCCGAAGACTTCCGACGGCCGAACCTGCCGGTGATGATGTCGGGGGCGTTGATGGTGGCCCTCGGTGGCCTGATCGCGGTCAGCATCCCGCTGCGGGTCCTGCCCGGCGGCGTCGATCGTGACGACGGCACCCACGACTGGCTGTTCTTCACCTCGCACGCCAAGAGCTTCGTGCCGAGCTGGACGGCGTGGAACTACTCCGGCTACGAGGAGAAGAACTCCTACCGCGAGTACCACGACGTGGTCATGGCCATGGACGCCGTCGGCGCCGAGAACGGCTGCGGTCGGGCCATGTGGGAGTACAGCGCCGGCCTCGACCGCTACGGCACGCCGATGGCCCTGATGTTGCTGCCCCACTGGACCGACGGCTGTATCGGCTCGATGGAGGGCCTGTACTTCGAGTCGTCGTCCTCCACCCCGTTCCACTTCCTGAATCAGAGCGTGCTGTCCCAGGAGCCGTCGCGGGCCCAGCGGGATCTGCCCTACCTCAGCTACGACATCGACCGCGGCGTCAGCCAGCTGCAGACGACCGGCGTCCGCTACTACATGGCCCTCAGCGACGAGTCGATCGCCGCCGCCCGCGAGCACCCGGATCTCACCGAGCTGGCCGAGGCCCAGCCGTTCGTGATCTTCGAGGTGGCCGGCTCCGAACTGGTCGAGTCCCTGCCCTTCGAGCCCACCGTGGTGTCGGGCCGCACCGAGGAGCAGGCCTCGGGCGAGGAATCCCGGTTCGATCTGGGCTGGCTCGGCCAGGCCGTCACCTTCTACAACGACCCGGCCGCCTACCAGTCGCTACCGGCCGAGGACGGCCCGGACGACTGGGCCCGCTCGGTGTCGCTCCTGCCGGTCGACGGCCGGGCCATCGAGCCCGTCACCGTGACCGACATCGACAGCGATACGTCCTCGATCTCGTTCTCGGTCGACGAGGTCGGCAGCCCGGTGCTGGTCAAGGCCTCGTACTTCCCCAACTGGGAGGCCGACGGGGCCGATGGCCCGTGGCGGGCCGGCCCCAACCTCATGGTGGTCGTCCCAACCGCCAACGACGTCGAGCTCACCTACGGCCGCACCCTGGTCGACTGGCTGGGTTGGTTGGCCACCCTCCTCGGCGTTGCCGGTCTCGTCGGGCTCACCTGGCTCGATCGTCGCGGTGGCACCCCGCTACTCGGCTCCGCCCGCTCCGGGGTCCCCGGCGCCGACGCTCCGGGATCGGACCCGACGACCGAGGACCGGACGCGTGGCGAGGATCGATCGATGACGGCACCGGTCGTCACCGCCGACCCGCTGACCAACGGCGATCACGAGGAGCCGGCGCTCGAGCCGGTCACGGCGGCCACCGAGGCCCTGGCGCCGGCGGCGGCCCACGACCTCGACCCGGCCGAGCTCGACGACGACATCGACGGCACCTGGAGCGCCGGCGGCCCGATGCCGGGCACCGCGGCGGGGAGTGCGGCGACGGCGGCGACGGACGACGGGTCACCGCCCGTCGACCCGATGGCCCCGGCGGGCAAACGCCCGCCGTCGTTGGCCCGGCTCGATGCACTGGAGGACGGCGAAGCGGAGGCGGCTCCCGCTTCGACGGGGGAGCACGACATCGTCGATCCCAACGACACCGACGTCGAGGTACGCGCCCGGCTGTCGACCGAGGTCGGACCCAAGAGCCCCAAAGAGCGGTGAGGCGCCGCCTCCGGCTGTTCGTCCTCGTCGGCCTGCTGGCGACGGCGGTCGACCTGTCGGTCCTCGCCGTGCTCCGGGAGCCGCTCGGCCTGGTCTGGGCCGACGTCGTCGCCCTCACCGTGGCGGCCACGGTCGCCTATCTGGCCAACCGCACCCTCACCTTCCGGGGTGACCCGGCGGCCCGCTGGGTCCGCCGGCCGATGTGGTTCGCCGCCACCGCCCTGCTGGCGGGCAGCGTCGACCTGATCGTCCTCCTCGGCTTCGACGCCCTCGGCGCGCCGCTGCTGGTGGCCAAGCTGATCGCCATCGCCTCGGCCGTGGTGATCCGCTGGATCGCCTACCGCCGGATCCTGTTCGCCCGGGTTCGACGGGAGCTGGCCGAGCGGGTGCCCCGACCGCCGATGGAGGCCGACCTGCGGCTCTCGGTCGTCATCCCCGCCTACTGCGAGGGCTCGCTGATCGGGCCCACGATCCGCCAGATCGCCGAGGCGATCGAGGTGCAGATCGGGTCCGACCACTACGAGATCCTGGTCGTGGACGACGGCTCGACCGATGACACGGTCGACCGGGCGACCGAGGCCGGCGCCCGGGTGGAACAGCTCCCGGAGAACCGGGGCAAGGGCGGCGCGGTGCGGGCCGGGATGCTGGCGGCCCGGGGTCGGGCCGTGATCTTCACCGACGCCGACCTGGCCTACACCCCCGATCTGGTGCTGACCGTGCTCGATCACGTCGAGGATGGGTGGGACGTCGTCGTCGGCAGCCGCCGCCACGACGACACCAACACCCTGGTCAGGGCTCGGCGCATCCGCGAGCTCGGCGGCCGGGTGATCAACCTGCTCACCCACATCGTGCTGCTCGGCAACTTCCACGACACCCAGTGCGGGCTCAAGGGCTTCCGAGGCGACGTGGCCCGCACCATCTTCGAGCGGACCCGGGTCGACGGGTTCGCCTTCGACGTCGAGATCTTCCTCATCGCCGAGCAGGACCGCCTCTCGCTGACCGAGGTGCCGGTGTCGGTCACCAACCGGGCCGGCTCGTCGGTCAGCATCGTGCGCGACTCGATCGCCGTGGTGTCCGACCTGTTCCGGATCCGTCGCTGGGCCGGGGCCGGGCTCTACGACGCCACCGAGGCCCAGGCCGCGGTGCTGGCCCCGCTGGCGGTGGCGGACGACCGGGGCGATGGAGGCGGGACAGTAGGCTGACCCGGCCCGCTCCCGCTGCTCTTCCGGAGGCCGACCCGTGGACCTGCTCGATGGTGTGATCCAGCCCTACGCCTGGGGCGATCCGCAGGCGATCGCCGACCTCCAGGGCCGCACCCCGTCCGGTGAGCCGGAGGCCGAGCTGTGGCTGGGCGCCCACCCGGTCGCCCCCGGCCGCCTGGCCTCGACCGGCCGGTCGTTGGCCGACGCCACCTCCGCCGAGCCGGCGGCCGTCCTCGGCGCCGCCGTCGCCGACCGCTTCGGCCGCTTCCCGTATCTGCTCAAGATCCTGGCCGCCGCCGAGCCCCTGTCGATCCAGGTCCACCCGAGCCTGATCCAGGCCAAGGCCGGCTTCGCCCGCGAGGAGGAGCACGGCCCGGCGCTCGGTCAGCCCGATCGCACGTATCGGGACGACAATCACAAACCCGAGCTGATCTGTGCCCTCACCCCTTTCGAGGCCAAGTGCGGCTTTCGCGACCCGGAGCTCACCACCGCCTTGGTCGGGGCGCTGGCCGCTCGCCGTGGCGGCACCCAGCTCTCGTCCTTCGCCGCCGCTCTGAGCGTCGGCGGGACGGCGGGGGAGCGGCTTTCGGCCACGCTGGCCTGGCTGTTCGGGTTGTCGGCCGATGACGCCGCCACCCTGGTCGACGAGCTGCTCGACGCCGCCGCCGTCGCCCTGGCCGAGATCGCCGACGGCGCCGGCGCCGACGTCGGCGCCCACCGTGACGAGTTGGAGTCGTTGGCCGAACTCCACCGCTTCCATCCCGGCGACGTCGGGATTCCGGTCTCGCTGCTGCTCAACCACGTCACCCTGGCCCCGGGCCAGGCCATGTTCCTGCCCGCAGGCAACATGCACGCCTACCTGCGGGGCGTCGGCGTCGAGCTGATGGCCAACAGCGACAACGTGATCCGGGGCGGCCTGACGGTGAAACACATCGACGTCGACGAGCTGCTGGCCGTCGTCGACACCAACCCGATGACGGCTCCGGTGCAGACCGCCGTCGACGGCGTCCATCGCTTCGACACCCCGGTGCCTGAATTCGCCCTGGAGCGGGTGACGGGGACCGAGATCGAGGCGGTGCCCACCGGCCCCGAGATCGTGCTGGTAACCGCCGGCGAGGCTCGCCTGCGCCCCGCCGACGGCGCCGACCGGGAGGCCGAGCTCCTCGTCGGCCGCGGCGCGGCCGCCATCGTCTACGCCGCCGACGGGCCCTACCGACTGACGGCGCCCGCCGGCACCGTGGCGTGGCGGGCGACGGTCGGCGACCTGTCGCTCTCGGCCTGAGCCCACCTCGCCGGTACCCTGCACCCAACCGACCGATCCACCCTGGAGGACGATCACCCGTGGCTCTCGACCCGAAGCTCCTGGCCATTCTCGCCTGCCCCGAGGACAAGGGCCCCCTGCTCTACTTCGAGGACGAGAGCGCCCTCTACAACAGCCGCCTCAAGCGCCGCTACCGGGTGGACGGCGACATCCCGGTGATGCTGATCGACGAGGCGGAGACCGTCTCGGACGACGAGCACGACCGGCTGGTGGCCCTGGCCGCCACCAACGAGATCGCCCCCACCTTCGACGCCGACTAGGCCCCGCCCCTCGGGGAGGATCCACCAGCGTCGCCGTCGCGGCGGTACCCTGACCGTCATCGTCGGGCTGCTCTGATCTGGGCCAGCGGGCCTCAGCCCCCGCCATTCACGCCGAACCCCAGGAGCTGACATGACCATGACCGAGAACCGCCCGCGCACGGTCGCCGAGGGCGACTACAAGGTGGCCGATCTGGCCCTGGCCGGTATGGGCCGCAAGCAGATCGAACTGGCCGAGCACGAGATGCCCGGCCTGATGGCGCTGCGGGCCGAGTACTACGACACCCAGCCGCTCAAGGGCGCCCGCATCACCGGCAGCCTGCACATGA
Organism: Actinomycetota bacterium; assembly: GCA_039201605.1. Lineage (GTDB taxonomy): Bacteria > Actinomycetota > Acidimicrobiia > Acidimicrobiales > SZUA-35 > CADEDH01. The sequence goes on from JBCCRO010000035.1 coordinate 46,683, forward strand.
CGGTCCAGACCGCCGTGCTGATCGAGACCCTCACCGCCCTCGGCGCCGACGTCCGCTGGTGCAGCTGCAACATCTTCTCCACCCAGGACGAAGCGGCCGCCGCCGTCGTCGTCGGCCCCACCGGCACCACGGAGAAGCCCGAGGGTGTCCCCGTCTACGCCTGGAAGGGCGAGACGCTGGAGGAGTACTGGTGGTGCACCGAGCAGGTCGTGCGCTGGCCCGACGCCGACGGCAGCCCCAACCTCATTCTCGACGACGGTGGCGACGCGACGCTGCTGGTCCACAAGGGCGCCGAGTTCGAGGCCGCGGGCAGCGTTCCCGACGCCACCGAGGACGACCCGGAGGAGTGGGGCGTCATCATCGACCTGCTGAAGAAGCTGCAGGGTGAGGACGGCTCGCTGTTCACCGAGATGGCCGAGAAGATCCGCGGCGTGTCGGAGGAGACCACCACCGGCGTCCACCGCCTCTACGAGATGCGCGACAACGGGACCCTGAAGTTCCCGGCGATCAACGTCAACGACGCCGTGACCAAGTCGAAGTTCGACAACAAGTACGGCACCCGCCACAGCCTCCTCGACGGCCTCAATCGGGGCACCGACGTGATGATCGGCGGCAAGACCTGCGTCGTGTTCGGCTACGGCGACGTCGGCAAGGGCTGCGCCGAGGCTCTGCGGGGGCAGGGTGCCCGGGTGATCATCACCGAGATCGACCCGATCTGCGCCCTGCAGGCGGCGATGGACGGCTACGAGGTGAGCACCATCGAGCGGGAGCTCGACACCGCCGACATCTTCATCACCTCCACCGCCAACAAGGACATCCTCTCGGCCGAGATGATGTCGCACATGAAGCAGGGCGCCATCGTCGGCAACATCGGTCACTTCGACAACGAGATCGACATGGCCGGCCTCTACCGCCAGAGCGACATCCAGCGCATCAATATCAAGCCGCAGGTCGACGAGTTCCGATTCCCCGATGGGAAGAGCATCATCATCCTCAGCGAGGGCCGTCTGCTGAACCTGGGCAACGCCACCGGTCATCCGAGCTTCGTGATGTCGGCGTCGTTCACCAACCAGGTCCTGGCTCAGATCGAGCTGCACGCCAACGCCGAGGACTACGGCCTCCAGGTGGTGACGTTGCCCAAGGTGCTCGACGAGAAGGTGGCCCGGCTCCACCTCGACGCCCTCGGGGTCCGGCTGACCAAGCTCTCCCAGGAGCAGGCCGACTACATCGGCGTGCCCGTCGACGGGCCCTACAAGCCCGACCACTACCGCTACTAGGGCGAACGCCGCACCCGGCTCAGGCCCGGGGTTCGGGGCGTCGCGCCGAACCCGGTTGGTGAGCGGAGCGAACGGCGACCGCCACCGCAACCGGGGCGGGCCATCGACAGGTACCTACACCGGCCGGGGTTCGGCGGCGTCGGCCTAGCCCCGGCCGGTGCGCGCCCGGCGCCGAGACCGCCCGACCGGGCCGATGCGGCGGGGGCTGTCACCGTCGGTGGCTACGGTCGGCCTCGATGCTGCTCAGTCGTCGATGTCCGGGCTGTCGGGCCCCCGCCCGATCGGTATGCGACCGGTGCCGAAGCCACCTGGTCCGGCACCGCCCGACCGCGGATCAGCTCGCCCCGCTGATCGAGCACACCGGCGTGTCCGGCCTGGTGGCGCTGTGGCCCTACGACCCGTGCAGTCGGGCGGTGATCCTCGCGCTGAAGAACGGCCACCGCCCGGACCTGGCCGCCGTCGCCGCCCGGGCCCTCGCCTCCCGGATCCCGGCCGTCGACGTCGTCACCTGGGTGCCGGCGTCGGGCCGGGGCCGCCGTCGTCGGGGCTACGACCAGGGGGCCGTCCTGGCCGGTCGGCTGGCCCACCGTCTCGGGGTGCCCCGCCGTCGGCTGCTGGTGCGGGTCGACACCGCCGGTGGCCGCACCCGGAGCCGGGCCGAGCGGTTGGGTGGTCCGGCGATCGAGCCCGTTCGGGGAGTGGGGGCGGGGCCTCGTCCGCTCGGTCGGGTGCTGCTGGTCGACGACGTCGTCACCACCGGGGGTTCGCTGGCCTCGTCCGCCCGCGCCCTCCGGGCCGCCGGGGCGGGGGAGGTCCGGGCCGCCGTGCTGGCCGTCGTCGACCCCGCCGTGGCTCCCCGATGCGGTCGAGGTGGCCTGGGCCTCGGGAGCGGGGCCTTGTAACGGTGGTGGGGCCGTAGACTGAAGGGGCCATGAAGCTACTCGACAAGATCCTCAAGGCCGGTGACGGGAAGCGCCTGAAGGCGGTGAAGGCTCTGGTCGAGCCGATCAATGCGCTCGAACCCTCGATCCAGAAGCTGACCGACGCCGAGTTGCAGGGCCGCACGGCCATGTTCCGGGATCGTCTCGACAACGGGGCCTCGCTCGACGACCTCCTCACCGAGTCGTTCGCCGTCGTGCGCGAGGCCGCCTGGCGGGTGATCGGCCAACGCCACTACGACGTCCAGCTGATGGGCGGCGCCGCCCTGCACTGGGGTTCGGTGGCCGAGATGCGCACCGGCGAGGGCAAGACGCTGGTCTCCACCCTCCCCGTCTACCTCAACGCCCTGGCCGGGCGCGGCGTCCACCAGATCACGGTCAACGAGTACCTGGCCTCCCGCGACGCCGAGTGGATGGGCGAGATCCACCGCTGGCTCGGCCTCTCAACCGGCCTGGTCGTGCCGGGCAAGGTCAACTCCGCCCACAAGCGGGAGCAGTACGCCGCCGACATCACCTACGGCACCAACAACGAGTTCGGCTTCGACTATCTGCGCGACAACATGGCTCGCACCCTCGACGCCATGACCCAGCGGGGCCACGCCTTCGCCATCGTCGACGAGATCGACTCGATCCTGATCGACGAGGCCCGCACGCCGCTCATCATCAGCGGCAAGGTCCGCGGTGCGGCCGAGCTGTACTACCAGTTCGCTGACGTGGTCAAGCGGCTCAAGCGCGACGACCACTACGACGTCGACGAGGAGAAGCGCATCGTCGCCATCACCGACGAGGGCATCTCTAAGGTGGAGGACATCCTCGAGGTGGAGAACCTCTACGACGGTGTCCAGCGCGACCTGATCCACCAGCTCAACGCCGCCCTGCGGGCCAAGGAGCTGTTCCAGCGGGACAAGGACTACCTGGTCACCGACGGCGAGGTGAAGATCGTCGACGAGTTCACCGGTCGTGTCCTCGACGGTCGCCGTTGGTCCGACGGCCTGCACCAGGCGGTCGAGGCCAAGGAAGGCGTGCAGATCAAGGAAGAGCAGCAGACGATGGCCACCGTCACGCTGCAGAACTACTTCCGCCTCTACGACAAGCTCTCCGGCATGACGGGTACCGCCCTCAGCGACGCCGCCGAGCTGGAGACCACCTACGGGCTCCAGGTGGTGCAGATCCCCACCAACAAGCCGGTCATCCGTCGCGACGAGCCGGACCTGGTCTACAAGTCCGAGGAGGCCAAGTTCGCCGCCGTGGTCGACGATCTGCAGGAGCGGGTGGCCGCCGGTCAGCCCGTGCTCGTCGGTACCGCCTCGGTGGAGAAGTCGGAGAAGCTGTCGACCCTCCTGACGAGGCAGGGTGTGCAGCACGAGGTGCTCAACGCCAAGGCCCACTTCCGGGAGGCCGACATCGTGGCCCAGGCCGGCACCGCCGGCTCGGTCACCGTGGCCACCAACATGGCCGGTCGCGGCGTCGACATCATCCTCGGCGGCAACGCCGAGAAGCTGGCCGAGCGCGACACCAAGGCCGAGGGCCTCGAACTCGAGACCGACGAGGGCGAGGCCTACTACCAGAAGCGCCTGGACTACTGGACGCCGATCTGCGACGAGGGCGGCGAGGAGGTCCGCGACGCCGGCGGTCTCTACGTACTCGCCACCGAGCGGCACGAGAGCCGCCGGATCGACAACCAGCTCCGCGGTCGTGCCGGCCGTCAGGGCGACCCGGGGGAGAGCCGGTTCTACCTGTCGCTGGAAGACGACCTGATGCGGATCTTCGCCACCGGCGCCATGAAGGCGGTGATGGACCGGGCCCTCCCCGAGGACGTCCCGATCGAGTCCAACATGGTGACCAAGTCGGTCGAACGGGCCCAGACCACGGTCGAGCAGCGCAACGCCGAGATCCGCAAGAACGTCCTGAAGTACGACGAGGTGTTCAACCAGCAGCGCATGGTCGTCTACCGCCGTCGTCAGCAGATCCTGGAGGACGGCGATCTGCGGGAGGACACGCTCGAGGCCATCGCCGAGGCGTCGGAGGCCCTGGTCGGCACCTACTGCCTCGACGAGTTGGACGACACCTGGGATCTCGAGGGCCTGATCACCGAGCTGAAGTCGTTCTGGCCGAGCGAGTTGACGGTCGAGCGTCTGAGCCGAGCCGGATCCACCGCCGAGATCGAGGAGCTCCTCACCGCCGAGGGCATCGCCCACTACGAGAAGCGCGAGGAGGAGATCACCCCGAAGGTGATGCGGGAGATCGAGCGGCAGATCATGCTGCAGCTCACCGATCAGCGCTGGCGTGACCACCTCACCGAGATGGACGCCCTGCGCGAGGGCATCAACCTGCGGGCCATGGGTCAGCGTGACCCGCTGACCGAGTGGCAGCGCGAGGGCTTCGATCTGTTCAGCGCCATGATGACCGCCCTCTCGGTCGACTACGTCAAGTACGTCATGCACGTCGAGGTGACGACCCAGGCCAAGACCGACGGCGCCTCGGCCGAGGCCGAGGCGGCTCCCGCCGGCGAGGCGGCGAAGGCTCCCGCCGCCGACCGGTCGAAGCTGGCGGCCCCCGTCGTGCGCGAGGAGGATCTCACAACCTCCAAGGACGATCCCGACGCCCCACCGGAGAAGGCCGAGGCCAAGCCCAAGGCCAAGCAGCCGGTGGTCAAGGACGAGTGGGACAAGACACCGCGGAACGCCCCCTGCCCCTGTGGCAGCGGGAAGAAGTTCAAGCAGTGTCACGGCTGAGGTCCGCGTCATGGCCGATCTGACCGATGATCTGAAAGGGTTGCGCGTCGAACTCGACGAAGCCCGCGAGTACCTCCGCATCGACGAGATCCGGTCGCGCCTGCCGCAGCTGGAGACCGAGATGGGGCGGCCCGACCTGTGGGACGACGCCGAACGGGCCCGCGCCGTGCAGACCGAGTTCACCGCCGTGCGGGACGACCTCGGGCTGTTCGGCAAGCTGGAGACCGGCATCGAGGACGCCGAGACCCTCTTCGAGCTCGCCCGCGACGAGGGCGACGACTCGTTGGAGGATGAGGCGGTCGAGCTCATCGACTCGCTCCGTCAGGAGTTCGCCGAGCTCGAGCTCCGGGCCCTGTTCACCGGGCAGTACGACGAGGGCGACGCGGTGTGCGAGATCCACTCCGGCGCCGGCGGCACCGACTCCCAGGACTGGGCCGAGATGCTGTTCTTCATGTACCGCAAGTGGGCCCAGGCACGCGGCTTCGACATCGAGGTGAGCGACAGCCAGCAGGGCCAGGAGGCGGGGATCACCTCGGCCGAGTTCGTGATCAGGGGCCGCTACGCCTACGGCCTGCTCCAGGCCGAGCGAGGCGTGCATCGTCTGGTCCGGATCTCCCCGTTCGACTCCCAGGCCAGACGCCACACGGCGTTCGCCTCCTTCAGCGTGTGGCCCTTCATCGAGGACGCAACCGATCAGGTCGACATCGACGAGAAGGACCTCCGGGTCGACGTGTACCGCTCCTCGGGCGCCGGCGGTCAGCACGTCAACACCACCGACTCGGCGGTGCGGATCACCCACCTGCCGACCGGCCTCGTCGTCTCCTGTCAGAACGAGCGCAGCCAGCACCAGAACAAGGAACGCTGCATGCAGATGCTGGCCATCAAGCTCGTCGAGCTGGAGCGTCAGAAGCGCGAGGAGATGCTGGCCGACGAGGCCGGCGAGTCGAAGAAGGTCGAGTGGGGCAGTCAGATCCGCTCCTACGTGCTGCAGCCCTACCAACAGGTCAAGGACGAGCGCAGCGGCGAGACCTCGGGCAACCCCGAGGGGGTGCTCAACGGCGACGTCGGTCCCTTCATGGAGGCGTGGCTCCGATGGCGCCGCGCCGGCTCCGAGGCCTGATCCGCCCGGCGGCCGGGGCCGTCGATGACGGCGTCGATCGAGAGATCCTTCGGGTGTCAACAACCTTGCTGTTGTGCCCGGTAGAATTACCCGAGTGGCATTCCCCTGCGTCGGCGCGGAAGCGGGACGGATGACCAGCTCCGGAGTGAACCCCGACTCGGTCCCCCCGGCCACTAGTGTTTGCAAGGTTGCTCGCCGCTGCGCCGTCCTGCGCCGCACCGGCAGATGAGGTCTCATGATCAAGCTGGAGAACGTCACCAAGGTCTACCCGGGCCAGTCCGACGCCGCCCTGCTCGACGCCGACGTCGACATCGGCAAGGGCGAGTTTGTGTTCCTGGTCGGCCCCTCGGGGTCGGGTAAGTCCACGTTCCTCCGGCTGCTCAACAAGCAGGAGGAGCCCGACGCCGGGCGCATCTTCGTGGCCGGCAAGGACATCGGCACGATGAACAGCTGGAACGTGCCGATGCTTCGACGCAACATCGGCGCCATCTTCCAGGACTTCAAGCTCCTGCCGACCAAGACCGTGGCCGAGAACGTCGCCTTCGCCCTCGAGGTGATCGGCCGACCCCGCGGCGTCATCAAGACCCAGGTGCCCGCCATCTGCGAGCTGGTGGGGCTGGGCGACAAGATGATCAAGTATCCGAACCAGCTGTCGGGTGGTGAGCAGCAGCGGGTGTCGATCGCCCGGGCCTTCGTCAACCGGCCCCTGATCCTGTTGGCCGACGAGCCCACCGGCAACCTCGACCCTCAGACCTCGATCGGGATCATGCGGCTGCTCGACCGCATCAACAAGACGGGCACGACCGTGGTCATGGCCAGCCATGATCGGGGCATCGTCGACACCATGCGTCGGCGGGTCATCGAGATGTCGGAGGGTGAGATCGTCCGCGACGAAGCTCGCGGCGTCTACGAGTAAGGAGCCCTCGTGGCCATTCGAGTCGATTACCTGGCCAAGGAAACGGCCAACAATCTCGTCCGCAACCCGACCCTCACCGTGGCCACCGTGCTGACGGTGGCGGTATCGCTGTCCCTCCTGGGCGCCGCCCTCCTCGTGCGCGAGGGGGTGGAGGGCTTCAACACCCGGTTCAAGAACGACGTCGAGTTCATCGTGTGGATGAGCCCCGACGCCGAACCGGACAACGTGGAGACCGTCCGCAACTTCCTCGACACCTCGTTGACGGTGAAGCGGGTCAGCTACGTCAACCAGGAGAACACCTTCCAGGAGTTCCAGGAGTTCTACGCCGATCAGCCCGAGGTGCTCGATCTCGTCGAGCCCGAGCAGCTGCCGACATCGTTCCGGGTGGTGCCCGAGATCGCCGACCTGACGCTGATCAGAGCGCTCGGCGATGAGATCCAGGCGCTCCCGGGGGTGAGCGGGGTCGACTACGCCGAGGAGTACATCCAGCAGCTGAACGAGCTGACGAACCGGGCGTCGTTCATCATGCTGATCGCCGCCATCGGCTCGGCCGCGGCCTCGGCCCTGCTGGCCTACAACACGATCCGCACCGGTCTGTTCGCCCGACGGCGGGAGATCGAGGTGATGCGCCTCGTCGGTGCGACCAAGTGGTTCATCCGGGTGCCGTTCATGATGGAGGGCTTGTTACAAGGGCTCATCGGGGCTCTGTTCGCCACGCTCGCCATCTTCGGCCTGAGCCGGGTGATCTCCCGTTCGGTCGAGGGCCAGAACCTCCGGCTGTTCGAGAGTTTCGCCCTCGACTTCTCCCAGCTGATCGGAATTTCGGTCACGCTGTTCATCGTCGGGGCGCTTCTGGGTGCCGCCGGCGCCGCACTGGCCGTCACCCGCTACCTCGACGCCTGATCCCGCCGGCCCCCCGGCGACCGTCGGCCGTTCGCCCTCTGGAGGAGCGCGCGGTTTAATCTGACGCCCATGTTGTGGCTCATCCTGCTCGCGCTGGTCGTCGTCGTGATCGTCTGGCTGGCGATCATCGACCTCTTCCAGACCAAGCAGGCCATCCGCCGCAACTATCCGGTGATCGGCCGGCTCCGGTACATCCTGGAACGGATCGGTCCCGAGCTGCGCCAGTACATCGTCACCGACAACGATCAGGAACGCCCCTTCAGCCGCGATCAGCGACGGTGGGTCTACGCCACGGCCAAGAAGGAGAACCAGTACTTCGGGTTCGGGACCGACAACAAGATGGACCTGCCCCAGTACCTGCTGATCCGCCACGCCCCCTTCCCCCACATGGCGGTGAACGACGACGAGACCCACCCCTTGCCGGTGGCCAAGGTGATGGGGGAGTGGCGGGGCCGGACCGCCGCCTTCCGGCCGCAGTCGGTGGTGGCGATATCGGCCATGAGTTTCGGCTCCCTGTCGGGCGCAGCCATCGAGGCCCTCAACAAGGGGGCGGCGCTCTCGGGCAGCCTCCACAACACCGGCGAGGGCGGCATCAGCGATCACCATCGCCACGGCGGAGACCTGATCTTCCAGCTCGGCACCGGCTACTTCGGCGCCCGAAGCCCCGAGGGGCGCCTCGATCTCGACCGGCTGGTCGAGCAGGTGGCGACGTCGCCGGTCAGGGCGATCGAGATCAAGCTCAGCCAGGGAGCCAAGCCCGGCCTCGGCGGCGTGCTGCCGGCGGCCAAGGTGACGGCGGAGATCGCCGCCGCCCGAGGTGTGCCTCAGGGGGTCACGGTGGCCAGCCCGGCCCGCCATGCCGAGTTCGACTCGATGGAGGCGATGCTGGCCTTCATCGAGCGGGTGGCCGACGCCACCGGCGTGCCGGTCGGGATCAAGTCGGCCGTCGGGCAGCGCCGGTTCTGGTCGGAACTGGCCGACGCCATGGCCGAGACCGGCACCGGGCCCGACTTCATCGCCATCGACGGCGGCGAGGGCGGGACGGGCGCTGCGCCGCTGGTGTTCGCCGACAACGTCGCCCTGCCCTTCCGGCTGGCCTTCGCCGAGGTGTACCGGACCTTTGCCGAGCGGCACATGCACGAGAAGGTGGTGTGGGCGGGCGCCGGCAAACTCGGCTTCCCCGGTGAGGCCCTCCTGGCGATGTCGCTGGGGGTGGACATGATCTACGTCGGTCGGGAGGCGATGCTGGCCGTCGGCTGCATCCAGGCCCAGAAGTGCCACACCGGCCACTGTCCGACCGGGGTGGCCACCCAGCAGAAGTGGTTCGTGCGCGGTCTCGACCCGACCGACAAGTCGCTCCGGACCGCCAACTACCTGATCGGCGTCCGCCACGGGCTGCTCCAGCTGGCCAACGCCTGCGGTCACGCCCACCCGGCCCAGGTCGAGGGCACGGCGATCGACCTGCTGCTCGACGGCTCCCGCACCGAGAGTGCCTGGGACCACTTCGGCTACGACCAGGGCTGGCGGGTCGACGGCGCCGCCCGTCTCGACGGGCTCGACGCCCTCATGGCCTCCCGCTGAGCGGTCTCGGTCGTGGTCGAGCCGGCGGCCGACCGATCTGTGCCGGTGTGAACTTGTGTCGGACGGCGGCGATGGGCGAACGTGGCCAGCGATGAGCTACGAGACGATCCTCTACGACGTGGCCGACGGCGTGGCCACCATCACCCTCAACCGGCCCGACAACCTCAACGCCTTCAACAACAAGATGTTGGGCGAGATGTTGGATGCCTTCGACCGGATCGATGCCGACGACGCCGTGCGGGCCGTGATCGTGACCGGCGCCGGCCGCGGCTTCTGCGCCGGTGCCGACCTGGCCGGCGGCGGCGACACGTTCGACGCCGGGGCCCGAGGGCGCGACCCCGACGTGGTCAACCGCGACGGGGGAGGCCGGGTCAGCCTGCGCATCTTCCAGCTGACCAAGCCGATCATCGCCGCCATCAACGGGCCCGCCGTCGGTGTCGGCATCACCATGACCCTGCCCATGGACGTCCGCCTGGCCGCCCGATCGGCCAAGATCGGCTTCGTCTTCGCCCGCCGGGGCATCGTGCCCGAGGCCTGCTCGTCGTGGTTCCTACCTCGGCTGGTCGGGATCAGCCAGGCGGCCCGATGGTGCTACTCGGGTCGGGTGTTCCCAGCGGCCGAGGCCGCGGATGGGGGCCTGGTGGAGCTGGTCGATGATGACCGGCTGCTCGATCGGGCCCGGGAGCTCGCCACCGAGATCGCCGTCCACACCGCACCGGTGTCGATCGCCGTGACCCGCCAGCTGCTGTGGCGGGGTCTCACCTTCGACCACCCGATGGACGCCCACCGGGCCGATTCGCGGGCCATTCAGGGGTTGGGGGCCATGGCCGATGCCAAGGAGGGCGTGGTCAGTTTCCTGGAGAAGCGGGATCCGGAATGGTCGTTGTCGGCGGCTGACGACACCCCCGACGTGTTCCCGTTCTGGGAGGAGCCGGACTTCTCCTGAGGAGTCCCCGGTCACCACGCCCTGAAGACCGAAAAACCGCTGTAGACAGCGGAAATCGGAAGTTTCGCGACGGTTGTCCATCGTTGCCTGCGTTTCACGGCTAAGGTCACGCTCGTGACAGCCGTCTGGCGGGGACTACTGTCGATAGACGCTGCCACTCACCGTGCTGACCGTGTCGTCGACCATCGACGCGCGATCCGGGGGAGTGGCCGGCGGCGTGGCAGGTTGGTGTCCCCATGACCAATAGAGGACTATCCGACGGCCTGAGCGCCGGCCTGCTTGGCGTCGAGCTGGGGCGCAACAAGGTGCGCCTCTCCCTGGTCGACCCCAAGGGTTCCGAGGTGCTCGACGTCGTCGAGCGCCCGATAGCCAAGGCCGGGGGCCCGCGCGACCCGATCGAGCAGGAGGTGTCGACCAGGGCCGCCGTGGTGGCGGCGCTCGATCGACTCGGCCTGCCCGACGGTTCCGGCCTGCTGGCCGGGGCCACCATCGGCTTCAGCAACTGCGGCGTCGGGAGCGGCCCCGCCCTCCAGGGGTGGTTGGAGTCGCTGAGCGAGGAGCTCTCGCAGCCCCTGGTCCAGGTGGGCGACGTCGGCATCTCCTACGCCCCCGCCCGCTGCCTCGACTTCGTCCAGCGGGTGTTCGATCAGTCCGGGCTCCGGCTTGACCGGGTCGAGCTGGCCCCGGTGGCGGCCGCCCGCACGATGGGCCGGGTGTCCTCGGCCGCCGTCAGCCTCGGTTCGGGGATCGCCTGGACGGCTCGAATCCTGGAGGATCAGGTGCTGGAGGCGTTCGAGGCGGCCGACGGCCCCTTCGACGACGCCCTGCGACAGATCGGTGCGGGGGGTGAACTGGCCGCCCGCCCGATCGCCTTGCACGGCATCGCCATCGAGGAGAGCCTGTGCCGCAACCGCGGGGTGACGGCGCCGGCCCTCGCCCCCGCCATCGGCGTGGCCCGCGGCCTGCTGTCCCGAGAGCACACCAACCTGCTCGACGGTCGGGCGATTTCGAGCGCCGCTTCGGCGGCCACGACGCCGCCGCCCTCCCGGACGAAGCAGCGGGCGGTCACCGGTGAGCTGGCGCAAAGCCATCACGACGCACCGCCGGCCGATCGTCAGGCCGCCTATGTCGAGGCGGAGGACGACAGTCCCGCCTGGGCCCGACAGGGATCGATTCCCACCTCGAAGAACACCTACCAGTTGCGTCGGGTGCCGGAGGACGTCCACCCGGTGGATCACGGTCGGGGCCCGGATCCGGTCCCCGGTCGGGCGCCTGCCCCCGACGAGTTCGCCGGGATCGAGGCCTTCGCCCACGCCGAGGAGCCGCCCCGGGGTGTCACCGTCTTCGATGTCGTGCTCGGCATCCTCGCTGTTCTGGCCGTCGTCCTGCTGATTGCGCTCTTCCTGTTATGAACTCGCCGACCCGACCGCCGTCCGCCCCCCGTCCGCCTCAGGGGTTCGCCCGATGGCGGCTACCCCTCGCCGCCGTGCTGGTGGTGGCCAACGTGGGCCTGGTGGTGGCCAACCTCAGCAAGTTCGATCTGCCCCCGTTCGCCTCCGACGGAGACGGCGAGGAGGTGGCGGTCGACGACGGCTCCACCACCTCGGTGACGGGCTCCTCGGACCCGTCGGTCACCACGGTCGCCGAGGAGGAGGTGGCGTCCCCCGACACCTCGGTCGAAGCGCCGGTGGAAGACGTCGATGACTGGCCGGGCGGTCGAGGCCCGGTGCCCGAGGGCCCGCCCGAGGGTCGGCGGGTGTTGATCGCCCCCGACGGCTCGGCCCGGGTGATCGGCTCGGCGCCGACCTGGGCAACGGCGACCCAGATGGTCAACGTGTTGGCCGCCAACCTGGGCACCGATCCGGCGTCGATCGACAACCAGCTGACCTGGCACCCCGACGCCATCGCCGACTCCGAGTCGGGGCTGGTGGTCATCGAGCAGGCGGCGACGTTCTCCCTGGGGGCGTCGACGATCGATCCGGGGTCGCTGCCAACCCTCAACCTGGTGGCCAACCTGCTGAATAGCCGGCAGACGCTGTTCGTGGTGGTGATCGGTCATACCGACGACGTCGGCGATGAGCAGCTCAACGCCGAGCTGGCGTCCGAGCGGGCCCAGGCCGTCGTCGACTACCTGGTGTCGCAAGGGGTCGTGGCCGGTCAGCTGGTGGTGGCCTCCGCCGGCGAGGACGCCCCGATCCAGTCGAACGAGACGGCGGAGGGCCGAAGCTCCAACCGCCGGATCGAGCTCCAGCTCAAGAACTTCCTGGTCGATCCGTCCACCATCGGCTGACGTCGCTCGGGCCTCGGCGGTGTCGTCGTCAGGCGCCACCGCCGCAGTTGACGACGGCGTCGGTGATGAAGGCCACCTCGTCATCGTCGAAATCCGGTCGGCCGGCCAGGCGCGCCTTCCCGAACTCCTGCTCCATGAGATCGAGCAGACACTCGGCTTCGTCATCGGAGAGCTCCGCCTCCGCCATCAACCGCATCTTCAGGGTCTCCCGCTCGTAGGCCCGCTGGGTGGTGTCACCGCCGATCGACGGCTCTCTGGTGAGATCGGCCAGCGTCGACTCGGCGAAGGGCCGCCAGCGGACCCGACCGTTGGGGAGCAGGACGACCAGCGGTGTCGGGTCTCCCTCGCCGGGGCCGGCCCACCGGAACGGCAGGTTCTCGTCGGTCCGCCAGTTGTAGGCGGAGAAGTAGTACTGCCCGTCGGACGCCGCCAGCAGCGGGCTGGTCACGTAGAAGTCGGACTGCGGTGACTCCACCCCCTGGGGGTCGAGGACGACCGTTGCACCGTTGGTGTCCTCGCATCCCAGACCGGTTGCGCAGAACATCAGCCGCCCGTCGGCGACGGTGAAATGGTGACGGTCGTAGCCGACCTCGCCACACCACCCTGCGCGACCGACCTCGAGTTGGTCGACCGTGCTCCGCTCGACCGGCCCGGTGGCAGGGATGGGGCTCCGGTAGGTGGTGCAGACGCCGCCGGTCGACTCCCGCCACACGATCTCGTTCGTGGCCGGTAGGTAGGACGCCACCAGCAGGTGGGTCTGGTGGTCTCCGGGTTGGGGCGGCGGAGCCGGTTCCACCAGCAGGCGGCTGTCGACCGTGGGCGTGGTGAAGTCCCAGGCCACGATCGTGCGAACGCCGTTGCCGTCCCTGCCGATGCCGACCGAGTGGGTGAACGTGGCGTCGATACGACCGGGGATGCCGTCGCAGAGCGGCCCGACGTCCACGCCGGCGTAGCGAACGTCCCGTTTCGCCGCCAGGAAGCCGGTCGCTGCGCTGTACCACCGCTGCTGCATGACGAACTCGCCAGTGCCCGGGATCTCGCCGTGGCGGCAGTACCCGATCAGGGGCCCGTCGCTGCTGGCCCCCGGTTCGAGGACCAGACCCTCGGTGGGTACGACCGCGGCCAGCTCCTGGCCGAACGGCTCCTCACCGGGGTCGGCCCCGTCGGCCTCATCGGGCTCGTCGGCCTCATCGGGCTCGTCGTGCTGGCCGGGTGCATCTTCGGCTTCGGCCTCCGCTTCGGCCGGGTCCGGCGATTGCGCCACCGATTGCAGTTGAGGGCGCAGGCCGTCGTCGGCTGAGGCGCAGCCGACAGCGACGATCAGCAGGGCGGCGCCCAGAACCTGGCCGAGCGCCGTTTGCGATCGGGAGCATCGCCCCGACCGGAACCGAACGGTCGACCCACGCGTGCGCGCCCAACGATTCCCCACGACTGTCCCCTCCGCCTTCGGCCCCAAGTATGTCTCCTGGTGGCGGAGCCTGCCCGGCCGACCGGTGTCCGCCGCCGGCGGCCCCGGCGCGTCGGTGACGATGGCGCACCCGACGGTGGCCGACACGCCGGCGGGCGGTTTCGGGGAGTGCCGAAACCGCTGGAACCCGAAGGGTTGGCGTTGCCGGGGGCGGTTTCGGGGAGTGCCGTAACCGCTGGAACCCGAAGGGTTGGCGTTGCCGGGGGCGGTTTCGGGGAGTGCCGTAACCGTTGGAACCCGAAGGGTTGGCGTTGCCGGGGGCGGTTTCGGGGAGT
>JBCCRO010000036.1:0-58992 GCA_039201605.1 Actinomycetota bacterium
GCCCAGCGCCCAGCGCCCAGCGCCCAGCGCCCAGCGCCCAGCGCCCCGCGCCCGTGGGGGATAACCCGTGTCGTGTCCACGTTGGTTCGAATCGGGCGGCTGTCTCGCCAGGGAATTCGGACCTACGTGGACACGTCGAGGGTTCCGTGCCTGGGTCGCCCGACGGTCCCTGGAGCTAGCGGAAATCCCGACTGGCGGGCACCCGACCCACCGGTAGAGGGTCGAGCTTCTCGGCCACGATGTTGATCACGGCCTCCTGCCGCTCCACCCGCCCCCGGATCAGCAGGGCCGGCGCGCCCCGGGCCGCCCGCCGGTAGCGCTGCCAACAGCCGACGGAAACCACGATGTTGATCAGGCCCGTCTCGTCCTCGAGGTTCATGAACGTCACCCCCGATGCCGTGGCCGGTCGCTGGCGATGGGTGACCACCCCGCCGACGAGCACCTTGCTGCCGTGCTCGGTGCCCTCCCGCCGAGCGGCCAGATCGGCGGCGGTCACCACCCCCCGCTCGGTCAACTGCTCGCGCAGGAACCGGGTGGGGTGTCCGTCGATGGCCACCCCGGTGGACCACATGTCGGCCATGGCCTCCTCCTGCTCGCTCATCCCCGGGAGCTGTGGAGCGTGGACACCGGTGACGATGCCCTCCAGCTTGTCGTCGCCCCCGTGCACGACGGCCCCCGCCTCCCACAGGGCCTCCCGGCGGGCCGGGCCGAAGCAGTCGAAGGCTCCGGCGGTGGCCAGCGCCTCCAGGGCCTCGGTGCCGATCGAGGTGCGGCGGGCCACGTCCTCGATCGAGGCGTACGGCCGCCCCTCGGCGATCTCGACCGCCAGGTCCTCCCCGATGTGGCGTACCGAGTCGAGCCCGAGGCGCACCGCCCAACCGTGGTCGTACCGCTCCCGCTCGATGTTGCCCTCGCCCGCCACCGTGATCGGGGGCAGCGGCTCACCGTCGGGGGCCCGCTCCAGCTCGGCGGTGGCCCCCGAGGTGTTGATGCAGGGCGACAGCGACGGCACTCCGTGACGGCGGGCGTCCTGGATCAACGAGTGGGGCGAGTAGAAGCCCATGGGCTGAGCCCGGAGCAGGGCGGCACAGAAGGCGGCCGGGTAGTGGAGCTTGAGCCACGACGAGGCGTAGACCAGATAGGCGAAGCTGATCGAGTGGCTCTCGGGAAAGCCGTAGTTGGCGAAGGCGGCCAACTTGTTCCAGATCTGGATGCCGATGTCGTCGCCGATCCCGTTGGCCGCCATGCCGTCGAAGAACCGGGCCCGCAGTTTCTCCATCCGTTCCCGACTCCGCTTGGCCCCGATGGCCTGACGCAGCTCGTCGGCCTCCCCGGCGGAGAAGCCGGCCACATCGATGGCGATCTGCATGAGCTGCTCCTGGAACAGCGGGATACCGAGCGTCTTCGACAGGGCCGGCTCCAGCAGCGGGTGGAGGTAGGTGACGGGCTCGTCGCCGTTGCGGCGGCGGATGTAGGGGTGGACCGAGCCGCCCTGGATCGGCCCGGGCCGGATCAGGGCCACCTCCACCACCAGGTCGTAGAAGTTGCGCGGCTTGAGCCGGGGCAGGGTGGCCATCTGGGCCCGGGACTCCACCTGGAACACCCCGATCGAGTCGGCATGGCACAGCATCTCGTAGACGGGGTCCTCCTGCTGGAAGTCGGCCAACTCGTAGGTGGTGCCGTGGTGGGTGGCCACCAACTGCATCGTGTAGTGCAGAGCCGACAACATCCCCAGACCCAGCAGGTCGAACTTGACCAGGCCGGCGGCGGCGCAGTCGTCCTTGTCCCACTGGAGGACGGTGCGATCCTCCATGCGGGCCCACTCCACCGGACAGACCTCGATCACGGGCCGGTCGCACATCACCATGCCCCCCGAATGGATGCCGAGGTGGCGGGGGTGATGCTCGAACTCCAGGGCCAGGTCGACCACGGCGTCGGGCACCTCCTCCGGCATCTGGGACACCGCCTCCCGCCAAGGACCACCAAAGGGCTGCGTCCGGCCGTGACGATCGTGCCCGCCTGTGCCCTCGGCCCCCTCCGAGCGCTCCTCGGCCTTGGCCCGCAGGGCCGACCACCGGTCGTCCATGTGCGGGGGGATGGCACCCCCCGCCCGAGGTTCATCCTGCGGCCGAACCTCCTCCGCTCTAGCCCGCAACGCCGACCACCGGTCCATGTTCTTGGAGAAGGCGTCCTGCTGGCCGGGGGCGTAGCCGAGGGCCTTGGCCGCATCCCGCACCGCCGAGCGACCCCGGTAGGAGATGACGTTGGCCACCTGGGCGGCGTGATGACGACCGTGCTTGTCGTAGACGTACTGGATGGCCTCCTCCCGCCGGTCGGACTCGATGTCGAGATCGATGTCGGGCGGGCCCTCCCGCTCGGGCGACAGGAACCGCTCGAACAACAGCCCGAGGCCCACGGCATCGGCCGCCGTGATGCCGAGCACGTAGCAGACGGCGGAGTTGGCGGCCGAGCCCCGCCCCTGGCACAGGATTCCCTGCTCGCCGCAGAAGCGGACGATGTCCCACACGATCAGGAAGTAGCCGGGGAAGTCGAGCTTCTCGATCAGGTCGAGCTCGTGGTCGAGCTGCTCCCACGCCTCCTCGGCGTCGATGCTGTGGCGGGGCCCGTAGCGGCGCAGGCCCCCCTCCTCGACCAGGCGGCGCAGGTACCCCATCTCGCTCAACCCGTCAGGGCAGGTGAACGGCGGCAGCTCGGGGGCCACCAGCGACAGGTCGAAGGCGCAGGCCAGACCGAGCTCGGCGGCCCGCTCCACCACCCCCGGGTAGCGGGCGAAGCGGCGGGCCTGCTCGTCGCCCGAGCGCAGGTGCATGCTGCTCATCGCCGGCAGCCACCCCTGGATCTCGTCCAGGGAACGACGGGCCCGCACCGCGGCCATGGCCGAGGCCAGGCGGCGGTCGGCCGGGGTGGCGTAGTGGACGTTGTTGGTCGCCACCGGCTCCACCCCGGCGGCCACCGCCAGGGAGGCCATGGCGTCGTTGCGGGCGCTGTCGAGCGGGGCGCCGTGGTCCCACAGCTCGACGGCCACGTTGTCACGACCGAAGCGGTCGATGAGGCGACCGAGGGCGGCGGCCGCCGCCGCCGGGCCCTCCCGCTCCAGGGCCCGGGGCACCGCCCCCTTACGGCAGCCGGTGAGGACGAGCCAGTGCTCGAGCTCGGCGTCGGACACCCACTCGTCGAGGTTCGACATGGTGAGGCGGGGAGCCCCCTTCTCCCCCGCCAGCTGGGCGTGGGAGATGACCCTGGCCAGAGCGGCGTAGCCGACGGGGCTGCGGGCCAACACCAGCAGGTGGGTGCCGTCGGGATCGGCCTGGCCGGGAGAGATGTCGAGCTTGTCCACCGTCAGCTCGGCCCCGAACACCGTGCGCAGGCCCACCTCCCGGGCCGCCTCGGCGAAGCGGACCACCCCGTAGAACCCGTCGTGGTCGGTGATGGCCAGCGCCTCGAGCCCGAGGCGGGCCCCCTGCTCGGCCAGATCCTGGGGCTGGGAGGCTCCGTCGAGGAAGCTGAAGCTTGAGTGACAGTGCAGCTCGGCGTAGGGGGTGGATGATCGGCCCCGGATCAGGGCCGGGGCTTCGTACGCCGGCCGCTTGTAGGACCAGGCCGGGCTGTCGCCCCCGTCGGCGGCCGGACCGAACGGCACGGCGTCGGGCACCTGCTTGGCGTGCCGATCGGTGGTGTCGCCCTGCTCATCGGAGTCGGGGTGTGTACTCGGGCTCGACCAGTCGGACAGGCGCCGCTCGATGTCGCGCCACGGGACCGGGGGGTTCTGCCATCCCATCCCCCCACACTATCGAACACCTGTTCGAACGCAAGAGGCGGATCGGCCGGGCATCGACCTCAGGAACTGAATCGTGCCGCCACGGCCTGACAGTCGGCCAGGGCGTCGTCGACGGTCACCGAGCCGGCGATGGCGGCGCTGAACAGTTCCGTGCACAGGGTTGCCATCTCCTGAAACTCGAACACGCCGACGTACTGCACCCCGGCGGTGCCGGGGCGGGGCGTCAGACCGGGGGCGTCGATCGGCGAGTTCTGGATCGCCTCCAGTGTGGGAACGGCGTAGGCGGCGGCGATGGCGGTGTAGCCGCTCTCGGTGTAGAGCGACTGGCGGACCCCCGGCGGCACCTGGTTCCAGCCGCCGAGGGCGCCGGCGGCGTCCTCCAGCAGGTACTCGGGGCCGGTGGCCCAGGCGATGTACTCCCAGGCCGCCGCCGGGTCGTTGGATCCCTCCAGGATGGCCAGCGCCCAGGCCCACAGCCACCCCGAGGCCTCGTTCTCCTCCACCGGAGCCTGGGCGTAGCCGTTGAGGCCGCGGACCGGACTCTCGGCCGCCTCCAGCAACGAGGCCGCCACCGTGGTGTCGTACCACATGGCCACCTCGCCGTTCTGATAGAGGGTGAAGCACTCGTTGAAGCTTGCGTTGGCCACGTCGTCCTGCCCGGCGTCGGCGGCCAGATCGACGTAGAACTGGAGCGCCTCCCGGAACGCCGGATCGTCGACCCTGGCCTCGCCGATCGACCCGTCGGCGTTGGCCTCCCACCAGGTACCGCCGAAGGTGTTCAGCACCGTGCCGAACGAGGCGCCGAGGTCGCTCCAACCGGCCCGACCCCGAAGGCAGATGCCGGCCATCTCCTCGGTGTCGAGGGCCCGGGCGATGTCGGCCACCTCGGTCCAGGTCGGGTTGTCCGGCATGGTGAGCCCGGCCTCGGCCAGCACGTCGGACCGGTACATGAGGAACGATGACTCGGCGTAGAACGGCGCCCCGTACCACACCCCGTCGTCGGACAATCCCTTCACCACCGAGGGGAACAGATCCTCCGGCTGGTAGGCCGGGGTCTCGGCGGCGAACCCGTCGAGGTCGTAGAGCAGGCCGCGCACCCCGAGCTGGGGCGTCTCGAAGATGCCGACCTGGACCACGTCGAACTGCTGACCGTTCTGGAGCTGGCCGAGGGCGGCGTCTCGCAGGGTGAGTTCGTCGACAACGGCGTAGTTGACGGCGATGCCGGTCTCGGCCGTGAAGAGGGACTCGGTCAAGGAGGCGATGTTGTCGATGTGGGGGTGGGGCAGGATCGCCACCTCGATGCTGCGCTCTCCCTCGGGTACCGGCAGGTCGGCCAGGCTGGTGGCGCCGGCCCGGTCGAACAGCTCGGCCGGCTGGACCTCGCCCGGTCCGGCGTCCTCGGGCCCGGCGTCCTCGGGCGCCACCTCCTCCTCGCCGGCATCGGAGACGGCCTCGGCCTCGTCGGTGTCTCCAGTCGTTGCGGCGTCCGCTCCGTCGTCGGCGACCGAGGCCGACTCGGCGGCCGTCGTCTCCTCGCCGTCGGTGGTCGTCCGCCAGATCAACAGCCCCGCCACGACGGCGACGGCGGCGGCGACGGCTCCGATCGCCAGCAGTGGCGGCCCCGACCTCGTCGACCCGATCGGGGCCGGACCGGGCCCGTCGACGGGGATGGTGACCGACCCGCCCGACGGGGCCTCCGAGGAGGCCACCGCCTGGGGACGGGCCGGTGGGGCGACCGGGGGTGTCACCACCGTGGTGTCGACCCCCGAGGATGCCGTCGTCGCCCCGGCGAGCGGGGCGAGGGCGGTGCGGAAGGCCTGGGCGTCGGCGAACCGGTCGGCGGGCTCCTTGGCCATGGCCCGGGTCACGAAGGTGTCGAAGGGGACGTCGCCGGTGGCCGGTATCGGCCCGGTGAGGATGCGGGCCATGTAGCCGGCCGGGGTGGCGTTGGTGTCGCTGTGGAACG
The DNA here is from genome assembly GCA_039201605.1 of Actinomycetota bacterium. Lineage (GTDB taxonomy): Bacteria > Actinomycetota > Acidimicrobiia > Acidimicrobiales > SZUA-35 > CADEDH01. Next base: position 5,766 of record JBCCRO010000036.1, read on the forward strand.
GCCCCCGCCCCATCACCAGGGCGTAGAGGGTGCCGGCGAGGGAGTAGAGGTCGGAGCGGGCATCGCGGGGATCGCCACCGTCACCGGCGGCCGCGTGGAAGGTCTCGGGCGGGGTGAAGTCGAGCGAGTAGGCGACCGAGCTGGTCTGGGTGGCGTCGCGGATGGCGGCGATCCCGAAGTCGGCCAGCTTGGGGACGCCGCTGTCGGTGAGGAGGATGTTGCCGGGCTTGATGTCCTTGTGGATGATCCCGGCCCCGTGGCTGAAGGCCAGGGCGTCGGCGATGGGCAGGATGAGGGCGGCGGCGTCGGCCACCGGCACCGCGCCGACCCGATCGAGCAGATCCTGGAGGGATCCCCCGGCCACGTACTCCATGACGACGAACGGGTTGGACCCCGATCGGGTGTAGCCCGATGTGAAGGGGACGACGATGTTGGGATGGCCGGCCACCTGGCCCATCGCCGCCCGCTCCCGGTCGAAGCGGCGGAGAGCGTCGTCGTCAACGGCGGTGAGCACCTTCACCGCCACCTGGCGGCCGAACTCGTCGCGGGCCTCGTAGACGTCGGCGAAGCCGCCGGAGCCGACCCGTCGGAACTCGCTCAGCCCATCGATCTGGAGATCCCGGTCCCCGCTCATGCTTGCCCCTCCCCCACGTCGGGCCAAGCTAGCGGAGCGGCCGGGGCCCTGTCCCCGGGGTGTTCTCCCTGGGGTGGGTCGCCGACGGGCCGATCAGACCCAGGTGAGGGACAACTCCGCCAATCGACCGCGCCGCCACAGCTCGGGCGTTGTCCCGGTTGGTGGTGAGCTCGGTTTGGTCCGGCAGGCCGGCCTCCGCCTGACGCGCAGGAGTCCGGCCAACGCTTACGCCGTCTCCTCCACCCGGTACGACTCGAGGCTGCCCGTCGTCACGGCAGACGCTGCCGGGAGAAGACGAGCTAGATACCAACTGAGATCCGTGGCACGTGACTCCGTCGACAGCCGTCTGCGATTGACCGATGGCGAGAGGGAGACGACCCCGTCGCCGAGGTGCAACAGCTGCACCCCCTCACCCGAGGCTTGCAACAGCTCCACGCCCGACCGCTCAGCGGCGAGTTCCTTCTGCCGCAAAAGATCCAACAGCTCTCGCTGACTCAGCGGGCGATTGATCCAGTCGAAATCATCGATATCCCCGACAGCCAAATGGAGCGGGTCGTCCCCGGGGCTCCAACCCTCTCGACCAAGGGCCACGACAAGCTCGACCACGAAGGCCGCAGAGTCACCACGGAGACTGAAGACGAGATCGATGGACGTTGCGACAGACATGACTACTCCAGGTGTTCGAACCAGCGAATGCCTCGGCCTTCCAGCCGCTCCTTCGCATGATCCGGGTTGGCGTGGCCAGCACGTGCAGCTGCAGCACCCCCCACACCGCTGCCGCAACCATGGCCAGGATCACCACCACCCAGGACCGTAGTCAGCCCATGAAACGCTGAGGCAGCGACGCCGCCTCGCATTGCGAGGCCGGTCCTCGCGCCTCAGGGGTGAGTAACGAAAGGACCATCTCATGTGCAGCACCCATCACCCCGCACCCGCCTCTTCCGACGCCGACGCCGACGCCGCCCCCGAGCCGTCCGGTCTCGACGACCGCATCGTCACCTCGGCCATCGGCACGCTCGAGCTGTTCGGCGTGTACCTCGGCATCCGTCTCGGTCTCTACCAGAACCTGGCGGCCGACGGCCCGGCCACCTCGCCCGAGCTGGCCCGGCGGGCAGGCATCGACGAGCGCTACGCCCGCGAGTGGCTGGAGCAGCAGGCGGTCGCCGGCTACCTCACGGTGGAGGACGCCTCGGCCTCGGCCCAGGAGCGACGCTTCGACCTACCCGAGGGTCACCACGGCTTCCTGGCCGACCCCACCGACGGCGGCCACGTGGCCCCCCTGGCCCAGATGGTGGTCGGCGTGGCCAACACCCTCGACGAAGTGGTCGAGGCCTACCGCACCGGGGCCGGCGTGCCCTACGAGCACTACGGTGCCGACTTCCGCAACGGTCAGGGCGGCATCAACCGCCCGGCTTTTGAGAACGACCTGGTCGACGCCTGGCTGCCTGCGGTCGTCGGTGTGGCCGACACCCTCGACGGCGGCGGCTCGATCGCCGACGTCGGCTGCGGCCAGGGCTACTCGACCGTCGCCATCGCCGGCCGCTGGCCCCAGGCCGACGTGATCGGCGTCGACGTCGATGCCGCCTCGGTGGCCGACGCCCGAGCGGTAGCCCAGGCCGCAGGCAGCACGGCCCGGTTCGCCGGCATCGACGGCTCGGGGCTGCCCGAGCTCGGCCCGTTCAACGTCATCACCATGCTCGAGTGCCTCCACGACATGGCCCACCCGGTGGAGGCCCTCGTCGCCGCCCGCAAGGCGTTGGCCGACGACGGCGTCCTGGTGATCGCCGACGAGTTGGTGGCCGACGAGTTCCACGCCCCGGGCGACGAGCTGGAGCGGATGATGTACGGCTGGAGCATCAGTCACTGCCTCCCCGCCTGTCGGACCGAGCCGAAGTCGGCCGAGCTGGGCACCGTGGTGCGGGCCTCGACCATCGAGTCGCTGTGCCGGGAGGCCGGCTTCGCCACCGTCGAGGTGGTCGACGTCGACGGCGGCTTCTTCCGCATCTACGCCGTCCGTCCGTGATGCGCGGGACGTCGTCGCTGCGATACGCGACGATCATGGGGTGCTGCCCCGGACCTCGTTCATCGGCCGGGCGCGGGAATCCGCCTCGATCGAGAGCCAGGTCCGGGCCGGACCCCTGGTCACCCTGACCGGGGCCGGCGGGATCGGGAAGACCCGATTGGCCCTGGAGGTGGCGGAGGGTCTGCGCTCCGACGCCCTCGACGGGATCGTCGTGGTCGAGCTGGCGGCCCTGCCGGCTGCCAGCCCACCGGCGGCGGTCGAGGAGCGCTTCCTCGCTGCGCTGGCGTGGCCGACGATGGACGCCGTCCTCGACTGGGCCGCCACCGCCACCGCCCTGCTCGTGGTCGACAACTGCGAGCACGTGATCGACGCCGCCGCCGTCGTGGTCGAGCGGCTGCTGACAGCGGGACCGGAGCTCCGCCTCCTCGCCACCAGCCGCCTCCCCCTCGCCGTGCCCGGCGAGCAGGTGGTGGTGGTCGAGCCGCTCGCCACCGCCGACGCCGTCGCGCTGCTCCGGGAGCGGGCGACGTCGGCCGGGGCCCGGCTCGGGGCCGACGACGACGCCCTCGACCGCCTCTGCCGTCGTCTCGACGGGCTCCCCCTCGCCCTCGAACTGGCCGCCACCCGGCTCCGCGCCCTCAGCCCGGCGGAGGTGGAGGAGGGCCTTGCCTCCAGCGGTCGTCTGCTCCAGCAGAGCCGCCCCACCGGGGGTCGCCACGCCGGTATGGACGAGGCCATCGCCTGGTCCTACGAGCTGTTGGAGCCCGAGTTGCAGGCCCTGTTCCGGGGGCTGGCGGTGTTCCCCGGACGGTTCGGACTCGACGACGTGGTGGCCGTGCTCGGCGCCGACGACACCTCCCGACTCGACCTGGCGGACCAGCTCGACCGCCTGGTCGCCCATTCGCTGGTCGTGGTCGTGGTCGGTGCCGGGCGACGGCGTCACCGGCTCCTGGTGCCGGTCCGCCAGCTGGCCCTGCACTGGCTGACCGAGACCGGCGGGTTCACGGCGCTCGAACAGCGGCTGATCGACCATCTGGTGGCGTCGGCCAACACCATCACCCTCAGCGGTCTGCAGGGGGCCTGGACCGAGGAGGTGATGGACAACGCCTTCGACCTGACACCCGATCTGCGGGCCACCGCCCGCCGCTGCATCGCCATCGACGACGACCCGGCCCGGGCCTTCGCCCTCTTCATCCCCAACTGGGCCATCGTCCACCATCGCGATGTCCTCGCCGTGGCCCGAGTCGGCGACGAGCTCCTGGCTCGGTGGCCCGAGCCCGGTCCGTCGTTCTGGCCCGAGATCGCCGCCATCGGCGCCACCGCTCACCTCGGCCTCGGCGCCTTCGATCGGGTGCGGACCCTGGCCGACGCCGCCCTCGACGCGTCGGCGGGACCGTCGGTGGCGAGCGTGGTCGCCCTGCGGGCGCTCTCGCTCGTCGCCGCCGTCGAGGGCGACTTCGAGGCGGCCTACCGCCAGGCGACCGAGGGGTCGATCCTCGCCGGCGATCTCGGCCTCGACGCCTTCCGCGTCGAGCTGGACTCCCACCGCGGGGGCTTCCTGTCCGAGGCGGGCCGCCGGGACGAGGCCGAGGCGCTGCTGCTCCGGGTGCTGGAGGAGAGTCGGGAGACCGGCTCGCTCCTCGTCGAGCTGGCCACCCTCCAGCTCCTGGCCGAGCATCACCTCGACGACCGGCAGCGCTGCGAGCGCTACCTGGCCGCCATCGACGAACGCCTGGAACCCGGATCGATCGTGGACACCTCGTGGGCTCGTCAGATCACGGCCGGCCGCCTGGCCATCGAGACCGGCGAGGTGGCCTCGGCGGTGACGGCCTTCGGCGAGGCCCTCCGACTGGCTCGCTCGGCCGGCGACCGGCGCGACGCCTGGCGGGCCATCCGGGGCCTCGGGATCGTGGCCGCCCTGATGGCCGACGAACACGAGCTGGCGGCCCGGCTCCTGGCCGCCGCCGACGCCGAGCCGGTTGCCCCCGCCCCCACCGCCACCGCTCGTGCCCAGCTGGAGGAGGCTCGGGCCGCCGTCGCCCACCTCGACGTCGAGCCCGCCGCCGACGCCGCCCGACTGGCCCTGACCTTCGCCGACTCCCACCTCGCACCGGTTCCCGGCGACGAGCGGCACCACCCCGCACCGGCGGGGGACGAGGCGGCGCCGGGCGTGGCGGGCCCGTCGTTCACCGTGGCGGCAGGCTCGGTCCGCATCGAATGGCGAGGCGAGCGATGTGAGCTACGACCGATGAAGGGCCTGACCGATCTCGCCCGTCTCCTCGCCGCGCCGGGCCGGGAGATCCATGTGCTCGAACTGATGGGAGCCACCTTCGTCGAGCGCGACACCGGCCCGGTGCTCGACGCCGAGGCCCGTCGCCGCTACGAGGAACGGCTGCGCCACCTGCAACAGGACATTCACGACGCCGAGGACGACAACGACCTCGGTCGCCTCGGTCGGGCTCAGGACGAGTTCGACGCCATCGTCGCCGCCCTGGAGGAGAGCCTCGGGCTCGGCGGTCGCGACCGACGGCCGGGGGCGGCGGCGGAGAAGGCCCGACAGGCGGTGGCCTGGCGGGTGCGGGCCGCCATCAAGCGCGTCGAGGGCGAACTCCCCGCCTGCGGCCGGCATCTGCGGGCGGCGGTGAAAACCGGCGCCTTCTGCCGTTACGAACCCGAGTACGATCCAGGCTGGGAGGTCAAAGGCCCTTGACCTGACGGGATGTTAAGGTAGCCTAACTCCAAGGCGAGAGCCCTGGCCTCCGCACCCCGATATCAGCGCTCCCCGGCACCGGGCCGGAGAGCGGCGGGGCCGAGAGGTCGAGAGGATGGTGGTGACCATGACGGCGCCGGATCAGCCGGTTTCCGGCGAGCCGACGGCGGTGGAGATCGTCGATCTCCACAAACGGTTCGGCGATGTGCACGCGCTCGCCGGCGTGTCGTTCGAGATCGGGCAGGGGGAGATCCTCGGACTGCTCGGTCCCAACGGGGCCGGCAAGACGACGATCGTGAACATCCTGGCCACGCTCATGCAACCGGACCAGGGCCAGGCCACGGTCGCCGGGTACGACGTGGTGAACCAGGCGGACCAGGTCCGGGAGTCGATCGCCCTCACGGGCCAGTTCGCCGCCGTCGACGAGGTGCTCACGGGTTTCGAGAACCTCGTGCTGTTCGCCCGACTGCGGGGGGCGTCCCGCCGCCAGGCTCAGGATCGGGCCACCGATCTTCTCGAGCGCTTCTCGCTCACCGAGGCCGGCGACCGCCCGGTCGGCGGTTACTCCGGCGGCATGCGGCGACGGCTCGACCTCGCCGCCAGCCTGGTGGCGCCGGCCCCCGTCGTCTGCCTGGACGAGCCGACCACCGGTCTCGACCCCCGCAGCCGGGCCGAGCTCTGGTCGGAGATCCGGCGGCTCAAGACCGACGGCCGCACGGTCGTGCTCACCACCCAGTACCTGGAGGAGGCCGACCAACTGGCCGACCGGATCATCGTGATCGACCGAGGCCGGGTGGTGGCCGAAGGGACGCCGGAGGAGCTCAAGGCCCGCTCCGGTTCGCAGGCCTGTGTGCTCACCCTGGTCGATCTCGAACAGCAGGAGGCGGCTATCGAGGCCCTCACCGACCTGGGCGAGGCCGTCGTCGACGACGAGCTGGGCACGCTGACCCTGGCCGACTGCGGCGCCGACCGGCTGACCGAGATCATGAAGCGCCTCGACGAGGCCGACATCCGGGTGGCCGAGGTGGCCCTCCGTCGCCCCACCCTGGACGAGGTGTTCCTCGAACTCACCGGCTCCGCCCCCGAGGAGGCCGAATGAGCGGCTTCGTTGGCGACAGCCTGGTGCTCGGGAGCCGGGCGATGACCCGCAGCTCCCGGAACCCGGGCTCGATCGCCGGTGCCATCGTCTTCCCCCTGTTGTTCTTCGGACTGTTCCAGGTGGTCATGGGCCGCATCATGGACGCCCAGGGGTTCGACTACTGGCAGCTCCTGCCGTCCACCATCGTGGTGCAGGCGATGCTCTTCACCGGGATGTCGTCGGCCTACTACGTCGCCGACGACAAGTTGACCGGCATCACCGGCCGTCTGCGGTCGCTGCCGATCAACCGGGCCGCTCCCATGATGGGGCGGGCGATCGGCGACCTGGCCCGGGCCCTGGTCTCGATGACGGTCGTCCTCATCGCCGGTCTGCTCGGCGGCATGCGGTTCGAGCGGGGGATCGGCGGATTCCTCGGGTTCGTCGGCATCGCCCTGTTGTTCGCCATCGCCGTGTCGCTCGGGATGGGGCTCATCGGCTACGTGGCCAAGAGCGCCGTCGGGGCCACCTCGATCGCCTCGATCCCCTACCTGCCGCTGCTGATGCTCTCCTCGGGCTTCGCCCCGGTGGAGAACTTCCCCGGCTGGATGCAACCGGTGGTGTCCCGCCAGCCGGTCACCGCCACCATCGACGCCCTCCGAGCGCTGTCGGGCGAGGGGGATCTGGCCGGTCCCGTCATCCGCAGCATCCTGTGGTCGGTGGGCCTGGCCATCGTGTTCGGGGTGCTGAGCGCCCGGGCCATGGGACGGACGACATGACCACGATCCCCCTTGTCCGCCACTACCTGCTCTTCGCAGGCCGATCGACCCGTCGCCTGATCCGATCGCCCGACACACTTATCGCCACCGTCGGCTTCCCCGTCATCCTGCTCCTCAGCCTGCTGGCCGTGTTCTCCACCGCGGTCGAGGCCTTCGGCGACGGCCCCTACATCCAACGACTGGTGCCCGGGCTGCTGGTGTCGGGCCTGATGTTCGGCTCCAGCGGCGTCGCCGTCGGCCTGATGACCGACCTCAACGCCGGCTTCATGGACCGCGTCCGGTCGATGCCGGTCGCCCCGTCGAGTCCGCTGGCCGGAGCGGCGATGTCGGAGATCCTGCGGGCCCTGATCGGCGTCGCCGCCCTGGTGGCCGTCGGTATCCCGTTCGGATTCCGCTTCTCCGGCGGCGTGGGAGCGGCGGTCGTGTTCGTCCTCATCGCCGCCCTCGGCGCCTTCAGCTTCAGCTGGATCGGCCTGTGGTTCGCCACCAGGGCGTCGAGCTTCGAGACGCTCGGCCCGCCGCTGAGCGCCCTGTTCCTCGTCCTGCTGTTCTTCTCGCAGGGGATGGTGCCCCTCGACGGCTACCCCGGCTGGGCCCAGCCGCTGGTTCGGGTCAATCCGGCGTCGGCCTTCGTGCGGGCACTGACCGATCTGGCCAACGGTGACGCGGCCGGCCGATCGGTGGGCATAGCCATCCTGTGGTCGGTGATCCTGGTGGCGGTGTTCGCACCGTTGGCCGCCCGGAGCTTCAAGGACGCCGCCCGCCGCTGACGACCCGACGGTCGCCACGGCGGGGCCGGCTCAGCCGGCGGTCATGAAACCGAGCACGTCATCGACGGCGAGGGCGGCCGCCCGTTCCGAGCCCGACAGCCAGTGGGCGTCGGCGAGATGCACGTTGTCGTTCTGCACGGCGGGAAGGGTGGCCCACAGAGCCGATTCGAGGACGTCGTCGACGGCGGCCGCCACCTCGTCGGCGCTCTGGGACGGGGTGCCGGCGACGAGCACGATGATGTGATCGGCGGTGGCCAGCAGGCCGAGCTGTTCGAGGCTGATGCGCTCGATCCGCTGCTGGAGGTTGGCCACCGGATCCTCAAGCGGCTCCCGCACCCACTCCTCGGGCATCCGCATCCCGACATCGCTCAGGATGTTGCCGGCGAAGTGCACGCTGGTGTGAACGCGGATCTGGTCGGCCCGGATGCGGAGGATCACCACCGTGGGGTCCCCGACGGCTTCGTCGATGGCGGCCCCCACCTCGTCGGCGCGCGCCTGGTAGTCGGCCAGCCGCTGCTCCATCTCGTCGCTGCGGCCGACGGCCTCGGCCACCTGCCGGGCGTCGTCCTGCCATCGGTTGCTGAGCACGATCGGCACCGCCGGGGCGACCTCGGCGAGCAGCAGGAACTCCTCCTCGCTGTTGGGCTGGAGCAGGATCAGGTCGGGCTCGGCGGCGGCCACCGCCTCCACGCTGGCGGCGTTGGTCGTACCGAGCACCTCCAGCGCACCCCATTCATCCTCGGTCACCATCGAGGCCGGCGGACGCCCCTCGGTGGTGCTGAGCGTGCCGATCACAGGCACCCCGAGATCGAGCACGGTCGGCAGGGCGACCACGGGATCGAGGACGAGGACCCGCTGCGGGTCGGCCGGTACCTCGAAATCGCCGAAGTCGGTGGCGACCACCCGGGTGGCCTCCTCCGTCTCGGCCCCATCGTCGGCCGCCTCCGTCCCGGCCCCGTCGGCGCCGTCGTCATCGGCCTCTGCCGTCGACCCGTCGGCCGCCGCATCGGTGACCGAGTTCGTCGACTCACCGGAGTCGGCCTCGTCGGAGGAGTTGTCGTCGCCACCGCCGCAGGCGGCGGCGACGAGCGATGCGGCCACCACCAGGCCGAGCAGACGGGCGATCGGGGTCGGTCGGACCGCCGGTCGGCGGTGAGGTCGTCGTCGCATCGGGACTCCTAGGGGGTGCCGGCCGACCACAGGCCGACGGCGAGCAGGATCAGGGCTTTGCCGGCCTCGGCTCCGGCGTAGATCGAGTGCAGGTGTGACGGCGGTGGATCCTGTCCCTCGATGACGGCGGCCACCCGCACGTCGAGGCGAGGGATCAGCCACGCCGCCTGGAGCACCACGATCACCACGACGGCACCGATCCCCACCACCACCAGAGCCGGCAGGCCCCGATCGTCGAGCGCGGCCGCCACCAGTACCGCCACCGACAACACCCACTCCACCTTGCCGAAGGCGTGGAACGTGGTGCGGCCGACGTCGAGCGCGACCGGGCGGGTGAGGCTCGGGGCCCGGAACTTCACCGGGGTGGCCAGGAACGACACCCCGAGCACGAGTCCGAACCAGGTGTAGATGAGGAGGGTGAGCATGATCGGGGCCTCCCAGGGGGCGACGGGGCGTCAGTGTCTACGACCGAAGACCGTAGACCCGACACGGTACGGCCGGGTCGGGCACACCTCCGACCCGGCCGCGCCGAGGGCGCCGGTTCAACCGCCCCCGAACTCGGCGGCTCGTGACGGCGGGACCAGGATGTTGTCGATGACGTGCGAGATCCCGTTGTCAGCGGTGAGGTCGGCCATGGTGACCGTCGCCTGACCGCCGTTGAGCACCACGGCGTCGCCCTCGACGGTCACCGTGATCGGTTCGCCGAGGAGGGTGTCGATCTGGCCGGCGGCGATGATCTCCTCCGCGGCGAGCGCACCGTCGACCACGTGATACTGCAGCACCTGGTCGAGCAGTTCGAAGTCGGCCCGCAGGGCGGCGGCGAAGTCCGGGTTGTCGGTCTGCGAGGCGCCCAGCCCGGCGTCGCTCACGAGGAAGAGGGTGATCGGCCCATCGCCGGCCACCGCCTCCGCCGCCGCGGGCGAGAAGGACAGGAACTGCCCGATCTGGGTGGCGCCGGCGTCGGCACCGACGTCGACCACGCTGTTGCCCCCGCCGCTCGCCGCTTCCTCCTCGGCCACCGGCGCCGGCGTCACGCCGCCGGTCTCCTCGCCGGCCACCAGGGCGGCCACGGCGTCGAGGGCGATGAACTTGTGGAGGGGGCCGCCGAGGCGGACCTGCGTGCCGAAGTCGAGGAAGTGGAACTGCTCGTTCTCGGCCGCCGCCGTCGACTGCCAGAGGGCATCGGCCTCGACCGACTCCGGATCGGAGAACCGTTCTGGCTCGATCAGGTAGAGGATGGCTCCGGCGTCGATGGTGGGGATCACTTCGGCGCTCACCTCGAAGGTCGAGGGGGCGATCTCCGAGCCACCCGGGTCGGCCGGCTCCCACACCGTGATCCCGAGGTCGGCCAGGAACCGACCGGGATTGGTGTCGGCGCCGTAGATGCGGGCCCCGGCGCCGCCGGTCGCCGACTGCTCGTTGTCGAGCACACCCTGCACCACGGCCACCGGCTCGTCACCGAAGAAGGCGGCGACGTCGGGGCTGATCTCCTCGACCCGGGCCTCGTAGTCGGCGATGACCTCCTCGGCCTGCTCCTCCCGCCCGACGAACTCGGCCACGGTCCGGAAGTTCGCCTGCCAATCATCGGTGAAGATGTCGAGGGCGACCGTCGGTGCGATCTCGCTGAGCTGGTCGTAGACCCCGGCGAAGAACTGATCGTCGGAAATGATCAGGTCGGGTTCGAGGGCGGCGATCAGCTCGAGGTTCGGCTCGAACCCGGCGCCGATCGGCTCCACGTCGTAGAGGGCCTCAAGGCCGTAGGTCTCGCCGTCGGCGGGCAGCGGGCTCATGTAGGGCAGGGCGCCCGCCGGCTCGATCCCGAGCGCAAGCAACTGCTCACCGAGGATCTCACCGAACAGCGGCACGACCACCTGTGGTTCCTCGGTCAGCTCGGTGGTGCCAAGGCTGTGGGTGATCGTGCGGGGGAAGGCGGCGTCGGTCTCCGCCTCGTCCTCCGCCTCGTCGGTCTCGGCGACCTCGCTCTCGGCGGTTTCGGTCGCCGACGCGCCGTCGGTCTCCTCGTCCGAGCTGTCGCTCGAGCAGCTGGCGGCAACCAGCAGCAAGGCGACGAGTACGCCGATCAGTCTCCCGCTCTTCATCTTTCGTCCTCTCCGCAAACTCCGTCGGACCCGCTCGACGCTCGAACGGCACGCGACCGTCGGCGCCCGACGCGGGAACCACATCAGCGGAGAGCTTAGCGAACGCAATTAGGGATACCTAACACGGCCTAACACGATGCCTGGCACAGAGCGGCCCGGCCGGTGTGCGGGCCGGATGCACCGGGGCCGGGGCCGCAGTGGTGAGCGGAACCTGAACATCTGCCCGCCGTCGGGATGACGGATGGGCGCAGGCCGGGTTAGCTGGTCACACGCCGCCGACGGGCGGTCGCTGGAGGGAGATCCGATGACGGGAATCGAGGTTGGCGAGGCGAGAGGCGCCACGGCCCTGGGAGCGGCCGCGGTCGGCGCCGTGAGCGGGGGCGTGGCCGGCGGACTGCTGGCGGTGCTTCGAGCGATCGACGGGCTTGGCGACGGTGCCCTGCTCCCCGTCGCCAACCGACCACTCGAATCGGTGCTTCATCTGGTCGCCGCCGTCGGCCTGGGCGCCGCCGTCGGCGTCCTGTTCCGCAATGGGGGTGGTGGTGCCGCCTCCACCTCGGGCGGGCTGCTCGCCGGGCTCCTGTGGTGGATGCTCGGACCGCTCACCCTGAGCCCGCTGCTGGACGGGCGGGGCCCGACGTGGTCGCTGGCCGACGCCTCGGCGGTCTTCCCCAGCCTGGTGACCGCGCTGCTGGTCGGTGGGTTGGGCGGCGCCCTCTTCGCCGCCGTCGGCCCCCAGGTCGGTCGGCTTCCGTGGCTGTCCCGCCTGGTGGCGCCGGCGGTCCGGTCCGAGCCGTCCCGGGTGGTGGTGCTCGGCGGCGGGTTCGGCGGCGTGGCCACGGCCCAGCGGCTCGAGCGGCGCATGCTGGCCGGGGCCGATCTCGCCGTCAGCCTGGTCAGCCCCAGCAACTCGCTGCTCTTCACCCCGATGCTGGCCGAGGTGGCGGGCTCGGCCCTCCAACCCCATCACATCAGCGCCCCGATCCGGGCCACCTGCCCCCGCACCCGCTTCTACCGAGGCGAGGTGACCGGGATCGACGTCGACCGCCGACTCGTCCACATCGAAGGGACGAGCGCTCCCCTCCCCTACGACCACCTCGTCGTCGCCCTCGGCTCCGTGCCCAACTACCGGGATCTGCCCGGCCTGGCCGAGCACTCCTTCACCCTCAAGTCGCTTCCCGACGCCGTCGCCATCCGCAACCACGTGATCGCCATGCTGGAGCGGGCCGACGCCGAGACCGACGCCACCGAACGCCGACGTCAGCTCACCTTCGTGGTGGCCGGTGGCGGCTTCGCCGGCACCGAGACCATCGCCGAGCTGTTCGATCTGGTGCACAACGCCCGGCGCTACTACCCCCACATCGACCCGGCCGAATTGCGCTTCGTCCTCGTCCACTCCGGCGATCGCCTGCTCCCCGAGATCGGACCCGAGCTCGCCGACTTCGCCCTCCAGCGACTGCGACGGCGGGGTATCGAGTTCCTCCTCGGCACCCGGGTCGGGGGTGCCTCGACCGAGGCGATGCACCTCGCCGACGGCGAGCGCATCCCCACCCGCACCCTGGTGTGGACCGCCGGCAACCAACCGCACCCCGCCCTGGGTCGGCTCCCGGCCGAGCGCAACCGGGCCGGGGCCCTCGTCGTCGACGAGACGCTGCGGTCGACCACCCACCCCGAGGTGTGGGCCGTCGGCGACTGCGCCCAGATCCCCGACCCGCTGACCGGCGGCCTGCACCCGCCGACGGCGCAGCACGCACTGCGGGAGGGCAAGACCCTCGGCGACAACATCGCCGCCGCGGTGGAGGGCCGGCCGCCCAAGCCGTTCCGCTTCACCCCGATCGGCATCCTGGTGGCGCTGGGGCATCGGACGGCGGTGGCCGAGATCCGCGGCCTGCGGTTCTCCGGCCTCGCCGCCTGGGTGCTGTGGCGAGGGGTGTACCTGTCGAAGCTGCCGGGGTTGGAGAAGAAGCTCCGGGTCCTCATCGACTGGACGATCGATCTGCTCTTCCCCCGCGACATCGTGCTCGCCGCCGATCCCGACGAGCGCCGCATCCCCGAACCGGCAGCGCCGACCGCACCGATGCCGCCGATCGCACCCGGAGGCCGCCCGTGACCACCCACCTCCCCACGGCCACCACACCGGCCCCGCCCCGCGGCGGATCGGGCCGGGCCCTGGCGACGGGGGCGCTGGCCGGCGTGGTCGGGGGCCTCGCCTTCGGCGCCGCCATGCTCCAGCTCGGGCTGCTCCCCTCGATCGCCCTCCTGATCCGCGCCGAGTCCGACGCCGTCGGCTTCGCCGTGCACCTTCTGGTGGCGGCCTTCATCGGTGCCGGGTTCGGTCTGCTCGTCGATCGCCACCGACCGGCGGCAGACGAGACCCTCTACTGGGGGATGATCTACGGTGCCACCTGGTGGCTCCTGGGGGCGATGACCCTCCTGCCGTTGCTCTCGGGCCAACCCCTGGGATGGGACGCCGCCTCGGCTCGGGAGCTGTTCCCGGCGCTGGTCGGTCATCTGATCTACGGCCTGGTGACCGCCGGTGCCCTCCTCCTCGCCCACGATCGGGAGGAACCGATCGCCATCGACCGGGCGTCCCTCCTGCGGGGCGCCGGGGCCGGCCTGGCCGCCGCCGCCCTGCTCGGCGCCGTCGGAGGCGACGCCGGATCGGGGCCGGCGTTGTCGGCGTCGATGGCCGATCGAGCGGCGGCGACCAACTGGGGGGCGGCGCTCACCCTGGGCCTGGTCGCCGGTCTGGGCTACGGCGCCCTCCACCCCCGGGCCCGCACCGGGGCCGGGCCCGGCCTGATCCAGGGCCTCGTCTACGGGTTCGCCTGGTGGATCGTCGCCGCCCTCACGTTCATCCCCCTTCTGGCCGGCGACGAGCTGCCGTGGACGGCCGACGACGCCCGTGAGGGTTTCGCTTCGCTGCCCGGCTACATCCTGTTCGTCGGCGCCGCCGTGGCCCTCATCCACCACTGGCTGACGGCGACAGGCCGGGCCCTGTTCGGTGACGACCTGTCGATCGTGGCCGACGAGGGCCTCGGCACCCGCGGCCTGCGGGCCAGCGGCCAGGGGGTGATCGCCGGGCTGGTCGGCGGCGGGCTGTTCACCGTGGTCATGGCCCGCATCGGGTTCCTGTCGACCGTCGCCGACCTCGTCGGTGGCGAGTCGGTCGCGATCGGCGTGGTGGTGCACCTGCTGATCTCGAGCGTGATCGGCGTGGTCTACGGTCTGCTCTTCGTCCGTCGCAGCCACGACGCCGGCTCCGCCATCGGGTGGGGGGTGGCCTACGGCGTCCTGTGGTGGCTGCTCGGGCCCCTCACGCTGCTCCCGACCCTGCTCGGCGACGGACCGCAGTGGACGGTGGCCGCCGCCACCGACGCCTACCCCGCCCTCATCGGCCACATCGCCTACGGGGCGGCGCTGGGGGCGGTGTTCTTCCGGCTCGAACGGCGACGCGATCCGTGGTGGATCTCCCGCAGCGAAGCCGAGGCGGCGAGAGTCGAGCGGGCGAGCCGTCAGCTCCTGAGCTCGGCCCCCGGCCTGTGGGCCCTCACGATCCTGATCGCCGTCACCATTCCCATCCTGCTCGGAGGCCCGACCCCCTGACCGGGCGCCGCACCGTCGGGCCTCCGCCGGTGCCGGGGTCGATCCGCCGCTCGGTCAGGGCACCGTCGGGCCCCCGCCGGTGGCGCGGTGATCCGAGCTCAGCTGTGGGTGACCTTGTTCTCGGCCGTGAAGGTGCGGAGCCCGGTGTCGTCGATGGCCCGGGCGTAGATCCGGGCGGCGCCGGCGGCGCCGGGGTCGAACGCGTAGACGTAGGTCCCGGTGCCCGGATCCAGGGTGGCCGGCACCTGCTGCCAGGACCCGACCCACTGACCGCCGTCCCACCACTCCTGGGCGCCGACCCGCTTGATGACGGCCGACACCAGGGTGAGCGAGCCGTCGTCGGAGGCGTCGATCGCCACCGTCACCGGCAGACCCGAGGTCGACTGATGGGTCGGCGACAGCAGGGTCACCGATGGCGGGGTGTTGGTCCCCGAGGAGTAGTCGATCCGGTGGGACGAGGTGACGGAGAGCTGGCCTGCGTCGTCCTTGGCCCGGGCGTAGATGCGGGCGCCACCGTCGGCCCCGGGCTCGAAGGTGTAGCTGAACAGACCGGTGGCGGGGTCGTAGTCGGGGGTCACCTGACGCCAGCCGGCCTGCCATCCGGTGCCGTTCCAGTACTCGCTGGATCCGAGCCGCTTGATGACGAGCGAGAGCAGGCTGATCGAGCCGTCATCGGTCACGGTGCCGGTGATGTCGAAGGGGTGGCTCACCGACTCCTGGTGGGCGGGTGAGACCAGATCGAGATCGGGCGGCAGGTCGGTCTGGCCGCCGACCGTCACCGTCGTGTTGCGGTAGAGGAAGGTCTTGTTGCCGGTGTCGTCGGTGATGCGGGTCGTGATCCGCACCGTGACGTCGGAGGGTGGGGCGAAGTCGTAGGTCCAGGTGGTGTCCGAGGTGCCGGGCTGGCCCAGCGTGGCCGGCACCCGGCGCCAGCTGGTCACGAAGGCGCCGAGGTCGTCGTCCCAGTACTCGTCGGTGCTGGTGTCCCGGATGATCAGATCGACGGCGGCCACCACGGACTCGTCCTGGGCCGAACCGGCGATGGTGATCGGAGCCTCGCCCGACGAACTCGGGGGTGGCGAGGTGATGGCCCCGGCCGGGGGCGTGTCGGGCGGGCCGTCGCCGAAGGAGGCGAGGTAGGTGGTGGCGGCCGAAGGGGTGGCGACGGTGTGGATCCGCTCACCGCCGTCGGACCACCCGGTGAAGTCGAGCACGGAGGTGCCGTCGTCGTAGGTGAGGGGCGCCCCGATCGTGCGCTCGACCCCCACCACGCCGGTGAAGGAGTAGGGGCCGGACACCGTTGTGCCGTCGAGCAGTAGCGGTGCCCCCGATGGATCCGCCTCCAGCGTGACGTCCGATGTCACCGGCAGCACGTCGGTGTAGGTCGAGACCGATGCGCCATCGGCGTCGGTCGCCGTCAGGCGGAAGCGATACCAGACGTCGGCGTCGGTCTCGCCCACCGTCGGGATCTCGACCGAGCCGCTGCTCACGGCACCGATGTCGGGTTGGAAGTCGTGGGTGTGGGTGTTGTGGTGGAACACCACCTCCCAGCTGAGCGAGGTGTCGGCCAGGGCGCCGTCCTCGGCGTCGGTGGCGGAACCGGCGAAGGAGATGACGTCGCCCGCCTCGTAGGTGGCGCCCGGCGCCGGGCTGGTGATGACCGGTACCGGAGCGTTGTTGGCGCCGACGGTGAGGACGGCGGGATCGCTGGTGATCGACGTCCCGGTCCCGTCGGTGACCGTCACCGTGATCGAGGCCTGATCGTCGGCCGAGGTCACCGCCGGGAGTTCGAGGGAGGTACCGGTTGCGCCGGGGATGGCGGCGCCGTCCCTCGACCACTGGTAGGTGAGCGGCAGCTGGCCGAAGGCGCCGACGCTGAAGAACGCCGTCTCCCCCCGGGACACCGCGGCGCCCAGCGGTTGGGCCGAGAACTGGAGGCCGAGGTCTCCGCCGACGTAATCGATCCGGCCGATGCCACCGGTGAAGCCGCTGCTGTCGCCGTTGTACTCGCGGTCGAGGTAGTAGAGGGCGCCCGTGATCGGATGCACCGTCACGTCGGCCAGGCGGTGGGCGCCGGCGGCGAAGCGGCGGATCTCGCCGTTCACGGGATCGAAGTGGGCGATCCAACCGAAGCAGTGGTCGGCGTAGAACAGGTCGCCGTGGTGGATCTCGGGGAACTGCGTGACCGCAGGAGCGTAGAA
This sequence comes from Actinomycetota bacterium, assembly GCA_039201605.1. Lineage (GTDB taxonomy): Bacteria > Actinomycetota > Acidimicrobiia > Acidimicrobiales > SZUA-35 > CADEDH01. The sequence goes on from JBCCRO010000036.1 coordinate 22,833, forward strand.
GTCCGTGCCCGTGACGGCGCAGCCGTCGGGGGCGTGGTTGTAGACGAGCTCGGGATCGGCGTAGTCGGCGTTGCCGGTGCCGGTCACGGCGGGCCAGCCGTAGTTGGCGCCGTACTGCAGCCGGTTGATCTCCTCCCACACCTGGGCCCCGACGTCGCTGATGTACTGCGAACCGTCGACGGGGTTGGGCGTCATACGCCAGGGGTTGCGGAGGCCGAGGGCGTAGATCGCCCGGTTGACGCCCGAGGTCTGGCCGTAGAACGGATTGTCGGAGGGGATAGAGCCGTCGGTGTTGAATCGGAGCACCTTGCCGAAGGGGCTGGTCAGATCCTGGGCCAGCGCCGTCTGCACCCGATCGCCGACCGCCCACAGCAGGGTGCCGTCGGGGGCGAACTCGATGTCGCCGCCCTGGTGGAGCTGCTGGGTGGGGTTGGGGTCGTCGAGTTCGACCAGCACGACCTCGCTGGCCGGGTCGGCGACGGTGCCGTTCGAGTCGAAGCGGGACAGGCGGAACCGCTGGGGTTGTCCGCTCTCATCGACCAGGTAGGCGATGTAGACGACGCCGCTGGCGCTGAAGTCGGGAGCGAAGGCCAGGCCGAGGAGGCCGGTCTCGAGGTTGACGACCTGGGGCAGGGTGATGAAGGTGCCGGTGACGCCGGAGTCGTCGACGATCTCGATACGGCGGGGGTTGTTGCCGGTGGCGACGAACAGACGACCGTCGGGCGCCGCCTCCATCCAGATCGGTTCCTGCAGGTTGGTGGCGATCGTGGTGTCGCTGAAGCCGGTGGGCGGGCTGATGGCCTCGACCGGCGTCGGTGTCAGACCGACCAGCGTCGCAGCGACGACGGCGATCGCCGCAACGAGCGCGCGGAGTTTGCGGCCTTGTCGACCGACGCCCATTCTTCTGCCCCCTTACTCGGCGTACCTTGTGGTCCCGATGTATAGGCGGTCACAGTAACCGCCCGTCGCCTCCTCATATCGGTTGGTAGGCGAAGTGGCTCGGGGTGTCGGTCGATGCGGTGTGCTCCATGGCGCGGAAGGGAAAGTCCGGTGTGCCCGACTATCACGTTCCCTAGCCTTGAGGCCATGAGTGCCGACATCCCCGCCCACCGCTACGACGCTTCGCGCGCCACCGAGATCGAGCTCAAGTGGCAGCAGCAGTGGCTCGACGACGGCACCTACGAGACGGCCAACACCGGCGGCATCCTCACCGGCGGCAACCGACCGGCCGACCCCGATGCGGGGAAGCTGTTCGTGATGGACATGTTCCCCTACCCGTCGGGGTCGGGGCTGCACGTCGGCCACCCGCTCGGCTTCATCGGCACCGACGTGTTCGCCCGCTTCAAGCGGATGACGGGCCATCACGTGCTGCACACGATGGGCTTCGACGCCTTCGGTCTGCCGGCCGAGGAGCACGCCCGTCAGACCGGGCAGCACCCCCGGGAGAACACCGAGGCCAACGTCGCCACCTACCGCCGCCAGCTGAAGCGGCTGGGCCTCGGCCACGACCAGCGCCGCTCGGTGTCGACCACCGACGTCGCCTTCTACCGGTGGACGCAGTGGATCTTCCTGCAGATCTTCAACAGCTGGTACGACGACGAGAAGGGCAAGGCCCGCCCCATCGCCGAGCTGGAGGCCGCCTTCGCCGACGGCTCTCGCCCCACCCCCGACGGCCGGCCCTGGGCCGAGCTGTCGGTCACCGAGCGGCGCAGGCTGCTCAACGATCACCGCCTGGCGTACGTCGACGAGGCCCCGGTGAACTGGTGCCCGGGGTTGGGCACCGTGCTGGCCAACGAAGAGGTGACGGTCGACGGTCGCTCCGAGCGGGGCAACCATCCCGTCTTCCGCCGCCCCCTGAAGCAGTGGATGATGCGGATCACGTCCTACGCCGACCGGCTGCTGGCCGACCTGGACCGCCTGGACTGGACCGACGCCATCAAGACGATGCAGCGCAACTGGATCGGTCGGTCCGAGGGTGCCCGCATCGACTTCCCGGTCGCCACCGGCAATGCCGAGGGCGCCACCGGCTCCGAGGGCGCCGAGGGGGCCGGGGAGACCATCACCGTGTTCACCACCCGGCCCGACACCGTGTTCGGCGCCACCTACATGGTGCTCGCCCCCGAGCACCCCCTGGTCGACACCCTGACCGCCGATGCCTGGCCCGAGGGCATCAAGGACCCGTGGACCGGTGGCGCCGCCTCCCCGACCGAGGCCGTCGGCGCCTATCGGGCCGCCGCCGCCCAGAAGTCCGACCTCGACCGGCAGGAGAACAAGGAGAAGACCGGCGTCTTCACCGGGGCCTTCGCCGTCGTGCCCACCACCGGGGCCGAGATCCCGGTGTTCATCGCCGACTACGTCCTGATGGGCTACGGCACCGGCGCCATCATGGCGGTGCCCGGCCAGGACGAGCGCGACTGGGAGTTCGCCGAGGTCTTCGACCTGCCCATCATCCGCACCGTCCAGCCCGTCGAGGGCTTCGACGGCAAGGCCTTCACCGGCGAAGGCCCCGCCATCAACTCCGGCTTCCTCGACGGGATGGACGTGGGTGCGGCCAAGCGGGCCATCATCGATTGGCTGGAGACCGAGGGCTTCGGCCACGGCACGGTCAACTACAAGCTGCGGGACTGGCTGTTCAGCCGCCAGCGCTACTGGGGCGAGCCCTTCCCCATCGTGTTCGACGCCGACGGCGAGCCGCAGGCGGTGCCGGAGTCGGCCCTGCCCGTCGAGCTGCCCGAGCTGATCGACTGGGCCCCTCGGGCCCTGGACGTCGACAGCGCCCCCGAGCCGCCGCTGGGTCGGGCCGAGGCGTGGACCACGGTCGAGATGGATCTGGGCGAGGGCCCCCGCACCTACCACCGCGAGCTGAACACGATGCCCCAGTGGGCCGGTTCGTGCTGGTACTACCTGCGCTATCTGGATCCGACCAACGAGAACCTCGTGGTCGACCCCGAGGTGGAGCAGTACTGGATGAGTGACGCCGATGGTCGGGTCGGCGGTGTCGACCTCTACATCGGTGGCGTCGAGCACGCCGTGCTGCACCTGCTGTACTCCCGCTTCTGGCACAAGGTGCTGTTCGACCTGGGCCACGTGTCCGGCCCCGAACCGTTCCAGAAGCTGTTCAACCAGGGCTACATCCAGGCCTACGCCTACCAGGATGCCCGGGGCATCTACGTCGATGCCGAGGAGGTGGAAGAGCATGACGGCGCCTTCCTCCACGACGGCCGGCCGGTCACCCAGTCCTACGGGAAGATGGGCAAGAGCCTGAAGAACTCGGTCACCCCGGACGACATGTACGAGTCCTACGGGGCCGACACCCTGCGGCTGCACGAGATGTTCATGGGCCCGCTCGACCAGGACCGGGTGTGGGACACCTCGGCCGTCGTCGGCTCGCAGCGCCTGCTGCAGCGGGTGTGGCGCAACCTGGTCGACGAGGAGACCGGCGAGGTCACCGTGGTCGACGCTCCGGCGAGCGACGATCTGCGTCGGGTCCTGCACCGCACCATCGAGCAGGTCCGGTCCGACATGGACGGCCTGCGGTTCAACACCGCCATCGCCAAGATCACCGAGCTCAACAACGAGCTGACCAAGGCCGAGGGCCCCACCCCCCGGGAGGTGGCCGAGCCGCTGGTGCTGATGCTGGCGCCGCTGGTGCCCCACATCGCCGAGGAGCTGTGGGCCATGCTGGGCCACGACGACACCGTGGTCTACACGCCCTTCCCCGAGGCCGACCCCGCCCTGCTGGTCGACGAGTCGATAGAGATGCCGGTCCAGGTCAACGGGAAGGTCCGCACCCGGATCACGGTCGACGCCGAAGCCGACGACGACGCCGTCCAGGCGGCGGCGTTGGGCGACGCCCGCATCGCCGAGCTGGTGGGCGACGGTGAGCCCCGGAAGGTGATCGTCGTACCCAAGAAGCTGGTCAACATCGTCCTCTAGGCCGTCTTCGCCCCCGACGTGGCCGTCGACCGATCGGGTCGGCCCACAGTCGGTCCGGGGCGGAGGGTTCGAGGTGGAGCGTGGGTCAGGCCCCGGAGCCGCGGGCTGAGCCGGCGCGGGGCTCGCCGTCGACGGCGGTGACCGAGCACAGCACCTCTCGGTCGCCGAGCTCGTCCCAGCTTCGCTCGGTGGGGAAGATGGCGGAGATGTCCAGCATCGACTCGTCGAAACTCGAGCCGACGAAGTCCTCGAAGCGGGCCAGGCAACCCTGGATCCAGAGGTTCTCCAGCTCCTCCGGGGCGGGATAGGTACCGTCGTCGAGCTCGAAGGTGTGGAAGATCTCGAAGTCGTGGGCGTCGCCGCAGGACACGACGGTCACCCGTTCCACCTCCGACCCCTCGCCGGCCTCGGTGGTGGTGGTCTCCTCGTCGTCCCCGCCGGGGCTGTTGAAGCAGTAGCCGATCTGCAGATCGAAGGCCTCGACGTCGCGGGTGGTGAGCTCGGAGTCGTCATCGCTGAAGAGCCCGCAACCAGTCGCCGAGAACAGCACCGCCGTCCCCAGCAACGCCAGCCTCGTGAACACCCGAGCCACGAACCTCACGTGCACTGTTTAGACCGTGACGGTCGGCTTCGCACTGCTTCGGGCTGATCGGCCCATTTCGCCGCTCAGGGCCGGTCGGCCGCCGGGGCCATGGCCGCCATCGACTCCAGCATCGGCCCCGCCAGCATGGCGGCGGCGTCGAGCGAGGCGAACAGTGACTTCGTGCGGGTGTCGTCGTCGTCGAGCCGGTTGAGCAGCTCGATCCCGAGGAACAGGGCGGAGATGGCGTGGGCCATGTCCTCGACGGGGGCGATCCCGGCCATGGGGGTGCCCTCCAGGCTGCGCTCGAGGGCGCCGGCCACCAGGTCGTCCCACGGCTGCAGGATCTCGGCGATCCGGGGGCCGAGCTCGGAGTTGGTCGACCAGCCGGCCACGATGCCCGACAGCGCCGGTTGGTCGGGATCCTGCTCGTCGCCGTGCAGGGCGACGGCCACGGCCACCAGCTCCCGCAGGTTCGACACGCCCTCCAGCTGCTCCTTGAAGCGGGCCATACGTCGCACGTTGGCCCGTTCCAGGGCGGCGAGCAGCAACTCCTCCACCGAGCCGAAGTGGTAGAAGACCAGCGCCTGGTTGAAGCCACCGGTGCGGGCGATGCCCCGCACACTGGTGCCGACGAGGCCTTCGGTCTTCACCGTCTCCAGCGCAGCGTCGATGATGCGATCGCGGGTCTCGAGCCCGCTACGGCTGCTCTTGCGCTGGGTCATGATGTCCCAGTTTGCCCGGTCACCACCGACCGATGCAGGATCCGGCCGTGATTGGTGCCACAACCGGCCCGAACGGTGGCCCCACGACGGCCCCGTTCCACCCCGATGGCCGTCGGCCCGGGCCCGGACGGCCGCGACGAGTATCCTCGGACGCCGTGACCTCCACCCCGGCCCACCAGGCCGTTCCGGGCACCCCGGCCGACGATGTGCCGCAGTCGATGATCGACGACCTGCTGGCCACCCTCACCGACATAGGACCGCTCGTCGTCGCCTTCTCCGGCGGTGTCGATTCCGCCCTCCTCGCCGTCGCCGCGCACAAGGTGCTGGGCGACGCCATGGTCGCCGCCACCGCCGACTCCGCCTCGCTCGGTTCGGGGGAGCTCGACGCCTGCCGTCGCCTCACCGACGGTTGGGGGATCCCGTGGCTGGCCGTCGCCACCGCGGAGCTCGGCGACGACCGGTACCTGGCCAACGACACCGACCGCTGCTACTGGTGCAAGACGGCGCTGATGGATCAGCTGGTGCCCGTCGCCGCCGAGCGGCAGGCCACCGTGGCCCTCGGGGTCAACGTCGACGACCTCGGCGACCACCGACCCGGGCAGCAGGCGGCGGCCGAACGGGGCGCCCGGTTCCCCCTGGTCGAGGCGGGCCTGACCAAGGCCCACGTGCGCAGCCTGGCCCGGCACTGGGGGCTCGAGGTGTGGGACCGTCCGGCCATGCCGTGCCTGTCGAGCCGCATTCCCTACGGCACCGCGGTGTCGGTCCCGCTGCTGTCGCGGATCGATCGGGCCGAGGCCGCGGTCCGGGGTCTCGGCTTCGGCGACCTCCGGGTCCGCCACTACGGCGACACCGCCCGTATCGAGCTGCCCCGCCACGAGATGGCCCGGGCCGTCGAGCTGGCCGACGAGCTGACGGCGGCCGTGGTCGACGCCGGCTATCGCTACGTCACCCTCGATCTCGCCGGTCTCCGCTCCGGCAACCTCAACCACGTCGTCTCCTGACCGCATCCTGCGCCCCGTGACGACCGACGCCCGGCTCGACTTCGACCGCTCCAAGCGGATCAACTTGCCCGAGGCCGTCTACTGCCTCCACAAGACCCCGGACCAGTGCCGCACGATCGTGGCCGACTTCCTGGCCCGGGGGACCGACGCCGTGATCGCCACCCGGGCCACCCCCGAGCAGCAGGCGGCCCTGGCCCCGCTCGACCCCGACGCCGCCGCCGGCGGCACCTTCACCTGGCGCCACCGACCAGCGACCGGGGCCACCGTCGCCGTCGTCGCCGCCGGGACGTCGGATCTGCCGATGGCCGACGAGTGCCGCCTCACCCTGGAGGCCATGGGCCATACGACGACCGCCGTCACCGATGTGGGCGTGGCCGGGCTGCATCGCCTCCTGGCCGTGCTGCCCGAGCTGGAGGAGGCCGATGTGCTGGTCGCCTTCGCCGGGATGGAGGGAGCGCTCCCCACCGTGCTGGCCGGGCTGGTGGCCCAACCGATCATCGCCGTGCCGACCTCGGTCGGCTACGGAACCGCCTTCGAGGGACGGACCGCCCTGCACGCCATGCTGACCAGCTGCGCCCCGGGGGTGACCGTGGTCAATATCGACAACGGCTACGGCGCCGCCTGCGCCGCCCATCGCATCGTCACGGCACTCCGGCGACCATGACCACCCCGGCACCCGCCACGATGAGCGCAGCGGGCCGGCTGCTCCACCTCGATCCCGCCTTCGGGGCCTCGGGCGACATGCTGCTCGGTGCCCTCCTAGGCCTGGGGGCCCCGCTCGACCGGGTACGGGCCGACGTGGCCGCCGTCCTGCCCGACGGGTGGTCGATCGAGGTCGAGCCGGTGCTGCGGGGTGGGATCGACGCCACCCGAGCCGTCGTCACCACGGCCGACGATCACCCCCACCGGGCGTGGTCCACCATCGACGCCATGATCGCCGCCGCCGAGGTGGCCGGGCCGGTGGCCGACGGTGCCCGTCGGACGTTCCGCCGCCTGGGCGAGGTGGAGGCGGCCATCCACCGCATCGCCCTCGACGAGGTCCACTTCCACGAGGTCGGCGCCCTCGACGCCATCGTCGACATCGTGGCCGTCTGGTCGGCCCGGTACCACCTCGGCATCGACGCCGTCACCGCCGGATCGGTCGGCCTCGGCCACGGCCGGGTCGACACCGCCCACGGACTGCTGCCCACCCCGGCCCCCGCCACCGCCGACCTTCTGGCCGGCGCTCCCGTCCACCCGATCGACGTGGCCATGGAGACCGTGACCCCGACCGGTGCCGCCCTCCTCACCACCCTCGGCCCCTGGGGCCGCCCACCCCCCGGCCGCCTCGACGCGACCGCCCGGGGCGCAGGCGGCCGCAACCCCGACGGCCACCCCAACGTGGTGACCGCCACGCTCCTCTCGGCGCTCGACCCCACCGCCGGCGCCGAGCCCTGCTCCACCATCGGCGACGGCACCGGCACCCAGCCCGGCCCCACTGCCGGCGACGGCACCGGCACCGAGCCCGGCCGCGGCCCGGGGGTCGAGACCGTCGACGGGGCGACGACGATGGCCGCGGTGTTGGCCACCAACCTCGACGACGCCACCCCGGAGCTGATCGCCCACACCATCGACCGGCTGCTCACCGCCGGGGCCGACGACGCCTGGGTGGTGCCGGTGGTGATGAAGAAGGGACGGCCGGGTCACGAACTGCGGATCCTGGCCGCCCCCGATCGGGTCGAGGAGCTCCGAGGGGTGGTCTTCGCCGAGACGGGCACGCTCGGCATCCGGACCGAATCCATCGCCAAGACGGCGCTCCCCCGCACCTTCCGCCACGTCGAGATCCGGGGTCACCGCATCGCCATCAAGGTCGGACCGCACCACGCCAAGCCCGAATTCGACGACCTCCGAGCCGCCGCCGAGGCCACCGGATTGCCCCTCCGACAGCTGGCCCGGGAGGCGCTTGTCGCTGATTCTTCGGGCCTGCATGTGACGTTCGACCGTTGAAACGCCACACTTGAAGGAATGACGACGGCCAGCGGTGTGCATGCCGACCTTCAACGACGGGTGGGACGGGCCTGGCGGAACATCCGTCGCGGCGCCAGCGCCATCCGGGTGAAGGATCTGTTCTACGGCGACGGTGACGCTTCGCTCGACATGGCCCTGGCCGATGCGCTCGCCGTGGTCGCCACCCAGGGCCCCATGCGGATGGGGGCGTTGGCCGAGGCGCTGCAGATCACGCCGGCCTCCACCACCCGGGCCGTCACCTGCCTGGCCGACAAGGGTCTGGTCGAGCGGGTCAAGGCCATCGACGACCACCGGTCGATCGTGGTGTCGGCCACCGAGGCTGGGCAGCACCGCTACGAGGTGTTCAACGGGAAGATCCAGGCCGGCCTGGCCGAGATTCTCGATGAGTTCACCGCCGAGGAGCAGATCCAACTGGCGGAGTACCTGGAGCGTTTCGTAGCCTCCGTCGATCGGTTCGTCGAGCGCCGCAGCGCCGAAAGCTGACGCACACCAGCGACCACACGCCAAAGGAGCGCCCATGAAGGCTGCCGTGCTCAACGCCATCCCCGGTGAGCTCTCCATCGAGGACATCGATATCGACAGCCCGGGGCCGCGCGAGGTGCTCATCCGCACCGTCGCCGCCGGTCTGTGTCACAGCGACCTCCACTTCATGGAAGGCCTCTACCCCCATCCCTGCCCCACGGTTCCGGGGCACGAGTCGGCCGGTGTGGTCGAGGCCGTCGGTCGCGACGTCCGCTACGTCCAACCCGGCGATCACGTCATCACCTGCCTGTCGGCCTTCTGCGGCTACTGCGAGCAGTGCATAGCAGGCCACCTGTCGCTGTGCGAGAACAAGAACACCGACCTGGTCCGCCGGCCCGAGGAGCAGTCCCGGCTGTCACGAGACGGTGAGCCGGTGAGCACGTTCCTCCACCTGTCGTCGTTCGCCGAGCAGATGCTGGTCCATGAGCACGCCCTGGTGAAGATCGATCCCGAGATGCCGCTCGACAAGGCGGCCCTGATCGGTTGCGGGGTCACCACCGGCCTCGGTGCGGTGTTCCGCACGGCCAAGGTGGACCCCGGCTCGACGGTGGCCGTGATCGGCTGTGGCGGCATCGGCCTGTCGGCCATCCAGGGGGCCCGCATCACCGGCGCCAACAAGATCATCGCCGTCGACATGGTCTCCTCCAAGCTGGAGCTGGCCCAGAGCCTCGGCGCCACCCACGTGGTCAACGCCTCCGACGGCGACCCGGTGGCCCAGATCAAGGACCTGACCGACGGCCAAGGCGTGCACTACAGCTTCGAGGCCGTCGGGCTGAAGCAGACGGCCGAGCAGTCGTTCAACATGCTCCGCAACGGCGGCCAGGCCACGGTGATCGGCATGATCCCGATCGGCACCACCGTCGAACTGCACGGCGTCGAGTTCCTCTACGAGAAGACGATGACCGGCTCGAACATGGGCTCCAACCAGTTCCGCACCGACATGCCCCGCTTCGTCGACATGTACCTCGACGGGCGGCTGAAGCTCGACGAGATGGTGTCGAAGACCATCGAGTTGGAGCAGATCAACGACGGGTTCGCCGAGATGAAGACCGGGACCGTCGCCCGCTCGGTGATCACCTTCGACTGAGCCATCGGCTGCGGACGAACGCCCGACGCCCTGCGCCCTGGTCCCGGCCGCCCGGCCGTGGCGCTAGGCCCCGAGCGCCTCGATCGAGAGCACGTCGTACTCCCGCGCCTCCTTGACCGGCAGACCACCGGGCTGTCGACAGGCGATGGTGGGCACCCGCCGACCGGGGGCGACCGTCACCCGCCAGGTGTCGTCGTCGGCGGTGACCAGCGCGGCCACGGCGCCCTCGGGGCGATCGGGAGCGGGCGACTCGACCGGGGACGTCTCGACGGTCACCGTGCGGAGGCGATGGTTGAACTCCCAGCCGACCTCGGCCAGGACGGCCCGCTCGGCCACCTGGGCCGGACCGGTGTCGGCCCCCCACCAGCCGCGGCACCGGTCGACCACGTCGCCGACGGCGCCGGCCTCGGCCGCCACCGCCCGCAACGTGTCGAGATCGAGGTCGGCCCACATGCGGCCGTCGGGCAGCGTCATGGCGGTGGGGGCGAAGCGGTGCCCGCCGGTGTGGCTGACCCGATAGACGTCGAAGTCGCCGGTCGCCGCCTCGGCCTCGGCGGCGAAGCGGACACCATCGGATCCGCAGCACACGTCGTGGCTGCCCTGGGTGCAGATCAGGACCGCCGGGGTCGCCGCCGTCGCCGGGCCCTCGGCCCACGGAGCGAGCGGCGACGGGTCGTCGGCTCCCTCGACGGTGCCGAGGGCGGTGCCCCAGGCGGCCAGATCCTCGGCGTCGGCCACCCGGAACCGCTGCTCCCCCGCACCGTCGGGGAACCGCCGGTAGAGCACGACGGCCACCCCGTCACCGGGCGATGCGGTGGCCCCGAAGCCCGGGCCGGTCGCGGCGAGGAGCCGGGTGGGCACCGGGTCGTCGGCCAACACCGCGGCCAACGGGCTCAGCAGCTCGTGGGCGAGCGCCGGTTTGGGCCACGGCGCCGGGGTGTCGACGCAGATGACGCGATCGGCCCGGATGGCGGTCCCGCCGGGATCGATGCGGATGCCCCGGGCGTGATCGGCGCACCGCAGTGCGGCGTCAGGGCCGGGCAGCAGCCGGTCGAGCGAGGTGGTCATCGGGGCCGACGGTAGCGAGGTCGCCGTCGGCGTCGGGGGTGGTCGGCCGCAGGCCGGCCCAGCCGCCTTCGAGTACGGCGTACACGGCGGCGGCCCCGGCGGCGATCGAGCCCATGATCACGATCGTCGGTTGCAGGCCGATCACCTCGGCCAGCACCCCGATCGGCAGGGCGGCCAGGCCGAACCCGGCGAACGACAGCTGCATCAGCGATTGGACCCGCCCCTGATGGCTCTCGTCGGCCATGTTGAGGGCGAGGGTGTTGGACAGCGACTGGAACGTGGTGGTGGCGGCCCCGACGAAGAAGACGACGGCACAGGCCACCAGGAACGATGGCGACAGGCCGACGGCGGCGACGCCCAGACCGAAGCCGAGACCGGCGGCCACCATCGCCATGCGGGCCCAGGGAGAGTTGGCCTTGGCCGCCAGCGGCAGTGAGATCAGCACGGCACCGATGGCGCTGACGGTGGAGATGAAGCCGACCGAGGCGTCTCCTCGTTCGAACACGCCCTTGACCAACGCCGGATAAAAGGCGATGTAGTTGAACCCGAACATCACCACGAAGAACGACGTGAGCACCACCCGTCGGAGCGGGCGCCGGTCGACCACGTAGCGGACGCCCTCGACCAGCTCCTCGATGGGGTTTGTCCGCCTGGTGTCGGCCGAGTCGGCGGTGACGGTGTCGGAAGCGTCGGCGGTGCCGGTGTCGGGGGCGACCGATGGGGTGGAGCCGGTGGTCTCGACGGCGCCGGCCTTGCTGGTGTCCGGGACCCGGAACAGGAAGAGCAGACCGGCGATCGAGGCGGCGCCGGCGATCAGGTAGGCACCTCCGATGCCGACGGTGGCGATCCCGGCCAACACGCCCGCCAGCGACGGGGCGAAGACCCGGGTCCCGTTGAGCGACAGCAGGGAAAGGGTGATGGCGTTGCCGAGGTGGTCGCGCCCGACGAGTTCACTCGAGATCGCCACCCGGGCCGGGCCGAAGAAGCCGAAGGCCACGCCCTGGGCCACGGCGGCCACCACCAGCATCCAGAACTGGACCACGCCGGTGACGACGGCGGCGCCCATCGAGACGGCCATCACCATGATCACGCCCTGGCTGAACAGCAGGACCGATCGCTTCGACAGGCGGTCGGAGGCCACGCCGCCGAGCGGGGTGGCCACCAGCATGGCGAGGCCGAAGGCGAGGTAGGTGACGCCGAGGGCACTCTCCCGCTCGGTCAGGTCCCAGGCCAGGATCCCTCGGAGGAGGAACTGCATCTGGACCGAGATGAAGGCGAAGAGGCCGGCCATGAACAGGGGCGGGTAGCCGGGTGATTTGAACGAGACGAAGGCGCCGCCACCGCCGCCGGAGCCGCCGTCGCCCTCGGGTGCCGCACCGGTGTGGTCGGGGTTCTCGAGGCGGTCGGAGGGGTCGGCGGGGATTTCGTTAGACAAGGACACTGTTAGCCAGTCTAACTGTTTCCCGCCTGTGGGCTACAACCCGGTTTCCGGGAAACTGCTAAAACCGGCAGCCATGAGCCAGAACCTTCGAGACTTCACGGAGGCGGTCTACGCCTTCGACGCCGTCGTCAGCCGCATGCCGGCGGAGGCCTGGGAGGTCGAGTCCGCCTGCGAGGGGTGGAGCGGTCGCGATCTCGTGGAGCACCAGTGCGCCGTGCTCAACGGTGTCACCGCCATGGCCACGACCGGCCAGATGGCCCGTCCGACGCCTCCCGACGACGTGAGCGATCCGGTGGCCACGTGGCGGGCCACCCGCGACGCGCTGCTCGCAGCGCTCGACCGACAGGGAGCGCTCAATCAGCAGGGCCCGTTCTGGTTCGATGCCGCCACCATCGACGACCTGATCGGCATAGTCATGTGGGATCCGACCACCCACACCTGGGACCTCGCCCAGTGCGCCGACCTCGATCACGGCCTCAACCCGGCGCTGGTGGAGAAGGTGCTGGCCCGGATCGGCCCGATGCAGGGCATGCTCGAGGAGTCGGGTCGGACCCAGGCCGCTCTCGGCGTGGACGACGACGCCGACGTGATCACCCGGTACCTGGCCCTGGTCGGCCGCAAGGCCTGACCCACCCTCAACCCGCATCGACCGGGTCGGTGTGACATATCCGACGCCGTCGACGATGACGGACGAACCGGGATCGACCCCTACAGTCCGGTCCATGAGTCTCCGCTTCGGTCGTCAGATGGTGGTCAGCCCCGGGCCCTCGGTCATTCCCGACCGGGTGCTCACCGCGATGTCCAAGCCGATGCCCAACATGTACCAGGGCGAGATCCTGGAGCTGTCCAACCGGGTGTTCGCCACGCTGCCCACCCTTGCCCGCACCGAAGGGCACTCGTTCCTGGTGATCGCCAACGGTCACGGCGCCTGGGACATGGCGATCACCAACACCCTGTCCCGAGGCGACAAGGTGCTGGTGCTCAACGCCGGTCGCTTCGCCGGCTGGTGGGGCGACATGACGGCGATCTCCGGGGTGGAGGTGGAGACACTCGACGGCCCCGATCGGGCCGCCGTCGATCCCGCTACCGTCGAGGCCCGCCTGGCCGCCGACGTCGACCACGAGATCAAAGCCGTACTCACCGTGCACGTCGACACCGCCACCTCGGTCCGCAACGACATCGCCGCCATCCGCACCGCCATCGACACCGCCGGCCATCCGGCCCTGTTCATGGTCGACTGCATCGCCTCGCTGGGCTGCGACCGCTACGAGATGGACGAGTGGGGCGTCGACGTCACGGTGGCCGCCTCACAGAAGGGCCTGATGGTGCCGCCCGGCATCGCCTTCGTGTGGGCCGGCCCCAAGGCCATCGCCGCCTACGACGACGCCGATCTCAAAATCGGGTACCTCGACTGGGGCGAACGGATCGACCCGGAGATCCACTACAAGCTCTACGCCGGCACCCTGCCCATCTCCCACCTGTACGGCCTCGGTGAAGCGCTCGACATGTTCGACGAGGAAGGGGGCCTGGAGGCGGTGTGGCGCCGCCACGAGGTGCTGGCCGCCGCCGTCCACACCGCGGTCGACACCTGGGCTCAGCCGGGCTGGATCGAGGCCAACATCCCCGCCGCCGAGCACCGCTCCAACGCCGTCACCATGGTGTTGACCGGCCTGCTCGACGCCGACCGGCTGACTGCGGTGTGCGAGGCCGAACTCGGACTCACCCTCGGTCTCGGCATCGGGGGCTTCGCCGGACAGGCGTTCCGCATCGGCCACATGGGCCACCTCAACCCGCCCATGATCCTGGGCACCCTGGGCTCGATCGAGGCCGCCCTGCGCTCGCTGGAGGTGCCCCTGGGCGGCTCCGGTGTGGCCGCCGCCGCCGAGGTCGTCGCTGACGCCGTCTGCTAGCGACGAGCGTCACCGGAGGCCACCGGCTCGTCGGGCCGGGTCCGGCAGCGAGCGAACCCCGGCGGGTTCAGCCGCCGCAGCCTCCACAGCCACCGCCGCCGCAACCGCCACCGCCACCGCCGTCGCCGCCGTCGCCACCGCCGAAGGACCACCAGCCCCCGCCGCCGCCGTCGCCGCCGCCGCCGTCGCTCCTATCATCGTCCTCGGCGTCGTTGCCACCGCCGCCGAAGAACCACCAACCGCCGCCGGCTGCGCCGTAGGCCGAGGCGTCGTCGTTGGAGCGCGTGCGCCGGCCCGATCCACCCGACCGCAGTGCGAAGGCGGCCATGACGACCAGCGCCACGATGATCAAGACGAGGACCAGCGTGCGGGACACGCCCCCGCTGCCGAGCAGGCTCACCATGCCCAGGCCGGAGCAGCCGGCCAGGGCGAGCGAACCGCCGAGGGCCAGGCCGGTCCGTCCGGCGACGGCCCGGGGGCGGGGCTTGGTCACCACCCACTGACGGCGGGTGTTGACGCGCACGAAGTGCGGGGCGTCGCCGAAGCGGGTGTCGGCGTCGGGCCAGATGTCGAGCGGTGGAGCGTGCCCGAACCACGCCTCGTAGGAGGCCCGGGTGCGGGCGTACCAGTCGTCGAACTTGGCCGCCTCGGTCGCTCCGCCCACCGTCGGCCCGTGGTGGAAGGGCCGACCGAGCACGTCGGTGCACAGATCGTCCCAATATGACCGGGTGTAGGTGAGGTGGAGGTGCCAGGCCTGGTCCACCTCGTCGCTCGGGGTGACGGGATGACCGGCGACCTGGCCGAGAAAGAGGAACCGTCGGTACTCCTCCATCACCCGGGTCGCGTAGGGAAGTGACCAACCGTTGTCCCGAGCCAGGCGACGGGTGAAGCCGAAGGCCACCTGTTCGTCGCCAACGGTGAAGGTCGCCAGATCGTGCCAGAGCGGGTGCTCGGTGGCCGATCCTCGCCGTTGTTCGCCATGGATGTCTGCCATTCGCGGATTCTAGGGTCCGTGTGCCACCGGGGTCGGTCGCTTGTCCGCTATGAAGGGAGGGCGGCGCGAGACTGACTCGCGGGCGACACCGTCCTGACCTGGTGGGGGGACGCCGTGAAGGTGAGAACAGTGGCGGCTGCCATCGGGGGCGCAGCGGTTGCCGGAGCAGCGACTCGGTGGAGTCGCCGTTTCGATGATCTCCGACGCAGTCGAGCCCAGGATCGACAGCTGGCCTGGTACGACGGCGACACCGTGCACGCCATGACGTTCCTCACGGTGCGCTCCGGCGAGGACCCGATGGCGGCGGTCCGGACCTTCCACCGAACCACCCGGCACTTCCGGGGCGTCCGCTGGGTATACGCCGGTCGGGCCATGATCACCGGCGTCGTCTCCCGGCAGATCGGTCCGACCGAGTGGGACGCCGTGGTCGTGATGCAGTTCCCCTCGCTCAAGGACCAGCGGATGGTGCTGGCCTCCGCCGCGTACCAGGAGGCCATCGCCCCCTTCGCCCGCCATTACACGTGTGCCTTCCGCCGTCCCGCCACGTTCAACGCCGCTCTGCCCACGCTCCTCGGCGCACGGGGAACCGTCCGGCGCCTGCGGGGGACGGAGGAGATCCTGCCCTTCAAGCCGGCACCGGCCGACGAGGACGGTCCGCCGTCGAACTTCTTCCTCGACCCCTTGGTCACCGAGCGCGATCTCGGGGTCGACGGCGCCGTGATCGCCAGTCTGGTCAAGCGACCGGAGGACGCGGACCGCAAAGCCAGCATCCGCTTCATCCGCAAGATGGCGGCGATCATGGCCGAGACCGGTTTCGGCCCCATCCACCTCGGCCGGGTGTTGGAGACCTCGGGCAACCTGGCGAGCGACGAGGAGCACCACTTCGACGGCGTTGCCCTGATCGCCTACCCCAACCTGGAGTTCCTGGCCGACATGGCCGGCAGCGAGTACTTCCGAGACGCGGCGCGCGACCGGAAGCTCGGTGACCTCCAGACCGTGCTCACGGCGCCCATCCTCTACCGGCTCTGAGCCGACCGGCTCCGGGCCCGACCCTCGGGACACCCGTCACGGCCGGCGGGCTGCCGGACGGTGCGCGAGGGCGCCCCGGCGCCTGGCTCCGAGCCCGTGATCCCCGAGCCCGCAGCGCTGTCGGCCGCCCGGCGGCGGGCGATCAATCGCCCGAGCGCTGGGTGCCGACGGCGAGATCCTTGAACGGGCTGGTGGTGTCGATCCCCGGCTCCTTGGGCAGGCCGAGCACCCGCTCCCCCATGATGTTGCGCAGCACCTGATCCGACCCGCCGGCGATGGCCATGCCCGGCATGCCGAGCACGTAACCGGCCCAGGAGAACGTGCCCCACTCGCCGCTGTCGGCCACCAGGCGGGGACCGAGCACCATCGACACCAGTTCGACGGTGCGCCGCATGTTCTCGGTCAGGGCCAGCTTGGCCCCCGACATCTCCGGGCCGGGGAGCTGGCCCTGCTTCATCCGCGCCACCGACCGCTGGTTGGACCACCTGAGCAGCTGCCCGCCCATGTAGACCTCCATCAGCTTCTGCCGGACCAGCGGATCGTCGTCGAGCCCGAAGTGGTGGACCATCTCCTTCAGCCGGTTGAAGCCCAGCCCGCCGCCTCCGCCGCCACCGATGGAGGCCCGCTCGTTCATCAGGGTGGTCAGTGCCACCCGCCAACCGTCGTTGACGTCGCCCAGACGGTGGCTGTCGGGCACCCGCACCTCGTTGAAGAACACCTCGTTGAAGTTCGCCCCGCCGGTCATCTGGCGCAGGGGCCGGATCTCCACCCCGGGAGCTCGCATGTCGACGATGAAGCCGGTGAGGCCCTTGTGCTTGGGGAGGTCGGCGTCGGTTCGGGCGATCACCTCGCCGATGTCGGAGTAGTGAGCGCCGGAGGTCCACACCTTCTGGCCGCTGACGATCCACTCGTCGCCGTCGCGCTCGGCCTTCATCTGGAGACTGGCGAGGTCGGAGCCGGCGCCGGGCTCGGAGAACAGCTGGCAGCCCACGATGTCGCCCCGGTACATCTTGGGCAGGATGTCGGCCGCCACCTCGGGGGTGGCGTGGTCGGCGATGGTGGGGGCGACCATGCCGAGGCCGATGCCGAAGAAGCCCTGTTCCGGCACGTCGTAGCCGGCCTCCAGGCGCTGATAGGCCTGCTCGAAGGCTCGGGGCAGACCGCGACCGCCCAGCTCCGCAGGACCGCTGACCCAGCCGAAGCCGGCGTCGTACCGCTTGGCCCGCCAGGCCTGGGCCTCGACCAGTTCGACCTGCTCCCGTTCGCGATCGATCTCCTCGAACAGGGCTGCGTCGTCGGGGCCCTGGCCCCAGACGAACTCGGTCGGGGCCGGCTTGCGCTTGGCGTTGTCGTCGAGAAAGGCCGTGGCCTCGGCCGTGAAGTCGTCGAGCGTGATATCGGTCATTCGGGCACTCCTGGATCGCACTGCCGGCTGCTGCCAGTGAAGCAGCGCCGTTGGCCATAACAGAAGTTACTGATCAGCGGCGGTGGACGTCGATTTCGGCGAGCACGGCGGCCGTGATCACCCGGGCCGCCTCGGCGCCGGGGCAGACGTGCGGTCCCGACCCGAACTCCTGATCGGCGGTGGCGAACCGAAGGCGGACGGTGTCGCCCGGCTCGATGACGCAGCCCCCCGATCTCGGTGGCCACCGTGGCGGCGCGGACCGTGCCCACCAAAGCGCTGGGCCGTCTGGCGACGGCCTCCTCGGCCTGGGCCGCGGCCGTGCCGATGGCGGCGGCGGCGCGGTGGTCCGAGCGGGTGGCGTCGGCGTGGGCGGCGGTGGTGCGGATCAGGGCGGCGGTGGCGTCGCGCACCTGGTAGAGCAGCGAGACGGCGGCCACCGGACCGTCGGGGTGTCGGGCGAAGCGGCGGAGGAGTCGATCGGCGGCATCGTCGGCGGCCGGGGTGGTCGGCTCGCCTCGACCGATGACGGCCACCACGGCCTCCACCTGCGACGCCACCTCGTCGAGCTCGGACCGGGGACAGCCGAGGGCGATGGCCAACGCTCGTACCGGCACCCGATCGGCGATGGCGTCGGCCCGGGGGCCGAGATCGGCCGTCGGGCCGACGACCGCTCGTTCGTCGCCGACGGCGCGCTCACCGGCGTCGGCGTCGACGGCGTGCTCACCGGCGCCGGTGTCGGAGCCGGTGTCGGGCGGCGCCCCGGATGCGGATGACCGGAGCCGACGGGTGAGGTCGCCGGAGGCCACCGAGAGGACGTCGAGGTCGAGGCGGGCCACCGCCCGCTCGACGGCGGCTCGGGGAGCGGCGTGGGTGGCCCCGCTGCGGAACCGGGCCATGGCCGCCCGCAGCTCGGCCACCGCTCCGGCGCCGATCGGGGCCGGAGCCGGTGGCGGCGTCAACCGGGGTGAGGCGAGGGCGGCGGCCACGTCCTCTGGCTCGACCAGGGTGTGCTCGGAGGGCATGGCGTCAGTGTGCTGCGAGGACGTTTCGGCGCGCGCCGACGTGTGCCCTTCCTACGATCGGGGCATGGCAGGCGAGCGCGTGGTCGAGATCGGCAAGCTGCTGGGTGACACCACCCGGGTGGCGCTGCTCGATGCGATGTTCGACGGTCGGGCCTACACGGTCACCGAGCTCGGTCGTCACGTCGGCGTCGCCCCGTCGACGGCGAGCGAGCATCTCGGTCGCCTGCTCGACGGTGGTCTGGTGACCGTGGAGGCCCAGGGCAAGCACCGCTACCACCGGCTGGCCGACGGCGAGGTGGCCGATCTGCTCGAGCGGCTGTTCACCTTCGGTGAAGGGCCTCCGGTGATGACGAGGTCCCGGGTGCCGGCGGCGATGGTCTACGCCCGGAGCTGCTACGACCACCTGGCCGGGGTGTTGGCCGTCGCGTTGACCGAGCACCTCTTCGCCTCCGGCCTGCTGGCCGACGACGAGGGCGGCGGTGTGGTGCTCACCCCGGCCGGCGAGGCGACGCTGGCGCCGCTCGGCTATGCGCCGCCGACCGCCCGTCCGACGAGGCCGGTGGTCCGCAGCTGCCTCGATTGGAGCGAGCGGCGACGACACCTCGCCGGTTCGATGCCGGCCCAGCTCCTCACGTTCTTCCTCGACGAGGGTTGGTTCCGCCGCCAGGGTTCGACCAGAGCGCTGACGTTGACCGACACCGGCCGGCGGGGTCTGTCGGAGCACCTCGGTTTCACCCCGCCGTAGGCAGCGGACGTGGTCTAGGTTGCGGCGGTGACCGACGATCATCAGCCGGGTGTCCGCCTCCGACTCACCGACGGCGCCTTCGCCCCGGCGTCGTGGGTCTACCTGTGGCGGCGACCGTCGGGCGAGGTGCTCTACATCGGCGCCACCGGGCTCCCACCGGCGGTGCGCACCTGGCTCCACCTGTCCGACGTCGACCCCGCCATCGGGCGAGTGGCGGCCGAGGTACCCGAGGCGTTGACCGGCGAGATCGAGGTGTGCGGATTCGCCGTGCCCACCGGCATCGATCGGCAGGCGGTGCGCCGAGGGGTCCAGGCCCTCGTCGAGGGTGCACCGCGTCCGGCTGACATCGACGAGGACGCCTGGGCCACGGCCGGCGACATCGTCACCGGCCTCTCGTCGCCGTGAACCGACCCGTCTTGACGTATCACCGCCGAGTCAACGACGAGGGATGGGGCCTACGGCTCCGGACGGGCCGAGCGCTCGAGATCACCCGCCCGGACGGCGCGGTCCTCGCCACCACCGACCCACCTCGGCGGGCCTGGCTCCAACCGGCCTGAGGCCTTCGCTTTCGACCATCGCCCAGACGGGCCGAGGCCACTCGATCCGCCCGCACCCGGGCGCCGAGCCGGTCAGCCGTTGCCGGCCTCGGGTACGCCGGCCTCGGGTCCGCCGCCCTTGCCTTTGCCCTTCCCCTGCTTGGCTTGCTTGGCCTGGTTGGCCTGGCGCTTCTGGATGTTGGCCCACTCGTCGCGAAGGCCGACCGTGCGGTGGAACACCGCAGGCTCGTCGAGGTCGGCGGCGAAGTAGCCCAACCGCTCGAACTGGACGACCTCTCCAGGAGCGGTATCGGCCAGCGCCGGCTCGGCCTTGGCCGTCACCGTCGTCCTCGACGCCGGGTGGAGGGCATCGAGAGGGTCGCCACCGTCGGCACCGGGGTGGGGGTCGGCGAAGAGACGTTCGTAGGTGTGGACGGTCAGATCCACCGCGGTGTCGGCCGACACCCAGTGGATGGTCGACTTCACCTTGCGACCGTCGGGCGTCGACCCTCCCTCGCTCTCGGGATCGTAGGTGGCGTGCACCTCCACCACGTTGCCCTCGTCGTCGGTCACGGCGTCGGTGGCGGTCACGTAGAACCCGGCTCGGAGCCGCACCTCCCGACCGGGGGTGAGCCGGTAGTACTTGGGCGGCGGGTCGAGCTTGAAGTCGTCGGCCTCGATCCACAGCTCGCCGCTGAAGGGCACGTCCCGGGTGCCGGCGTCGGGATCCTCGGGGTTGTTGATCGCCGGCACCGTCATCGCTTTGCCCTCGGGCCAGTTGGTGATGACGAGCTTCACCGGGTCGAGCACGGCCATCCGCCGGAGCGAGGTTCGGTTGAGCTCGGTGCGGACGAACGACTCGAGCAGTTCGATCTCGACGGTCGAGTTCGTCCGAGCCACCCCGATGTGGTCGGTGAAGGCCCGGATGGCCGACGCCGGGTAGCCGCGGCGGCGCAGACCCCGCAGGGTCGGCATCCGGGGATCGTCCCAGCCGTCGACGGTGCCGTCGGTGACCAGCTGCCGCAGCTTCCGCTTGGAGGTGATGGTGTGGGTCAGCTCCAGTCGGGCGAACTCGGTCTGCTCCGGTTGCTCGAACGGCAGGTCGAGCTGGCTCAGGCACCAGTCGTACAGGGCCCGATGATCGGTGAACTCCAGCGAGCAGAGGGAGTGGGTCACACCCTCCACCGCATCGGACTGACCGTGGGCCCAGTCGTACATCGGGTAGATGCACCAGGCGTCCCCGGTCCGCTGATGATGGGCCCGCCGGATCCGGTACAGCACGGGATCCCGCAGCCACATGTTCTCGGCCTGCATGTCGATCTTGGCCCGCAGCACCCGAGCCCCGTCGTCGAACTCGCCCGCCCGCATCCGCCGGAACAGGTCGAGGTTCTCCTCCACCGGCCGATCCCGGTAGGGGCTCTCGACACCGGGCTGACCGAAGCCGCCCCGCTGCTCGGAGATGGTCTCGCCGTCCTGATCGTCGACGTAGGCCAGGCCCTCGGTGATCAGATCCTCGGCCCAGCCGTAGAGCTGCTCGAAGTAGTCGGAGGCGTACTTCGGCTCCGACGACGAGGCGTGGCCCAGCCAGGCGAGGTCCTCGATGATGGCGTCGACGTAGGTCTGGTCCTCGGTCTCGGGATTGGTGTCGTCGAACCGCAGGTTGCACGTCCCGTCGAAGTCCTCGGCGATCCCGAAGTTCACCCCGATGGCCTTGGCGTGGCCGATGTGGAGAAAGCCGTTGGGCTCCGGCGGGAACCGGGTCTGGACCCGCCCGGCGAACTTCCCGGAAGCGTTGTCGTCGAGCACCTTGGCCCTGATGAAGTCGGGGCCGGCCTCGGGGGTCTTGTCGTCGTCGGTGCGCTCAGCAGGAGGCGGGGGCGTGGTCACCCTGAGCAACGTACCCGGGATCGGTGGCCGCCGGTCACCAGCGGGTTGGTTGCACGATTCTCTCGTTGCGGAGGAGACCGGTACCGTGATTATCCGTGGCCGCATCGACCATGACCCTCCGACCGGTCACCCTTCTTCGCAGTGCCCTGCCGGTGGTGCTGCTCACGGCGTGGACGGTCTTCATGTGGTCGAACCGGCTGCGCAACATCGCCGCCGCCGATGATCTGGCCGGTTGGACCCTCGCCGGCCGCCTGCTCACCGCCGTGCTCTTCACCGCCGCCGGGCTGGCGCTGGCTGTGACCCTGGCCTGGTACGCCGCCACCCGCCACCCGTTCTCGCTGCCGTTGGTCACCTGGCTGTCGGGGCCCCTGGCCGTTGTCGGTTCGGCCTTCTGGTTGATCCGCAGCACCACCATCATCCTCGGCGACCACGATGCGGAGTTCGTCGCCATCCACCTGGTGCTGGCGGTCGTGTCGGTCGGCCTCAGTCTGTGGGTCCTTCGCTGGCTGCAAACGTGAGCTGAGCCCGGTCTCGGCGGGTCTGCACCGCCAGCCATGCCAGTACCGGCGCCGACAGCACCGCCACCGCGATCGACGTGAGGTGGGGCCGGGTCAGGCCCTCACCCACGTGGGGCAGCCAGATCGAGGCCACAGCCCGCACCGTCGCCACCCCGGCAACGGCGGCGACCACGACGAGCATCGCCCTCGGGCCCTCGATGCCGCCCACGTCGACACGATCATCCGCCCCGGCGCCATCCTCGTCGGCGCTGTCCTCGGCGCGGGCGCCATCCCGGGCCGGGGGATCGTCCGCACGCCGGGCCAGGGCTCGGACGGCCACGGCCACGGCGACGACGACCACGGCCACGGCCAGGCCGACGGGGAACATCGTGGTCGCCACCCCGGGTGGGCGGAGGCCGATGGAGCCGGCCGGGCCGTAGCACCCGTCCCGGAACAGGCAGCAGCCCTCGTAGACGGCGTACCCGATGAGGGCGAGAGGGGCGAGGTCGGCCAGGCGGGCGACGACGCCGACACCGTCGGCCCGCCCGCCCCACGCCACCAGGGCGACCGCCACCAGCGCGCCGGGCCAGAAGTCGACGCCGCTACGGATGATCAGCAGGTCACCGATGCGGCCGAACGAGCCCGGGGCGTCGAACGCCACGTTGACCAGGCGACCGACCAGCAGGCCGACCACCACCGGCAGGATCACGAGGTCGGTGTAGGACGAGTGGATCCCGGTCCGCAGCGGCCACCAGCGTTCCACCAGGCTGGGTACGCCGACGACGGCCAGCATCGAGAGGAGGAGTCCGAAATCGATCACGGCTTCACCGGAGGGCGTCGTCGATCAGGCCGGCCAGGCGTTGCTCGGAGATCCCACCGTTGACCTGGGCCCGCAAGGTGCCGTCGGCCCCGAACACATAGGTGGTGGGGAAGGCCCGGACGTCGAGCACGTCGTGGATCTCGCCGGTGGAGTCGAACCCGTTGGGATAGGTGATGCCCAGATCGTCGAGGAAGGCCCGGGCGGCGTCGGGGTCGTCGTTGGCGGCGATGCCGAGGATCACGGCCTCATCCTCGTAGGAGGCGGCCGCCGCCTGGAGCAGCGGCATCTCGGCCCGGCACGGTCCGCACCAGGAGGCCCAGATGTTCACCACCACCGGTCGCCCCTCCTGGCCCACCAGGACCCCGGAGAACTCCTCGACCGACAGCCCGACGAACTCCCCCTCGGCCGGCAGCTGCTGGGCCTGACCGGTCGGCTCGAACGTCGGCAACGTCGGCTCCCGTAGCGAGATCACGGCGGCCGCGATCGCCAGCACCACACCGGCGGCCACCAGGAGGCGTCGGCTCATCGGCTTCCACCGCTGACCGGACGCGTCGACGTTCCCCGACCCAACACGCTCACCCTCACCTCAACGTGTGCCACCGCACCAGCATTCCCCGAACACGGACCCAGGCGGCGGCCTGCGGGGCCAGGCAAGGGCTCGACGGTTCAGGACGACGCTCGCAGGGCCGCCATCAGCTCGGACCGGTTCATATGGGAGCGACCGGCGATCTCCCGGTCACGGGCCAGCGCCCGTAGCGCCGCGACCGTCATCCCCTCGAGCGCCGAGTCGGCCGCCGGCTCCGAGTCCGGCTCCGACGCCGGCGCCCGGTCCGGGCCCGATACCGGCTCGGACCCTGCCCCCGGCCCCGACTCCGCAGCCAGTGCCCGGACCGCAGCCGGTACCGACCCCGACACCGACTCGGATTCAACGGCGGCCGCCGGAGCGTCGCCGCCTGGGATCGCCATCGTTGTCGCCATCGCCGGCGACGCACCCACCGGCCCCATCGCCGTCGTCGGCTCCGGTCCCGACGAGGTCCGCAGCTCCCAGTAGCGGCCGAGGCGGGCGGCGAAGGCGTCGGGCTCCTCGGCGTACAGGCGCCGGGCCACTCCGAGGCCCACCGCTTCGAGTTCGGTTCGCCGCTGATCGGCCAGGGCCATGAGCCGGGCCGCCTGGTCGTCACCGCCGACGCCGTCTGCGGATGCGTCGACCGCCTCGGCCAGGAGAAGCAGGTCCCGAGCCTGGCCGAGATGATCACCGACCAACTCAAACCCCTCCAACAACGGCAGCACCATCATCGGAGAGGTCCGACGCAGCATCCGGAGGTGATAGCGGGTGTACTTCACCTGTTTGCGGAGCTCGTGGAAACGGGCCGGCGTCGACTTCCGTACCGCTCGCCGGGTGGCCACCGCCCCTCGGGCGTACACCGCGGCCACGCCGTCGCCGAGCAGGTCCCACCCGTCGTCGTCCAGTGCCATGCGGTCGAGACGTCGCGACGCCTGCTCCAGAAGCCACCGGGCCTCGGCCAAGGCCGGTCCCACCGCCTCTCCCTGGGGAACGGCCGCCGCCCGGCGGGCGGCCAGCCCGACCCGAACCGCGGCCACATCGAGCTCGGCCGCCGTCCGGTCGTCAGCCGCCAGCAGCCACTCGAAGGCCAACGCCGCCGCACCGGCATCGCGATAGCCGGCCAGGGCCCGCCCGGCATCTCGGTAGGCCACGTTGGCCTGCCGGTACCGCTTCTCCCCCATCGGCTCCCGCACCAGGCGGAGCACAGCCCGGGCCTTTTTGCATCGCTTGCGGACGTCGAAGATCGTCGCCGCCACCCTTCGCCCGTCGGGGTCGGCCAGACCGGCCAGGGCGGCGTCGGTCTGGGCCCGGGCCATCCGGAGCACCTCGTCGGCGGCGGGGCGGTCGGGAGCGAATCGGAAGGCCATGGCCCAAAGGAAACCACAAGGTGTCAAGGGCAGTCCCCAGCCTGTGGACGGCGTGTCGACGGGGGAACGAACCGGGCCACGAAGGGCCCCGTTTCGCCAGCGAGCATCGTCACCGGCGTCACCCGTCGGCCCAGCCCAGGGCCGGTCGAGGAGCGGGAGCCGAGGCCGGCGGCGCCCGTTTCGAGAGCGTTGGTCACCTCCCACGCCGATCACCGTCCACCTGCCGGTTCGCTCGACCCGAACAAACCCAAATCAGGTTGGAACGCCGTCGGTCCGAGCGGACATTTACCAGCTGGGGCAACGCAAAAGAACCGACGTTCGTCGGTTGCTCGAGGAGGATCAAGTCGATGAGGTTGCGCCCGGCCGAGTCAGAGACTGAATCAGACGGGTCATTCGGCCCGCAACGCCGCCGTCGTCGGCCGGTGACCGCAATGGCGGTCGCCGTCGGCATCGCCGTGGTCGGGTTCGTGGTTGCAGCGGCGGCCGCCGCCGCCATGCCGTCGAACCAGGCGACGTGCTCGGTCGACTATCGGATCATCAACCAGTGGCCCGGCGGCTTCCAGGGTGAGGTCGAGATCACCTATTCCGGCTCCCCGGTGGACTCGTGGACGCTGGGCTTCGACTTCCCCCAGGGCCAGGTGATTCGCAACGGTTGGAACGGTGACTTCTCCCAAGCTGGAGACACCGTCACCATCGAGTCGATGTCGTGGAACGGCCGGCTGTCCACCGGGCAGACCGTGGCCCCGGGCTTCATCGGCGGCTACGACGGCGACAACCCGAAGCCGACGGCGTTCACCCTCAACGGGTCGGCCTGTGGCGCCGGCCAGCCGGACGTGCCCGCACCCACCACGACAACGACGGCCCCGACCACGGTGCCGGCCCCGCCGACCCTGTCGGTGCCGAGCACGGCACCGGCGACCGATCCGCCGACGCCGCCGGCCCCCACCACCACGGCAGCCCCGACCACGGCCCTCGCCCCGCCGACGGTGGCACCACCGTCCACCGGGATGCCCCACAACGGCGGAAAGCTCACCGCCGAGGAGAACCTCGAGCTGATCAAGGCCAACGCCACCCGGAGTAGTCGCTTCGACAACAACCCGTTCCGGGACGTGCCGATGAACCAGATTCAGATCGGGGATCTGACCGAACCTCGGGACCTCTACGGCACCGACTACCTGCTGGACACGCCGAACAGCGGCTTCTTCCGGGTCCGGTGCGAGTTCAGCCACTTCGCCTACGACGACCCGATCGTCTTCCCCGGTGAGCCGGGCCGAGCCCACCTCCACATGTTCTTCGGCAACACCGACGCCAACGCCTACAGCACGTTCGACTCGCTCCTCAACAGCGGCACCGGGACCTGCAACGGCGAGGATCTGAACCGAACCGCCTACTGGATCCCGGCCGTGCTGGACGCCGACGGGAACGCCCTGATCCCCCGGGAGATCATGGTGTACTACAAGAACGACAACTTCACCTACAACGGGGCCAATGAGCTGGTGGAGCCGTTCCCGGACAACCTTCGGATGATCGCCGGCAACGGCGGCGCCACCTCACCACAGCTCCAGCGGACCGGCGGGCACTCCGGAAGCATCCCCGAGATCAGGTTCGTGTGCTCCTGGCCCTACGCCGCAAGCGGAGACCAGTACCAGGCGCTGATTCCCGACTGCTCCGGTCGCGGTATGAACATGGAGATGCAGATCGCCTTCCAGAACTGCTGGAACCCGGAGTCCGGCACCTACCTGACCGACCAGAGCCACGTGTCCTATGCGGATGGCGGCTACTACGCCCCGAAGTGCCCGGCCTCGCACCCCTATGATCTGTCGTCGATCATGTACCGGATCTTCTTCAGCGTCGACGAGTACGGCGGCTCGCTGCGGGACCTACACCTCAGCTCCGACGTCAAGCACGACGGATCGATCCTTCCCGGCGGGACGACGGCTCACGCCGATTGGTTCGGGGCCTGGCACCCCGGCGCCATGGAGATGTGGGTCGAGAACTGCAACAACACCAAGGTCGACTGCTCCAACGGCGTCCTGGATCGAAACCCGATGATCTCGATGGTCCTGCGGAAGACCGATCCGAGCAAGGACGGCTACCGAGCTCCGGCCGAGGAGCTGGTCAAGCTGTGTCCGGGCCGGGTCTTCGATCCGTCCAATCCGCTCGTGTCCGTCGCCAACTGCCACCACGGTGGTGGCCACGGCCACTGATCACCGATCGCACCGTTCGGCGGCGCCGGTTCCCCGTGACCGGGCCGACGGCGACGGCGACGGCGACGGCGACCCGAGCGTCTGACCTGGCCCATGCCCTCGGGTCGCTCCCATGGTGGTGAGCGGCCCGATGGTCGGGGCCGCCGGTGCTGGACTCTCGATCCATCCGTACCGCTAACTCTGGCCGTAGGGATGGATCCGCGCCCGAGCGGGACCGGTAGACCGTGCACCCCTGTGACGAGCCGGCCCAATGGGCCACACCCAGACCTCGCCGGTTGCCGCCCGGCGCCGCCGACAACCGGCCCGGGCGGGGGTGACGGCACGGGTGTCCGGATGTCACCGAGGTCGCCGACAACCGGTCTTGGGGCTGATGGAGCGGGCGTCGCCCGGGTCGCCGACAACCGACCCCCGGGGGAGGTCATGGCACGGGCGTCCGGACGTCACGGAGGTCGCCGTCGCAGCCGACGACGATGACAAGGGCGGCGGACCCAGGCGCCGGCTGCGTTGCCCGGTGGCGGCCACATGGGTTCGGGAGCAAAGCTGGTAGGCACCAACGACAGGCAACACGACGGTGGGCGCCGTCGCCGAGTGGGGACCCGGCGACGGAGCAGACCAGCACACAACCAAGGGGAACAACCGAATGGAACAGTGGATCACCGACTGGGAGCCGAGCGAGCGCTTCCCGCTCTACACCCGCGCCAACGCCGGCGAGATCATGCCCAAACCCTGCAGCCCGATCGGCTGGGATCTGGTGTGGGGCACCGGGGTGGCCAAGGGGTGGGCCGACGGGTGCCACCGATTCGGGGTGTTCCGACCGACCGAGACCGACCCCGACCGGCCCGACTACATCGGCTGCATGGGCGGCTACGTCTACCTCAACGCCTCCCTGATCCGTATCGTCGGGGTCCGCAGTCCGGGGATGAGCGCCGAGATGATGGACGCCGCCTTCCTCGGCAACCACCCCGACGTCCCGCCCTACGTCGCTCAGGAGGGCGACGAGGCGCCCGAGACCGAGGCCGCCATCGGAGCCACGATGGCCTCCTTCATGGGCGCCACCGACTTCCCGCCGGAGCTGGCCGAGGACCGGGCCATGATCCTCAGGGTCCGGGCCGACCGTCCCGACCTGTCGGCCGCCACCGACGCCGAGCTGGTGGCCCGGGCCCGGGCCATGACCGCCCACGTGCGGGAGCTGTTCGAGCCGTACTACGTGTACGGCACGGCCGCCGCCGTCGGCCCCGGCATCCTCGGCGAGCTGGTCGGCGGCATCGACCCCAGCCTCCCCGGCCGCCTGATCTCGGGCCTGGGCGAGATCGACTCCGCACCCCCGTCCCACGACATGTGGACCATGAGCCGGATGGACCCCGACTCGGCCGCCTTCGCCGAGGCGCTGGCCGCCTTCCAATACGAGCACGGGGCCCGGGGCCCGGGCGAGTGGGATCCCGCCAACCCGAGCTGGGAGATCGACGCCACCCCGGTGCTGGCCGCCATCGGGGCGATGCGGTCGGCCGACGAGAGCCTGTCGCCCGCCGCCCGTCACGAACGGGCGGTGGCCGACCGGGAGGCGGCCGAAGCCGAGGCCCGGGCCGCCCTAACCGGCAGCGACGAGGCCCTGGCCACGCTGGAACTCGGCATGCGGGTGGCCTCGATCTTCGTCCCCGCCCGGGAGCGCACCAAGCTCAGCGAGATGATGGCGGTGCACGAGGTGCGGCTGCCGATGTACGAGCTGGGTCGACGGATGAAGGCCGCCGGCGTGGTGAGCGAGGAAGCCGACGTCTTCCTCCTGCGCGACGCTGAGCTCGACGCCTTCGTGGCCGACCCCGGCTCGTTCACCGAGCCCCTGGCCGAGCGCAAGGCCGCCTTCGCCACCCTGGCCGACAAACAGGAGCCGTTCATCATCAACGGTCCCCCGAGCCCGGTCTCGTCGTGGCCCGCCCGCACCTCCTCCGATGAGCCGTTGGCCGTGGGCGACGTGCTGCAGGGGGCGCCGGGCAGCCCCGGGGTGATCACGGGCCGGGCCCGTGTGATCCTCGATCCGGTCGACACCCGGGGTGTGGGCGAAGGCGAGATCCTGGTCGCCCCGGTGACCGACCCGTCGTGGACGCCGCTGTTCGTCCCCGCCGCCGGGGTGGTTGTCGACGTGGGCGCTCCGCTCAGCCACGCCGTCATCGTGAGCCGGGAGCTCGGGGTGCCCTGTGCCTGCAGCGTGCACGCCGCCGCCCAACGCATCCCCGACGGCGCCCTGATCACGGTCGACGGCAACACCGGCGCCGTGACCGTCGTCGAACTCCCGGAGGGTGCGTGACGGACAGCACCCGTCCCCCCACCCCGGCCCCGGCCCTGTTCGACCTCACCGGCAAGGTCGCCGTCATCACCGGCGGGGGCCGGGGCATCGGGGCCGGGATCGCCTGGTCCCTGGCCGAGGCCGGGGCCGCCGTTGCGGTGGCGGCCCGGCGCACGGCGGAGATCGAGGCGGTGGCGGCCGAGCTGCGCCACGCCGGCCATCGGGCCATCGCCGTCACCACCGACGTGACCGACGACGACGCCGTCGAGGCCCTGGCCCGGGCCGCGATCGACGAGTTCGGCGCGCTCACCACGTGGGTCAACAATGCCGGCGGCTCCCCGATGCGGATGCCGCTGGCCGAGCTGCCCCGCCACGAGTGGGACCGCACCATCGCCCTCAACCTGACGGCGGTCTACGTCGGCTGCCTCACCGCCGCCCGCCACATGGACAGCGGGTCGATCATCAACATCTCCTCGGGGGCGGGCAGTGCGCCCGTGCCCAAGAGCGCCCACTACGGAGCGGCCAAGGCGGGCTGCAATTCGCTGACCTGGTCGCTGTCGGCCGAGCTGGCGCCGAGGATCCGGGTCAACGCCATCGCCCCCGGGGCCATCCCCACCGAGGTGATGCTGACCGCCGTCGGCCGCACCGAGGAACAACTCGACCAACTGCTGGAGGAGTGGCAGATCCCGCTCGGTCGCCTGGGTACGCCCCAGGACATCGGTGCGGCCTGCCTCTACCTGGCCTCCGACGCCGCCGGTTGGGTGAGCGGCGAGATCATCCGGGTGGGAGGTGGGGCCAGGGCCCGTTGACGGCCGGGGCCGGAGGCGCCCGGGCACCGGGATGGTGCAGCGTTGGTGTCAGGGGTTCGGCGTCGGAGGTTCGGCGTCGCCGAAGCGGACCGCTACCCTTCACGGTCGTGGGTGAGCCAGTGACCGTTACCGAGAAGAACTCGAACCGACCGGGGTTCGTCCGGTTCGAGACGAACCGCTCCCTCACCGGCATGGGCCACGAGCGCTACGAGGCCGGCCAGGAGATCTACGGTGATCGCCCGCCGGACGAGCTGGCGCGCCGCCTGTTCGAGACCAAGAAGGTCGACGAGGTCCACATCTACGGGCAGGCGATCACGGTCAAGCTGTTCGCCGGTGCCGACACCTCGGGCCTGCGCGAGATCGTCGAGAACCTCTACATCTATTACCGGCCCGGGGTCGAGGTCCCCACGCCGGAGTCGTTCGAAGCTGAGGCATGATCCGACACGCCGCCCCGTCCCGGGTCGGCATTCTCGGTAACCCCTCCGACGGGTACGGCGGCAAGACCCTCGCCCTCGCCGTCCCCCGCTTCGAGGCCGCCGTCACCCTGGAACCGGCCGAGCAGGTGGAGATCGTCGGGCTTCCCGACGATCGGCCGTGCTGGTCGTCGCTCGCCGCCCTGGTCGACCACGTCGACCGCCATGGCTACGGCACCGGCCCTCAGCTCCTGGCCGCCGCCGTCCGCACCTTCGTCGACGTGGCCCGGTCGGTCGAGACCCCTCTACCGGGTGGTTTCCGGCTGTCGTATGCGACCGACATCCCCCGCCAGGTCGGCCTCGGCGGTTCCTCGGCCCTGGTGATCGCCGCCCTCCGTTGCCTCCAGGAGCACTTCGACCTCGACATCCCGACCCCCGTGCTTCCCACCGTGGCCCTGCGGGCCGAGACGGCCGAGCTCGGCATCTCGGCCGGGCTGCAGGATCGGGTGGTGCAGAGCTACGGCGGGCTGGTGGCCATGGACTTCGGCGAGACCGAGGTCGACTCCCGGTTCGGTGTGAGCCACGGCGCCTACGAACCGCTCGACCCCCGGATGCTGCCGCCGCTGTTCCTGGCCTTCCGGGAATCGGCGGCCGAGCCCAGCGACGCCTACCACCAGCGGCTGCGGTCCCGCTACGAGGCGGGCGACGCCCAGGTGCGTGACGTCCTGCGGGAATTGGCCGGGCTGGTGGTCGAGGGACGGGCCGCCCTGCGTTGGGGCGACGGTGATCGATTCGCCGATCTGATCGGGCGCAACATGGCGCTCCGCCTGTCGTTGGGGCCGGTCCCCGACTCCCACCTCCAACTGGCCGAGACGGCCGGGCTGACCGGGGCGACCGCCACCTTCACCGGTTCGGGTGGGGCCGTGGTCGGCGCCTACCGGGACGACGAGCAGCTGGAGGAGCTCCGCGATCTCTACGCCGACATCGGGGCCGACGTCATCCCCCTGGGCGACCACGAGCCGACCGGCGACGAGCCCGATCCGGAGCCCGCCTCCGAGTTCGACAACGTGGTCACCCTCCAGAGTCGGCAGTCCTCCTAGGAAGGGCCGCCTCTCCCCCTCCCCGGGCTCCGACCCTCCTTGACATGTTCGAACACGTGTTCGAACATGGGGTATGTCCCGATCCGCGGCAGTGCGTGCACTGCAGGAGCGGGTGGCCCCGGTCACGCTGTCCCGGGAGCACACCCGCCCCGTTCCCGACCCCCTGGCACCGCTGTTCGCCGTCGGCGGCCTCCCCCAGGGGCAGGTGATCGGCTTCACCGGCGCCGGGAGCTGGTCGATCGCCCTGGCCCTGGCCGGCACCGCCCTCGGCGAGGACGGCTGGCTGGCCACGGTCGGCGTGGAGGATCTGGGCCTCCTGGCTGCGGCCGAATACGGGGTCCGGCTCGATCGGCTTCTCCTGGTGACCACCCCACCGGCCGACCGCCTGGCGGCCACGGTGGCGGCGCTGACCGAGGCCGTCGACCTCGTGGCCCTCGCCCCCCACCGCACCCTCGGCCACAGCCAGGCCCGACGGCTGGCCGCCACCTGCCGGGAGCGCGGCACCAACCTGCTCCTGCTCGACGGCGGGCGGCGCTGGCCCCTTCCCACCGACCTCACCATCACCACCACCCCCGAGCGCTGGGAGGGCATCGGTCAGGGCCACGGTCACCTCCAGCAGCGACGGTTGACGGTGGAGGCCGTCGGGCGGCGGGCGGCGGCCCGGGTCAGGCGGATCACCGTTCTCGCCCCCGGCCCCGGCGGCGGGGTGGCCCCCGCAGCCCCCGTCGCCCTCACCCCTGTCGCCGACCCCCCGACCGACACGCTCGCCCCCGTCGCCGACCCCCTGGCCGGCGACTCGCCGGTCGGCGCTTCCGGCTCCCTGCTCGACACCTCGGTCGACACCTCGGTCGACACCGCATCGGTGGCCTGAGCCGTGCCCGGAGTCCGCATGGCCGTGGTGTGGTGCCCCGACTGGCCGGTGGTGGCCTGGGGCATCCCCCTCGACGAGCCGGCCATGGTGGTGGTGGCCAACCGGGTGGTCGCCTCCTCCCCCGCCGCCCGGGTCGAGGGCGTCGCCCTGGGCCAGCGGCGCCGCGAGGCCCAGGGTCGGTGCCCCCAGGTCGCCGTTCTCGAGCGCGATCTCGACCGGGAGGCCCGCCTGTTCGAGCCGGTGGCCGCCGTGCTGGAGGAGCTGACCCCCCGCATCGAGGTGACGGGCCCCGGCCTGGTCGGCTTCCCCACCCGGGGCCCGTCCCGGTTCTTCGGGGGCGACGCCTCGATGGCGGCCGAGGTCGTCGAGCGGGTGGAGCCGGTGTTGGCCCGCCGGGGCGACGTGCGGGTCGGGGTGGCCGACGGGGTCTTCGCCGCCCGCCTGGCCGCCCGCTCTCGGGCCGCACGGGCCGGGCCCGTCGTCATCGAGCCCGACGGGGCCGCCGCCTTCCTCGCCGATCTGCCCATCGACGTGCTCGAGCAGCCCGACTTCACCGACGTGCTCCGCCGTCTGGGCCTGCGCACCCTGGGCGCCTTCGCCGCCCTCGATGCCGCCGACGTGGTCGGCCGGTTCGGACGTGACGGCCAGCTGTCCCATCGCCTGGCCCGGGGGGAGGATGAGTACCCGCCCGACCTGCGGCGGCCCGCCCCCGATCTGGCCGTGACCTGGCAGTTCGATCCGCCGGCCGAGCGGGTGGCGGGTTGCGCCTTCGCCGCCAAGATGCTGGCCGACGAGCTGCACGACGCCCTGGGCGGTCGGGGCCTGGCCTGCATCCGGGTGGCCATCGAGGCCGAGACCGAGGAGGGTCGCACCCAGCTGCGTCTGTGGCGTCACGAGGGGGCGTTGTCGGCGGCCGCCATCGCCGAGCGCACCCGCTGGCAGCTCGACTCGTGGCTGCGTCAGGGCACCGGCGGGCGGGAGGGAGGCGGCCCCGGGTCGGGCGTCGTCCGCCTCACCCTGGTGCCCGACGAGGTGGTGCCCGCCGTCGGCCGCCAGCTCGGCTTCTGGGGTGGTCGCAACGAACGGGCGGGCGACGTGACCCGGGTAGTGGCCCGGCTCCAGGCCATGCTCGACCCGGAGGCGGTATCGGTGCCGGAGTTGCAGGGTGGGGTGGGGCCGGCCGAGCGGGTGCAGTTGGTGCCGGCGGCCGCCGTCGATCTGGCCGAGGAGCGCCCGGCCACCCGGGACGAATGGGTCGACGAGCCCTGGCCGGGCCGGATTCCGCCACCGTCCCCGACCCGTACCCACCTCGATCCGGTCTCGATCGAGATCGTCGACCGGTACGGGGCCCCGGTCGGGGTGGACGGTCGGGGCGAGATCACGGGTCCGCCCGCCCTCATCCGCGCCCTGGAGAGCTCCGATGTGCTCGATCGCCGTTCACACGCCGTCGAGGCCTGGGCCGGCCCCTGGCCGGCCGATCAGCGGTGGTGGGATCCGGCCGACCATCGCCGTCGGGCCCGGGTCCAGCTCACCCTCGACGACGGATCTGCCCACCTCGCCACACTGGAGGGAGGTGCTTGGACAATCGAGGCCACCTACCACTGAGCGAAACCGAACGTATGGGTACACTGCGGGCACGATGCCCTCCCCCTCCACCGCCTCGCAGACCAAACGCAAGCGGGGTCGCCCTCGCTCGTTCGATGAGATCCAAGTGCTCGATCGCTCGATCGACGTCTTCTGGCAACGCGGCTACCGCGACGTGACCACACGTGATCTCGAACGGGAGATCGGGATCAGCCAGTCGAGCATCTACAACGCCTTCGGTTCGAAGGAGGGCCTCTACTCCGAGGTCGTCGGCCGGTATCGCCATCGCCTGGAGACCGAGCTGCTCCCCAGCCTGGAGCAACCCACCCCGGGCGTGGACTCGCTCCTGGCCTTCATCGACGCCTCCGCCGAGTGGGTCGGCAACCCGGCCCGACCGGGCTGCCTGATGCTGTCGATCGACGCCGAGCAGAAGGCGGCCCACGATCACCTGGTGGACTACCGGGCTCGCCTCCAGGAGGCCCTGCGAGCCGCCGTCTCCGCCTTCACCACCGATGAGGACGCCATCGCCCGGCGAACGACGATGCTCGAGGTCATGACCCTTGGCCTGTGCACGGCGGCCCGCACCAACGGCTGCGACAAGGAACTGCAGCGCATGGTCGACGCCATCACGACGCAGATCCGGATCTGGGCCGACCCCGGCCCCCTCCTGTAGGGGGCCCGGTCAGCTCGGGAGCTCGGGCCCGGACCGACCGCCTCGTTGAGGTCGATCCGAGCCGGAACTCCCGCCGGTCTCAGTTGATCCCGCCCGGGCCGCCTGCGTCGTCGGTGACGCACGAGGCGAGGGTGGCCACGGTCACCCGGTCGACGGTGAGCGATGCGCCGGTGGCACCGACCCCGTCGGCCAGGACGGCGGGGGCCAGGGCCGAATCGGGCACGTCGGCGGCGATCGTCTCGACGATCACCCCGTCGACCTTGGTGACGACCGCGGCCGGGGTCCATTCGATCGACACCGTCTGGGTGGCGGCGCCGGTGGTGGCCACCGACACCACGGCCAGGTCGGTTCCGGGGGCGACGAGGGCCAGGCGTCCCGGCCCGGTCAGCTCGGCCTCGATGAAGCCGTGGGTCTGGGCTTTGGCCCCCAGACCGCCGGAGGTGGCACCGGTGACGGTGATCGTGGCCTGACCGCCGGCCACGGCGACCGAGGGGTCGGTGCCGATCTCGGTCCAGCGGGAGGCGTCGACGGCGGTGCCGGAGAACGTGTCGTCGAAGTCCGGGGCGAAGGTGGCGCTGCAGGCGGGAGCCGCAGCGGTGCCGTCGGTGGTGGTCGACGAGTCCGCCGGGGTCGAGTCCGCCGACGAGTCCTCGGTGGTCGAGGGAGACGACGTGGTGGAGCCGTCCGACGTGGTCGAGGGCCCCGAGGTGGTCGAGCCGTTCGCCGTGGTGGACGAACCACCGCCGGCATCGGTGGTGGAGGACTCCGCCACCGACGACTCGGTCGTCGAGCTCGGGGCCGTCGTCGACGGGGCCGCCGTGGTCGAGGGAGCCGCCGTACTCGCCGTGGTCGAGGGAGCCGCCGTACTCGCCGTGGTCGAGGGAGCCGCCGTGGTCGACGAGCCGGTGGCCTCGGTCGACGAGGTGGTCGAGGCCTCCGTGGTGTCGGTGGTGGCCTCGGTCGTCGCCGGGGCCGCGGTGCTCGGGGCCGGGGTGCTCGGAGGGGCGGTCGACGCCGGGGCGGGGGTGGGGGGGGCCGCCGTCGACGTGGGCCCCTCGCTCGAGGGGGTCGACGCCAC
>JBCCRO010000037.1:0-56550 GCA_039201605.1 Actinomycetota bacterium
GGGAATCGGGCGGCCACAATGAGGTCGGTGCTGACGATCGACAACGTTGAAGCGGCGGCCGTCCGGCTGGCCGATGTGGTGACTCGTACGCCGATCGTCAACCATCGCCGGATCGACGCCGTGGCCGGGGCCACCGTCCATCTCAAGGCCGAGAATCTGCAGGAGACCGGAGCCTTCAAGTACCGGGGGGCGTCCAACGCCATCGCCCGACTCGACCCCAAGACCCGCCGAGCGGGCGTGGTCACCTACTCCTCGGGCAACCATGGTCAGGCCGTCGCCGCCGCGGCCAAAGCCGCCGGCACCACCGCCGTCGTCGTCATGCCCAACGACGCCCCGTTGCAGAAGGTGGCGCTCACCCAGTCACACGGGGCCCGGATCGTCCGCTACGACCGCTACACCGAGAGCCGGTCCGACATCGCCGATGCGATCGCCGTCTACGAGGGCCGCACCGTGATCCCGCCCTTCGATCACTACGACGTGATGGCGGGTCAGGGAACAGTGGCTCTGGAGTTGCTCGACCAGGTGCCCGACCTCGATGCCCTGCTGGTGCCGGTCGGCGGTGGTGGCCTGCTCGCCGGCTGCGCCACCGTGATGCGGGCCCGGCGGCCGTCGATGGAGCTGTACGGGGTGGAGCCGGAGGCGGGTGATGACCATCGTCAGTCGCGGCGGGCCGGTCGTCGGATCGACATCGGGGTGCCTCGGACCATTGCCGACGGCCAGCAGGTCCCCACTCCGGGCGAGCTCACCTGGCCCATCAACGACCGACTGACCACCCAGTTCCTCGTCGCCAGCGACGCCGAGATCGTGGCCGCCATGCGCCTGTTGTTCGAGCAGACCCAGATGGTGGTCGAGCCCAGCGGCGCCTGTGCCTTGGCCGCCCTGCTCGCCGGTCGGGTGTCGCTGCGGGGCAAGCGGGTCGGCGTGATCCTGTCCGGCGGCAACGTGAGCTGGCCCCGGTTCCAGGAGCTGACCTCGGCCTGAGGTCGGTCCGATCGGGCGCTGCGCCCGGTGGGCCGGGGGCAATAGGGTGACACCGTGTCGTTGGTAGCCGTCCTCGTCGGGGCGGTCATGGTGCTGTCCGTGATCGCCGACATGGTCAACACGCTGGTGTCGACCACGACCAGCCTCTCCCGCTGGTGGTTGTCGTCCATCCTCTACCGCAAGATGTGGCAGGTCCTTCGGGGGATGGCCGGCCGGATCCGGTCGGACTCGGCCCGCGAGGCGCTTCTCGCTATCTACGCCCCGGTGTCGGTGCTGCTCCTGCTGGCGGCCTGGGTCACCCAACAAGTGATCGGCTTCGGCCTGATCTGGTGGGGCCTGGGCGGGGTCGACGGCGCCGAGGGCCTGTTCGACGCCATCTACTATTCCGGGGTCGTGTACTTCACCCTCGGGTTCGGCGAGTTGGTGCCCGACGAGTTCGTGCCTCGGGTCGGGGCGCTGGTCGAGGCGATGTCCGGTGTGCTGACCACAGCCCTGGTCATCGGCTATCTGCCGTCGCTCTACTCGGCCTACAGCGACCGGGAACGGATGCTGATGACGCTCGACGACGGGTTGGAGCAGCGAATCACCCCCACCAACCTGCTCCTCAGTCGGGCCCCGACCGGCGACGTCGACGATGTGCTCCGGTTCTTCGAGAACTGGGAGGACTGGGTGGCCGGGGTGCTGGAGACCCACACGGCGTTCCCGATGCTGCGGGTGTTCCGATCGAAGGCGCCGGGACAGAACTGGGTGACGGCGTTGGGCCTGTTGTGCGACACCGCCCTGCAGGCCCAGATGATCGCCGGCGCCCGCGATCGAGGGCCGTACTGGATGCTGCGCCAGGCGGTGGTGCTGTTCAACGAGCTGACCGAGGGGGTCGACCTCACCGAGTACCGGGAACGGCTCGATGCCGTCTACGCCGAGACCCAGGCCTCACTGGAGAACCACGAGGACAACCTCTTCCAGGACCTGTACGACACGCTGTCGGCCAACGGTTTCGAGATGTGCGACCTGGAGACCGCCCGCCGGGAGTCGCTGGAGCTTCGGCGGCTGTACGACGCCCAGATGGAGTTTCTGATCGACAGCCTCATGTGCCCCCGGGGCTTCTGGGGCCACAAGATCGGCCACACCGTGCACTCGATGCAGGGCCGGGCCCAGATCGTCCCCGATTAGCTGCCTAGCCACGGCGTCGGCGAGCTACGGCCGGTACCGCCGAGGGCAGCGAGTATCCTGGCCCGTGGAGAGATGGCAGAGTGGACGATTGCGTCGGTCTTGAAAACCGTTGGGCCTTCACCGGTCCCGGGGGTTCGAATCCCCCTCTCTCCGCTGCAGACATAGAGAATGTGTCTCGTTCGAACCCGGTGGTGATTCGCTAGATCTTGCTGATCTGGATGTTTGGATAGGGGGTGGCCAGGCGCTCGAGATCCCCAGCATCCGACGTAAGGACGACGCCTCCGCCGGTCTCGACTACTGCTGCGACGGCGTGGGCGTCGGCAAGCAGGTCTGACCCAGCACCGGCGGCAACCAGAACCCCTCCGACCAGGCGGGCGAACGAGCGGTCTGTGTCGCGCAACGATACGCCAGTCTCTCGGCTCAGCATGGCGTCGACGATCTGGCTCCGGTTTCGGCCCCGATACAGCTCGGCCAATGTCACGCAGGTCACGACGACCTCGCGGCCGAGGCGTTCAGCCGCCGTCAATGCGGCCCGGACCTGATTGAAACGGTCGGAGCC
Source organism: Actinomycetota bacterium (assembly GCA_039201605.1). Classification (GTDB taxonomy): domain Bacteria; phylum Actinomycetota; class Acidimicrobiia; order Acidimicrobiales; family SZUA-35; genus CADEDH01. Next base: position 2,711 of record JBCCRO010000037.1, read on the forward strand.
CGGGTTGCCGAGTGCGGCGACGGCTTCAGCGTCGAGTGCGAGTCGAGGGGTCAACGCAGGAGGTCTGTGTAGTGCTCGACCAGATGCTCATCGACCTCGCCGTGCGACTCATTCCACGCAGCGAGCATCTCCCCCAACGCCCGTTGGCGGCGGCGTCGAGTGAGTTCGTTTCGGATGGCTTCATTCACCTGGGTCGAGAGAGCCTCTTCGCTCGCTTCCAACTCGTCGACCAGATCGGCGTCGAGCGACACGGAAACCTTGCGCTTGGTCGTGGTCATACCGTTATGCTACCCGGGTAGGATGACATGGGTCAACGGGGTCAAACTCTGTCGAAGTAGAACCGCTGATTGAGAGGGCCGACAGCTCCGTGCTGCCGGACTCACTGGGTAGGCTTCGAAAATGACGACATCCGGGGACCTGTTCGGTTAAGCCCCTCTGAAGAGGAGTTGCTCGCTGGTTGTCCCAGTACGGTCTTGGAGGACGAGTTCGGGGTATCGCAACGCAGGGTGTGCCGTGTGGTTGGCCAGCACCGGTCGACTCAACGGCTCGAACCGCCTGCCCCCTCCGATGACGAGGCAGCGATCCGTGAACACCTCCGAGCTTTCGCCTGCCGACGGCCCAGGTGGGGGTGGCGTCGAGCAGCGGTCGATCTTCGCAACCACGGCTACCGGATCAACCACAAGCGGGTTCGCCTCGATTCGACCAATTTCGGACCCGGGTGGACAGTTGATCCGTTGAGCGCACCGGAGCCCCGCCGGCCTTGGACGGCGATTCATGTCATCTTTCACTGCAACCCTTAACTCTTGCGCTTCTGTTCTATGCCGCTGAGAGACGCGGAGAGGAGGTCGGTGAGTTGGAGGAGTTGCGACTCGATTCGATCGAGACGCTCGTCGATGTCGTCGGTTTCGTCTTCCACATCTCCGGAGACGAAGAAGGCGGCGACGTTGGCGGTGATCACCGAGAGCGCACTGATGCCGATCAGCATGAGGACGACGGCGAGTACTCTTCCGCTTCCGGTCACCGGGAACTCGTCGCCGTAGCCGACGGTGGTACAGGTGACGAACGCCCACCAGATCCCGTCGGTCAGGCCGGAGATGGTTGCGCCTTCCTGCTTGTTCTCGGCGACGCTGACGAGGACGCCGCCGATCAAGATGCATCCACCGACGATGCCGAGGGTTGGGCCGAAGCCGGGTCGGCCGAGCAGCCGACCAGCGGCGACGGCCATGCGCGCAGCCGCAGTGCCGGCCGTGGCCAGACGGAGCAGTCGGGCCAGCCGTAGTGGCCGGAGTATGGGCAGTGCGATCAGGGCCAGATCGAGTTTGCGGCTCCTCATGGTCTTGAACCGGTGAGGTGAGAGATAGACGAGCGCGATGTACTCGACGACGAACGCCAGCCAGATCAGAGAGCCGGTCCACCAGAGGATCCGCTCGGACCACGGGCTGAGGTCTTCGATGACGGGCATCAGAAGGACCGGAACGAGCGCCACCGAGAGGACGAGCATCGGGATCTCGATCAGCTCCTCGAATCGCTCGAACCGCGCATGTCTGTGGCTCGGCTCAGGGGGAATCGATGAGGTCTCCATGGACCGCACACTACGCCCCGCCCTGGGGTCGTCTACCCAGGGCGGCCTATAGACCTCGGGTTCTAAGTTCAGAAGTCACGAATCAGATCATGTCGCGGGGGAGATAATGAACGATCAGATGCAAAGGGCTCGGCTGATTCCGACAAGTGGGATCGGAAACGAACGAGAAGCTGAGCAGCGAGCTACCAGCGCATTACTTGCGGTAATAACTATTGTGCGCGACTTCTCTTCCGCTCTCTTTGACTCCATGGGCGCGTCGAAAGCTCGGAGAGCGGAGGTGGAGGCGTTCACCGAGGTCCAACTGACGCTCCCGGATGGTCAGAAGGTGCGCCCCGACGGCCTCGTGCGCATCACCTACGGCAAGTCGACATGGTCGGCGCTCATCGAGGTCAAGACCGGCTCGGCAGAACTCAAGGTCGACCAGCTCAACAACTACCTCGCCGCCGCTCGCAACATCGATGCCGACGTCGTGCTTTCGATCTCCAACGAGATCTCCGTTGGAGGGGCACACCCGACCGCGGGGTTGAACGTCCGATCCAACTCGAAGGTCCAGGTCCGGCATCTGTCGTGGAGCAAGATTCTGACCCACGCCATCCACTGCAAGGTACACAGCGGTGTCGAAGACCCCGAGCAGGCGTGGATCCTCAACGAACTGATCCGGTACCTCGAACATCCCGCCTCCGGGGCCTTGGCGATGAGCGACATGGGCCCGGACTGGACCGAGGTGCGAGACGGCGCCAGAGAATCCACCTTGCGACGGTCGAGCGAGCAGGTCGCCGAGGTCGCGGCGAAGTGGGATGAGCTTCTCAGCTTCTGCGCACTTCGTCTGCGATCCGAGACCGGGGCCGACGTCGAACAGGTCATCCCCCGGGCTCAGCGAGACCCGAAGGCGCGCCTCGCCCATACGACCGCTCAGCTCGAAGAGGACGGGACCCTCGACGGAGAGCTGCGCATCCCGGACACGGCCGGCAACATCGCGATCACCGGTGACCTGCGAGCTCGTCAACTCACCGCGGCCATCGGTGTGCAGGCGCCGGATGACAAGCGGGCTCGCGGCTCGATCACGTGGCTGACCCGTCAGATCGCAGAGACGGCCAACCCGAACCTGGTGATCGAGGCCTACCCGCTCCGAGCCCGCACCCCGGCCATCGCCACGCTCGGTCAGGCTCTGGACGACCCGACCGCTCTCGTCTCCGAGGGCAGCGATATCTACCGGTTTGTGCTCACCTACCGCTCGGAGATGGGCCAAGCCCGAAAGACCGGCGGTCGCCGCCCCGGGTTCATCGACTCGGTCACCGGCCTCATCGACAGCCTCTACGGCGACGTCGTCCAGCACATCAAGCCGTGGACTCCGAGCGCGCCGAAGGTCAAGCAGGCTGAACCGGCACCGGACGGGATCCGGCTCGGCGGCGGCGACAGCGAACCCGTCGAGATTCACGAGCCTCGCACCGGGCAGTCCGAACCGCCCAAGATCATCCCGTGGGACCGGATCAGCCGGAACTCATCGACGACCACCTGACCCGTCTCGGAGGAGTTCGCTGACGACGTCGGCCTGCAGCGGCGACTGAACGAGGAGGGGACCTCGTTCCAGGCGGTGCTCAACGCCACCCGCGAGTCGCTCGCCCGCCACTACCTCGTCAACGGCAGCTTCACGGCGGCCGAGATCGCCTTCCTACTCGGGTACGAGGAGCCGAGCTCGTTCTACCGGGCCTTCCACAGCTGGACGGGGCAGACGCCCGAGCGCATTAGAGCCGACGCCCGTTGAATCCCGTCTGGCCGTTGACGTCCGTCACCGGCCCTTTGACGGCATGACAGCGGCAGCGGTGTGACCGTCAGCCGTCAGCCGTAGTCGAAACGGGCGAGACAACTTCGCAGCTGTCGCGTCTCCAGTCCGGCGTCATAGGTCTGCTGCAGGACCTCGCCCGGCCCGTCGACGTCGCCGTAGTCGAGGCCCGTCACCTCGATCGCACAGTCGATGAAGCCGTCCAGCCGCTGCTTCTCCTCGGCATCGGTCAGCGGCGGCGCGTAGAAGTGCACGGCCTCGATGAACGACAGGTGTTCGTCCAAGCACCTGAACACCTTGTCGAGGATCTCGCCGTCGCGCTCGTCATCGTCCAGGTCGCCCTGGATCTCATAGTCGTACCGCCCGCCGGCGTTGAGCGTCGGCCCACTGACGACCTCGACACCCTCCACCTGCAAGCAGGCCATGGTGGCGAAGACCGCCGACCGGTACTCGGCGAAGGTCACGACACCATCGTCGAAGGCGGCTTGCTGGGCCGGGGGCGCGAACTCGATGGCATCGGCCAGCACATCGGCGTAGCCGGGATCAGACTGCTCCGCCTCACCGGCGACCGCCCCGCCTTGCCCGCCCTCCCCGGGTGCGCACCCGGTACCGAGAACCGCGACGAGCACCAGAAACCCGACTGGTCGAGACACCCACCACATCATGCGAGCACGCCGTCGGCACTCGGCTGGAGCCATGGCGCAGACCATATTCCCCGTCCTCACCGAAGGGCGGATCACGTCAGACGGGGCGGCTTTCCGGCGACGTCGCGAACACCCGATCGCCGACCATGAACGTCCGATCGGGCCGCCGTCGGCCCGCCGATCGGACGCCGACGACGTCGGTGTGCTGTCGAGGCGTCCGGTTGCGCTTGAGTAGGGCGGGGCGGATGCCGATCACTGATGGGCTTGCGCTCCCTCTCACCAGAATGGGATGGAGCAACGCTGGCCGCTGTCACATGCAACCGGAGGACTACATGACGACACCTGGGTCCGGCGATTTCCCGGATCGACCGCCGACCACCTGGCCGCCGCCGGAACCTGTTCTCGGGCGGTCTCCCGTTCCGCCGCCACCACCACCGTCACAACCGCCGCCACCACCGCCACCTGGGGCCCCCGTGCCTCCGGCGCTGTTCTCGATGAGTCCGCCTCCCCCAGTCCCACCGGATCGAACCGATCCACACCCCGCGATCGTCGTCGTGGTGTCAGCGCTCGCCGTCGTGCTTGCCGTGGCCGCCTGTCTGGTCCGACTGGCCGAGGGGGAGACCGTGGCCTTCTCGATCGGAGCGGCCATCGGGTCGGTCATCTTTCCAGGCCTCGCCGCCCTGGTCGTCGCTCTGCTGACGAAGGCGAGGACGGCCACCAACGCCAGTCTCCTGGTCTTCGCCGGGGTTGCCCTGTTCCAGTTCCTGGTTGGTCTCGCGGCCTAGGAAGAGGTTCCGGGCCGAACGTACGGGGGTTTCCGGCGCGAGCTGAATGGTGGAGGTGTCTGCTTCGGCTCCGTGGCCCGCGACCGTCGCCGACCATGAACATCCGATCGGGCCGCCGTCAGTTCGCCGATCGGGCGCCGACGAGGTCGGCCATCAGCTCGAGCGCCTCCTCCTGGTCGCTCTGCACCCGGAAACCGGTGATGCCCGAGTCGGCCCAGGCCGCCCACCGCTCCTCGATGCGCTTGACCGAGCCGTACAGACCGGCGTCGTCGACGTACTCGTCGGGGATGGCGTCGATCGCCTCCTGCTTGCGGCCGGCGAGGTAGAGCTCCTGCACTCGCTCGGCCACATCGGGGTAGCCGCGCTGGACCATGTGCTGGTTGTGGAAGTTGAGGTCCTTGTGGCCCATCCCGCCGGTGTAGAGCGCGATCCCGGGCTTCACCTGGTCGAGTGCGGTCTTGACGTCGTCGGTGATGACGACCGGCCCGCCACCGAGGATCTCGAAGTCCTTCCACGACTTCCCGTTGCCCGCCCGCCGGAAGCCCTCCTCCAGCCACGGCCGGTAGTGCTCCATCCGGCCCGGCACGAAGTGCATCGGAAGCCAGCCGTCGCACAGCTCGGCGGTGAGTTTCACCGTCGCCTCCGAACCCGAGCCCATCCAGATCGGGAGGTCGCGAGTGGTGTGCATGATCGACATCAGCGGCTTGCCGATGCCGAGCGTGCCCTCCCCGGTGAACGGCAGTTGGTACTCCCGTCCGACGTGGGTCACGGGCTCCTCCCGCCGATTGACCTTCCGCATGATCTGGATGTAGTCCCGGAGGCGCCAGTAGGGCTTGCCCCAGGGTTCGCCGTACCAGCCTTCGACGATCTGCGGGCCCGACACACCCAGACCGGCGATCACCCGGCCCCCGCCCGCAAGGGCGTCGACGGTCTGGGCCTGCATGGCGCACATCGTCGGTGTCCGGCCGGCGAGCTGCATGATCCCGGTCCCGAGACGGATCCGCTCGGTCTTGGCCGCGATCCAGGCCAGAGGGGTGATGGCGTCGGAGCCGTACGCCTCGGCCGTCCACACCGAGTCGTAGCCGAGGTGTTCGGCGAGCTGGATCCGCTCGATCGGAATCCGCAGCTTCGCTCCGGAGTAGCCAATGCTCAGTCCGAGTTTCATCACAGGAGTCTGACCAGTCGGACCCGCTGCGGCGAATCGTGGTCAGGGCCTCGACCAGGCGAGCGGGAAATGTCGGTCGTCGTCGGGGTAGGAACCCGGCTCGACGTCCACCTCGTCGGCCGAGATCGTCGGGTCCGATCCGGGGTGCGGTGCCCACGTGGCGTCATCGCCGAGCCAACGGGTGGAGAACGCCACCCGCCGGGTGGTGCCTGCGTTCCCCGGCGCTCCGTGGATGATCCAGGCGCTGAAGACGATGGCGTCGCCCGGCTCGACGTCGAAGCTGATGATGTCATGGGCGTCGCGGTCGGCGTCGATGTCCGGCATCTCCTCACCGACGAACTCGCTGGTCCAGTCGGCCGTCGACCGTTCGGCCCGGGGGGTGAAGCTCACCGGCGAGTAGTAGGCGTTCCAGAGGTGCGAGCCCCTGATGAACTCCAACCCGCTCTGTTCGACCGTCGCTTCGGTGAGCGCCACCCAGGCCGACGCGATCTGCCGCCCCAGGAACGGCCAGTAGGGGATGTCCTGGTGCCACGGCGTCGGGGCCTCGGTGAACGGTTCCTTGACCAAGGTGTGATCGAAGTAGAAGCGGAGGGAGCCGGCACCCAGCACCTCCCCGACGACGGCGGCGATACCCGAGTCGAGCGCCGCACCTCGGACGGTGTCGTTGTGCGGCCACAGGTAGCGGGTGGTGAAGAGCCGATCGGTGACGGCACCCGGGTTGGTGTCGGTCACCCATGCACCCGGGGTCGCCAGTTCCTGATCGGCGACGTCGAGGAGCCGATCGATCGTCACGGCGTCGACGGCGCCCTCGACCTTCACCACCCCGTCCTCGGCGAACCGGTCCCGACGTTCGGCGGCGGCGGTGCCGCCCTTGGTCGACTTGGTCATGCCCACCTCGCTCGATGTCGCTGGCGTTCACCTTGACACCGTTGTCGGGTCGCTGACCAACGCGTGCGGCGTCCGTGTCGTCGGCGGTCAGGAGACCCGTGGTCACAGTGCGGCGTCGACGGCGGCTGGGTGCGGGGCCGCGTCGATGGCCACCGGACTCGGCGGTCCGCTGCTCAGCCGCTGTGGTGGGGGCTGAACGCCATGAAGTTGCCGCTGAAGGACGGGGTGAACCGTTCCGCCGACACCCAGTGGTCGGCGAGGTTGTTGGCCTCGGTGGCACTCGGGTGGTGGACGAGGAGGTCCAGCACTCGATCGCCGTCGAACCGGGCGCCCTTGACCAGCACCAGATGGCCGCCGGGGGCGTAGGGCGCACCGTCGGCCTCCGGCTCGGGCTGACCGCCTCGAAAACAGGCGGTGACCGACGCGATCACGAGGTCGCCTCGTCCCAGCCGCCCCACCAGCCGGTCCACGTCGGCGTGTCGGATCGACACCCCCGCCACCCCTCGCCGCTCGGCCAGCTCGACCAGGCCCTGGTGGATCCATCCCCGGTCGCAGTAGGCGTCGGCGTTGAGCCCTTCCTCGATGAGCGACCAGTACGAGTCGTGCTCGACGCCGAAGGAGGTGAGCACCATGCGCAGGCAGGCGATGCCGCATCCCCGGGGCCGCCAGTGGGCGGCCAGTTCCTCGGTGGGGAACCCATCGCCTAGACGGGGTATCTGCGAGATCAACCCGGCCGAGGGGACCACCACCTCCCGATGCTTCGGCGTCGACGAGGAGGGCATGGCCGGAGAGTAGCGAGCGACGGACGCCGTCCGGCGGCGCGCCGGCCCAAGGTGCGGTGGGCGGCCCGCCTCGCCGGTGACGGTCCGACGCGCTGTTCGGACACGGGTGCGCGGGCGGCGGGGTGCGGCCCGGGAGAGGATCAGCCGGTCTCGATGAAGTCGCCCAGCAGCTGGGGCACCCGCAGGTCCTCGGCGATCCGTTCGACCCCGATCGTGCGGTCGATGGTCTCGTTGAAGTGCCAGATCCGGCGCTCCTGGTACGACAGCGGCACACCGTCGAAGCCGGGCACGCCCATGGCCCGATGCATGGGGTTCATGTTCTCGACGTCCTCGTCGATGATCGTGGCGAACCCGGCGTAGCGCTCCTTCATCGCCGTGGTGTGTTCGTCGCCCTCCCAGTCCGGGGCGAAGTGGTAGATCCGGATGATGGTCCGGCCCGGCCCGTCGGGGAAGAACAGCATGATCGGGAAGCCCGTTGCCGCCACCGGCGTGATCAGGTTGGGGAAGACGGTGAACGAGTAGCTGGTGGAGTGCACGATCGGGTGCACCGACGGGATCTGGGGCATGCCCGGCTGCTCGGGCAGCTTGGCCAACTCCCGCCATGAGGACCGACCGAGGGCGTCGACCGTCTGCTTGGAGAACGGCACGACCATTCGGGAGTTGCCGTTGGCCAACAGCCCCATCGTGGCTCCCCGGCTGTTGAGGTTGGTGAAGCCGCCGCGATCGTGGATGAACCGGAAGTGGTACACCTCCTGGAAGGCCTCGATCGCCACCTTCCAGTTGCAGTCGATCACCCGGTGATCGGTGTCGGCCAGGCGGAGCCGTTCGCACTGGAACTGCTCCATCTCCTCGGCGAACTTGCCGAGGAAGTCGAGCAGCGGTGGTGCCTCGGGGTTCATGTTCACCCAGATCCAGCCGCCCCAGGTGCCGCAGGATGCCGGGGGAAGGGGTCGGTCCTCCTTGCAGATGTTGGGGAAGTCCCGCTCGTCGGTGATGGCCACCAGGTCGCCTTCGAGGCTGTAGGTCCAGGCGTGGTACTGGCAGCGGAGATTGCGGGCCGTGCCCCTGGCCTCGCGGACCACCGGGGCGCCCCGGTGTCGGCAGGTGTTGGAGAAGCAGCGGATGACGCCGTCGTTCCCCCGCACGACGACCAGTGGATGACCCAGCTCGTCGAACAGGAAGTAGCTGCCGTTCTCCGGCAGGTCCTCCACCCGGCCGGCACAGATCCAGGAGTTGGGCCACAGGTGCTCGCGCTCGAGTCGGAAGAACTCCTCGCTGGTGTAGCGGGCGGCCGGAATATCGGGGAACGTCGGGTAACCCTCGGGTGGGCCGGTGCGCCGGAGCTCGTAGTCGATCTCGTCGAGCAGGCGGTCGACGAGCGCGTCATCCAACATGCGTCTCCTCCGGTGCTCGCTCGACAGTGCCCACAGACTAAGTGAACGAACTTTCACTAATCAACCGAGCCCGCACCGAGGGCGGACGACGGTCGGCGCTCAGCGACTGAGGATGGTGACCGCCGACAGGCCCGGAGCGCCGTACACGTGGGTGTAGGCGGTGCGAGGTGTGCCGGGCACCTGGCGGTCGCCGGCCCGACCCTGGAGCTGGAGCACGTTCTCGTAGACCTGGCGCAGGCCGGAGGCGCCGATCGGTTCTCCGTTGGCCAGGCAACCTCCGTCGGTGTTGATCGGGAGCCGCCCGTTGATCTCGGTCTCCCCGAGCTGGATCATCCGCTCCTGCTCGCCGTGCTCGCAGAAGCCGTTCTCGGCCATGTGCATCACCTCGGCGCCGGTCTCGGTGTCCTGCAGCTGGGCGAGGTCGATGTCGTCGGGTCCGAGGCCCGCCTGTTCGAACGCCGCCGTCGAGGCGTCGATCGTCGGTCCGCCGTCGAGGTCGATGGGGATGTGAGGGGCGAACACCTCGAACGATCCGAACCGGCGGGTGCGCACCACGGATGACCGGAGGTACACCGGGCGGTCGGTGTACTCGTGGGCCTTGTCGGCCCGGGACAACAGCAGGGCGACGGCCCCCTCACCCGGATTGCAGAACATGTACTGCGTGAGCGGGTGGCTCAGCATCGGCGACTCGCTGATCTGCTCCTCGGTGAGCGGCTTGCGGCGCCAGGCCATCTCGTTGCGGGAGCCGTTGCGGAAGGCCTTGGCCGCCACCCGGGCCAGGGTCCGATCCGAGATGCCGTGCTCGTACATGTAGCGGTTGATCTTCATGGCGAAGAACTGGGTGGTCAGTTGGAGCCCGGACTCGCCGTACCACGCCCCCTCGCCCCGATCCTTGCTGACGAAGGCCCCACGAACGTGCTTGTCGTACCCGATCGCCATGCCGAGGTCGTACATGCCGGCCTGGATCGTGGTGGCGGCCGAGAACAGGGCCGAGCCCCCGGTGGCGCAGCCGTTGTACACGTTGATGAACTGGATCCCGGTGAGGCCGAGCTGCGCCACCAGGTTGTCCGGCGGGACGCCGTCCCGGCTGCCGCCGCAGGCGAACTGCACGTCCGACCAGGAGAGGCGGGCATCGTCGAGCGCCCCCCGGGCCGCAACCACCCCCTGCTGCAGCGCGCTGACGCCGTCGTGACGGCCGAAGGGGTGCATGCCGATGCCGACGATGGCGACGTCCATCACGAGCCGGCACCTTCTGCGTCGTCCCGAGCGGAGGCGGTCGAGGCGTCCGGGGTGTCGGCGTCGTCGGGGGTGTCGACCGGGGCGAAGGCGAAGGTGACCACCTGGTCGCCGTCGTCGTTGGTGGCGATCGGCACCGTCGTGAGGCGCATCGCCATGCCGATCCGCAGTTGGTCGGGCTCGGCCACGGTCAGACGACTCTCCAGGCGAAGCTGACCGTCGAGCTCGATGTAGCCGACGCCGTAGGGACGGAAGGTGGCCGGGTCGTCGTCGCCGATGTAAGGCGGCGACTTCGGCGGGAACGCCTGGATCGTCCAGCTCCAGAGCGTGCCGGTCGAGCGCAGCCGGGTGGGCCGCAGATCGTCGCTCATGCACTGCTGGCAGAACCCGCGCTGGATCGGGAACATGTGGTTGCCGCAGGCGCCGCACACCGTGGCCTGGAGGACGGGCCCCTCGTCGGTGAGGGTGAGCACGTCCTCGGCGATCGATACGACCGTCATCGCCCGTCCCACTGGTGGACTTTGTGATCGATCGTTAACATATGAACAGTCTGTCCCGGAGGTGGCGATGCCGCAAGCTGTCGAGGCGTTCATCGAGGAGGCCCGGGCCTGGCTCGACGCCGCCGCCGAGCGGGCACCGGCCGCATCGAAGGGCTGGGGTGAGGGCGAGTTCAGCGTCGCCGTCTTCCCGGTGCGGACCCCGGACGAGGAGCGGGCGTTCCTCGACACGTTGGCCGCCTGGCAGCAGCGGAAGGCGGCCGAGGGCTACCACGCCATCACCATGCCGACCGAGTTCGGCGGGCTCGGCCTGTCCGACGATCATGCGCTGGCCTTCGCCCGCATCGAGGCCGAGTACGACGTGCCCGGCCGCCACGAGCTCTTCAGCGTCACCACCGGGCTCGTCGCCCCCACCGTGGCCGCCGTCGGCACCGAGGGTCAGAAGGCGCGCTTCGTCGAGTCGTTCCTCACCGCGTCGTCGTGGTGCTGCCAGCTGTTCAGCGAGCCCGGTGCGGGCTCCGATCTCGCCTCGCTCGCCTGCCGGGCCGACCGGGACGGCGACCGGTGGATCCTGAACGGTCAGAAGGTCTGGAGCTCCGGGGCCCACCTGAGCGAGTGGGGCATCCTGATCGCCCGCACCGACCCCACGGTGGCCAAACACCGGGGCCTGACGGCGTTCCTGGTCCCGCTGGACAGCGACGGCGTCGACGTGCGCCCGATCAAGCAGATCTCGGGCTCGGAGTCGTTCTGCGAGGTGTTCCTGAGCGATGTGCGCATCGACGACGATCTGCGTCTGGGCGAGATCGGATCGGGCTGGAGCGTCGCCCTCACCACCCTGGCCCACGAGCGGGCCAACTCCTCTCGACGAGGCGCCACCCATCGCCCGGGCGGCTCGGCGCAGCAGGTGCTCGACACGGCCCGGGCCTTCGGCGGCACGGAGGATCTCGTGCTGCGCCAACGGTTGGCCCAGGTGGTGGCCCACGAACGGATCCGCCTGCTGAGCACGGCCCGGGTGGCGGGGGCCAGACGGGCGGGGGCGAGCCCGGGGCCGGAGGGTTCGATCGGCAAGTTGTTCTGGGTGAACGGGCTGGCGCCGCGCGGCGACGTGGTCGCCTCGGTACTGGGTCCGAGGCTGGTCGCCGACACGGGGGAGTGGGGCAGCTACGGGTGGGGCGAGCACGTGCTCGGCGCCCCCGGCTACCGGATCGCCGGCGGCTCGGACGAGGTGCAGCGCAACATCATCGGGGAACGCGTCCTCGGTCTGCCGGGTGAGCCTCGGGTCGACAAGGACGTCCCCTGGAACGAGATTCCCCGCTGAGGCCGGCCCACCCCGGTCGGCCGTTCAGGCCCGTCCGTCGAGCAGGCCCGCCACCATACGGTCGACCGACGCCGCGAGCTCATCCCGATCGACGTCGAGCGAACCGACGGCTTCGAGCTGGGCCAGGCCGAGCAGGAGCAGATAGGCGGCCTTGACGTCGGCCAGCGTGCCGAAACCGTCCTCCACCCACTCCAGCGCCCGGTCACGATGCCACTCCCCGAGCAGTTGGGCCAGCGCCGGATTGGTGCCGGAGGCGAGGTGCAGCTCGAGCTGGAGTCGTCGGGCGGCGGCGAACTCCGGGCTGAGGTAGGCCTCCGCCATCCCCCGCAGATCGGCCGTGCGCGGGCCCCGCCGACCCGCACCCCGATAGAGCTCGGCCCGGCAGGCCTCGACCAGCAGCTCGTCCTTGTTGGCGAAGTGGTTGTAGATCGCCGGTGTGGAGACGTCGGCCCGTTTGGCCACGTCGGCCAGGGTCAGGTGGTCGAACCCGTGCTCGATGCAGGCCTCGACCGCCGCCTTGAGCAGCCGTTCGCGGGTGGGGACACCGTCGGCGTCGGTCTTCGGCGGTCGACCGATGCGAGGTCTTGCGGCGTCGCTCATTCGGGTTCAAGTATGGCGGCGACCCGGCACCGTGGGCGAGGTTGCGGCGCAGCCCGGCGACGGCATCCCGCAAACGGTGAACTGAGAACAGGACTCATTCTCACACGTTGGTAGGCTCGACCGTATGGATCACCGTCTGCCAGTCACCGTCCTGTCGGACCTCCGGCATCGACCTGGACGAGGCGGCGGTGCCGACCACCACCACTCGGCCCACGATGGCTGACGAGGAGACCGTCCCCGTCGTCGTCATCGGCGGCTCCGGGGCGCAGCGGCTCGTCGACGAGGTGGTGACGCCGGACGACTGCGTCCTCGCCGACGACTGGTACGGCCCGGGATCGGTGCGGATCGGCTCCGACGTGGCCCACCGGTGCTCCGGCTGCCCCTGCTGCGCCGTGCGCCTCGACGTGGTCGACGGTCTGCTTCGGGCCGTGCGCCAAGCCCGACGCCCGGCGCGTGCCCTGCTGGTGGCGGGACCGGGCGACGACATCGCCACCATCGGCTACAGCGTGCTCTCCGACCACGACCTCGCCCGCCACGTCCACCTCGGGGCCGTCGTCATGGTGATCGACGCCGTGGCCACCACCACCCGTCTCGCCTCCGATGCGCCATTGGGCCCGCCGGGTGAGCTCGATGCCCTGGCCATGGCCGATCTCATCGTCCTGACCCGCACCGGCGAGGTGACCGAGGCGGCACGGCGCCGGCTCGATGCCGAGCTGCGCGGCGTCAGCGCCCTGGGCCTGGTCGTGTCGTTGGACGGCGAGTCGAACGGCCGGAACCCCACCCTTCCCATCCGTCGTGCCCTGATCAGGCCCGACGCCTGGCGCGGAGTGCCCGCGGTCGAGCGGAGCGGGCCCACCGGCCTGGCGTGCGCCGCCACCGATGGTCCTCAAACCGTGATCCTCCGGGAGACGACGCCGCTCGATCCCGATGCCGTCGACGCATGGCTCGACCGCCTCGTCGACACCAACCCACTCGCCCTCCTCCGGGTGCAGGCGGCGATCGCCGTCGAGTCGACACCGGCCCGGGTGCTGTGTCACGGCGTGCGGTCGTTCGCCGTCAGCCAGGGCCAGACGACGGGGTCGGGCGCCGATCGCCACGAGAGTCGGGTGGTGATCGTGGGTCGCGGCCTCGATGTGGACGAGCTGATCCGCGACTTCGCCGCCACCCGAACCCGATGACCTCCCCCGTACTCACCACCGTCGCCGAACGATGGCGGACCCGGGTCGGCTCCGGCGGGCGATGCCTGGCCTGGTCGCCGCAGTGTCGACTCCTGGTGGTCGGTGCCGACGGTCGAGCCCTGGTCGACCAGCCCGGGCAACTGACACCTCCCCTTGCGCCCGATCCCGTCGCCGCCACCTGGATGGGTGAGCGGCAGCTCCTCGTGGTCGACACGGTGCTGGGCGCGGTGTTCGCCGGCTCGGGGGCGGTCGGCGAACAGGCCATCCCCGGCGCCCGCTGTGCCGGTCACGCCCAGAGCCTGACCGTGGTGGCCGGCGTCGAGGTGATGGCGGTGTTCGGTCGCCGCCCCGACCGCATGACGGCGGACCTGGTGCCGACCGGGGTCGGTTGCGGCCACGCCCTGGCCCACGTCGGCGGCCACGACTGGGTCGTCGGGGGCACGACGGGCGTCGCCCTGGTTGACGTGATGCGCGGCCGGGTCGAGGCGTCGGTCGAGGCCGAGGGCGTTCGCACTCTGGCCTGGGCCGGAGCGGCGGAGCGGTTGGTTTTTGCCGACCTCGGTGGCTCGCTCCACGTGCTCGACCGCTTCGATCTGGACGCCCGGGTCGAGTTGCAGGCGCTACCCGAACCGGTTCGCCACCTCGCTCTGGCCGCCGACGGAGATCTGCTCGTGGTCGCCGCCGAGGGCAGCTTCGCCTGGTGGTGGCTCGACGGGTCGGGGCTCCCCCTCGACGAGCCGGACTGGGCGGCCGATCACGGCGCCGCGGTGACCGCACTGGCCATGAGCAGCGACCGGCTGGTGGCGAGCGGCGATGCCGCCGGCACCGTCAGGCTCTGGTCGCCTCGGCTGACCGACCATCCGGTGGCCGAGCTCTCCCTCGACACCGAGATCGTCGACGCCGCCTGGTCGCGCTGTGGTCGTCATCTGGCCGTCGCCGCCATGAGCGGCGAGGTGGCCGTCGTCGAGGTCACGCCCGGACAGCTGGTCTGACCTCGGCCCGCCGGGCCGGCGACACCAACCGATCGAGGTCGTCGATCGATCGCACGGTGATCGCCCGGTCAACCCGCTCGGCGTAGGCCGCCATCTCGCCCCGGCCGAGGACCCACGCCCCCTGCGGCTCGGGGGAGACCCACAGTGTTGAGGCGCTCCGGGCGGTGACCCGCTCCACGACGTCGAAGGCCGGGTCGCGGCCGTTGCAGCGTCCGTCGCCGAGGATGATCACGTGGGTGCGCGGTGTCACCAGCTGGTGCGATCTCGCCCACCAGTGCCGGAGGGCGAAACCGGGGTCGGACGAGGCGTCGACGTCGACCAGGCCCAACACCCGCTCGATGGCGACGGCGGGCTCGGCCGCCCGCAGCGCGCCGTCGATCGGGACGCAGGAGTCGACGAAGCCGAAGGTGCGGGTCGAGCCCGACAGGGAGCGCATCCGGTGCACCAGGTGGAGCACCAGTCGGGCCGTCCCCCGCACCGACAGGCTGAGGTCGACCAGCACCACGAGGCGTGCCGCATCGTGGCGCCGGCCGAGGTGACGGAGCTCGATCGGGAGCCCGCCGGTGGTGACCGAGCGGCGCATCGTCCGTCGTACGTCGATCGTGCCCCGGTGATGGCGGGCCCGCCGCCACGACGGGGCGCCGTCGAGCTGTCGGCCGAGACGTCGGACCTGCCTCGTGAGCTGGTCCCGCTCGGCCGAGGTGAGCGGTTGGATGCGTGCCGCCACCCGTCGGGGCGCTGAGCCCACCTCCACCCGACGGCGGCGGTCCACGGCGTCGGTCAAGACCTGCCGGGCGAGCTCCAGCTCGGCGTCCGGCGGTGCCTCGGGAAGCTCGACCACCGCCACGGGGCGTCGGACATCATCCTCGGACTCGTGCTCCCCCGGCGGTACGGCCGCCGGCTCACCCGGCGAGGACACCGCCACGCCGTCCTCGTCCGCCGTCGAAGGGGTCGGCGCCGTCGAGGGCGACCGCCGGCCACCGGCGACGCCGTCCGCATCCTCGTCGTCGTCGTTCTCGACGGCGATGGCGTCGTCGTTGTGGATTCGCGCCGCCTCGGTCGTCTCGGCGTCGAGCACCGGCGCCGGGTCGGCTTCATCGCCGTCACCGTCCGGTCCCACCCCGTCCGGCGCGGCCCCGATCGCCAGTTCCCGCCCCGAGAACCACTCGTCGAACAGCCGGTCGAAGAGCTCGGGATGCACGCTCGACCAGGTGATCGTGAGCTGTAGGGCCCGTCGGACGGCGGGGCGATCGGCGAGATCGACGAGGGTGAGGGCCCGGGCGGCGTCGATCAGCTCGGCCGCCCCCACCTCGCACCCGTGCTGTCGCAGCACGGTGGCGAACCCGACGATGCCGGAGATCACGGTCGGTCGGCGATGAGCTCGGATCGGGCCCGGTCGACGTCGCGACTGCGCTTGACCACCGTCAGGAGCGTGCGATCGATGGTGGCGTCGTCGAGCTCGACGGCCGAGAGCAGCAGCAGGGCCCGGGCCCAGTCGAGACCCTCCGACACACCAGGTGGCTGCTCCAGGCCGAGACGTCGGAGGCGGGTGAGGGTCTCGATGACCCGCTCCCGGAGCTGGCCGGTGATGCCGGGGACGGCCGACTCGATGATGGCGGCCTCCCGGTCCGGTTCGGGGTAGCCCAGGCCGATGCGCAGGCACCGCCGCCGCACGGCGTCGGCGATCTCCCGGGTCTCGTTGGAGGTGATGAACACCCACGGGTCGGAGGTGGCCGTCACCGTGCCGATCTCGGGGATCGTCACCTGGCGCTCGTCGAGCGTTTCGAGCAGCAGGGCGTCGAGGGCGTCGTCGGCCCGGTCGAGCTCGTCGACGAGCAGCACGACGGGATCGCTCGATCGCAGCGCCGTCAGCAGGGGTCGCTCCAGGAGGAACTCCTCGGTGAACAGTGCGGTGGCCGACAGCGGATCGGGGTCGTCGCCGTCGGTGCCGTTGTCCGATCGAGCGGCCGTCCGGGCCGCCAACAGCTGGGTGGCCAGCAGCTGGCGGCCGTAGTCCCACTCGTACAACGCCTGCTGGGCGTCGAGGCCCTCGTGGCACTGCAGTCGGACCAGTCGCCGCCCGCTCGCCGCCGCCACCGCCCGGGCCAGCGACGT
Organism: Actinomycetota bacterium; assembly: GCA_039201605.1. Classification (GTDB taxonomy): domain Bacteria; phylum Actinomycetota; class Acidimicrobiia; order Acidimicrobiales; family SZUA-35; genus CADEDH01. The sequence goes on from JBCCRO010000037.1 coordinate 19,670, forward strand.
CTTGCCCACGCCCGGCGGCCCTTCGAGCAGCAGCGGCCGACCGAGCCCGATGGTGAGGTGGACCGCGGCGGCGATCCGGTCATCGGCGATGTAGCCGACCTCGACGAGGCGCCGGGCGACCTCGTCGGGGTGACCGCCCAGCGACCCGCCGTCGACCGGTCGGGTCACGAACGGGCGCCGACCAGGGAGTCGGAGACCAGGCCCGACATCCCCTCGGGCGTCATGATCCGGGGGTTGGTCACGGTGCACACATCGCCCAGGGCGTGGGTGGTGATCTGCTCGACGTCGGCGTCGGTGGCCGACACCGGCGGGAAGCCGTTCATGCCGATCCGGCTCTTGGTGTAGTCGGGGAGGGTGGTGAAGCTCTGGGGGATGCCCACGTCGTCGGCCAGCCGATTGATGCCCTCGATGGCGAGATCGGCGGCGGCCACGTCGGAGAGGCCTCGGGTGTCGTAGCCCATGGCGGCGGCCATCCGGGCGAACTTCGGGTAGTTGGCCGAGACGTTGTGCTCGAAGACCCGGCTGATGGCGATGCCGTTCCCCATGCCGTGGTGGGTGTCGAACTTGGCCGACATGGCGTGGGAGATCGAGTGGGTGATGTCGAGACCGGCCGAGTTGAAGGCGATGCCGGCGATGTACTGGGCGTACATCATCTGCTCCCGGGCCACGGGGTCGTAGCCGTTGGCGACGGCGGTCGGCAGGTGGCGGAAGGTCAGCTCGATCGCCTGCAGCGCCGGGCCCCACGAGGCGATGTTGTCGAGGATCGACACGTAGGCGCCCGAGGCGTGGGACAACACGTCGAACCCGCAGAAGGCGGTGAGATCGGCAGGCATCGGCATGAACAGCACCGGGTCGTCGATGCACATCGAGGGTGAGATCTGGTGGGCGAAGCTGGCGAACTTGTGGTTCTCCGGGCCGGAGGTGGTGTCGGTGATGACGAAGGCGAAGCTGGTCTCCGAGCCGGTGCCGGCCGTGGTCGACACGGCGATATGGGGTGGGAGGATCGGGTTGTCGAGCGTCAGCTCGCCCTTGAAGTCGTTGATGGTGCGTCCGTCATGGGCGGCCACCACCCGGGTCGCCTTGGTGCAGTCGTGGCTCGAACCACCGCCGAGCGAGATGAACCCGTCGCACCCGGCGTCGACATAGGCGACGTGGGCGTCCATCACGTTGTGATCCTTGGGGTTCGACTCGACCCGATCGAAGACCTCGACGCTCACGCCGGCGGCCTCGACGATGCCCTTCACCTCATCGACGATGCCGGTGCCGCGAAGACCGGTGGTCATGAGGAGCACCCGGTTCAGTCCCATCTCGGCGGCGGATACGCCGATCATCTCGTGGGCTCCCGGACCGAGCAGCGCCGCAGGGGTCGGATGGATGCTCTTGATCGGGAACAAATTCAGTCGGCTGATGTCCATGCGCGGCAGCATAGATGAGAATGAGAATTGATCTCGAATGACGGATCGGCGCGCCGATAACGGCCCCCGAGTCGTTGGGGCGGACGGGGCCGTCGGCCGCCGCCCGGGTCAGTCGGACCGGCGGGACGCAGGCTGCGTGCAGACGCTGCAGCACCCGTCGGCGTCGGCCGCCTTGGGAACGAAGCCCGCCGGACGGGTGCCCTTCGGTGTCACCCGTCCACCCTTCTTCGCTCGCTTGGATCGCTTGGCCACAGGCTCACGGTATCACCCCGGACAACCTGGACATCCTGACCGCCCTCGGCTGCGACAAGCTGCAGGGCTACCACGTCGGCCGTCCGGCCGATCTCGCCACCTTCCAGCGGTGGGCCAGGGCCTCCTCGCCGACCGCGGCCGGCCCCGGCGCCCGGTAGTGCCAACCGGTAGCGGCGCCGACGGTTCGCCTGATCCGACGGGGCCGCTCGGCGAGCGAGACGTCGGGTTGGTCGTACCCGCCGGTGGACCCCGGCGGGCGAGTCGGTTCAGGCCGGTACCGGGACGGGAGCGGTGTCGGTGTCGGTGGCGGCCTCCAGGGGCACGGCGATGGTGAAGGTGGATCCCTCGCCCGGCCGGGAGGTCACGTCGATCCGGCCGTTGTGCTTGTTGACGATCATGTCGTAGCTGAGGGCCAGGCCCTGGCCGGTGCCCCGCCCGACCTCCTTGGTGGTGAAGAACGGGTCGAAGATCCGGTCCTGGATGTCGGCCGGAATGCCGCCGCCGGAGTCGTGCACGGCGATCGACACGTACTCGCGGTCGGCGCTCGACGTGATGTGGATCACGCCGGGCCCGTCGTCGTCGCCCCGATGGTCGGTGATGGCGTCGGCGGCGTTCACGATCAGGTTGAGGAGCACCTGATTGATGTCGCCCAGGAGGCAGGGCACGACCGGCAGGTCGGGGGCGAGGTCGGTGGTGAGCTCGGCCACGTAGCGCCACCGGCTGCGGCACACGATGGCCGTGCTGATGATGGCGTCGTTCAGGTTCGCCGGCTCCTTGAACTTCTGACCGGGGTGGGAGAAGTCCTTCATGGCCCGGACGATCTCGCTGATGCGGTGCATGCCGTCGAGGGTCTGCTCGAAGGATCGGGGGATCTCCTCTTCGAGGAAGTCGAGGTCGGCCGCTTCCCGCACGCTCCCCAGCGCCTCGACCTCCGGGTTCAGCACGCCGGCCTCGATGGCGGCCTGGCTGAGGTGGGCGGTCCCGGCGATCACCCGGGTGAGGTCGGCGAAGCCCTCTCGCAGGAAGCGGAGGTTGTCGGTGACGTACTGCGCCGGGGTGTTGATCTCGTGGGCCACGCCGGCGGCCAGCTGCCCGATCGATTCGAGCTTCTGGGCCCGGCGGAGCTCCCGTTCGAGGTGCAGGTGCTCGGTGAGGTCGACCGCCACGTCCAGCACGCCGATCACCTCGCCGTCGGCGTTGAGCAGCGGCACCTTGCTCACATCGAGGGTGGTGTCGCCCACCGGGGTGCGGTGCGTCTCCTGGGCATGGTGCTTTGAGATGCGGCCGTCGAGGATGTCGGCATCGACGGCGCGCCGCGTTGCGGTCTCGGCCTCGCCCCACAGGTCGTCGTCGGTCCGGCCGATCACGTCGTCGGGGCTCTCCCGACCGACGAACCGGGCGAAGGCCTGGTTGCAGCCGAGATAGACGGCGTCGCCGTCGCGCCACGAGACGTGGTGGGGGATGGACGACAACACCTTGGCCAGCAGCGACCGCTCCTGCTCCAGCTTCTGTTTGCCTGCCTTGACGTCGTCGCTGGCCTGGAGGGCGGCGTCGCGTAGGCGGAACATGTCCCGCCGCCGGTCTCGGGCCAGGACCGAGAGCCCGATGGACACGAGGCTGGCGAAGTACACGATGCCCTGCCGATCGAGGATCTCCACCGGATCCAGATAGTCCACCTGCCGGGCCAGGGCGAGGGGCACGGCGATGTTCACGGCGAAGAGGACGACGTTCCACTTCGGCGTGCCGAGGAAGATCGAGAAGGTGATGGCGATGATCTGCGCCGACAGCCACAGGTGATCGACCTCGCGGTAGAAGCCCTCGTGCAACAGGAAGATCGAGCACGCCCCGACGCCGGTGGCGAACGACGGCAGGAGGAGGAGACCGTCGGACCGCCACCGTCGGGTGAGGAGGTGGGCCAGGACGAAGCCGCCGAACACGCCGGCGCCGCCGACGTTCCGGACGACGAAGTTGACCGAGCTGAAGCCGTACTCCAGCCCGAGCAGCAGGTAGTAGATGCTGAAGAACAGGGCGCAGAAGCCGAGGGTCGGCATCAACATGGCCCGGCGTTCATCGAAGTCCTCGGCTTCCGACGTATCTGGCGACTGCATGGACAACCTCGGCTGGATCGTCAGTACAGGTGTCAGGTCGACCGAGCCGGGCCGATATCAATGGTGTTTCAGACTCAGATCACCCCGGGTCGGCGTCGTCGACCGGGCACCGAGGCGTCGCCGGGTCAGCTCACCCGCTCGATGGTGCGGGCCACCACGTTCTCCAGCAGCTCCTGGCGACCCGACCGTGGCGTCGGCTCGATGCCGGAGAGCGTCCGGCTCCGCAGCTCGGCCAAGCCGACGGCGCCGCTGCGGATGTCCTTGCCCAACGGCTCGGTCCAGCCCTGGTAGCGGGAGCCCAGCGCGGTGGAGAGGATGCCGTCCTCGAGCAACCGTTCCGCCGCCAGTAGGCTGCGCGCCATCGTGTCCATCCCACCGATATGGGCGTGGAACAGGTCGTCTCGGGCGATCGACTGACGCCGCAGCTTGGCGTCGAAGTTGAGCCCACCGCTGGTGAAGCCGCCGCCCCGCAGGAGTTCGTAGAGGCCGAGCGTCATCTGTTCCACCGACACCGGGAAGCGGTCGACGTCCCAGCCCAGACGGTCGTCGCCGGCGTTGGCGTCGATACTGCCGAACACCCCGGCGTCGAAGGCGGCCGCCACCTCGTGGGCGAAGTCGTGACCCGACAGGGTGGCGTGGTTGACCTCGATGTTGACGTGGACCTCGCCCATCAGGTCGAACTGTTCGAGGAAGGCGTGGACGGCGGCCACGTCGAAGTCGTACTGGTGCTTTGTCGGTTCGAACGGTTTCGGTTCGACCAGCAGCATGCCGTCGAAACCGATGGCCTGTTTGTGCTCCACCACCATCGAGAGGAAGCGGGCCAGGTGCTCGCGCTCCATGGCCATGTCGGTGTTGAGGAGGGTGTCGTAGCCCTCGCGGCCGCCCCACAGTACGTAGTTGGCCCCGCCGAGCCGGTGGGTGGCCTCCAGGCACTCGCACACCTGGGCCGCGGCGTAGGCGAACACCTCCGGGTCGGGGCTGGTGGCGGCCCCGGCCTGGTAGCGGGGATGGGAGAAGAGGTTGGCCGTCCCCCACAGCAGCTCGACACCGGTGCGCTCCATGTGGCCGGCGGCGAGGTCGACCATGTGCCGAAGCCGATCCGAACTCTCGGCGAAGTCGGCCCCGGGCGGGGCGATGTCTACGTCGTGGAAGCACCAGAAGGGCACGCCGACCTTCTCGAAGAACTCGAAGGCGACGTCCATCTTGTAGGCGGCGGCCGCCATGCCGTCGGCCGCGTCGATCCACGGCCGGTCGAGCGTGCCGTCGCCGAAGATGTCGAAGCCGTCCCAGGCGAAGCTGTGCCAGTAGCAGGCGGCGAAACGGAGCTGGTCCCGCATCGAGCGGCCGGCCACCAGCCGGTCGGCGTCGTACCACCGGAACGTCATCGGGTCGTCGGAGTCGGGGCCGGCGTAGCGGATCGGTTCCGTCACGGAGGGGAAGAAGTCACTCATCTGGAGGGGGGTCCTTTTGATCTGGTCGGTTGGTCGGGGGACGGGGACGGGCCGTCGGCTCAGGTCGACTGACGGCGGCTCAGGGCGTCGACCGACGACGCCAACAGCAGGGCGGCACCGGCGCAGATGAACTTCACGCCCGAGCTGCCGAAGTCGATCTCACCCAGCAGCGGGACCATCCGCTTGCCGACGAGCGTGAGGCCGTTGGGGATGAGGGCCAGCACGAAGCCACCGAGGACGGCGTTCATCATCCGACCTCGGCCCCCGAACAGCGAGGTACCGCCGATCACGGCCGCCCCGACGGCCAGCAGCAGGGTGTCGTTGGCCCCGGTGTTGGGGTCGACGCTGTTGACCCGACTGGCCAGGAAGGCGCCACCGATACCGGCCAGTAGGCCGCAGATGGTGAAGGCGGCGAGTCGGATCCGCATCACGTCGATCCCGGCCCGTCGGGCGGCCTCGGCGTTGCCGCCGACGGCGTAGAGGTGACGGCCGAACCGGGTCCGATTCAGGAGCAGGTTGAGCACCACCACCAGGGCCAACACGGCGGGGATGACGATCGGCAACCCCTGGATCGGGGCCGGGGCGTTGGGGAAGGCCCGGTTGCCGTTGAGGATCAGTGTCAGGGTGACGAGTCCGGCGGCGAGCAGACCGACCTTCACCCCGATCACCGACCACGGTCGGCGCTGGTGGGTCGAGCGTTGACGGCGGATCTGCAGGCCGAGGTAGGCGAGGACGCAGCCGATGGCGAAGACCCACGAGGCCGTGGTCGACAGGTTGGCGCCGACCAGGTCCTTGACCACCGGATCCTCGATGCGGACGCTGCCGCCCTCGCGCACCAGGAGTAGCAGGATCCCCTGGAACAGCAGGACGTTGGCCAGGGTGACCACGAAGGATGGGATCCCGATGCGGGCCACCATGAACCCGGTGAACAGGCCGAGGGCGATCGCCACCAGGGCTGCGGCCAGCACCGACGGCAGCAGGGGCCACTCCTGCAGGCGGGTGGCGAGTACGGCGGCCGACACCCCGGCGGTGAAGCCGGCGGCCAGGTCGATCTCGCCCAGGAGCAGGGCGAACGACACCGCCATGGCGATGACGATGACCGACGACGCCTGCTCCAGGAAGTTGGCCAGGTTGACCGCCGACAGGAAGCTGCCCGGGTTGACGGCGCCGAACACCGACACCAGGACGGCGATGGCGAGCAGGGCGGGGATCGAGCCGAGCTCGCCGCCGCGGATGCGGGCGACCGACTCGGCGATCGTCGAGCGCAGATCGGACGGCGGCTCGTCGAGTGCGAAATCGGTGAGGGCCAGGGCGTCGTCGCCCGAGCCGTCGGTATTGGTCGTCGCCGTCATGTGGCTGCCTCCGTCAGTCCGAGATCACCGCTTCGTCCCGAGGTGATCAGCTCCACCAGTTGCTCCGTGGTGGTGGCGTCCGAGACGGGCACGTCGGCCACCAGTCGCCCCAGGTACATGGCGGCCACACGGTCGGCCACCTGCAGGACGTCGTTCATGTTGTGACTGATCAGGACCACGCCGAGGCCCTGCTCCGCCAGTCGTCGGACGAGGGCCAGCACCTGTTCGGTCTGGGCGACGCCGAGGGCGGCGGTCGGTTCGTCGAGGACCACCACGTTGGAGTTCCAGAGCACGGCCCGGGCGATGGCCACCGTCTGGCGTTGGCCGCCCGACAGCGACGCCACCGGCTGGCGGACGCTCTTCACGGTGCGTACGCCGAGGGCGGCCAACGTCTCGCGAGCGGCGTCCTCCATCGCCTGTTCGTCGAGCAGGCCCCCCGACACGATCTCGCGGCCGAGGAAGAGGTTCTGGACCACGTCGAGGTTCTCACAGAGGGCGAGGTCCTGGTAGACGACCTCGATGCCGAGGGCGGCTGCGCTCTTGGGTCCGGTGATCGTCACCGGCTCGCCGTCGAAGCGGACGGTGCCCGAGTCGGCACCGTGGATGCCGGCGATGGTCTTCACCAGCGTCGACTTCCCCGCCCCGTTGTCGCCGATCAGGGCGGTGACCGTCCCCCGACGGACGCTGAAGTCGACGTCGTGGAGGACGTGCACCGATCCGAACGTCTTGTTGATGCCCTCCACCTCGAGGACCGGTCTGGTGCTGTTCATTGGCTGTCTTCGTTCTCGTTTCCGATTGGGACCGGCCCGCTCGGGCCGGGAACGGACGCCCGTCCCGCCCACCACGGGGAGTCGGTGGACGGGACGGGCGTCGGTCGGTCCCGCCCGCCTGAGGACGTGGCGGGCGGGACGGGGTCGGGGCGTCACCTCCGGGGTGGCGCACCGATCAGGGGATCAACCGACGCCGTGCTCCTCGCACAGATCCTCGATGCCGTCGCACACGTCGTCGGCGGACACGAAGCCGTCGGCGACCGGGATCTTCACGTCGTCGATGAAGATGGCCTGGATCTCGGCCTGGACGTAGGGGATCTCGGCGTTGCCGTTGTCGATGGTGGCGTTGGCCGGCAGGTCGCCACCACTGAGCAGGGCGGCTGCGGCGGCGACGGCGCCGTTGGCCTCCTCGACCACCGGCTTGTACACGGTCATGCACTGGGTGCCCTGGAGGATGGCCCGCAGACCCTCGACCGTGGCGTCCTGCCCGGTGGTGGGCAGGGTGAGACCGTTGTCGGCCAGGACGGCCTGCGAGGCCAGCGACAGACCGTCGTTGGCCACGAGCACGCCGTCGACCTCGCCGTTGGCGGCGGTCAGCAGCTGCTCGAAGATCACGCCGGCCTGCACGTTGTCCCAGTCGGGGACCGCTTCCTCACCGACGGTCTCGAAACCGGCGTCGGCGATGGCGGCCTGGTAGCCCTCGCGGAACAGCGTGGCGTTGTTGTCGGTGGGCGAGCCGTGGAGCTGGATGATCTGCTTGCCGTCGGTGTCGCCACCGAAGCACTCGATCAGGCCCTCGCCCTGGGCGGTACCGACGGCCACGTTGTCGAACGACACGTAGACATCGGCCGAGCCGCCGAGGGTGAGACGGTCGTAGTCGATGTTCTTCACACCGGCGGCGGCCGCCTTCTCCTGAATGGCGGCACCCGACTCGGAATCGAGGTTGACGATGGCGAGCACGCCGATGCCGTCCGCGATCATCTGATCGGCGATCGTGGCCATGTTGTCCTTGTCGCCCTCGGCGTTCTGGATCAGGCACTCGATGCCGGCCTCGGCGCAGGCGGCCTCGATCAGGGGCCGGTCGAAGGCCTCCCAGCGGGCCGACGAGGCGGAGTCGGGGAGGATGAAGCCGACGGAACCGCCGCCTTCGCCGTCCTCCATGGCCTCCTCCTCGCCGTCGGCCTCGGCGGGCTCGCTGGCCGAGGCCTCGCTGGCCGAGGCTTCGGCGCTTTCGCTGGCGGAGGCGTCGTCGTCGCCGTCGTCCGATGAACAGGCGGCCGCCACCAGCGCGGCCGCCAGCAGGGCGACCAGCAGGGCGTTCCAGGGTTTCTTCATGGGCTCTCTCCCGTGAACTGCTTTACGTCAGACTCTCTGACAATTCGAGGGATGACCATGACGTACGCCACACCTGGCTGTCAACCCTCTCTCGATAGACCGAGTACTGAGACCCAGGACGGCTACAGGTGCCTTGGGTATCGGTTCATGACCATCCGGTTGAGCTTTTTGCCCAAAACTATGACAAAAAAGTGGTTGACGTTCGGAGGCGGGTTCCGATATGACCGAGGGCCATGACGAACACCGCACGGCGACCACGTCGGTGACGACAACCGAACGACTCGGGCTCCGCAGCGAGTCGGTGCGACGCAGCAATCTGTCGACGATCCTTCGTCTTCTGCACCTCGAAGGCCCGCTGTCGCGTACCGCCATCGGGCAGCGGACCGGCCTGACCAGGACCGCCGTCGGCACCCTCGTCGGCGACCTCGTCGACATGGCCTTCGTTGACGAGGTCACCCCGGAACGGGACGGCACCCGGGGGCGCCCGTCGCCGATCGTGCGCCCGATGAGCGGGGAGAACGCCGTCATCGGCGTCGATCTCCTGGTCGACTCGATGGGGGTCGGCGCCATCGGGCTCGGGGGTATCACGCTCCGCTCGGTCCGCCGCGAGCGTCGCCGTCAACGCCAGTCGGTGGAGCGCACGGTGGAGGACGCCATCCGGGCCGTGGAGCAGGTGCGGGCCACCCTGCCCGCCGACGCCCGGGTGCTCGGCCTCGGTATCGCCGTCGCCGGCACGGTGGCCAGCGTCGATCAGCGGCTCGTGCTCGCCCCCAACCTCGGATGGGCCGACGTCGACCTGCGGGGGCTGTTCCAGGCGTCGATCCCGGACCTGGACATCCACGTGGCCAACGAGGCCGACCTCGGCGCACTGGCCGAGAGTCGGCGGGGGAGCGTGGCCGGTCGGTCGGACGTGCTGTACCTGTCGGGCGAGGTCGGCGTGGGCGGCGGCATCATCTCCGGCGACGAACTACTCCGCGGCAGCGGCGGTTTCGCCGGTGAGGTCGGCCACCTGCCGGTCAACCCCAGCGGTCGCCGCTGCGGGTGCGGGGCCCTCGGTTGCCTCGAGACCGAGATCGGCGAGAAGGCGCTGCTGGCCCGGGCCGGACTCCCGGCCGACGGTGGTCGGGCGGCGGTCGACGAGCTGCTGCGCCTGGCGGCGGAGGGCCACGACGACACGATGAAGGCGCTCAGCCTCCATGCCCACTGGCTGGCCATCGGCATCACCGGCCTGGTCAACGTCCTCAACGTGGAGGCCGTGGTGCTCGGTGGTCTGCTCGGCGCCGTCTTCCCCCATATCGAGGAGCAGCTGTTGGAGGAGTTCGGCCGACGGGCGCTGCCGACGGTGCGGGACACCACCATCGTCGCCTCCACCCTCGGGGAGGACGCCACCATGCTCGGGGCCGGCGAACTCGCCTGGGACCGGGTGCTCGGCGATCTCACCGCCGCCGCCGGGGTCTGATGCCGCTTCGGCTCGGTCGGCTGTGGCGGCCGGATCTGCCAAGCTGATCGTATGGACGCCTGGCACCGCGAGATCGACGAGCTGCACGCCTTCTTCGAGGCGTACTTCCTGGGTACGACCGACTCGATGGATCGGGTCGAGGAGGCCTTGGCCGACGACTTCACCATCGTTGGCGCCCACGGCCTCACCAGCGATCGGGTGGCCACCGTCGACGCCATTCGCGACGGCCACGAGCACATGCGGTCCCTCCGGATCGTGTGCTCGCGCCATCGCCTACTGGCCGAGACCGACGACGTGGTGGTCGCCGCCTACGTCGAGACCCACGAGCTGGCCGACAAGACGAACCACCGGCAGAGCACCGTCGTCTTCCGCCGCGACGACGACGGCCCGAACGGTCTCCGCTGGGTCCGGGTCCACGAGACCTGGCTGACCGACACCGACCAGCCCGAGGGTTAGGCCCCCACCGCCTCCGTACGGTCTTGCGCCGACCGGCCCCGACGATCGGCGGCACCGCCCGGCGATGGGCTCAACCCCCGGTGGCGGCCGCCATCTGCGAGGTGTACGTGGCCAGGTCGAAGTAGTCGCGCCAGAGCGTGATCCTGCCGTCGTGGACCTCCCACACCCCGGTGACCGGCATCTCGATCCAGTGGTCGCCGAGCTGGAAGCGGTCGAGGCGCTCGTTGAACACGATCGGTCCGTCGGCCACCTGCCGATGGACCGGCCAGTCGACCACGGTGCACCGCTCGATGAAGGGCCCGAGGGCGGCGGCCACGGCGTCGGCGCCGACGGTCTTGCCCATCGGGACGTTGTCGTACTCCACGTCATCGGCCAGGTGGACGACGGCCGCCGCCATGTCTCGTCGCTCGATGGCGGCGATGAAGGCATCGACCACGGCCGCCGGGTCGGTCACGTCCTGGACCTCGCTCATGGCCGCACGCTACCGCTAGAGGATCTCCTTGGTGAAGCTGTCGGTGATGAAGAAGTCGTAGGGCTGACGACGCACCCTGGTGACCCAGGCCCGCTGGACCCGGGCGAAGGACTTGACCACCTTCATCTCGCGTTTGATACCCGAGAAGCCGTTGCGGATGTCGGCCTCCTCGAGCGGCTCGTCGAGCACGGTGTTGAAGGTGGTGAGGGCCGGGGCCAACCAGTCGTCGAGCTCCAGGCGCAGCAGGCTGGTGGCGGCGTGCCGCAGACCCTCCCGGGTGTTGCCCATCCGGTTCGTCAGGTCGATCAGGACCCGTCGGAGCACCGGGTTGAGCACCGCCGGCATGGCCCGCTGGTAGGGGCCGATCTCGATGTCGGGCTCGCCGTGGGCATCGAACACCAACGGCGATCCGACGTCGAGGCACACCAGCTCGTCGTCGACCCAGGCGAAGTTCGACACCTGGGAATCGAGGCCGATCTCCGTGATCGCCCCCACCCGCTCCACCACGTCCCGCAAGGCGACGAGCACCGGGTGCTCGTCGTCCGGCCGGGCCTCGGCCAGGATGTTCTCGCACAGATCGGTCGAGTCGATGAGGGGCTGGATCATGTACGGCACCGTCCAACCCTGGTCGTCGACTATCGAGCGTTGATCGGTGGGAATGATCCGCACGTGCTCGGCCAGGTGCCGTTGATAGGCGTCCATCCGGGCGGCGTAGTCCGACACCATGGCGGCGTCGGGCGAGGCCGCCATGCGCTTCACCACGGCGCGGGGTGCGTCGGTGGGGATGGCGATGGCCAACCCGATCTCCCCGTACCCGATCACGTTCAGACCGTCGATACTCCGGGCGTCCAACGCCCTGCGGTACGACCGCTCCACGTCGTGGAGTTGCTCGTCGCTCACCTGCACCTGTTGCATGGTCCCCCTGTCTCGTAGCCGGGTGACTAGATTCGCCCCATGGCCCGGTCGGGTCAAGCGTTGCGGGCTCGGGCCCAGCGGTGGGCATCGTCGGAGGCGACCCAGTCGACGGCATTGCCGACCAGACGGCGGAAGGTGGGATCGGCGTAGGTCGTCGGACCGTCGCCGAACTGCAGGTACACGATCGGCGAGTTCTCGGCGTTGGTCACCCAGCCCACCAGGTCGCTGCCCGGGGGATGGCGCCAGCCCTCCCGACTGTTGCGGGTGCCCCGGATGGCCCGGTCGGCCGAGTAGAAGCCGTCATCGGTGAAGCGATGGGTGCTACGAAGCAGGGGCACCACGTCGCCCTCCGCCACCGGGAACAGGTAGAGCTCGTCGGTGATGGTGAAGCGGGGCTCGACCCCGGCACACACCGCATGCTCGGGGGCGAGCACCTCGACGGTGTGGGTCACCTCGTGCACGTAGCCCGAGTCCGGCCAGTCGGTGCCGGCGAAGGACCCCGGCTGGTAGTGGAACCGTCCCCCCAGCCACCGGGCGAACTGCGGCCACGCCGGCCACGACGCGATGGCATGGTGGAGGAACACCAGCCCCCTCCCCTCGATGAGCAGCTCCCGGTACCCGTCCCGGAAGGCCTCGCTCGGTAGTTCGAAGGTCGCAGGCGGGTCGCTGCGGGTGAAGGTGATCCCCGGCATGTCGTACATGACCAGGGCGTCGACATCGGCCGTCCCCGCCCGGTTGAGCACCTCGGCGGCCTCGGGGTGCTCGACGCCGCGCCAATCGAGGCCGAGGTCGTCGAACACGGCGAAGAACGGCTCGGCCTCGAACGGGTGCCCCTTGGTCACCACCAGCACCCGCTGCGGCGATCCGGCTGGTCCCGTGTCGGTCACCGGGCGGTGAAGCGGATGGGGAGCTCCTTCATCGGGCGGAGGAAGAAGCTGAACTCGTGGGGCAGCGGGTCGAGAGGCCGGGCCAGCTCGATGTCGTCGAGCCGGTCGAGCAGGGCGGTGAACCCGGTGCGCAGCTCGGCTCGGGCCAGGTGGGCGCCGACGCAGAAGTGGGTGCCCCACCCGAAGGCGACGTGATCCCGGGCGTTGTCCCGCTCGATGTCGAACACCTCCGGCTCGGTGAACCGGCCCGGGTCGCGGTTGGCCGCGGCGTAGCGCACCATCACCGACTGTTCGGCCTCCATGTCGACGCCGCCCATCGACACCGGGCAGGTGGTGGTCCGCCACAGACCGGCCACCGGTGAGTCGACCCGGAGGCTCTCGTCGATGAAGTTGTCGAGCAGCGACCGGTCGGCCTGCAACTTGGCCAGCTGGTCGGGGTGCCGGATCAACAACCACAGACCGGTGGTGAGGGCCGTCGTCGTCGTCTCGAACCCGCCCGTGATCAGCTGGTGCATGAGATCCTGGAGCTCCTCCATCGACAGGTCCTCGTCGGCCACCAGGTCGGAGATCCAGTCCTCCATCGGCTCGGTCCGTCGCCGCTCGAGCTCGCCGGCCACATGGTGTTGGGCGTCGAGCTCGATCTCGGCCTGCTCCACCGCCTCGTCGACCGTGAGCGGACGTTGGCCGCCGGCCAGCATGGCGTCGGCCCACCGCTTGAACCGCGGGTACTGGGCGGCGTCGAGGCCGAGCTGCTCGCAGATGACGATGCCGGGCAGCGGGAGGGCGAAGTCGGCGATGAACTCGCACCCACCCTCCTCGATGAAGGCGTCGATCAGCTGATGACACAGTTCGTCGATGCGGGGGAGCAGGGCCTCGACCCGCCGCTTGGTCAGCATCGGGGCGATCAGGCGCCGGTATCGGGCGTGGACCGGCGGGTCGGTGCGTTGCAGGGTGGGGCTCCGCACCCAACCCTGCTGCTTGAACACCGCGGCCGCCGCCCGGGCGCTGGCCGAGGGTGACACCGCCCGCCGCACCGGGGTGCTGGAGAAGGTGGCCGGGTCGGTCAGCACCGTCTTGGTATCGTCGTAGCCGGCCACCATCACCAGGTCCATGTCGGGAAGGCGATGCACCGGGCATCGATCGTGCATGGTGGCGTAGGTGTCGAACGGATCGTCCTGCACCGCCGGATCGAGAAAGCTCCCGAGATCCTCCGGCGGCGGATCCGTCACGGTGTCGACGGCGTTGCCGTCGTCGGTGCCGTGGGCTGTGTTGTCGTCGGTCATGACCGGTCCCCCTTTTGGTCACGTGGTCGGCCCGTGGTCGTGATGCCCGGGCGGGTGGGTCAGCGCCTCGATGGCGCCCCCGAAACCTGGATCACCTGTCCGGTCACCCAGCTGGAGGCGTCGGAGGCGAAGTAGAGGCAGGCGGCGCCGATGTCCTGCGGCGTGCCGAGTCGACCCATGGGGATCTGCCAGGCGTCGACCAGGCCCTCCACGCTCTCCTCGTCGAGGTCGAGGGCCTGCATCATGATCTCGGTCGGGATCGCTCCGGGGGCCACGCAGTTCACCCGAACCCGGGGCGCCAGCTCGGCCGCCAGCGAGTAGGTGAGCGAGTGGACGCCGGCCTTGGCCGCTCCGTAGTGGGCGCTCTTGGGGATGGCCCCGAAGCCGGCGCCGGAGGAGATGTTGATGATCGAGCCGGTCTCCATCTTCCGGGCTGCCGTCACCGAAGCCACGTAGACGGCGGTGAGGTTGAGCGAGATGGTGTTGTCCCACTCCTCCCGGGGGAGCTTGTCCAGCTTCATCCTGGCCGGTGACCCACCGGCGTTGTTGACCCACGTGTCGAGACGGCCGTAGGTGTCGACCGCCGACTGGGCCAACGCCTCCAGGGCGTCGGAATCGGTCACGTCGGTGGCGACGGCGGTGGCCTGCCCGCCGGCGGCGACGATGTCGGCCGCCACCTTCTCGATCTCGTCGGTGCGGCGGGCCGCCACCACGATCGAGGCCCCGGCCTCGGCCAGCGAGTGGGCGATGCCCTCGCCGATCCCCCGGCCGCCGCCGGTCACCACCGCCACTTTGCCGCCCATGTCGAACAGTTGGGGCGTCGTCGGTGTGGTGGGCCCGGCCATCAGAACGCCACCCGTTTGGTGTAGCCGCCGTCGATGACGATGTTCTCCCCGGTCACCCAGGAGGCGGCCGGGCTGACGAGGAAGGCGACGACGTTCGCCACCTCCTCGGCCGTACCCAGACGACCCGACGGCTGGATCTTCACCGTCGACTCGTACATCTCGGGCATGCCCTGCTTGATCTGGTCCCAACCGCCGCCCTCGACCCAGATCGGGCCGGGCGACACCGCATTGGCCCGGATGCCCTTGGGGCCGAGCGACTGGGCGTAGCCGGCCACGAGGTTGATCAGCCCCGCCTTCAGGGCGTGGTAGCTGCCGAGACCGTTCATGAAGTGCTCCAGGGCGGCCGTGGTCGACACGGCCAGGATCGCTCCTGCCTCCGATGCTTCCAGGTGGGGGAGGGCGGTGTCGACACAGCGGACGAGGCCGAGGATGTCGACGTCGAGCGTCTTCTGGAAATCCTCGGCCCCGGTGCGACCGGCGCCGCCGCCGCTGGCGTTGGAGATTACGATGTCGAGGCCGCCCATGGCCTCGGCCGACGATGACACCCATCCCGTGAGCGACGCCTCGTCGGCGACGTCGACGGCGGCGCCGTGCACGGTGCCCCGCTCACCCAACTCGGCCAGGGCTGCGTCCAGGCCCTCCTGGCCCCGGGCGGAGATGGCGACCTCGGCGCCCTCGTCGAGGAGGCGCTCGGCGACGGCCCGTCCGATCCCCCGACTGCCACCGGTGATGATGGCTTTCTTGCCTGATAGTTGCAGATCCATGAGTGGAAGCTAGCCAGCGACGGGCAAATTGACCAGTTGGTAGGTTCTCGACTTCACTTGTGCCCACAAGGGGCCACAAGGGGGATCAGATGGGCGTCCTGGACGGACAAGTCGCCTGCATCACGGGGGGTACCAGGGGTATCGGTCGGGCCACGGCCCAGGCCTTTCTCCGCGAGGGGGCCAGCGTCGTGGTCAACGGTCGGGACCCGGCGAAGGGCCAGCAGGCGCTCGACGAGATGGGGGCTGGAGAGCGGGCCCACTTCATCGCCGGCGACGTGAAGAAACGGGAGGACTGCGAGGCCATCGTCGAGGGCACGGTCGAGCGCTACGGCAAGATCGACATCCTCTTCGCCAACGCCGGCGGCGCCAGCGGGCATGCACCGGTGGCCGATCTCACCGACGAGGCCATGCAGGACAGCCTGGAGTGGAACTTCTGGCACACGTTCTGGACGATGCGCTCGGCGCTCAATCACATGATCCCCCAGGGAAGCGGCCGGGTGATCGCCATGTCGTCGGTCGAGGGCAAGATGGGCAAGCCGGCGCTGTCGATCTACGTTGCGGCGAAGCACGCCATCAACGGTCTGGTGAAGTCGGCGGCCCAGGAGGTGGGCCCGCTCGGCGTCACGGTCAACTCGGTCTGCCCCGGCGCCATCGAGACCGACATCATGGCCGCCGAGGGGCCGCCGGCGGCCGAGGCCATGGGCATCACCTACGAGGAGCTGCTCGACATGTTCGCCCAGGAGTCGGCGATCAAGCGCCTCAACGAGGTGGAGGACGTGGCCGAGATCTGCGTGCTCCTGGCGTCCGACGCCGGAGCTGGAATCACCGGAGCGCTGCTGTCGATCGACGGCGGCACGTCGCCGTATTAGGGGAGGGTTTGAAGATGTCCGAGAGACTCGCAGACGGCCGACTTGTCGGCTCCGTCGCCTGCATCACCGGTGGTACCCGAAGCATCGGGCGGGCCATGGCCGAGGCCTTCCTGGCCGAGGGGGCCAGCGTCGTGGTCAACGGCCGCGACGAGGCCAAGGGGGCGACGGCGCTGGAGGAGATGGCGGCCGCCGGGCACGACGCCGACCGGATGGCGTTCTTTGCCGGCGATGCCGCCAACCAGGAGGCGGTGGAGGGCCTGGTCGACTTCACCATCGACCGCTTCGGCCGACTCGACGTGTGTTGCCTGAACTCCGGCGGCGTGCAGATGACGGCGCCGGTGTCGCAGATGAGCGACGAGGAGTGGAACCTCGAGGTCGACTGGAACCTCAACCACGTCTTCTGGGGAATGCGGCGGGCGTTGCAGCACATGATCCCCCGGGAGTCGGGCCGCATCCTGGTCACCTCCTCGGTGGAAGGCAAGCTGGGCAAGCCCGGCATCCCCGGCTACGTCGCCACCAAGCACGCCGTCAACGGTCTGGTGAAGTCGGCGGCCCAGGAGGTGGGCCCGCTTGGCATCACGGTGAACGCCATCCTCCCCGGCCTGATCGAGACCGACATCGTGCGGGCCACCGGCCCGGCCAGCGCCGAGGCCATGGGGCTCGACGGTTACGACGCCCTCCTCGACGTCTTCGCCCAGGAGTCGGCGATCAAACGGCTCAACACCGTGGAGGAGGTTGCGGCCGTCGCCGTGCACCTCGCCTCCCCGATGGCCCGGAACATGACCGGCTGCCTCTTCCCCGTCGACGGCGGGACCCTCCCCTACTGATCGGCGCTGCCCCCGGCGCCACCACACCACCCACTCGACTCAAGGCGGACACCATGACCACTCCCTCCAGCTGGATCACCGACACCGAGCTGAGCCCTCGCTTCCCCTACTACACCCGGGCCAACGCCGACGAGGTGGGCCCGGAGCCGTTCAGCCCTCTCGGCTGGTCGCTGGGATGGGTGAAGGGCTGTATACCCGGGGTGGCCCGGGGCTTCATCGGGTTCGGTGTGGTGACCGAGGAGGAGTTCGCCCTCGACCCGCCCGAGGTGTTCGGCAACTGGGGCGGCTACTTCTACAACCAGCTGTCGTTGCCCCGGGTGATGGGGGTCCGGATGCCGGGCGCCAGCCCCGAGGCCATCGACCAGGCCTACTTCGGTGACCACCCCGGTGTGCCGCCCTACACCGCGCATCCCGACGACGACGACGAGGCCCGCAGCGCCAAGTTGGGCGAGACGATGGGCTGGGTGATGAGTACGGCCGAGTACCCGGCTCAGGCCGAGGCGGCGTCGCTGGCCAACGCCGAGGTGACCGACCGACCCGACCTGGCGTCGATGTCCAACGCCGATCTGGTGGCCCGGGCCCGGCGCCTGGCCGGTCCGATGCTGGCCGACGTGTGGGACCCGTACTGTCAGTCGGTGCTGGGGGCCTCGCTCGGCCCGGGGGCGGTCCAGGCCATCTGCGAGGCGGTCGGTCGTTCCGGCGACGCCGCCGCGGTGTTGAGCGCCGTCGGAGAGATCGAGTCGGCCGACGCACCGGTGACCATGTGGGAGATGTCGCGCCTGATCCGGGGCTCGGAGGCCCTCGGCGCCGCCTTCGACCAGGGGACCGACGGCCTGCTCGACCGGCTCGCCGCATCCGATGACGCCGACGCCGTTCGGTTCCTGGCCCAGTGGGACGGCCTCCTCGAGCGGCATGGGCATCGCGGCCCCAACGAGTGGGATCTCCGGGCGCACTCGTGGACCACGCAGCCGTCGATGCCCCTCGGGATGCTCGATCGACTCCGCCACCAGGAGGACGGCAAGTCCCCGGTGGAAGCGGCGGCGGCGGCCGCCGCCGAACGCGAGCGCCTGTCGGCCGAGCTGTTGGCGATGGTCGAGGGCGACGCCGAGGCCCACGGCACCCTGGCCGCCGGGCTGGCCTCGGCCCAGGTGTTCTTCCGCCTCCGGGAGCAGGGGAAGAACGCCTGCATCCGGGTGATTCACGAGGCCAAGCTGTCGCTGTTCGAGGTGGGTCGGCGCATGGTGGCCGACGGTGTGATCGCCGATGAGCAGCAGATCACGATGCTCCTCGACGACGAGCTGGAGGCCTTCCTGGCCGACCCGGGCTCGATGTCCGACATGATCGCCGAGCGGCAGGCGACGTTCGACCAGCTGGCCACCCTCGAACCGCCCTACATCCTCAAGCTGGAGGAGGGCGTGCCCCCGATCAGCGAGTGGGCTCCTCGGGGCGCCGACAAGGCCACCGACGTCGTGGCCGCCGGGGCCGTCCTCCAGGGCGGCATGGGTGCACCGGGCGTGGCCCGCGGTACCGCCCGGGTCGTGCTCGATCCGTCGGACCCCGGCGCCATCGGCCCGGGCGACATCATGATCGCCCCCACCACCGATCCGTCCTGGGTGCCGCTCTTCCTGGCGGCCGAAGCGGTCGTCGTCGATGTGGGCGCCGTCGGCAGCCACGCCGCCATCGTGTGTCGCGAACTCGGCCTACCGTGCGCGGTGTCGGTCATCGACGCCACCCGCCGGATTCCCGACGGCTCCGAGATCGAGGTCGACGGCTCCACCGGGGCGGTCACCGTGCTTTCCGTGCCGTGATCTCGGCTGCGTCCGGCGTGGCCCGACGGTCGGCCGGTGTGCTGATCGTTCCGCGTCCGGAGCGACAACCGGTGCGGCGACGGCGGCAGCCGACTGCGTCGAGGCTGAGCGTCACCCACCTGATCTAGGCTGTGCATCATGGCGAGTGAGGAATCGACCGAGAGCGGCGTGCAGGCCGAGCCCGGGGTTCGCATCATCGCGCCCGACGAGCGGCTCACGCCCGCGGCAGAGGCCGCGCTTCGCCGCCGAAGTGATGAGGAGTTGGCAAGGCTCGCCGAGCGAGCCAATCGACGCCGTTGAGACCGGTCCGGTTGGCCGATGGCGCCCTCGACGATGTCGAGTTCCAGCTGTCGGCGGATGCCGTGGGCCCGTTCCTCCGACACGATCTGGCTCCTGCGCTCGATCTGCTCGGTGCTGAGGGCGTCTGGGAGTACCAGGCGGTCGAAAACGGTCCGGGTCGTCGCCTCACGATCGAGGGAACGACGGTGGCCGGCTTTCATCTCTTCGCACTGGCCGACGACCTCGATCCACGTGAGGGTGCGCTCGTCGTCTTTGCGGTCGACATCTGGAGCAGAGAGTTCCCCGAGTAGTCGGCCGTCCGTAAGGCCCCAGCTCGGCCCGCCCCGACGCCCACCGGTCGTGCGGGTGTGCCTGTCACCCGCCTTGTAGCGACAAGGGGTGCGGTGGGATTGGCGGTCGTCCGGTCGGGGCGGGGTGTGCCTGTCTCCCGCGTTGGAGCGACAACGGGGTGGGGTAGGGGGGCGCGGCCGGCAGTTGTCGCTACGACGCGGACGAAATCCGGGTTGTGCCCCTCGAGCGGCCGACGGGTATGACGAGACCGGACCCCGATTATACGTTGGGCCTGACGAACGTCTCGCCGAAGGAGCGGAGGCGGTCGACACCGCCGTCACCATCGAAGATGAAGGCCGGGATCATGATCCGCCCCACCCCGAGCTCGGCCATCCTCTCGATGCCGGCGGCCGGCTCGCCGAGGTGTTCGATCAGCATGGCGTTGACCTCGACCTCGGCCGGGTCGCGCCCGGCCGCCTCGCACGCCACCCGAAGTCGATCGATGAGGCCGGCCAGGCGCTCACTATTCCCCTCGCCCGGGAAGTAGCCGTCGGCCAGGCGGGCAGCCCGGCGGATCGCCACGTCGCTGTCGCCCCCGACCAGGATCGGGATGTCGGCCCCCTGGGCCGGGCGGGGCGTGATCGTCAACGGCTCGAAATCGACGAACTCGCCGTGGTACTCGACGTGGCTGTCGGCCCATACCGCCCGCATCGCCTCCAGGTACTCGTCGTTGCGCCGACCCCGCCGCTCCCACGACACACCAAGGGCGTCGAACTCCTCCTTGAGCCAACCGACCCCGATGCCCAGCTCCACCTTGCCCCCGGTGAGGTGGTCGAGGGTGGCGATCTCCTTGGCCAGGACCAGCGGATTGCGCTGAGGCAGGATCAGGATGCACGTGCCGAGTCGCATCGAGGGCGCCGCCGCCGAGACGTAGGCAAGCCACAGCAGCGGATCGGGAATGTAGGTGTCGGCGGTGGCCGGCACCTTCCCGTCGGGGGTGTAGGGGTACGCCGACTCGATCGTCGAGGGGAACACCACATGCTCGCCACCCCACAGCGACTCGAAGCCCACCTCCTCGGCGGTGCGGGCCACATCGAGGGCGCTGGCGGCGTCGACGCCGATGCTGGCGGCGAAGGCGAGGCCGAACTTCATGACGGTCAGATCTCCCGGTCGAGGTCGGCCCAGTAGGCCTCCCGGAGCTTGCGTTTCTGCACCTTGCCGGTGCCGGTGCGAGGCAGGGCGTCGACCACATCGAACGAGCGCGGGCACTTGTAGCCCGCCAGGTGTTCCCGGCAGAACGCTGCCATCGTGGCGCTGAGGCCGTCGACGTCACCGTCGAAGTCGTCGACGACGAGCACTGCCTTCACCTCCTCGCCGTACTCCTCGTTCGGCACCCCGATCACGGCGACGTCGGCCACCATCGGGTGCCCGCCCAACACCTGCTCGATCTCCGCCGGGTAGATGTTGACCCCGCCGGAGATGATCATGTCGATCTTGCGGTCGCTGAGCCACAGGAAGCCGTCGTCGTCGAGACGGCCCACGTCGCCGGTGGTGAACACCCCGGGCTCCCGGAAGGCCTGGGCCGTCTTCTCCGGGGCGTTGTGGTACTCGAACTCCATGCCCATGAGATTGCGGAAGTAGAGGGTGCCGTCCTCGTTGGGGCCGAGCAGGTCGCCGTTCTCGCCGACGACCATGATCTCCATCGTCGGCATGGCCGGCCCCACGCTGCCGCCCTTGGCCAGCCACTGCTCCGAGTCGATCATCGTGATCACCGAGCCCTCGGTCGAGCCGTAGTACTCGGTGATCTTCGGCCCCCACCACTCGATCATCGACCGCTTCACCGCCGGTGGGCAGGGGGCGGCCCCATGGAGCACTAGCTCCAGCGAGGACCCGTCGAAGCCGGCCTTCACCTCCTCGGGTAGATCGATCAGACGCTTCATCTGGGTGGGCACCAGGTGGACGTTGGTCGCCCGGTGCCGGTCGATCAGTTCGAGCAGCCCGGCCGAGTCGTACTTGTGCTGCATGACGGTGGCCGAGCCCGCCATCATCGGCAGGAAGGAGAAGGCCCACTGGGCCGAGTGGTAGACGGGCCCGCACAGAGCCGTGATCCCCGGCACCGTCATCATCTGACTGAAGCCCGCTCCCACCAGGTGCCAGATGTCGGGGGTGGCCTCCGGACCCACCGCCGTCAGCCCGCTGCGGACACCCTTGGGGTTGCCGGTGGTGCCCGAGGTGTAGAACATCGGCCCGCCGAAGGTCTGGTTCTCCGGCTCGGCCGGATCGCCGCCGGCCACGAATTCGTCGAACGAGGTGAACCGATCGTCGGAGGGCGCTCCGGCGACGAGGGCCAGCTCGATCCCGGCACAGCGCTCATCGTCGAGGGCCTTGCCGACCTCCTCCGCGAAGCGGTGTCCGGCGAGCACGGCCCGGGCCCCCGAGTCGGCGATGATGTAGGCGATCTCGTTGGCCACCAGATGCCAGTTGACCGGGACGTGGGTGATGCCGGTGTTGGCGCACGCCAGCGCCGCCTCGAACCACTCGATCCGATTGCCGCTGACGATGGCGATGGTGTCGCCGTGACCGAGGCCGGCGGCCCGCAGGGCATGGATCGTGCGATTGACCCGTTCGTCCAGCTCGGCGAACGTCCGCTGGTCGGCGTCGTCGGCCAAGGCCAACTCGTTCGGTCGTTCGTCGGCGAAACCCGTGGTCAAGACCGCCATCGTCATCCCCCTGTGCTCGACATATTCATCGATCAATTACCGAAGGTAGCAGTGCCCCGCCGGGGGAGCGAAGTGGTCGCCGGTGCCGGGCAGCAGGGGCTTTCGACCGAGGTTTCGGCGTGCGGTACAGTCCTCGACCACGCGTGACGGTTGACACAGACGGGCCGGAGACGGCCTGGTGGGACGCGTGGCGAAGGGAGCAAGGCATGGGCACGAGCTGGATCATCGAGGGGACCGTCGATCCCCGCTGGCCGGTCAACACCCGGGGCAACGTCGGTGAGGTGTTCCCCGAGGTCATCACCAAGCTGAGCTATCTCTACGGGGTGATCCCGGCCGAGCGGGCATGGCGCAACGCCTACCTCGATCTCGGTATCGGCCACAAGCAGGACTTCGGCTCGACCGAGCCGGTGATCATCGGCCTCTACGGCGGCTACACCTACCTGAACTTGAGCTACCTGCGGATGATGGGGGTGCGGGCCCCGGGCTCATCGGCCGAGGCGATCGACGTGTCGTTCTTCGGCGAGGGCGATCCACCGGCCTACGAGGCCAAGTCCGGCGACAAGCGCCCACTGAATGGCATCAAGATCCTGCGCACGGTGCTCAAGGCCCTCGCCATCGACGAGATGCCGCCCCAGGTGGCCGACAGCGCGGCCGCCTGCGCCGAGTACGCGGCGCGCCGCCCTGCGCTCGACGCCTCCGACGAGGAGCTGCTCGACTACCTCGACGCCTTCCCCGCCGGCTTCGAGCGGGTGTTCAAGAACCACATGATCACCACGGCGCTGGCCGCCATCGTGGCCGGTGTCCTGATCGACGCCGCGGCCGCGGCCGGCGAACCCGGACTGGTCACCCACCTGATCGGGGCCGCCGGCGACGTGCGCTCGGCCGAGTATTCGCAGGCCCTGTACGCCATCGCCAAGGACGTCCGGGCCACGCCCAAGGTCGAGGCCGCCTTCGACGTCGGGGTCGACGGCCTGCTCGATCGTCTGGCCGACGTCCCCGAGGCCGAGTCGTTTCGAACCGCTTTCGCCTCGTTCGTTTCCCAGCACGGCCATCGCGGCCCCAACGACTGGGAGCTGTCCGCCCGCACGTGGGACAACACCCCGGAGCTGGCCTTGGCCGCCATCGACGCCATGCGCCGAGCCGATCACGACCTCTCCCCCTCGACCCGACTCGGTGACGACGAGGCCAAGCGGGAAGCCGCCATCGCCAAGGTGCGGCCCCATCTCGGCTTCATGGACAAGATGAACTTCGACAAGGCGGTGAAGGCCGTCGGCTACTGGGAGCAGGGCCGGGAGGGCACCCGCGATCGGGCGGTCCGCTTCTCGCTGCCGGTGAAGCAGGTCTACCGGGAGCTGGTGCGACGGGGTGCCGAGCGAGGCGGCACCGCCGACCCGGTGGCGGTCGCCCTGCTCGACCCCCGGGACGAGCTGCGCCGGTACCTGGCCGACCCGCCCGCCATGCTCGACCTGATCGACGAGCGCCTCGCCCTCTATGAGCGGTTCTCGTCCGTCGAACCGCCGTTCTTCGTGACCTCCCAGAGTGAGGTGCCGACGATCGAGGAGCTCGAGGCGACGGAGGCCGAGGAGGTCGTGGCGGCCGATGTCGGCACCGTCCTCACCGGTGACGCCGGCTGCAGTGGGGTGGCCCGCGGCCGGGCCCGGGTGGTGCTCGATCCGGCCGACGCCGGGCAGCTCGAGCCGGGGGAGATCCTGGTCGCACCACTGACCGACCCGTCGTGGACACCGCTGTTCCTGCCGGCCGCGGCCGTGGTGGTCAACGTCGGCGCACTGATGAGCCACGCCGTGATCGTGGCCCGGGAGCTGGCCATCCCCTGTGTGGTGGCGGTCGAGGGCGCCACCCGCCGACTCAGCACCGGGATGCTGATCGAGGTCGACGGCACGGCGGGCACCGTCACCGTGGTCGAGGCCACCCCGGCCCCGGCCTGAGCCCGACCGGGGCTAGTCGCCGCCGCCCTTGGGGCCGAGCGGCACACCGGCCAGGGCCAGCGAACTCACCCGGGTGGGCAGGTTGCGGAGCACGTGGTTGACGGCGAGGCGACGGGGCAGGCCGACGTAGGCCTTCTCCTTCTCCACCGCGGCCACGGTCAGCTCGGCGATGCGCTCCGGCGACACCCGCGGGATCAGCTGGAGTCGACGTAGCCGCTTGAGCATCGGAGCCAGGGCGTCCTCCTCCTCCAGGTTGTCCCACATCTGGGTGTCGACCGGGCCGGGCGCCACCACCGTCGTGCCGATGGCGGTGTCGCTCAGCTCCATCCGGAGGGCGGCCGAGAAGTTGGTGATGCCGGCCTTGGTACCGCCGTACACGGCCAGACCGGGGAATCCCGCCGTCCCCGCCAGCGAGGAGACGAACACGATGTGGCCACGGTTGCGGGTCAGCATCCCGTCGATCACGGCCCGGGTCAGCACCACGGGAGACTCGAAGTTCAGCGTGGCGATGTCGCGGGCGAGGCCGACGTCGGTGAGGTGGAAGTGTCGTCCGCCCTCCAGGCCCGCGTTGTTGACCAGAACGTCGATCGGGCCGAACTCGTCCTCGACGCGGGGGACGAGGGCGTCGACCGCAGCCCGGTCGGTGAGATCGGCCGGTACGGCGTTGCCGTCGACCTTCGCCGCCACCGCCTCCAGGGCGTCGACCGAACGGGCCACCAGGGTGAGCTTCGCCCCCGCTCGGGCGAACCGATCCGCCATCTGGGCCCCAATGCCCCGCGAGGCTCCGGTGATGACCACGTGTCGATCCTGTAGCTGCATACCGCACTCCCCTTGGCCGGCCGGACGTTCCCCGCGGCCCGACGGTGCCGGCCCACGGTAGTTGGCCGACCCGGTGGCCGTCAGGTGCGCGGCAGCGACCGATGCCGTTCCGACCGGCTAGCGTGCGGCGGGGGCATGCCGGTCGATCCGTGGGGAAAGACGATGAAGACAACCAAGCTCGCCGGTCTGGTGGCCGCCCTCCTGTTGGTGGCGGCCGCCTGTGGCTCCGACGGTGACGGCGGCGGCGGCGATCAGGCCGCCATCACCCCCGGCGTATTGATCTGTGAGGTGGCGGAGGACGACAGCTTCTTCCGGATCCTGTACGGCAACGACTCCGGTGGCTACCAGCGGATCGTCGGCGACGTGACGCTCACCCTCACCAACGGCGGCGAGCACGTCGCCGAGGTCCAGTCCGAGGCGGTCAAGCCCGACGAGGTGCTCCGGGAGAGCTACTTCGCGGCCAAGCCGAGCGGCACCACGGTGGCCGACTGCGCCGCCGACGACCTGATGATCGAAACGGCGACACCGGCCGAGTCGGGCCTCGCCGACCTCAGCCCGTGCGCGCTGACCCAGGGCGAGTACGGCGACTTCATGTTCGAGTTGACCGCCACCAACAACGGCAGTGACACCGCCATCTACAACGGTCAGGTCGCCATCCGGAACCAGGCGGGTGAGCGGGTG
The DNA here is from genome assembly GCA_039201605.1 of Actinomycetota bacterium. GTDB lineage: Bacteria > Actinomycetota > Acidimicrobiia > Acidimicrobiales > SZUA-35 > CADEDH01. Next base: position 45,674 of record JBCCRO010000037.1, read on the forward strand.
ATCACCGGGTTCTACCTGTTCAGCATCGTCGGCGGCGCCATTCAGACCCTCGAGCCGGGCCAGGCGGCGACCGAGAGTTTCAGTGCTCTCGGCGCCCCCTTCCAGCCCGACCACAGCTGCGAACTGCTGTCGGCCGACCGCATCCCCCGCTGACCCGGCACCGCTCGCCATCCGACGGTCGCCGCCGGGTCGCATCGACACTGCACGTTGCCGTTTCGTGCCGATTGGACTATCAACAACGGTGGACACCGGTGGGGCACAGCGTGTTCAGGCAGGTTCTCGAGCGGAATTGATCCGCGAAAGCTGGCGGTGCTGTGCAGTTCAACCCAGAAGTTCTTCGTCGAGGTCCGTGGGTCATCGCGGCCGTCGCCACGCTGGTCGGTGCCGGCGTCCTGGCTCTTCTGGTGGCGGCGTTCGTCATCGATGACGGCGGTTCCGGTGTCAACGGCGCCGAGTTGTCCCTGGCCGGGACCGATCAGGCCCTGGCCCCGCAGGCCGCCGACGGCGCCGTGGTCGACGTCAACGGCACCGGTGGGGCGACGGCCACCGACGACGGTTCCGGCGATGTCGGCGACATCGGCTCCTCCGAGTCGACCACGTCGTCGTCCGACCCGCTCGGGGAGTCGACCTCGTCATCGGCTGAGACCACGGCCTCCTCGGTGACCAGCGTTGCTCCGCCCACCACGTCGAAGCCGGTGACCACGGCAGCACCGACCACCGCCGCCCCCACCACGGCAGCACCGACCACCGCCGCTCCAACGACGGCCGCGCCAACCACGGCGGCTCCGACGACGGCCGCTCCGACGACGGCCGCTCCGACGACGGCCGCTCCGACGACGGCGGCCCCCACCACGCCGGCACCACCGAGCGACAGTGGCGGCGAGGGGCAGATCCGCCAGGACATCCTCAACCTGGTCAACGCCGAACGATCGAAGGCCGGCTGCTCGGCGGTGTCGCTCAACGGGACGCTCAACAACGCCGCCGACGGCCACGCCCACGACATGGCTAACAACGACTACTTCAGCCACACCGGCCTCAACGGCAGCAGCCCCGGCGACCGGATCACGGCCGCCGGCTACTCCTGGCGCACCTACGGCGAGAACATCGCCGCCGGCCAGCGCGACGCCCAGCAGGTGATGACGGCGTGGATGAACAGCTCCGGCCACCGGGCCAACATCCTCAACTGCTCCTTCGCCGAACTCGGTGTCGGCTACGCCCTCCGGGGCAACACCCCGTACTGGGTCCAGAAGTTCGGCACCTCCCGCTGAGCCAAGGCCACTCGAGCACCCCCCCCGTCAGGGCAGCGCCGCCTACTAGGGCAGCAGCGCCGCCAGCTTGTCGAGACGGGGAAGGATGTCGTCCGCACCTCGTGAGGGCAGTGCGAAGGCGAGGTGATCGGCGCCGGCCTCGACGTAGCGGGTCACGTGCTCCTCGTCGGGCGGGCAGGCGAACACGCCCCAACGCAAGGCGTCGGGATCTCGCCCGGCGGCAGCCCACGCCTCCTGTACCTCGCCGAGACGGCCGAGGATGTCGTAGCGGCCGTGGATCGGCATCCAGCCGTCGCAGAATTCGGTGATGTCGCCCAGGGTCCGAGGCCCGGGATCACCGCCGAGCAGGATCGGGGGGTGGGGCCGTTGGACGGGCTTGGGCCACGACCAGCTCGGCTCCAGCTGCACGTGTTCGCCGTCGAAGCTGAACTCGTCCTGCGTCCAGATCGCCCGGCACGCCAGCACGTGCTCCCGCAGCTTGGCCCGGCGCTCGGTATAGGCCACACCGTGTTGGGCCATCTCCTCCTTGTTCCAGCCGTAGCCGATGCCGAAGATCACCCGCCCCTCGGAGATCAGATCGAGGCTGGCCACCTCCTTGGCCAGCCACAACGGATCCCGCTGGGCGGCCAGGGTGATACCGGTCGCCAGCTTGATGGTCGACGTGACGGCGGCGGCCGCGGCCAGGGCCACGAACTGATCGTGGGTCCGCCAGTACTCCTCCGGCAACGGCGGCGCTCCCTCGCGGCCACCCCACGGCGTGGCCCGACTGGCCGGGATGTGCGAGTGCTCGGGGAACCACAGCGAACCGAAGCCCCGGTCCTCGGCCTCACGGGCCAGGGGGACGGGCTGGATCGCCGTGTCGGTCGGGAACATCATGACGCCGATATCCATAGCCGTGCACGCTAGATCCGGCCGCCGACGTCGTCGAGACGACCGCCGGTCGAGCGGCGGCGGCCCACGGCGCCTGGCTAGGGTGCGGCCATGATCGAGGTGCTGGTGCCCGGCCGACCCTTCGCCGAGACGGTGGCCTTCTTCGTCGACGAGCTGGGGTTCCGACTGCAGTTGATCACCCCGGCCGACGACCCGTCGCTGGCGGTGGCGGCGGGCCCCGGGGTGACGGTCCGCATCGACCGTGACGCCGAGGTCGGGGCAACGACCCTGCTGTTGGCCGGGACCGGCCCCACCCGCCACGCACCCAACGGCACGGTGATCGAGCGCACCGGCCAACGCAGCCTCGAGCTGCCCGAGCTCGTGCCCGAGCTGGTTGTGTCGCGCGAGGGCGACGCCGACGCCTGGGTCGCCGGTCGGGCCGGAATGCGCTACCGGGATCTGGTGCCGTCCCGGCTGGGCGGCCGGTTCATCGCCTCCCACATCGAGGTGAGCGACGGTGGCCCGGTCGGCGACAACGTCCATCATCACGACATCCGGTTCCAGCTGATCGTGTGCCACCGGGGCTGGGTCGACGTCGTCTACCAGGATCAGGGCCCACCGTTCCGCATGGAGGCGGGCGACGTGGTGCTCCAACCGCCGGGCATCCGCCATCGGGTGCTCGCCGCCTCCGCCGGGGCCCGGGTGGTCGAGATCGGCTGCCCGGCCGCCCACGACACGCTCTTCGACCATCGCCTCCCGCTGCCGAACGCCGAGCGCCGACCCGATCGCCGCTACGGCGGGCAGCGGTTCGTGCATCACGTCGCCGCCGACAGCCCGTGGACGCCGGTCGCCGAGGGCGCCGTCGAGGCCCAGGTCACCGACGTCTGCGCCGCAACCGACGGCCTGGCCGCCGTTCGGATCCTGCGTCCCGCCACCGGGCGGGCGCCGTCGCCGTCGAGCCCGGCGCTGCAGGCCGACGCCGCCGCCGAGTTCCACCAGTTGTTCGTGCTCGCCGGGTCGGTCCGACTCGACGCCGACGACCTCCTCGAGGAGGGCACGGCGGTGACGCTGCCACCGGCCCGACCGATCAGCCTCTCGGCGCCGTCCGACGATCTCCGCCTGCTCGAAGTGACCCTGCCCGGTACCGCTTCCTGACGGTCGGCCGCCCCGCGGACACTTCGGCGAAGAGGTGTGCTTACAGTGGGGCCAGCAGGTCGCAACGGGCGCTGCGCCCGGGCGATGTTGAGCCGCATCAGGAGGGCGATCCGATGTCGAAGCTGTTGTCCGTTCTATTTGTCGTTGTATTGGTGGGCGCCGCCTGCGGGTCGGATACGACCTCAGCCGAGAGCGCCGATTCCCCGCTGGCCGAGTTCCTGGGCGACGACGTCTTGGCCTTCGACCTCGATGACCAGGAGGCGGCTCAGCAGCAGTTCATCGAGCAGGAGCGGGCCCGTCAGGAGATCATCGCCACCTGCATGCAGGACCTCGGCTTCGAGTACATCCCGAGGGATCCCGAGCAGTTCACGTTCTTCGACGAGGAGGGCGACGGGCCCGAGTGGGGCACCACGGAGTGGACCGAGAAATACGGCTTCGGCATCTCCACCCAGTGGTTCTCCCAGCAACAGGTCGGCCCCGATCTGGTCGGCTACGACGACTCCTTCGTCGGCGAGGACATCGAGGATCCCAACCAGGAGATCGTGTCGGCGATGTCGGAGTCGGAGTCGGAGGCGTACTACGAGGCGCTCTACGGCGGCGACGACGCCTTCCCCCAGATCGACGAGACGCTGAGCGAAGAGGAGATCGACGCACAGTTCGAGGACTTCGAGTGGCAGCCGCAGGGGTGTGAGGGTGAGGCCTACGCCAGCGAGGACTCCCCCGAGCGCTTCTACATCGAGTTCAGCGATGAACTAGATGAGATGTGGGAGCGGATCGAATCCGACCCCCGGATCGCCGAAGCCGAGGCCGAGGTGTCCGCCTGCGTGTCGGAGAAGGGCTTCACCTTCACCGCCATGGACGACGTCTACCAGACCTTCGAGAGCCGCCTGCAGGAGCTCGACGGCGCCCAGGACATGTTCCCCGAGGTGTCGGAGGCGGAGATCGAGGAGATGACCGAGGCCGAGCTGGAGGAGCTGTTCAACCAGGGTCCCCCGCCGCTGTCGGACGCCGACCTATCGGTGCTGGCCGAGATCCAGGCCGACGAGATCGCCACCGCCGTCGCCGTCGAGGAATGCGGCGGCGGTTGGGAGGCCCAGAGCGAGCTGTTCGACGAGGTTCGCATCGAGTACGAGCAGGAGTTCGTGGACGCCAACGCCGACCGGCTGAGCGAGTTCAAGGACGGCGAGTAGGGCACGGGATCTCGGGAGGGCGACCGATGGCGGAACGAGAAGAATGGTGACCATTGATCGACGCATGCTGTTGGCCCTGGTGGCCGGCGTCGCCGTGCTCTCGGCCGGGATCAGCTGGTTCGCCGGTCAGCGGATCAAGTCACCGGCTGAGGTGGCGGCGGAGGCGGCTCCACCCGAGCCGTCCCTGATCACGGTGCCCATCGAGCTGCGGACGCTGTCCCAGGACGTCGTGATCCGGGGCACGATCACGCCCAGCGACGAGACCAGCCTGTCGGCCACGTCGACAACCGGCTCCGGCGTGGTCACCGGCCTGCCCAAGGAGCCGGGTGCCGGCATCACCGAGGGCGACGTGCTGGTCGAGATCGCCGGTCGGCCCGTGATCGCCCTCGAGGGCGCGCTCCCCGCCTTCCGCAACCTGATCCCGGGCCTGGAGGGCCCGGAGGTGTCGCAGCTGGAGGAGGCGCTGGTCCGACTTGGCTACGACCCCGGCACCGTCGACGACACCTACACCACCGACACCGCCGCCGCCGTCGAGAGCCTGTACCGGGACCGGGGCTATGCCGCTCCCGAATCCGACCCCGGTGATGTCGGCGCCCTCGACGGCGCCCAGGCCGGGGTGGACGGGAGCCAGGACGCCCTCACCGCCGCCCGCAACACGCTGGACGAGGCCAACACGCCGGTGACGGCCAACGAACGGACCCGCCTCGATCTCGCCGTGTCGCGGGCCGAGCTCGATCTGACCGCGGCCCAGACCGCGGCCGGTGCCGCCAACGCCGAAGCCGAGTCGGCGGTGGCCGAGGCCCGAGCGGCCCGCACCGCGGCCCAGACAGCAGGCCCCGATGGTGGCGCCGATGAGGCGGCCCTGGCCGAGGCGGCGGCGGCGCTGTCGGCGGCGGAGGCGACGCAGACGCAGGTGGCGGCCGAGCAGGAGCTGCTCGTCGACGAGGCGGAGCTGGCCGTGGCCGAGGCCAAGGAGGCCCGCACCGATCGGCTCAACCCGCCCGATCTGTCCGACCTTCGGGCCGAGGTGACGGCGGCCGAGGAGGCGTTGGCCGACGCCCGGACCGAGCTGGGCGAAGCCCAGGAGCGGGTCGGGGCCTGGATCCCCGAGAGCGAGGTCGTGTTCTTCTCCTCCCTGCCCCGCCAGGTGGCCCAGGTGTTCGCCGAGGTTGGCGAGGAGCCGAGCGGCCCGGTGATGACGATCACCGGGGCGGAGACCCTGGTCGAATCGGGGATCTCGGCCGCCGACCGCCAGCTGATCGCCGTCGGCGACGAGGCCATGCTGGAGGACGACCAGCTCGGCCTCACCATCCCGGCTGTCATCACCTTCGTCGCCGACAGTCCCGGCGGGCCCAACCTGTCCTCCGATCGGTACGCCGTCCGCCTGGAGCCGTCCGAGGACGTGCCCGACGAGGCGCTCGGGCTGAACCTTCGGGTCTCGGTACCCATCACCTCCAGCGGGGGCGACGTGCTGGCGGTGCCGCTGGCCGCACTGTCGGCCGGTGCCGACGGGACCGCACGGGTCGAGGTGGAAGGCTCGGCCGGCGTGACCGAGTTCGTCGAGGTGTCCACCGGCCTTCGGGCCGAGGGCATGGTGGAGATCGAGGGCCTCGGCCTGTCGCTAGGCGAGGGCGATCGCGTGGTGGTCGGCCGGGACCTCGTCCTCCCCACCGGCGATGACGACGAGAGCATCGAAGCCGGCGACGGTGACGACGACGCCGATGACGGCGACTCGTGACCCCGGTCGTCCACCTCGATGAGCTGAGCCGGACCTTCCCCGGTCCGCCGGCGGTGGAGGCGTTGCGCCAGGTCGACCTCGTCGTCAACCGGGGCGACTATCTGGCCCTGGTCGGGCCCTCCGGCTCGGGCAAGTCGACGCTGCTTCACCTGCTCGGGCTCCTCGATCGCCCCACCGGCGGCCGCTACCTGCTCGACGGAATCGACACCAACTCCCTGTCCGAGCCCCAGCGGGCCGGCCTGCGGGCGTCGAACATCGGCTTCGTGTTCCAGGCCTTCCATCTGCTGGGCCACCGGTCGAACGTGGAGAACGTCATGCTGTCCGACGTCTACCGCCGCGGCGGACGCGCCCGCCGTCGTGACCGGGCCGTCGCCGCCCTGGAGGCGGTCGGCCTGGGGCACCGCCTGACCGGCAACCCCACCACCCTCTCGGGCGGCGAGCGTCAGCGGGTGGCGATCGCCCGGGCCCTGGTGTCGGAGCCGAGTCTGATCCTGGCCGACGAGCCGACGGGCAACCTCGACACCGCCACCGGCGAGCAGATCCTGCAGCTCTTCGCCGAGCTGCACGATCGGGGCCTCACCGTCGTCATCATCACCCACGACGACTCGGTTGCGGAACGGGCCGATCGGGTGGTGCGGATCCGCGACGGTCGGCTCGAACACTCTCCCGCCCCGGTCTCGTGACCATCCTCCCGCCCGAGTACGAGGGCCCGGACGACGCCCGGATCACCGGACCGCTCCCGCCGCCCCCGTCGGTCGGCGGTGGGCCCACCGACGAGCCGGTGCTCGACGGGGTGGGCGACGCTGTGCCCCGCTCGGTGTTCTCCCTGGCCGATCTGGGGAGCGAGATGACCCTCGCCCTCACCGCCCGGCCGGGGCGGACCCTGCTCACCGCCCTCGGCACGATCCTGGGCGTGGCCGCCCTGGTGGCGACCCTGGGCCTGGCCCAGACGGCGGGTCAGCAGATCGTGGGCCGGTTCGACGAGCTGACGGCGACCGAGGTGGTCGTGTCCCCTCAGAACCGCAACAACTTCGGCGGCGGTCAGACCCAGCAGGTGTCGGCCATCCCGTGGGACGCCGAGTCCCGACTGATCCGGCTCAACGGGGTGACGGCCGCCGGCACCAGCTCGGCCGTCCCGGTCGGCGATCGGCTGGCCCGGTCGGTGCCCGTGATCGATCCGTTGGGACAGACCGAGTTCCAGATCCCGGTGGTCGCCGCAAGCCCCGGTCTGTTCCCGGCGGTCAGGGCCCAGCTTCTCACCGGTCGGTTCTACGACGAGGGTCATGCCGAACGGGGTGATCCGGTGGCCGTTCTCGGCCCCGCCGCCGCCCAGCGCCTCAACGTGACCCGGGTCGACAACACCCCGACGATCTTCGTGGGCGAGCAGCCCCTGGCCGTCGTCGGGATCCTGTCCGACACCGCCCGCGAACCCGGGCTCCTCAGCGCCATCATCATCCCCGAGTCCGTGGCCCGGGACCGGTTCGGCCTGACCGGGGTGGAGGAGGTGCAGATCGAGGTGGAGGTCGGGGCGGCCGACCTGATCGCCACCCAGGCCCCCGTCGCCCTCGCCCCCAACACCCCGGAGTTGCTGCGGGTGGCCACCCCGCCGTCGCCGACCCGGGTGCGGGCCGGGGTGGAGAACGACATCAACTCGCTGTTCATCGTGCTCGGCGGCGTCTCGCTGTTGGTGGGCGCCATCGGTATCGCCAACGTCACGCTGGTCTCGGTGCTGGAGCGGACGAGCGAGATCGGCCTCCGCCGCGCCCTCGGTGCTCGGCGGGCCCACATCGCCGCCCAGTTCCTGGCCGAGTCGATGGCGCTCGGGGCCCTGGCCGGCGTGCTCGGCACCAGCCTCGGCGTCCTGACCGTGGTCGTCGTGTCGGCCACCCGGGAGTGGACGCCGGTGCTCGACCCGTGGCTGCCGTTCGTCGCCCCGGTGCTGGGAGCCGTGATCGGCCTCGTGGCCGGCACCTACCCGGCGTGGAAGGCGGCCAACACCGAGCCCATCGCCGCCCTCCGCGGCGCCGGCTAGGTATGACGGCCGGGGCCTAGGCGCCTGCTTCGCCGCCGGTGGTGTCGCCGACGAGGATCACCGACTTGCCCCGGGCCAGCCCGGCGTCGAGTCGGGCGATGGCCTTGGGTGCCTCGCCCAGCGCATGGCGGGCCTCGATGGCGGGGACGACCTCGCCGGTGGCCAGATGCTCGGCCAGGCGATCGATCAACGAGTGGTGCTCCTTGCTGATGAACATGGCCAGTCGGTGGCCGACGAAGGGCGACAGCAGCGCAGCCCGGATCTGGCGCCCGATGCCGCCCGTGATCCGGTTGCCGCCCTCGCCGCCGATGAAGACCAGGGTGCCCCTGGGCCTCAGCGCTCGGCGGAGCCGCCGCACCGGGTTCCGTCCACCGATGTCGAGGATCAGGTCGTAGCGCCGGCCGCCTTCGTCGACGGCCTCCCTGGTGTAGTCGATGACGTGGTCGGCCCCGAGCGAGCGGAGCAGGTCGAGATTGCGGGTGCTGGCCACACCGGTCACCTCGGCCCCGAGGGCCTTGGCCAGCTGGACGGCGAAGCTCCCCACCCCACCGCCGGCGCCGACGACGAGCACCCGTTGGCCGGGCTCCACCCCGCCGACGTCGGTAAGGGCCTGGAGGGCGGTGATGCCGGACACGGTTGCGGCGGCCGCGGCCTCGGTCGACACCCCGTCGGGCCGGTGGGCCAGCTTGGTCTCGTCGGCAGCGGCGTAGGGGGCGAGTGAGCCATCGGCGATGCCGAACACCTGTTCGCCCACGGCGAATCGGGTGACCTCGTCACCCACGGCGATCACCCGCCCGGCGACGTCGAGGCCGGGGACGGTCCGCTTGGGTCGGAACACGCCGAAACCGGCGAGCCGGATCAGGTAGGGGGTGCCCGACACCATGTGGCAGGTGCCGCGGTCGACGGCGGCGGCCGCCACCTCGACGAGCACCTGGTGGGGCCCGGGAACGGGGCGGGCCACGGTGTCCATGGTCAGGACGTCGGCCGAACCGTAACGCCGCTGGGTCAGCGCCCGCATGGTCCCCGTTCGGGTGGTGTCGGCCGGGGAGGTGGGTTCGGTGGTCGGGTGGGCATCGGTGACGGGCATGGTCGGTTCCTCCGGGAAAGATGGCGGTGGACGAGCGCTCGTACTAAGTACGGGTGCTACCGTAACCCTATTCGTACTAAGTACCACTGGCAAGGGCCGGTTGGCCGAAGGTTGGAGTGAGCGACCGATGTCACCCCCGAAACTGACCCGAGAACGCGTCCTGGAGGGCGCCGTCGCCCTGGCCGATCGCGTCGGGATGGAGGGCTTCACCATCCGCAAGCTGGCCGAGCAGCTCGACACCAAGCCGATGTCGATCTACCACCACGTGCCGAACAAGGAGGCGATCATCGACGGCATGGTCGACACGGTCTTCGCCGAGATGACGAGACCACCGGCCGACGTGCCGTGGCAGGAGGCGATGACGGTGGTGGCCCACTCGGTACGCGAGGTGCTCGCCCGCCACCCCTGGGCCACACCCCTGCTCGACTCCCGGCCGAACCCGGGGCCCGCCACCCTCACCCATCACAACGCCATGATCGGCTGCTGCCGGGCCGCCGGCTTCTCGATCGAGGCGACGGCGCACGCCGTGGCTCTGATCGATGCCTTCGTCTACGGCTACTCGCTCCAGGAGGCGGCGCTCCCGGCTACCGGTGGGGAGGACCTGGTCGAGCTGGTGGAGGGCATCGGCTCGGTCATGGATCCCGAGCGCTATCCCCACCTGGTCGAGTTCACCGCCGAGCACGTGATGCAGCCGGGCTACGACTTCACCAAGGAGTTCGACTTCGGCCTGTCGCTGGTGCTCGACGGCTTGGAGGCGGCGGCCAACCCCTGAGCGGTCGCGGCTCGCAGGTCGCGGGTCGGGGGGTCGCAGGTCGGGCCGGATGCGGCGGTGGCGGGTGGCGTCCGGCCGATGTCGCATCCAGATGGTTGTGGCTGATTGCTGCATCCAAAGTCGAGGGAGCCACCGAAGAGCGTGCGTAGGGGCAAAGGGCGGGATCAACGCCCTCGCGACCTGGAAAGGCATCCATGAGACTTCTCTTCCGTTCCCTCGCCGCGGTTCTCGCCGCGGCGCTTCTGCTCGCGGTGGCACCCTCGGTGGCGTCGGCCGCCGGGGAGTACGCCGAGCGCGAGGACGCCTTCCTCGCCATCAGCGGGTCCGGTGACCGATCCGAGGCCGTCGCCCTCGACGGCGCAACGGTCGAGGCCGGCGGTCAGGCCGCCGTCTTCCTCGCCCCGCTCGACATCGAGGCACGACAGGTTCGGTTCTACCTGAACGGTCACCGGGTCAAGACCGAGCGAGCGGCACCCTACGACCTGCGGGGAACGAAGTCGGACGGCACGGCGGCCACCGTGTCGGTCGATCGCTTCGAGCCAGGGGAGAACAGCATCGAGGCTCGGGTGTACACGAGCCGATCCGACTTCTACACGGTGAAGGCGACCTTCACCGTCGGCGACGCCCCGGCGCCGTTGCCGACGATTGCGGAGATTGCGGTTGGTGATGCGCAGTTCTCGACGTTGGTGACGGCGTTGACGGTGGCGACCGAGGCTGGTGCTGTCGATTTCCTGGGTGCGGTGTCGGATCCTGAGGCTGATCTGA
>JBCCRO010000038.1:0-55780 GCA_039201605.1 Actinomycetota bacterium
CAGCGGTGCCGGCATGATGCGCACCGTCCGCCGACCGTAGAAGGCCTTCACATCGAGGGTGGCGGTGGCCGACCACTCCTCGAGCATCAGCTTGGTGATGAGGAAGCCGCTGAGGGCGAAGAACACGATGACGCCGCTGTTGCCGCCGTCGAAGAGTTCGAGCCCGGTGTGCTCGGCCAGCACCAGGCCGATGGCGATGGTCCGCAGGCCGTCCAGCGCCGGCCGGTAGCCCATCTTGGTCGGTGTCGAGGTGTCCTGGAGCGGGCTCGAGGCGTCGGAATGCGTGAAGTTCATGGAGCGGTCGGCGAGGGGCGTTTCGAGGAAGCGGTCAGGCTAGCCCACCACAAGGATGACGCTGGATGACAGGGCAAATTTGCGAGTGTCCGTCGGCCTTACCGACAGGCGGACCGGGACCGCCCTCCATCGGCCGGATTGCCCCGCTTTTCAAGCGGCGACCGGCCTCCATGACGATTCGGTGGTGGTCCCCCATTGTGTCGGAGTATTTGCATACGGTTGCACACGCAGAGGGCTTCACCGCGTGGCATGGTGGAGTAGGGCAGAACGACCTAGTGGCAACAAGGGTTTGACGTGGACGAATCGAAGCGCGGGAGCAAGGCGGGGTACATAGCGGATCGCGCCGGTCCTCGCCTAGCCCGGAGTCTCAGCTCGCGCATGATCGCACTGGCCGTCGTGCCCGCACTGATCCTCGGGGCGTTGGGCGTCGGCCTCGTGATTCTGCTTTCGCGGCAGTCGGAGTCGTCGCCGCTCACCTCGGCCGACTTCTCCAACGCCGCCGTGGCCCTGGGCCTGATGACGGTCGGCATCCTCGGTGCCGCCGGGGTGCTGGCCTATTGGTCGGCCTACCGGGCGGCGGAACGCACCGCCGCTCCCCTGCGCGCCCTTCGGGCCCAGACCGACCGCCTGACCGAGCTCGAGCTCCCCACCCTGGTCGACACGCTTCACTCGACCGACGGCTCGGGCGAGATCCCGGCTGTGCGCACCCTCGACGTCCATGCCGAGGGCGAGGTGGCCGAGTTGGCCGACTCGCTGAGCCGGCTCCGGGCCACCACGATCGACACCGTCGCCTCCCAGGCGATCGGCCGCAGCCAGGATCTGGCGGGTGTCCTGGTCAACCTGGGCCGCCGCAACCAGCAGCTCATCGGTCGGCAGCTCCAGCTGATCGACCAGCTGGAGGCCACCGAGTCCGATCCCGACATGCTGCGCAGCCTGTTCGCCCTCGACCAACTGGCCACCCGGATGCGGCGCAACGCCGAGAGCCTCCTGGTGCTCGCCGGCGAACGGGTCGACCGTCAGCTCCAGACGCCGCAGCCGGTCGACGAGGTGCTGCGGGCCGCCACCAGTGAGGTCGAGGACTACCACCGGGTGACCCACGACGGGGTCGAGCCGGCCACGGTGTCCCCTCGGGCCGCCAGCGATCTCACCCACCTCCTGGCCGAGCTGATCGAGAACGCCACCGGGTTCAGCGACTCCGACAGCCCGGTACGGCTGATGGGCCGGTGGGACGAGCGGGGCGGTGGCTACACCATCTCGGTCGTCGACGAGGGCCCGGGCATGTCCCGCCGCGAGTTGGCCGAGTCCAACGATCGCATCGCCACCTCATCGGTGGGGGCCGAGTCGCCGACCAGCTATCTGGGTCTGTTCGTCGTCGGCCGCCTTGCCTCCCGTCACGACATCGACGCCCGCCTGGTCGAGGCGGCGCCCTCGGGCACGATCGCCAAGGTCACCCTGCCACCCCGAATCGTGTCCGAGCGCTCCTCCACCGGCCAGGAGCCGGTCGTCGGCGAGGGTCGCCTGGCCGGCACCCGACCGCCGGCGGTGGAGTCGGCCCTGGCCCCGATCACGGGTCCGGTGCCCCGAATCACGGTCGACGGCGATGCCACCCCGGTCCAGGCCCCCGCCCCCGAGCGCCCGGTCCGCAGCCCGTTGGCGCCGCCGACCGAGCCGGCGGCCGAGGTCGAGCTGCCGGCAGCCGAGGACGAGGACCTGACGGCGGTCGGCGACGACGCCGCTCCCGCCCCCATCCCGCCCTTCCGACGTCGCAGCTCGCAGCTGCCCGGCGGCGAGGACGATCCGGCAGGCGAGCCCGTGGAGCTGGAGATCGAGCCGGAGCCGGCGGTCCCCGGGCTGCACCCCGACGAGGCCGCGGCCCGCTCCGCCATCGAGGTGGCGGCCACGGTCACCGCCGACGTGGCGGCCATGGAGGCCGCAGGCGCGGCGGAAGGCGATGAGACGACCGCCGCCACCACCGCCGGGGTCGACCCGGACCTTGCCGCCCTCGCACCCCCGACCGTCGATGCCGATCTGGCCGCACTCGCTCCGCCCTCGGTCGATGCCGACCTGGCTGCGCTTGCGCCCCCGTCGGTCGACGCCGTACCGGTGGAGGCCGCCTCGGGCGAAGCCGCCGACGCGCCGATCGTCGAGGTCGCCGATGGTGAGGTCGACGGCGTGGCCGGCGAGGTCACCGCCGGCGAGGTCGCCGATGATGAGGTCGACGCCTTGGCCGGCGAGGTCACCGCCGGCGAGGTCGCCGATGGTGAGGTCGAGGTCGATGTCCACGAGGTCGACGCCGGCGAGGTCGCCGATGGTGAGGTCGACGCCTTGGCCGGCGAGGTCGCCGATGGTGAGGTCGCCGATGGTGAGGTCGAGGTCGATGTCCCAGAGGTCGACGCCGTGGCCGTCGAGGTCGATGTCCGCGAGGCCGATGCTGCGGCCGTCGAGGTGAACGCCGCTGATGACGTGGCCGCAGCCGATGTACCACCGGCCGAGGCTGAGGCCGTCGTCGGCGACGCGCCCGAGGCATCCGCAGTGGAGGCGGAGCGCGACGAGCCGGACGTGGCCGCCGAGGCCGAGACGGACCGTGGCCGGTCGGGCGAGGGCGACACCGATGTCGCAGGCGAGCCAGCGGCCGAGGTCGAGGTCGCCGATGAGGCTGTCGAAGCGGCCGAGGTGAGCCTGGTCGAGGTCGAAGAGGGGGCGGGGGCCGACGAGCAGATGGCCGCCGTCGCCGATGATCCGACGGACGGGCCCGACGACGGCGTGGTGACCGACATCGACACCCCGGAGCGGATCTACCTCGACGAAACGTCGCTGCTGCCCCCGAGGCATCCCTCCGACCCGGAGTTCCGCGACCCGGGCCCACTCCTCGAGATCGTCCCGGAACCGGACGGGGCCGACGAGATGCATGCGACCGACGAGCCGTCGTCGGGCGCCGACGCCCCGGCGCCGGCCGCCATCGTTACCGGTACCGCCGACGCCGAGCCGCAACCCGACGAGCCGATCCCGGCCGAGGGCGCCGCCGATGTCGAGTTCGATCACGCCGAAGCCGTCCGGGAGCAGCTGGCCAGCTTCAACCGAGGGGTGACCACAGCCCTGGCCAGCGCAACCGCTCCCCTGCCGGCCGACGCCGACGAAGCGGCCGATGCCGACCCACGACCCGATGAGACGCAGGAGGCCGAGGCCGAGGAAGAGCAGACGGAGGCGGCCCCGACCGAGACGTTCGCCGTCGCCGTCGGCGGCGCCGGCCTCCCCGTCGAGGACGAGTGATCCATGTCGACCGACACCCAGGAGCCTGTCGAGGCCGATGACCTGACGGCGGCTCTGGTCGAGTTCGCCGCCGGCACCCCCGGTGTGTCCGAGGCCGTCGTCGTCAGCCCGGACGGGTTCGCCCTCGCCGGCAGCGCCACCGAGACCGGTCCCGGCGTCGAGCAGCTGGCGGCCGTCATCTCCGGCCTGTCCAGCCTCACCCGAGGCACCTCGGAGCTGTACGAGCTGGGCGAGGTCCGTCGGATCATCGTCGACATGGCCGGCGGCTACCTGTTCGTCGTGTCGACGGGTGCCGGCTGCAACATCGGCACCGTGACCGACACCACCGCCGATCTGGGGAACCTCGGCTACCAGCTGACCGTCCTGTCGCAACGCATGGCCACCCTCCTCACCCCGGACCGCATCGACTCCCTCAAGAACGTCATCAATCCCCGCCCCTGAAAGATCCACGATGACCGAACACGACCCCTCCGAGGTCGGCGAGAGCAGCGCAGTGCGGCCCTACGTCATCACGGGAGGCCGGACCCGTGCGGCCAAGGCCGACCTCGATGTCGAGACCGTGGTGGAGACCCGTCACGACGTCGCCGTCGACGACCTCGACTTCGAGCGTCGAGCCATCGCCGAACGGTGTCAGGAGCCGCTCTCGATCGCCGAGGTGGCCAGCCACCTCCAGCTTCCGCTCGGCGTCGCCCGCGTCCTGGCCTGCGACATGGTCGACGAGGAGCTGCTGGTCGCCCACGGCACCGCCGACACCGGCGACCGGGCCCTCCTCGAACGGCTGCGCGAGGGGATCCGCTCCCTGTGAGTACCCGACCGGTGGCCGTGACGACGGCGGCGTCGGCCAAGATCGTCGTGTCCGGCGGCTTCGGTGCCGGCAAGACCACGCTCGTCAGCACCATCTCGGAGATTCCGCCGCTGCGGACCGAAGCCGAGCTGACCACGGCCGGTATCGGGGTGGACGACCTCGACCAGTTGGAGGCCAAGACCACCACCACGGTGGCCCTCGACTTCGGTCGGGTGACGCTCGGGGAGGACCTCCGGCTGTACCTCTTCGGCACCCCCGGCCAGGCCCGGTTCCGGTTCATGTGGGACGACCTGGTGCGGGGAGCGCTTGGTGCCCTGGTCCTCGTCGACACCCGTCGGCTGGAGTCGTGCTACGAGGCCATCGACTACTACGAGCGCAACGACATCCCGTTCGTGGTCGCCGTCAACCAGTTCGAGGGCGGCCCGCGGCATCGCCTCGATCAGGTGCGTACCGCCCTCAACGTCGCCCCCCACGTGCCACTGCTGCGCTTCGACGCCCGCAACCGGGAGGCGGTCAAGGAGGTGTTGGTGCGTCTGCTGGACGTGTTGCTGGCTCGGGCCGGGGCACCGCCGAGCTGATCGACGGCAACCGCAGCGTCAGCAGCCAGCACACGGCGACGAACGCCGTCGCCGTCCACAGCGCCGCCTCCAGGCCACCGGCCAGGAACACCACGCCGGAGAGCAGTGTGCCGACGAGACGACCGGCTGCGTTGGCCGAGTAGTAGAACCCGACGTCGAGGGCCACCTCGTCGCTGGTGCTGTAGGCCAGGATCAGGTACGAGTGCAGCGCCGAGTTGACGGCGAACACCGCCCCGAAGGCGATCAGACCCATCACGAGCACCGGTTCGGGTCGGGCGCCGACGGCCAGAGCGACGGCGATGGCGGCCGCCACCAGCCCGAGGGCCAGCGCCCACCAGCGGGCGGCCCGCACCTCACGGCCCCGAGCCCGCCGGAGGATGGGCGGCGCCATCGACTGGACGACGCCGTAGCCGATGACCCAGGCGGCGAGGAAGGCCCCGATCCCCTGGAACGACCACCCGAGTTCGGTGTCGAGATAGATCGGGAGGGCCACCACGAACCAGAGGTCCCGGGCCCCGAACAGGAACAGCCGGGCGGCGGACAGCCGGTTCACGGCCGTCGAGGCGGAGAACAGCCGCCGGAAGGGCTGCGGGGCGGCCGAGCGGCCGATGTCGACCCGCAGCACGGCGACCACGGCCACGAGCACCACGCCCAGCACGCCTGCCATCAGCCACAACGCCGGCCGGAACCCGACCCCGGCCAGCAACGCCCCGCCGACGAAGAAGCCGACGCCTTTGAGGGCGTTCTTGGAGCCGGTCAGCACCGCCACCCAGCGGAACAGCGCCGACTGGTGGGCGGCGTCGTCGGCCCCACCGACGACGAGCTTGATGGCGCTCTTCGACGACATCTTGGTGAGGTCCTTGGCGATGCCCGAGAGGGCCTGCGCCCCCATCACGTAGACCACTGACAGAAGCTCGGGCCAGCCGTCCTGCTGGAGCGACAGGACGAGCAGGGCGACGATCTGGGTCGTCAGGCCGGCGTAGAGCGTGAGGTTCAGCCCGCGGCGCGACCCGAGCCAGCCGCCGACGAGGTTGGTCACCACCCCGAAGAACTCGTAGAGCAGGAACAGAAAGCCGAGGGTGATCGGGCTGTAACCCAGCTCGTGGAAGTGCAGGAGCACCAGCATCCGCAGCGCCCCGTCGGTGATGGTGAACGACCAGTAGGCCGAGGTCACCACCACGTAGTTGCGGACGTTCACCCCGCCACCGGCCCGTCGCCGGCCACCCGTACCAGCAGCTCGGCCATCCGCTGCACGTAGCCCCATTCGTTGTCGTACCAGGCGAGCACCTTGATCAGCGTGCCGTCGGTGACCATGGTCGAGGGCCCGTCCACGATCGAGGATCGGGGGTCGTCCACGTAGTCGACCGACACCAGCGGCCGGTCCTCGAAGCCGAGGATCCCCTTCAGCTCGCCGTCGGCCGCCGCCCGCAGCGCGGCGTTGACCTCCTCCACCGTCGTCGGTCGAGCCACCTGGACCACGATGTCGCTGAGCGAGGCGTTGAGCAGGGGCACCCGCACCGCCACGCCGTCGAGCTTGCCGGCCAGCTCCGGGTAGATCACGGTGATGGCGGTGGCCGAGCCGGTCGTGGTCGGAATGAGCGAGGTCAGGGCCGAGCGAGCCCGACGCAGATCCTTGTGGGGGGCGTCGGCCAGGGTCTGGGTGTTGGACACGTCGTGCAGGGTGGTGATCATCCCGCGCTCGATCCCGAACGTGCGGTGGAGCACCTTGATCACCGGGGCGATGCAGTTGGTGGTGCACGAGGCCGCCGTCACCACCCGATGCTCGTCCGGTCGGTAGTGGTCGTCGTTGCAGCCGACGACGATGTTCGCTGCCCGCTCGTCGGTGACCGGGGCGGCCACCACGACCCGGTCGACCCCTCCGTCGAAGTACGGTGCGATCTGGTCGATCGTGCAGAACGCCCCCGAACACTCGGCCACGACGGAGACGCCGGCGTCGGACCACGGCACCGCCCCCGGCGTGTCATGGTCGGTGAAGCCGACGGGCCGGCCGTCGATGACCAGCCCGTCGCCGGCGACGTCGACCGGGCGATCCCAGCGGCCGTGGACGGAGTCGAACTCAAGTAGGTGGGCTGCGGTATCGGGCCCCCCGTGCAACTCGTTGACGTGGACCACCCGCACGCCGGGGTGGTGGGCGAGAGCGCGGGTCAACAGCCGGCCCATGCGCCCGAAACCGTTGATCCCAACCTTGCATTCGGTCATCCCCCGACCATGGCGTGGCGAGTTGTCACCCCGGCGAACCGAGGGTGAACTCCCGGAGTCACGACCGGGCGGTGTCGCCCCCGGCCGAGGCCGTCGTCCGCCAATCCTCCAGCACCGCATCGTGGACGAAGCAGTAGGCCCAGGTGGCCCCGGGCTGGATGCTGGCGATCAGGGTGTGGCCGCTGTCGGTGAAATGCGCCCTGGCGTGCTGACCCTCGGTGTCGTCGCAACAGCCGACATGGCCGCACTCCAGGCACACCCGCAGCTCGACGGGCACCCCGCCCTTCTCCTCGCAGTGGAGGCAGTTCTCGGTGTTCGGCTCGATGAGTGGCGCCGTCAACAACCGCTCGCACACGCCCGACGACGAGCTGATGTGCTCGGCGACCACCTGATCGATCCGCTTCTCGGCCTTGGTCGCCGCCACCAGCTCGACGGCGATCTGGAGGACGGTGATCACCGTGATGACCGACACCACCATGAGCGCCGCCCCGTCGGCCATGAACAGCGGCACGAGGAGGACGAGGACGGCGGCGGCCAGTCGCAGCGTCACCCGCATCCGCAGGCCGACGGCGAAGTGCGGGCTCACCGTCACCAGGTCGAGGATGGCGGTGGCGGCCAGGGCGGCGGCGATGGCGCCGGCGTAGAGCCAGAGGTAGCTGTCCTTGATGTCGGCGCCGAAGGCCTCGACGGTGACCAGCTTCTTGCCCCCGACACCGAGGGCGGTGAGGGCCATGGTGAGCGGCAGGTGGGAGTACACCCACGGCAGCAAACGGCCGGCGCCGCCGGGCCGCAGCGTCGAGTCGGCCACATCGTCGAAGTAGGTCCACCACAGGGCGGCGCCCACGATGAAGAGCAGGGTGCCGAACACCTGCGATTCGATCGAGACCCCCTTCGAGGCCAGCTCGCTCAGCACCTTCACGAACGACTCACCCAGCACGATGATGGTGAACAGGGCGTAGCGCTCCCGGAAGTGCTCCTCGTGCGCCGGTGTGGCACTCATCTTGCGGGCGGCGACGAGCGGGGCGGCGAACTCGATGGCCAACGCCGCCGCCCACAGGAAGTACCGGAACGGGGTCGGCACCAGCAGCGAGACCAGCCAGATCCCGGCCCCGATGGTGAACACCCAGCGGTAGAACTCGGTGAGTCGGCTGCTGCCCGGCTTGTGACGCACCCGGAAGTACATGGCGATCATCGGGATGCGGGCGCCGACGTAGGCCATGGCCATCCACACCGAGCGATCGTCCAGCGGGCTGACCGCCACCAGGGCCATGTTGCCGACCATGAACATCTGGGCGAACACCAGGACCCGATGGGTGATGTCGTCGACGGCGAAGCGGTTCATGAAGGCCGTGGTGCCCGTCCACACCCACCACAGCAGGGTGAACACGGCGGCGAACCGGAACACGCCGTCCCACGAGACGTTGTCGGCCAGCTGATCCCCGAGCTGGATCAGGGCGGCCACGAAGATCAGATCGAAGTAGAGCTCGAGCCAGACGACGTCGCCCTCGTCGTCGACCGAGTGCCGCAGAACGGGAGGTTGCCACTTGGTCAGCGCCATCATCTCATTCTGGACCGCTCGTTCGAGTTTCGCAGCCGAACGACGGCCGACGCTGTCCTCGGCCCGCCGGCGGCCTGGAGTCGAGCCCCGGCGCGGTGTCAGACTTGGCCATGGCCCTGACCGACGAGACCCCATCCGACTTCGGCGATGCGCCCGCCTCCGGCGCCGACGCGCTCACCGTCGACCGCCTCAGCCCGTCGCTGGGAGCCGAGGTGCGAGGCCTCGCCCTGGCCGACGCCGGGCCCGACGAGGTGGCCCTGATCGATCGACTGCTGGTCGAGCACATGGTGCTCTTCTTCCCCGAGCAGCAACTCACCCTCGACCAACACGTGACCCTCGGCGCCCGGTTCGGACCGCTCGAAGGCCACCCCAACCTCAAGAACCCGTTCACCGATCGTGACGAGATCTTCGAGATCGCCGCCTCTCGCGGCGGCGTGGCCGACGAGTGGCATACCGATCTGACGTTCCGGGAGTCGCCCTCGGTGCTGTCGATCCTCAACATGGTCGAGTGTCCCGACACCGGGGGCGACACGATGTGGGCCAACCTGTGCGACGCCTACGACGCTCTGTCGGCCCCGATGCAGGAGTTGTGCAACGGCCTGACCGCCCTCCACGACGCCCAGGCCCACAAGCGACCGGAACGGATGGCCGTCCACCCGGTGGTGCGGGTCCACCCGGTCACCGGCCGGCGGGCCCTCTACGTCAACCAGCACTTCACCCGACGCATCGTCGAGCTCGACCACCGCGAGAGCGACGCCCTGCTCGGCCTGCTCACCCAGTGGGTGGCGCAGGACGAGTTCACCGTCCGCTATCGCTGGTCGAAGGGCACGGTGGCGATGTGGGACAACCGCTGCACCCAGCACCGGGTGGTCAACGACTTCGGCGGGGAGCGGCTGATCCAGCGGGTGACGGTGTCGGGCGACCGGCCCGAGGGCGACGAGCCCCGGTGGGCGCCCCACCCCAAGCACGGCGGGGCGCTGTCACGGTTCGACTGGCAGCTGCACGACTTCCTCGAGAACGGCACCGGCTAGCGCGCCCCGGAGACCGCGGCCCGACGCCGCGGCCCGGGGGCCTCGCTCGCCATCGGGGACACAGCCGGTCAGGCCGCTTCGGCCCCCTGCTTCAGGCCGTCGGCGAACTGCTCGAAGGAGTCGCTCAGATCGGGAATGGCCCGGGTGATCAGCGGCGCCATCGGGCCCGAGTACTCCTCGACCATGGTGAAGCGACTGCCCTCCCCCTCCGGGACCACCGTGTAGGTGCGGCGGCCGGTGAAGAGTCCGAGCGGCATCCCGTCGGACCAGACCATGCGGGAGGGCGGGGTGAGTTCATCGACCTTGAGCTTGAACGTGCGCTTGGGGTCGACGGTGGTGACGAGTTCCACCTTCTCCCCAGCGGTGATCGGCCCCTTGAGGCTGATCGTGGTCGGGTTCCAGTCGGTCCAGGTGGTGGCGTCGGCCAGCAGGCGCCAGACGGTCTCCGGCGCGGCGTCGATGGTGCGTTCGACGTGGTAGGCGGCCATGTCAGATCCCCCTCATGCGGTTGTTGCGGGCGTTGTGTTCCACCTCGGCCAGGCCGAGGACCTCCATCACGGGAGGCAGGTAGTTGCCGAAGCGACCGCGCAGGCCCTTCTTGAAGCCGTACCAGCCCCCGACCGGGTTGTCGGCCGAGCGGCCCCAGGCCTCGACGGTGCCCTCCTTGGCCTCCTTCTGCTCATCGGCGTTGCCCAACAGCATCCAGTCGCCGTGATCGAGCAGCATGGCGTGGAGGTCGTCGATACAGCTCAGGTGGTAGCGGAGCTCGGTCGCCCCGACCTGTACCACCAGGGCCGGCGGCTCGGCCTCCGGATCGCGGTATGCCTCGAACTCGGACTTGCCGGGCGGGGTGAGCAGGATCCACGGATCGTCCGGGGTACCGGATCCCTCGACCTCGGGGGCGTCTGCCATGGTTGCCTTCCTTTCATCTGGTCGGGTCGTCCGACGGGTTCGTCGGACGGTGCGTTCGACGGTGACGGCGTCGATGGCGACACTATGCTGACCCGTACATGACATCTGTTGTCACCTACAGAAAAATCGTCGGAGGAACCGGGGCGAAGGCGACAGCGGGTCGATCCCGATGAGGGCGGGCCGACTCCTCGAGCTCGTGCTCCTGCTGCAGTCGGGCCGTCGACTCACGGCGGGTCAACTGGCCGAACGGCTGGAGGTTTCACCCCGTACGGTCCTGCGCGACATCGAGACCTTGTCCGGGGCCGGGGTGCCCGTCCGTTCGGTGCGGGGCCCCGATGGCGGCTTCGAGCTGCTCGACGGCTACGACAGCGGCCTCGACCGGGGTGCCCCCCTTCCCCCGCACGACGGCACGCCGCTCCGTCGGGCTCGGGGTGCGGTGAGGATCTCCCCCGAGGGACGGCGTCGCGCCGCGGTCCTGGGGCGCCTTCAGCCCCTGCGGCTGCGGCGTGGGGTGGAGCCCGACGCCGACGGCTGGGTCGAGGCCACGTTCCGGTTGGGCTCGTTGGAGGCGACGGTGGCCGACGTACTGTCGCTGGGCGCCGAGATCGAGGTGTTGACCCCGACTCGGCTGCGCGATCGGGTGGCCGCCGAAGTGGCGGCGCTCGGCGCCCGCTATCGAGTGACCGATTCGCCCGACGGGGGCTAGGCCCGAGGGCGGCGACGGGGCCGCTCGTCGACGACCACCGCTGGACGAAGACGCCGGGTGTCGGGCTTGAGCAGATGCTCAAGCGCCTCCAGGAGGGCATCCCAAATCGTCTTCATTCCTGAAACCTAGCAGATTCCGGGTGTTCACGAAGAGGCGGCCCTTCGATCAGCTCCGGCGCACGTCGGCCTCGATGAACTCCTCCGGTGTGCGCGGACCCTGCCCCTCGCGGTCGAGTTCCTGGTTGCGGAGATCGACTCGGCGGATCTTCCCCGAGATCGTCTTGGGCAGATCGGCGAACTCCAGGCGCCGCACGAGCTTGTAGCCCGGCACCTTCTCCCGCACGAACCCGAGGATGTCGGCCGCGGTGTCGGCGCTCGGCTCGTGGCCGGGAGCGGCGATCACGTAGGCCTTCGGCACGTTGCCCCGCAACTCATCGGGCGAGGGCACCACGGCCGCCTCGGCCACGGCGGGATGCTCGATGAGCACGCTCTCCAGCTCGAAGGGGCTGATGCGGTAGCCGGAGGCCTTGAACACGTCGTCGGCCCGTCCCACGTAGGTGATGTACCCGTTCTCGTCCCGGGAGGCGACGTCGCCGGTGTGGTAGTGGCCGTCCCGCATCACCTCGGCCGTCTTCTCGGCGTCGTCGGCGTAGCTCTCCATCAAACCGACGGGCCGCCGCGACAGGTCGATGCAGATCTCGCCCTCGTCGGCCGGAGTTCCGTCCGGATCGAGGAGCACGATCGGGTAGCCGGGCAGGGCTCGCCCCATCGACCCCGGGACCACCGAGGCACCGGGCGGGTTGCCGACCTGGGCCGTGGTCTCGGTCTGACCGAACCCGTCGCGGATCGTGATACCCCAGTACTCCTCCACCTGGGCGATCACCTCGGGGTTGAGGGGCTCACCGGCCGAGATCAGCTCCCGGAGGGCGACCGGGTAGTCCGACAGCTTCTCCTGGATCAGGAACCGCCACACCGTGGGCGGGGCGCACAGCGTGTTGACCTGGTGCTCGATCAGGACGTTGAGCACCTCGGGTGCGTCGAACCGGGTGTAGTTGTAGATGAACACGCAGGCCTGGGCGTTGAAGGGGGCGAAGAAGCAGCTCCAGGCGTGCTTGGCCCACCCGGGCGAGCTGATCGTCCAGTGCACGTCGCCGGGCTGCAGCCCGAGCCAGTACATGGTGGACAAGTGCCCCACCGGGTAGCTGACCTGGGTGTGACGGACCAGCTTGGGCTTCGAGGTCGTACCCGAGGTGAAGTACTCCAGCATCGGATCGGATGAGCGGGTGGCGTCGGCGGCGGTGAAGGCGGTGGACGCCTGGTGCGAGTCGGCGTAGTCGATCCAGCCCGCTCCCCCGCCGACGGCGATCCTGGTCACCCCGGCGGTCAGGCTGTCGTCGAGGGCGTCGACGGCGGGCCGGGCGCCGGCGTTGGTCACGACCAGCGTGGCCCCGCCCCGCTCGAACCGGTCGGCCAGGTCGTCACCGGTGAGCAGCGTGGTGGCGGGGATGACCACCACTCCGATACGGATGGCGGCCAGCATCGTCTCCCACAGCGCGGTCTCGTTGCCGAGCATGACCAGCATGCGATCGCCCCGTTCCGCTCCGTGACCCACGAGGAGGTTGGCCACCTGGCGGGAGCGATCGGCCAGCTCGGCGTAGGTGAGGATCGCCGCCTCACCGCTCTCCTCCAGGATGTGGAGGGCCCGAGCGTCGTTGCCCTCGGCCACGACGTCGAAGTACCGCTCGACCCAGTTGAAGTCGTCGCCGACGTCGGGCCAGGCGAAGCCGTCGACGGCGGCGGCGTAATCGGTGCGGTTGGCCACCAGGAAGTCGCGAGCGGCGAGGAAGGCGTCGGTGGTCACGGGGCTGCTCCGGGTCGGGTTCGTGGGCGGGCCGAGTCTAGGGCCGGGGCCCGAGGGGCGCCCGTCGAAGTCGGTCGATACCGTCACCGTCCGGTGCGAGACTTGGTGTCCATGACCGCACTCCACCCCGACGCCGTCTCGGTCGACGAGATCCGCCGCCACACCACCGCCCTGGTCGATGTGGCCCGCCGCACACCGCTCGACACCCCGGTGCCGACCTGTGGCCACTGGAATCTGGGCGACCTGATCCACCACCTATTCGAAGTGCAGAACTTCTGGCTCCACATCATCGGCCGGCGCCCGGCCGGTCCCGACACCTACACCGAGCCCACCCGGCCGGCCGACGGCGACCTGGTCGACACCCTCGAACGGGTCAACGACGAGCTCTTGGGCGAGTTGGCCGCCGCCGATCGCACCGACACGGCGTGGAGTTGGGCCGACGAGCAGACGGTCGGCTTCACCGTTCGGCGCCAGACCCACGAGGCCCTCGTCCACTCCATCGACGGCCTTCTCGCCGCCGGGCTCCCGCTGCCGGAGGTGTCGGCCGAGCTCGGGGCCGACGGTGTCGACGAGCTGTTCGGGGTGATGCTTTCGGTGCCGCCGGACACCGAGGGCTACGAGGCGGACGGCCCCGTGATCGAGCTGCACGCCACCGACAGCGACGACCGGTGGCGCTACGGCTTCGGCCGCCTACCGAGGGCCGGGTCCGACGGTGCGACGACGATGGTCAACGCCCTGCAGGCCGCTCCCGACGACGAGCCGGCGGCGACGGTGGCCGCCGACGGCCTCACGCTCACCCTGTGGCTGTGGAAGCGCGCCGATCGGCGGGCGGTCTCGATCACGGGCGACGATGCCGCCGTCGAGCGGCTGGAGGCGCTGGTTTCCGAGGTGACGGGCTGAGCATCCCGCCTCGATCGTTGACGGACCGGGATCGCCCGGCCCATCGTCGAGCGGGCGGACCGAGCCTGTGCCGCCGCAGTCGCTCGGCGACCGACGGAGAGACACCCCAACATGATCAGCCTGGCCGCCATCACCCTCGACTGCGCCGACGCCATCGCCATCGCCGAGTTCTGGTCATCGGTCCTCGGCCGCCCCGTCGACCAGGGGCCGCCCGCCCCCAACCCGTTCTTCACCCGGATCCTGGCCGACGACGGGGGCCCGATGCTGATGTTCATCCAGGTCCCGGAGGCGAAGTCGGTCAAGAACCGGGTCCATCTCGACTTCGATGCCGACGATCGGGAGGCCGAGGTGGCACGCCTGATCGAGCTCGGCGCCACCCACATCCACGACAAGACCGAGGACGGCATGACCTGGACGACGTTGGCCGATCCCGAGGGCAACGAGTTCTGCGTCGGCAGCGGCAGCCCCTGACCTCAACCCTTGAAAGGGTGGGTGACCGACGTTCCGGGCCCCGATCAGGCCAGACTGTCGACCATGAGCGATGCGACCGAACACGGCGTTCACGGCCATGGGCTGGGAGGCACCTGGGATGACTGGCTCAAGGTGCCGGCGCTCCGGGTGGTGCTCGGGGTCGTGGCCGTCATCGGTCTGTTGACGTTGGTCGCCATCGTCGCCCTGTGGCCCGACGGCGACGGTCAGCAGGAGACCATCGATCAGGCCACCCGCCTCGGGCTGGTCACCGACCAGTTCGAAGCCACCGTCACCGGCGTCACCGAGGGCCCGTGCTCGTACTCCACCCCGGAGGATCCCCAGGAGTGCCGGGCCTTCAGCTTCATCATCGACGAGGGCCCGGACGCCGGGGTGCTGATCGACCTCCCCGAGTTCAACCTCACCATCGGGGTGCCGACGCCGATCCTGGCCGAGGGCGACACCGTCTTCCTCGGCTACGAGCCGACGACCGACTACTACTTCTACGCCGACCGCGACCGGGGGTCGGTGCTTATCTGGCTCACGCTGGTGTTCGTCATCGTCGTCGTGGTCCTGGGGCGGATGCGGGGCCTGCTGGCTCTGACGGCGATGGCCTTCACCGTGGCCGTGCTCGTCGGCTTCGTCGCCCCCAGCGTGCTCGACGGCAACGATCCGCTCCTGGTGGCGGTGACGGCGGCGTCGGCCATCGCCTTCCTCAGCTTCTACCTCACCCACGGGTTCACCCCGTCGAGCACGGTGGCCCTCACCGGCACCCTGGCCTCGCTGTTACTCACCCTGGGCATCGCCAGTCTGTTCTTCAGTCTCTCCAACTTCAGTGGTCTGGCCACCGAGGAGGGGTTGACGTTGCCGCTCCTGGCCGACATCAACCTGTCGTCACTCCTGCTCGGCGGGGCCATGCTCGGCACGCTGGGCGCCCTCGACGACGTGACGATCACCCAGGTGGCGACGGTCGCCGAGCTGAAGCACCGCAACAACCGACTGACGATGACGCAGCTGCTGACCTCGGGTATCCGGGTCGGTCGGGAGCACATCGCCTCGGTGGTCAACACCCTCCTCCTGGCCTACGCCGGGGCCAGCATGCCGCTGCTGCTCCTCTTCGCCGCCTCGGAGCAGCCCCTCGGTACGGTCGCCAACTCCGAGCTGGTGGCGGTCGAGATCGTCCGCACCCTGACCGGCTCGATCGGGCTGGTGGCGGCGGTACCGGTGACGACGTTCATGGCCGCCGTCCTGCTGAGCGGCGAGGGGGCCGCCGAGGCCGCCGGTGACCACGGCCATCACGAGCCCTCGCCCGACGATGACCACGGCGAGGTTCACAACGGCAACGGGCACCGCCACCACAATGGTGAGGGCCACGACGATGGCGAGGTGACCGGTGAGGATCGACCGCCGTTCGTCGGTCATCATCGACCCGCCCGGGTGACGCACGAGCGGTCGCCGGTCGAGGCACGGCAAAAGCAGCGCCCGGCCACCCGAGCCGATCGGGAGCCGGTGACCGAGCCCGGTCCGGCACCGGCCTGGGACGACTTCGCCCCCAACGACGTCGAGTTCTAGGGCGTCCACCAGCCGACGGACGCCGTACGGGGCGGATGATGGACCGCCCACGGCTCCGGTCGGGCCGTTCCGGCGCCGCCCGGTGACCGGGTTGCGACCGACCAGCACGCGCCACCGGAGTAGTCTCTGGCCATGGGCACGGCGATCCCCACTGACGACCTGGCGCCGGAGCTGGCGGCCAGACTGGCGGCCGACGAGGCGCTGGCCGAGGCGTTCGCCGCGCTCACACCCGGCCGACAGCGGGAGTACAACTTCCACATCTCGCAAGCCAAGCAGTCGAGGACCAGGGAGAGCAGGCTCGACAAGTGCGCGCCCAAGATCCTGGCCGGGCGGGGCTTCCGCGATCGCGACGGCGGCGCCGCCAAAGGACCGAGGCCCGAGCCCGGCGACGGGCCGGTCCTACTCTCCGGCGGCAACCCGCGGATCCCCAAGGGCGACGGACCGGCACCGGTCGAGGCCTACCTGGCCGCCATGCCGGGCTGGAAGCAGCAGGTCGGCCGCCACCTCGACGCTCTGATCGAGCGGGCGGTGCCCGACGTCCACCGGGCCGTCCGGTGGAACTCACCGTTCTACGGCACCGAGGAGCACGGTTGGTTCGCCAGCTTCCACTGCTTCGACCGCTATGTGAAGGTCACCTTCCTCAATGGCGCCCACCTCGACCCGTTGCCGCCGGTCGATGCCAAGGACGCCGAGACGCGCTACGCCCACGTCCACCAGGATGAGCCGATCGACGACGACGCCTTCGAGTCGTGGATGCGGCAGGCCGCCGCCATCCCCGGCTGGCTCGGCTTCTAGGCTCCCCCGGCGATCGGGCGGGGCTGCAGCCCCCGGGTGTCGATCTAGGTGCCGGGCACCGGCCAGTCGGCCCGGTGCTCCTTGCGCACCATCAGTTTGAGGCCGCTCCAGGTGTCGTCGACGGCGCACACCTTCACGTCGACCAGCCGCCGGGGCAGCGCCTCATCCCGAACGACGTCCTCGGTCATGTCGGTCGTCACGCCGGAGGAACGCTTGGGCCAGGCGATCCACAGCGAGGCGTCGGCCGGAAGGCGCGGCAGCACCCGCTCCAGTCGAGCGACGAAGTCGGCCCGAGTCGGGGCGAAGGCGAGGAAGACCTCGCACGGGCTTCGAGGATTGCGCACCAGTTCGGCGCCGTCGGGGAGCGGGTCGACCAGCTCGGCGGCGTGGCCGGGATCGCCGAGCACGCCGACCCGGTGACCCTCCTTGATACCGAGCTTCTTCGGGAGCGGGGTGCCGGAGTAGCCAGCCATCACCGAAGCGTAGATCGTCGAGCGCCCGTCCAGGGACGGCCGGGAACCGCGGGTCCTCGGTCCGGGTCCGCTTCAGCTCCCGGATTCCATCGTCGGTGGCGAAGGTGACGGTGGCGTCCCGTCGAAGGCCCGGGCCGGGCCTTCGGGGGGCGCTCAGATCAGCAGGCGGTCGAGTTCGCTGCGGAGCCGGTCGGGCTTCTGGCTGTTGTGGATCAACACCGACGCCTCCGATTCGTCGCCGAACGTGAGGAGCAGCTCCTGATTGCCCAACCCGCTGCCCTTGGTCCACGACGCGCCGGCCACCTCGTCGAGGGCGTAGGCGGCGAGGATCTCGCCGGTGGCCATGCCGAGCTTGGTCTGGCGGAGCCACAGGAGTCGTTCGCTGGTCAGCGTGAGGTAGCCGTTGGCGACGGGCACCCGCGACGCCAACTCGTCGCCCCGGTCACGCCGCTTGTCGTCGAGGGCCTGCTTCACGTCCCGAGCGCCCCGGAGGCCGGTTCGGATGCCGCCGTCGTTCATCCCACGGGAGATCGAGCCCCGAGGCTGAGCCACCACGGCGAACACGAATTCCTCGCCGGTCTCCAGGAACTCGTTGGCCCTCTTCTGCACCCGTTTCGAGAAATCCGGCATGGCATCCCCTCCTGTCGTGCCTCGGCTCGGCGACCGTGCCCGTAGTGAATCGAGCGGTGGTCGCGGCAACGTCACCGGCAGGCGCGGATCCAGTCGAGCTCGAAGCGGAAGGGTCCGTCGGTGCCGTCGGCCAGGATGACCCCGACCTCGACGGCCGCCGTCGGCTCGAAGGGGGCAACGGCCACGGATTGGCCGAACACCGAGGCCTGGAGACCGCCCAACTCGACGGTGACCTCCTCCCACGCCCCATCGCCCACGGCCTCGATCGGGGCCTGGAAGGAGACCCGCCGGTCGCGGTCGGGGGCGGCATCGGCCAGGGTCACCTCGTAGGGCCGGCCGTCGGTCCGAACCCGGAACACGAGGCTGGTCACCTCGCCCAGCGGTTCGTCGAGGTCGAGCCGCACCGACGAGAAGCCGCCCCCGTCGGTGACGATCTGGCCGAAGAGCGTGAGGACCGAGTCGGCCACCGTGGCCTCGGCGCTCGAGCGGCCACCCATCACCCCGTCGTTGACGATGCGCCATCGCGCCAGCTCGGCGGGGTCCTCGACGTCGGCCACGAGCCGGCAGTCGTCCACCGACCCCTCGGGCGTCTCGTCGGCCGCCGTGGCCGACGTGTCGTCGCCGCCCTTCGGCGCTGTGGCCGTGGTCGTGCTCGATGGGGTCGTCGCCGCCGTCGTCGTCACCGTGGTGGACCCGGTCGATTCACCGTCGGCGGCGCCTGCGGGGGCGGTGGACGGCGCAGCGTCCTCCGTCGCGTCGGCGTCGGTCCCGCACGCCGCACCGAGCAGGACGATCACCAGGAGCCCGAGGCCGAGTCGATGCATCGTCCAAGTATCGCCCGACCGCCGCCGTCGGCTCTGACCGGGCCGGCTCGACGTGGGAACTAGGCCCGTAGCGAGGCCTGGGCCGGTGGTGGGGGGACGACGATGGTCTCCTCCAGCCCTCGGCCGGTGATCGCCTCGGCGATACGGGCCGCCGCCCGCTGAGCGCCCCAGAGATTCCCGGCGGCCGGGCCCAGCGTCAACATCGCCAGCCGCCCCATCACGTGGATCGGCCACGAGCAGAGTCGCAACTGATCGTCGACGATCGGGATCCCGTCCAGGGCGGGCACATCGTCGATGAGGGGACCGAGGCAGCGCAGCGCCCGGATGTCGGCGACCGTGCCCGTGGCCAGCCAGACCCGATCGACCGTGAGCCCGGCATGGCGGTCCAGCGCCAGTACGCACCGGCCCTCCTGGTCGACATCGGCCGCCCGCACGCCCGATCCCTCGTGGAGGACCACGCTCCCCTGTTCCACGCAGGCATCGAGCCGCTCCCGCATCCAGGGTGGGACGGAGCCGCCGCCCCGAGCGGCGATCACCGTCTCATGGCGACTGGCGGGATCGGTGTCCTGGCTGAAGGCCCGTAGGTGACGAGGCCCGAGCCAGCCGGGCTCGGTGTCGAAGTTGCGGGTCTGCAACGGTCGTCTGGTGAGCAGATCGACCGTGGCCCCGCGGGCGGTGGCGCCGAGGGCGAGATGGGCGGCGGTCAGGCCCCCGCCGATGATCAGCACCCGTTCGCCGGTGAGGTCCGGCATCTGGCGCAGGTCGACGTCGGTGCCGTAGACGAACAGACCGGGCTGTCGACCGAGCAGCGGCCATACCCAGTCGGGTATCGAGCGGCGGTGGGGGTTGGTGGCCACCACCAGGTGTTCGGCCTCGATCGAGCCCCGGTCGGTCTCGACCCGCACCCCATCGGGGTCGCAGACCACCGACTCGGCGGAGGCGGCCAGTGGATCGGCCAGCCCGGTGGCGGTGATGAGTTCTTGGCAGAAGGCGGTGAAGGCGACTGTCGTCGGCGGGTCGAAGGGCAGGCCGGACCGGTCGAAGTCGCCGGCGATCATGAACCGGGACAGGTCGGCCGGCTCGGGCGACGGGTGGTGGACGATCGGTGAGCGGAGCGTCTCGATCTCGGCTCGGGCGAACTGCTGATGCCAGCCGGTGAGCCAACCGCCGGTCGGATCCACCACGACGGGCTGCAGGCTCGGATCCGCCCGCCGGAGGTAGACGGCGGCGGCCAGCCCATGGGGGCCGGCCCCCAGGATGCACACCTTGGTCTGGGTGATCGCGGGCGAGGGCTCCATAATCAACCCACCCTAGCAAGAATGAGAATCGTTCTTGGCATCCCGTCGGCGTGGACGTCGTCAGGCGTGAGCCGCTCGCTCCAGGCCGTCGACCTCCACCCTCGCCAACCACGAGGGCCGAGACAAGTCGGTCGCCGAACGCCGCCTCCACCCGACCGGCGACGACGACTACGGTCCGGCGTATGGAAGCCGCCGAATTCTGGTCCATTGGCGACTACGCCACCGTCGGAGACCTGTGGAGTGCGCCGGGGCGGGCGCTGGCCCAGTCGCTGACGGTCGCCGGCCTCGACGTGATCGATCTCGCAACCGGCACCGGGGTGACCGCCATCGCCATGGCCGGCCGCGGCGCCCGATCGGTCGTCGGTGTCGATGCCGCCCCGAAGCTGTTGGCCGAGGCGGGTCGCCGGGCCACGAGGGCGGGCGTCGACGTCGACTGGGTCGAAGCCGATCTCGCCCACGTGCCCCTCCCGGACCGATCGGCCGATGTCGTGGTGTCGACCTTCGGACTGATCTTCGCCGAGGACCCGGCGGCGGCGCTGGCCGAATGCCACCGGCTGACCCGACCGGGTGGCCGGATCGTGTTCACCAGCTGGTCGGCGACGGGGCTGTTCGGGCGGATCCGTCACGTGATGAGCGCGTACTTCCCCGACGCCCCCGAACCGTGGCATGAGCGCCCCGACGACATCCGGGCGGTGGCCGGCCCCAGCTGCGACGTCGTCGAGCGGTCGTTCACGATGACGGTGGCATCGCCCGAGGCGTTCGTCGACCAACTGGAGCGCCACAGCGCGCCGTTCGTCCTCGCCGTCCAGACCCTGGGCGAACGCTGGGCCGATGCCCGCGACGACCTGGTCGACGTGGTGGCCGCCGTCGGGGGCCGCAGCAACGGCGACCATCGGGTCGAGGTCGGCTACCTGGTGGCGACGGTGGCGGTGCCGTAACCGAACGGCGCCTGTGGTGGCTCATCCGGTCGGGAGCGGGTTCGGCGACACGTCGGCTGGATCGACGTCGGCGACGTAGAGGAACAGCTCGTCGATCGTCTTGTGGATGTCATAGATCCCGCCTGTCACGAAGTGTCCGCCAACGACATGGTCCTCGCCGGCGGCCACGACATCGAGGCTCTGGTAGAGGTCCATTGCCTGAAGCTCTTCGATGCCCTCCGCCGCCTCGGGCGAGAACTGCACGACAAGGAGGTGATCGGCGTCGATCTCGTCGAGCCGTTCCAAGGACAACGGCGCGTTGTACCCGTTGCCGGCGGCTTCTTCCGCCTCGGGCCCCTGGCTGTCGGGGCGGGCGAGGCCCACCCGTTCGAGGATGAGGCTCACCGGCCATTCGCTCAGCAGCACCTGGAAGTCGCCGGTGTAGTTGGTGACGATCGACACGGTCTCACCCTCTTGGTCCTCCAGCTCGCTGGCGAGGACATCGATGCGCTGCTCGATGCCGGTCAACGATTCGGCGAGCTCGGCGTCGAGGTTCGCTGCGTCGGCGTAGATCTCGAGGATGCCCGACCAGTCGGCGGCCGGGTTCGTGAAGTAGTCGAAGGCAACCACGGGCGCAATGGCCTCTATCTGATCGCGCACCTCGGTGATGTAGTGATCGGCCGTCAGGACGATGTCGGGGTCAGCTGCGGCCAAGGCCTCGAGGTTGAACTCACCGGGCGCCGGTCCGACGCTGGTGGAGTTGGCCGTCCAGGCGTCGACCTCGTCAGCGAGCCCTGGATGGGACTGCACGAGAGAGGTCAGCCAAATGTCGAGATGAGCGACGGGTTCGGCACCGATCTGGATCATGAACGACGTCATGTTGGGGTCGAAGACGGCGATCCGCTGGGGGTCTTCGGGTATGCACACCGAATCCACCGTTCCCAGAGCGGGGTGGGTGTACTCGCGCTGCCCATCGGCGCACAGGCCGGCCTCGGTGGCTGCGTCCTCGTCCGACCCTGCGCCGTCGGACGTTGCGCCGTCGTCGGCTTCGTCTGCGCTCGCGTTGTCCTCGGCGACCTCCGAGGAGGATCCCGAGCCTTCATTCGCTGCGGTGGCGGAGTCGCTCGCCGCCGTGGCATCGTCGTCACCGCACGCCGCAGCCACCAGGGAGAGAGCAGCCAAGAGGGCGATGATCATCGGTAGGAGCCCGGCCCGCCGGGGTGCTGCCGTCGTGACGTCGGCCCGTCCAGCCCCGGCCCGAGACTGCGATCGCCGAACCCGAGCCATTACAAGAGTTAAGAATTCCTTACGATTACCCATCGGGTGACCTTATCATTTTGTGAGTCACCCTCAAACAAATTCGGAGGCCACATGGGGACAGCAGCCCGCAGAGGTCGACCCAAAGCCGCCAGCCGAGAGCGCATCATCGAAGCCGGGATCTCCGTCGGGCTCCGCAACCTGACGATGACTGCCGTTGCCGCCGAACTGGAAGTGGCGGAGGCGACGCTGTACAACTACGTCTCGAGCAAGCAGGAACTCGAGGAGGCGATCGTCGCCGCCCTGGTCGACCAGATCGACTCACCATCGAGCGACATCGCACATGCCCACGATCACCTCGTCGAACTCGGCGCCCGCATCGCCACCGTGCTGCGGCGCCACCGCGGCCTGACCGAAGCCGTCATCAGACACGGGGCGTCCGCCGCCATCACCACGCGCGCCCAAGCGGACCTCGATCGGCTGATCGAACTCGGCTTGGACCCCGACACGGCACTGGTCGCACATTCCGAACTGGTTTGGTTCGTGATCGGCTCCGTGCGAGTCGAGTCGGACGAACCCGCAGGACCACCCGTCCTCTCTCCCCCATTCCGCGATGCGCTGCGGAAGTACGAGAGCGCCAACTTCAGATGGAGCGTCGATGCCCACGTACTCGGCGTACTCACCGCGCTGGAACGTGGCTCACGGCCCTGGGCAACCGGAGACGACACGGCGACCGGCTAGGCCTAGATGCGGTAGATCCGACCGTCGGCCGGGCTCTCGATCAGGTACACGCACTCGCCGGTAGACGCATCGGCCACAACCCAGGGGTGCGACGCCCCGGTGGTCTGTTGGTAGGCCTGCCCGGGCCGGAGGCGGTTGTAGTAGCGGACCCGATCGCCGTCGAAGTCGAGCCAGTAGACGCTGAGCGCGGTCGAGGTGTCGTTGACGAACGTGATCGTCACCCACGAGCTGCCCCGGGAGCGGATCGAGCCCTCCCGCTCACAGTTGTCGGGCGGCTCCGGCTCGGTGGTCGTGGTCGTCGGTGCTCTGCTGGTGGTGGGTGCTGTGGTGGTCGGCGCCCTCGTCGTGGTCGGTGCCGTGGTGGTCGTGGTCGGCGCAGCCGTCGTCGTCGGCGCCGCCGTGGTGGTCGTCGTGGGAGCGGCGGTCGTGGCCGGAGCGCCGGTGGACGAGGGCTCGAGCGTCGGCAGTGCCACCTCCCCGTCGTCGTCGACCGGGGCGATCGTGGTCGTCGGCCTCGGGGTCGTCGTCGGAGGGGCGGCCGTGGCCCGGGTCGTCGACGGGGCGGAGAGAGCCGAGGCGTCACCCAGACGGTCGATCCACTCCCCCGCCTCCGCCGCAGCCGCCCCGTCGCCCTGATCCACGCCATCGAGAGGCTCGACGTCGGACGAGCGGTCGGCGAACACCAGGAGCAGCACGGCGGCGAGCCCCAGTGCACCCACTGCGGCCAGGCCCGCTCCGGCCAGTAGCCGGGGCCGCCACTGCCTGGGCGCGGCCGCCACCGTGGGCACGGCGTGGACCACGAGGGGCGGGGCGTCGTCCACCAGCTCGGTGTCGTCGAGGAACACCCCGGCGGGGGCCGGCGGGGGCCGCCGGGACGGCGGGCGGGCGGTCCGGGTCGAGCCGGGCGAAGAGCATCGACTCGAACGCCGCCGGGTCGGGCTGTTCGGGATTGAGATCGAGGAGGGCGCCGAGCAGGGCCTCCTCGATCACGGCCTCGGCGTCGCCGCCCGTTCCTCGAGAGGCCAGGTCTTCGAGGCGATCCCGGTAGGTGTCGTAGAGGGCGAACATCGCCTCCCGGTCGGCCTGTGCGGCGCGTCGGAGCAGGCCGGTATTGGCTGTCGCAACGGGCTCAACAGGACTCGGAGGCATGGGTCACTCCTCGGGCCGGACCGGTGGCTCCGCATGGACCCGCAACCAGCTACCAGATGGTAGTAGCGACCCTTTTCAGGTTGGGAGGACCTGCTCAGGGCGCGACACCGACCCGATTACCCTGGTGCTGCTCGGAGGAGGCCAGCGTGTCGAGCAGCTCGACCACCTCGCAGATGAGCCCGTCCCTGGTGGAGGCGAACAGCACGTACTCCACGTCGTAGGCGTGCCCTCGGGTACTGGTGGCCCGGAAGGCGAATCGCACCACCGACGACGTCTCGTCGCCGATCTCGTCGTTGATATCGACGGTCACCGAGCCGGCCTCGTAGAACTTGCCGAAGACCGCCTGGTTGAAGGCGCAGACCGCCTCCTTGCCGTCGTGGGGCCCCTTGATGTTGGGCGCCAGGGAGTGGCTGAGTCGCCAGGTGATGTCGTCGGCGTACATCGGGGCCATCGCCTCGGGGTCGCCGAAGGCCTCGACGAGTCGGCGGGCCGGTGTCGGGCTGGTCATGACGCGCGCAGCGTGGGGAGCCAGCCGGCGATGGCCTCGCCGATCTCCTGGGGGCTGTCCTCCTGGATGAAGTGACTGCCGGACACGGTCACCTCGGTGAGGTTTGGCCAGGCCCGCACGATCGCCCGCTGCGGCTCGCCGACGAGGGCCCCCGGCTCGGCGTTGATGAACAGCTTCGGCACCTCCGAGGTAGCCAGCCACCGGCCGTAGGACTCGACGATCTCGACCACGTCGGCCGGCTCCCCCTCGATCGGGATCTGACGGGGCCAGGTGAGGGTGGGACGACGGTGCTCGGGTTCGACGAAGGGCCGTCGGTACTCGGCGTGCTCCTCCGAGGTGAGGTCGCGCAGGATCGAGCCGGGGAGGACGGCGTCGACGAACAGGTTCTTGTCGATGACCATGCCCTCGCCGGCCTCGGACCGGAAACCCTGGAAGATCTCCCGGGCCGCCGCCGGGAACTCGTCCCATGAGGCGAAGGGGGCGATGATCGCCTCCATGAAGACGATGCCCCCGATGCGGTCCTGGTGGCGGTTGGCCCAGTCGAAACCGAGTGCCGATCCCCAGTCGTGGATGACCAGCACCACATCGTCGCCGAGGTCGAGCTGGTCGAGGAGGCCATCGAGGTGGTGGCGGTGTTCGACGAAGCGGTAGCTGTCGGGGCCGGTGTCGTCGAGCTTGTCGGAATCGCCCATACCGATGAGGTCGGGGGCGATGCAGCGGGCCTGACCCGACACGTGGGGGATGATGTTGCGCCAGAGGTAGGCGGAGGTCGGGTTGCCGTGGAGGAAGACCACGGACCGGCCGCTGCCGACCTCGTGGTAGGCCATGGCCTTCCCATCGACCGTGGCGTGGCTCTTGGCGAGCGGGGTGGCGTCGAACGCGGCCATGTCGGCTCCTTGTGGTAGCTGGACTCCGCCGGTAGATTAAGTAGCGATCGCTATCTTTGCAAGTTGCCATGGCCCGACAACCGAAGTTCGACGACGACGAGATCCTCGACCGGGCGATGACCGCGTTCTGGCGGGGCGGCTTGCACCAGACCTCGATCCGCGATCTGGAACGGATCCTCGATCTCAAGGCGCCATCGATCTATCGCCGATGGGGCACGAAGGACGGGCTCGGCGCCGCCGTCGTCGACCACTACGTCGACCGGGTGGTCGGTCATCGGGTGGAGAGACACCTGGGGGGCGACGGCGATCCGATCGACAACCTCGTCTCCTTCCTCGAGAGCTCGGTGACCCAGTCCGGTGACGGCGGGCGACTGTGGGGCTGCCTGCTGACCAACGCCGCACTCGAGGCCGACGATCCCGACCCACAGCTCCTCGCCGCCCTGCACCGCGGCCTCGCCGCCATCGAGGACGGCATTCGGGCCGAGGTCGATCGCGCCGGCGAGCTGGATCGCCTGGCCCCCCGGGTCGACCCGGCAGCGGCGGTCGACACCTTGACGCTGGCCATGCAGGGGCTCATGGCCATGGCCCGGGGCGGCGCCTCGCCCACCGATCTGCGACGCCGAGCCCGCGGGGCCGTCGCCCTGGTCGCAGCCGAAGCCTGAGCGTCGAGCCACCGCTGGCTACGCTTGGCCGATGCCGTCTGAGACACCTGACAACGGTCGGCCGGCCCTCTCCCCCGACCTCGACGAAGCCGAGCTCCGCCGGTGGTACTGGACGTTGGAGGAGCTGCGAGGGCTGGCCCGCACCCTCGGCGTTTCGGCGTCGGGACGCAAGGCCGACGTGACCGAGCGCATCGCCGCCGCCCTGTCCGGCCGCGTGGTTCCCGCCATCAGGCGGTCGACGACCGCAAACCAGATGAGCGGCCCCCTCACCCGCAGCACGGTGGTCCCGCCGAACCAGCGAGCCACGGTCGAGCTGCGACGCTACTTCGAAGCCGAGATCGGCTCGTCGTTCCGCTTCAACGGCCACATGCGGGCGCTGCTCAAGGAGGGCGACGTGACCCTCGGCCAGGCCGTCGAGCACTGGCATCACACGGTTGGCACCGAGTTGCCGCCCCAGTCCGAGAGCCTCGAGTTCAACCGGTTCACCAAGGCCTGGCACCGGGCCCACCCCGACCGCTCGCCGGACGAAGCCCGGGCGGCCTGGCTTCGCTATCGGGCCCTGCCCACGGATCAGCGACCGGCGGTTGCCGACGCCTGACCGTCCGGCGTGCCAACGGCAACGGTGGCGGTCCGGCCGGAACGCCCGGCCCGAGCTCGTACGCCTTGTCGAGACCGGGACGCGCCGGTGCCTCGCACCCGCCACTCAGGTGGCCGCCACCGCCGGGTCTTCGGGCTCGACGCCCTCGACGCCCTCGACGGCGGCGGTCGACGGCGGGTCGCCCCCCTGGCGCCGGTGCCGGCCTCGTCGGCGGCCGGCTCGTACCCCACTGCGGGTGCTGCCCGGGGTGCAGGACGGCTACAACCGGAAGGGTCTGGTGTCGGAGGAGGGCGAACGCAAGCTGGCGTTCGACGTGCTCGCCGACGCCTACCGGGACGAACCGACCTGACCCACCCAGGTGGCGACGACGTCGTTGCGGAGCACCAGCTTCCGGCCCCGCTCGACCGGTGTGCCCTCGTGGAGGACGGCGTGATCGAACACGGCGATCCGCCAGTCCGCCGGCTCGATCAGTTCATCGACGCCGTAGCGGGTGGCCCCGCCGACGCAGTCACCCGACGGCAGGTAGACCAGCACGGTCAGGACGGAGCGGGTGCCGGCATCGGGCCGCCAGGGGGCGTCGCGATGCGGGGCGTAGCTCGTGCCCGGGTGGTAGCGGTAGAAGCGCGACCGAGGGTTGCAGCCGGTGGCCCGCCATTCATCGACGGGGCGCTCCCACGAGCGGGCGGAGTCGGCGAGCCACCGGCCCAGCTCGGCGACGTGGGGACTCAGGGCATCCCACAGACCGTCGGCGATGGCCGGACTCTCGACGATGGCCCGCTCCCGGTACCGGTGGTGGCGAGGGCCGAGCTGCTGTTCCTCGAAGCTCGCCTCGGCGACCGTCTCGGCGATGACGGCGGCGAGCTCGGGCGACACCAGGCCATCGGC
The DNA here is from genome assembly GCA_039201605.1 of Actinomycetota bacterium. GTDB lineage: Bacteria > Actinomycetota > Acidimicrobiia > Acidimicrobiales > SZUA-35 > CADEDH01. The sequence continues at coordinate 27,799 of JBCCRO010000038.1, forward strand.
GACCAGGAGATCGGCCCGTCGCTACTCAACGCCCATGGCCCGACCCTAGGCCGGGCGTGCCCCGACCAGCCGACCGGACACAGCAGCCCAAACCGGCCGGAACGGGGTGGAACCGGGCGGCGCTAGAGGGCCTTGCCCGGGTTCAGGCGGCCGTCGGGATCGAACATGGCCTTGGTCCGTCGCTGCCAGGCCAGGGTGACGGGGTCCACCTCGTCCTCGATGAACTGGCGCTTCAGCGTCCCCACGCCGTGTTCGCCCGCCATGGTGCCACCCAGCGACAGGGCGAGTTCCACGATCTCGGCGAAGGCCGTCCGCACCCGACTCACCTCGTCCTCGTCGTCCTGATCGAACACGAAGACCGGATGCATGTTGCCGTCGCCGGCATGGCCGATCGTCGGAATGTCGACGTCGTGGCGGACGGAGATGTCGACGATCCCCTGCAACAACTCGGGCAGGTACTGGCGCTTGACGGCCACATCCTCGGGGAGGAGCGCCTTCTCCAACCGCTCGGCCGCCGGCCACACCCGACGCCGAACCTCGAGGAGCAGCTCGCCCTCGTCGGGATCGGCGGCGTGGTAGACGAAGCTGGCGCCGTGCTCGGTGCAGATCTCGGCCAACTGTTCGATCGGCTGATCGTCGGGTGACGACTGCATCAGGATCAGGCAGGCGGCGCTGGTGTCGAGGTCCATCGGGAACGACCGCTCCACCATCAGCAGCGACGCCTGATCGATGATCTCCATCACCGTCGGCCGCAGACCTCGGGCGAAGATGGCCTCGATGGCGGCGCCGCACGCCGGGAGATCGTCGAAGTAGGCGACGGCGGTCTCCGGTGGCGGGGGCGCCGGTTCCAGCTTGAGGGTGATCTCGGTGATGATGCCCAGCAGGCCCTCGGACCCGACGAACACCCCGGTGAGGTCGAGCCCGGTCGTGCTCTTGATCGTGTTGCGACCGGTCCGGATCACCTCGCCGCTGGCCAGGACGACCTCGAGACCCATCACGTAGTCCCTGGTCACACCGTACTTCACGCAGCACAGGCCGCCGGCGTTGGTGGCGACGTTGCCCCCGATGCTCGACATGTCGACCGAGGCGGGATCCGGCGGGTAGTAGAGGCCGTGCTCGGCCACCGCCCGCTTGAGATCGCTGTTGATCACCCCGGGCTGAACCCTGGTCATCCGGTTGATGGCGTCGATTTCGAGCACCTCGTTCATCCGGTGCAGCGACAGGATGATGCAGCCGTCGATGGCGTTGGCGGCGCCGGTGAGACCGGTGCCGGCCCCCCGGGGCACGACGATGGCATTGGCGGCCTTGGCCGCTTCGATGACGGCCACCACCTCCTCGGTCGAGCTGGGATTGACCAGGACGGCCGCCTTGCCGCCGGTCTCGAAGATGGCGCGATCCTGGCTGTAGGCCTCGATCACGTCGGCGTCGGTCTGAATCCGGTCCGGATCGAGTCGGGCCCGCAGTTCCTCGATGAGCTCAGCCACAGCCAAACGGTACCCGAGTGCGGACCGTCCGCTCACCTCGTCGCCGACAACGGCCGACCGGGGCGCGCCGCAAGTGGTTGAGCGGTCGATGCTCGGTCGGGTTCGACCAGGCCCCGGATGGCGTGAACGGCGCTGCTCGTGGCGTTGAAGGCGCGGTCAGTGCACCGGAACGCTCGGTACGTTCGACCTCGGCCGACGAGCACCGGCCACCGAGGCCGAGCCACAGGAGGCAACCCGTGAACCACGCCGCAGCAGTCGGCTTCTGCCCCCCCAGACCTCCGGCCCACTCCATCTTCCGCGACGCCGACTCTGGCAGACCATCTTCACCGTCCTGGCCCTGATCCCGTCGTCGACCTCGATCCTCACCCTCGTCGTCGGCATGGCCCGGTTCGTCGACGCCGACGAGGTGAACGTCGCTCTCGACAGCAACCTCCGCTATCTCGGCGGCGTCTATCTCGCGTTGGCCCTCCTCGCGCTGTGGTGCGTGATCCGGATAGAGGAGCGGGCCGATGGGCTGGTGTTCGTCGCCGGTGCGATCTTCCTGGGCGGGATCGGTCGGCTGATCTCGATCGCCGACGTCGGCGCCCCCGGCACGTACACGTGGTTCGTGCTCGTCATCGAACTCGGTGCGTTGTTCCTGGCGCTGGCGATGCGCCGCAGCATCCGACCGGCGGCCACCGCCTCCTGACCGGGGACCTCGGCCGGCTTGGGAGTTCAGCGGGTAGGGGGAGTGCCCAGCACGAATAGACGATGAACTCAAGGCCCGGGTGAGCGCCATAGCGCCTACCCGCCAGGCTCCTCAGCGGCCGAGGCTGGGCGGGGCGAAACGGCGCCAGGTCCGCCAGGCGCCGGTCGACCACAGCGCCAACGCCACCAGCACCGGCTGGAAGAACAGCCGGGCGAAGCGCTTGGCGTCGGTGTCGAGACCGAAGGCGTCGGTCCCCTCCAACCACTGGGCCACGTTGCCGGGGAAGATCACGACGAAGAACCCGGCGACGATCCAACCGACCTGGACGCGGCGCCCGCTGAGGATGATGAGGGCCACGCCGAGCACGATCTCGACGACACCGGAGAGGAGCACGACGAGGTCGGCGTCGACCGGGAACCAGTCCGGCACCTGGGCCTGGAACTCCTGGCGCTGAAACGTCAGGTGGCCTACGCCGGCGACGACGAGGGCGCCACCGAGCGCCCACCGGGCCACCGATCGAGCCGTCGAATCCACAGCCCGAAGCCTACGCCCCACAACCATCGCCATCCTCCGCCTCGACCTCGGCCTCGCAACTCCGGGTGCGAGCGACGTGTTATCGGCTTCGACCGCCAGCCGAGTCGGGCCCCGTTCGGCACCGGGTGCTCCGGCACCGTCAGGACCGGGGTGATTGCGTCCTGACAGCCGATGTCGGGGCGTCCTCGGCCAACGTCATGTCTCCGCCTCCAGGGGCGGGGATCGTACCCCGGGCTCGTCGACGGCCGGAGCGTCACCGGTCCTCGACAGGCCAATCCTGGTGATCGCTTTTCGAGTTGGCCCCCATCTCGTCTACAGTGTAAGGGCATGCGGGGACCCGGCCGACCGATGCCGAGCGTGCGGTCGGACCACGCAGACCTCGAGCAAGGAGTGCGGACATGACCGATATGGCCGAAGAGACTCGTCAAATCATGAACCCGAGCATCGTCACCCCTGAGATGGAGATGGCCAAGAAGGGCCAGGGCGTGCCCGATGCCTCCGAGCTCGCCATCGAGGACATCAACCCCCTCAACGCTCACCTGTTCAAGGAAGACCGCTGGCAGGACCACTTCGCCCGACTGCGGGCCGAGGATCCCGTCCACTTCAACGAACTCGACACCGCCGGCCGGTACTGGTCGATCACGCGCTACAACGACGTCCGTACCGTCGACGGCGACTGGGAGACCTACTCCTCGGCCAGCGGCATCACCCTCGGCCTGTCGGCCGAAAAGGTGGCCGAGATGGGCGAGCGGCAACGACTCACCCCGTTCATCGCCATGGACCCGCCGGAGCATACGCAACAGCGCAAGACGGTCCGCAGCGTGTCGGCGCCCAAGAATCTCCGCAACATCGAGCCGATGATCCGGGAGCGGACGGGCGCCCTTCTCGACTCGCTGCCCGAGGGTGAGACGTTCGATTGGGTCGACACGGTCTCCATCGAGTTGACGACGCTGATGCTGGCCACGCTCTTCGACTTCCCCATGGAGGATCGCCGCAAGCTCACCCGCTGGTCGGACATCGTGTTCGCCATCCCCGAGCCCGGCGGCGTGGTCGAGACCCAGCAGCAGCGGATCGACGAGCTGTTCGAGTGCGTCGCCTACTTCGAGCAGCTGTGGGAGGAGCGCCGTGGGGGCGACGGCTTCGACCTGGTCACGATGTTGGCCAACGGCGAGGCGACCAAGGACAAGTCGGCCTTCGAGCACCTGGGCAACCTGCTGCTCCTCATCGTCGGCGGCAACGACACCACCCGCAACACGATGACCGGCAGCGTCTACGGGCTCAACAAGTTCCCCGACCAGTTCGACAAGCTCAAGGCGAACCCCGACCTCATCGCCAAGCTGGTGCCCGAGATCATCCGTTGGCAGACGCCGCTGTCGTACATGCGCCGGACCGCCACCAAGGACACCGAGCTCGGCGGCAAGCAGATCAAGAAGGACGACCAGGTCCTCATGTGGTACGTCTCGGCCAACCAGGACGAGGACATGTTCGAGAACGCGTCGGTGATCGACCTCGACCGCCACAACGCGGACCGGCAGCTCGCCTTCGGCTACGGCATCCACTTCTGCATGGGGAGCCGAGTGGCCGAGCTCCAACTCCGGGTGCTGTGGGAAGAGCTGCTGCAGCGCTTCGAGCGGGTCGAGATCCAGGACGAACCGGAGCGGGTGTTCTCGTCCTTCGTGCACGGCTACTCGGAGCTGCCGGTCTCCGTCACCCGACTCTGACCAAGGGGCGCGGCTCCCCCGCCGCGCCGCCGGGCTACGTTCGGACGATGGTCGCCACACCATCGCCCGAAGCGGAGCAGCTCGCCTACTACCGGGCCGTCGCCGGTGAGTACCACGAACACACGATCGACGTACCGGGTCAGGCCGAGCTGCTGGCCGCGATCGACGCCTTCTCGCCCGTCGGCGATGTGCTCGAGCTGGCCTGTGGTTCGGGGCTCTGGACCGAGAGGCTGGCGCGGACCGCAGCCACCGTCACGGCCGTCGACGGCGCCCCGGAGATGCTGGCCCTGGCCCGGCGACGGGTGGACGCGCCGACCGTCGACTTCGTCGAGGCCGACCTCTTCGACTGGCAGGCCGCCCGCCGGTACGACGCCGTCTTCTTCGGGTTCTGGATCTCCCACGTGCCGGAGGACCGGTTCGCCGCGTTCTGGTCGATGGTGGCCGATGCGCTGGCCCCGGGAGGGCGGGTCTTCTTCTTCGACGACAACCATCGCCCAGACGCCGAGCTGATCGAGGGCTCGGCGTCGCCGATCGTCGAGCGTCGGTTGCTCGACGGCACCGCCTTCAGGGTCGTCAAGATCTCCTACCAGGCCGATGAACTCGAGGCCCGGCTCCGAGGCCTCGGCTGGGACATCGATGTCCGCCCCACTCCGGGTCCGTTCTACTGGGGCACCGGCGGCCGATAGGCCCCCGCAGGGCCGGCGTCGGTGTGACCGACCGGTGGGCTGCATACTGACGGCGGCACGCGGAAGGGCGAGCGATGGACCCACTCCTACTCCTGGCACCGATCGCGGTGGCGACAGGCGTCAATCTTTATCTCACCGTCCTGATCACGGGCTTGGCCGTCCGCTTCGACTGGGCGGCGCAGGCGCCGCCGGACTCGCTCGACGTGCTCGGCAGCTGGCCCGTGTTGGTGGCGGCGCTGGTGATGACGGGTGTGGAGTTCACCGCCGACAAGATCCCCTACCTCGACAACGCGTGGGACGTCATCCACACGCTGATCAGGCCGCTCGGTGCGCTCCTCTTCGCCCTCAGCGTCCTGCCCGAGAACGATCCGGGGGTCAACGCCGCCCTCGCCCTCTTGACCGGAGCCGGCGCCTTCACCAGCCACTCCAGCAAGGCGGGGGCTCGGGCCTTGATCAACACCAGCCCGGAGCCGTTCAGCAACATCGTCGTCAGTATGGTCGAGGACCTCACCGTGATCGGGTTGCTGGCACTGGCCTTCCAGTATCCGCGGGCGGCGGCCGTCATCGCACTGGTGACCGTGGTGCTGTTGGTGCTCTTCCTGATCTGGCTGGTGCGCTTCGCCCGCCGGGCGTTCGGAGGCCTCCGTCGGTTCCTGAGTCGTCGGCGTCGGCGGGTGGGCACCGTCGGGACCGACCCCCCACCCGCTCCGGGGGCACCGACCTGGTGACGACGTGACCGGCCGGTGCGCCGGCCCGGCCGCGGGGTCGGAGGCCGGCGGCAGGAGGCGCGAAACCCCCGAACACCGAGGAGGTCGGTTCGCTAGGGTCCGGCCATGAGTCTCGAGTGGGAGCAGATCGTCATCGCCACCCGTGATCCGCTCGCACTCGGCCACTGGTGGACCAAGGCGCTCGACTGGGTGATCGTCAACGACGACCCCGCCGAGTTCGAGATCCGGCCGGAGCCGGACCGGATGCCGGGGATCATGTTCCTCACGGTGGACGAGGCCAAGGAGGGGCAGAACCGTCTCCACATCGACCTCCGGCCCGACGATCAGCGGGCCGAGGTGGAACGGCTGCTCGGTTTGGGGGCCTCTCGGGTCGACGTCGGGCAGGGCGACGTGCCGTGGGTGGTGCTGGCCGATCCCGAGGGCAACGAGTTCTGCGTCCTGGGCGCTCGCGTCGCCTCCGACTGATCGGGCTGCGGCGAGGGCCTCGAAGCGCGCCTCTGTTCCGTCGGTACCGGTTGCGTCGTCGGCGGTCAGGCCAGCCGGGAGATCCAGGGATGCCCCGGGTGGGATCGTTCGAGTGCCGCCGACAGCCACTGCCGCTCGGCGGTGTCCATCGCCGTCACCACGGCGTCGAAGTCTCGCCGGTCCTTCGGCCGGGTGGCCTTTGCCTTGAAGAATAGCGTTCCGTGGGGCCGGAGGTAGGGCACGCCGGTGGCCGACCGGCCGACCATCGACGACCGCGGTGCGTGCATGCGTTCGTCGCGCCGATAGACCCACGTTTCGGCGTCGCCGGGCTCGGCCATGACGTCGACCCGCCATCGATCGGCCTCCGGATCGAGCACCCAATGCTGGTGAAGATGAGCGGGCGTGTCCTCGAAGGCGTCGAGCCGGCGGATCTCCCCGCCGCCGGCGACGTGGAAGACGAACTCGCCGAGGTGCCGACGAACCGCGGCGAGTTCGCTCCGCGGGACGGCGATCTCCAGGTCCTCGTGCGGGCGTGTCCTGGCGCCCAACGCCAGATCGATGGCCCACCCGCCGACGACGCACCAGGCAACGTCGAGACCGTCGAGCCGCTCGGCCATCTCCCAGGGGGTCCAGGGATCCCAGGCGTCGAGCGGCGGGCCGTCCCGACGGGTGATGGCGAGGTCGCCGACGACACGATCGAGCCGCTGCTCCCAATCCACTTGTGCCAGATCGGCGGAGATCAGGACCGCCCGCCGGTCGATCTCGGCGAGGTCAGCCTGCTCTTCCAGCAGCTCCAGATCGCCGTGGCTGGCGAGGACCACGGCGGCCTGCACCCGCTCGGCGGTCTCCGAGCCGAGGTTCGCGGCCACGGCTTCCAGCCGGTCGATGACGCGCTGCTCATCGCCGGGCCCGAACAGCGCGGTGACGAGCCGTCGAACCCGCTCGGACGTCGAAGCCACGCCCACAGTGTGCCTCCGGGGTCGAACTCATCCTCGGCCTGCGGCGACCCTGACGAGACCGCACGGGTGCTAACTTCGCGATCGTGGAAGAGCGGACCCCTGCCACCCGGCGTCGACTCCGGCCCATCGGGACCAGCCGACGCCGGACGTCGGTGTGACGAGCGAGGAGGCCGACCGGGCTTCGGCGGTTGCGCCGGTCGACCTCAGCCACGCGCTCGCTGCGCTGGCATTTCTCCTCGACCCGACGGCCGAGCCGGCGGACGATGCACCCGACGGGTCCTTCAGGCTTCTGGGCAGGCTCGAAGACCGAGGACTCTTCGTGTCGAGCTTCTCCGGCGACACCCCTTGGGAGCGCCATCACCGAGATGAGCTGCTTCTCGTCCTGGACGGAGAGGCGAAACTGGTGCTGCTCAACGACGGCCGGGAGCAACCGACCCGACTGTCCAAGGGCCGGTTCCTCGTCGTGCCCGCCAACACGTGGCACCGGTTCGAAACCCCTGGCATACGCGTGCTCGGCCTCACGCCCCAACCGACCGAGACCTGCCCCAACGATCGGCTTCCGACCTAGACGGGCCGATCGGTCAACACTCGCCCGCAGCGCATGCCGGCGGTTGAGCGCAGCACATCCGGGAGAGCCCGTGGGTCGCGCCGAACGCGCTCCAGTGTGGTGGCCACTCGCTGCGCCGTGACCGCCGCAGGGGTTTCAACCGAGCATTGACGGGGAAAACCCACGTGCAAGGCGAGCAGCTCCACCGACGGCCCTCGATTCCGGTCGATCGGGTCGGGTCGCCGTCGAGGTCGAGGGCCGGGCTGCTGACGCTGGGCCCACCGGCCTGACGACCGAGCCAGAGCTGTGCACGCCACGGCGCGCCGCCCGAACCATATGGCTCGTGCCACCTGCAATCATCTGCCCGGCAGGCCGGTACGGCACGCCGAAACCACCGGAGTACTCGCCGTGGCTAAGGTCGCTCGGGTGATCGTCTGGATCAACGGCACGTTCGGCGTGGGCAAGACCACCACCGCGAACGCCATCGTGGAGCAGACGGACTGGCGGACGTTCGACCCCGAGCACGTCGGCTATCTGCTTGCGGGAAGTCTGAGGGATCTTGAGTTCGACGACTTTCAGGACCTACCGCCCTGGCGGGCCTTGGTCCCTGCGGTCGCCGATGAGCTTTACCGCTTCACAAGGCCGTCGGCGATGATCGCCGTCCAGACGGTGTTGGTCGAGAGTTACTGGGCGGAGCTGAACGAGAGCCTGACGGCTCGTGGGTTGCCGGTGCTGCATGTGGTGCTCGATTGCGAGAGGGCCGAACTCCGCCGGCGAATCGAGAACGACCAGGCCGAGCGCGAGGCATTGGCGTGGCGGCTCGATCACCTCGCCACGTTCGAAACCGCCAGACCGTGGTTGACGAGGTCGGCGGACCTCGTTCTCGACACGACGGCCATGACGCCCAACGGAACCGCCAAGGCCATCATCGAGGTCGCACAGGAAGCACGAGGAGCTACTACCTGACCCGGGCGACGACCAAGTCGCTCGACGCCAGGTTCAGAGACCCAGCCCCTCTGCGGCGACACCAAGAAAGTCCGCTCCATGGGGTTCTGCGATCCCGTCGACCTGGTGGCACCAGACGTTGAGCCCACCTACGCCCCGATCGAACTCAACCGCCATCCTCGTCCGGCTGGCCTTCGTTCCGAGCGCTGCGACCAGCTCGTACGCCGACACCCGAGGTGTCAGATAGGCCAGCGATCACCGCAACCGGCCACTCGGGCGCCGTCCGTGTCGAAGCCGGCGAGCGAGAACTCCGCAGAGAATCCAGTAGGCCAAGGAAACGCTGCGATCCGGTCGAGCGGTCTCTGCCAGGCGGTGTGTCGACCACTCCGAAAGACGACCACATGGACCTGATCAGGTAGGGGGGTCCACACTACATAGGTCGGACCGTCAGCGACGTCGTCGGGTAGACCCGGCACCGACGCCAGGGTTCCCGGCTCGCTGTCGCTTCCCAGAGTGAACGCCACGCCGCCCCCAACTTCGATTACGGCGATCGCCAGAGGATTCCTGGCAAGAACTTCTGCGGGCACGTGGCTTATCTCGCTCGCCTTCGGAAGCCCAACCTCAATCCGGCCAACGGCCGGATGTTCAACGATCGACGCCGGCTCCAAGACGTGGCTGGCTGCGGCCATCGACGGAGCGAGAATCACTTCGTCTCCCCACACATCTTCCATGCTCTGAAGCCTACGACGGTGCGTGTCTGTGCGGTGGTGCGGGTACGTGGGCGCTGAGGGACTCGAACCCTCTGACCCCCTCCTTGCAAGGCATCCAGAACGCCCATCCACTCATGCGCACACATGCATCGGGCACCCGAAACCAGCCGAGGCAGTGCACAGACGTGCACCACCATGCGCCCACCAAAGGGGCGATCTAGGGGGGGCACACCGCCGCCACTCCACCGTCGTTTCCGGGTGCCCAAGGCTCCCAACAACGCCAGTTCTGAGCGCGAGCAGCGTCGCTCGCTGTTGCTCTAGCTTGAAGCCACGAGAGGGAGCGCTCGAGTTCGGCCGGCGCTGCTGAGCAGAAGAGTCGGTCGCTGCCCCGTCCAGAAGCAGTTCGTAGGCGCACCAACGACCTCAGCTCGAGAACACCGAGACCGCCACCCACCCCCACAGCGTGAAGGCGCCCAGCAGACCCAGAACACTCGTGGCCCGGACAGCGATGCCGAGTCGGGCGAGTCGGGCATCGCCCGGATTCCTGTATCGGCCACTCCAGATGTAGCGGAACAACTTGAGGCCATCTCCGATCGACATCGCCCGAGGCGGGCGCAGCGATGGAGAACCCAGCTCTTCGTAGTCGGCCGGCGACGCGAGACTGAGACGGTGAAACAGGAATCCGCACGCCAACAGGTGCAACAAGGCCAGCAGACTCGCTGCCAACCACAACCACTCCAGGGCACCCCAACCATCCAGCACGCCTAGCGACCATAGAGCACCAGCCAAGCAGCCTCTCGCGACGTCCAATCGCCCCATTCGCGAGCACCAGAGCCATCAAGGCTGCAATTGATACCTTCTTCGCTTCTCTAGCTCCATTTAGTAGCCTTCATAGGCTGCGGCGGCACACGCTCTCGTGCCCCCTCAGAGGCCTAGACTATTTGCGCTACTTCCCAAGAACTCTGCCCTATAGGTTTCTGCGATCTCGTCGACCCGGTCACACCATCCGTCAAATCCGCCAGTACATCGGTGAAATTCAGCCGCTAGTTGAAGTTCAAACGCCTGCACATTCCTGAGACGACCCTCGAGCACGTCCAGCTCAAGCTCTGCCGGCTCACTAACGCCATCGGACGCCAGACCCGCATCGATGAGTCTCCGCTCCACCTCGCGTTCCATCTCGTCGTATCCAACAAAGGTGAACTCACCGATCCGCATGCAATCGTCAATCTCAACGGTCAAGGCGATGTATTGCCCATCGGCTGCTACCCGTTCTTTGAGCTCTTCGAGTTGTTCCAAAGAGCAAATCGGATGGCGCTTGGTTCGGGGATCTCAGCGAATGCCTCTCCCCTACACCCGCCGTCTCCGTCGACGCCGCCGATCGCTCGGTCGTAGGCCACCTTGCCGGGTTCATCGAGATCAGCGAAGTATCCAGCATTCGGATTCTCGTCGAAGCCGGGGACATCAATCTCGATCCAGCCGTCATCGAAACCGATCGCCTGCGGGCCCACGACCTCTCGGGGAAACGCAAGAGTCGAAACGCCGAAGCCATATCTCTCGGTGAAGAGATCTGAACCTCTCGGGGCATCAGGATCTTCAACGAGACTGAAGCGCTTCTCCTGGGGAAGGGGAAAGTACTCGAAGCCCTGAGATGCCATACATGTGACCAGGATGTCCTCGCGAGCGGCAGAGCGCTCTATGTCTGAACCCAAACGTCGCTGCAGGGCCTCGCCGTCAGGCCGACTCCACCCAAGCAGGTCATACACCTCGGTGCGCTTCTCGCCCTCCAACGTGATCGCCTCGATCTCGTCGACCTCGTCGGCTCCTTCGACCTCGTCGGCTCCTTCGACCTCGTCGACCCCGTCGACCTCGTGTCCGTCAGCCGATTCGTGCCCCTCGCCCACAGAGCTACATGCGGCTACCCACACAAGACAAGTAAGCCCAACGATGCCCATCGCCCGTCGGACTGCAGTTGATCTCCACTGAAACCCAGAACCACTAGCACAAAAGCGCACTCGACAGATCCCTGTACTCTCTCGGCGGTTGCCTCACGCTAGCAAGACGTCCAGCCCACTTACAGCCGCTTGCAAGAGAGAGCTTCGACATCTTTACCATCCATGCACGCTGATTCTCTCGCAGTTCAGAGCCAAACAGCATTGCGCCAATCGCTCTACATCTCATCGACACAAATATCCCTCCCACAAGTATCGGCCGAGACCTGCGATGTCGGCATACAGCCCCCGGTAGCCCACGGAAACCTGCCAATGCATGCATTCAGACCTCTCGCAGTGAGCACAAAGTACGCCCCCAGATCAGACCGGCAGACGTCCCTCCGTCGCCCGATCTGACCCTCTTGACGATGATCACCGGCGGGGACGGCTGAGTTGGCCGCCTCGAAACAGATACTCGACCGTGCCGAGGCGTTCTGCTGCCACCGCCATCCCCGACGCCGCGGTTCTCGACTCCGTGCAGTGGGACCCGCCATCTTCCCCGACCTCGCCGGATGGAATGGCCGTACCAACCAACGCACGGGGGCGGCGTTAACCCACCGAGCCCCAGCAGCGGCCGCTCCGGACGCTGTCACGGGAGGGGGAAGCGAATGTCAGGTCGCCGAGACGCCCGAGGGCCGACGGACCACTCAAGGCCGACACCCGAACAGTAGGGGCGGCCGTAGAGGCGGTGGCCGTCTCAGCCCATGGCTGGCCGGCCACGCCGACCAGTCTCACCAGGGAAAGAGTTGCGCACCTGATGGGTCAGCTCTCACACCCCGTCGGGCGGATCTGACCGGAGGCCTCCGAGCACCTCGACGTCTACTGCGTCCTGAGCGCGGCCACTCGCCCGCTTGTTGGCGATCAGATCCTCGTACGAGATGAACCCAGCCTCAACCGACCCGACGGCGACCAGCATCCTCCGCTCCCAACACTCCTCGAAGTCCACACCGGTCGCCGATGTGAGGAGGTCGATGCGGACCGGCGGGTAGCCGAGCTGCACTACGATCTCGGGCTCCAGGAAGTCCGACGGTTCCACGCCGACTGACGAGAGTCCGAAGTCACCAAGTGCGTCGACCAGGCGCTCTGCGTTGACCTCGTTAATCCACACCCAGACGTCCAGGCCCTTCGTGGCCCGAGGGTGGCCATGGGCGGCAAGCGCATAGCCGCCGACGATCAGGAACTTGACCTCACGAGCGACGCAGGACTCGATGAACTCGACGAAGTCCTTGCTCAGGATGTTCATCCACGCACTCCAAGCTCAACTCGGTCGCCATCGCCAACCGCTCCGCCACCGGCCGCATGCGCCAGTAGTCGACCCACGACGTGTCCGGCTCGCCAAGACGGCGCTTCGTCACCACCTTGGCGATGCGATCCATGGTCGAAGTCTACGAGAACCGCAGCCGGCTGCCGGGGCACAGGTGGCCGAACAAGCCGACCACTCCCACCAGGGAAAACGTTCGTGGGCGCTACAGGACTCGAACCTGTGACCCCCTCCTTGTAAGGGCGCCCGGGGCGTGCAGGACCGTGCACTCCGACCGCTCCGGCGCCTTCGCGCTCTGCAAGCGGCGCAGGGCCGTGCGTCAAACTGCGCCCGCGTTGGGTCCCAGTTCGGGTCCCAACAACGTCACAGCACGACGATGTCGTCGACCACGATCGCTCCAGGCGCCAGCTCGATGCCACGCAAGCGATACGCAACGCCCGCTGGCGCAACATAGACATAGCGCCGCTCGACGTTGGCCTGATCCCGGCCAAGCGCAGGCCACGCACCGGCGAACGTGAAGAGAACTTCCTGGGCGACATCCTGTGTGAACCAGTCGATCGCCTCAGCGCCGGCCGCTTCGAGCACGCCGGGGAATCCCTCAGAGAAGATCGCCGCTCGTTCGTTCAGCTCCACCCGGAGCGCCTGCCACTTCGGCCGGGTCACAAATCAGGAAGCAGAATCAAGAGCCCGACGAGTCGCATCCAACGACCTCGACAACGCTTCGGCTCGAGCCTGATCTCGGGCGGTCAGATTCGGGACCCGATCCCCGCCAGCTCGGGCACGAGCCTCAGCCAGTCGCTCTGGGCTCCAGCCCAGCCGTTCGGCGATCTGCTCCAACGACTCGCTTTCCATCCCTGAACAATACTCGACCGGGAACGACAGACGTGGGCGCTGAGGGACTCGAACCCCCGACCCCCTCCTTGTAAGGGAGGTGCTCTAGCCAGCTGAGCTAAGCGCCCGGGACGGAGGAGTCTACCCAGGCCCTCGACGGCGAGGCGCGGGGTTGTTCTGCAACTGCTCTGTCATCCAATGGCAAACAGGTCGCTGGACAGCCATGCATAACCTGTGTCGACCCCACTCAGGAACCCCGCCCCGTGACTGCCATCGCCCCCCACCCCCAGGAGCAGCACCCGCTCTTCCGGGCCGCTCTCGCTCTGCTCGGCGTGCTCGCCGTAGCCGGCGTGATCGGGCTGTTGTCCGAGCTGCTCAGCGACTCGACCCCCGACACGAGCGGCACCGCCATGTTGTCGGTCGACGGGGTCGATTACAGCTTCACGCCGACGAGCTGTTTCGTGTCCGACGAGCAGTTCGCCGCCGCCGGCAACGGCTTCGTCCGAGGTCAGCGCTTCTGGGTCTCCGCATCCAACGTCAACCTCGATCTCTCCGTCGGCACCGAGCACGCCCTCGACGACCCCGACGAGGGGCTCCCGTGGTTCATGAGCATCGACGACATCGACTGGTCGACCGTCGGGCCCACGGTCTCGGCCAGCGCCAGCATGATCGACCGTCACACCGAGGAGACCGACCCCGTGCCCGGCTTGTTCGAGCTCACCTGCACCGAGGGCTCTGCGGACGACGACGCCGACGTCAACACCTGACAACGGCCGACATCGGTTGGCTACCGGCACCTCGCCCGGGTCGACGACCCGTTGCCGACCGAACGGCCGGACCGCCGGTGGGGGCCTCTACCAGCGGGCCTGCATGGCGTAGACCTGCTCCAGCAGTTCCGGGGTCGCCGCCGCCACCGGTGATCGCTCCTCCCCGGTCAGGATCATCAGATCCCGCCCGAGCCCGTCGACCACGGGCACGCCCACCTCCTGGCACACCAACAGCGCACCGAGGTAGTCCCACACGTGCGAACCCCGGGCCACGTCGACGTAGGCGTCGAACGACCCGGTGGCCACGGCGCAGAGGTCGAGCGCAGCAGCTCCGTAGCACCGATACTGGGCCCAGCCGCCGTGCTCGGGCGGCAGGCCCGACACCGCCACCAGCGCCTCGGACAACACCCGACACCCGCTCGACCCGAGTTGCAGCTGCTCCGACTCCGCCCCTTGACCCCGCACCGCCCGGTACCGGTCACCCGTGGCGAAGTTGACCACATCGGCAACCACCGGCCCCTGGGCGTCGACCGCACACAGGCTGGCGGCGTACCACGGCAGCTCCCGGGCGGCATTGGTCGACCCGTCGACCGGGTCGACGACCACGATCACGTCGCCCTCCCCCGTCAGGCCCGACTCCTCGCTCAGCACCTGGAACCCCGCCTTGTGCAACCCCCGCAGCATCACCTCGTCGGCCACCACGTCATGGTTGTACTGATCAGGGCGAACACCCGAGTGCCCCCAGTCGGCCAACGTCGAGAGCACCTCCGCCGTCTCCGCCACCAGATCGTCGAACACGGTGAGGATCTTCTGCGGTTTCACGTTTTGTCGCACCCACCTCGGGCGACGGCTCCAGCCGTCTCATTGTCGTATGGTTCTGGCAGGCTATGGGGAGAGGAGAGACGAACCTTGGCCATTATCGATGTTCCCGGTTACGTGACCGAGCTGAAGGACCACGCGGCCGATCACGGATTTCACGTGCACGATGAACGCCACTTCGTCGAGACGTATTCCATGCGCCAGACCTGGGAAGTCGACCTCCACCCCGAGCGTGCCTGCGGCGGCCCGCTCGATCTCCACCTCGCCATCGAGCTCGATCCCCGCACCCTGATCTCGTTCGAAGACCAGATGCTGGCCCTCCCCGAGGACGCCGAGCCTCCCACCGGCTTCTCGTTGCCCCTCATCTTCAACTGGGCCCTCCCCCCGCTGCGCGACGCACCGGATCTCCTCGTCCTCGCCACCGATCTGGCCGGCATCGGGGGCTCCGACCTACCGCTCAAGGTCCAGGCCATCGATTCCACCCATGACGTCATCGACGCCCCCGAGCGGTCGCTGATGATCGGGGCCCGCATCGATCTCCGACTCGACGATCTCTTCATGCACCGGGAGAACCTGTGCGAGGTGTTCGACCGCTGCTACGCCGTCAGCGAGTTCCTACTCGACCGGGCCCCGGTCTGGCTCGACGAGGTCTGACCCGCCTCCCCACGGTCGGTTGTGCGCCGGGGTCGACGGCACCGAGGGAACGGACCGACCGATTCCTCGACTTCAACGGAATCAGTCGGGCGCCACGATCGAGTCGATCAGGGCCTCGACCTCACCATGGAGGTGGGCGAACTGCGCCGGATCGAGCGTGGCGGGCAGCATGCGGAACTCGACCGTGTCGATCCGGGGCACGTCGGCCAGGATGTGCTGCAGGTTGACATCGCAGTACTTGGTCACCACGCCGGTGGCCCGGCACCGCTGCCGCACCTCCTCCCACGACAGCCCGTCGTAGTCGTCGGCCTGGACCACGGCGGCAAGCGCCGGGTCGAGCGGGCCGATACCTCGACAGTTGGTGTTCGACGCGAACCGCCTGCGGACGTCGGCCAGATCACCGCTGAAGGCGAGCACCAGTCGACGGAACGCCGCCGGTGTCCGGAACGGCTCGGCGTCGTAGTGGAGATGCGTCGCGCCCTCGATCGGCAGTCCGAAATCCAGCTCGTCGGCGGTACCGATCACCAGCTCCACCCACGTCTCCACCCCGCTCGTCAGCGGCGGCGAGATCGCCTCCGCCACCCGGGGCCGCTCCCCCGTCACCCCGGCGACCTCGGCCACCAACCCACCGTCACCGTCGAGCAGACACAGCCGACGGCCGCGGGGCTCCACCCGCAGGTCGAGGGCCGCCGCCGCCTCGGCCACCCTCTCGTCGAGATCGGCCAACGGGGCGAGGTAGGGCTTCAGGCGGTTGAGCCACTCCCGGTCTCCGGCCAGGAGCCGCCGCCATCCCTGGGCCCCGGGGGCGGTCCGATCGAGATCGGTGACGATGGTGGCGTCGTCGGCCAAGCGGACGAACGCCCGACCGTGCCGCCCGATCACGTCGAAGGCCGGGGTGAGGTAGGCGAACGACCCGAACTCGGGGTGTTGGCTGCGGTCGCTGTCGTAGTGCCAGTTCATCGCCACCCGCCCACCGATCTTGCCGGCGATCTCATCGGCCAGGCGCCGACGGCTCCGCCGGGGCGGGGCCAACAACTCCAGCTCGATCCCCACCCGACGAGGCGTTGACCGCCAGCCCGCCGCATCCACCAAGCCGGCACCGGCGGCGACAGGGGTGGACGACGGCGGGGTGGACGACGGCGGGGTGGACGACGGCGGGGTGGGCGACGGCGGGGTGGACGGTGGCGGCGAACTCACCGGCCGCCGCTGACGTTGAGCAGGCTCCCGGTGACGTAGCCGGCCTCGTCCGACAGCAGGTACAGGATGGCGTCGGCCACCTCGTCGGCGTCGCCGCCCCGCTGCATGGGCACGTTGGGCGCCAACCGCTCGACCCGGGCCTCCTCCCCGCTGAGCGCGTGGATGTCGGTGTGGATCAAGCCCGGACGAACGCAGTTGACCCGCACCCCCTCGGTCGCCACCTCCCGGGCCAGGCCGATGGTCATCGTGTCGATCGCCCCCTTGGTGGCGGCGTAGTCGATGAACTCGTTGGGGCTGCCCAGGTACGAGGCGGCCGAGCCGACGTTGACCATGGCCCCTCCCGCTCCGCCGTGCGCCGTCGACATCGCCCGCACCGCCTCCCGGGCCACCAGGAAGGCGCCGACCACGTTGACCGCCATCACCTCGTCGAGCCGTGCCTTGGAGAACGTATCGAGGCGGGCCTGCTCGTGGAGGATGCCGGCGTTGTTGACCACGGCCGTGATCGGACCGAGCTCGGCCCCGGCCCGCCCGAAGAGGGTGAGGACATCGCCCTCGTCGGCCACGTCGCCGGCGACGGCGATCGCCTTGCGACCGGCGGCCTCCACCGCCGCCGTCACCTCGGCCGCCGCCGCCGCGTTCGACCGGTAGTTGAGGGCCACGTCGTAGCCCCGGCCGGCGGCCTTCACCGCCGTGGCCGCCCCGATCCCTCGACTGCCTCCGGTCACCACCAGCACTCCAGACATGGCGCCCAACGTAGTGCTGCCACCGCCGCTTCCCCTCGACACGACGCCACCGGCCGATCCACCGTCGAAACGACCAGGGCCGATCGGCCCGGAGCGAATATCCTGGACGGACGCCTCCCGTCCGTCCCCCTGCGTCCCCGCCCGGCCCATGACCTCCGATCTCGCCATCACCTATCCGGCCGAGCTGCCCATCAGCGAACGGCGAGACGAGCTGCTGGCCACGATCGAGGCCAACCAGGTCGTCGTCGTGGCGGGCGAGACCGGATCGGGCAAGAGCACACAGCTCCCCAAGCTGTGCCTGGAGCTCGGGCGCGGGGTCAACGCCTTCATCGGCCACACCCAGCCCCGCCGCATCGCCGCCCGAGCCATCGCCGAGCGGGTGGCGTCCGAGCTCGACACCTCGCTCGGCGACACCGTCGGCTACACCGTCCGCTTCAACGACCGGGTCGGGCCCGACACCCGGGTGAAGCTGATGACCGACGGCATCCTGCTGGCCGAGATCCCCCGCGACCGCAACCTGAAGCGGTACGACACGATCATCATCGACGAGGCCCACGAGCGGAGCCTCAACATCGACTTCATCCTCGGCTACCTCAAGCAGCTCCTCCCCCGCCGACCCGACCTCAAGGTGATCATCACCTCCGCCACCATCGACACGGCCCGCTTCGCCGAACACTTCGACGACGCCCCCGTGATCGAGGTGTCGGGCCGCACCTACCCGGTCGAGGTCCAGTACCGCCCGATCGACGGCAGCGACGGCCGGGAGCCGATCGACGTCAACGACGGGATCACCGACGCCGTCAGCCACCTGTGGCGGGCCGACGAGGGCGACGTGCTCGTCTTCTGCTCCGGCGAACGGGAGATCCGCGACGCCGCCGAGGCGGTGGCCGACCTCAAGCTGCCGGGGGCCGAGATCCTGCCCCTCTACGCCCGGCTGTCGGCGGCCGAGCAGCACCGGGTGTTCGCCGCCCACGACAAGCGGCGGGTGGTGATCGCCACCAACGTGGCCGAGACCTCGGTGACCGTACCCGGGATCCGCTCGGTGGTCGACGTCGGCACCGCCCGCATCTCCCGCTACAGCCACCGCACCAAGGTGCAGCGCCTTCCGATCGAGCCGGTCTCGCAGGCCTCGGCCGATCAGCGGGCCGGACGCTGCGGCCGTATCGCCCCCGGCATCTGCATCCGCCTCTACGCCGAGGACGACTACGACGCCCGCCCCGAGTTCACCGAGCCCGAGATCCAGCGCACCAACCTGGCCTCGGTCATCCTCCGGATGGCGTCCCTCGGCCTTGGCCGGGTCGAGGAGTTCCCCTTCGTCGATCCGCCCGAGCACCGCAGCATCCGCGACGGCATCGACCTCCTCACCGAACTCGACGCCCTCGACCCCGACCACGTGGCCACGAAGAGGTGGCTGACCCCGATCGGTCGGGAGGTGGCCAAGCTCCCGGTCGACCCCCGCTACGGCCGGATGCTGGTCGAAGCCGACGAGAACTCGGTGCTCGACGAAGCCATGGTGATCGTGGCCGGGCTCTCCGTGCAGGATCCCCGGGAGCGCCCGTCGGACAACCAGCAGCGGGCCGACGAGTCGCACCGCCGCTTCGCCGACCCCGAGTCGGACTTCCTCTCCTACCTCAACCTGTGGGACTACCTGGCCACCGCTCGCCGGGAGCGGTCCCGCAACCAGTTCCGCCGTCTCTGCCGTCGCGAGTTCCTCAACTACAACCGCGTCATCGAATGGCAGGACATTCACACCCAGTTGCGACAGGTCACCCGGGAGCTGAAGTTCCGCAGCCGCAGCGGCCCCTCGGGTCGGGGCCGGGGCCGGGACCGGGCCGGAAGGACAAGCGGCGGTGGCGGGAGCTCGCGGGCCGACCGGATCCAGGCCCGGTACCTGCCCGATCGGGGCGACGCCGTCGACGGGCCCGACCGATGGGGAGGCCGGGAGCGCCGCGACGACATCCACCGGTCGATCCTGGCCGGACTGCTCTCCCATATCGGGGTGAAGCAGGTCAAGGACACCGACGCCAAGGCCCGCAACCGACAGGCCCGCGACGGCAACCGCCGCCGCCCCCGCACCGAGTTCATCGGCGCTCGCAACAGTCGCTTCGCCATCGCCCCCGGCTCGGCCCTCACCCGCAACGCCCCCGAGTGGGTCATGGCGGCCGAGCTGGTGGAGACCAGTCGTCTCTGGGGGCGGGTGGCCGCCGGCATCCAGCCCGACTGGGTCGAGGACGTGGCCGGACACCTCGCCTCCTACGGCTACGGCGAGCCGTGGTGGGACGCCAAACGGGGCTCGGCGTCGGTCAGCGAGCGGGTGACCCTCTTCGGGTTGACCCTGGTGGCCAACCGCACCCGCCAACTGGCCCAGGTCGACCCCGCCCTTGCCCGCGAGCTGTTCATCCACCACGCCCTGGTCGAGGGCGAATGGGACGCCGATTTCGCCTTCGTCGGACACAACAAGGGCCTGATCGCCGAGGTCCAGGCACTGGAGGCCCGCAACCGCCGCCGGGACCTGCTGGTCGAGGCCAAGGTCATCCACGACTTCTACGACCAGCGCCTTCCCGACGACATCGTCAGCACCGCCCACTTCCGTCGCTGGTGGAAGAAGCGCTCGGGCGAGCAGCGACGCCGGCTGGAGCTGACCACGGACGACCTGCTCAACCCCGAGGCCGACACCGTCGACGACGACGCCTTCCCCGACGCCTGGCTCCAGGACGGCCTCGACCTCGAACTGGCCTACGAGTTCGACCCCGCCAGCCCCCTCGACGGGGTGAGCGTGCTGGTGCCGGTGGAGGTGCTCAACCAGCTCGACCCCGATCCCTTCACCTGGTCGGTGCCCGGCTTCCGGCCCGAGCTGTACAGCGCCCTGATCCGCTCGCTGCCCAAGGTGCATCGGCGGCTGTTCACCCCGATCACCGAGACGGTCGACAGGCTGCTGTTGACCCTCGACCCCACGGAGGGTCCCCTCCTCGACGTGTTGGCCTTGCGCCTGGGCCGTCGGGCCGGGGTGGTGATCGACCGCGAGGACTTCGACCTCGACCGCGTGCCGAGCCATCTGTTCCCCACATTCCGGGTGATCAATGCCGACTACGAGTTGCTGGCCGAGGGCAAGGACATCCCCGAGCTGCGGGCCTACCTGGAACAGCAGGTCCGCACCACGCTGTCGGTCCTCGCCGCCGAGGACAACGACTGGGAGCGCGACGGCCTGACCCGCTGGGATTTCGGCACCCTCCCCCAGATGGTCGACACCGGCCAGATCAAGGCCTTCCCGTCGCTGGTCGACGAGGGCGACACCGTCGCCATCCGCCTCCACCCCGACGCCGACGAACAGCAGGACGCCCACTGGCCCGGGTGTCGTCGCCTGCTCCGACTCAACCTGTCGTCGCCGGTGCGTCAGGTCGATCGCCTGCTCGACAACGACACCAAACTCAATCTGCTCAAGGGCCACGTGCAGTCCAAAGCCGAGTGGTACAACGACATCATCTCGGCCGCCCTCGACGACGTGATCGAGGGCGTCGGCGGCCCCGTCTGGACCGAGGACGCCTTCGAGCGGCTGGTGACGGCGGCCGGCGACCAGCTGCCGACCCTGCTGGCCGACGCCGCCGACGAGGTGGGTCGAATCCTCGAGTTGCTGGGCGAGATAGCCACCAAGCTCGACCACCTCTCGTCGACCAGCTACACGGTGTCGGTCGACGACGTCCGGGCCCAGTTGGCCCGCCTCACCTACCCGGGTTTCGTCACCGGCGTCGGCCTCGGTCGGCTACCCGACATCGCCCGCTACCTGCAGGCCGTCGTCCGCCGCCTCGACGGCCTCACCGGCAATCCTCAGCGCGATCTGGAATTGCTGGCCACCTGCCGCCGACTCGACAACGAGCTGGCCGAGCTGGCCGCCTCCCGCCCCGGCGACCCCGGTATCGAGCCGATCGTGTGGATGCTGGAGGAGTTGCGGGTCGGCCTGTTCGCCCAGAGCCTCGGCACCAAGGAGCGGATCAGTCCCAAGCGGGTGCGGCGGGCCCTGAACGAACTGCGCTCCTCCCCCGCCCCCTGATCCTCGCCGGGTCGGGCCGAGAGGCGTGTCCGTTCCGGGACGGGGGGTGCGTCTCCTAGGCTGGCGGCGATGGAGCTCCACCTCTTCGAGCATGCGGGCGAGCTGGTGCGGGCCATGGCGGCCGAACGACCGGGCGGCGGCGACACCGCCGCCGTCGGCGTGCGGTTCCGGTCGCATCGGCGCGGGGTGAAGGTGTGGTTCGGGCCGGAGAAGCCGACCCGCTTCCACTACGAGGCCCAGGTGCTGCCCGCCCGCCTCCTCGATCGGCCACCGGCCGAGGGGTTGGCCGCCATCGAGGTCGGCTTCCACGCCGAGCACGGCGACGACCGACGGAACCGGGCCGTCGTCGATCATCTCGATCACCATCGCTCGACGTGGACCTCGACCCTCGGCGAGGAGGCGGAGCTCGGCCCCTTCATCGGCAACGACAACTGGGCCCGGCTGTCCGAGGTGTGGCCCGGCGAAGACCTGGACGACCCCGACCTGGCCTTCGAGTTGGCCGGTCGACTGGTCGACTACGTCGAGGCCGTGGAGCCTCTGCTCGATTCGCTCGAGTAGCTCGACTCGACGGCGAGGGTTCGACGGTTTGAGTCGACGCGCCCGGCGAGAACGGACGGCTCGGTGGTGGTCGGTCAGCGGCGCCGGTGGACCGACACGTGATAGCTGCCGGGCCGGTCGTAGGGGATCCTGTCCCAGGAGGCGTACCGGACCTCGAGCTCCAGGCCCGCCGATCGACACCAATTGTCGTAGTGGCGGACGTGGGCCGACTCGACCACGCTGCCGCCGCACACCACGCGGCCCGACGGCTCCAGGTGGGCGGCGAGGTTCATCACCACCCGCGACTCGTCGCCGGCCCGCACGTAGTTGAGGACGTCGCCGGCCATCACGATCACGTCGAAGGTGGCGTCCAGCTCGACGGTGGCCAGGTCGGCGAGGACCCAGCGCACGTCGTCGGACTTCGCCCGGGCCAGGTCGAGCATGTCGGCGTCGTTGTCGACCCCGACCACCCGCCGACCGCGCGCCGCCAGTTCGACGGCGACGCGCCCGGTGCCACAGCCCGCGTCGAGCACCGACAGCGGGGTGAACGTATCGACCAGGTCGGCCTCGCCGTGGACCTTCTGCCCGTCGGCGGCCAGGCGGTCCCAGCGGGCGTTGTACTCGGCGATATCGGTTCGACCGCGCCACATGCGCCACCGTTCGCTGACGTTCAGATCATCGGCCACAACTGGTGAGGGTAGCCAACGGGTGGAGCCCGCAGCACCGACTGTGACGGTTGTGGTTGCTTCGAGAAGCGTTCGGGCGAGATCCCCCGTCAGTCGACGGGGAGCCGAGCGAACAGGTCGACCTTCGCTTCTTCGAAGTCTTCCAGGCTGATGGTGCCTGCTTCGCGACGCTTGTGCAGATCCTCGATGAGGGCCAGCAGCTCGGGGGCGGACAGCTCGCCCTCTCCCTCGAGAAGCGATTCACTGTCGACGGCCTCTTCGGCTTCCGCCTCAGCCTTCTTGGCTTGGCGATTGGCCCGCTTCATTGCGGCCCGTTCCTTCTTGGCCTTGTCCCGCTGCAGTTTCGCGAAGCTCGATCGTTGTTTGGCCATTTCGAGCTCCCTGTGTTGTAACTCCGGCGACTGCACCGACCGCCCGGGTGAGATCACCTGGGAAGCGGCAGCTACCGAGCGTATCGGGAAACGACCGCAACCCAGCGAATCGCAGCCGAATTGCCCACCGCCGCTAGACGTTTGTCCAGGTCAGGCGGCCTACGGCTCGGAAGGGAGAAGTGACCTGTGGGTAAGGTCGTCGATCACCCTTGTGAACGCTGTCACAAAGGCGTCGAGATCGTCGTCGTCGAGGGCCAGCGAGAGGGCGATGAGGCCCCGCTTGGCCATGTAGAAGCCCTCGGCCAGGAGCCCGTGGAACACCAGCTCGGCCACGGCGGGGTCGGCGGCCACCAGATCCTCGGGACGACGCACGGGGGGCGCCATGGCGTGCACGCCGACCATCGAGCCCCACCCGGTGACGGTGAGCGGCCGATCGCCGATGACGGCCACCAGTCGCGCCCGCAACGCCTCGCCTCGGGCGAACAGCGCATCGAGGGCCTCGGCCGTCAGCACGTGCTCGACGGCGGCGGCACCGGCCCGCATGGTGAAGGCGTTGTTGTTGAACGTGCCGCCGTGGGTCAGCGCACCGCCCCGAGCGGGGTCGAAGGCACCCATGTCGTCGGCCGATCCCCCGAAGGCGCCGAACGTGAGCCCGCCTCCCAGGTACTTGCCGAGGGTGGTCAGGTCGGGGGTGACGCCGAGCCGGAGCTGGGCCCCACCGGTCGACATGCGCGAGGTCATCACCTCGTCGAAGATCAACCGGGTCCCGTGCTCGGTGCACAGCCGCCGCACCCCGGTCAGGAACTCCTCCGTGGCCCGGATGACGCCGCCGGCCCCCATCATCGGCTCCAGCAGCACGCACGCCGGGAGGTCGTCGGGGTCGGCGAAGTGGGCGGCCACCGAGGCGAGGTCGTTGTAGGTGGCCATGGCGAAGTCGAACGGCATCTGCAGCGCCGACCCGCCGGACCCGAAGTAGAGCAGCCCACCGTGATAGCCGCCTTGGCACACCAGCACCCGACGGCGGCCGGTTACGAAACGGGCCAGCTGGATCGCCATCAGGTTGGCCTCGGTGCCGGAGTTGGTGAAGCGGATCTGGTCGACCGACGGGAAGCGCTCACACAGCAGCTCGGCCAGCCGGTGCTCACCGTCGCCGATGGCGCCGACGGCCCAGCCCCGGGCCAGGGTCTCCTCGACGGCGGCCGCCACCTCCGGCGGATCGTGACCCAGGAGCCCGGCGGTGTAGTCGCCGAGCAGGTCGACGTAGGTGAAGCCGTCGACGTCGTGCAGCCGGGCGCCCGATGCGGCGGCCACCCGGAAGGGGAACGGCTCGAAGTCGAGCACCGATCGGGTTGAGCCGGCGGGCAGCACCTTGGCGGCGGCTGCAGCCTGGGCGGCGCTGACCGGGCGGGCGGCGGCGTAGGTGGCCCGGGCGTCCTGCACCGCCACGTCGAGGGCCGACACCACCTCGGCGGCCATGGTCGTCTCCGGTTGGGACATCGCCCAATGCTCGCACAGTCGGCCCTGGTTCCCCAGCGGGCGCCGACCGTGGTGCCGGGCCTAGCATGCGGCCATGCTCCCCACCCATCCCTTCGGCGCAACCGGCCACGCGAGCACTCGGGTGATCTTCGGCGCCGCCGCCCTGGGGGCGATGAGCCCCGAGCGGGCGGCCGCCACCCTCGACATCGTCCGCCGCCGCGGCATAAACCACATCGACACCGCCGCCAGCTACGGCGAGTCCGAGCTGCGATTGCGGCCGTGGCTGGCCGATCACCGCGGCGAGGTGTTCCTCGCCACCAAGACCGGCGAGCGAGCCGGGCCGGAGGCCCGGGCCCAGCTCGAGCTGAGCCTGGAGCGGCTGGGCGTCGACCAGGTCGACCTGATCCAGCTGCACAACCTCGTCGAGGAGGACGACTGGGCGACGGCGTTCGGCACCGGCGGCGCGGTCGAGGCGCTGATCGGCGCCCGGGACGAAGGGCTGTGCCGGTTCATCGGGGTGACCGGGCACGGGCTGCGGATCCCGGCCATGCACCGGCGGAGCCTGGAGGCCTTCCCCTTCGACTCGGTGCTCTTCCCCTACAACCACACCCTGCTGGCCAACGACGCCTACCGGGCCGACGTCGAAGCCCTCACCGCCCTGTGCACCGAGCGCGATGTCGCCATGCAGACCATCAAGTACCTGGCCCGGGGCCGGTGGGGCGACCAGCCCGAGCGCCGGTTCTCCTGGTACGAGCCCTTGACCGACCCGGGGGCCATCGCTCGGGCCGTGCAGCACGTGTTGGCCGACTCGTCGTACTTCCTCAACACCTCCAGCGACGCCCGGCTGCTGGAGACCGCCATCGATGCCGCCGAGGTCGACCTGCACCGTCCGACCGCCGAGGCGATGGACGCCGACGTCGCCGCCCACGGCATCACCCCCCTGTTCGACGGTGCGGAACTGGAGCGCATCTGATGCCCGCCGTCCTCGTCCACGGCAACCCCGAGACCGCCGCCATCTGGGGCCCGCTGATCGACGCCCTCGACCGCACCGACGTCATCACCCTGTCGCCGCCCGGGTTCGGGGCCCCGACGCCCGAGGGGTGGGGTGCCACCCGGGCCGAGTACGCCGACTGGCTGGTGTTGGAGCTGACGGCGATCGGTGAACCGGTCGACCTCGTCGGCCACGACTGGGGCGGTGGTCACGCGATGGCGGTGGCGATGAGCAGGCCCGACCTGCTCCGGACGTGGACCACCGACATCATCGGCATCTTCCACCCCGACTACGAGTGGCATGACATGGCCCAGATCTGGCAGCAGCCGGGGGTGGGCGAGGAGGCGGTGGCGGCCATGGCCGGCGCTCCCCTCCCCGACCGGATCGGTGCCTACGAGGGGCTGGGCATGCCGACCGGCATCGCCCTCGATCTGGCCGCCGCCACCGACGAGACGATGGCCCTCTGCATCCTCGGGCTCTACCGCGATGCCGCCCAGCCGGTGCTGAGCGAGGCCGGTGCCGACCTGCCCGCCGCCGCCGCCCGACCCGGCCTGGCCATCGTGGCCCGCGAGGACACCTACGTCGGCACCGAGGAGATGGCTCGCCAGATGGCCGAGCGGGCCGGGGCCAGTGTCACCGCCGTCGACGGGGTGGGCCACTGGTGGATGATCCAGCAGCCGGAGTTGGGAGCGGCGATCCTCACCGGCTTCTGGGACGGCGTAGCCACCTGACTAGACCGGGGTCAGATGGCTCTCAAAACGTGACAAAAGCTAGGGTGGGCCATGACCGACACCAGTCTCGAGCTGCCGAACCTGCTCATCGACACGTTCTGGCTTCGCCCCGAGGGCGAGATCAACGCCGACCTCGACATGCTGCGCCGGAACCACCCCGTCACGTTTCTTCCCGAGCCCGATCCGGGGGCGGAGGTCCCGATCCCCCGGGGGCCGGGATCGTGGGCGCTCACCCGTCACGCCGACATCCTCCACGTGTCGAAGAACCCGGAGACCTTCTCCTCAGCCTCGGGGATCACGCTGCTCGACCAGCCGCCGGAGTTCAACGAGTTCTTCTCGTCGATGATCGCCATGGACGATCCGCGACACAATCGCCTGCGACGCCTGGTGGCCAAGGGCTTCACCCCTCGGATGCTGCGCCAGCTCGAGGACGGCGTACAGGAGACGGCGGCCCAGATCGTGGACGACGTATGCGAGCGGGGCGAGATCGACTTCGTGGTCGACGTGGCGGCTGCACTACCCCTGCGGATCGTGTGTGACCTCATGGGGATCCCCGAGTCGCACTACCAGGACGTGTTCGACAACACGAACGTCATCCTCGGCATCGGCGACCCCGAGTACCGCAAGGAGGCCGAGGACCCGCTGCTCGCCCTCCTCACCGCCGGCGGCAACCTGGCCGCCATCATGAACGAGGTCGCCGCGGCCAAGAAGGGCGGCGACGGCGAAGACCTCACGACCAAGCTGGTCAACGCCGAGATCGAGGGCGACAAGCTGACCGACGCCGACATCGCCAGCTTCTTCGTGCTGCTCACCGTGGCCGGCAACGAGACCACCCGCAACGCCATCAGCTGGGGCCTGACCTACCTCACCGACAACCCCGACCAGCGGGCGATCTGGGCCGACGACTTCGAGGGGGTGGCTCCCACTGCGGTCGAGGAGATCGTGCGGATGGCCAGCCCGGTCACCTACATGCGGCGGACGACAACCCGCGACACCGAGATCGGGGGCCAGGAGATCGCCGCCGGCGAGAAGGTGACGATGTTCTACCTCGCCGGCAATCGGGACCCCGACGTGTTCGAGGATCCGCTCCGCTTCGACGTGTTGCGCGACCCGAACCCCCATGCCGGCTTCGGCGGACCGGGACCGCACTTCTGCCTCGGTGCCCACCTGGCCCGACGGGAGATCCTGGTGATGTTCCGGGAGCTGTTCCAGCGGGTGCCCGACATCACCGCCAGCGGGCCGCCCGACCTGCTGCAGTCGAGCTTCATCCACGGCGTCAAGCACCTGCCGGCCACCTTCACCCCGACCGCACCCCGCTCGACCTAGACGAGGCCCGCTCGATGCGGACCAGGCCGCTGACGACCGGCGAGCCGGAGGCGGACGGTCCGAGACGCGTCAACCTCGGCCCGAATCCG